>NZ_JBFUDT010000008.1:0-247656 GCF_056404575.1 Mesorhizobium sp. P2_C4
AGCTACTGCGGCAGGGTCAGAAAAAGGATCCCATCGCCGGCAAGAAGATTCGCGAGGAGGAGATGATCCGCTGCGGCTACTATTTGACGGCTGCGGAGCAGCGCCAGTTCAAGTTGCTGGCGATCAGCAACGGGCACAGCATGACCGAACTGCTGCGAAAGGCTGTCCAGGACTATATCCGCATTCATAAGCACAAACTGCCGAAGGAATAATCGGCAGTTTGGAGTCGCTGTCTCTTGCTGTAGCGGGTGATGTTCGTGGCTCGTTTGCAACGTGCAAAAAAAGGCCGCGACGGAACACTCCGTCGCGGCCCTGGGACGTGTTGCCTACTTGGGTTGGTTGAGGTGTTTCAGCACCTGGCCGAAGATTGTGTCTCGCACCGGACGCCCGCTGGCTGCCGCTTTGTCGTCSACCAGCTTTGCGGCCAGTTTGGGCGACAGCGGGATGAAGTCGTAGCCGTGTGAGATGGCTGCGCGGCGAAGATCCTCAAGCGTTTCGAACGCGCGATCGTGGGTGCCGAGCCAGAGACCGGGCTCGTCGGTTTCTTCGTGCGGGAAAGCTTGCAGGAAGTAGGTCCGGAGTGGTGGATCGTAACCGATGACAGCGTCTGGATCCGAGCGGACTTTTCCGGTGGTACCAGTGACGGTGATGGTGTAGCGGCTCATTGCAACCTCCTTTTTGCCGGTGGGGAGCCGGCCCCTTGCGGGGCCGGCCACCGATGCCTCACTGGGGGTTGTTCCAGAGGATGACCTTCTTGTTTTCCTCGCCACCCGGGGCGGGAGCGAGGTTGCCGAAGATCACGCCGATCTCGGGGGCTTCCAGCTTGACCGAGAGGTATTCCTCGCCCGAACGCTGGGAGATGCGGTGCCAACCGGCTCCGATCTCGAAGCCCGTGCGCTTGTTGACGATCCGGTAATCGGGGGCGTCCTCGCGCGACTTGTTGGTGTTCGGGATAAGGGTGATCGGGGCGTTGACCCGGAGCGTGGCAAAGACGCCTTCCATCGAGCCGTCAGTCTTGGTGGTGAGGTTTGCGATCGTGGTGGCCATGGTAGTTCTCCTTCGGTTGCATCGGGACCATTCCCGATGGCGCCAAAGGAGAGGGCCGTCCTGCTGCGGTCATCTCGGCGAAAATTCTGGAAAATTCTATTTGCCGAAAAATTGCGGGCAGGCCCTTCGCCTGCAGACCAAAAACAGAAATCGAATTTCCCTGAATATTCGCTGAGTGTACCCCCAAAGGGGGTTGACCGCACAAAGCAGGCGGTCGTCTACAAAGGCGACATGGAACGGGAATGGCCCCGGATGCGGCAGATGGACAAGAACCCAGGCCGCCATCGCTTGACCGCCGACGCAACGCTGCCGGATCGCAGGAACATGCTGCAGCCTCTCGGGTCATGTCGTCGGCATGCCAACACATCGAAACGCAGCCTGACGCGTGACCGCCTTGCGTGTTCGGTATGGCGGCATAGCGGTTTCGAGATCGGGGCCGGCTGGCAGCGGCCTTCACGCCCCCTCGGGGATACCGAGCAGTCAGGTTGGATGACCCGGCAAGCCAGCATGTTGTTCGGCACGCTTGCACCCGCTTCAGAGGCGAGGCGGGTCAAGATGATCATCCGCACAACGCCCCGCAGCTCTGCGCGTGGGCCGGTTTCGTAAGGGGCCAGCTCCGTCCGCTCATACAAGTGGATTAGGCGACGAGAAGCCGGACCAACACATCGGATGGGACCCGCCAGGCTGTCGGCGGACCGCGCCATATCATCCTGGCAGCGCCAAACGCTCATCCGGCGTCATGCGGGCTTCGGCCTGCCGGCGAACGTCGGGACCGGCATGGCGGAGCATGGCACACCAGTCTTCCACATTGTACGTGGTCGCCATGCTGCCCCTGGCCAGATCATAAGTGACGCACGGCTTGTTCGCTATGGCGAGCCGAAGCACGTTGACGGCCGTGCCGGGTGATGCGCCGTCCCAGACCATCATGCCGAAGTCTGCGCGCCGCGCCATCTCCCGGCCTTTGGCGGCGTGGACAAAGTCCCCTGTGGCATCATCAGGAGAAGGAACATGGTAGGCGGCCCAGTCGCCCAGATTATTGCGGGGTTCCTTGCCGGCATGGAAGACGCCGACATGCTCATATCTGTAGCCCGCGAGCAGGCCTTGCGCCTCGGCATCGGCTCCCGAAGCGTCGCCAATCAGCACGCCGTGCTCGGCAGCAACGATTGCGCCGATGCGAGTAATGGCAGGCTCCGGCAGCTCGAATATCTCGCTTGATCCACCTATGAATATCATCGACATCGTGACTTTCCTTCTCTCCAGCCTCCCGCCCCGCGCCGGCCGCCCTCTCCCTCTGGCCCTGCGCGAGGGACCATCACCTGGCCGTGACTGCGAAGCCGGCGCGGGGAGCGGCGGGACGCCGCGACTAGAGCCCGGTCGGACGCAGGCCGGCGCGCCTAGGCCTTGCACCGCCGCAGCAGGTGCTACGCGCGTGGACTAGCGGCCTTCGGCCAGCCAGAGGCTCACGTCCTGGATCGAGCGCATCAGGATAGACGGGTTGTCCCGCGACGGCTTGCTCCACGTCGCGCGAGTGCGGATCCGAGGAAAGCGGCGCTTTACGCGCCGCCCTCCGCGAACCGCCAGACGGGGATGCCCAGCTGACGGGCCTTGTCGGCAAGGTTGCCGGTGATGCCGGAGCCGGGAAAGACGATCAGGCCGTAGGGCACCACCGAGAGAAGCTGGTCGTTGCGGCGGAACGGGGCTGCCTTGGCGTGTCGGGTCCAGTCCGGCTTGAAGGCGATTTGAGTGACCTTGCGGTTCTCGGCCCAGCAAGCGGCGATGCGCTCGGCGCCGCGTGGGCTGCCGCCGTGGAGCAGAACCATGTCGGGATGCTTGTCGCGGGCCTTGTCGAGCGCGTCCCAGATCCGATCGTGATCGTTGCAGTCGAGGCCGCCGGCGAAGGCGATCTTTGTCCCGGCTGGAACGAGCACCTCTGTTTCGGCGTGTCGGCGGGCGGCGAGGAAGTCGCGGCTGTCGATCACCGAAGCGGTCATCGCCTGGTGGCTGACCTTGGAGCCGGTGCGCGGCCGCCATGCCGATCCGGCTTGTGCCTCGTAGAGGTCGGCAGCCTCATCGCGCATGATTTCGAGCACGTTGCGGCGCTCGATATAGGTGATGCCCTCGGCGGTGAGCCGTTCGAGCTCGACGGACTTCACCTCCGAGCCGTCCTGCTCCTGCTGACTCGAGCGCTGCGCCTCCTCGTTGCGGTCCAGGCTGCGGGCGACGCGCTCGGCAGCACGGTGGAAGACGTTCGCGAAGGACCAAAGCAGATCGTCGAGATCGGGTTCGAGCCTGGTGTCGCCAAGCATGCCGGCGAAGGTTTCCACGATCCCGGCGAGGCCGGCCCGGATCACCTCGTCGTCGGGAAGTGGCCGAGGATCAGGTTCGTCCTGATGCGGGCGATGGCCGTACATCTGCAGTTCGAGGATGACGCGGTCGGTYGGCGAGGAGGCGTGGTAGGGCTCGTAGGCGTCGTCGAGAGGAAGGTCGTAGGTCATGGCGGTGTCTCCGTCGGGTGTGGCCGCGCCTATCGCGGCCTGACAGCGCATCCCGGCCGCGCGCCGGGCGCGGCCGCACCGAAGGCCGGAGCGCGAGCGAAGGACGGCGAAGCCGTTGCGGCCGTGACCGGGGGGTGGCGGGTCGCCTCTTAGGCAGGCCGCTGGCGCGGCCTCTCCGGTGGACCGCCGCCATGCCTGCAGGCTATCCGGCGGCGTCGCGCCGGCCCGCGTGCCGGCCCGACCCATTCATCCGGGCGGCAGGAAGCGACGGGCATCCTCCGGGACAAGCTGGTCGCTGAGCCATGCCGCGAGATGGGCCGGGCCGAGATGACGCAGATCGTCGTTGAAGTCGCCGAGCTGCGGCCTCAACACCAAGGCGAGAATCCCGGCCTCGGCTGCGCGCTGGCTGAGACGCTCGATGCCGTGCCGGCCGGCGGCGTCGGCATCGGCTGCGATGTAGAGGCGACGGCAGCCAGGCGGGAAGATCAGGCCGGCGAGGTGATTGGCCGAGGTGGCGGCTGCCACCGGAACCGCCGGCATAACCGTCCGGAGCGACGCCATCGTCTCAAGGCCCTCGCCGGCGGCCACAACCGGGACTGGTGCACCGGGCTCGTGGCCTAGCCAGATACCATTGCCAAACAGGTGACCCAGCGAGCGGCGTGGATCGGCGAGTTGCGCCTTGCCTTGACCCGAGAGATCAAGCCAAGTGCGCTGTAGGCCTGTGATCTGCCCGTCGAGGTTGGTGACAGCAGCAATCAGGGCAGGAAGCGTCCGCGTCTCGCCCGTAACGAGCTCCCTGTAGTAGCAGCCGGGATGGAAACGCAGGGCACGCTCACGCGTGGAGAGCAGAATGCCGCGGCCGGCAAGATAGCGTTCGGCCAACGTGCCGGCGATCGGCTGGGACATGCCGAACAGGCGCCGCGCGGCGTCAGGCGAGCCGCGTGCCGCGACAGGTTGGCGCTGCGCGCCAGGAGCTTGGGGCGGTGGGAGCGGCATGGAGAGGAAGCGACGTGCTTCATCCGCGACCTCGCGGAAGTCGACCAGACCACAACTCTGCTCGATGACGTCAAGCAGGTCGCCATATTCCCCCGACGATTCGTCCACCCATTTCCCGGCTGCCTTGCCGCCAACCGCCTTGAGCCGCACATGCATGGAACGGCCGCGCGTATTGCGGACATCGCCGACCATCCAGTAATTGCCGGAGCGATGGCCGTTGGAGAGATATTCGCGGCACACCGCCTCGGCATGTTCGCCAAGGCGGCGCGCCAGCTCGGAGGCCGAGACGGTCATGATCGTCTCCCCTCACGCCGCTGCCGTAGGGTCGGCGACCCCGACCAGCGTATGACGCTCGAGAAGGGAGGCGAGGATGGCGCACCCCAGCGCGGACGTCGGGATGAACAGCCGGAGCTTCCAGGAGATAATCTCGGAGATCAGCCCCAGCGCCTTCAGCCGGGGGATCGTCGTCTCGGTGAAGCCGATCAGCTCGATACGGTAATCGTTCATGACGCGGCTGCGGCGCAGGATCAGCCCATCGGCGAGTTGCAGTCCGATCCTGCCTTCCACAAGCCCCGTCCATGCATCTTCCGGCGCGAGCACCGGCACATCGTCGAGCCCCAGATTGCGCAACATGGTCGCCACAAGGGTCGGCGCGATGTGACGGCCGATGATGCGCTCGCCGGCATCGGTCTGGATCCGATAGACCTGGCAATCATGATCCGGCAGCCGACGCCAGATCGGCAGCAGCAGACCCGTCACGATGTGGAAGGTGCTGGTGGTGAACTCAGGGACGGCGGCGACTTCAGCCTGCCACAGGTCGCAGAACAGTTTTCGGTCGGCGGGCTGCCAGTGGGTCTCGGCAAGGGCATCGAGACCGAAGCGCAGTTCGTCCGTCGGCCGCAGCAGGCGCACTCGGTGTTCGATGGTTCCGTCGTCGAGCATCAGGCTCGCCGTGGGCAGCCGGATCGCCGCACGGTTGGAACGGGCGTTCACCAGCAGAACAGCTTGCGGCTCGGCCCGGACGATGGCCAGCGCGTCGACGAGGCTGAGCGGCCGAATTCGGTCCTTGCGCGCGACGGTCAGCACATGCGACTGCGCGCCGGCGACCGGGTGCGCGTAGATGGTGCGACGATCGGTGACGACGATGCTCTCCGCCGTGATGGTCTCCAGACCTTTGTCATAGGAGCCGGCAGCGATCGCGCCCTCAACCTTCGCGGTCATCAGTTGCTCGAACACTTCGAACAGCAGGTTCTGGGTCTCTATGCGCAACGCTAGCAGGCGGTTGAGCCAGGTCGTGATCGGCGGGAGCTCGTCGCGCAACCCGCCCTCGTCGGTCGTTAAAGACAGCCCGGTCACGGTCTCGAAGGTCGTGAGCGAACAACCTTCGATCTTGCCCTGATGCAGCAGCATATAGAATTGGCGAAGTGCAGCCCGCGCGTACCGGCTTTCGAGATTGTCCTCGGCACGGAACAGCCCTGCCCCGCCAGTCTGGCGCTGGCCGCGTGTGATCGCGCCCAGCGTGTCGAGACGTCGAGCTATGGTTGACAGGAAGCGCTTGCCCGCCTTCACATTGGCGGCCATCGGCCGGAACAAGGGCGGTTGCTTCTGATTTGTGCGGTGGGTCCGCCCGAGACCCTGGATGGCGTTGTCGGCGCGCCAGCCGGCTTCGAGCAGATAGTGCTTGCGCAGCCTCTGGTTCCTGACCCCGAGATCGGCGTGATAGGAGCGGCCGGTGCCGCCGGCGTCCGAAAAGATCAGGACGCGCTTGTCGTCATCCATGAAACTCTGGGTCTCGGCGAGATTGGCCGATCCAGGGCGGTTTTCCACGGCCAGCCGGTCGATGCCGTCTCGGCCGGTCTTCTTCACGATGCGGCGCGACCGGCCGGTCACCTCGGCGACGGTGTCGGTGCCAAAGTGGTGGATGATCTGGTCGAGCGCGCTACCGACCGGCGGCAGCGATGCGAGTTTTTCGATCAATTCGTCGCGCCGGCGAATGGCCTCCCGGCACTGGACGGGATTGCCATCGTCGTCATGGACAGGCCGAGAATAGACGTCCCCTTCCGCGTCCGAATATTCCTCGAACAATTGGGTTGGGAAGGAGTGCATCAAGTACCCGCCGACGTACTCGCGCGGCGTGACGTCGACATGCAGATCCGACCATTCCTCGGTCGGGATTTCGGCAAGGCGTCGTTCCATCAGCGCCTCGCCGGTCGAAACGATCTGCACAACCGCCGAATGACCGTCGGCGAGGTCCTGCTGGATCGCGCCGATCAGGGTCGGCGTCATCATCGAGGTGATGAGATGGCTGAAGAAGCGTTGCTTGGTGCTCTCGAAGGCTGAACGCGCCGCCGATTTTGCGATGCGGTTCAGCGTGCCGGACTCACGGGTGATGTTGGTCGCCTCGAGTGCGGCGGTCAGGTTGTTGTGGATCACCTGGAACGCGTCGGCATAGGCATTGTAGCTGCGGATCTGCTCCTCGGTCAGCGCGTGCTCGAGCAGGTCGTATTCGACACCGTCATAGGAGAGCGAGCGCGACGTGTAGAGGCCGAGCGACTTAAGGTCACGGGCGAGCACTTCCATCGCGGCGACGCCGCCATCCTGGATCGCCGCGACGAATTCAGAGCGGTTGGCGAACGGGAAATCCTCGCTGCCCCAGATCCCGAGGCGTTGCGCGTAGGCCAGGTTCTCGACGGCGGTCGCGCCCGTCGCCGAGACATAGATGACGCGCGCGTCGGGAAGCGCGTGCTGCAGCCGCAAGCCTGCCCTACCCTGCTGCGAGGGTGCGACGTCACCGCGCTCGCCTTTGCCGCCCGCCGCGTTTGCCATGGCATGGGCTTCGTCGAAGACGATGACGCCGTCGAAAGAGCTTTTGATCCCGGGCGGGCCTTCGGCCCTCCCTGCCTCTTGGCCGACCCAGTCGATGATCTGCGCGATGCGGGACTTCTTGCCCTCGCGCTCCTGCGAGCGCAGGGTTGCGTAGGTCGTGAACAGGATGCCCTCGGCAAGGCGGATCGGTGTGCCCTGCCGATAACGTGAGAGCGGCTGGACGAGAAGTTTTTCCTGGCCAAGTGCAGCCCAATCGCGCTGGGCGTCTTCAAGCAATTTGTCCGACTTGGATATCCAGATCGCACGGCGTCGCCCCTGTAGCCAGTTGTCGAGGATGATGCCGGCGACCTGCCGTCCCTTGCCGCAGCCGGTTCCGTCACCCAAAAACCATCCACGGCGGAAGCGGACAGCGTTCGCAGCCCCTTCTGGTGCGGCCGAGACGACATCGCAGGTCTCGTCAACCGTCCAGGTGCCGGCGAGATGGCCGCAATGGGCTTCGCCGGCATAGACCACGCTCTCGAGCTGGGCGTCCGACAGCAGGCCTTCGTCGATCACCGCATCAGGAAGAAGCGGCCGATAGGAAGGTTTTGGTGGCGCGACGGCGGCCATTGCTGCCGACTGCACGAGCGGCGTCGGATGCGGCTTTGCGCGGGGAATGTCGATCGACTGTAGCGCGTAGGGTTCGTAGATCGTGTCGGTGAGCCGGCCGCCCTCTTCCGGTATCCAGTCGCGTATCTCATATGCGAGGGGGACCGCCGGCGTGCTGTTTGCCTTGACCTGGCGGGCGGGGTTCGCCCGCGCATTCGTACGGACCGATTGGATGGCCTTCGGAGCAGAAGTTGCGACTGTTAGGGGTGCGGCTCTTGTCCCCGATCGGGCGCCCATGTGCATGGCGGCATTGCACGGGATGCCGCGGGACAACGCGCCGATTGTATCCGGAAAGCCGCCCAGTGTCCGGGGCGGGAGATCTGTGATCCAGGAGAGCAACGTTTCGACATCCTTGGCCTTGCCGGGTGACCGGACGAAGCTTTTCGGGTCGGCGGCCGGTACCTTGTCGATAATTGTCAGGCGCGTATCAGTGGTGGTGCCATGGCGGGCGTAGACACGGCCGTCGATCCCTGCTGTGAAGATGACGATGCCCTGCTGCTGCAGGCGTTCGAAGGCCGGCCGCCATTTGGGGTTTTCGGGAGACAGCCCGGTGCCGGTGATGGCGACCAGGCGCCCGCCGGCGCGCAGGCGGGCGAATGCGGAAAAGAGATGCCGCCATGCCGCGTCAGTGACGTGGCCGTCGACATAGGCGCCGACGCTGAACGGTGGATTCATCAGCACGACGGACGGCTCGATGGCCAAGTCGAGATGATCGTCGATATGGGCCGCGTCGTGCCGCGAGACGGGGACCCTTGGAAACAGCAGGCCGAGGAGATCGGCCCGCGTCGCGGCAAACTCATTGAGGGCGATCGAAGCGCGCGCCATCTCGGCATGGACGGCGAGCAAACCGGTGCCGGCCGAAGGTTCGAGAACCAGGTCGCAAGATGCGATCGCCGCGGCGTGCGCCGTGACGAAGGCGAGCGGCAAGGGCGTCGACAGCTGCTGCATCGCCTGGCTCTCGTCGGACCGTCGCGTATGGGTAGGAAGAAGGTTCGCGATGCGCTTGATCATCGCCAGCGTTGCCTGCGGCGTGGTCGACCGCGACAGGATCGCAGGGCCGAACCGGCGCAAAAACAGCACCTGGGCGACTTCGAGCGCCTCATAAGCGTCCTTCCAGACCCAGAACCCTTGCGCATCGCTGCCGCCAAAACTGGTCGTCATGGCGGTGCGCATTGCGGCGGTGATGACAGGCTCGCCCTGTTCGAGAAACGGCAGAAGCTGCATTCCCGCCTGATAGATCGCCTGGGCGGTGTCGATGCCGTCTTGTGCCGGCACGTCGAGGGGAGCAGCAGTCCGGGCAACGGCCGGTGTGGTCGAAACAATGTTCATGGAAATGTCCTTCGCGAGAGGGGAGTGGCGCCCGCGCCGGGCACTCTCTGCGCGCCAGCCGGGCTCCAATCTTCACGGCTCCCCTCTCCCTCTGGCGCCGATGCACCAAAGGGGTTGCGCTCCGCGCAAAGCCAGACTTGAATGCCCGGACAGGGATGCGGCGGCGACCTGGAGCTGTGGAGGGGATGCGACGGTTCAAAATTGGCAGTGCGGTCTATGAGGAGGGAGCGCCCGACCTGCAGTCGGCGCTGGCGAACGCCTATGCCCGCAGCGAGCGCCCGCTATGCCTGTGCAGCGAGCCGGGCTGCCCGATGTACATCGCCCGCATCGGTGACCTTCATCTGATCAAGCGCATGCCGCTCAGCGGCGGCGGGCATGATCCGTCCTGCGATTCCTACCAATCGCCTTACGAACTGTCCGGCCTGGGCGCCTTGATGGGCAGCGCGGTACAACTCGATCCGCAAAGCGGCATGGCGGCCCTCAAGTTGGACTTCAGCCTGTCGAAGACGGGGAGCCGCGCGGCATCGGTGCTTTCGGGGCAAAGTTCCGCCAGCGTGACGGCCGATCCCAGGCGGATGTCGCTGCGTGGCCTGCTTCATTATCTCTGGCACGAGGCCGAATTGACCGTCTGGACATCGAGGTGGGCTGGCAAGCGACATTGGTGGAATGTCCGCTGGCATCTGCTCGAGGCTGCCGGGCAAATGACAGTGAGGGGCGGACCGCTCGCGGATATCCTGTTCGTGCCCGAGCCATTTCGCGCCGAGAACAAGCAATCGATCGGGCAGCGTCGCAACGCGGTTCTCGGCACGGCGCTCCCGCCGAAATCCGGCCCCCGAAAATTGCTCGTCCTGGTCGGCGAGGTGAAAGAGATTGTTCCTGCTCGTTCCGGTCAGAAACTTGTCATCAGGCACCTGCCCGGCTTTCCCTTCATTATCGACGATGCATTGCACCGCCGTTTGCAGGCACGTTTCGACAGAGAGTTGTCGCTGTGGGCAGCGGATTCGAACTCACATCTGATGGTGATCGCGACCTTCGGACTGAACCTGGCCGGCCTGGCCATTGTCGAGGAGATTGCCTTGATGGTGGTCTCCGAAAACTGGATTCCTTACGAGACGGTCCCGGAGAAAAGGCTCGTCGATGGGCTCGCCCGCCTTCGCGAAAAGAGCGTGAAGGGATTGCGCTTTGACCTGCAACCCGACCAGCCGATCGCCAATGCTTTGCTTCACGACAGGGACGAGCCGATAGCGCTCTTTGTCGTTCCGGCCGGAGCGGGCGAGAACTACGAAGCGTCGCTCGACGAAATGATCGCCGCGCGACCGGAGATCGGCTCCTGGGTGTGGCGGGTCGGCGAAGGCGACATGCCGCCGCTGCCGCTCTGAGCGTCGGCGGAATTTCCAATTGGCTCAGTATGTCTTACGCAAGGCCCAACTTCTTCTTGAGCTCGGCATTTTCCTTGCGCAGACGCTCGGCAAGCAGGTTCTTGAGGCGCTTGTTTTCTTCTTCGAGCGCCACAAGATCGCGGAGATCGCCGCTGTCTAGAGAAGGTGCGACAGCCCTCTTCCAATAATAGTAGGTCTGCTCAGATATGCCGGCCTGGCCGATCGCAATCTTGCTGGTCGCGCCGGCAGCGATCGATTTCTCGATCTGGGCAAGCTTCTGCGAGCGTTCCTTCTCGGAATATGTCTTGCGGGCGGTCTTCGCTGCCACTGGAGCTTCCGCCGCCTGGGGCGCAGGTTTCGCTCCGTTCTTGCGGACCGGCTTTAAGAGCTCTGCCTTCACTTTCTTTGCTCGCGGAACTTTCTTCTTCGATTCAGGCCCTTCCACTTTAGCTGGCGCTACTGTCGTCTGAACAGTCTGAGCGTCCTGAAAATCGGCCATCATATACTCCGCTTGTGGTTATCCCCTTCTTCAGCATCAAGGGGTCTTATATTGAAGTCAATGACCTGGGAATTTGGGAGCGGAGAAGCATAGCCAGGCTGCGTCATCTCCGTGGCAATCTTGGACAGGTCGAGATCCCCCCAGATCGAATGGCTTGGCTTCTCCTTACCGCGCCTCTGTTTCATTTCCACGATGAATGGCCGGATCTGGCGCTCCATAGTCTGTTCCTTGATGTGAGCATGACTTGCTAGCCAAGTCGCAGTTTGGGTTAGCGAGTACCCGACGTATCATATCGCTTTCGCCGTGCTTTATCGGAGAAGCCCCGCAACGAGCAAGCGGTGTGTCATGGGCCTAGGGCAATCGGCTCAATGAACGGGGGCAAACACGCCTACCGAGAGAGCGCTGCCTCATACACGCGATGCTCAGGCGTCTAGCTGGCGGAGTGCGATGACTGTGCACAATCCGGCTGGAGCGGTTGCAATCCTTATATTCTTGGGAACTAATCTTCTCATGGCGGCGGATGAGCTGGACGCGCTTGTTTTCGGGATGGCGGTCGACAGCGTTCGGGCGCTTCCTGTTCCTTTCACGGAAAAAGTCGCGGAAGTCGCCAACAGAAGCCAGGGCGTCCTGCTTTTCAATTTGCGCATCGATGGCGACATGGAACTTCAGCGCGTCGCCGCCATCCGGTATCCCAGCAATCAGACAGGCGTTCTGGTGCTGGATAAGCAAGGCCATTTGACCAGCCATTGCATGGTCAATGGCGCTTTCTCCAGCTTTATCGCTCCTTTGGAGGACTGGAACACGCTGCCGCTCGCAACGCAGGCCAGGACGAGTATCGCCGGCCCGGCCAGCCTGTTCATCGGCGCTTTACGCAATGCCGGATACCTCCCGCGCGGCAGGCACTGACCCCAAGTTTTGCTGAGGACCGGATGCTTGTATCCCGGCAGTTGGCCAGGTCTCAACAGCTGAGGATGGGCCGTACGCGGGTGCATACATTGAGCGAAAGTCGGTCACGTTGATGGAGACACTTTGCCGCCGAAGCGCGGTTCTTATAGATGCCCATCGTCGTCTTCCTTCGTCAGCTCCGACGCAATCGCACTTTGGACAGGTACTCGGCGATCTCGAGATCCGACAGATCATCGAGCAGCCTGAAGGTAGCATCATGCCTTCCGGCGTTAACGAGAATCGTGCGTTTGCCGCGATGTTCGGCCCACCCGGTCTCGGGGTCTGCATTGCGGGCGGTCCCCCTGAGCTCGACAGGGGTTATGTTCCAGATCGCCTCGAGCTTTTCCGCGCGGGTCATGCTGTCGCTCGCGCCGGTCTCGTCGGCGATGATGGCGGCGCGCATCTTGTCTGGCGACTGCCGATCCGTGAGATCGCAGAAGCCATGAAACCAGCGCTCGCGGCCCCGGATCCGGATCGCGAAGAATACGCTGGTCACGTTGCCCGCCTTATACTCCGACATTCCGAGCATGCCGGTGCGCATGAAGAGCGGCGGCAACAAATCTAGCATGAAGTGGTATTCGGACGCGGTGATCTCAAACCACTCGCCTGAATAGGGAGTGCCGGAATTGGGATCGATGCCAGGAGTGTCTTTGTGACGGCTGAACAGTTGGAACATCTGCTCTCGGGTGGCGACGCCGTCGAGCACCTTCCTGAAGGGTGGATGTGCGGTCATAAGGTTCTCATGAAGGCAAGTCGGCCACGCGCGGCATCGCCGCGCCATGGCAACTGCTTGCTGTGTTGTGGCTGGCGACGGGCCGAGCCTGCGGCCGGCACGTGCACTGGCGATGATGGGGTTTGCAGGAGTTTAGGCGGCGCGTCGCTCGGAGGAACAGCGTCTCGACCAACCCCGGTGATGGCACGGACGGCGGCGGCGAGCGCCGGGATATCGTCGAGCATGCCGAGTGCGACGAAGTGGTTGGCCCCGCCGATGTAGTCTTTACGGCCCTTGCAGGTGCGGATCAGGATACCGTGACCTGAGGACAAACCGAACTGGCTGACCTGGATGTAGGCGTCGTCGTGGTGCAGGGTAATTTCACCGCAAACGGCGATACCCGCTTTGTTTGAGCGCAGGTCATAGCTGTCCGATGACAGGTTTAATTCAGCGGCAAGTTTCTTCAGTCGTGAACGGGCCGTGGTGTGGAAACGTTTCTTCTGCTGCTCGTCGTAGGAGCAGCTTCTGTTCCAGTCGAACATGTCGATCTCCATGAAACGCAAGCGCCCGGGGTCGCGATGGCGACCCCGGGCTCGAGAGTGAGTTGGAACTGAAATGGGTCCGGCGGAGCTGCCGGGCCGGTGGGAGCGGGAGGCCGACTATTCGGCGGCCTGGAGGTGGTCCGTTGCGTCGCCGTCGATGGTCACCGGCTCATCGGAGGACGGATCCGCATCGTCGGCGAGGAAGGCCGGCAGCTCGGCGGCATCGCCGTCGAGAGCCGCTTCCTCCGACATCTCGCTGGCGGCCGCGTCGCCAGCATCGGCAGACACTTCATCGACCTCAACGCGCAGCGGCTCTGGCAGCCAGTTCGATCCTTCGAGAAGACGGGCAGCTTCACGGGCCATGATGTCCTTCTTCATGTGGTCGATCAGCTGCGCGGAGTCCGCGCCACGCGCTTCCCGGACAGCCTGTAGAATCCGCGCCTTGGTGAGCCTCCCGAGGAACTCGACCGTGGGCGTCCAGCCCGCGTCGACCATGTCGAACTGGAGCGAGCGGCCAAGCACGTCTACATGCTCGAGCGCCTTCGCTCGCCTGTTCCAGGGTTCGACCACCGCATTGAGGGTCAGCGAGACGCAGTGAGCGAAAAGCGCCTTGCGGCTTGCTTCATCGAGGCCGAGAAGGAAGTCCCACAGGCCTTCCGCCTCATCGGGCAAATCGCGGTCCCAGGCTTCGTGCCGCTCGGCGATCTCCTTGGCCCAGGAGGTCTCGGCAAGACCGTCAACCTGGCTGAAGCTGCCGCTCTTCATGCTGATCTCCAGGCACGTGTTCGGCGCGAAACGATAGAAGACCTGCAGGACGAAGGCATGGAGTGCGGCGATGATGGCGATATCGACGTCGCCGGCGAGCGCGTTGCGTAGCGCCAGCGTGCGCTGCGCGGTCAGGTCGAAGACGAGCCGATCAGGCAGTGGCTTGATGCCGTCGTCCTCGCCGTCGTCGATAGAGGCGTCGTTCACCGGCTGGCCGTTGACGCCAACACCACCGCCGTCATCGTCGCCATTGGATCGGGTTCCGCCGTCGGTGCCCCCTTCCTCGCCCTCATCGACGTCGCTGGTTTCGGGCCGCGGCTCGTCCTCGGACCGAACGAAACCGGCGTCGACCTGGAGCTTGCCGTTCGCGGCAAGCGTAACGAACGCACCGGCAATCACCTTCTGGGCGGGATCGTAGCTTTGAGGACGATCATCGATCGCATCGAGCTCGGCACCCAGCTGGTCGAGCTTCGCCTCGATTGCTTCGTCGGCATCCTCGGCCTTGGCATAGTCCGCATCCAGCTTGTCGTATTCGGCCTTCAGCGCGTCGTACCGTTCGATCTCCTCGGCGCTGAGCTCCTGCGCCTCGGCGTAGATGCGCCGCATGCCGGAGGTGTGGCCATAGGGAAAGCTGATCGCCGCCTCGACCCATTTCCAGCCTTCGGCGCGGATCGCCTCGGCATCCCCCTTCAGCCTGTCGAAGACAAGCTGCTCTAGCAGTGCGGCATCCTGGAACCAGCCGCCGGAATCCTGCTCGAACAGATCGCGAAGGATGACGCCTCCAGCCACTTCATAGGCTTCGGCACCGACATAGACGGCCCGGCGATCATCAGCTCGGACCGTCGTCTCGGTCAGCAGGCGCCTGATGTAATAGGGTTCCTGCGTGTGCGAGCTGGCAATCCGCTCCCAGACCTGTTCCTGGCGCGCGTGATCGTCCGAGATCGAAAACGCCATGATCTGCTCGAGCCGGATTTCGTCCTTCTCATAGAGCTCGAGCAATTTCGGCGACACCGAGGCCAGCCGGAGGCGCTGCCTGACCGTCGCCGGCGACACGAAGAAGCGGGCGCCAATCTCCTCCGGATCGAGGTCCTGATCGCTGAGTGTCTTGAAGGCCCGAAACTGATCGAGCGGGTGCAGGTCGGCGCGCCGCAGGTTTTCGGCAAGCGAATCCTCCTCGGCCGAGGTCTCCTGCCCGCGATTGACGATGCAGGGGATTGGCTCATTCTTGGCCAGGCGCTTTTGCTTGATGAGGATACCGAGCGCGAGATAACGCCGGCCGCCGGCGGGCACCTCGTACGTGCCGGTCTCCTCGCCCTCGCCGTCGAGCACGGGACGGACGTTCAGGCTCTGGATCAGCTTTCGCCGTCCGATGTCTTCGGCCAGCTGCTCAGTCGACACGCCGTCCTTGATGCGCCGGACATTTTTCTGCGAGAGCATCAGCTTGTCATAGGGAATGTTCTCCGCGGCGTTCATCGCGATCTTCTGAATGGCGTTCTTTGCCATGGTCAGGTTCTCCGTGACGGGCGGCCCGGGGCCTCTCCCCGAACCTCCAAGCCCGTCAAAAACCCTCCCCTCCCCCCTCTGCCTCCCGGCCTCACGCCGACCTGGCCCCGGCTCGCGGATCTGGACGCGACCGAGCCGCCCGAGGGGCCTCCAGCATGTTGGGCACCGGGTTCTATCCACGAAAAAAGCGCCGTACCCCTGCTTAGGAGGACCGCGCTGGAATTGATGGAGACGGCCCGGAGGCGAGGCCGGCGGCGAGAGTTTTCGTAGCCGGCCTGCGGAGGATCAGGCCGCGAAATCGAGAAGTTTCTTGGCTTTGCCCTCCATGTCCAAGCGGACATCCTGATGCGGCTTGTCACGCGCGATCCGCGTGATGCCCTGCACGAAATCAAAGATCGATTCCGGTGGTCGGCCTTCCTCCAGGAGAACTGTATCGATGATCTTCGTGGTCTCGGACTTGGAGAAGCCGCGCTTGCGCAGGAAGTTTTGGCGGTCTTCGTCATCTCGGGCCACGATCCTTTGCCGCGCCGTCTTGATGCCGTTGACGAACGGCATGGGGGAGGAATCGGCAAACTGGATCAGGGCCGGCTCGGCTTCCAGTGCGAAACGGGAGGCCGCGTATTTTGAATGGCGGATGGTGATTTCCTCGAAATCTTCCACGCCCCACAAATTGCGATTCTGACAAACTGCGCGCAGATAGAAGCTGGCGATGCCGAGGGTGCGGGCTCCGACTTCGGAATTCCAGCAGTAGAAGCCGCGGAAATAGAGATCCGGTTCCCCATTAGGCAGCCGCCCGGCCTCGATCGGGTTCAGATCGTCGACGAGGAAGACAAAGATATCGCGATCAGACGCGTAGAGCGTGGTGGTGTCGCTGGAGATGTCGACGTGCGGATTGTAGATTCCCGTTGACCAGTCGAGCACGCCGGGCACTTTCCAGCGCGTGTCACCGGTACCGTTGCCGGCGATCTTTTGCACGGCGTCCACCAGCTCTGAGTCAAATATTCTGCCATAGTCAGGGCCTGTTACCGCCCGCAACTCGAGGCGTCCGTTCTCGATTTCCAGCGTCTTCACCTGCTCGGCGCGGTGGTTGAGGAGACCGTGCTGAAGGTTGATGGCCGCGAGCGGAGCTGGAAGCTGACGCAGATAGGTGGCAGGCGCGCCGACCAGGCTGGCGAGTTGGCCAAAACTCCAATGCGTTGGGGCAACAGGCGCACGCGTATCGGGCAGCATTAGCCTCAGGCGCTCCGGATCGTCGCGGCTGGCCTCGACGCGGATCAGCTCGCTTTCGACGATGCGGGTCTTGCTACGCTCCGACCGGCTCTTCACCGAATGCCGGAGGTCGGTGAGCGACAGGTATCGCTCGTCCGCCGGCCGGTTGAACCATTCTGACGACACGCGGCCGATGCGCTGGCCGCGGCTGACGTCGACCTTGTAACCGGCACGCTCGTTGCGCTTGGGCGCGTGAATTTCCATCTGGGTCATGAGTGTCGCTCCTAGGCGGGCGCCGGAAGACTCTCTCCCGGACCTTTACCCGCCATCGCAACCCGCCCGCCCTCTTCCTCTCCCGGCACCCGCGCGCCCCTAGAAGCGTCGCCCATGCGGCAGGGCCGCTTCAAAGCTTGCAACCAGGAAGGAAGGCTTGGTTTCAGCAAAGCCCGAGACTGGGCGAAGCACCCATTCACGTTCCGGACGCGACAGAATTCCCGTGTGCTTGATTGCGCACCAAGACCGAGGCCCCTCCGGATTGAGGTAGCGGCCTTCTGAAACTGGTCAGGCTCGAGATTGAGCACTGCTGTTTCTCTTCGGTGCATAGTCAATGACTGTATAAACTGACCCAACGTTATGATACGCGAAGTCCGTGTCATGGTCTGAATTGAAAGTGTAATTGCATGTCGAGCAGGTTCGTCCGGCCCGTGGTGGTGCAAGTTGGCCGGCAGGAGCGTGAGCGCGTCATATTCGATGTGAACGACGCAGCCGCGATCCTGCTGCGGAGTTTCCCTCATCAGACGACGAAGCGAAAACTGGCTATGGATGCATGTCTTCAGGTTCTGCGCGGCGAAGCTCAGACGCCGGTTGCGAGACGGGCTTTCGTTGCAGCGGCGTTGGAAGCGAACATCTTACGCAGCGACTGAGGTCCAAGTTGATAGTAGCCTCGATGGCTTCGAAAGTGACTTTGAAAAGTAGAGCTTCAAAGCAACACAGCGATGAAGGGGATTTGTTCAGCCGTCAGCAGAGCATCGAGTTCTGCCATCGCGGGAAACAACCGACGTTCATCTGCTTAAAGCGACATCGGTCAGCAAGACCGCAATTTACCTCGATCGGAGATGGGATATGAGAGATTTGCCGAGCGACTTCGATGCTGACGTTGTGATCGAAGTCAGTCGGTTTCTCGATGATGCCGAGGATCTCGCCCCGTTGCCGGTGCACGAACTGGTTAAGCGGATTCGTACGACACTGCAGACCCGCCTTTCCGATCAAGCAATCGAAAAACTGGTCGTCGAGATGGCGTCTAAACGTGGATTGCCCATGGTCTTCGACAAGCCTGCATGACTGGAGAGAATGGCAGGCCGAGAAAACGGCCATGTGCGAGTCTTCACCTGCCGGACTGGCGAACATAAGCCGTCGGCTTGACAGCTCTGATAATGGTTCTCAGTTCGCCGGGAGGGGCAAGGCGATATTGGACGATCTTGGTAGCGAGATGCCCAATCAGTGGCCGGACGTCGTCGCCCCGTTTGCCAGTTTCTCGCACGCATGAAAAAGGCCGGACCAAAGGCCCGGCCAGGTATGAAGGTCAAAACCTCCAGAGGGGAACGCGCCAGACGAATGGGAGGAAACATCCGACGCACCGCGCATATGGGTCAGCAAGGGTGACACTTCAACGACATGCCGTAGGCCACCAGACTTGTTCTCTTGGTGCACTGAAGCTTGCATGCCTGATGCGATTTCGCAAAGGGACAAGCTGCGGGATTGGCGCTCGTCATCCCGTCATCCTCGCCGTCCTCCCGTTCGCCTTGAGCGCCGCCATCAGCATCGGCCCGACTGAGAACTGCCCTGCCGTTGCCTTTTCGGTCAATACCCGCAAATAGCCGCCGGCCGAGT
Source organism: Mesorhizobium sp. P2_C4 (assembly GCF_056404575.1). NCBI lineage: Bacteria > Pseudomonadati > Pseudomonadota > Alphaproteobacteria > Hyphomicrobiales > Phyllobacteriaceae > Mesorhizobium > Mesorhizobium sp. P2_C4. Next base: position 18,786 of record NZ_JBFUDT010000008.1, read on the forward strand.
TGATGTGCTGCGCCCTTTGCAGAATGCAGGCAATCACGATCGCCGCGATCTCCTGGCCCATCACATGGCAAGCCTCCTCATACGCTGACGGCGAAACGCCCAGATATCCCCTCACCTGGGCGGCGGTTATCATGAGATCGCGCCAATTGCCGATCCCGTCGACGGCATAATCCGCAATTTCGGGGCAGGCCTTTAGCACCATCCCCAGCGGGTATGTTTTCGGCGCCTCTGCGGTCCTCGTCCTGGGCTCGGCCGTCGCCCCGCTTTTCTCTAAAGCAGGTTCAAATTCAAAAATAGAGTCGGTATTTGAATCAGATTGCTGCCGCTCGTTTTGAGAGTCATTGCCGCTCGGATTCGTAGATTTCATATGAATTTCCAGCAGCTTATCCACATCCTCACGCAAGGCGGCCAGATCGGCGACGATGGGCCCGAGCTCGGCAATGCAAGCTCGGCGAGGAATTGCCTCCACAACGCCGCGGAAGCGCTTCCACAGGCCTCCCCAGTCGCCAGGGACGTCTTCATCAAGGGCCGCCTCTATCAGCTTATGGATGTCACGGCGGTGCAAGGTGATCCGCTCGCGCATAAGCCTGAGCGCCCTGTTGTCGGCGCGAACACGCTCGGCCGCCGCCTGGAATTCGTAAGCACGGGCCAGCAGCGGCGCCAGGGAGAAGCCAAATGCTTCCTCGATCTCCCCTCCCCTGCCCTTGCGGGCGTAACGCTTGCCGTTCGGGCTATCCCGACGGGTGATCAGCCCGCAGTCAACAAGAGCCGCCAGGTGCCGCCGGAGCGTGGCATCAGGCATCCCGTGCGCCCTGAGCGACAGCTGAGCGTTTGAGGGAAAGACGATGAGATCGTTCTCCTCACTCAACTCACTGTCAGGATAGAAAGATAACAACGCATTCAGGACGGCCAGAGCACGATCGCCGATGCCGACGATGCTCTTGCCTTCGCAGAGGTTGCGGTAGATCTGCCACTTGTCGACGACCCTGCCCTTGGGGATTTCACGTGAATCGTTTTGCGCTGCCAACATGGCAAGCGACATCGGCCGCCGCCCAAAGGGCGTCGTTGCAATACCCGTCTCCATTTTCTTTCACCCTCGATTAGGCAAAAGAAATCTGCTCGCCAAAACGACGCCAATGACTCTTGACAGTGATTCGTGGAGATGCGATTCTCGGAGTGCTTAGTTCAGAGAGAGGCTTCCACGGCTTGCCGTTCGGGGGCCTTTTTCTTTTGCGGCTTCAGACTCCTTGTTTCGTGGTGGACTTCCGAAAGGCCTCAAACAGGTCGTCCAGTTGTCCGGCGATAAACGCTGCGAAACGCGATCCTTCGGCCTCTCCCACGGCAATCATGGTAGTTTTTCCGTTGTCTTTGAGGCTGACGCTGACCGTTTTGTCTGGAGCAGCCCACGATTTCATAGCAATCATGGGCTTTGATGGCTTGGGCGGAGCCGCAGGTCCTTTAATCGCATTGGTATCCGACGGGAGCGTCTCAAGCAGCATGATGAACCTGTCATCGGACGTTGCCTCGCGGAATTTGTTTTTGTGAGTAAGATCGAAGGCTTTCGCGAGTGAGCCATCGACGGAATAGCGGTTTGAGAATTCCTGCCATCGTCCTCGACCAATCCCGGGGGCTTTACCAATCGATTGCAGTATCTCCTTGTCGACCGAGGAGGCGATTTTGATCATCTCGGAGACGTGCGATTTTCCGGTCGACAACGAAGCGCAGATGGTATCCCGTTTGTATCCTGCTTCCTGTTGCGCAAGCGCAAAAGCGCATTTTTCGATGTATGAAAGATCCTCTCGAGCTGTGTTTTCTTCCCCTTGGAAAATGACAGCTTGTTCATCGGTTAGCTCGCGGACGGCCGCTTTGAAGCCGATCCCAAGCTGCTTAGCTGCCGCTAGTCTTCTGCGACCATAGACGATTTGAAACTCGCCATCCTTGCCTTGTACTGGTCGAACCAATCCCGGCACAATTTGACCGCGCTCCCGCATGGATTCTGTGATTTCAGCGATGGCGGAAATCTCATAGGCGTCATCATATCGATCGGTGATAGATGACGGCCGTATTTTGTCGGGATCGAGTTCAATGATCTGTTCGCCTGACTTCAATAACTTGTCGGCTATATCGCTACGCTCTTGCATTTGGCGAACACCAGCCGCTACCTTCATCAGGTGTGGGGATGACGTGCGACGGCTGAGGGCTTCCTCCGAATTCTCCTCCCCAAGTTGCCCCAAAACAGCAGCAAACATGCCCTTAGAATCTTTGCGGCTCACTGTTCACGCCTCCATGCCATCGTGATGAGGCTTTCTATTTCCGCGTTCGCGGCATTGATCGATTCGATTGCACGATCATAAGTTTTAGGTGCCGAGAACCTCGATCGTTGCACTTCGTAGAGGCTCTGCTTCCAAGTGAGAGCGTCGGCAACTGCAGTTGATTTGGAGACTGAATTCAGAAGTAGATCCTCGCCAAAAACTTGACGCATTAGGGCCTGCATATTGGCTTGCGGGTGGTCATTCGCCTCAAATTTGGTGATGAGGAATTTGGCGAAATCCCAACGCGCACCTGCACCAGCCTCATCCAGGATTTGCATATAAGACGCGGCCAGCTCCAAAAACTTGCCTGTGGAATCGACATCGAGCATGTGAGCCGGAACTGGGATGAGGACCCCGGTAGCGGCCGTGAGCGAGGAAAGCGTCAGGAAATTGAGTGACGGAGCGCAGTCGAGAAGAACGATGTCGTAGCGATCAACGATCTGTTCTAGCGCCTGTGACACTCGAAGAAGGAAACTCGTCCCACCGCTCTTGCGCATCTCAAGGGTAACGGCGGTTTCGAATTCTGTCAGCTCAAGACCGGCGCAGATGACGTCGAATCCGATGATATGTGTCTGATGCACAATTTTTTCTGTTGGCACCGGATCGTCAAACCGGATCGCCGAGTAAAGGGTATCACCTTCTCGGTAGTCAAATCCCGGTAATGCTCCTTGCAGACTGGTTAACGACGCCTGGGGATCCATGTCGACTGCGAGAACGCGATACCCACGAAGTGCCAGCCAGTGACCCAAGTGAATAGTGGTCGCTGTCTTGGACGATCCGCCTTTGAAGTTGGTGATCGCGATGATCTGGCAGTCTTCGCCATCAACGCGACGAGGATTGATCCACTTCTTTCGCGCCTTTTCCGCCAGATGCATCCGAAGCTCAAGCACCTGCCCCACGGAATATAGGCGCTTTCCGGTGGTTGTTGCCTCTGGCTCGGGTCCCTGCCCTTTTAAGGAAACCTGGCGTATATAAGCTTCGGTCACTCCCAGCAACGCCGCCACTTCGGTCGAAGTGAATTTGCGCATGGTACGAACCGCGTCAGGAGGATACTGAGCCAACGAAAGATTGTTGAGTGCCTTCTCGAGTTTCGTCGAAAAGGTATTCATGAACTGAAGGCTACTTAGATGCCGCGTCACCCAGATTCTCCTCTTGCACCCAGCCACAATGATAGCGACTGTGGTTAACAAGCCGTTAACGCCACGCCAACTACGCCAACTTTTCGAATTACGCGGTTTTTCCGTTACTGGCTTATGCCCGATTCGGAGTATTCGAGCAAATGGACACAAGGCAGTTCCCAGCTGGGAACTTTTCGTGGTCGCCGGCTTCCTGTGCCTCAAGTTGCAGTCGACGTCGGTGTTCCGGTTGGCCTCTAGCTTTCCGCGTACGGCGGCGAGTGACCTACAACAGTGCAGGCACCTTTCGACGCCTGGAGAGACCGCCACATTGGCCCGGCGGCGAAATCTCTTTGTGACGGCAGGCGCGGAGCTCGGGCGGTCGTTCGCATCGGCAACGATCGGTTATGTTGTGATGATGCGGCCATGCCACGCCGCTTCCGATGTCGCGCGATCAAACCAACGGTCGCCGCTGGATTGAATTCTTTCCAGACAAGGGGCGTGCCGGTTACGTTGCGGGGCAAGACTGGCTGGCGGAGGTCGAATTGGTCGCGGCTCGTCCGACGCCACCTGCCGATCGTCGCCCTGCAGACCTGGCTGAAGCTGGCCCGTATTGCGCATGGTCCCCTGTTCCGCGGCGTCACCGGTCAGGGCAAAGTGGTGGAAGCCGAGCATCTGAACGGTCAGGAGGTGGCGCGGCTGGTCAAACGCGCGGCCTTGGCCGCCGGCGTGCGAGAGCGCTATGAGCAGAAGCAGCTTCGCCACGCCTACCGAGATGACACGCAAGTATCAGCGACGGCGTGACCGTTTTCGACTCACGCTAACTCTGGAAGCGCCAACCCACCCGAGAGCCACATGCCCCAACCATAAAGTTGATGGGTATCTAGGTTTATTGGTGCCGTGCAAGCCTCCAACTTGAAGAGCTGTTCCCAGCTGGGAACTCAAAGTACGGGCGGACGAGTTGTGCGAGAAGTTTGGTTCTCGATACGTCCTCAGGATCCTTCGCCAACACTTGGACTAGACCCAGAGGGAAGTTGCCTGACGGCGCAGCAGCCTCTTGCTTGCCTCATCGTCGACGCACCGGAGGAGAGTGCGCGTGGGGCGCCCACGTGCCAAACGGTGTCGATTGCTGGCAAATCGCGCTTCGTGATCGCCCCCGCCGGGCTGGCCAGTCAGACGCCCCACGGCCCCCTTTTGCAACGAGGCATTCTTTCCGTGCCGAGCGATTCTCGCGAATGGCAAATTCAATGGCTAGGATTTGTCGCCAGCCGGCAACATCGAGGCCGACGATTCGGATCGGCGCAAGCCACCGGCGAAGCCCAAAAGCAGCATGACGCGGTCGCGCAGACCGCGCAGGTGCCGCGATCAAGCGTTTCCAGCATGGCGAGAAGAACGTCGCGCAGGATGGCTTCCTTTGATGGGAGGAGAGGCGTGTTTGTTACGGATGCCGGCGAGCACCGTGGCGATATGCCGGTCCTCTCGGTCGAACGGTCGACCGCGTTGCGTGCCAAGTCAGCGACGACAGGCAGCACTCGATGGTCGACGCCGACTTGTGTCCCTTGCCGATCCCGAGGCCTGGACCGTGACGTTGAGGCCGACGATCTGTGGATCTGGCGGCTGCGGATCAAACGGCTTACGCCGGCACCAGGCTCAAAAAATGCTTCCAGTTGGCGGCATAGGCGCGACGGGTGTTTGCCGAACTCGCTGCTTCGACATAAGCGCGCAGACCGTGGCAGCAGCTTGAATGGTTCGGTCCTGGGCTTGAAAGGTGCCGAGAACTGCCATATCTTTTGCACAAGAAATATGACTCTCAATATGGTAGGATGAATTCTGTGGCCCATGCACTCAAGATCCCCGAGCAGAATGGACCTCTCGTTTTGTCCTACATGGACCGGAACGGGAAGATTGCGATCGAGCAGGTCGCGGATGGTTTTGGCATGTCCAAGGGCCAGTTGGCCCAGACCGCCGGTCTTGCTCGCGAGACCCTTTATCGCTCAGAGCGCAGCGCTACGGTTAAGACACAGGGGCGTCTGCGGGAAATGCTCGAGATCATAAGTCGCGTGACGGATTGGGCGGGCGGCAAGGAGCAGGCGATGGCTTGGTATCGAGCTCAGCCGCTTCCAGCATTTGGCGGACGCACCGCTGAGGCGCTGGTGAAGGACGGCAAGGCAGCAGCGGTCCGTGACTATCTCGATCACATGGCCGTTGGCGGGTTTGCGTGAGGTTCGTTGGAACCTGCTACCGCGCACACGATCCACGTTGGGCATTCAAGCCGACTTCCGGCGAAGGGGCGGCGATCAGAGGTGCGCGATTTAATCCCAAAGGCGTGCCGGCGCTCTATTTGGCGCTGACCATCATGACAGCGGTCAAGGAAGCCAACCAGGGGTTCGCGCACCGGATCGATCCTTGCGTGCTGTGTTCCTATGAGATCGACTGCGACGACATCGTGGATCTGACAACGGACGAGGCGAGGGGAGAATTTTCTATCGCGCTCGAGGACATGGCCTGCGCCTGGGCGACGGCGCTTAGCGACGGAGAGCGCCCGGCGTCCTGGTCCGTCTACGACCGGCTGCGGCCTCGGAGTATTGCCGGCATTGTGGTCCCAAGTTTCGCGCCGAGCGCCGAGATGGAGGATCGTAACCTGGTCCTTTGGGACTGGGGTCCGGGTCTGCCGCACAAGATAACCGTATTCGACCCAAGCGGCCGGTTGCCGAAGGACCAGCTATCCTGGCGATAACGTACTTCTCGGCATCCGAAGGGCAGGGGAGAGGCGTGCCCGGCCTATAGTCCGCTCGCCTTGGTGAGATTGATACGGAAGCGATCGCGTCTGCGCTGATAGCGGCGAGTCATTTCAGCCGAGGCATGGCCGAGCTGCTTTTGCACATAGCGCTCATCCACTTCGGCCGAAGAGGCGAGGCCAGCGCGTAGCGAATGTCCGGCAAAGAGCTTTGCTCGTTCGCCTTCCGACAGATCGCCGCGCACGCCGGCCGCCAGCGCAGTGCGCTTGACCAGGCGCGCGACCTCCTGGTCGTTGAGCCGATCGGCGCCGACCGCCTTGCCCTGGCCGGTGACGCGCCTGAAGAGGGGACCATGCGCGATACGGGCGAGCTTGAGCCAGGTCTGCACCGCGACAACCGGGCAGGTGGCATCGGACGAGCCGCGCCCGACTTCGACCTCCCGCCAGCCGGTCTTGCCGCGAAGAGAAACGAGCATGCCCTTGTCAAGGATCTCGATCCAGCCTCGGCCGTCCTCGGTCTGGTCGCGGCCGACATCCAAAGCCACGATCTCGGAGCGCCGCAGGCCGCCAGCGAAACCCAAGAGCAGCATGGCGCGGTCGCGCAGGCCGCGTAGCGTGCCGCGGTCGAGCGTCTCCAGCATGGCGATCAGATCTTCCGGCAACACCGCCTCCTTCTGCCGGGGTGGGGAGGCGTGCTTGTTGCGAATGCCGGCCATGACGGTCGCGATATGGCGGTCCTTCCTGTCGAGCGGCTGGCCGCGCTGCGCATAGTTCCACGTCAGTGAGGAAAGCCGGCGCTCGATCGTGGACACCGAGTTCGGCTTCTTGTCGCCGGTCGCCGTGCCAGAGGCGCACGCGGTGATGTAGAGCCCGACCACCTGGGCATCCGGCGGGAACGTTTCGACGCCCTGGCGCCGGCACCAACTCGCAAAATGCTTCCAATCAGCCGCATAGGCCCGACGCGTATTGGCGGAACTCGCCGCCTCGACATAGTCGCGGGCGCGATCGGCCAGCGCGTCGAGATGCGCCGGCAGGCGGGGATTGGCGACGGCCGGGAGAGGGGAGGGGGCTTCGGCCGGCGGTTCCTCCGGGATACGACCCATCTCCATGACAACGTCGACGATGTCGGGCAGGTCGTCGGCGATCGGCGTGTCGTGCCCGGCCGAGGCCACCTGCGCGATTTGATCGACACCCCGCGCCGTTTCCTGTGGCCGAGCGGAGCGATGCCGAGTACGATTTTCGGGGTTTTGATCGACGATAGGGGCCATTTCCTCTATAAAGACCAAAACGAACGATAATGCAAGATTATCATTCATTTAATGTGCGCGACAGGCGCGGCGGTTATGTGCAAATTGGGTTGCTAAAAGCGCCGCCAGGATTCATCCTATCGCGGATGATTCTTCGACCCAAACTGTCCCTGCGCTACCACGGTACGCTGACTGGTGAAGCCAGCGTCGCTGCATCGAAAGCCGCCGTGCCTGCTTGGTTGCGTCGGGCGGTTCCCGATGCGCAAAGCCTTGCTGGAAAAAATGTTGAGGAGGTGGCGCTCATCGCAGGCGCCACCATCAGCGCACTCGATGCGGTGGTTCGGCGGCAGGAGCGGTGGGCCGGCGCCTGGCGGCAGCGGCTGGCACTTTCGGCGGCCGCGGTAACGGCAAAGCAGGCGGGCCGCGTCGAAGATGAGGCAGCATTGCGCGATGCGGTGCTGCTCACGCGGCCGGGCGATTTTTTGTCCGTCGGTCCCGCCGGATCGATGCTGCTTGCCTGGCGCCGGCTGGCTGGCACGCCTGCCGAGAAACTGCTGACCGAGGCGAGCATCGGCGCGGTGCTGGATGACCTTGGTCTCCGCCGCGACGACGACGCAGTCGGCGAACTGGCAGATGATCTTCGACAGCTTTCCGCGAGCATCGGAATGGTCGGCATGCTGACCGGCGCGTTCACGGCCGCCGAAAGGTATGGCTTCGCACGAGCCTTCGGATGTTGGCTCGCGGACGCCCTGCTGGCGCAACGGCTGGGTTGGACGCAGGCCGTGCCGCTGTTGGGCGCCGAAGCGGCCTTGGGAACAAGCGGTCGCTCGCGTCGATCGGCAGCCAGATCGGTGGCGACAGGCACTGAGACAGATCCTGAGCGTGCGAAAGATCTGCTTGCCGCGCAGGCGCGCGCTGCGTTGCGTGCGATTGATCTGTCCGCTGAGCTCGAGCGCCGCGCGGATCGGCTGCTTGCGGTTGCGCCGAAACTCAGGGCCAAGGCGGCGGACGTCGTCGTGGAAAGGCTGCTCTCTGACGACGCGATCGTCGCTTCGGAACAAATCGCCGGCATGAGCGATCGCGGCCTGCGCCGCCTGTTCGACCGGCTGGTCGAGCTCGGTGCCGTGCGTGAATTGTCCGGCCGCGCCACCTTCCGCATCTACGGGCTGTGAAGACAATGGCGGAGACTGCACGTAGGCGAGGAGGGAGCCAGCCAGATGACCGTCGATCAGCTGACCAGCTGTTTGACCGGGAACTGGATCATCTGCCGCCGGAAGCGCGTTGGCGTGAATGGATGCACCGAGTCGAGGCAACGATCTTCGCCGCTAGCGAGCCGGTCGACCGCGAAATGCTCGCCCGCATTGTCGGGAAAAGCTGCAGCATTGATCTTCTCATCGACGACATCCGCGAGGAGCTGCGCGGCCGCCCTTACGATCTGGTTTCGGTCGCCGGCGGCTGGAAACATTTGACCCGGCCTGCCTATGCAGACGCCATCCGCGCTGCTGTAGGTGGAAGTGGGAAGACCGCCGACCTTACGCAGTCTGAGGTTCTGGTGCTGATGTGCATCGGCTACTTCCAGCCGATCACCCGCGCCGAACTGTCGTCTTTCTTCGGCAAGGAGATCAGCCGCGATTTAATTGGTCATCTGCGCGGTGCGAAGCTGATTGCGTCCGGTCCGCGTAGCCCGACGCCGGGCGCGCCCTACACCTACGTCACCACCAAAAAATTCCTGCTGGAGTTCGGGCTCGACACGTTGCGCGACCTGCCGGATTTCGAGGCGCTCGAGGATGCAGGCCTGCTGTCAAAAGAGAAGTTGCTGGCGGGCGACATTGTCCCCGACTTTTCCGCCAGCCGTCGAAACGCCGACGTCGAGATCGAGGATTAAGAGCTCGCTGCCGCGCAGCAGTCCCTTGGCAATTGCTCACGTCAACGGCTTCTCAATAGGAGGCTGCTCAGGCAGGCAGAGGTTATGAGAATTTGCCGTGTTCGTTGCCCGAAATTCGTAAGCATGTCTCGGACAAGGAGCGGTTCATTCGAAACGCTCGTCTCGGCCGCGGTCGCGCTGTGTCTCCCAGCGCTGCTCCTCGGATCGCCTGGCTCCCCGATTGCATCGCACATGAATATGTGGCCTCCGGCGCGCTTGTCCCGATTATGACACGCTATCCTCAAATGATTTGGCCGGACCGAGAAGGAAGAAAATTTGCGTCGCCAAGGATGAGATCGGGAAAGGTGCGCTCCGGCTTTCGGAGCCTCAATGATGGTCAGAAGATCAGTTACAAGTTGGTGCTGGACAAACGTTCCGGAAAGCCTCAGCCAGCGAGCTCAGGGTGATCTGATACGGACTGACCGGCTACGCGGCGTCAAGGTTTACGCCTTCCACATCGTTGAGCGGAGAAGAGCCCGCATGTGCGCTGGCAGGTCGAGTTCACCGCACGCCTCGATCTCTAATAGGTATCGGGCCTTGGCCAAGCGATCGTTTTTCCTGGCCGCCGGGTAGCCGCAGACAGCCATGAGAGCCCTTTCCTCTGCGCGGCGGGCACTTGCTGCACAGATCAGAAAAAAGCCGCTGGTCCCCGTTTGCTACTTACAAATCTCCGGCGCCACGGTCATGAGTAAGCTTTCCAACCGTCGGCTTGCTTCCGGGTCACCTTGCGGACTTGGGCAAAGGATGGTGCAGTCGCCCGCACCGGGTAGGCGCTCAATATCGACCCACGCGCCCGCGGGCGGCGGGAATATGACGAAACCGCCCATAGGGTGACACCGAACAATGTGAGCTTCGGTCGACCACCCCAACGTTCTCCTGTACATCTCGACCGTATGCGGCTTGACGTCGAGTTTGTTGTTCTTCCCGTGATGCTTTGGGCTTGCCAGGCATGCATCGCCAACCATCAGCAACTTTCCATTCGGTGTCGTGATCCTGATCAGATAATCAGGTGAGCAACGAAGCTCCAATCCAAGAAAGGGACGCTCAGCGTCGAGTTCCTGATTACGTGCCGCCCACTCGAGTGCAGGGATATCGCGTTCGTGCGCCGGCGGAAGTTTCTCGTAGTCGACGAACACAGGTTCCGCCTCGTAATCCAGTTCAAGAACAACATCATTTCGTTTCAGGCGCCAAGAGCAGGACTTGGCCAGATCAGTCGCATTCGTCGAATGGGCGCCAGAGAAGCCCAAACGTCGCAATTCCTTCACCAGCCAAACTGCTCCCCAGAGCTCCCACAAACTATTTAGAAACACAGGTGGATAGTGCGACTTCGCAGATTCAATCTCGGAAAGCGCCTCGGAATAAAGGGGAGCAAAGGCGCGAAGAAGTTGCCGAAGACGAACGTCTCGCTGAAACAACGGACTAGGGTACACAAAAGTCGTCAGTTCCAAGTCGTTGCCGAGACGCGCCAGAATGCTCTTAAAATCCCCCAATCGTTGCTCAATTGAGGTGAACTGCCTGATCTCTTCGTCGATCTTCTCCTGTCGTTTTTCTGGGTTCCTGCGGCCACCTCTCAACCGAAGCGACTTCAGCTTGCTTGCAACGGCATCAGCCGAATCCCGCATCTGACTCCATCTGCGCATCGCCCAATGCGAGACGATTGCATTCTCCGCCAGCGGAACGCCACGTCTTGACTGGGGTCCCAGCTCGGTAAACGGATCACGGCGTATCGAGTGCGCCGCACGCAACTCCTCGTCAACCAGACGAATGAGTTCGGAGGGGATCGTCATGCCGCCGCTGTTGCTGCGGCGACCCCATGATCGCTCGGGGCGCTCGGCAATCACATCCCAGGCCGCCGCAAACCCAAGCTCGGCTTCGATATCTTCGACCATCGCTATTACATCGCGGTAGTTTAGCAGCGCCGTTGGAATGACGTAGCAACGCAACGTACAGCTTTTCGGAGTCTGCAGCGGAAGACTGATGTCGCCCAGACGACGCTGTCTTGCCAATTCACTTTCGAAGCTCCATCGCTGCCACTGGGTGCCGTCTTCGGCCGGCTCGGCAAGAGGGACTAGCTTCGTGTGGACGTCCTTCGCTCGCGCGACAATGCCGCGGGTCAAGATGTCGATATAGGGGGAGTCGTCGCGGACGAGATACCAGGTGTTCGGCTCCCATCGATGCTCAACACCGACACCATCCGCTCCCATCACGCGGATAACTTCAATGGTGGACCTGTCTACTGCCAAGGCGAAATGAATCCGAGACGCGCTTGCTGACGCGCCAGTTTCAGACGCCGACGTGTTCTGGGGAGTTCATCGACCCCATCAACGACCTTCTCTAGCGCGTCCAATGCTGGTTGCAGTTGATCGAACGCTCCCGACAACTTTACCAGGATACGGCTCGCGATTACACGGTCCACCAATTCATCCCGGTCCAACAATCCTTTGCCCTGAAGGTCCAGTCTGTGGTGCAGATTGAGCAGCGCTTTGATGTCCGAGAGCACCCGGCGAGAGGGAAGCAGGTCGTGTCGGAGTTCATGATCATGAACCGCTAGGTGCAGCGCTTGCAACACTGCATCGACCCGTGCGTCGGTGTTTGCGCCACCGACTGATATGGCCGGCAGGCCTGGAAGGGGAGGAATTGACGCCAGGTTAGAGAGCCCGGCTGGCCCCTCCATATCCCACGAGACTTGCTTGAGCTCAAGAAGGAAGCACCGGTCCAGGACCTTTGGTGAGGGTGGACGCGACGAGTCATCGATGTTCAACGTGCCAAAAACGCGGCACGGAGCAATCGTTGTGTCTTGCGTGATCACGCCGTTTCCGCCGTCCAATGCGTGAAAGAGCCGAGACAGATAGTACTCCGGCCGTGTGAGGTTGAACTCATCAAAGAGGATCAGATGCGACAGCGTTCTTTCTTTGAGGAGGTGGCTCAAGAGGCCCGTTTCGCCGAAGAGAACGCTGTCGTTTTCCCAATGCGCCTGCACGGCGACTTCGTGAAAAGTCTCGCCAATTTTCTTGCCAAGCATGCGCGCAATAAGCCGGACAAGTGTCGACTTTCCACACCCCGGAGGCCCCGCAAGGAGCACGAATGGCCGCACAGCGAGCGCAAGCAGAGCCACGACAACGTCGTCGAAGTGCAGATGGGGTTCTGCGGATTTGACAGTATCCTTGAGTGATGCGAGGGCTTGCGAAAACTCGGAGTCTGTAACGCGTTCCCCCCAATTGAAGCGGTCTTCCTCATCGGGCGTAGCTTGCGTTGAGGGTGGTAAGCCGGGCACTACAGCCGGTTCACTCGGCGCGAACGATCCGGATTTGTCTTTTTTCTCTTTGCTGTTCTTCCCGATATCGCCATTGTCAGGCACGAGGTTTCGCGTGAGGCTCTGCCCGTTCGCGACCTCGGCCGCCTTGGCCTGAGAAACCCGTTGCTGAGGGCTGCGATCAAGAGCATCTGGGCGCTCTGTCTCCCGATCGTCTTTCTTGTCCGCAGTCGTGCCAGGCACGCGACCGTCAACGTTTACCCCCTCGCGCACAACACGCTCAAGTTCTTGGGCTGACGTCCAACCGCGGTTCGCAGTCACCGCAACGATTTTGGACATGCCCAAGTCCAGAATAATGTCATTCGCACCGTCTACGGCCAATGCCTCCGAGTCCAACAGTTCATCAAACGGATCTAGAGCTGGTTCCTGACGCTTGCGGAGCATATTGGCATCGATCCAGAGATGACCCGTTTCGTCGACTTGGTTCGAACGGATTGTTGCGCGCTCGCGAACCGGATCCCATTCGAGCTCCATCTTGCCAGGCGACTCACGTACCTTCATCGCGCGAAACTGACGTCCCTGCCGAGCGGACATACCCGCCGCGGGTCCTGGCACCAGCCGTGTTTTTGGCTGCGATCCTTTTGCAAGTGCGGGTAGATCTTCAATCTGACGCTTTCCGCCGTCGTCGACAAACGGATCGTTTGGATCAAGCACGATAATTTGTTGTTCGCGGTCTGCGGACTGCTTCATCCCCAGCAACAGCGGATAGGGAAGTGTCGATTCGAGCGGAGCGGTAAAAACGTCCCTGCCCTGCTCGTTCGGCTCGCGAAGGCGCGGCGGATCGTAGTTGTGCAGAATGTGGGCGAGCCCACCGACCGCTGCAGCAATTGCGAAAGAGCTCCCAACCCGAAGGACCTCTGGCTGATCGCCATCAGGAAAGAGCGTCTCCATCATCGCATCCTGGAAGCCAGGGAGCAGACTTGTTCCGCCAGCCAACAAAATTGTGTCGATCAAACGATGGGCATCACTTGGACCGGTCACGCCACGCTGTTCGAAAAGCTCCTTGCTCTTGCGCTTCGCGTCCGCCGAGGACGTCTGGTTGTCGTAAAGCCGCTCACAAAGTCGTTCGAAGAGAGGGCGCAGGCCGCTCCAAAGTTCGCCAGACACAGGCACAAGCGTCTGTCGATCGATCGTGAGCTGCTTTTCCGACAATGGCACTTTGAAGGTAATCGCCGTTTCACCCAAGCTTGATCGAACTTTCGCGTCTTCGATTGCGCGCAACGCCGCATCGGTGACGTCGACACCAAGGAGCTCGCAAAGGCGCTGATCGACCCAACGGCCCGCGTGGCCGACGCTGTCGCCTCGAAGGGCACGAAGCCGCAGGTCACGCTGTGCCCCCTTTGAATCGGGGCTGACAATACTTTGATCGCGCCGGCTGAGAACCAAAGTCATATTGGTGGTCGCAGCGCCCACATCCACCACCAGAAGGACGTTGTTTCGTCCAGCTTCGAGTTCCATGGTTCGCTTTAGGAGGCGGAAATACTCAGCAACCATTTCCGGCTCTGGTACAACAGCTATCCCGGGGATGGCGGCCTCCACGGCACGCTTATAGCGAGTTCGCGTTTTTTCGTCTGCGATCGACGGCATCAAGGCGTATTTTCGACGGGATTGATATTCCGGCGGTAGTTTTTCCAATATTTTTCTAAGGTATTCCCGAAACACCTCGTCCCGCTCCAAGTCTCGATAGGGGGTGCGTGGATCCTTTCGATCGTATATGATCTGCCGCACCGCCTTGCTGCCGTGCAACATCCAATCCTTTATGTCATCCAGTTGGTAAACCCAGGGGGCGTCTTGGGGTGAATCCAGTTGGAGGGTCCACTGATTGCGATCTTTAATCTTCGGGTCAGCTATTATAAAGCATCGAGACGGGTAGAAGGGCTGACCTTCATATTGCAATAGGAATTGAAACGCAGTTTCGGACATATTCTTATTGCACTTTCGTGAGCATCAGATTCGACGCTGCAGGACTTAGCAGAAAACCCTACGCCAAGCCAAACCCTGAGAAGTTCTATCAACCTGAATCGAGAATGATCGCGGTTTCGTTTCGATAGGCAACCTAAACTGCAATGGATCTGGCAAAGAAATGTACGAAGGCGGGTGCTTATGTTGCCAAGGGCACAGATCATAGATTTCGTCCTGGTCTTCAGAGGGCTCAGAACGCGTAGCCTTTCCTCGGAGGCGAGACAGCGGCTCGGCAGTAGGGGCATTTCCTTAGCGATCTAATCTGACCCGCAGCCTCCGTGCGCGCTCCCGGAAGGCTTCCTCGCCGCCTTCGAGGATGTCGCATACCGCCTTGCGGATTTCAGCGTTTTCCAGGCCGCCAGCCCTGTAGGTGATCGGCGGAAGTCCGCCTGCCGGATGCGGTCCGGCATCGGCGACGATGATCTGATCCGCATCCGTGTTGATGACGAGGTTGGCGTTGTGAGTAACTATGATCACCTGACGCTTGGCCTTGGCGGCCACGAACAGGGCAACGAGTTCATCGAACACCGACTTGGGGTCCAAATTCTCCTCGGGCTGATCGATGACAAGGGGGCGGTCGTCTGCGTCGTCCAATGCCAGATAGAGCAGGAGAAGCACGATGCCTCGTGCCCCCGGCGACAGCTTACGAATGTCGATCCCGTCATAGACGATCTCGTAGCGGACCGAGATGTGGTCCGTGTCGAAAAGCCAGTGTGCGAACTGCTTCAGCCACGTACGAAATTCCACCTGCTGGTTTTGCGCATAGGGCGCGTGGCCAATCAGATCTCTCATATACAGCGCGAGGAAGCTGGCCATCGCCGCCTGCACATCTGCGGCCGACCCTGTTTCCCACGCGGGCCGTAGGGTGGTGTCGGCCAGCGCGATCAGCGCGCCGCGACCCTGGAACGGTCCCGCCTTGCGCCGGTCGAGAAGATCTTCTTCGGCGACCGTTCCCCAGGCGGCGACATCGACGACGCGGCACACGGAGAAGCCGAGCTTGCGCAGCGTGCCTGTCGATGCTGTGAGGCGAGCCATTAACGGCGCGTAGAGGTCAGCAAGTGCGTCCTGCTCATTGATGATCGCCTGAAAGACCCGGGCGTAGGCCGCATCCCGCTCACCTTGTAGCTCTCTCCGACGTGTGGCGGCGCCGTGGGCGTCGGCCAGTCGCGTTTGCAGGTTTTGAAGCGCCGCGTTCTCGACTGCGATGCGCTGGGAGAGGGTGGCGTACTGATTTCGGACGATATTGTCGGCACTGACCAAGGCCTCTAGGCGGACCATCTCGGCCAGAAGCGTGTTGAGGGTCAGCTTGGATAGATCGGCATTGTCCGGGAAAAGTGGCGTGCTCGGGGCTGCGGGCGGGATCGGCGGACCCGTCAGTGCTGCGACCTGCTGGTCGGCCCAAGCCACGTAGCCCGCGAGGCTCGTGTCGACGTTACCTTTGTAGATGAGCAGGAATTCATCCCACTGCTGCGCACTCAGGCCGCTGTGCTGGTGCCGTTCCTTGGCCTGGCGCAAAAGTTCTGGCGCCTTGGTGGCGCGGGTGCTGGCCACCTCGTCCTGCAGGGCGACAAAAGTACGGCGCTGGTTGCCATAGGCCAGGATCGTTCCGCGAAGTGCCTGAACCGCCTGCCCAAGCTGCGAGTGGCGGCTTGCCTGCGCTTCGCTGCCCTTGACAACGAGCTTGGCTAGATCCTGGTTGTAGCTCTTGATCTGACCGTCCTTCTGAGTGACCTGCAGCGACAGGCCGGCCACCGAAGCCTCTTTCTCGATTTCGGTGGCGATGCGTTCGGAAATGTCGGCGATCGCGTCTGCCTCCCTTTCCCGAGCCTGCTGGAAACGAGCGGTGCGGAAGTCGCGCAGTTCGGCGAAATCGATAGCGCCGTCGCGGTCGTCCTGGGGATGGGCCTCGAAGATCACACGTTCGATCTCCGCGATCAGGCCGTCAGAAACACCGGCGGAGGAGCAAAGCTCCTCGACGAACTGCTGAGATAGATAACGCGCGCGGGGAAACGCTAGATGGCTGTTGGCGTCTCGGCCGTCCAGGAAACGCGTGACCGACGCGCCGCCGCCCCAATCCAGTGTCGCGGTCGCGTTGCCGAGAAGCGTGCGGGCGCGCACGAGGAAGGACGGGCTGATATTCTCGTTGGCTCCCCATGCTGCTGGCGCGATCGCATCGCAGCCGGCGGCGATAACGTCAGCGAGTGCGGTCTTGCCGGACCCGCGCGCGCCAATGATCGCGACGAGGCCCGGGTTGAGCGGGATCGCGGGTGTGGCGGCCCAACCGGCGTCGGCGATCGAGACGTGGGAGATTACCTGGGAAGGCATTGCCGTGCGCGGCGGCTCGGCGCCGACATGGGCGCGGCCCTCGGGGTCGATGCAGGCCTGACGCAGGGCGTCGAATTCCAGCCCGCCCTTGATCCACGAGTATCGCTCCTCCACCGGCTGGCCGACGGTCTGCTGGTCATGGGCGTCGCTGCCGTGCAGGCATGGTTTGCAGCCATCGTACCGTTCGCGAAGCTGATCGAGTGTCACCCCCCGGCGTCCGGACCAAAACTCGCGCTGCGCCGGGCTGCTCGAGAAGATGATGTGCGCGAACTTTTCGATCTCCTGGCGCACGGTCGCGTCGGCGGCCTGGCGCAGGCCTGACGTCCCGTCGCCAGCCGCGCCCGCGACGGCGACGAGGATGTTGGCTTTCGCCCAATCGCTTTCGCGCATGACCCGCCGAAGGTGGTCGAAATTGACCTTAAACTGCGTTGCGCCATGGGCGAGCGCTGCCCGATCATCGATAATGCTGGTGTCAGCCTTCTTGCCGAGAGAGATCAGATCCTGGCGGGTGCAGTTGAAGGTATCGCCGTGAGCCTGGAACTGAAGGCGCTGAAGGATGCGGTGCAATTCCTCGACGTGCTTCGGGTCTTCGGGGCTGACAAGAAGGTGGAGGTTGACGAAACCGCTCTTGGCGGCGACGTCGAGGCGCAGCTCGACGTTCGGGAAAATGAGCTGGACGCCAGGCAGGCGCCCCGCCGCCTTGCATCTCAGGACCTCCTGATAGCTGTCCGTCAGATAGTAATCCGTCACCGCGATCGCCTCGATCTTCGGCGTGACAGTCTCAAGCGTGTTGAGATAGGTCTCCCAAGGCGTGCCACCGCCGAACTGGTTGTTCAGGACGGTGCCTGGTGCATGAATATGCGGTTCCCAGCGCCGCCACTCAGATCCACGACCGATCATGTTACCTCCTTCAATGCCGGTCGCTGTCAGTCCTGACGGTCGTTCCCCGGTCGATCTGATCGAGGACAACATAAGGTCGTCCGAACCGACAGTTGAGAGGTTCGGGCACAGTAATGTTAGGGGTTCAGCGGCTTACGCGATATTCCCAGCCCAGCTCGTTTCGCTGATCGTTCAGGCCATCGGAATAATCATGAAGGACCGTCTCGATCTCGTGCTCGCTCAGGGTGCAAGGGTTCTCCAGAGCTGTCTGATCCCAGCCGATGTTCCAGATGGTCAGTAATTCGGGTTTGTCGCTCCAGCGCGGCAGGAGGAACGTGATCGCCATCAGAGTGGGGAACTGTCGCAGGATGCCCGTCTGGGTCTGGTGGCCTGCAAGATTGCTTTTGCCGTCGAACTCAGGGAGCGAGAGAATCTGTTCGCCCGGCAATCCGAGCGCCACCTGCCAAAGCTCGCCGCTCACGCAGCTTTCAGCTGGCGGCGCTTCATGGAAGAACACCGGCAACAAGCCAGAAGGACCCTGCGCGATGCTGCTGAGACGTCCCAGATCAACGACAAGCACGGTGGGACCATATTTGATCTGACCAGGCTTGATGTTGTTGCTGATCTTCTGGATCGTGTCGTCAATCCGGGCGACCGAGCCGGCATTTGGCAGGAGTCCGGAAATTTCGTGTGGTTCGCCAAAATGGATGCCGGGTTTGTGAGCGCGCTCTTCCAGCTCGGCCGCGATCTCCAGCGCTTCGTGACCGATCTCCTTATGGCGCCGCAACGGCTCGGCGATTTCGAGCGCCTTGACCTCGAAATAGAGGTGCCCGGACGCATGCGAATATCGGAAGTCCGGCCGCTTCGCTTTGTGGCCGCCGGTCCCAGGAGTGCGCTCCAGGACAACACCGCGGTCCTTCATCGCCAGATAGAATGACGCTTCCGAATAGGCCTCATAGGCCTGCGCCATCTGGACATGATCTTCCGGTGCGGCCACCGCCTTGAACTTTGTGCGCAGCTCGCGATCAAGCGCTGCGAGCGTGGTGTCTGTGCTCGCGTCTTGCGTGATCCGCTCGACCTGCTCCCGCGTCATCATCATGATGGGAACCGACACGGTCAGGCCGGACAGCAACTGCGATACGCGGATGAATTCGTCGGTTGATGTCGTCGCCATCGTTGACCTTACTGCGCCGCAGCCAATTGGGATGGCACCGCACCTGGGTTGCGTCTCTCAGGGCCGGTTCGCTCCGCTCCGAGTCATGGGCGCTCCGTTCCGCTCACCGGACGTCGAGACGCAACACAAGGGCCACGTCTGGCATGTCGGGTCGACGTACGCAACGGCCTGTGTCTGAATGGCGGCGAGAAATCGACTATCCAAGCTCATGGATCGTTACGCCCGGCACAACCGTCTTGGCGATCTCGCATAGGTGCTGGTGATGCGTGAGGTAGATTACCTGTCCGGCACCCGCCATATCGCCAAACAAGCGGAAAACCTCCTCAGACCGGACATGGTCGAACGTTTCCATGATGTCGTCGGCGATGAACGGGACTGAGGGTCGAAACTGGGCGAATTCGTAATATCCCGCAAGCCTCAGGGCCAAATAGAGTTGGAACCGCGCACCCTTTGACAGCGCGTCGGCGACCTTGGATTGCCCGTCGTGTTGCAATGCGATCAGTACTTCACCGCCTTTGATCGGTTGGGTTGTCAGGCCTGAGTATTGGCCACGCGTCATCAACGCGAAAGCATCGGATGCGCGCGCCATCATGCCGGAGCGATGGCGCTCTCGATAGACGCGCAGCGCATTGCCGGCAGCCATAACACCCAGCTTCAGCTCGACGTAGCGGACGGCCTTGTCTTCGATGTCCAGAAGGACGGTGCGCCGTTCGGCATCAATGCGGGCAACGGCGCTGTCGCCGCCAATTGCATCCAGCTTGTCGGCTGCGCGCGTTCGCCGAATGAGCTGTTGTTGGATCGCTTCGTCAAGATCCTGAAGCCGCTGATCGGCTTCGGCCCTCTCGATGGCAAGCTTGTCGAGATCGAGAGCGTCCAGGATCGAGCGCGCCTGCTCGAACCCTTCCACCGCGAGTTCGGCCGCCGCCTGCTCTTCGAGTTCGGCCACGGCAGTGCGCAGCCGATCCCTGTTGCGCAGCTGCTCGTCGCGTTCCACGACCTCTGACAGGGTAGTCACGCCAAATACGCTCAGGACGTCGGTCTTGTCGCGCTCATGTGCAAAAATCTCAGCATCGAGGAACTCGCGGGCATCCTGCAGGCGCTGCAAATCGGTGACGAGGTTTGCTTTCGCCTCGCGGGTACGATCGGCGCGCTCGAGGCGCTCGGCAAGACGGATCGCTATCTGTTCCGGCTCGTCGCCGTTCGCCGGCTCGCCCACTTCCGCTGCAACGGCGGTGACTTCGGCCAAAAAAATGTTCCTGTCCGCCACCATCTTATCGACGCGGAGCTGCATGGCGTCGCGGTCTTGAAGGCTCTTGGACAAATCGGCCAATTGATCGAGCACGGTGCCGACGCCAGGCGCCGAAAGCCCATTTTCGAGCCAGGTGCCCTTGAGCGCGTCGACAATACCGGCCAACCACTCTTCCTCACCGCGCTCCGCCGCGTCGACGGCTCGGCGTCTGGCTGCCAGATCCTCCTGCCTTGCGCTGACTGTTTTGAGCGCCTCGCTGCGCTCGGCGTCGATCTTGAACTGTCGGTCGAGGAACAGCTCTGTGACAGCCATGACCGTCTCCAGACTGTCGCAGGTATCCGAACCGATGCCGACGCTCAAAAGCGCCCCGCTCAGCTCCAGGCGTATCCGGTCTGCCTCGTCAGCCGCCCGCCCGGCTTTCTTGCGGGCAAGCTCGATTTCCTCCCAGGCGGCGAGCGCATCGATGCGGGCAGAAATTCCCTCCTCGATTCGTTCGATCAGACGTTCAGGCGACGGTTCCGGGCACTCTGCGAGCAGGTCTCTTGCGGCTGTGCGAACGTCAATGAGCGCGGCCTCCCGTTCTGAAGCGTTTTGTGCAAGTTGGTCACGCATATGCGTGATGGCTGCTGCGGCTTCGGCGAGACTGCGGTTTGTCGTTCGTATCTCGACCAGCTCGCGTGCGTTGGCGAGACGGCCTGTGCCGACACTGTCGTCTCGCGCCAACGCTGCCGCGAATTCATCCGCCGTGTCCCCGGTAAGCAAACCGCGATGCCGTGCCCAGCTCTGGTCCCGTACGCGCCGAATGGCGGCAGCCGCGTCATCGTCGGTGACATCGACCGAGGCACGCAGCGCATCAAGGCGTGCCGAAAGCACGTCGTGATCGCCATGGTATTCGACAAGACGTGCTGAAAGGACGCCCCTGCTCTTCGCGAGATCGGCGGCAAGCGATTTCCATGCACCAAGCTGCCCAGCATTCGGTATGGCGATCCTGGCCAGGGCCCGCGCATCACCCGACCATGGGTGCAAGCGTCCCAATGCAGCCTCCCATCGAATAGCCCCCGCATCCTCAGCCTCGCCTGCCGCCTTGATGTCGCCGAAATGCTCGCCGGCGCGTGCCGTCGACAAAGCCGAGACCAGTCTTGCCCTGGCAGGCTCGGGCACGGCCCGTTCTTCGCCGACCCGTTCGCGGGCTGCTTGAAGCGCATCAACGGCTGCCGCGGCTTCATCGCGCGCGACGCGCACACTGGTGGCCATACCAGATCGCTGCTCGAGCATGGCGCGGACAGCGCCAACGGTTGCTGCCGGCAAAAGCAGTTTGGCTGGTTCTGACTCGGAGGATCTTCCCAATGCGGCAAGGCAGCTTGCCACGGCGTTGTTGAGGATTTGCAGTTCCGTCCTGCGGCTTGGCAGGTCCAGGCCCGCTGAAACATAACGAACCTTACGGTCGGCCAGGCCACGAATGCGCTCGGAGATTGCAAGGATCACGTCGTCGACATCGACCGCGGCGCTTTTCATCGTCACCCTTTCGAGATCGTCGGCGCTCGCGGACAGCCGCGTTCTCAAGCTGGCGTCGGTCTCGATCATGTCGGCGACACTACCGGTCCAGGTCCGTGACGGTGATACGATGTCTGGCAGCTCGGCCAGCTGGGCCGCCTTGCGTCGGATATCGGCAAGAACCGGCACGGCGCGCAGATATTTCGCAATGGTATCGAGCCGCGCCTTCAGCACCGATCGTTCGGCGATGCTGCGGTCATATTTTTCCGTCGCATCAAGGCGCTCTGTCTCGAGGGTTTCGAAGGTCGACGCCAAGGTGTCGATCGCGTCCTTCCCAGACTTCAGCTCGGCAAGCCGCTTCTTGAGCAGTGCAAGCTCGGTTCCATGTGCCTGCTTGCGATAAAGCCCCTCGGCTTCGGCCTCAAGCGCGCTCAACGTGTCACTGGCATGCCCAAGACCGGCGCTGGCCGTGAACAGCAGTTTGCCGAGGTCGCCGCGCGACTCCAGGATTGATTTTCCACCTGCTTCCAGGGTCTCGTCATCGAGCGAGAACATGGTCGCGTAGGCATCTCGGGACAGGCCGGCAAGGTGTGCCGTTATCGACACCTCGCTGACCGGCTGGCCCATCGCGTTCAACAGCGAGTTGTTGCGCTGTTTCGTGCGCGTGAAGACATGCTCCGCGCCACCGAGTTCGAGCACGCCGCCGATGCGCATCGCGCTGTACTCGTGCAGGAAATTGTAGCGGCTGCGCTCTTCGATGCCGAACAGCAGATCGAGATAGCCAGAAAGTGCCGTCGACTTGCCGGCCTCGTTCAGCCCGAACACGATGTGCAGGTCGGGCCCGGATTCCGGCTTGGGACCGAAGTCGATCGTCCGGTCGGTGAACTTGCCATAGCGGATCAGGTCGAGGCGCCGCAACCTCATTGCGATCCACCTGCCTTGAGGCGGGCGGTGACCAGGTCGGCGCCGCTCTCAAGCACTCTGTCGAGAAAGGCTTCCAACCCGGCCTCGTCCTTGCCGGCGAAGTCGCGCCCGTCGGGCGGCAGGTCGGCAATCATCTTCTGGACGAGCGCCCTCGCTTCGGCACGGAAGGCTTCCGAGCCGGCGTCAGCGCGCATGGATTGAGCGAGTTCGAAAATCGGGTCTGCGATGCCCTCTGATGTTTCCGCTGTGGGTAGAACGAGGTTGAGCTCGAGCTTCTCCACCCATGTGTCACCCGTCTGTTCCGCAACCTGTTCAGCTTCTGCGAGCAGCAGGTCACGGTCGCGGATCAGCGCCCACGACAAAGGCGACGCCCCGGTCAGGCCGAGACGCACCACAACATGACGGGACCTGATGGCAGCCCTGACATCTTGAAGCGCTGAGCGAACATGCCCGACCACTTCAGACCATTCCATCATCCCGGACACGTCGACGCTCAGCCGCTCGAACTGTGCGACACTGGTCAGCCTTTCCTCGATCTCGATGGAGCGGTCGTTCCGTATCGTCACCAGCGTGACGGATTTCTCGCCGGCCTCGTTGATGTCCCTACCCTGCGGTATCCCTGGCATGATGACTGTGCTTGCACCGGGATGGACCTGGCGAGAATGGATGTGCCCGAGCGCCCAGTAATCAAAACCATGAGCATGCAGGTCAGCTACACTGCAAGGCGCATAGACATCATGACCGGGCGATCCGGCCAGGCTGGTGTGCATCATGCCGACATTGACCGCCCCTTCGCGGGCGGCCGGATATTTGGGCAGCAGGCTGTCCGGCGCCTTGGGGCTGGCAAAACTCAAGCCATGAAACATGACGTCCAGACCGCCGGCCGTCTGCAGCACCGATTGGGGACGGCCACTGAAGATGGTGACCGTGTCGGGAAACACCAGCTGCTTCGAAATCCGCGACAAGGCGTCATGATTGCCGCGGATCTTGAAAACCCGGATACCGGCTTGGTCCAGCCGCGTCATCTGTGAGGCCAGGAATCGTGCCGTTTTCATCGACGTCTGGTCGCCATCGTAAAGATCGCCGGCGATGACCAGCGCATCGACACGCTCCGCAAGGCAGAGATCGACAATGGCGACAAACGCCTGGCGGCTGGCGTCACCGACAAGTTCGGCCAAGTCGCGGTTTCGAAGCGCCAGCGAGCGCAGCGGCGAGTCGAGGTGAATGTCGGCCGTGTGAACGAATCGAAATGCCATTCGGCGGTCTCCATCTGCGAACATATGGCTGTTCGATTGCAGTTCGATAGGGTTTTCTAGACTGACCTGACCGCCCTCAGAACAGTCTGCGATTCAATAAGCCAAACACGGGCTATTACCGGCTTGCCATAGCGTTGAGGCATGCGGTTGTAAAAGCTCAGTCCCAGCTTGGCTTTTTGGCGTCGCGAGTGCGGTGGTATTGGTTTGTGGCGAACCAGCTCATTTTTTGCGCGCGGTCACAACGCTCGTTCTCCGAGGGCGCGTGCGATCAGGCTTCGGTTTGGCTCGTGTCCGTGTCTTGCCAAGATAGTTCGAGACCTGATTGTGCTCCCAGCTTTCCTCCATGGTTGGAAAAGGATTCATGGCGGCAAGCCGGACGACGCGGACCAACGTTTTGATCAATGGTCGGTTGGCGAGGGCCTTGCGGCTGGACGGGTCGAAGAGTACTTCGACCAGCGCCAAAGCAAGCTCAATCTTGTTGAGGCCGGCATTAGTTCGTGCTGCGTAGAGAGCTGACAGTTGCGCACCTGGATTCTGTGCCTTTTTGCATGCCGCGACGTCGCGCGATGTGAAGCGGACGCCGCCATGCGCCTGCGCCGTCATCGCTTGCGCAATCTCTGCCGCTGAAAAATTGTCGAACTCGAACGACGTCCGCCAGACCTTGATGTATTCAGGCCGCGTGGCGTAGCGGTTGGTGTGGAGCATTGACGCAAAGCCTTTGGCAGCGGCCTTCAATTTTCGCGCGTTGTTTTCATTGTCGAGAATTAAAAACGTGAAGGTTTGATGGTGATGCAAGTAGTCCACCAACCTTAGGATCGCGCGGAAGCGGTCTTCCCTCTTGCCGCCTGTTGCGTTGTCGACACCACCGAGATTGATGATCTCGATCTGATGTGTACCGACGGGCGCACCGAAATAGCGTTCGAAAATTGCCCTGACGGCGGCCTCTTCGCTGGCGCCTTCAACAAACAGCGTCAGCTTTGGGGAAGGGTTCAGGTCGAAGCGATTGACGACCAACTCCATATGCCGGCGAGCATCAGCGCGAGCTGTCAACTCCGGCATGTTGGTGATTATTGTCACACTGACTTCGTTGGGATGGGGTAGTTCCTTGCCATATAGCTCACGGTATAAAAAGCGCAGCATGAGTGCGCCACCACGCATCGTCTCTGCAGCGAGGGCTTTGCCCTTTAAGCGGTCTCGCTCACGAGGTGAAACGAACTGCAGCAGCTGATACCAACGCTGAAGTGGGTCGTCCCACGTCTGTTGATTGGAGAGGGCCTCGTATGCGTGTCTCAACTTGCTTGGTGTAAGCTCAAATGCTTGCTCAGCTTGTCTTGGATCCCACGCGCGGGCGTACTCTTCCCATTTCCAGTCTCTCCCATTGACAACCGTCCAGGCATCCCAGGCAAATCCACCTTGGGCGACAGTTCGTGTGCGCTGATTGCTGCGGACATGCGGATAGTATCGATCCGAGATAAATTGGCACAGCAGATCGATTGCCGGTCGAAATCGTTCGACCTTACCCGGCAGGCTCCCATGCATCGCTACAATCGCCCTGAGCTCTTCGCCGCGACGTAGCCATGCCCTATTGTCCAGTGCGTCGCTTTCAAGAAAGCTCTCGAGATTGATTGAGGCTGTGAATTGGGTAATCGCCCAAATGAGCGATGCGATCTGGAACTGCGAGTAGTAGGCCTCGCTTTCGTCACCATTTTGCTCGGGTATGGCGTGCGGCTGACCAAGTGTTGTGTCAACAGCGTAGCCCTTTTTGAACCAATGGGTTGTCGTAAGCGGCAGCCGAAATTGCGTTGTTGTTTTGGATCGGTAGACGCGAAACAGTGGTGTGAAAATTCCAAGCCGCTCAAATCGCAATAGCCGCGTCGCATCGATCTTGAGACCGCGTTCATTGCAAAAATTTACGAACTCACCTGAGCGAAGCAGCAGGCAAAGATGGACGCCACCGTTTCGCAGCAAGAGCGTCGCGGCGTCAGCGGGAATTGCCAGAAGGTTAGTTTCGCTCATCAAAGCGAATGTAGCATCAGCTGGCGATCATATGTCAAAGCTGCCGTTCGTTCAGAGGCTCTGCGATTTCTTCCATGGCTCGAACGGCTGTTTGCGTCTCATTATCGCCGTTTGGGCGGTGTTTGCCGACGTCATCAAGCTGGCAAGAAAACTGGATCAATAGAAATCAAAGCTTGACGGGCTGTGCGAAGCACCCTTTCTAAGCACCAGTCAAGTAACGAGGGGAAGCGGTGAGTTTTTCTCGATTCGGCGGCGGAAATATCCGTCCTTCCGCGAGAATACGTGCGCGCGCCGAAAGGCGGTCGGCGCGCGCCGAGCGTGATGCCAATAGCCACAGTCCAGATGAAACGTCTCAGGCTGCCCAACGAGGTACCACCCCGCCGAGCGAATTCGCCATGGAGGCGGACAAATCACCGCCGGAATCCGACAAGGCTACTGCGATGACTTCGCCAGCGCCGCTCCATCCTGCTTCTATCATAGAAGCGTATCACACGGCATCCGGCCGCATGCTTCATGGTCGTATCGAAGATGCGCTGGCAAGTGAGGCTCTGACGAATCTTAAGGGCAAGGTCAACCTCATTGTCACGTCCCCGCCGTTTCCCCTAGTTCGCAAGAAGCGATACGGCAACGAAACCGGCGAGGCTTATCTGAACTGGCTAAGGTCGTTGGCCGTCCCGTTGTCAGACCTGCTTACCGAAGACGGCTCGATTGTCATTGAGATTGGCAACGCATGGGAAGAAGGCGCTCCCGTGATGTCGACGCTGCCACTGGAAGCGCTTCTGGAATTCAAACGCGCGGCCAAGCTGCATTTATGCCAGCACATCATCTGTCATAATCCCGCGCGCCTGCCGAGCCCCGCGGCCTGGGTCAATATCAAGCGCATTCGCTTGAAGGATTCGTTCACTCACGTCTGGTGGATGTCGAAATCAAAGACTCCGAAAGCCGACAACCGCGAGGTCTTAACGCCCTACAGCAATGACATGAAGAAGTTGCTGAAGAAGCAAAAGTACAACGCCGGGGTTCGGCCCTCCGGCCATGTCATCTCGGAAACGGGCTTCCTCAAAAATCATGGTGGAGCGATTGCCGCCAACGTCCTGGAATTGGACGACGAGGGCGCAATTCCAGAATCCCTGCTCAAATTCTCGGGTACGAAGTGGGACGCAAATTATAGGGACTACTGCAAGCGGCTCTCGCTTCCTGCTCATCCCGCGCGCATGCAAGCCATGCTGTCCGCCTTCTTCATTAAATTCCTCAGCACACCTGGCGATCTGGTGTTTGATCCCTTCGCCGGATCGAACACAACGGGCGCCGCTGCCCAAGAACTGGGGCGAAGCTGGATCGGTGTGGAGGCTTCCGCAGAGTATGTCAGGGGCTCGCGCGGACGCTTCGATGAATTTGCGGACGAGGTCGTATCAGAATAAGTCGTTGCAAGCCGATGGAGGAATTGTTGGGCGCCGCCAGCGAATCGCCCGAGACGCAGGGGCAATTTTTAGGCGATCTATCCGTCCTGAAACTCAAGACGGAATATCGCTCCATCAAAGAGGCGCCAGCGCAGGCATTCTATCGCCCCTGCCTTCAGCATGCGATCATCTGCAAGCGCGCCGCCGGCTATTTTCGGTCGTCCGTATTTCTAGTCACCGGGCCGAGCGTCATCGAGTTTGCCCGGCGCGGCGGGCTGATGAAATTGATTTGCTCGCCTGAACTGGATGCCGAAGATATCGACTCCATTGCTCTTGGATATGCCAGAAGAAGCCAGATCATCGCAGAAAGACTGATCGAGCAGATCGACCAAATGCTCTCGGAAGACAGGACGGCCTATCACACGCGAATTCTTGCCACTCTTGTCGCGGTAGGCGGCCTGGAGATAAAGCTGGCCGTGAGAGCGGATCGAAAGGGGCTGTACCATGAAAAGATAGGCATCTTCGCCGACGGTATCGGCAATCGCGTTTCGTTCAAGGGTTCCGCAAATGAAACCTGGAGCGCATGGGATCCCTCAGGCAACTTCGAATCAATAGAGGTTTTTTGCAGCTGGCGCGGCGGGCTGGAGCAGGAAAGGGTCAGCAAGCATGATGCGCATTTCGACGCCCTGTGGTCAGAGAACGACGCAGATATTGAAGTCTTTCCCTTCCCTTTGAATGCCATCGACCGTCTCAAGAAGACGGCGTTCGCAAGGCTGGATGACGTGACCGACATCGCCCTACACAAGCCGAAGGAAAGACGTTCGCCAATGCCGCACCAGAACCGCGCAATTGCGGCCTGGGACGCGCAGGGCGGGCGCGGCATTTTCGAGCACGCCACCGGCAGCGGAAAGACGTTTACCGCCATTATCGCGATCTCGCGCCAAGCGGAAAAGGGGCTTCCCACACTTGTGCTCGTTCCCAGCCGTTTGCTGCTAGAGCAATGGGCGAAGGAACTTCGCGAGGAAATTCCCGCGGCGGCCCTTCTGCTTGCCGGGGCTGGCAACGACAAATGGCGGATGCCGCGAAGGCTCCAGAGCATGAGCGATCCCGATCCGGCGCTTGGCGGCCGCATCATTCTTGCCACGATGCAAACGGCCTCAGCGACGGAATTCAGAGACAGGATCGTCACCGGGGATCATCTTCTCGTTGTCGCTGACGAAGTTCACCAGACAGGCAGTCCGCAAAATTCGCAGGTCTTTGGAATAGAAGCGGGGCTTCGGCTGGGACTCAGTGCAACACCCACGCGGTACGGTGATCCCAACGGCACTGCGAAAATGTTTCGCTACTTCGGGACTGTTGTGCCCCCGCCCATTACGCTCAACGACGCGATCGATGCCGGGCGGCTTGTCCCCTATGAATATTTTCCCCACTGTCTCAATCTGACTGCGGAGGAGGCTGACGAGTGGAAAGAGCTGACGCGTGCTATCAGCCTCGAAATAGCCCGCCAGCGTCCCGACGAGGGCGGCAAGAAGGCGATCAGCGAGCGGGCGAAAATGCTTCTGATCCGACGAGCGCGGATCGCCAAGAAGGCTGCCGGTAAAGTCAAGCTTGCGGCTGCAATACTCAACTCTCATTTTGAGAACGGGCAGAGCTGGCTCGTATATTGCGAGGATGCTGATCAGCTGACTGAAGTTCTCAGTAAGCTAAAAGATGCAGGAATTGACGCTGTGGAGTATCATTCGGCGATGGCGGGTGACCGCGACGCCACGATGTCGTGGTTCCGGGCATACGGGGGAATACTTGTGTCAATCAGGTGCCTGGATGAAGGGGTTGATATCCCGGCCATTTCGCATGCCTTGATCCTCGCTTCATCCCAGAACCCCCGGCAATTTATCCAAAGGCGCGGGCGCGTTCTGCGGCGGTCGCCGGGAAAGGAGATCGCCGTTATTCATGATGCAATCGTTGTGCCGGTAGATCCGGAGGACGAGCCAGAGCAAATGAGCCTGTTGCGCGCCGAACTGGTGCGGTCGATAGAATTTTCAAAACACGCAATCAATCGGGCGGCTGGAGCCGAGCTTCGGGCAATAGCCATTGAGATGGGGATCGATCCTGACACCCTGATTGATGACGGAATGGAAAGTGACGACTGATGGCTGACGAAGACATGACGCTAGAGACGCTACTGGCAGTCCACACGGAAGTGTCGCCGGGTCTCGACGAATCCCTCTTAAGGCAGTGCTATCTCGTTCAGAAGCGCTTCCAGTTCAGCGCCGATCGCACCGTCTCGGCCTCGAATATGGAGAGGCTGATTGACGAGCAGGTCAAAAAACTGAGCGGTGAGGCGCAAGAGCAGCCATGAAACTCCATCGTATCACCATTCAGAACTTTATGCCCTACAAAGGCCCAGTGACGGTCGACTTCCCAACTGATGACCAGCGCAATGTCATGATTGTCTTTGGCGACAACATGCGCGGCAAAACAAGCCTGTTGAATGCGCTGCGTTGGGCTTTCTACGGGAAGGCCGTGGGACGACACTCGCGGCCCATCGGACTCCACGATATTGCGAACAGAGAAGCTGCGCTGGCTGGCGACTGGAAGGTTCAAGTCTTTGTTGAGTATGAGGCCAACGGATACAGATACAATCTGAGACGGACAGCAGACCGCCGCAGTCATGTCGCCGTTCCCAGCCGATCGGAGGATTTTCAGGTTTCCGTCTATCTGACGCGCGATAACATTGTCGTTAGCGGCGACCAAATCGCATCCGAGATCGATCAGATCGCGCCGGAGCAAATTTCGCGGTTTTTCCTGTTCGACGGTGAATTGCTGCAGGAATACGAAAGCCTTCTCATCGAGGGAAGCGAGCAGGGACGGCAAATCAAGGACGCCATCGAAGAGGTGCTCGGCGTTCCCGCTCTCATCAGGGGGCGCGACGAGCTTGGAGCAATCCTGAAGAGCGCGACCAAGAAACAAACCGCAGAGCTCCAGCACATCCAGGGGCTGGAAAAGCAGGCCGACCGACAAAAGGAGCTTACGGCGAGGCAGGACTCCCATGATCGCGACCTGGCGGCCTTGCAGCGGAAATTGGACGACACGCGCGACGAGCGCCTTAAGCTCGAAGACGAACTCGATGCCGCTGCCGTGCTTCTGGCCCAGAAGTCGAAGCTGGATGGTCTGAAGGCCCAGAAGACCAGCCTGGAAGCGCAGATAAAGAGACGAGACGACGACCGCCGTTCTCTGCTGGGTGATGCATGGCAGGATCTCCTGGATGCTAAGCTGGAGGTCAAACGACGTTTCCTGGGCCAGCGGCAGGGTGAGCTTACGCGCGCGCTAAAGCAGCAGGGAAAACTCGAGGATCAAATTGAGAGATTGCAGAAATTGCTAGCGAGCGGGGTCTGCTCCCTTTGCGGACAGGAAATAGAGGAAGGGCATCGTCACGATCTCGGTTCCGCCCTTGGCAGCCTGCAAGTGGAAATGAACCGGGCCGTCGACACAGGAAATGAGCTGCAAACAATCGCTGCCCAGCTTGCCTCACTCAACAAGATACGCGGCGTTCGCGCCCGCGAACGCTTGATTGAACTGGACCGGGATTTGCGGATGGCTTCCGTAAATCTGCAGCGGGTGGAAAATGAAATCGAAACGATATCGGATGAGATAGCGGGTCAGGATACAGCGGAGCTGGCAAGGAAGAGGGTCATTAAGGACGAGTCTGTTCGGGAAGAAGGTCGGCTCCAGGGTGAGATCAACGCCGTCCGCAAGAGCATCGATCAAATCAAGCAGGACCTGGCGATAAGCCAAAAGGCAATTGAAGGACTTGCACCGGCACGATCGCGAAAGAGCACCATAAAGGTCAACGTAGCAAGCGATCTCGAACGCACTTTCGCGGCCAGCATCGAGCGTCTTAGAGACCGCCTGCGCACACGCGTCGGCAACCTTGCCAGCGACGCCTTCCTGAAGATGACAACGCAGAAAGCCTATCGCGGCCTTGAGATCAACGCCAACTATGGCCTTAGCATCCTCGATGCGCACGGCCATAAGGTGCCTCTCAGAAGCGCCGGCGCAGAGCAGGTCGTCGCCCTGTCGCTGATTGACGGCTTGAATCGCACCGGCCGCGCCGTTGGCCCCGTAATAATGGACACTCCTTTTGGGCGTCTTGATCTAAAGCATCGGGACAACATCCTTTCGTACTTGCCCGAGGTAACGAGCCAGTTTGTCCTTCTGGTCCACAGCGGTGAGGTTCGTCCCGACACCGACCTTTCAAGCATCAAGGCGCGCATCGGCGCGGCCTACAAAATTGTCGAAATCTCGCCCACGCACTCGACGATTGAGAGGACAACGCTGTGAGCCAGCAGGAGATCGTCAATATCGGTTTGTCGGAGGCAGGAAACGACAAACTCGACGAGTTGAAAGAAAACGGCATCTTTGCGGAGAAAATGGACGGATACCGCTTCGCTGTTGCCCTCGCATTGGCGCAGGGTGCTATCGCGCCCGAGATCAGCAAGAGATCCACATTCCTGAACGTGGGTTCTCTCGATCCAGACCAGACCCTACGGCGTGCGGTCGAGACGCTAATGCCGGAGCACCTCAAAGATACCACGCCTTACCGGCTCATTGAGAGATTGGCGGACTGGGGCGTCAATGACCTTCATGCGCAGGCCAAAAGCGGGGGGATCGATTTTGCCAATCTCCTCGACCAAGTAGCTGAAAACACCGCCGACTGATGGCGACGGGGTTGCGCGCTTTCCTGATGACCCGGCGGGATGCCGAGTGGTCGATCAGCGTGCATCGCGATCTCGAAGAACTTCTCGGCGCATGGAAGGACCGACAGTCGCCAGAAGAAATGGTTGGCGTGCTTCATCTCGGTTTCGACCGGCCTCCGGCGCGCGAGTTCGATACCATCGCAGAGCAATGGCCAGGCCACATGCTCGTCACTGCTTCCGCCAAGTTCGGCCTTCCGGTCGGGTTTGTCGCTTCCGACGGCGAGATCGGAAGAGTCAGCGATCTACCCGTGTATCTTGGCGTTCGCGGCTGGGGTTACACGGTCGACGAAGCTCTCATCCCGAAGGTGAAAAAGACGGAAGCTGTGAGCCCCGCCCGCCCACCTGCTGGGTGGGTACGGCGCCTTCTGGATCAACATCCGGAGGCGGCTCCAGATTTCGAAAAATGCGGCATTTTTGATGAGAACAGTTACGTAGCGGCAGAATCGGGATTGCCGACCACGCTTAGGCGGGCTGCGGGAGCGTATCGCTTCGATGAGATGATTGCGGGCGATCCCAACGACCCGTGCGCATTTGCTCGGGCGGCCCCGCCATGGCTATCAGAGCAAGATTTCCAGACAATGCCGGTAACAGTTCGCGTCGCCAACGTGTTCACAAAACTCGATATTCGGACGGTGTCCGACCTGGAAAAACACTCGCTCAACGAACTGCTGGATACGCAGAATTTCGGCAAGAAATCGGCGGCCGACCTGCTTCGGTGTCTTCGAACCGCCCTTGATGACGGACCGATCGAAAAAAATCCGATCGAAAGCGAGGCTGTCCATTCCACGCTTATCGAATGTATCGACGCGTCCCTCTCGAAGTACCCGGAGAGGGCTCGGGACATCATGTTCAAAAGAATGGGCCTCGGTCAAAGGCCGGCGACACTGCAGGATCTCGGCGACCAGCACGGCGTCACGCGTGAACGCGTCCGCCAGATCGAGGCGGCAGTTACCAAACGCCTCATTCGCGAAGAAATATGGGACGACCTGCTTACCGAGAAGCTGGCTAGCCTGATGGAAAACCGGCGAATCCCGTTGCCGATTAAGGGGATTGAGGCGGTTGACGGATGGTTCGCTGGCATGGGCCAGCAGGGTGAGGCGCTAGCCTACCTTCTGGCGAACGTTTCGACCGGACCAGCCAAGCTGCTGGAAATAGACGGAACGGACTACATTGGCCTTCTGACCCAGGAGGAGTGGAACGAGGCTCTTTCGGGTGCCCGCGGCTTACTTGAAAACGGCGCGGATCGCGGCTGGACGGTTGAACATTGCCGCTCGGTTGTTCAAGCGATGCTGCCTGGGAGATGCAAGGAGTTCCGCGATCTGCTCTGGGATCACGCATCCCGTCACGCCCAATTTGTCGATCGGGACGGGGTCGCCGTTCTTGTCGCATTCGGGCGAAGCGTGGAGAATTTGGTGCATGCAGTCCTGGCGGCGTCGGAACGCCCGCTTCACTACTCGGAAATTGCAACTCTCGCCGCCGAACGCTCCGGCCGTGAAGTCGATATCAGAAGGGTTCACAACGCCGCCGCCAATATCGGTTACCTTTTTAGCCGCGGGACATATGGGCTTGATCGCCACGTCCCTCTCTCGAAAGAGGTCATGGTCCAGGTCGCGGACGAGGCGGAGCAAATGGTCGTGGAAGGCGCGCCCGGCAGGCAGTGGCACACCGCCGAAATTGCTGCCGAACTCATAGAGCGCAGGTTCCAGCATGCATCCGCGCTCGACAAACATCTTATAGACATCGCACTCAAGCGATCTGGCAATCTGGAACAGTTGGGCAGGCTCGTTTGGTCGGGAAGCAGCTCCGACCAAGCCGCCTATCGTGTCGATCTCCGTCAGGCCATCATAGCTACCTTGCAAGAGGCGGGGACTCCGCTACGGACGGAGGAAATCCGGCAACGCATTGAGTCCATGCGCGGTCTTGGCGAGCATTTTCAGATTGCGCCTGTCGACCCCATCATGCGGATTGAGCCGGGAGTGTGGGGGCTTAACGACCGCGATCTTTCAATCAAACGTCCGGATCAGCCCCGATTTTTGGACGCATTGGTCGAAATATTGCGCAAGCGCGGCACCGGTTTGCATAGCTCCGAAATCGAGCAATCTCCCTTTCTAAAATCACGTGGCCTCAACGCAACCGCCCTTTGCAGTCTCGCTACGACCGACCCGCGGCTTAAGGTCAGCCCCAGCCGATATTTGTTCCTGCAGGAATGGGGCGCGCCCCGGCGGGAGAGCCTTGCCGAAGCGGTCAGCGCGGTGATGGATGCAGCGGAACGTCCGCTCGCGCTGGGTGAGATTGTTGACCGGGTGAAAGCCAGGTTGGACCGGTCCTGCGAAGGAGCCGCAATCTCCGGGAGCCTTCAGGCCATCGACGCCGTCTACGATCCGTCGAGTGCCACTTGGAGCCGAGGTGCGAATGCCGAAGCGGAAATGGAAGTGGCAGTCGAATAGACGTTGCCCTGGGCTGCGCCGTGCCACGTAAGTGGCCGCTGCGATGCAGCGGTTCCATCGAGCCGTTCTTTGGCGCTGCGAAGCCGGCCACCGCGAGGAAACCGCCGATAAGCCGTCATGGAGCGGCGACAGCGGCTGGCGCCGCTTACGCTTCTGGCAATTCGGCTGCAGCCGCATGCGCGACCAGATAGCCTTCGATCGTCTTCTTGGAAGCGAAGCTCTGCAATGCTCTGAGTGGCTCGGCGCGGATCGCATCCTGCAGGGCGGCGATTCCTTGACGAGTAATGTAGCGCCGTTTCACCTTTGCGTCGTACTCATGGTAAGGCAGCTCTATCAGGTCGAATGCCTTAAGCAGCGGCAGGACCCCGCTCTGGTTCAGTGTAACTTCATTGCCGCACACCTCGTGCACGACGTCCGCTAAAGCCCCCGCGGCTTCCGAGGGCAGGTTCTTGTCGGCGTCCTCAAGCGGAGCCCGGACGACTTCGCCCAGCGACACCTTGCCTACCACCATGTAAGCCGGGGATCCCTCGTCCTCCTTCTCCGTGAAGCGTCCCTCCTCGATGAAGTTCATCGAGCGCGCGGTCTCCTGCGACACGTACAGGTTGGTGGACTTGTTGGCGTCGCCGAACGTAGTGATGTCGACAACGCCAGCCCGCTCGACGCCGACCCGTTCGACGGCCTCAATGGTCTCCAGCAGCATCGTCATGCGCCGCTCCTCGCGTGCATCTAGTAGCGCCTTGAGTTCCGGATACCCGATGGCCGAGGTTCGGGCTGTATAGCGGTAGTAGATGGTAGCCTCGACGATTACTGGCTCGGTAACCTTCTTGCCAGTCGGATCCATGTAGCTCCGATTGCGTGTTTTAGTGCAGATCACTGGCCGGTCGAGCGTAGGCTCGACGGCTATAGCGAATAAGGTTTTGCCGTCGACCTCATAGACCTTGCTCTCGAACGGCAACTCTGGCGCGAAGTCCTGGCGCAGCAGGGTGGTGATGTCCGCCTCGTCGGCGATGTCCGCCGCCGGGGTGCCGATGATGACGCGGGGATTATTGTCCACACCGAAGACGATAACGCCGCCTTGGGCGTTGGTGAACGCCGCCATCGTGCGCTCATACGCTGGAAGGTTGGCCCGCACGAACGCCTGCTTAAACTCGAGCCGTTTGCTTTCGCGACTGGTAACCCTCAGCGTGTGGGCGTCATAGGCAATCAGATCGGACAGTTCTGCTGGCAAAATCATAATGGACCTTCGAAGAGCAGCTCACGTCAACTACACTCTCTCGTCGCACGAATTCCGCTAGTGCTAAAGTGCAGTAACGCTTGAACGACGCAACCAAGTCGGTGCCGCTTTGGAATGTCTGCTTGCGAGCATCAGCAATCACTGTTTTCTCGGATAATGAGGTCGATAGCTAGATGGCTTATTGCGCCATCATGCCGGAGAACGAAAGCTGACGGACAGATACCGGCTCGGAACGCGTCATTCCTGAACAACCCGCCTGAAGGCGAACGGGAAGCGTGAGAACCACCTGGGGCCGATGTTCACCGTCTGTGCCTCTGAAGTCGCATAAATGGCAGTCGGGAACTTGTGAACTATGGGACCAAGCATGCCCCGGCATCCCTGACGCTGATCATCGCTATAGCAGACAGGAGTGGGATGCGGATCGCGCGTTCGTGATTGAAACGCGTTGGCCGCACCACCGGCTCCACGACTTCGATCACTTTGTGCTGCTGCGTGGTGATGCCGGCTTAGTCGACCAGGCGCAACGCGATCTCCTCCCGGTTCTCAATGCTGTAGGCGTCGATCTCGTTTGAAAACTTGCCGATCGCCAGGTGGCCATTTGGTCGATAACTGACGTCCCTGGGCTATTGCTAGCTCGCCAATATTTTCCCTGAAAGCATGAGACCGAGAGGCATTTCCTTTCCAGCCAGGGCAGCCGGAATGATGATGGTAGTGTTGATTGCTGCGGCTTCGGGCTGAATGACCTGGGTGACTGCTATGCCGTCTGCCTCCATCCAGTGAACGAACCAGAAGCCGGGCGCGATCTCTAACGCCTCGTAATTTTCTTCCGCTGAACGACCCTTGTCCTGGCCCTCCAGGCAGGTCCAGCGAAGGCGGCTGCCTGGCAAATACTCGACACGGTAGACAGCGCCGTTGTCGTAAGAAATCCGAATGGTCTGGCGATTGAACATGATCATGCACTCCAGGTTTTGCTGCGATCTATTGGCTAGCCGATGGAGCAGGGCCGCATTCCAGGCCCTTTTCCTCCAGAAGAATCAAAGGCGGATCCGCATTATCCGGCCAGTGACGGACCATAAACCGAAAATTCGAATTGAACTAGTGAAATTCCTCTGATATTTCATAAGTATGACGCGTGAAGTGTTACGCGATGAGAGCTAGGGGCGCGGTTGACCCAGGCGAAGGCGGGCGATTGCGGTTGTATCGGAGAAGGATTTCTATCGGAACGCTTTGGAAGCCCTGGAAACCGGCAGTGGCCCTGTCTATCCGATCTAGGTCGTCCCCGGATGATCTCCTCGACCTGCCGCGTCCAATCAGGTCGGCGGCGCCTGAAGCGCGGCAAAAGTATGCCACGGACCGTCTGCGTGAATGAATGGCGAAATCATAATTGAACGCGTCCAGCCGACGAAGCGACCTAACATTCAAAAGGAATTCAGAATGTCCGGAAAACGCAAAGTTGCATTGTTCCCTGGAAGCCTGCGCGAGCATGGCATCACCAGACGGCTGAGCAAGGCTTTGACCGATTTTGCGCCCCAAACACTTGACGTTGAAACTGTAGAGATCGGCGCGCTGCCGCTTTACAATGCTGATTTGGAAAATGCCCCTCCGCAGGCTTGGCTCGACTTGCGCAAGCAACTGCTTGGGGCGGACGCCGTGCTGTTCGTCACGCCCGAACACAATCGCTCGATCCCGGCTGCCTTGAAGAATGCAATTGACGTTGGTTCGCGTCCGTACGGCCAAAATTCGTGGGCCGGCAAACCAGGTGCGGTCGTTAGCTTCTCGACGGGCGCCATGGGCGGATTCGGTGTGAACCATCATCTTCGCCAATGCCTGGTTTTCGTGGACGTGCCAACCATGCAGCAGCCTGAGGCCTATCTCGGCAACGCAACTGACCTGATCGACGATGAGGGACGGATAATCAATGAGGGATCGGAAGCCTTCTTGCGCCAGTTCATGGCTTCATTCGCGAACTGGATTTCTTTGACGAAGCGATAGGCGGCCTGGCTTTTGCGGCCATCATTCGCGTTGCCCTGCTGCGCCGCTCCTCTGATGTACCCCGGCCAGGCGTCGAATTGACCAGGCAACGTCAGCTCGGGCCGGCCTCCATGATGCGGCGACGAAGACTTTCGATATGCGTTGACATTGCCTGCGCCGCGGCTTGCGGGTTCCGGTCGACTATTGCCGCCAGCAGATTGCCATGCTCGTTGCCCGTGAGCTTGAAATCATGGAATTGCCAAAGTGGCAGAAACCATATCCGTGACATGCGTTCGTGGATGCTTTTGAGAAAATCAGCCAGCAAACGGTTGCCGGTCGCCTCCGCGACCTTCACGTGGAACTGACGGTCCAATTCCATCAGCCTTGTCTTCGTGGCGCTGTCACGGAGACTTTCATAGCTGTCATATATGTCTTGCAGCGCCTTAAGGTCGTGTTCCTGGATTTTTTCCGCGCATTGTGCCGCGCAATAGGGCTCGACCAGGGCGCGCGCTTCGAGCGCGAGGAAAATCTCGCTCAGCGAATCGGAGCGTACCAGGACACCTTTGCGTGGAATGATCTCGACCAGGCCCTCCTGCTGCAGACGGTGCAATGCCTGGTGGACGGGTGTGCGACCAAGCCTCAGGTCATTTGAGACCTGTGTCTCCTGAAGAAATTGCCCGGGGACGTACTGCGCCGATATCAGCTTCTCCTTGATCTGCTCGTAAGCTTGTTCCGACAGATTTTTCGGAGCTTTTGTAATCTGGCGGCCGCCGCGACCAGCTGTTTTCCTGGATGGTGTTTTCATCAGATATTCGATCCTGCGTCAGTGCGCTTCTCGCAAATACGTTTGGCACAACTATAATATATCAAAAAAATATGAGAAGATGGAAGCCGTCTCGTAGCATTGTCAGTTTTCCTCGACCAGAGCCGCTATGAGATGGGTAGGCATCGCGATCAACCATCGTCGTTCCCTCTTGTTTTCAGGATCCCTTTCATCCAACCGGAAACCAAACAACCTGCTACGTGGTCGATAGTGCCGTGGACATTTGCAGTCGCTCGCCGGGCGAACGACAATTAGAAGCACTTAATGGCAACTCTCGACGGAGCCACTGCGACCACGGCCAAAGCGAAAATCCTGCCCGACCACAGACCGACAAAACTGGTGTCGCCCTGCTCTCATAGGAAGTCCGGCACAGTGTCGTGCCTTTCCATACCCAGGGGCAGGTCAGATCCATTCGACCGGGCATGATTGGCAAGGGGCCGAAATCGAAGTGCCAGTTTGGCGGTTTTTCTCTGTTCTGCATCACTATCGGTTGTCCCCATGCGTTTCGACCGCGGAACGATCATAGGCGAAAAATAGGAATTGAACTATTGAAATTCGTCTGATATTTCATGCGTACGGTTTTGAAAAGCATTGAGGCAGGCTCATAAAGGGCGTGGATTGATGTCGCGCAGGCGAACAGGCAGCAAGAAGGTACGCTTCGGCCTCGATGGCAATCTGCACCTCTACAACGAAGGCAGTTTTGCGACCATTCGATCAGCTATGTGATTGTCAACAGGCATCCTCTGCCGTTCAAACAAGAGAGCTCGACATGAACGTCCAAATTTCTTCCGCCGTATCTCGTATTCTGGCATCGCTTGGCATTACCGAGCTGAATGCTGGCGCTTGCAGTGGGCCGAATGGCTGGTCGAAGGTTGATGAAGCCAACGCCTTTGCATCGATCAACCCTGCCACGGAAGAACCGATCGCCCGGATCGCGCCGGCCAGCCATGAGGATCTGAAAAAGGCAGTGGACGTAGCCTCCAGGGCCTTCCAGAGCTGGCGCATGGTTCCGGCGCCCAAACGAGGCGAGCTTATTGGCCGTATCGGGGAATTGCTGGAAGAACACAAGGAAGCGCTTGGAGGGCTCCTATCGCTGGAAACCGGTAAATCGCTGGTCGAGGGCAAGGGTGAGATCGGTGAAATGGTCGACATGGCAAAATTTGCCGTGGGCCAGTCCCGCATGCTCTACGGCTTCACCATGCAGTCGCAGCGCAACGAGCACCGCATGTATGATCAATGGTTGCCGCTGGGCGTCGTCGGCATCATCACGGCGTACAACTTTCCTGCGGCTCCGTGGTCCTGGAATGCGCTGGTTGCCGCTATCTGCGGCAACACGATCGTCTGGAAGCCCAGCCCGAAGGTTGCGCTGCCTGCGATCGCCATCCAGCACCTGTGCAATCAGGCGATGAGCGAGCTCGGCTATGAAGGCATTTTCTCGCTCGTCATACCGTCCGACGAAACTGTTTCCGAAGCACTTGTGCGAGACAAGCGCGTGCAGGTGGTTTCATTCACCGGATCGAGCAAGATCGGCCGACGGGTATCCCAGATTCTGTCAGAGGATCTGGGGCGCCGCCACATCCTTGAATGTTCGGGCAACAATGGATGCATCCTGGACGAAAGCGCCGATCTTGATCTGTCGATCGCTGCGATCACCTTCGGTGCGTTGGGCACGACCGGCCAGCGATGCACGAGCACGCGTCGACTGATCGTTCACAAGAGCCGCACGGCAGAGGTCGTCGAACGCCTGAAGAAGGCCTATGCGAAAATCAAGATTGGCGATCCCTTCGTCGCTGGCAATTTGATCGGTCCATTGATCGACAAGCCGGCGATCCAGCAGTTCGAAAAGGCGGTAGCCGAGGCCAAGGCGCTGGGCGGCGAGGTGCTGTATGGCGGCGAGGTCCTGTCTGGCCCCGGCTACTATGTCGAACCGACGATCATCCTGGCCAAGAATGATTGGCCCTGTGTCCAGCATGAAACCTTCGCGCCTATCCTCTACGTCATCGAGTACGAAACGTTCGAGGAGGCGCTTGAGCTGCACAATGGCGTGCCTCAAGGCCTGGCCTCTGGAATCCAGAGCACCGACATCCGTCACATCGAAGCGTTCCTATCGGCCAAGGGAAGCGACTGCGGTATCGCCAAGGTCAACATGGGCACCACCGGTGCCGATATCGGCGCCGCCTTTGGAGGCGAAAAGGAAACCGGTGGCGGGCGGGCTAGCGGCTCTGAATCATGGAAGTCCTACATGCGGCGTCAAAGCGTCGCCATCAACTGGGGCGAGGAGACCCCGTGGCGCAAGTTGCTCGACGCCTAACGTCTTGATGGCCAAGTACGATAGCTTTGGGCGGTTCGCAATTGTGAGAGCACGAGAGCAATGAGCGAATTGAACAAAGAGTCTCTGGACAAGCTCGCCCATGTCAATGTGGCAACCATAACCAACTGCCTGCTGAAGCGCGGGCTGAGAAACCAGTTCCTGCATGGCGTCGTTCCCGTTGCTCCAGGGTCTCGCAATATGGTCGGCCCGGCGTACACGTTGCGCTTTATTCCTTCGCGAGAAGATCTCGACACCATGGCGGGCTATCAACTTGACAGCCATGTGCAAAGGCGCGCCATGGAGGAATGCCCCCCGGCCGCCGTTCTGGTCATCGATGCCCGAGGCGATGCCCGCGCGGCGTCGGCGGGAGACCTGCTGATCGGACGTCTCAAGGCGCGCGGCTGCGCGGGCATCGTCACAGATGGTGGCTACCGCGACATCGCCGGAATAGTGAAGGCCAGACTGCCGGCCTATCAGCGGCAGACCGCTTCGCCTGCGACACCGATTGCCCTGCACCCGGCCGATCTCAATTTGCCGATCGGCTGCGCCGGCGTTGCGGTCTATCCAGGCGACATCGTCGTCGGCGATGCCGAAGGCGTGGTGATCATTCCGGCAAACCTTGCAGACGAAGTTGCGGACGAGGCGTTCGCAACAACGCAATACGAGGAATTCGCAGAGGAGAAGATTGCCGAGGGCCGCTCGATTTTCGGACTTTTCCCGGCGACTGAAGCAAGCCTGCGCGAATATGAGGCCTGGAAGGGCCGGGAACGTTAAAACGGGCTTCGAACTCTCTTATCCAATGACGAAGAGGCGGCTTAGGGCCTCGAGAGACGGAAGGCCAGCCGGGCCAGCGCTGCCGCGGCCGCCAACACGATCAAGGGCAGAACGCGCCAGCTCTTGCCGCCGCTGGAGAGGACCGCGATTGCCTTTACCAGACCGGCGTCGGCGCGCCCTGGTATGGGAGAGATGAGCGTCGGGGGATGCAGGTTTTGAGTTTTTGCAACGGCTGCACCGTTGGCACTCGCCCCAACCCTGGTCGCCGATGACGGCCCTTGATGTTTGCGCCCTCGGCTCACCATTGCTTGCGTCCAGGACCTACGAACCTTTGCCGAGGTGAGCGATGCCCTCGATTTCGATCAGGATTTCCGGGCTTGCCAGATTGCTGACCTCGACCAGTGTGCAGGCCGGGAAGTCGCCCTGAAAATATTCCCTGCGCGCTTTCCAGACCTGCTCGCGATTTTCAATTCGCGTGACGTAGATGGTCAGCTTGACGAAGTCGGACATCTTGCCGCCAGCCGCTTCCACAAGCGCCTTGTGCTTTTCGAGAATTACCTTGGTTTGGGCGTACTCGTCGCTGCCAAGGATTGTATTGAAGTCTGAACCTCTCGCGGTTAGCCCTGACATATAGGCAATGCCGTCCACCACGAGGCAGTTCGACCAAAGGCCGGCCGCGGCCTCGGTTACCTTTTCACTGATGATGCGCTGTATCGTCATTAGTAATCTCCTTTGTCTTGGTCTTCTGTCGCCCGCGCCAGATCGTTCCTGGCAGCTATGCACAAGGCAGCATTTTCGCGTGCATCGGCGTCGTGGCGACGAAACAGCGCGGCTGCTCGCTGCGCTCAGCTCTTCTGATCGCCGGCCAGGAACCCGCCGATCGTGGCGTCGGTGTGGAAGGACGGTTTGTCGTAGTAATGTGGTCCGTCATAGACCTCGATCAGCCGGCACTTGGTGCGGGCAACGGTTGGTCCGTGTGGGTGATCCTTGGGATTCATGTAGAACGAGCCCTGCTTCAGCAGGATGTCGCTGTCGGTGTATTCGTACTCGCCTTCCAGGCAATACATGAACTGGTTGGATGCATGGGAATGCTTGATCGGAATCCCTCCGCCGGGCTCGTATTCGAGAATGGCGATGCTGGCGCCGGTCTTTTCGTTCTTCCAGAGGAAATACTGACGAAAGCCGTACTCGGGAAAATCGAGCCAGTTTTCTTCGACCAATTCTTCCTTGCCGATCAGGACTTCGAGTGTTTCTGGTGTCATGGATTCAGTCTCCTTGGACATGCGACCTGCCTTGTGAAGGCGGCAGTGTTTTGGGGATACAGCCCCGTTCGGCCGACGTGGGGAACGAAGGTCGACCAATGCCGGAGTTCGATTGCGTATTCTTGATGCCGATTGTTCAGTCGAAGAAAGAGGGCGGCGGCGCCATTCCCCACTGCGTCGTTTCATGGGCGCCGCCAACGAAGCGGACAGGGACGTACTCATCGTTGATGAGGTCCGTGTCGGTATAATGCTCGACGCGGAAACCGAACGGATCGAGCCAATAATCGTAGATCAGGCTGCCGAGATAATGTCGTCCCACGCCGGCGTCGAGCTTCCATCCTTGGGCGACGAGGTAGTCGTGGCCGGCGGTCACTGCGTCGAGATCCAGAACTTCATAGGAACTGTGGTGACAGCCGAAGAATTTCGACTGGTTGATCAGGATGGCGTGATGCTCCACGAACTCCTGGCCCCGGTCATAGCGCAGGAAGGTGCCGACGGTGATCGGTTCCGGTTCGGCGGGAGCGCAGATGTAATCGGCAGGCACCAGGGCGAAGTGCTTCATGAACCAGTCGATCTCGCTGATGGCGTCGGGTACCCAAAGCACGAAATGGCCGATCCGCAGCACTGGCGTTGGCTCCGGCCGCTGACGCACGGCCGAGTTGTGACGCAGATGCTCGGAGGCAAAGTTCAGCCGGTAGGAGCGCCTAACCGCCATTTCCGGCACGCTGGCCACGCCGTGCTCCAGCCAGATCGTGTGTTTGTTCGGCGTCGTCAACGTGACGCGCAGGCCGCCACCGGGCTCGTTGATGGTCTCGACCGATGACGCACCCGGAATTTGCGTTGCCTTCTCCAGTTCCTCGATCGTGGCAACTTTGAAAGCGCCCCCCAGAAACTTGTTCTCCTTGCCGAGGCGCGCAACATGGACATGGTGATTGGCACCGGCGCCGCGCATATAAAGCGCATTGTCGGTGCGAGCCGAACGCTTCATCCCGAAATCGAGAAGGAAGCGCTCCATGAGGTCGAGATCGTCAACCTGATAGGCTGTATAGGCGACGTCTGAAATCGTGACACGGGTCATGGTCGGATCCTCTAGAGGTGTTGGCCGGACACGCGCGAGCTCCCCGGCGCAGCCTGCTCGCCATGACGAAGGGCCCACAGCACCTTGTCGGCGGACATGGGCAGCGAGTGTATGCGTATGCCGACAGCATCGTAGATGGCGTTGGCGATCGCCGGCGCAG
This sequence comes from Mesorhizobium sp. P2_C4, assembly GCF_056404575.1. Lineage (NCBI taxonomy): Bacteria > Pseudomonadati > Pseudomonadota > Alphaproteobacteria > Hyphomicrobiales > Phyllobacteriaceae > Mesorhizobium > Mesorhizobium sp. P2_C4. The sequence goes on from NZ_JBFUDT010000008.1 coordinate 62,930, forward strand.
GGTTGACCAGTCCGGCCTCTCCGACGCCCTTGGCGCCGTATGGACCGGCGGGAAGCGGATCCTCGACCAGCATGTTGTCCATGTCGGGCACGTCCATGGTGGTCGGCAGCCGATAGGTGAGCAAACTGTCGCTGAGAACCTCACCGCTCTCCGGGTCGACGACAAAGTCTTCCGTCAGCGCAAAGCCGATGCCCTGTACAGCGCTCCCCTCGAGTTGCGCCTCGACCAGCAACGGATTGATGGCACGGCCGATGTCGTGAGCCACGACGTATTTTTCCACCGTCACCATTCCGGTCTCGGTATCGACTTCAACCTCGGCGAATGCCGCCTGGTGGTTGGGGTGATGCGACGTCGACAGATAAGAACCGGTCGCCACGATCTGTCCGCCTTCCGCACCGAAATTGTAGATCGCGTCATAGGCGACCTCACGTACGTCGAAGCCGATTTTCGGACTGTCGATCAGGAACACGCGGCCTTCGCGGACATCGATCTGGTCGGCGGTGGCTGCGACCTGGCGCAGCTCGAACTTGGCGACGGCAAGCGCCTTGATCTGGTCCTTGATCTTGTTGCCGGCGGCGGCGACCGCGTTGCCGATGACCAGCATCGAGCGGCTGGCGTGGGAGCCGATGTCGAACATCGTCACATCGGTGTCGCCGGTGGTGACACGGACCTGTTCGTAACGCAGGCCGCTGGATTCAGCGCCGACTTGCGCCAGTGCGCCGAGGATGCCCTGGCCCATCTCGCAAGGACTGACGATCAGATTGAGCGTGCCATCCGACAGCACCTTCATGACGGCGCTGGAATGCTCGAGCAGAAACCCGCCGGCGCCGCTGGCATGGGTGAGGATCGACATACCGACGCCACGGCGGTAGCGGCCGCCCTTGGGTGCACCCCAACCCTTCCATTTTTGCGCCCATCCGAACCGTTGCGCCGCGACGTGGATACACTCCTCAAGCTTGGTATGTTCGAGCACGACCGGCACGAAGCAGCTCGGATCGCCGACCTGCTTGAGATTCCTCAAGCGGAACTCCATCGGATCCATGCCGATCTTCTCGGCAAGTCGGTCAAGAGCCTGCTGCAGGATGAATGCCCCTTCCGGATTGCCATAGCCGCGGAAGCCGCTGGTGGTCGGTGTGTTAGTGTAGACAACGGTCAGATGGCCGTGGACGTTGTCGCAGCGCAGCAAGCCGAGCGTCTTTTGCATGTTGACGATCGCCGTGGTCGCGCTGTGCGACAAGTACGCGCCAGCGTCGGCGACAATCTTCTGGTCGACGGCGAGCAGCTTGCCCTCTTTCGTCGCCGCAACGCGGATGGTCTGATGCTGGTCGGTGCGGGAGCTGTAGCCCGAGAAATCCTCCTCGCGTGTCGTTGTGACACGCACAGGGCGTTTCGATGCGCGCGCCAGAAGCACCGCCACCGGTTCAACGCCAAGAGCGAGGCGAGCGCCAAAGCCACCGCCGATGGTGGGCGAGATCCAGCGAATGTCACCGTCATCGAGATCGGTGAAGACGCGCCGCGTCAGGTGTTTCTTGGCCAGATGCGGGCCTTGCGACGGCGAGACGATGACCAGCCTGGAGTCTGCCTCGAAATAGGCAATGGCCGCGTCTGTCTCGAGATGCAGATGCTTCTGCCGCGAGTTGACGCCGGAGAATTCCACCACGGCGTCGGCTTCGGCGAAGGCCTTTTCCACATCGCCGGCATTGAACGGGTGATCCATCTCAAAAGCGATATTGCTCTTGACGTCGTCATGGATCGTGGCTGCGTGTTTCTCCATTGCAGAGAAAGGATCGAGTGCGCTGGGAAGGAGCTCGTACTCCACCTCGATCAATTCGAGCGCGCGCTCGGCGATATAGATGTCTTCGGCCGCAACCGCCGCGATCCAGTCGCCGACATAGCGCGCCTTATCGGAGAGGATGTACTGGTCCTGCCGCTCGCCGCTGAAGGCGAATTCCGGAAGCGCCTCGGCCATGGTCGAACGGGAGAATTTCTGGTCTGGACAGTCGGCGTGCGTCAGAACGCACACGACACCGGGTAGCGCCCGTGCTTTTGACGTATCGATCCGCTTGACGAGCGCGTGGGCATGGGGGCTGCGCAGGAGCCGGCCCTCCAGCATGCCAGGGATGACGAGATCCTCGGTGTACTTGGCCTCGCCGGTCACCTTGCCGGCGATGTCGGGCTTTGCAAGGCGCTTGCCGACATAGGAGAGTTCCTCGCTCATGCTGCCACCTCGCGCGCGGCGATCATCTTCTGGGCGGCGTCGAGCACCGCGTCGACGATTTTCACATAACCCGTGCAGCGGCAGATGTTGCCGGACAGGCCCCGGTTGACATCGTCGCGTGTCGGCCGCGGATTGGCTTCCAGCAGCGCCGTGGCCGACATCAGCATGCCGGCAGTGCAGAAGCCGCACTGCGAGGCGCAGTGGTCGATGAAGGCCTGTTGCAGCGGATGCAATTCGCCGTCCAGCCTGCGAAGTCCTTCAATCGTGCGGATATCCTGCTTCTGCGCGGTTATCGCCAGCGTCAGGCACGAACAGACTGGCAGCCCGTCGACAAGCACGGTGCAGGCGCCGCAATTGCCGCTGGCGCAGGCCCGCTTGGTGCCGGTCAATCCGATTTTCTCGCGTATCACGTCGACCAGCAGCATCTGCGGCTCGATGATGACCTCCCTGACCCTGCCGTTGACGTGAAACGAACCAATCTGTGCGGACATCGCGGGTCTCCTAGAATGCAAGATGAGCGTCTTCGGCGGGATCGTGGCGCGAGCGGGCGCGGCTTGCCGCTTGCTCGAGCACATCGCGCGCCAGAATCCGGATCCATTCGGTGCGGATTTCTTCGACCCAGCCGGCATCGGTCATCGGGGCGACTGTCCCGGCGGCGATTTCGGCCGCCGCCTCATAGGCAGCGTGTCCCGCCGGTTGACCCACCAGCCCTGCCTCGGCCTTTACGATACGGACCGGCTTGGAGCCTACCGAACCAATCACCAGTGTTGCATCGACAATCGTCTCTTTGCTCTCATCCAGCGCCACATAGGCGGCGGCGTTGATCTTGTGGAGATCGTTGGACCGGCGGCGCGCCTTGTAGATTTTCTTGAAGGCACTGCCGGCGTCGGGCGCGGGCGGTGGAACGAAGATCGACGTCACCATTTCGCCTGGTCCCACCGCCGTCTGCCGCGAGCCAAGATAGAAATCGTCGATCGAAAGATTGCGGTTCGTTTTGCCGTCGCCGATGCGGAGCATCGCGCGATGCGCGTAAAGCGACGTCGGCAAGTCGTAATAGGGGACAGCGCTGCAGACGTTGCCGACCACCGTGCCCATGTTCATGATGTGGGGAGGGTGTAACTGCTCAATCGCTTCGTGCAACGCCGCCCAGCGTTTGCCGACCCAGATATGGTTGGCCAGCTGGCGTATCTTGACCTGGGCTCCGAACTCCAAGCCATGCTTGGGATGGGCGCGAAATCCATCGAGGCCAACCACGTCCATGATGCTGACCAGACGTTTGTAGCGCACCAGCCCACGGCGCAAGCTCAGGACCAGTTCACAGCCACCCGCAAACAGACGCGATCCCGCGACGGAGGCCAGACCGAGGGCATCCTCGATCGTGGTGGGCTCTACGAATTCAAAGGGTGGAAGGACCCTTCCCATGCCAGACACCATCCTATGCTGGGCGACCGCGATTGTCCGCATCGCCATGTTTCACTTGCATACTACAGATATTTTACGTGCATATCAAGCGTTGACAGCTGCTTGATTTCTGTGGAAAGCAACGGGTCAAATAATGGTCTGGATCCGGACCATGAAGCGCGGACCCAGACATCGGATGGAAGGATCATGGCATGAGACTTTTGCGTTATGGAGAGGCTGGACAAGAACGTCCGGCATTGCTGGACAGCGCCGGCGTGCTTCGCGATATCGGCGCGGTCATTCCCGATATTTCGGGCGAAAACCTTGCCGACTCCGTACTGCAGCGACTTGCCTCCATGGATCCCGCAACATTCCCGCAGGTGGATGGCTCCCCGCGCATCGGACCGTGCGTCGCGGGGGTCGGCAAATTTATTTGTATCGGGCTGAACTACGCGGATCACGCGGCCGAGACCGGCAAGAGTGTGCCACCCGAACCGGTCATTTTCATGAAGGCGACATCCGCGATCTGTGGTCCCCACGATCCGATCGAGATACCGCGGGGCTCTGCGAAAGCGGACTGGGAGGTCGAGCTTGGCATCGTCATCGGCAAGCGTGCGAAGTACGCAACCGAGGCCGAGGCGCTGAGCCATGTCGCAGGTTACTGCACGGTCAACGACGTGTCGGAGCGCGCCTTTCAGTCTGAAATGCAGGGGCAATGGACCAAGGGCAAGAGCCACGATACGTTCGGCCCTGTCGGGCCGTGGCTGGTGACGCGCGATGAAGTGTCGGACCCGCAGAACCTGACGCTGTGGTGCGAGGTGGATGGTCGTCGCTATCAGGACGGATCAACGCGAACAATGGTCTACGGGGCGGCATTTCTCGTCGCCTATCTGAGCCGCTTCATGACGCTTGAGCCTGGCGACATCATTGCCACCGGGACGCCGCCGGGCGTAGGACTTGGCATCAAGCCGAACCCGGTGTTTCTAAAGGCGGGACAACGCGTCCGGCTCGAAGTCGAGGGGCTGGGCGTTCAAGATCATCGCACGATCGTCGCGCTTGACTGATCGGTTCGACTGCAACCGAAGGGGATTGTCATGGCTGCATACTTCATTGCGCACGGAACACTCAAGAATCCGGAAAAGATGCTGGAGTATGTCGATCGATCAGGGCCGATCGTAGCCCGTTTCGGCGGCGAGTTCATCTCGGTCGGCGAGGTCAAGGCCGTGCTGACCGGCAGCCATCGTCACAAGCGCACAGCGATCTTCAAGTTTCCCGACGTTGCCTCGGTCGAGGCCTGGTACAACAGCGACGACTATCGCGCGCTATGGCCGCTTCGCAACGAAGCGGGAGATTTCGATTTCATCGCCGTCGAGGAATATTGAACCGGATTTCCCTGACCTCGTTCAGGTCGTCGTCGGGGTCGTTCGACCCAATATGCTGTCGGCGGTTCTCAGCGACTGGGCGACCGTCGTGAATGTCGGATTGCCGGCGTTTGACGTTCCCAGCACGGAATTGTCGGCGACAAAGATGTTCTCGTAGCGCCACAGTTTTCCGAAACGATCGACCACGGATTCACCGTCATCCCTTTCGCCCATGCGACATGAGCCCATGAAATGGGTCGAGCCGCCGGCGGGATAGATGCTTGGGGTCCAGCCCGCTTGCATGTCGCCGACCTCGGAAGCAATCAGGAAATGCTCGGCCATCGCCGCGCCGATGCGTTCGCGGTCGCCCCTGGTGAAGCCGAACGCCGCGCCTGCACGAGGCAAACCGTAGGGGTCGAGCTTTTCGGTGTCGAAGATGAACCGGTTCTCGGCAATCACATCCATTGATACGAAAGTGAAGATGTCGGAGGTGTCGACTTCACGGATCCCGGGCGCCAGCCGGGTCCCATCCGAACTCAGCGTAAACCGGCAGAGCTGGTTCTGCCAGGGCCGTCCCTGGGAGAACGGCACCCAGATCGAGTAGACCGGCTCGTCATCCCTGATCAGGCCGCGAATGCTTTCGTTCAGCGTCACCCTGGAGCCGATACACACATGTTCGTGGATGTAGCGTCCCAGTGCCGGTCCGATGTCGAGCTTCGACGCGGCGAGTATCTTGGGCGACCCCACGGTGCCGCCGCAGATCACGATCGTATCGGCCGAAATCTCGATCCGGTCATCATCGCGCTCCGCTTGCCGCCGCACCGCGCGCAGACCCCTCGCCCTGTGTCCGTTCGTCATAACCTCCTGCACAACGCAGTCGCTCATAATGCGAAGATTGGGCAGTGACCCGGCGCCGCGAAAGAACAGATCGTCCGAGGCGGTAATTTTCAGTTTCCCATCAATTCGCCGCGCCGCGAATGGCATGGGCCTGACCTCGCGGCCAGCCGGTCTGGGTCCTATCGCTTTTTGTGTCCTTTCGAGCAGCGTTTCGAACATCCTGCCGCTCCCGCCGCCCTTCTGGTCGACATGCATCAGCGCCAGGGCACGGTCGAAGTAAGGCTTCCAGTCGGCTGGGTCCATCCAGGCCGGCAGTTCACCCGCGTCGGGATAGGGGCAATTGCCCATCCACAGCGCGAACATGCCGCCCGTACCATGCGCGACCTTCAATTCGGTGAGGTGGCCAACCGGCTCGGACGACCCGCTCGGATAGCCCAGCATCTCTCCATAAATGATATCGCCGACGCGCGAGAGATCGGCCTCCGAGCTGTAGACGTTGCGCACATGGGTGCCCACCGGATCGAACCATTTCGGGCCTGCTTCGATCACCATGACATCGAGGCCGGCGGCCGCCAGTTCACCGGCCACGGCGGAGGCTCCCGCGCCGGATCCGGCTATCGCGACATCTGCTCGAAACCGTTGCGCCATTGGGCTCTCCGCTCACTTGTTGACAGTTTGATGTGACGCTGATATTCAATTGAAATATCATGGATGTCAATGAACAGTCATGATCCAGAGGGAGTAAAAAATGAACAAGCTTGCCACATTGCTGAGCGGCGTCGTTGCCGCGACGACCATAGGTTTTTCCGCAATCTTCTCTGCTTCCGTCCCGGCCAACGCCGCCGACAGCTGGAAATTTCCGGTGCTGGCTTCGGACATGCGTCCGTCGGCGACAAAGCCATTCGAAGGCAAGGAAATCGAATACAATTCACTGGATTCCAGCGAGGTGACGAAGAAGTGGAATCTCTGCTTCCTCGCGCCGCATACGACCAATGACATTTTGCGTGCCTACATCTACGGAACGGTCGAGGAATCCAAACGGCTCGGCGCCAAGCTCACCATCTTTGACGCTGGCGGCTACGGCAATCTCGACAAGCAGCTCGCTCAATTCGACGACTGCGTCACGCTGGGCGCCAATGCCATCCTGTTGATGGCCGTCTCGCCGACCGCTTTCAGCCAGAAGATCGCCGAAGCCCGCGCCAAGGGCATCAAGGTGATTGATCTGAACATCGGTGTCGACGCCCCGGTCGATGGCCGCGTGGTCGTCACCTACATTGAGGTCGGCAAGATCATCGGCCGTGAACTCGCCAAGCTGCATCCCAAGGGGTCCGGTCCCGTCTCTACCGTCGTGATGCCCGGCCCGGCCGGTGTCTCCTGGTCTGAGGACACAGCCAAGGGCTTTGCCCAGTCCATCGAAGGCTCGGACATCACCAGCGAGAAGGTCATCTATGGTGGTTCGAGCAGGCTCGAGCAGCAGCCGCTGATCGAGGATACGTTGGTGACATATCCCAAGCTCGGCCTGATCGTCGGCATGGGCACGAGCGTCGAAGCGGCGCTGAATGCGTTGCGCGAACAGGGTCGCGTCGGTTCTATCGCGCTCTATGGCAGCTTCATCACGCCAGACCTTATCCCTGCTATCAAATCGGGTGACGTGGCCGGGGTCGTGGTGGAAAACTCCATCGTCATCAACAAGATGGCTGTCGATATGGCCGTCCGCCTGCTGGAAGGCAAGGCGACCGTCGTCGACGCCGTTCCGGCAGTGACCTTGATCGACAAGACCAATGTCGACCAGGTGCCAGCCAGCAACTTCGCCCCTGCCGACTGGAAGGTTCAGCTTACCGTCGATTGAGCCTGGTCTATGACGAAGTGCGGCGGKGGTGGTTTCCCGCACCGCCGCACTTCCTTGGAATTGTATGGATGCAAGCAGGAGCCGCGGCATGGCGCGTATAGAACCTCTCCCCCGGGAAGAACTCGCTGAATACGAGCCTATTTTCCAGGGCATGGTCGATTCGATCGGCTATGTGCCGAACAGTTTTTTGACAATGGCGCGCGATCCGGCATTGCTCAACGCCGTCGGGGCGCTGTCGGACGCAATGTGGTACCCAAAGACGGTGGGCGAGCCGCTGCGCCGTCTGGTTACGTTCGCCTATAGCCACTTTGCGGGTTCCTTTTACAGTTCTGCTCATTGCGCCTGCGGTGCCGAGGAACTCGGCCTGCCGCGCGAGAAGATCGAGGCGATCTTCGACTACGAGACGTCGCCGGCCTATTCCGACGCCGAACGAGCAGTGCTGCGCCTGTGCCGACATGCCGCGCGCATTCCCGGCGAAGTGACGGACAAGGACGTCGAGGATGTGAAAGCGCATTTCAACATCGAGACCGTGACGTTCGTTGTCGGGCTGATCTGCTTCATGGCCTTTCTGAACAAATGGAACGAGATCGCCAAAACCCGCCTTGAAGACGTGCCCTACGAATGGGCGCAAAAGAACCTGAAGAGCCTGGGCTGGCATCTTGAGCGCTAACGCAACTGGAAGGGATCGGGTCGTGCCGAGAATCGATCCGCTGGAGGAAAGCGAGGTCCCGCAATTCGCCGATGTGATTTCGGCGATCCGTGGAGATCACGGCTATGTTCCCAACAGCTTCCTCACGCTTGCGCGCAATCCTGCTTTGCTCGGCGCGATAGGGAAATGCGCGGATGCATCGTGGTATTCGGACACGCTCGAACAGCCGGTCCGCCGCCTAGCCGGCTTTGCCTTCAGCCTCTTTTCGGGGTCGATGTACAGTGCCGCCCATCTGGCCTGCGGCGCCGAAGAGCTTGGCTTGCCAAAGGAGAAATTGCTGGCGGTTCGCGACTTCGAAACGTCCGATGTCTATGACGATCGCGAACGGGCGCTGCTGCGACTGTGTCGCAATGCGGCGCGCATGCCCGATGAGTTGCGCGACACGGATATCTCGGATCTACGCCGCCATTTTGGTGAAAAGACCGTCGTCGCCATTGTTGGATTGATTGCCTGGCATGCTTTCCTCAATCGCTGGAACGACATCATGGCAACGGCGCTTGAGGATGAACCACGGCGATATGCGGAAATGAATCTCGCAACTGTGGGCTGGAAACTGGGCGTCCACGGTTAGAAACTGGACAACAGACGTTTTCGAGCGCCGGAAACAGGCGACGACGACGCGGTATCCGTCAGGGGACGGGTGAATGGGAGTTAGGGCTTGATGTCAATCGGCTTCGCGGAACGACGGTCGAGTGCGCCGGTGGTGGTAGATGGTTCGTCGCTGCTCCTGAGCGCGTCGGCCATCTCCAAGCGGTACGGCGCCGTGCAGGCGCTCGACGGCATGGACTTCGATCTCAGAAGAGGGGAGGTTCATGTGATCTTCGGCGAAAACGGTGCCGGCAAATCGACCCTGATCAACGTCATTGCCGGCGCCATCCAGCCTGATCAGGGGACCTTGGCCATGGCCGGCAAGGAACTGCGGTTCCGCGATGTGCAGGACGCGCGCCGACACGGCATTGCGGCCATGTTCCAGGAGTTCAGCCTTGCACCGCATCTCACCGTTGAGGAAAACATCTTCCTCGGGGCGGAGCCAAGTCGGTACGGGTTCCTCAAAATCGCGGAGCGGCGCGGGCGGGTGCGAGATGCCCTAGCGCGTTTCGGCTTCGCCATCGAGCCCAAGGCAATCGTGTCTTTTCTGTCGCGCGCCGAGCAGCAAATGGTCGAGATGACCAAGGCCCTGCTGACGGAACCACGCGTTCTCATCCTCGACGAGCCAACGGCTTCATTGTCGCAAAAGGAAACGGAGTCGATGTTCGGCCTGGTTCGGCAGCTGTGTTCGCAGGGTGTCGGCATCATCTACATCACGCATCGCATGAAGGAGATCGAGGCAATCGGCGACCGTGTGACGATCATGCGCGATGGCCGTTTCGTGAAGACGGTCGATGTCGCGACCACAAGCCAAAGGTCCCTCGTGGAATTGATGACGGGCCGGTCGTTCGAGCAGTTCTATCCAGAGATTGCGCGTAATCCTGGCGAGGTCGTCCTCGATGTCAAGAACCTGACCACCGTGAACGGCTGCGTCTCGAATGCCTCCTTTCAGGTTCGTGCCGGCGAGATCGTCGGCATTGCCGGGCTTGTCGGCTGCGGCAAGTCAGAGATGATCCGCTCTATCTTCGGCCTGGAGCCGGTTGGTTCCGGAACCGTTGCAATCAATGGCCAAGGCGTGGTCGCGCCGTCGCCGGGCAAATTGCTGCAGATGGGTGTTGCCTACATCACCTCGGATCGGCGCAACGAAGGACTGATGCTGTTGCGCCCCACCAAGGAGAACCTGACGCTTTCGTCGCTCGGCCAGACCGCACTGTCGCGGGTCGGCTGGCTGAAGATCGCCAGCGAGAAAAGCTTCGCCACGAAGCTTGGAGAACGACTGCGCGTGCGTCCGCTCGATCTCGACAAGCTGGTCGTCAAATATTCCGGCGGCAATCAGCAGAAGATCATGATCGCCAAGGCAATGGGGCGCGACACGCGCGTCTTCCTGTTCGACGAGCCAACGGTCGGGATCGATGTCTCGGCGCGCGTCGAGGTCTATGGCTTCATCAAGGAACTGGTTGCAGCGGGAGCGGCGGTGGTCATCGTCAGTTCCGACATGTCTGAAGCCATCAACCTCAGTCACCGCCTGCTTGTGGTGCGAAATGGCCAGATCGTGGACGACATCGACAAGCAAGACATTTCCGAAGCCCGCGTCTTGCATGGGTTCTTTGACACAACCGACGCTGCGTCGCGGCACTAGAAAGGTCAAGCAAGTGGGAATTTCATCCGAATCCGCCGCCGGATCCGCGCCGACGAACTGGACGAAAACAGCTTTTGTCCATCTTGGTATCCTGCCTTTTCTGCTGGTCGGCGCGATCGTTTTCTTCTCGCTCCAGGAGGAGCGCTTCTATTCATCGCTCAACATCTTCAACGTCGCCCGCCAATCGACCTTCCTGATAATCATCGCGATGGGCCAGGCGGTCGTGCTGCTGACGGCCGGACTCGACCTGTCGGTCGGCGCCGTTGTCGGCTTTGCCGGCGTCGTGACAGCCTTGATCTTGAAGAGCGTGTTGGGCGCCTCGCCTGATGCGTTCGTGCTGGCTGTGACACTGGCTGTCGCGGGCGGACTGGCTGCCGGCGTTCTGATCGGGCTGATCAACGGCTTTGGCGTGGCGCTTCTCAATGTTCCGCCTTTCATGATGACGCTCGGCACCACCACCAGTCTGGTTGGTGTTTCGCTGAGCATGACCAGTGGCCTTCCGGTGACCCAGATACCGGACGATTTCATGCGTGTCCTTGGTTATGGGCGCGTCTTCGGTCTAGCCCCTGCGGTCCTCGTCACCGGGCTCATATTTGTCGCCATGTGGGGTCTGCTCAACAGGACCACTGTCGGCCGCTATTTCTATTCGGTCGGTTCCAACATTCGTGCCTCGCAGCTTTCGGGTATCAACACCCGTCGACAACTCGTTCTGGCATACATCATCTGCTCGGTTCTGGCGGCCATAACCGGCATTCTCTTCCTCGCCCGCACAGGTTCGGCCGAGGCGCTCAACGGGCAGCCCTACGGGCTGCAGAGTGTGGCGGCTTGTGTGATCGCCGGCGTCTCGCTGTTCGGGGGCAACGGCAAGGTACGTGATGTCCTGCTCGGTGCGGTATTCATAACCATCCTGACCAACGGCATGAATCTCATACGTGTCGAGTCCTACGTGCAGCAGATCGTTCTCGGCGTCATCCTGGTTCTGGCTTTGGTGGCCGACCAGTTGCGCACCAAGATGATCGCCCGTTGAATCGCAAATTGGAGAAACGAAATGTCCGACTCGGCTAGAGCTGATGCCAATAAGAAGGTCGTCGTCGATTTCCTCAATACGGTTTTCAACGAGCACAAGGTGGAGGAGGGGATCGATCGGTTCATGGGGCCGGTCTATACCCAGCACAACCCGGGCGTGGCCGATGGCAGAGAAGCATTTCGTGCCTTTTTTATCGAATTCTTCGCAACGCGATCACAGGCGCGGTTCAGCATCAAACGCGTCTTGTGTGAAGGCGACTATGTTACGATCCATGCACATTGGACCGAGGATGAGCATGACCGCGGCAGCGCTGTGATGGACATTTTCCGGGTCGAGAACGGTCGCGTCGCCGAGCACTGGGATGTCATCCAGGCGATCCCTGAGCGTTTGGCCCATTCCAACACGATGTTCTAGCAAGCTCACCAGATCAAGAGGGCCTCACAATGACACTGCCAGAATGGTTGAATCTGCTCGGCCGCCTTGGAGTCGCTTTCTACTTCCTGTGGGCGGTTTGGTTCAACATCGGTGGTCGCGAGCATCACTACGCGGAGTTCCGCCGTATCGGGTTGCCATATGGCACTGTATTTTTCTGGGCTGGCAATGCACTTGCGCTGGTTGGCGGCCTGCTGCTTCTCTACAGCCCGACGGCTGCCTACGGGGCCGCCATGCTGGTCGTCTTCACCCTAGCGGCTGATGCGCTCTTTCATCGCTACTGGACCTATTCGGATCCAGGCGAGGCCTTGATGCACAAGTTCTTCCTGTTCGAACACGCTGCGCTGATTGGCGGCCTGTTCGGCCTTGCCGCACCGTTCGTTTGAGCTGATTGCGGGCGATGTTGGTGCCGGGAAGTGTCAAGGAATGCGGCATTCCCGCCAACGTCTCCGGGAGTGATGCCCGACATGATCGTGGACTATTGGAAGTTCCACGAAGGCTGCATCGACAACCAGATCGCCACCAAGACGCTGGTTCCCGACATCGTCCAGATCCAGACGCGCCAGAACTTCCCGCGCTGGAAGAAGGAGGGGATCCTGCGGCCTTACAAACCGAATCGGCTGAGACAAGGTCTATCGCGCCTTCAAGGACCCCGACGGCGCCTACAGCAGCGTCTTTGTCGATGCGTTCTCCAATCTCGTCAATTCGAAGCTGCGGCCTGATAAGGCGACCTGGGCGCGGGAGGCAAAGGACTACTGAGCGTCTTTCGCGCCGCCACGGGGCGTCAGATGCGCCGAAGCCCGGACGGCGGAATCATCATCAAATCAACCGTAGCTGCCTTTGGTTGATAAAAGCCGCGTGTCTGTGGGAACCGCTCTTGTTCCGCTCCCTACTTCCGCTTTAATCTGAGCGTGCGCGATGTCGAGGAAATGCTGCTCGATCGGGGGATCGTCGTTTCGTACGAGACCATCCGCCGATGGTGCCGAAAGCACGGCCCTGATTATGCGCGCCGCATACGCCGCAAGGCGCCAACGAAAGGCGATGTCTGGCACCTTGATGAAGTCGTGGTGCGCATCAACGGTCAGAAAGGCTGGTTGTGAAGAGCGGTTGATCAGGACGGATATGTGCTCGACGAGATCGTCCAGGCGCGCCGCAACACCAAGGCGGCCAAGCGCCTGCTGACGCGACTTCTGAAGAAGCAGGGCATGCCGCCAAAGCGTATGATCACCGACAAATTGCGCTCCTACGGGGCGGCCAAACGCCAGGTCATGCCGAACGTGGAACACCGCTCGCATAAAGGCTTGAACAACCGGGCGGAGAATTCTCACCTGCCGTTCCGAAAACGGGAGCGAACGCGACAGGGTTTCCGGTCGGTCGGCTCATTGCAACATTTCGTGTCGATCTTCTCCGCCGTCCGAAACCTCTTCGTCCCATCCCAGACCAACCGCTCCGCAGCACAAATTCGAACTTATCGACGCCAGGCCATGGCCGCGTGGGAAGCCGTGAGTGCACGGCCTGCCTAAAAAGCGCGGTGTCGGCCTCATGCGGCCACATTTCAAACAACGTGACAACGCCGCGAAACTTGATATCACTAGTGAGCGGGAGTTATTTCGCATGTTCTTAGCTGAAATCCTGACGAATCAGATAGACACAAGGTACCCGGCTGAGCTGGGCGTGATGTCAGGTTAACGCAGTAAAACCGTTATCCGACAATCTGCAATGATAATCCAGTCGATAGTCATCGTTTTCCGCGGACTGCCCCCAGCTCATGCGGTCTGGCTGTAACTCTTCGACGGCAGGTCACCGCTTGTCTTTCCTCAATGGAGCTATCATCTCCACCCAAAGACAAATTGCGGCGGCTTCCCCGTCATTTTTCCACGCAACCGGAGTGCCGCCCTCCGCAATGACGGCATCGCCTTTCAGAAGGCGAGTTGTTTCGCGAATATCTCCAAACTCAAAAACCATTTCGCCCTGCATGACAAAGGCGAAGATGTCACCAGGCCGGAGGACCAGACCGCCGCTCGTCTGGCCCGGCGGAACGTGAAGCATGGCCGGTTCCAGATCGTGGCTGCCTGGAGAAGCCAATTCTTCCCAAGTGACGCCACCGGCGACCACCGTGCGCGGTCGCTCAGCGGATCGCATGACCCGACCAACCGGAACATCTCCTGCAAATTCGCTCATCGGAATCGAAAATGCGTCAGCCAAACGGGCAAGCGTTTGTATAGAAACGCCCGATTCACCCCGCTCAACTGCCGCAATGAACGAACGGGATACCCCGGCCTTTGCGGCTGCTTCTGCCTGGCTGAGGCCCTTCTCAAGACGGGCACGCTTTATTCTGATGCCAGTGGAGGCAAGTTCTGCGTTGGCGGCGTTTGCCGTTGGTTGCAAGCGAGGTTGATCCCGCTTGCGCCTGTTTGCGGCAGCACGTTCGACAACCTTGCGAAGTGCTGCTTCAGAAAACATGCGCTGCTTGCCGTCGGTGCGGGTGGCTTCAACATGCCCAAGCCGCTCCCATATCCGCACGGTCTGGACGCTTACTCCAGCGGCGGCCGCAACCTTGCCGATTGAAAACATTTTTCCGTGCTTGGGTTCGTTCTTGGACATGGGCATTGGCATTTCTCATTTCATACAACGGCTGATGTACCAGCGCGGCACTTAACGTCCCATTAGCTATCTCACGATTCGAATTGACAAGAATACAATCCGATTGTAGATGTCAGTGTCATATGTAGGTTTTGTCTCATCGAAACCGGATGGAGCGTAAAAATGGCTGAAACGACACAGACCCCTGCGCCGCAAGCTTTAGATGTCAACAAGACCTTTGCTATCGAACAAAATGGTATCAACCTCGTTCCGGACAGTGAGCGCCACGGAAGCCCCCGCGATCTCTTCTGGATTTGGGCTGGCGCCAACCTCGTTCTGACCTACATCATTTCGGGATACTTCATCGCCAAAATGGGCTTAAGCGCGGGCCAAATGTGGGCCGTTGTTCTGGCAGGAAATCTCTTTTTCCTGCTCGTTGGATACGGAGGCATTCCCGGAGCGCGGGCTGGAACCGCAACGATGGTCGTCAGCCGCGCCGCCTTTGGCCGCAAAGGCAATGCATTTCCCACATTTCTATCATGGTTGACAGTGGTGGGTTGGGAAGCTGTCAACCTGGCGCTTGGCGCATTTGCCCTGTTTTCATTGCTGGAAGGCATGGGAGTCCAACTTGGAGGAATCGGCAAGGCAATCGCGCTTCTCCTGCTCTCGGCGGTTACCTTTGGTGTTGCCATTCTTGGGCACGCAACAATCATCTGGATGCAGCGGATCTTCACTTGGGGTATGGGCCTGATCATATTGGGCGTTATTCCGCAAGTCTGGGCTGCGCCGGCTATGGAGTCGGCGTCTGCAACCGGTGACGCAAGTCTTGCTACACTATGCATTGCCTTAGGATTGGTAGCCGCTTTGCCCATCAGTTATGCCAATTACCCGGCTGATTACACCCGATATCTGCCACGCGCGACCCGTGGTTCAGCCATCATGTTCTGGACATTTCTCGGAGCAGTCATTCCGTCGGCAGGGCTGACGGCCTTGGGGTATTACGCGTCCCAGGCTGCAGATCTCTCTGATCCGGTTGGGGGATTCGCGCCGCTTTTGACCGATCGGTACTTCACCTTGTTCGTGGTTGTTGTATTGGGTGGGACGATCACCAACAATTTCCTCAACACATACAGTTCGGGAATGTCGTTGCTCGCGCTGGGGCTGCGGGTCTCCCGTCCGGCGGCAATCATGGTTGATGCAGTTCTTGCCAGCGCCGCCGCTGCCTATGCCATCTTCTTCCACGATTTCACATCGACGTTCATCGCGTTTCTGTCGCTCATGGTGATTTGGCTTGCGCCGTGGACTGCCATCTATGTCGTCGACACCTGGCTTCGCAAATCGAAGTACAGAGGCGAAGATCTTCTTTCAGCCGATGGCGGTGCCTATGACTATGGCAGCGGATTTCACACTCCTGCTGTCGTAGCATGGTTGGCGGGCGCCGCCGCCGCCATACTGTGCACATCAACCGACTTGTTCCGGTCGCCATTCGCTGCATCTGTCTTGCAAGGTGCAGATTTGAGCATTGTTGCAGGCTTGCTGGTAGCAGGAGTGCTCTATTTCCTGCTGGCAGGCCCGAGCATACGGGCATCTCAGCAGAAGGCGGAGTGACGTCAGTGGCGTTTCCGATCGCAGAGTCCTGGTTCGAAAGAACACGCATCACCGATGACATATCGCTTATCTGCGAACCGCATGTTGTTCCGTTGCTACGCTGCAACATCTGGCACGTACGCGGGAGGGATCGCGACCTCATCATTGACACAGGCACCGGCGTTCAAAGCCTGCGAACATTTGCGAAGGATTTTCTCGACAAGCCGGTAACTGCGGTCGCTACCCATGTGCATCTCGACCATATCGGATGTCACCACGAGTTCGGCGATTGCCTGGTTCATGAGCTGGAGTGTGAAGGCCTGATCAATCCTGCTCGACGGTACAATCTTGCCGGCGATGAATTTGATCCCAACGACATAGCAACACTTCTGCTGCCGGCAATCGACGGCTATGATATTTCTGGCCCGATGATCACGGCACTTCCTCGCGCCGACTATGATCTCTCGGAATTTCGAATCTGTCCTGTGCCAAACGCGCGAGCTATCACCGACGGTGATTTGATTGATCTGGGCGACCGTGTCTTTGAAGTCCTGCACCTCCCGGGGCACTCGCCAGGTGGGATAGGTCTTTGGGAAGCGGAGACAGGCACTATTTTTTCCGGTGATGCCATTTACGATGGGCCATTGCTGGACAATCTGGATCACTCCGACATCGCCCTGTACTGCAATACGTTCGATCGGCTTCGGGCACTACCGTTGAAGACTGTTCACGCGGGCCATGATCCGAGTTTTGGTGCCGATAGGTTCCTCGAAATTACTGAGAGTTATCTAAGGAAATGGCATGCTGTAGAACTGTAGCGCGAATTTCTACGCACCTTTTGCCGTTGAGTGTCAGCGATGTTGCGAGGCCACACGCCATGTCAAACTGGCGGTTTTTGGATTGATGCCTGAGCAACCGGATATGGCGTTCGTATGGCTTCAGCTTGGCAAGTGCGGATTCCTTCAGCTCAAGATGTGCGTGAAGATAGGTCAGCGTCGTTTCCATCGCCTCATGGCCCATTCATAGGGCGATGACCGAACAATCGACGCCCGCCTGCAGCAGCTCCATGGCAGCGCTGTGCCTCAAAACATGGGGCGACACCCGCTTCGAGCGGAGGGTGACGCAGTGTTCGCGAGGCCTTGGCGACATATTTGTTCAGCAGCGCCTGCATGCCGTCGGCGCTCAGCTTGCCGCCGTGCGTGTTCGGAAAGAGAGCCGTTGCGCCCCGCTTCCTGGGCTCGTTGAGCCAGCCCCAAAGGGCTTGCTGTGCAACCTTGGTGAGCGGCGTACTTCGCTCCTTGCGGCCCTTGCCAACGCATCGCACGTGGGCACCACGCCCCAGCATCACCGAGTCCCGGTCGAGATCGATGATCTCCGAGACCCGCAACCCGTTTGCGCGGCCAGCAACAGCAGAGTGTGATCACGCCGTCCCAGCCATGTGCTGCGATCCGGACAGGCCAGGATCGCTTCAATCTCGGGCCTGGTGAGAAACTGAAGCTGTCGCTTGTCGCATCGCTTGCTCGGGATCGCGAGCACGCGTTGAATCTGGGCGCTATGGGCCGGCTCCTCGAACGACGCATATCCAAAGAAAGACCGAATGGCCGTGAGGCGGAGGTTCCGGGTCCTCACCGAGGCGGATCGCAGTGTCTCGAGGTCCTCCAGGAATGCGCCGATGAAAGGCGCGTCCAAATCCCGAAGTGTCAACTGCGACGGAGACCTGCCAAGGCGTGTCTGCGCGAATGCAAACAGGAGCCGGAAGGTGTCGCGATAGGAGGCGATGGTGTCGGAGTTTAGCTAGACGCTCGCGCGGCCGGCCCTGCATAAACCGCAGTCATGTAGATCGACCGTCAAGGCCATGGACTGATGTGGGCTCACTTCGGTCGACCACGGGAAGAATTCGGCTCTCCATCTCTGCAATCCCGGACAGATAGTCGCGTGGTGTGTTGCCAAAGGCTCGCCGGAAGGTTCGCTGAAAATAGGAGAGATCGGAAAACCCGGATTCGAAGGCGATCGTTGATATCAGCCCTGTCCGGCGTCCAGCGATGACATGATCGATTTCCTTGCGCGCATGCTCCAGCCGCTTTATCAGCAGGTATTTTGTTGGCGTGGTGCTCAGAGCGGAGAATCCGCGCTGAACCTGCTTCATCGACAGCCGAAGAATTCTTGCCATTTCCCTGATCCTTAATTTTGGATCGCGGTAGCGGGTGTCAATATACTGGCGGCTGATCTTGAGCGCCCTGTCGGTGCCGGTGTCGTTGTGCGCTTTGTAGATGAAATCGCCACGGGGCTCTTCGCTGACCATGACGCCGACGAGCCCAAACAGCGCATCGCTAAGGAGTTTCCCGAGCGCCTCGTTTACGATGAAGAGACGGATTTTTTGCAATACGGCGGCAATGGCTTTGTTGACGGGGTCCTGCCGGGGAAGAAAATTGCCCCCTGCCACAGAGCCGGGGGGGACACGGCTCAAAACATCCGCACGCGACAGAAGCATGAAGTTCTGACGGTTAAACTCACCGAAAAAGGTGAATTCTGATGGTTCTGCACTATCAATCACCACCATGTCGCCTGGCTGCAGCCAGTGCGACGCTTCATGCTGGCTCATCAGCGCATTGCCTTCTTCCTGGATGATCAGGAAAAAACAACTCTCCAAATCCAGCCGGATCTCTTTTCGGCTGCGGGAAAGCTGCTGCAGGTTGGAGCAAATCTCAACGAAGCGGATACCGGCCCTGTCCGCCCTGAAAACTTTGCCCTCGGTTTTTCGCCGCTCTGGCGCATTGAGCAGGACAAAATGGCCGCAGGCTTCCCGCAGCGAAGAGTCAAAGTCTCCCAAGTCCGTGTCGATTGCGCCAGCATCGTTCCTCATGGCGAAATATTCGCTGGAGTTGTGCCTACCGTCAATCGACGTTGAGGACAGGGCAGACCGAGCGGTGTCGCTGGAGTCCGCATTTTATGTCTTCTTCGTCCAAGCCGTTTCAAAGCAAGTCGTCTTAGATGGTTCTGATGGAACGGCCCACTGGTCCGGATGCCGAGAGCTTCGAGGATCCGACGTACAAGGACTAGTCATCGGGCGAGCGACAATGGGTTCAGGCGTCAGTGAAGCCCCGTGACGGTGCTGTGCATCGTTGCGTGGATACCACTTACCTATTGAACGGAAACAGTCCTGACGCGGAAATGGGCCTACGGCTCGGTCGAGTGGAAGAGCCGATCATAAAAAAGAAAAACAGGATCAGACCTGGGGGTAACGAGGTGAGCAAAATGTCGGAGAGCAGGTTAGGCCGTCGGGACTTCCTCAAAGGTGGTCTTGCGCTTGGAGCGGCGGCCATCGGGGGGCCGGCGCTTGTCGATCTCTATGGAAACCCTTTGCTGACGGAGGCGAAGGCGGCCACCCCAAAACGAGGGGGTATGATCATCCATGGCGTGCAGGGCGGCAGCGCCGGCGATTCGCTGGACCCGTTCAAGGTCCTGTCGGCTGCCGACTATGCCCGTTTTGCGTCGCTCTATGAAACGCTCTGGCTGGCTTCCGCCAGCTACTCCATCGATCAATGGCTGGTCGAATTCGGCGAACCCAACGCGACGTTGGATGAATGGACCGTTCGGGTCAAAAAGGGAATTCTGTTCCATCACGGCAAAACCCTGACCGCGGACGATGTCATCTACAGCGCCCAGCGCATGCTGGCCACGGCGACAGGTGCCATCTATGGCGGTTTGCTGGCGACATTGGATCTGAAGGAAACCAAAAAGCTTGACGACCGGACGGTGCGGTTCAAGCTGAAATCCGGGATGATCTGCTTTCCAGAAGCAGCGTCCGTCGCACTTCCAATCGTGCCCACGGACTTCGATCTCACCAAGCCGGTGGGGACCGGCCCGTTCAAACTGCAGAGTTTCGTTCCCGGTCAGCAGTCGGTCATGGTTCGCAACGACAATTACTGGCGCGAAAGCCGGCCGTTTGCCGACGGCGTCACGCATGTCAACTTCAATGACGAGACCGCGCGCATCAACGCGCTGCAAGGAGGCCAGATCAACATGGCCGACTTCGTCTCTTTTCCTTTGATCCGCATCCTGGAGAAAGACACCAATCTCCAGATCAACCGCTGCGAGACGGTCAGCTTCATTCCCTTGAACATGCGTGTCGATCAGAAGCCCTATGAGGACGTGCGCGTTCGCCAGGCGCTGAAACTGCTTATCGACCGCGAAGCCATGGTGAAGGGCGCCTATCTGGGCGAGGGCCGCATCGCCAGCGATCTGTATGCACCGCTCGACCCGCTTTTCAACAAGGACTTGCCGCAGCGCGAGCACGATCCGGACAAGGCAAAATTCCTGCTGAAACAGGCCGGCTATGCAGACCTGAAAATTGAACTCACCACCGGTGACTTGGGCTCAGGTGTCCTGAACTCCACCGAGCTCTATGCCTCCCAGGCAAAAGCGGCGGGTGTCGACGTCAAGCTGAACAAGATCGACCCCGCCGCTTTCTACGGCACCCAGTACGGACAATGGGGCTTCTCGCCGAACCTGCAGCCGCCCTACAACTACTTCGTCACACTCATGCAGGCGGATGGGCCGACCTCCACCCTCAATCTCTCCCACTTCCAGGACAAGGAATTCTCCGACCTTTACTACAAGGCGGTGGCAGAGCCCGACGATGCGAAACGCAAGGATTTCGCACACCGCATGCAGCAGATCCAATACGACAGCGGCGGGACGATCATCTGGGGCTACCAGAACTCCGTCGATTTCACCCGGGGCATCGGGGGCATACAGCCCGACGTGTCTGGCCTGTCGACCTACCGGACCGGCGATCTCTGGGTGGAGGAATGATACGGGGCAGGCCAGTCGCAATCGTCACCGGCGGTGGCAGCGGTATTGGCCTGGCTTGCGCCACGTCTCTCGCCGCCGCCGGCTTTCGCCTGGTCATCAATGGCCGGCGCAAGGACCTGCTCGACCTCGCGGCCCGCGAAATCATCGCCTCGACGCCCGGGGCGGAAGTGGAAGTCGTCAGCGGCAGCGTCGCAAACCCCGAGGATGTTAACGCGATTTTCGCACGGGCCACGGATGCCTATGGCCGCCTCGATGCCGTGGTCAGCGCAGCAGCCGCGCTGCATGTCGCCAATTTCAAGGAGCTTACGCTGGAGGATTGGGACGCCATGAACGGCACCGTACTTCGCGGCGCGGCTCTGATTGCGATGGCGTCCACCAAGGCTTTCCTCGCCTCCGCGACGCGAGGACGGATGGTGTTCATCTCCTCCATCAGCGCGCGTGTGGCGGATCCGGGCCTCGCGCACTATTGCGCGGCGAAAGCAGGCGTCGACGCATTGGTCCGATCTCTGGCGGTAGATTTGTCGGCTGACGGCATCGTCGCCAACGCGGTGGCACCGGGCTGGATTCATACACCCATGATCGGCGAATTCGTGGATTCCCTGGCGCCCGGAGCTCTGGCGGTCATGAATCCCCAGGCGCGCGCAGCCGACCCAAAGGAAGTTGCCGACGTCGTCCGGTTTTTGGTGGTCGATGCGCCTGAGTTCCTGACCGGCTCGACCATCACCGTCGATGGCGGCCAGACCGTCATGAACCATGTCATCCGTTGACCTTCCCTGATGCTGGCTGGCGCGTAGCCAGGATGGCCCCGAGGCTTGCACCGCCATGAAGGCGGTGGCGCAAGCGTATGCGGAAAATGCCGCCAACCTTTTTGAACGCAAGCGGAAATAGTTCAAATGCTCGCATACCAGTCCACCACTTTGGCAACTGACCTGGGACACCCACAAGGACTGGACGTCACCTCGGACGGTGCCGTCATCTTCGCGGAGACCTATCGCTCACGTCTCGCCATGTGCAATGCCGCCGGCGAACTCACAGAACTCTTCTACTGCGGTGGTGGCCCCAATGCGGTGATTCTGGGGAGTGATGCACGGATCTATTTCACACAAAACGGCGGCCAGGCAGGGGCATGGCGCGCGGATGACCAACGTCCGCCGGCGCTCGAATTTTTGGACATGGCGACGGGCAAGGTCTCCGAAATCTGCCGCGAGGTGGCGGGACGTCCCTTTCTGGCTCCGCACGATTTGGCCTGGGGTCCTGACGGGTGGCTCTACATGACGGATTCAGGCACCTGGGCGCCGGGCGGAAAAACCGAGCCTGGGGCAATCATCGGGATTTCGCCGCGCGGCCAGGCCGAACTGATTGTTGACACCGGCCATGTCTTTCCAAGTGGCATCGCCTTGACGGCCGATGGGACCATTTACTGGGCCGAATGCTATACTCGGCGGATCATGTCCATGCGCAAGGGTGGCGCGGTCGCGCAGATCTGTACGCTGCCGGAGGGCCATATTCCCGAATCGCTCAAGATAGACGAGAATGGGAATTTCTGGGTCGCCGCGCTGGAGGCTGCAGGTTTTGACGTCATCAGCCCGCGCGGCGAGAGGATCAATTTCGTCCCAACCGGTGGCTTGCCTCTGAACGGCACCTTGCACGACGGCAAGCTCTATGTTGCCGATCTCGGACCCTATGACGAGTCCGGGCCGGAGATGCAACTTGTCGGACGGCTTCAGTCCGTTCTGTGCGATGTCCGTCCCGGGCCCGTCTTCCGCTCTGCAATCGATTTTTGAGGAGATGCGTCATGCCTTTGCAGGATATAAGCGCCGCCAGAGCCGCGCTGATCATTCTCGACATGCACGCCTGTATCGTCGGCCCTCAGGGCAACGCACAGCCGCACGCGACCGAGCAGGATCTGATTGCCCACATCGTGCGGCTGCGCCAGGCAGCGAATGAAAAAGGCACCCCGGTGGTCTTTGTCCATCACCGCCGACCGCGAGGTTTGCGCGACAGCGGAATGATCAGCGCGCTGTTTCGCGAAATCGCCGACGATCCCGATCTGCAGCCCGGCTCGGCCGGGCTCGAGATGCTGCCGGAGCTCAGTGTAGACCCTGGCGATCTCGTCGTAGAAAAGCAGCGCGCCAGTGCCTTCGCCGGAACCGATCTCGATCAGACGCTGAGGGCGATGGGCGTCGATACCATCATCCTGACGGGAGCATGGACCAATCTTTCCGTGGAATCGACCGCTCGCTTCGGCAGCGATACCGGCTACCGGGTCGTCGTCGTCAGCGACGCCACCGCCTCCCAGAGTGCCCAATTGCATCAGATCGCGTTGGATGGCGGTCTGTCGATGATCGCTGAAATTGCAACCTGTGACGAGGTGGTTGGTGCGCTGCGATGAGCAAGACATCGAATCTTGAACCGGCAAGCGCATCCTTTCGCACGCCCATACAGTCAGGTGGCAAGGCGCGCTGGCTTTTGCGCAGGATCCTGAGCGGCGCCCTCGTTCTTCTCGTGGTTTCCATCCTGATTTTCGTCGCGACGCAGGCGTTGCCGTCCGATCCGGCGCAAACGATCCTGGGACGTCAGGCGACGCCCGAGCTTGTTGCGAATTTACGCGAGCAACTGGGCTTGAACCGGCCCCTGCCGGTCCAGTATTTCTCTTGGCTTGGCGGGTTGCTCCAAGGCAATCTCGGCGTCTCGATCGCGGCGAAACAGCCGGTGGCGGCATTGCTTGGCACGCGACTTCTGAACTCGTTGGCCCTGCTTGTCTTTTCGGCAGTCGTCCTCATTCCAGTGTCAATCGCGATTGGCGTGACGATGGCGGTCTGGCGCGACGGCATTCTCGATCGATCGCTGATGCTGGCGCTCCTCACCCTCATGGCGCTGCCTGACTTCGTCGTTGGAACCGTCCTTCTCATTCTTCTGGCGACGCTCGTCTTCCAGATCTTTCCGGCGGTTTCGCTGATATCGCCAGGCCAGACCGGCTTTTCCCAGCCCTATAAGCTTGTGTTGCCCGTTCTGACAGGCGTCTTGATCACCGCGCCCTATCTCATACGCCAGACCAGGGCGTCGATGATCGAGGCCCTGCAATCGGAATATGTGGTGCAGGCACGTCTGCGCGGCATCAGCAAATGGCGAGTGGTTTGGCGCCAAGCGCTTCCCAACGCATTGGTCCCGATGGTTCAGGGAAGCGCCCTCATGCTGAGCTATCTGCTCGGCGGCGTCGTGGTCATCGAATACATCTACAACTATCCAGGCCTCGGTGGCCTGCTGAACGATGCCGTTCGCTTTCGCGACCTTCCTGTCCTACAGGCGGTCACCCTGATCTTTGCCAGCGGCGTCGTCTTTTTCAACCTCGTGGCGGATTTGCTGACGATTCTGCTGACCCCGAGGCTTCGCACCAGCGAGTGGGACCGATGACGCCGTCGCCCAACGAACAAAGCGAAGCTGGAATCTCTTGTCGGCTGCTGGCATCGCCGAAGGTTCGTGGTGGGCTGGCTGCAACCATCGCAATATTGGCCATCGCATATCTTGGGCCGCTGTTTGCACCCCACGACCCTTCGGACATCGTCGGCGTGCCGTTCGACATTGCTGGCGCGAGCACCTGGCTCGGCACGGACTATCTCGGGCAAGACACGTTTTCCCGTGTCCTGTGGGGTGGCAGATCGGTGGTCTGGATGGCCACGCTGGCAAGCCTGATCGCCACTGTGCTCGGCGCCGCCATCGGAACTTTCGCGGCCTATACCGGTGGCCTTGTGGACCTTGCGGTCGGCTGGCTGAACGATGTGCTGCTGGCATTTCCGCTGATCGTCCTCGTCATCCTGTTTTTATCTATGCTGGGTCACGATCCAGTCCTGATCGTGCAGGTTGTCGCGATCGGATGGCTTCCGACCGTGACGAGATTGAGCCGAAGCGTGGCGCTGGCTGCCATTCACCAGGAGTATGTCGCCTGGGCGGAGCTTGCCGGAACGCCGCGCTACAAGATCCTGTTCAAGGAAGTCCTGCCGAACATCACAACGCCGCTGATCGTGCAGTTCGGCGCGCTTTTGACCTGGTCGATCGGGGTGATCGCAGGCTTGAGCTTCCTCGGCTTTGGCATTCAGCCACCGAACGCCGACTGGGGACTGATGGTCAATGAAAACCGCAGCGGCCTGATGATCGCGCCATGGGGAACGCTAGCCCCGATCATCATGATCGCGGCCTTCGCTCTTGCGGTCAACTCGCTGACCGAAGCAGCGGGCAAGGTCCTTGGTGTGGGGGAAAATCTGTGATGGCGGCCGTCGAGATGGAAATCCTAGTCGAGGGGTTGGGGCATCCGGAGGGGCCCGACATTCTTGAAGATGGCGGCATCGTCTTTGTCGAGGCCGACAGCGGTCGAGTTTGCGTGTGGTATGCGGACCGTGCCGTTGTCACTCTCGCCTCCACGGGCGGTGCGCCTTACGGCTCGACCGTCGGCGAGGACGGCTGGATTTATGTCACCCAGAGCGGAGCAAATTATGGTGATCACCGGCTGCCGCGCCCGATGTCTCCGTCCATACAGCGCATCTCGCCGGACGGCTCCATCGTGCAGACGATCTGTTCGGCATCGGATGGCGAAGGCTATTTCGCCCCCAACGATCTCGTCTGGGGCAGGGACGGACGATTGTATTTCACCGACTCCGGCCTTTGGCAGCCGGAAAACCCCTCGCAATCGAGCGCGATCCACGCCGTTCGCTCGGACGGCGTGGCCGAAAAAATTCGCGACCTCGGCCCGGTGTTTGCAAACGGCATCGCCTGCGAGGCCGACGGCTCCATAATCTGGCTTGAGTCCTACACTGGAACGATCGGACGACTGCGACCAGGCGGGCAAACGGAAGTCGTCACCCGGCTGCCCCAAGGGCAGACGCCAGAGGGTGTCGCAATCGATGCTGAAGGAAATCTTTGGATCACGACGTTTGAAGCGGGGCTAGTGACGGTCATAGCGCCCGATGGCCGGCCGTTGCGCGAAGTGAGGACGGGCGGTGTCCCCGTCAACTGCGCCTTCGATCGAGGTTGGCTCTACATCACCGATTTCGGATTTGCGACCGACCCCGCCGATGACAATTCACTGCGACCTGGACGGCTTCTTCGCCTGCGTGTGGACACCGAGCGGATGCCGATGCCGCGCGGCTCAATATCTCTCAAAGGAAAATCAGCATGACGCGCGTACTGCCGATCGAGATTCTGGACGAAAATTTCGGCGACATGCCGCAAGGCGGTGACACCTTGAAGGACGGACGCCTGCTGATGGTCGATGTCATGACTGGCGAGATCGTCGCTTATGCATCAGATACCGGGCGCGAAGTCATCGCCAAGGTCACGAGCGGTCCGATTGCCATACTTCGCGGAAGCGACGAGGCATTCTACCTCGCGCACACGGGAGGCGTGCTTGGTGATTTCTGGGCAGCAGATGACCGGATTCCGCCTTGCATTCAAAAGCTGTCGCCTGGGCAGGTCGGTCCGGAAACGATTCTGACCGAAGTAGCGGGCGAGCCGATCGTATCGCCGCACGACATCGCCTTCGGCGCGGATGGCCGCCTCTACGTCGCCGATTCCCACATCTGGGAATGGGAGCCGCACAAGCGCAAAGGCGACGGCAGGATCTTTGCCGTCAATGGCGATGGGAGCACCGAGCTACTGGTCAACACCGGCTGCACCTTTCCCTGCGGGTTGGTCGTGGAAGCTGACGGATCAGTTGTCTGGACCGAGTCCTATTCCGAGAAGATCCGTCGATTGCGCAACGATGGAACCCTGGAGGATGTCGTGCAACTGCCCGACGGCCATACACCGCACGGGATACGCATCAGTGACGACGGTACGTTGTGGATTGCATCCTTCGGCTCGTGCTCGATCGACGAAGTGGCTGCGGATGGCAGCAAGGTGACATCTCATCCCATTCCCGGGCATCCCATGCATCTGGTGTTTGATGGCGATAGTCTGCTGATCGCGTCTTTCCGCAAGATCGACGAGGAGAACATGGCCGGACAATTGCTTCGGCTGCATGTCGGCAGATCCGGCGCGCCCACTTGGCGTGGCGTGATCGGCGCATGATACGAAAAGCTGACAGCGCGATGATGGCCGATCAAAAACAGGAGCAATCGCCGCGTGCGAAGGTGAGCAGCCTTTGCGTTACGCTCAAGGACAGCCGCGAGATCGTCTCGGATGTAAGCTTCGAAATCTCGCCCGGCGAGATATTGTGCCTGATCGGCGAATCCGGGTCCGGCAAGACCACGGTCAGCACGGCCCTTCTGGCCCACACGCGAACAGGCGCGAGCATTGTCTCCGGCACTGTCGAGATCCAGGGGATCGACATCCTGTCGCAGTCGCCGCGGTCGCTCCGTTCCCTGCGCGGAAAGGCAGTTGCCTATGTTGCACAAGACCCGGTGTCAGCCTTCAATCCGGCCATTCGCATCCTCGATCAGATGATGGACGTCGCCTTGTGTCACGGGTGGAGAAGAACGACCGCGCGAGTCCGTGCGATCAGCATCCTGGCAGAAGTGGGTCTGCCCACCGACCCGGCATTTCTAGCCCGCTTTCCCCACCAGGTTTCCGGCGGGCAGTTGCAGCGCCTTGGCATTGCAATCGCCATGATGCTGCAACCTGGCGTGCTGGTGCTGGACGAACCGACCACCGGTCTCGACGTCGCAACCCAGGCGGTGGTGCTCAAACTCATCAAGCAGTTGTGTACAGGGCACGGAATCGCGGCGCTCTACGTTACCCATGATCTGGCGGTCGTGGCCGCCATTGCCGATCGCGTTGCCGTCATGCGGCACGGAAGGATCGTCGAATCGGCAGCCGCGGCTGCGTTCTTCAGCACACCTGCGCATGAATACAGCCGTAAGCTGCTTCAGACAGCGCCTGATGTTGCATGCGCCAGACCCAGAGACGGCGCGCTGTCCGACGGATCGCTCGGGCCGGTCCTGCGCGTATCCAATCTGGCTGCGCGGTACGGAAGATTGCCGGTGCTTTCGGATGTGAGCTTCGAGCTTTTTGCCGGTGAGTGTCTCGCCGTCGTCGGTGAGTCCGGCTCCGGCAAGAGCACGCTTTCCAAGAGTATCGTCGGAATGCATGTCGAGCAAAGCGGTCTTGTGGAACTGGACGGCGTGCCAATGGACCCGTATTCGCGCCATCGGCCATTGCGGGCGCGTCGCGACCTTCAATACATTTTTCAGTCCCCTTTCTCCGCGCTCAATCCTCGCCGCAGCGTCGGCGAGAGCATCGGCATGGCCTACGATCTGATCAAGGGCGAGCGCATGTCACGGCGCCGGGCGATCGATGAAGCCTTGATGAAAGTCGGACTGCGTTCCGACCAAGCCAGCCTTCGGCCCGATCGCCTGTCCGGTGGCGAGCGTCAACGCGTGTGCATAGCCCGCGCATTGATCTGCAAGCCCAGGGTTCTGGTATGCGACGAGATCACCTCTGCGCTCGACGTTGTGGTGCAGGAAGCCATACTCGACCTCCTGATAGAGCTGCGCGACGCCGAGGGGCTGGCAATGCTGTTTGTCACCCACAACCTTGCCGTGGTCCGCAACCTGGCCGATCGGGTCCTTGTCCTTGACGGAGGAAAGACGGCCGAAATAGGCGCCACGGAAAGCGTATTGACCCACCCAAACCACCCCTACACCCGCTCCTTGCTGGACAACACGCTTTCGATTTCGACGATCTCGCAAGAACGATGGGGCGCATCGGCCCGGCCGGTCCCGTAGCGGCGATTTCATCCACATCCAATTCGATTACAAGGAATGCAGAAAATGGCTGAACATCACGAACCCGCCTCCGACAGCGCATTGGGGCTCGGAGCCAACTTCACCGCGAACAAAGCCGCCCGCAGCGCAGAACTGGCCGGACGGAAGCTTGAGATTGAGCTGGTGGATGGACAGGCCCATTCATTCGATCTGATCGACGAAAACGAATTGCGCTGGTCAGGCAGGGGAAGCGCAGCGACCGTCGAGCAGTATGAGGCACAGAAGGTGGCCGAGGGGTTGTTCCTCATCGCGTTCCGTCATGCAGCCGATTCCGAAGTCTCCACCAGCATGATTGTCGATTGGCCCTCGGGCGAAGTCGTTTTCATCCGCAATGTCGTCGGTCCCAAGGTCGGAAATCTGCCCGCGGTCGAGCAGGTCGTCACCCTTGGCAGGATCGCGGGCCAACCACTCAACGGCGGCAAGTTCTCCCACACCAGCGATCTGTTCGGGCGCCGCGCCATGTGGGTTTACAGCGAAGACGACGTCTATGAACACATCTATCTCAACGCATCCTGGTATGCTTGGCATTGCCTGAAGGGCGAAGAGTATCCGCTGGCCGACGTCGATCCGTGCCAGGTCTTCAAGCTGCGCGACGATATTTACCTGCTGACATTTTCAGAGAAGGTCATGGTCATGGCGGCTGGCATGGTCCTGGACTTCGGCAAACTGCGCTCCTATTGCGCGGCGCTCGGCCGAGACCCGGTCACGGGCCAGCTTACGCATTTCACCTTCGGCGCGTTCGGCAAGATCCTCAGCCAGACAGACTACCCGCAGCCGTTGGCGGCCCCGATGGTCGAGGCGATCGGACAGTAGTCGCGCGTTCTCCATCAATTCCGCACCGCTGGGTGGCGAAAGGCTGCGGCCTTTCGCGCCCGGCCGACCGTCATGGCGCACAGATCATGGAAGCTTCGACGCAGGTAGGGCCGGACAGTTGGTCTGACCATTTCGCCGCGACGTTACGGCTCGCCCTGCCGCTGATCGGTGCTCAACTCGCTCAACTCGCGATCAACACGACCGATGTCCTGATCATCGGCCACATCGGCGTCGAGGATTTGGCGGCCATCGTGCTGGCGACCCAATATCTCTTCACCATCCTTCTGTTCGGATCCGGATTTTCCACCGCCGTCATGCCACTGGCGGCGCAGGCGACCGGGCAGGGTAGCAAACGTGACGTGCGCAGGTTCACAGAATGGGGCTGTGGGCATCGCTCGCCTATGCAGTCCTGGTGATGCCGCTATTCATCGGTTGCGAACCGATACTTGGCTTGCTCGGGCAGAAGCTGGAGATCGCTTCAAAGGCGGCGTCCTACCTCAGGATCGCAGGCCTTGGCATGGCACCGGCGTTGATCTTCATGGTCCTCAAGGCGTTCCTGAGCGCGCTGGGAAAAACGAAGGTGATCTTCCTGACGAACCTGGTCTGTGTCGCCGTCAATGCTGTGTGTGCCTACATATTCGCTCTTGGTCATTTTGGCTCACCCGCCTACGGGCTTGTGGGCGCTGCCTGGGTTGCCGTTTCGGTAAACGTCCTTTTCGCGGTCATTCTTTCAATCCATGTCATGCGCGAGCAGACTAGTCTCGGATATGCGATTCACACCCGGCTCTGGATGCCTGATTGGGCCGCGCTGATCGAGGTGCTGTGTGTCGGTGTGCCAATCAGCCTGATGATCCTTTCAGAAATAAGCCTGTTTTCGGTCGCCTCGATCATGATGGGCTGGATCGGAACTTCGCAGCTTGCCGCCCACGGTATCGCCATGCAGCTGGTGGGGCTGGCATTCATGGTTCCACTCGGACTGTCGCAGGCCGCAACCGTGACAGTGGGGCTTGCGGCTGGACGGGGCGACAGGCAGGCCATTCGTCGTGCGGCCTTTCCGCGATCGCCATAGCATCCGGTTTCGCGCTGATCAGCTGCATGCTTTTTGTCCTGGAAAGAAAGGCCCTTGCCAGCCTTTTCATCGATTCCGCCTCTCTCGACGCGAAAGCGGTCCTCGCCGCAACTGGTCCCTTGATCGTCGTGGCCGGGACGTTTCAACTCTTCGATGCATTACAGGCAATCGGTGCCGGCCTTGCACGCGGGTTAAAGGACTCCGTCGTGCCGATGCTCTTGGCCATCGCGAGCTATTGGGGCGTCGGTTTTGGCGCTGCCCTGTTGCTTGGGTTTCCACTGGGCCTCGGCGGCGTAGGCATCTGGCTCGGATTTCTGGTCGGTCTGGCGGCGGCCGCTGTGTCGCTTAATGCGAGGTTCTTCAGCATTTCCGCGCGAATTCATTGAAAAAGGCTTGCGGGCGTATGCAGGTTCGCGACCTCGAAATTGTCAAATGCTTCAGCCACCCTGCGGATCGCCCCTATGATGGCGTCGTGCCTCCACGATTGCCCGGTGGTTATGGTCGGCCCACACGACCAAGGTCTTCATCGGACCGAGGAAGGAACTGCCGAGTTCCGTCAGCGCATACTCCACGCGTGGAGGCACTTGCGGATAGAGCGTGCGCCGCACGAAACCATCCTGCTCCAGCCGCTTCAGCGTTCGTGACAGCATCTGTTTCGAGATGTCGCCGATCTCACGCATCAAGACGCTGAAACGCTTGGTTTCATGTTCCAGCGATTCCAGCACCAGCAGGCTCCACTGGTCGCCAATGCGGTCGAGAACATCCCGGATCGGGCAGGGCTGTTCGAACCTGAACGGTTGCGTCTCGGTCATTTCCACCTGTTCCTCGGATGGTCATCGTGGACTGACCTGATCAGGCTGCGATGACTTCTTGCGCGTCTGTCGGGATTATCATAGCTAACTCAGGTCTACAAACATGACCTTGTCCGATAATTGGACCATTGGAGTATAATGTGGCGAAAGTTGCTCTCATCGGTGCCTCGGGTAATGCAGGGGCACGAATCCTAAAGGAACTCTCAGACCGGGGCCATCGCGCGCGACCCGGAGCGGATTGCCAAGCTGCCGAACGTTTCGGCGGTCAAGGGCGACGTATTCGACAAAGACGGCCTCGCGGCCTTGCTTCGTGGCCATGACGCCGTCATCAGTGCAGTCCATTTTACCGCCAGCGACCCGGTTATGCTGATCGAGGCGGTCCGCCAGGCAGACGTCAAGCGCTACTTGGTCGTCGGCGGCGCCGGCAGCCTTGAGGTCGCGCCCGGAAAGCGCCTCGTCGACCAGCCCGAATTCCCTCAGATTTATAAGCCTGAAGCCACGAAAGGGGCAGAATTTCTGACCCTGCTCAGGATCGTCACCGACCTCGATTGGACCTTCCTGTCGCCCTCGGCCATGTTCGTTCCGGGCGAGCGGACGGGAAAGTTTCGGCTCGGCAAGGATGCCCTTCTCTCTGGTGAAAAAGGCTCGAGCATTTCGTTCGAGGACTATGCCATCGCGATGGTCGACGAGATCGAGAAACCCGTGCATGTGCGTCAGCGCTTCACGGTCGGCTACTGAAACGAAGCCGAAGGAAATACATCAATGCAACTTTTCAAATCGCTTGTCTCTGCAGGACTGCTGTTCACGGCGACGCTTTCCGCTCCGGCCTCCGCCGCATCGCGCGACCTTGCTGCGGAAGAGGCCAATCGAAAGCTGGTGGTCGAATTCTACGACCGCGTCTTCAACAGGCACGATGTCGCTGAAGGCGCCAAGGTGATCGTCGATGACTACAAGCAGCACAATCCTGAAGTGCCGGACGGCAAGGAGCCTTTCGTCTCCTTCTTCACAGGGTTCTTCAAGGACAATCCGCAATCGAAGGCCGAGATCGTGCGCAGCGCCACCGACGGCGATATGGTGTGGCTGCACGTGCATTCAACCAACGATCCAAAGGGTCGCGGCCAGTCGGTGACCGACATCTTCCGCGTCAAGGACGGCAAGATTGTCGAGCATTGGGACGTGATCCAGTCCGTGCAGGCGGCGTCAGCCAATTCCAACACGATGTTTTGAAGCGGCGACCCAAAGGATTTCTCGGAGCGGCCTGGTAATAGGCGCCGTTGGCCTTGGCGTATGATGCAGCCGGTCAGTACACCTTCACGTCGGCCATTCCCTTAGCCGGTTCGGCGGCCTTGAAATCAGCCAGCAGCTTCGTCGTGGCACCGGCGAGCAGCGTCACATCGTTGCCGATGGCGACGAAGGTGGCGCCGAGATCGAGATAACGCTTGGCGAGCGAAAGATCGCCGATCAGTATGCCGGCGGCCTTGCCGTGCTTCCGGATCCTGAGCAGCGCCTTTTCCACCTCTGCCTGCACCTGCGGGGCACCCGGCTTGCCGAGATGCCCCATATCGGCAGCAAGGTCGGCCGGACCGATGAACACGCCGTCGACGCCTTCGGTCGAGGCAATGTCGTCGAGCGCGGCGAGGCCAGTCCGGCTTTCCACCTGGAGCAGCAGGCAGATTTCGTCATTGGCCGTCTGCAGATAGTCGGGAATGCGGTTGAAGGCAGAAGCGCGTGCGAGCGCCGCGCCGACGCCGCGCACGCCGTGCGGCGGGTAAAGCACCGCCTTCACCATCGCCTCGGCCTGGGCCTTGCTCTCGATCATGGGCACCAAAAGGGTCTGCGCACCAATGTCCAGCAACTGTTTGATGATCCAGCTTTCGCCGACGACGGGGCGGATCACGGCCTGGCTCGCCGTTCCCTTCATCGCCTGCAACTGTGAGACCAGCAGAGGCACGTCATTGGGTGCGTGTTCGGCATCGAGCAGCAACCAGTCATAGCCCGCAGCCGCGCATATCTCGACGGTGTAGGGGTTGGCCAGCGCCTGCCACAGGCCGATCTGCGCACGGCCTTCCCTCAACGCCTGCTTGAACAAGTTCCTCGGCGCGGGCATGGCGGGCTCCTTGGAGCGAAAACAGCTGGAGTATGGGTGAATTATCTAGGCAATGCCGCCGAGGCAGACGTATTTGATCTCGGTGAATTCCTCGATGCCGTATCTTGAGCCTTCTCGCCCCAGTCCGGACGATTTCACGCCACCGAAGGGCGCTTCCGCCGTCGAGATCAGTCCGGTATTGACGCCGACCATGCCGTATTCGAGCGCTTCGGCGACCCGGAAAACGCGGGCCAGGTCCTTCGCGTAGAAATACGAGGCGAGGCCGAATTCCGTATCGTTGGCCTGGGCGATCACGTCGGCTTCGTCCTTGAAGCGGAAGAGCGGCGCAACCGGACCAAACGTCTCCTCGCTGGCAACGGCCATATCGGGGCGCACATCAGCCAGCACCGTCGCTTCGAAGAAGGTTCCGCCGAGGCCGTGGCGCTTGCCGCCTTGTATGATGCGCGCACCCTTGGAAGTCGCGTCGGCAATATGTTCCTCGACCTTCTCCAACGCGGCTTGATCGATGAGCGGGCCGAGAACCACACCTTCATCGAAGCCGTTCCCGGTCTTCAACTTGCCGACCGCGGACGCCAGCTTTTCCGCGAAGGCGTCATAGACGGTTTCCTGCACATAGAGGCGGTTGGCGCAAACGCAGGTCTGGCCATTGTTGCGGAACTTGGCGATCAGTGCGCCTTCGACTGCGGCGTCTAGGTCGGCATCGTCGAAGACGATGAAGGGGGCGTTGCCGCCGAGTTCGAGGCCGAGCTTCTTGATGGTTGGCGCGCTCTGGCGGTAGAGTTCCGCGCCGATTTCGGTCGAGCCGGTGAAGGTCAGCTTGCGCACGGTTGGATTGGCCGTCATCTCGCCGCCGATCTCCCTGGCCGAACCGGTCACCACGCTGAACAACCCCTTGGGCAGACCCGCGCGCTCGGCCAGAACGGCGAGCGCGATGGCTGAAAACGGAGTTTGCGAAGCAGGCTTCAGCACCATCGCGCAACCCGCGGCGAAAGCCGGTCCCGCCTTGCGCGTAATCATGGCGTTGGGAAAGTTCCACGGTGTGATAGCCGCAACCACCCCGATCGGCTGCTTCATCACGAGGATGCGCTTATCGGGCTGATGCCCAGGTACGATGTCGCCGTAGAGACGACGAGCCTCTTCGGCGAACCATTCGACGAAGCTCGCCCCGTAGGCGATTTCGCCCTTTGCCTCGGCGAACGGCTTGCCCTGTTCGAGTGTGAGGATGTGGCCGAGATCGTCCTGGTTCGTCATCATCAGGTTGAACCATTTGCGCAGGATGCCGGCGCGCTCCTTGGCGGTCTTCGCAGCCCATCCTTTCTGCGCAATGCGAGCCGCCTCGATGGCGATACGCGTTTCGGTGGCGCCGAGCCTTGGAACGTAGCCCACCAGCTCGCCGGTCGCAGGGTTCGCTACAGGGACGGAATGTGTCGGATCAGCTTCGATCCAGTCCCCTCCAACGAGAGCGGCCTGGCGCAGCAACGAGGGGTCGCGAAGGTCCATTGATGGGATCCTCATGTGCTTGAAGGCTCCGGCTCCCGCAGCCGCTTAGCCTGGAGGTCGGTTAATGGATTACATAATACACATGTTAAATATATACCGCTTTGTCAAGCGAATTCAGTCCAACCATCCTATGAAGCGGAGTGGGACGAGGTCGATTTCGAGAATGCGGTCTGGACGATCCCGAAGGAACGAATGAAACGCTCCAAGCTGGCCCCACCCTTCGATCAAACGGCTACGGCTTCCATGGCGGCTTCAGACAGCTCGCGCCATCTCGACCATGTCTCCAGCCGCTGCGCATATTCTTGCTGCATCATTTCCAGCAGCCCCTTGCCAAAGAAGGCTCGCAACGGCGGATGCTCCGCATCCACCAAAGCTAGCAGTGCAGATGCGGTTGCGGCAGGGTCCCCCGGACGGAAGTCACGCCATCCCAGCGCAAGGCGCTCCCGAAGATCGTCATAGGCGACCAGCGATCCCGCATGCGTCGCCGACCCCGCAGCCCACTCGGTGGCGTAGCCGGTCGGCTCCACCAAGGTGATCTTGATACCGAAATCCTGGACCTCCGTCGCCAACGCTTGGCTGAGACCCTCGAGCGCCCACTTGGATGCGTTGTAGAGGCCGAGCTGCGGTAGCGCGGTGACGCCCCCGATGGAGGAGACCTGAACAATATGGCCACTGCCCTGGGCCCGCAGCAGGGGCAGGGCGGCCTGCGTGACCCACAAGGCGCCGAAGAAGTTTGTCTCCATTTGTTCGCGGGCCTGCTCCTCCGAGACCTCTTCGACCATCCCAAAGACGCCGAAGCCGGCATTGTTCACCACCACGTCCAGGCGGCCGAAATGCGCATGGCCCTGCGCGAGAGCGGCCTGGACGGCGGGTCTGTCCCGAACATCGAGCTGCAGGGCCAGGATCTGCTCTCTGTATCGCTCCTGCAGTGGCGCGAGCGCCTCGGAATTGCGCGCGGTGGCGACCACCCGATCCCCTCTGGCCAGCGCCGCTTCAGTCCAGATGCGACCGAAGCCTCGCGATGTGCCGGTTATGAACCAGGTCTTGGGAAGGGAACTCATTTGTGTTTTCTCCGTGATCATATTGATGACGGAGAGCTAACCCATCGAGCGGACATCCATGTAGGGCTGAACCTCCAAAGGTATTGCCTAAAACTCCGAAATGCAGCGGGAATGGTTGCACGCTTCCCATTATCGAGTGCACATTTCACACATGCGCACACAAATGATCCAACAGCTCAAATTACTCATTCTGACGCAGGCGAACGCAGAGGGCTTTTTGCCGACACGCCTTCGGGACGTCGTCCTGATGCGCATGGACCGGCACCGTCCCCTGGCACCAACCGTCTATGAGCCATGCATTCTCATCGTGGCCCAGGGCTGCAAGGTGGGAAGCCTCGGTGGCAGGCGCTACGTGTACGATGCTGACCGCTGCCTCGTCCTGGCAGTGCCGATGCCGTTTGAGAGCGAGACGATGGGCAGTTCCGAGGAGCCCTTTTTAGGAATGGCCATCAGGATCACGCAGTCCGTCGTTACTGAGTTGTTGATCCAGATGGACAACATACAGGCCACTGCCGACTACGAGGGGGGAATTCCTGGCGTGCCGGTTGATACTGAGGTGTTGACGGCAGCGGTGCGCTTGGCGGCAACCCTCTCCGACACGGAACGGGCGCGCGTGCTGGGCCCCGGCATCGTGCGCGAACTGATCTATCTGTTGCTGCGAACGCCCGGCGGCGGTGCTCTTGCCGGCTTCGCCTTGGGAAACGAAAATCGTTGGCGCATCGGCAGGATCATTGAGCGCATGCACAACGACTATGCCGTCAATTTCGATGTGCCGGCGCTGGCTCGCGAGTCGGGCATGAGCGCTTCTACCTTCCATGCTCGGTTCAAGGCCGTGACAGGGGTAACGCCGCTGCACTATCAGAAGCTGATCCGCCTTCACAAAGCGCGGGACCTCATGGTCAATGCCGGATCATCCGCACAGACTGCGGCTATCGAAGTCGGTTACGAAAGCGCCTCGCAGTTCAGTCGCGAGTTCCGCAGGTTGTTCGGCGGGAGCCCCGGCGCCGTCGCTGCCGGGTTGCGTGCCCGCCTCATCGAGATGCATCAGCCGCGGCTGTCGATGACCCTGTCTTTCGGTTCGTCCCAAAGTGCCTGATTCATCCCGATACGCTGGTGCTTTTGGAACCCGGTTTGCGGCGCTTCATCGCCCAGTGCAAAGCGGTTTGCCGCAGCAAAGGGCTGGGTCTGTTGACGTCCAACGAAAAGCCTCTCATCCAGGAAGCTGCGGGAGCGCGCTCGTTGAAGCTTGGGTTATATTCTGGGCTGTTCCAGCGCCTTTCGCCAGCGGCGGCGTCGAGCTGCGAAAGGCATCATGGGGTGACCTCTTTGGAGTCCTGGTACATGTAGCGACGTTTTCAACGGTATTGGTGTGCATGACGACAGTCGTTGCCGCACCAAGCGCAAACCGGCTCTGTCGGCCGGTTCGACATGGACGGGCTTCCGTATCCCAAGAGATTGTTTAGTGCAGCTATAAATTCAGTGTAGCGATGGCACGTTTATCTCTGCCAATAAAACAGCCATCGTCCACCGATCAAGAGGTCGAAGCCGGAGCACACGCATGACAATCTCGGTCCAAATCAATGGCCGCACGCACTCAGTGGACGTGGACGGCGACACCCCACTGCTTTGGGTGCTTCGCGACGTGCTTGGCATGACCGGAACCAAGTTCGGGTGTGGGCAGGGTCTTTGCGGTGCATGCACCGTCCACGTTGATGGCGTGCCGACTCGGTCCTGTGTGACTCCCCTGGAAAGCATCGGAGAAGGCCAGATCTCGACGATCGAAGCTTTACACACCGTCGCGCATGGGAAGGCGCTTCAGGATGCGTGGATCGAGCTTGAAGTGCCTCAATGCGGATATTGTCAGTCAGGGCAGCTGATGTCGGCCGCCGCGTTGCTGAACGAAACACCGAAACCGACCGACGACGAAATAAACAGTGCAATGTCGGGCAACGTCTGTCGCTGCGGTACCTATCAGCGCATTCGGGCCGCCATTAAGCGCGCAAGCGCGTAAAGGAAAAGCAGATCATGTCGAACCGTACTCGCGGCCCGCAGTTGAACCGCCGCCTTTTCCTGAAGGCAAGCATTGTCGTTGGCGGTGGTCTCGTCGTCAATCTGGCACTTGGCCCAGAGCTCTCTGTTGCGGCTGCCGCGGGCTTCGCTCCCAACGCATTCATCCGCATCGACCGGAAAGGTCTTGTCACGCTGGTCATGCCACAAGTGGAAATGGGCCAAGGAATCTACACTGCCCAAGCCATGCTGCTTGCCGAAGAGCTGGAAGTCGCGCTCGATGATGTAAAGTTCGAACATGCGCCTCTTAACGAGGCGCTCTATGCCAATCCAATGCTCGGGCGTCAGATGACGGGCGGCTCAACCTCAATACGCGCATTCTGGACGCCTTTGCGCACCGCCGGTGCGACGGCCCGCATCATGCTCATTCAGGCCGCAGCAAACGAGTGGAAAGTAGACGCCGCAACGTGTCGGGCCGAAGATGGCTTCGTTATCGATGAGAGTGGAAAACGGAAGCGGGCTTATGGTGAGTTGGTCGATATTGCTGCGTCACTGCTTGTACCTCCACCGGAAACCGTAACGCTCAAATCTCCGAAGGACTTCAAACTCCTGGGAACCTCGGCGAAACGTCTGGACACACCAGGCAAAGTGGACGGATCGCTCAAGTATGGCATCGACGCATCTCCTGCCGGTACCAAAATCGCGGCGATCGCCATTTCGCCGGTTCTCGGTGGCAAGCCGAAGTCTGTCAATGAGCAGGCTGCGCTGGCGATCAAGGGCGTGCATCAGGTCGTGCAGACCGACGGCGCAGTAGCGGTCGTGGCGGATCACACCGGAGCTGCCAAAAAAGGGCTTGAGGCGGCGGCGATCGAGTGGGACGACGGCCCAAACGCACACGTTTCCAGCTCCGATATCGTCGAGCATCTGGATCAGGAATCCCGCAAAGCCGGCGCCATTGCACGGAGCGAAGGCGATGTGACAGCGGCGCTGGCGAGTGCCGCGCAGCGGATCGACGCCGTTTATCAATTGCCTTTTCTTTCCCACGCCGCAATGGAGCCGATGAACTGCACGGTTCACGTGCGCAAGGATGCGTGCGAACTTTGGGTCGGAACTCAGAACCTTTCCGCGGCCAAAGAGGCCGCCGCCGCCGTCACCGGTCTCGCCCCCGAGAAGATCATAATCAACAACCATATAGTCGGCGGCGGCTTTGGCCGCCGACTCGAAGTCGATGGCATCATCCATGCTGTGAAAGTGGCGATGCAGGTCAACGGTCCGGTCAAGGTTATCTGGAGTCGCGAGGAAGATATTCAGCATGGCTATTACCGGCCACACTACTACGACCGTATGTCAGGCGGAATTGATGCCCAGGGAAACCCGGTCGCCTGGACGCATCGTGTCTCCGGATCGTCGATTTTTGCCCGGATCTTCCCACCCGCAATGAAGAACGGCGTGGATCCCGATGGCGTGGAAGGGGCAGCCCATCCACCGTACAAGCTTCCCGCGATTCAAGTTGAATTCAACCAGGTTGAGCCACAGGGTGTTCTCACGAGTTGGTGGCGCGGTGTTGGGCCCTCGCATAACGTGTTCATGGTCGAAAGTTTCGTGGATGAGCTCGCCGCTGCAGCGAAAGTCGATCCAGTCGAGTACCGCAAACGGCTACTGACGGAAAATCCGCGTGCGCTGAAGGTCTTGGAGCTGGCTGCAGAAAAGGCCGGGTGGGGTAGGCCACTATCAGCCAGGCAGGGCAGGGGTGTCGCTGTGCAGTTCGCATTCGGCTCCTATCTCGCGATCATTGCTGAAGCAACCGTCGCGCCGAACGGTGCCGTCAAGGTGACACGCATCGTTACAGCTGTGGACTGCGGACTAACGGTAAATCCCGACACGATTGCGGCCCAGATGGAAGGCGGCGCGCTCTACGGACTCACTGCCGCACTCTATGGCGCGATTACCTTCAAGGATGGCCGCGTCGAACAAAGCAATTTCGACAATTATCTGCCGCTCCGCATCGACGAGGCACCCCACGTTGAAACGTATATCGTCCCGAGCGCGGAGCCGCCAGGAGGTATAGGTGAAGCGGCAACCTCGGCGGTGTTTCCAGCCGTCACCAATGCGATCTTCCTAGCAACAGGGAAGCGTGTCCGGACATTGCCGATCAACTCCGAAGACCTAAAGGCCTAAGAGGTCTATCTAGCGTGATCAGTTGGAGAAAAGTTGAGGAGTTGGCGATTGTTACCATCAACAACCCTCCTGTGAATGCTGGTTCTCACGCCGTGCGCAAGGGGCTGGTCGCGGCGATCGCCGCTATCGCGTTGGATACGGCGCTTAAGGGCGTGGTGCTGATCGGGGCAGGCAAAACGTTTGTGTCCGGATCGGACATAAAGGAGTTCGGCGAACCGCTCTCCGAGCCGCAGCTCCCGGCTGTAATTGAGGCGATCGAAAATCTCGAGATCCCCGTTGCGGCCGCCATCCACGGGGCGGCCCTAGGCGGCGGTTTTGAATTGGCGCTCGGCTGCGATGTTCGCGTCGCTGACCGTAGCGCGGTCCTTGGGTTGCCGGAAGTCGGCCTTGGGCTGGTTCCCGGCGCTGGCGGCACCCAGCGCTTGCCGCGGCTGACAGGCGTTCCGGTCGCCTTGGAGCTTGCTGTCTCCGCACGGCGCGTAAAAGCCGAGGAGGCGCTGTCACTGGGCATTATCGACGCCATCAGCGAAGGCGACCTGCTCGATGATACGATGGCGGTGCTTCGTCGCTGTTCCGGCAAACGCCGTGTCGCTGAGATGCCGATACCGGATTTCGATGGCGGCGAGGCGCGCGTGGTGCGCGACAACGTCGTCGCCCGTGCGCGACGCAGGCCAGCGGCCGTCAAGGCAGCGGAGCTGGTCCTGTGTGCCGCGGAAAAACCCTTCCGGCAGGCTTTGGCTGAAGAGCGGGCTGTTTTCCAGGACATCCGTATGTCGCCTGAAGCCTTCGCGCTTCGCCATGTCTTCTTTGCCGAGCGGGATGCGAGCCGCTCGGAAAGCACCGATGCCGTTGCATTGCCGATTGGCTGCGTGGGCGTCGTCGGTGGCGGAACCATGGGCGCCGCGATTGCGCACGCGCTTCTTTCGAGCGGCTACCAGGTGATCCTCATGGAGCGGAACGGGGACGCACTCACGACCGGCGTGGGGCGGATCGCGGGACTGCGCACCGACGATCTCAGGCGCGGGCGCATTGACGACGCCGCGGCCGCCCGCCAAGCCGCCGCACTGACGGCGTCGGCAGACCTGTCCGATGCTGCTGGCGCGGATTTGGTCATCGAGGCCGTATTCGAGGATATCGCGGTTAAACGGGAGCTGCTCGCCCGTCTCGGCGCTATCATCGCTCCCGAGGCGATCGTTGCGACGAATACGTCCTATCTCGACATCGATGAGATGGCCGAGGCTCTACCCAATCCTGAACGCTTCCTGGGGCTGCACTTCTTCGCTCCCGCCCACGTCATGAAGCTGCTCGAAGTGGTCAGAGGCGCTCGATCTGACGCGCAAACGCTGGCAACGGCGCTCGCGTTGGCGAAAAGGCTCGGCAAGCAGGTCGTGATCGCTCGCAACGCCGATGGCTTCATCGGGAACCGCGTTTACAACGCCTATCGGCGTCATGCCGAGTTCCTGATCCAGGACGGGGCTTCGCCGCAGGCGGTCGATCTCGCCATGACGGATTTCGGCATGGCGATGGGCCCTTTCGCGGTGGCCGACCTGTCTGGGCTCGACATTGCGTGGCGCATGCGCAAGGCGCGGGCAACGTCGCGCGACCAGTCCGTGCGATATGTCGACGTCCTGGACCGGTTGTGCGAGGCGGGCCGCCTCGGTCGCAAGACGGGAGCAGGTTATTATGATTACGCGAGCGGCCACGCTGAAGCGGACACCGCGCTGGAGGCCTATCTCGAAGCGTCGCGAAAGTCGGCGGGAATACGTCCCCGCCTCATCACCGACGACGAAATCCGCGCACGGTGCATTGGGGCGATGGTGAACGAAGGTGCCCGGCTGCTAGCCGAAGACGTCGCGCGCCGGGCGTCGGATATCGATGTCGCGCTGATCCATGGCTACGGCTTTCCGCGCTGGACCGGCGGTCCGGTCTGGTGGGCGGCGCATCTGGCGGATCAGGACCTGAAGAGGATGATCGCAGAGGTAGCCAACGCGGAAGGTCCCGGCTTCCTGCGGGGTGACGTGAATGCCCTCTTTGCCGGTCTGCGGCTTTGAACCGACCGTTGGATCAAGGCAGGCCGAAGGGCATCGAGTTCGTCGAGTTCCGTGTCTCCGCAACCTGGATGTTCCAACCCATGAGTCCATTGGGATCCAGGTGCTGAACCCATCAATATTGGCGATGCCGGTGACAAATTCACCACACGAGTTTGCTGCAGTCCGCTGCATCGGATCGACACGGCCTACAGGCTCCGCGGATCAGTCAAAATGCTAGACTATCAGCTTTATCTTGAAAAAGGACAATAAGTCAGCTTAATGTCCTTTTGCCACTATAGAAGGAGGAACTGACATGACGAACCGGGGGAAAGGTCTCCTCATCGCACTCGTCCTTGCGGCCGTTTCGGCGGCGAGTGCCCCGCATGCGGAGGAGGCGGTCATCAAATCCGTGACGAACGGCAAAGCCACCATCACCTATCGCACGCAAGGAGACGGGCCGCTTATTCTGTTTATTCCCTCGCAGGGCCGGGGGACTGAAGAGTTCGGCGCGCTTGCGGAGCGATTGGCTGCCCGTGGCTATCGCGGGCTGTGGGTGGATCCGCGGGGCATCGGCGCAAGCAAGGGGCCAATGGAGGCGGTGTCTTTCCATGACTTCGCCGATGATTATGCAGCCATCATTCGCAAGGAGGGTGGACAGGCGATCGTGGCGGGCCATGCATACGGCAACTGGATCGCCCGCACCATCGCATCCGACCATCCAGATCTGACGCGCGGTGTGGTGCTGGTGGCAGCCGGGGCGAGGAAATGGCCGAAGGAACTTAGCGATGCAATCGTCATGATCAATGACCCAGCCTCCACCCGTGAACAACGCCTAGGAGGCTTGCGACTCGCTTTCTTCGCCGAAGGCAATGATCCGACACCTTGGCTTGAGGGGTGGCATGCCGACGTCACCCAAAGCCAGAGGGCGGCGATGAAGCTGACGAACCAGGCAGACTGGTGGGCAGGCGGAACGGCTCCGATGCTCGACCTTGAAGGGGGCTCCGACCCCTTCCGGCCTGCATCGTCGCGGCAGGAGCTGAAGGATGAGTTGGGTGAGCGCGTAACCGTCAAGGTGATCGAGGGGGCAAGCCACGCGTTACCCGCCGAGAAACCGGCCGAGGTCGCCGACGCGATCGCCGACTGGGCTGATCAGTTGAAGAACTGATTGCTAACGGACGCGGCGGTTCCCAACGGGGGCGGCCGCCGCGACTGAGGGGCTGCATATCACTTAATCTCGACCGCCCGACGATGGACATTGGTGGGCCGGGTAAGGATGAGCGGCATGTGCTGCAATTCGGCGTTCCGATGGTCATTGTCTGCTGCGCAACGACAAAGATGCCGCGCCGGTGTGCTCATACTGTGCCTGGGTTGCTGACCGCACGCGGCTCCTATCGCGCGCAAAATTTGACTTGCAATTCTGCGGGTGCAACGTAATGTGCTAATAAGCTAGCCTATAGACTTTTAGGTCTGGAATTTTCTGCAACGCATTGGACAATCGCTGGGAGGAAATGAAATGACAACCGGGTTCTCTCTATCCAGATTCGCAATTCTCGGTGTGGCAATTGCACTGTCGGCGGGCTCGATTGCGGCCTTGGCGAAGCCGCTCGATCCTGCGCTTGTGGAGGCGAGACGTAACAAGACCAGCGACACGTTCAACTTGCTGACCTACCGTCACCTTGACGAACTTTTCGACACGCGTTCCGTCGAACCGGGACCGAATAAATGGGCCTTGCCATCGTCCACACTGAAGCTGCCGGACGACACGCCGGTCCAAATCGAGGGAAAAGAGACGACATTCCTTGCGGCGCTACAGGATTTGCGCATCAACGGCATTG
Source organism: Mesorhizobium sp. P2_C4 (assembly GCF_056404575.1). Classification (NCBI taxonomy): domain Bacteria; kingdom Pseudomonadati; phylum Pseudomonadota; class Alphaproteobacteria; order Hyphomicrobiales; family Phyllobacteriaceae; genus Mesorhizobium; species Mesorhizobium sp. P2_C4. The sequence goes on from NZ_JBFUDT010000008.1 coordinate 107,145, forward strand.
TTGTGATGCGTGACGGGAAGATCGTGCGGGAAGTGCACCGCAACGGCGGCAGCGAGAGCAGCCGCTACATTGGGTTCTCGATGTCGAAGTCCTGGACTTCCATGCTGTTTGGCATTGTGCAGGGACAGGGGAAGATAAATGTCAACGATCCGGTGGTCAAATATTTGCCGGATCTCAAAGGAACCGCCTACGATAAGGTGACACTGCGTAACCTTCTAACAATGCGCACGGGCACGTCCTGGGTGGAAGACTATTCTCCCGGAAGCTTCCTTGACGGCGTTCGTGATGCGTCCACCAACACAGAAAAGTCGTACTACGAAGATGTCGCGCGCGAACTAAAGCCAGTCGCCGATCCAGGGACGAAGTTCAACTACTCGACGCTCGAAACGGAGCTAGCCGGAAAGGTCATAGCGGCCGCAACAGGAAAGAGCATTGCGCAGCTTATGACCGAGGCGATCTGGCAGCCGGCGGGCATGGAGGCGCCGGGATATTGGATCATGCAAGGGCCACGCGGACGCCAGCATGAATGGTATGGTGCGGGATTTGCAGCAACGCTACGCGACTTTGCGCGGTTGGGCCAGATTATGCTTGACGACGGCAAGGCCAACGGCAAGCAGATCGTACCGCCCGCTTGGGTGAATGAATCGACCAGTACCAGCTTTCCGGAAAAGAACTATTTCTATTTCTGGTGGGCGGTTCCCGGACTAGACGGCTTCGCCGCTCAGGGCGTAGGCGGCCAAAGTGTCTATGTCGATCGTCAAACACGCACCGTTATGGTTATTGCCGGCTACAACAGTCCTCCCAAGCGGGTTGATCTCTTCAAATCGGTCGTGAAAGCCTTGAATGGCAACTGAGCGGAGGCTTGGCCGGCGGTCAGAGCCGTGCCAGTCGATCATTGGTTCCGACTGTTTGAGATCAATCAGATTATCCGCGAGCAGAAGTCGACACCTTCGTGATCGACCGGTGGTTCTCCGGACGCTTTGCCCCGGCATACGTGTTCGGGCGATCGTACGCACCGGCAAATTCCAGCTGAGCAAGGACGGGCCAGCTCCTGCGCGGGGAGATCGCTCCTGCAACTCGTTAGAGAACTACGCCATGGCCATGGCAGACGAGATCGAAGACCCAAAGCACATCCGCCAGCCCTTCACCGTTGGCTACTGACTTCAAACCAAAAGGAGAAACTCATGTTCGATCCAATCAGACTGCTTGCCGCTGCAACCGTTGCGGTGACCCTCGCTGCGGCTGCCCCAGCTCTGGCCCAAACGGCTTCACGCGATCTTGCGGTCGAGGAAGCGAACCGCGAGTTGGTTATCCATTTCTACAACCAGGTCTTCAATGAGCACGACGTGGCAGGCGCAAGCGAAATCGTGGCCGATGACTACATTCAGCACAACCCGAGGGTGGCGACCGGTAAGGCGGGGTTTGTGAAGTTCGCTACCGGCCTTCTGGCAGCAAACCCCCACGCCAGCGGCCGCATTATACGCAGTGCGGCCCAAGGCGATCTCGTCTGGCTGCATGTTCATGCAGGGGGCAAAGAGGACGGCACCGGAGGTCTGGCCATCATGGACATCTTCCGTGTGAAAGACGGACACATTGCCGAGCATTGGGATGTCTCGCAGCCTGTTCCCGCCGAAGCGGCCAACCAAAACACCATGTTTTGATCCCAAACCAAAAAGAAGGAACAACCACGATGATCGACAGCCGCACGGGCCTCGATCATTAGTTCCGGCTTTTTGGAGGTCGATCAGGTGATCGACCAGTGGTTCTCCGGACGCCTTGCAACGGCATGCGTGTTCGGGGGATCTCATTGGCGCGGATCGCGAGCCCCAGCCCACGCACGCGGTGCGAGAGTCGCGCCAGGCTGAGCCGGTTTTGCGCATATTTTGAAATCATCGCCAGGCGCGGCGAGCATCTGGTGGCGGATACGCGAAGGTTCTCGATCTCGGCATGTCCGCCGGGCACCGAACTGCTGCGACCAGCGTCCCGGAGAGCGGCGCTAGCGGCATGTCTTGGATGGGCCGCCCCACCTCGTCGTCGATATCGGGCGTGACGTCGGCGACGGCGAGCAAAAGGTGCTCACGCTCCGGCAATAGCCCTAGGGGTGGTGAATGCGAAAAAAGTGATGGGCCGTCCGCTTTCCACATTAGGAAGCTGCTTCCCACGTGCAACGTCAAAACTTCCTGTTGCACCGGCGTCAGCACGGACCGGATTTCGAGGCCAACGGTGCCAAGATATCTAATGAGGGCTGCCGAAACGGCAAAAGGGATGCTTCCCGACCGGCCCATTCGGTCGAGCCCGGGCGTACGTTGTTGACGATGTCAGGCTGCAATGCGGCAGCGCCTCTGCAGCCGATTACGGCGGATCCGAGATGACCGAAAGTATCCATGCCTCGCTCCGGGCGGACAATGCCGACATCGATGCACATTATCGCGACGCTTAAGGCAGCGCTGGCACGAGAGCGCGTTCGATCCGACCAAGTTGGCGCAGAACAACTGCTTGGGCCGCACGTTGATGCATGCTCAATTTTCGGCAGCGCGGCGTAAGCATTAGGTTTTCGGACTAATAGAGCCGCGTGCGGGCGGTCGCGAGCGACGTCGTCGGGAGCGCTCGGCCGGTCCCACGGTTTGCCAACTGGAAGTCGGGACTGCGGCGCCGCCGCATCAACTCACTTCAGTCTCGGCGAATGAGAATGCATCCTCCGAAAGCCCTCGCTGCCGCCTCTCACCGCCTCTCTGGCGCCATGGTGAATTTCGCGCCAACGTCTCGTCGCTGTGGGGTTATGGGCATCAGGTCACGGTGCTTGACCAGGCCCGAAGTCTGAGAGGGCAAAGCCTGCCTGGAACTTGGAGCACGTTCCGCGGCTTGATATCCTTTGAGCCATCCCGCGAACATCCAAAGCGACGAGCGTTTCTCAGCGCCGTCGATTCTTCGTCGCTGGCGGCGTCGAGAAATGCTGGCGGGTCGTCGATGTCGAACCGGTGAGTGCGGCGGCGTCGAGCCGCTGGCAACGCAAGGATGCGGATGCCAACGGCGCTAGTGTTGCCCCAACCAGGAAGTCAGCGGCGCCGCACCGACCGATCGAGGAGCAGGTCAGGCCTTTGCGAGGGGTTGAATATTTGCAGAGGTCTCACGGATCGAAAGCGTCCGCGTTCCCACAAGCATGATCACCGCACCGAGCATCATGAGGCCACCATAGAAATATTGGCCCAGAGAGAGCGATCCTGTCGTGAAAGCCACCCAGCCGACAATTGTCGGGGCGAAGAAGGCTGCAATACTTCCCGCAGTCGTGATCAGCGCGATGCCGCCGGCCGCGGCGGAGCCCGAGAGAAAACGCGCCGGCATCGTCCAGAACGGCCCGGTCGCGCAGAGAAAGCCACTCGTCATCACGGTAAGCGTTACCAGCGATAGCGGGACGCTTGAACGCACCGAGGGAAGGAGAATCCACCCCAGCCCCGCCAGAAAAGCAGGAATTGCAGCGTGCCAACGCCGTTCGCCGATCCGGTCGGAACGCCTGGCCCAAAGCTGCTGTGCGATGATGGCGACTGCCCACGGGATCGCCGAGAGAAGACCGATATACCACACGTTGGCGACACCCGACTGCTTGACGATCGTCGGCAGCCACAGCGAAATGCCGGCGCCGCCCGCGATCAGGCAGATCGACATCGCAACCAGGCTGTAGACTCGCAGATCGGTCAAGGCGCCGAGGAACGAGGCCTGCCGCTCGACGTTCTTGTCCGTCGCCTCGCTCGCAAGCTCCGCCTCGACGATGTCCCGCTCGCGCGGCGACAGCCATTTGGCTGTCGCCGGACGGTCCGCGAGAAACAAATACACGATCACGCCCATCAGGCAGGCCGGTATGCCCTCGGCAATGAACATCCATTGCCAGCCGCGCAATCCCGCTACGCCTTCCAAGCCCTGCATGATTGCGCCCGAGATCGGTCCGCTGATCACGCCGGAGATGCCGATCGCCGACATGAACATGGCGGTGAAGCGGGCGCGCCGCGACGCCGGTATCCACGTTGTCAGATAGAAGAGGACGCCAGGGAAGAAGCCAGCTTCCGCCGCACCGAGCAACGATCGCAGAACATAGAAGTGGGCGGGTGTAGACATCAAGGCCAATGCCGCCGAGCACGCGCCCCATAGCACCATGATCCGCAACAGCGTCAGTCGTGCGCCGGTCTTTGCGAGAATGAGATTGCTGGGAACCTCGAAGAGACTGTAACCGAGATAAAACAGGCCGCCGCCGAGGCCGAAGACCGCCTCGGTAAATCCGAGGTCGCTCATGAATTGCAGTTTGGCGAAGCCGACATTACCGCGGTCTACGAAAGCGATGATATAGCTGACGACCAGGATCGGAATCGTGCGCCAGAAGACCTTGCGGTAGAGTGCATCGATTTCGGATCGAGTTGCTGAATGCTCCGGTTGCATGTTTGACGTCTCCGTTCCCATTGCCAACTGGCTTGTTGTTGGGCGTCACCGCGCACTCATTGCGCGGCGATCATGATCAAAGCCTGCTGTTCCGACCGGTGGCCGGGGCCGTCTGTCGCGTGGGCTCATCGCCCCTTGAACACGGGCTTGCGTTTTTCGCGGAAGGCGGCGAGCGCCTCCTTGGTATCCTCTGTCTCTGCGAGCAGGGCCGTCTGGGTCTGCTCGTAGCGATACCCGTCGCGCAACGGCATCTCCTCCGTAAGGCCGAACGAGCGCTTGGCGGCAGCGACCGCAAGCGGTCCCTTCTCAGCGATCTTGCGTGCTATGGCGGTCGCTTCTTCGATGACATGCTCGCGCGGCACGCAGGCCGACGCGGCGTTCATGCGGTAGAGTTCCGGTCCCGTCACGCGCATTGCCGTGTAGATCATCAGTCGCGCGTCGGATGGGCTGAGTGACCGCAACACATGCCGGGTGCCTCCCGCGAGGCCGTAGTCGACCTCCGTCATCGACATGAATGCTTCCTCGGCGACCACAACAATGTCACAGACGAGCGCAAGCACACATCCGGCGCCGACGGCCGCGCCATTGACGGCGGCGATCACCGGCTTGGGGCATTCCATTACGCAATCGAAGCAGGCGCGAACGAGCCGGTTGTGGCGCGAATAGCCGCCGGGCTCGCTGACAAGCGCCGGCCGCTCCAACAGATCGGCGCCCGCGGAGAAAGTCTTGCCATCGCCGGTCAGCACGATCGCTCGAACGCTGACTTCCGCGCCGAGCACGTCGAAAATCTTGATGCATTCCTCGCGGAAGCGGCGATCCTGCGCATTGGCGGGCGGCGCCGCGATCGTGACCGTCGCGACGTGATCCTTGATCTCGACGCGGAATTTCGTGATCTCTTCGAGCCCCTTGAAAGTCATTCTTCACCTCCAAACTTGTAAAGTCGCGCAGGGTTGTCGACGAGTATACGTTGGTGCGTGGCCTTGTCCGGTGTCCAGTCAAGAAAGAGATCGAGCAACCGGCCGGCGTCAGGGGCGGGCGACAGCCGGACATAGGGCCAATCCGAACCCCAGATGCAGCGATCAGCCGCCGCATCAATGAAGGCTGCGTGAAAGGCGCGCGCGTCGGGATAGTCCGGTGCGTTCTTCGAGACGCGACAGATTGAAAGCTTCGCCCAGATGTTTTCGCCCCGGAAGACCTCGATTATTTTTGCAAACGACGGATCGGCGACGCCGCGGTCGGGCGCGGGGCAGCCCATGTGGTCGAGCACAAGAGGAATGCCGAGGCGCGCGAGGTCCGGCAGTTCGGCGGCCAGCGTTTCAGCGCTTGCCCAAAGCTGCGCGTGCAGCCCAATGCGCCGCATCCGCGGCGCTAGTTGACGTAATTCGTCAAAACCGACGCTGCCGGGATATCTGTCGCCGGCGGGTGTGCGCATCTCGGTAAACCGCAAGCCGACAATCCCGCTGGCGGACCAGGCCTGAAGGGCTTGGTCGCCAACACCGGTGGTCGCGACAGCGACGCCCTTCAAGGCGCGGTTCGATTGCGACAAGGCGTTCAGCATTGCCGACGGATCGTCGGCGTAAGGAGCGGGTTGCACGAGCACGCCCCGCGTTATGCCGAGCGCCGCGCGTACCGCCGCATGAACGTCGGGCGACGCATTCGGCAACGCATATGTGGAAGCCCGGTGCGGCCGAAAGCGATCGAACGGACCGAACACATGCGAATGCGTGTCACAGGCACCTGGCGGAAGTTGGCGGCGTGGCGCCGAGGCAGCAGGCGCGGGAATGGTCGCCACGCCGGTCATGCGTCGACGCCATCGCTTAGCCGCGCGCTCGGCAATTCTGCGAGTGACCCGGTTTCGGGAAGCGGCTCGTGCGCCTCAGGCACGGGAATGCGATGCGCATTCAGCGTCATCGCAACCATGGTGTAGTAGCCGATCACTGCGGTCAGTTCGACCACGCCACGAGCGCCCCAGCGCCGCATCACGGCCGTATGGGTCGCCTCGCTGACCTGACCGGTCGTTTGCAGCTCGCGAGAGAATTCGTAGACTTCGTAGTCGGCTGGCTCGTCGAAGACCGGCGGGGTTAGCGCGCGAATGTGCTTGACCACCGATTCCGGCAAGCCGACTTCGATTGCGGAACGTGCATGCACCCACCATTCGATCTGTGCCGTCCATCGTCGCCCGGCCGTTATGATCGCGAGTTCGTTGAGGCGCGCCGGCAGGCAGGTACGAAAGCGGAGAAATTCTCCGAGGTCGGACCACAAGCCGGCAAGTTCCGGGCTCTGGATCGCCGCGCGCAGCGGACCGATCATGCGACCCCTCGGGCCGGTTACGACCTTGTCGTAGATGCGCCGCTGTTCCGGAGTCATCTCGGCGACGGCCGGCAATGGAATGCGTGCGGAATCCCCGAGCATTGGCGCGTTCATATGACCTCCGCGGCCGCGAGGCGGTCTCGCTCGCCTGCGTCGATGCCGATTTCAGCCAGGACGGCCGCCGTATCTGCGCCAAGCAGCGGCGGCGCCCTGTCGAAGCTCAGCGGCGCATCCAGGAAATTAATGGGACTCACTACCTGTGGAACCTCGCCCGACAGCGGATGAGGGATCAGTCGCAGCATCTGTCGGTGCACGATTTGCGGGTCGGCGAAAACGTCAGGCACGCTGTTGATCGGCGCAGCCGGAACACCCGCGGCATCGAGGGCGGCCAGAAGCTTGTCCCGCTCCCATTGCGCGAAGGCGTCGCCCAGTAAGCCTGTCAACTCGACATTGGAGCCGACGCGCGCCGCATTGCTCGCAAAGCGCGGGTCGCCCGGCCAAGCGTCGCAGCCGAGCACAGCGCATAATTTTGCGAACTGTCCATCGTTGCCGACCCCGAGTACGAATCGGCCGTCCTTTGCGGCAAACACGTCCTGCGGCTGGATGTTGGGATGGCGGTTACCGCCGCGTTGGGGGGTACGCCCGGAAACCAGGTGGTTCATCGCCTGGTTGGAAAGGAATGCTGAAGCCACGTCGAGCATGGCCAGGTCAATCGTCTCGCCCGCACCCGTTTGCGAGCGTCGAGCCAGGGCGGCGAGGATGGCGACTGCGGCGTACATCCCGGTCATGATGTCGATGACGGGAACGCCGACCTTTTGTGGACCGCCGCCGGACATCTCGTCGCGCTCGCCCGTGACGCTCATCAGGCCGCCCATGGCCTGGATTGCGAAATCGTAAGCCGCCTGGTCGGCGCGCGGTCCACTCTGGCCGAACCCGGTCACCGAGCAATAGACGAGGTCCGGCTTCAATGTGCGCAGCGATGTTGCGTCGAGCCCGTATTTCGCGAGCGCGCCTACTTTGAAATTCTCGATGACGACATCGGCCGTCTCGGCCAGCTTGCGCACGATCGCCTGCCCTTCGGGCTTGGCGATGTCGACGGTCACGGAGCGCTTGCCGCGGTTGACGGAGAGATAATAACCGGATTCCCGGGTCTTCTTCCCATCTCGATCGGCGAGAAACGGCGGCCCCCAGCTGCGTGTGTCATCGCCGGCGCCAGGGCGCTCGATTTTGATCACTTCGGCGCCGAGATCGGCGAAGATCTGCGTTGCCCACGGTGCTGCCATGATGCGCCCGAGATCCAGTATGCGGATGTGGGCCATCGGCCCTTGCCGGGCAATGGCTTGCTTAGACATCCATGATCTCCGTGGCGATTGCCGAAGGGCGGCTCTTGAATTGGGTTTGCCATGCCGTGAGCGCAGGGCGCTTTGCGCGCCAGTCGAGGTTTGTAAATCTGAAGTCGAGGTAGCCGAGCGCGCAGCCAATCGCTATATGGCCAATGCCGAAGGACGCCTCATCGAGGCACAGAACCAGGCTCTCCAGACGGTCGAGCGAGGCGTCGACCTTGGTCGCGAAGGCCGACAGCCATTCGGGAGTTTGTCGTTCCTTGGGCTTGTCACGCTCATTGCGCCACAGGACCAGCACGTCGAGCAGACCCGTCGCTAGTGCATGCCACGTCAGCGCGCGCCAGCGATCGGGACCGTGTGCCGGAAACAGCCGGCCGCCACCAGCCAGATCATCGAGGTATTCGCAAATAACAACGGAATCGAAGATCGGCTCTCCGTTTTCGAGTGTCATGGTGGGGATTTTGCTCAAGGGATTGTCGCCCATGATCGCCGAATTGGGACGCGTCATATCCGCGACCGAGCGCACGAGTTCTATGCGCTCGTGGAGACCGAGTTCATGTGCGGCAATCATTACCTTGCGAACGAACGGAGACCTTGGCGACCAGTGCAACTTCATTTCCGCGCAAACTCCGCCGGGGAAAGCGTCCTGCATTCCAAAAGGTCCATAAGTCTATACTATTGTCAATCTATGAATTTCGCAAGCCTGTTTCTTCTCGGAAGGGGGCGCTCGCCACGGCGCTCGCGCCGGCGATGCTGATCGCCTCATGCCCCTGCTGGGAGTCGCTGGGTCAAGCGCGCCACCCGGTTGGGAGAGTCCCTCACGGAGGCGCCGGCGGAAGAGCGCAGGATTCTTTGGGTGACTATTCGCAAGCCCGATCAGAAGGAGGGCATGTCCGCCTTCCCGGAAAAGCCCGGCCCCGCTACCTCGGCGCTCTGACGGGCGCGCCTACTTGAGCTTGACGTCCACGCGGACGATCTCGCCGCGATAGATGCCATTCGACACCAGGACCAATTTGCCGCGCTGATCGACCGCCGAGCGCGCCACGTGGCAGACCGGCGCGTTGAGAGGCATGTCGATGAGCGCCGCAGTCTCGATGTCCGCGGTGCCGATCGTCAGGGTTTGCCTCGCCTCAGTAATCTTCACGCCCGCAATGCCCGCGACCAGCCGCAGCGCCGTCTTGGACCTGACGTCTTTGTCGGTGACCTTCTTCGCCAACCGCTCGTCGATGTAGACGTCAGCGATGAGGAAAGGCTGCCCGTTGAGCGAGTGCCGGCGCTTGAGGTGACGGTAGTTCTGCCCGGTCGTCCCGATCGCGTGGTGGACAAGCGGCGGCCCGCCCATGCTGTCCGAGAGCACCTCGATCTCGGCGCCGTCCCGCGAGCTGAGGAGCCCCTCCCAATTGGTCTCCACCTCGCACCAGAGCCGGTCCTGCGGCCTCCGCTTGACGAAGGTCCCCTTGGCCCGGAGGCGCTCGATCAGGCCGTCCGCCTCCACCAGCCCCAGAGCCTGGCGGATCGTCGCGCGGGCGACCCCGCACTCGGCCAACAGCTCGTCAATGGTAGGGATTTGCTCTCCCACGGGCCACTGGCCCGACTCGATCCGCCTGCGGAATAGGGTGGCGAGCTGAATGTAGCGCGAAACGGCGCTTCGGCTCAGGTCCACGCGATCGCCTTTTAGTTCATCCATGTGGCCCATATAGCCCATGATTGTGGCCGACCTCAACCCCGTAGGGCCATGGGATTTCTTGAAGTTGCTCGCCACTCGACTAACGGTGCCTTTGGGGGGAAGTGCAATCCTATAGGCCATAAGACCATATGATTGACGAAATCAGACGTCGGCGTCGCGCGGCTATAAATACAGTTCGCGACTAGCTGCTTGTCGGTTCGCTCAACGATTTCAACAGTGTCGCAAGGCTGGGGATGCCACAGCCGTGCGCGCAGGAAGGCCGCCTTCGGCGCGAGCGTGGCGGCATCGGCCACCGCTCACAGGCCCATTCGTTGCGTTGGCTGGGCACATCTGGGGGTTGACCAAAGAGCTAAAAGGCTAATAAATAAACCTATAAAAGATGCTCCATTCGGCTTTGGGCGGCCTGATTCCTTGGCGAGTCGCGGCGGCTGAGCGCTCGCCATTGGCGGCTCGGTACTGCAGAATGAAATGAGAGGAAAATGCGTTCAATTCGGAAGTGCCACCCACGAGTGTTGCTGTTTTGCCGTGGTTGATCGCCATTGCTTGTGCCCGAGAAGGGGGGGCGTGTCGATCGCACCGCCCTTCAAGGGAGCTCATTCTGGCATGATGAACACTCGCCGAAAGTTTCTTTCTGCAGCAGTCGCCGCGACGGCTGTTTGCAGTGTAGCGCTGACCAGTTCCGTCCCCCCGCAAGCTCAGATCCGGCGGGAGCCCAACATCGGCGGCGTTGACGACCTCGCCATGGTACGCGGGCTTGCCGCGGCGACGGTGCGGACAGTCAGCGTCGGCGTCCGAACATTACCAATCAATATCGAAGAAAGGACCTAACGCATGACCCAGATCTTGCGGTTTCTCACCATAGCGTCGATCGTCTGTGTCATCTGCCCCAGTTCTGTTTTTGCAGAAGGAGACGCTGTTCGCGGCAAGCAGCTTTTCAATCGATGTGCGGCGTGCCATTCGATTGAGAGTCAAAACAAGTCCGGGCCCGCTTTGAATGGCGTGTTCGGCCGGAAAGCCGGAGCGGTAGAAGGCTATCGCTATTCTGCGGCGGTCGCGAATTCGAACATCATCTGGACGGATGAGACACTTGATGCCTTCTTGTCGGGTCCAGCCAAGATGTTGCAGGGCACGCGCATGACCACTAGCGTGGTGAAACCGGCCGATCGGGCGGACATTATCACGTATCTGAAAACGCTTACCGTCCCATGATACCTACACGATGCAACGCCTCGCGGCGCAAGGCTTGCATCATTTGGGCAGGTTGAGCTGTCGCTGGCTAGGCAGGCGATGAGCGCCTTAGTTGGGAACAGGCGTCAATGAATGCTCGCAACTTGGGCTGGTTTTGCGCTGTCCTGGTAAAGTACAGGAATAGCCCGTCGGTACCCGGTGAATAGTCGAGCAGAACGGGTTCAAGTTGGCCGGCGGCAACCCTTCGCGATGCGTGAAAGGTTGATGAATAGATCAAGCCCAAACCTTGCGCTGCAAGGTTCTGCATGAGTTCGCCGTCGTTCACGGTCAAGGGGCCACTAGGTTCGATGCTGACGTTTTGTCCGCTTTCGAGAAACTCCCATCGATAGATGTCGCCTTTGGCCGGTCGTCGAAACCGGACGCATTGATGTTTTGTGAGGTCACCTGGCACCCGAGGACGTCCATTTTTCCCAAAGTAGTCAGGTGATCCGAAAACCGCCCATTTGAAGGGCGGTGAAAGCCTCACCGCGACCATCTCCTTGGCAATATATGATCCGATGAGAATACCGGCGTCGTAGCCCTCGGCGATGAAGTCTCCGTGCGTATTGCTTACGGTTATGTCGACCTTCACGTTCGGCCAGGCCTCACGAAAAGCCGGCAGGATCGGTTCTAGGACATGGGACAAGGCAAGACGCTCGACTATGAGCTTCAAGGTGCCTGACGGTTCGCTTGAAGACTGGAATGTCTCCCCCAGGCTCGTCTCGATGAGTTGCGCTGCAGGGGCGATTTTTGCAAGCAGGGTCTCTCCTGCCTCGGTCAAGGATATGCGCCGTGTCGTGCGGTGAAAAAGCGGCGCTCCCAGACGACGCTCAAGCTTTTGAAGCGTTTGGCTGATCGCACCCGGCGTCACCTCGAGATCGAGCGCAGCCTTTCGGATGCTCTGCCGCTTTGCTATGGCCAAAAACTCGGACAAACCATCGAATGTGTTTTGACGGCTCATTTCATTCCTTTTTCAAAGCAATCCCCAACGGGCCTTTTCGCGCGTAGTGCCAGCCGTTCTAGTTAATCTTGCCCGATAACAAAGCAAACTTAAACAATGTCCGGCAGTGTCCCGTCGAGGCCGACCGTCGGCTAAGGCTCGGCTGCTTTGAAGGTCACCATGTCGGTCTCCGCCGCATCTCGGGAGCTTGCCGAGAAAGATTTGTGACCGTGCTCGTCTTCGGCCGCCGACCACATTCGAATCGTCAACCTAGATGACTACCGATGGGAAGTGGCAAGTTTGATTGCCAATCCCACAAACACGATAGCAGCAACGCGATTGAGCCACAGTTGACCTTTTGAGGATTGCCGCAGCCAGTCGTTGAGTGAACCGGCAAGGACGGAGATGAGCACGAAAGAGGCGAACGCGCACAGGATAAATACACCTCCCAGAGTGAGCATCTGGAGGACAACACTGCCGCGCTCCGGCGCGGTGAACTGCGGTAAGAAGGCGAGAAAAAATATCGCGACCTTCGGATTGGTCACGTTCATCACAACGCCGCGAGCAAACATCTGCCGCATAGACCCAGTCCGCTCCTTGACGGCCTCCAGTTCGTCTGGCTTCGCGGTGAAGGCCCTGTAGGCGAGATAGAGCAAATAGGCGGCGCCAACGAACTTGAGCGCATCGAACGCTGTCTGCGACGTCTGGAAGATCGCTGCCACACCCAGCGAAACAGCGACGGTGTGAACAACCAGACCGACGCAAAGCCCAAGCGTTACGTACACGCCTACCATGCGGCCCCAGAGAGCCGATTGGGTCAGCACGAAGAGGTTATCCGGCCCTGGCACCCAAGCCAGCAGGGTGGCAGCACCTACGAAGGTCACAAGCGTGTCCAAAGGTATCATGAATTCCCCTTCACACGTGTGTAGGCGTGTAGCATGCTCAGAAACGGACTATGCGACTGCTGCGCCAAGTTTGTAGATCCCGCGCCGGCTACAGACAAGCGTGCGTGCTTCGGGCACAGTTCTCCCGGTCGCGACGATCATCGAAGGAGAACATTGAGGTGAATGAAGACCCTGCCAGCCCAAGACCGCTCGCGGAGATTGCCAGCTATCATGCCCATATCTACTTCGGCGGGCAGACCGAGCGGCAACACGCCGAATGGCTGCGTCTTCGGATCGCAGAGCGGTTCCGCGTACGCCTGGGCAACTGGCACGAGCAGAAAGTCGGCCCGCATGACCAGGCAATGTACCAGGTCTCATTTGCGAACGAGATTTTCGCTTCACTCGTTCCATGGCTCATGCTGAACCATAGGGGGCTCAGCATACTCATCCACCCGAATACGACCAACCCCCGTCGTGACCATCTGGTCGATCCGATCTGGATAGGCCGGCCGCTCGTCGTGAACGCCGATATCCTTGACGACGATCACGAAGCGGAAGCGGCGCTGCCGCCCAACACCAACCCGTCCCTGCCGGCATAACAGCTCGAGCGCATGCCGCGCCCGCCTTTGCTCGCCAATCTCGGTCGCCGTCCCAAAGGTGCAGACAATGTCCTCATGGAAAACGGCGGCCGAACCAATAACCCTGTTTGTGCAGTCGGCAATCGTTCCAAGGCAAAACAGTCCGGACCAGAGTGTGCGGCTCTTGAGGGAATGACGTCGACGAGAAGCCGAAATTCGAGCTGTGTTGCCGTGGCTGGCGGCGGGCCGGCAAAAAATGGCCGAACCAGAGGCTCGGCCAAGATGTGAAGGTGTAAACCTCCAGAGGGGAACGCGTCGTGCGCAATGGGAGGAGAACGCCCGACGCATCCAGCAGATAGGAACTGGGCGGCTGGTGTTCAACCGATCGAGGAGTGCCCGGCCGGACACGTTCTGGTGATCGATGCACGAGGCGATGCTGGCGCGGCCTCCGCGGGCGACATCATGATCGGGCGGTTGAAGGCGAGGGGTTGCGTTGGCGCAATCAGCGACGGAGGGTTCCGTGACACGGTCGACATCGCTGCCCTGGGCCTTCCAGTCTATCACACCGCCCGGCCCCGCCTTCCACTCCGATCCGCCTTCACCCCGCCGATCTCGATCTGCCAATCGGCTGTGGTGGCGTTGCCGTCTATCCCGGAGACATCGTCGTGGGCGATGGCGAAAGCGTGGTCGTCATCCCGCGCGACATTGTCGAGGAAGTTGCCGCCGAGGCCTTCGAGATAACCGGCTACGAGGCGTTCGCGGCCGCAAAGGTAGCGGAAGGACGTTCGATCTTCGGGCTCTTCCCGGGCACGGCGGAAAGCAGGGCGGAATTCGAAACCTGGAAAAGAAACAGATAGCGAGGAGCGGACTTTGGACCACGGTTCCTTCTACAGCAGCTTTGAAATGTCTGACACCATGCCGAGAAGCTTCGGCTTCAGTGCCGGCAGTGTCTCGGCCCTGCTGCTGGGCACCAATATGGCGAGGCTTGCATTGCAGCGCCCGTCAGGTTCGATCAGCGGTGCGGCAACGCCGTGGACGCCCATCTGAAGTTCGTCATGCGAGATCGCGTAGCCGTCACGCCGGGTCTGCTCGACGCGCGCCAGCGCAGCGTCTGGGTCGGAGGCTTTCTTGATGATGCGGGCGATCGTCTTTTGGTCCTGGAAAGCAAGCATCGCCCAGCCGCTGGCACCAAGATGGAGTGCGTGGTGCGATCCGGGAACATGTTGCACGCGGACGAGGTGCCTGTTTCCCAAGGCCTGTTCGGTAACCACTGCCTCGTCCTTGTTGAGGCAATGCAGCACCACCGTTTCCCCGACGGCATTGGCCAGCGTGCCCATCAAGGGCCGGGCTATGGCGGAAATGTCGCGCTCGAGTTGGCGGACCAGGTCGTTGACTGCGCTGCCTAAAGTGTAACCGTCATGGCCGCGCCGAACATAGGCCCGCTGCTCCAGCGTAACCAGAAGCCTGTAGGCCACAGTCCTGTTGATGTCGCACACGCGTGCTACATCGGCTGCGCCTATCGGGCCTTTCTTGCCAACGGTTTCGAGGACGGTGAGCATCTGGTCGCCGGTCAGCGATATTTCGGCCAAAAGGAGACTCCAATCTTCCGGGGCATAGTCATAACTCGTCCATCGCTGTCCGTGGCGACGGGTACCAGCAACGGGCGTATGGATATCGAACTTCGATTGTCCGATAATCGAGACTAGTCCGAACCCCCGGGACCTTCAATATGCAACCGGCGATGGTCGCAATCTCATGAAATGACCGACACCGTCTTCTCGACCGTGTTGGCGAGAATGCCGGACCGGCCGAGTTCCTCCCCCAGGCCGCTGGTCTTGACGCCGAGCCATGGCAGGGCAGGGTGCGGCGGCCCCCAAGCGTTGACCCAGACCGAGCCGGTGCGCAAATGCCGCGCAAAACGGTTGACGGTGGCGAGATCGCGCGTCCAGACAACCGATGTCAGGCCATAGTCCGTCGCATTGGCGAGAAGCAAGGCTTCATCGTCGTCGTGGAAACGGATGATGGTGCCGACAGGCCCGAAGATTTCCTCGCGCGCGATGGTGAGGTCGTTGCCGCCGGCAAACAAAGTGGGTGCATAGAAATATCCCGGACGATCGATGCGGCTGCCGCCGGTCAGCAGGCGGGCGCCCTCGGCCTTGCCCTTCTGCACATACCCGTTCACCCGTTCCAGCTGCCTTTCGCTTACCAACGATCCCATCTGGGTCTCCGGCGCAAAGGGATCGCCGACGACGATGTTTTCGGCCGCAGTGACCATGCGCTCGATCACCTCATCGGCGATCGACTCGTGGACGAGGACCCTGCTGCCCGAGGCGCAGGTTTGACCCTGATTGGCGAACAGCGAGATCGAAGCGCCTGGGATGACGCGGTCGAGATCCGCATCCCGGCACACGATCTGGGGCGACTTGCCGCCAAGTTCGAGCGTGACCTTCTTCAGCGCTTCTGAGGCAATTGCGGCAATTCGCCGTCCGACGCCGGGGCTGCCGGTGAACGAGATCTTGTCGACGCCCGGATGCCGCACCAGGGCGTCGCCGGCGGTCGTGCCGCTGCCGGTCACCAGGTTGACGACGCCGGGCGGAAAGCCGGCTTCCTCGATCAGCTCGATCAGCCGGATTGTGCTCAGCGAGGCATCCTCGGCCGGCTTGATGACGACGGTGTTGCCGGCGGCGAGCGCCGGCCCCAGCTTCCACGAGGCGATCATCGTTGGAGCGTTCCACGGCGTGATCGCGCCGACGACGCCGATCGGCTGGCGCAGCGTGTAGGAATGGCGCTGCCGGCCGTCGAAATCCGGCAGGTTGAAGGTGCTGCCGCCGATCTTGTCGGCCCAGCCGGCAAAATGGCGGAAGGTATCGGCCGCCAGCGGGATTTCGAACATGAACGGCTCGAAATAGGGTCGCCCGATATCGATGGCCTCGAGATAGGCAAGGTTCTCGCGATTGGCCTCGACGAGATCGGCAAGCCGCCAAAGCAGCTTGCCGCGATCGGCTCCCGACAGGCGCGACCATGCGCCCGTCTCGAATTGTGCACGGGCGGAGGCGACGGCAGCGGCCACATCGCCCACTGTCGCCATGCTCAGCGTGGCGAGCGGCTGACCGCTGCTTGGATTGATGACGGTCTGAACGCCACCATCCGCTGCCGGCCGCCATTGTCCGCCGATATAAAGTTCGACGCGCGGCAGCCGCTTCGCCGTTTCGCTCAGCCCCGTCATGCCATTCCTCCCGGCAACAGACCCGTCAATACTTTGTTTCGTTGACCAGCACGCCCGTGGCGCCGACGATGATCTGGCTGATGGCTCGTTTTTCTGGATCCCAGCCGACCAGCCGGCCTGCCGATTTCGGCGCTTCGTTGAGGTCGATCACCAGGGCGCCGTTGAAAGGCGTGGCTCGGTCGGACCAGCTGAACAGATAGAGTTTCTCGTCGATCTTGCGGACCGAGGTCGGCTCCACCGCGCCCATTCCGGCTTCCGGCCCGATAATGCCGTGCCAGACATAGAGTTCCGGCTCGATGTAGATATGCTCGAAGAAGTGGGTTGGGCCGTAGGTCCAGTGGATGCGCTTGCCAACCAGTTCCTTGGTCGGTTCGAAGCGCTCGCCGATTTCTCCTCCAATGCCGGCTTCCAAGATGACGCTGCGCTCGGCAACCGTAGAGCTTCCGCCCATGATCACGGTATGGACGATCACGGCGCGGCTTTTGACGAGGTCGAACACCACCATATCGTTCGAATTGCTTTCGGGATGGTTGATCGTCGCCGCAAGCAATCCGCGCCGCACTTCGATCGCTTCGTAGCTCGCCTCGCCGATAGGATAGGCAACGTTGGCGGCCGGCGTTGAGGTCCACCGGACGGTCTTCTCGTCGAAACTGAGCGACAGGGGCGGCCGGTCGGCGAAATGCAGCACCTGCGTCGTCCCGACAAGCGACAGCGTCGCATCGAGCCGCAGCGCGTCGTGACCGGGAAACAGCTTGTCCGGGGTGACGGTATCGAGTCGTTTGTAGTTCTCGGCAATCTGGCTCATGGCTTTTGACCTTTCGAAGGTGCGGTGGTGGACTGGGTTTCAGGCGGGCTCTCAAGGACCTCTTGCGCGATCCGGAAGGATTCCACCCCCGCGGGAACGCCGGCGTAGATCGTCAGCTGGATCAGTGCATCGCGGATTTCATCTGGGGTGACGCCGTTGCGCAGCGCTCCGCGCAGATGCAGCCCGAGTTCCGCATTGCGACCGAGCGTACCGAGGATGACGATGTTGAGCAGGCTGCGGTCGCGCCGGCTGAGCGCCTCGCGACCCCATGACGCTCCCCAGCAATATTCTGTAACCAGTTCCTGGAAATCCCGGCCGAATTCGCCCGCTCTGTCGAAAGCACGCTGGACATAGTCCTCGCCGATGACGTCCTTGCGGATCTGCAGCCCTTTTTCGAACAGCGCCGACTTGCTCATGCCGGGGCCCTTTCATCGACCACTGGGTTGGTGAGCGTGCCGAGCCCCTCGATCTCGACAGAGATGACGTCTCCGCCCTTGAGAAAGCGCGGCGGCTTGCGGGTGAAGCCGACACCGGCCGGCGTGCCCATGGGAATGACATCGCCAGGCTCCAAGTCGATGAACTCCGACAGGTGCTCGATGATGGCCGGAATATCGAACAGCATCTCGCTCGTATTGCCGGACTGCACGACTTCGTCGTTGAGCGTCGTGGTGATCTGGAGTGCGTGAGGGTCGGCGACTTCGTCGCGGAGCACGAGATAGGGACCGAACGGCCCCGTGTGGGAGAAGTTCTTGCCAGCCGTGTATTGCGAGATGCGGAATTGGTAGTCACGGACGGTCACGTCATTGAAGATGGAGTAGCCGGCGACATGGTCGAGCGCGTCATCCCGCGAAATGTAGCGGCCCGGCTTGCCAATAATCACGGCGAGTTCGCCCTCCCAGTCGAGCTGATGGGACACACGCGGGACCACCACATTGCCGCCGGGAGCAACCAGAGTCTTGGCGAAACGAGCGAAGATGATCGGTATCTCGGAAATGGGACGCCCGGCCTCTTCGGCATGCTTGCCGTAGTTGCGGCCGACGCAAATGATCTTGGGCGGGAAGGGGATGGGCGGCAGCAGGCTGACCGAGGCCGACTGAACCAGGATCGAATTCCGGCGCGCGTCTGCCGCGTCCAGCTTGGACGCCTTGTCGATGATGTCCTTCAGGGCGGTCAGCGCCGGAGCGCCCGCCGCGAGAAAGCCGATAGTGTCCGCGGTCCAGCTGTCGCCCGTAGGCACAACCTGTGGAAAGGCGGCGGTGGCGTCGGCGAGGTCGATGATCATATCGCCTTGCACCGCGCCGAGGCGGGGCCGGCCTCCTGATATATAAGTGACGAGCTTGGTCATTTCGCTCTCTTCAGTTGTCAAGTTCTTAAACAATATCCGAATATCGAACACAATTAGTTCGATATTCGGTACCATAGAAGATGCCCTCCATGTGGTCAAGACAGGATCGCGCATGTCGCCGTGAAGGTTGAACCCGGCGGCTACCGGCGCGAACTTTGACCCTGGAAGTCGCATATCGAACTCGTTCCTCAGCATTTTCCACCTCTCCAGGCGCCTTTTCAGGTAGGCGCGCAAGCACTCTTGACGTCGCACTCAAGGTCATCTAGTTTCGAATAACGAACAAAGTTGGTCCGATTATCGGACCAGATGAGAATCAAACCAATCGCGTACAGGAGAGGAATCACAATGACGCTACGGGTCGGTCGACTGGGACACGTGGGGATCGCCGTCCGGGATATGGAGCGGTCGGTCAGCTTCTATACCGAGGTTTTGGGAATGCAGCTGACCGAGCAATTCAACTACGGTCTGGATGAGGTAGGGCATGGGGTGGCGGTCCTGTCGGGATCGTTCGTCCGGAACGACTCCACGCATCACTGCCTGTCGATCTTCACGCTCAGAAGCGCCGTCGAGCCGCCTGCCGAGCATGCCTTCGGCCTGCACCATATCGCCTTTGAGATGAACAGCTCCGACGACTTGCTTGCGCTGTACAGGCGCTTTGAGGAGCGCGGGATCGTCATTGTCAACGCGCGCAAGGGCGGTCCCGGCAACCAGCCACGCTTCTATGGCCGCGACCCTGACGGAAACCTGCTGGAATTCTATTGGAGCATCGACCAGATCGGCTGGGATGGGATCCCCCGACCCTATCCGCCGATCGAAGAAATTGAGCTGGAAAGCTTCGATTTCGTGGCCTTCGAGCTCGAACGCGAGCGCATGGCCGAAAACGCCAGGAACGCAAAGAAAATCTGAGCAAGCGTGAAAGCCGTAGCTGCCACCGAGGAGGTGGCGCTGCGATCGCGACAGGGAGGTTCGATAATGGTTACCAGTGCTGTTTCTTCTGCCGCCGTCCATTGGCCGCAGATCGGAGATATCCTGCAAAATCATTCTGGCGGCAGGCCGGACCCAACGTCCGATCTGGTGGGGAAGTCCTTTGCCGTCGCCTTTGGTGATGGGGACAGGCTCAGCCTGGCGTTCGAAACCGCGGGCATTCTGTCCTGGAGCGCCAAAGGTACCAAGGGGCATGGCCAACAGCCATACCAGGCGTTCTGTGTTCGCGATGGGATGTATTTCGTCGACTTCATCGACGCCAATGACGAGTTGAAGTCGATCAGCCTATGGCTGGACCTGACGCGAGACGCCGTTCTCCTGATTGAAGGTTCGGTGGCCGACAAGTCGGCGGAGAACATGAATCTCCTAACCCGGGTCGAGCAGACCGGCGCGCAGAGTGTGCCGACACTAACTTATCGTAGCGGAAGCATAGGAAAGGCATCCATCGTCGAGTTTGCGCGCACCGACAAGCTTTTCGGCAAGTTTTTTCGCTACGTTTACAGCGATACGCATATCTATGATCACTACTATGTGAACCCGAAATACTACTTCTGGTACTGTTGGCATGGCCCGGATGCCGGCATCGGTGAATTCGACGAAGCCGACTATTTCGAACTGGCCGATGATATCTACCTGATCTGCTGGCGAGAAAAATTCCTGCCGTGCCTCGCCGTCACGATCGAGGACCTCAGTTCGATGCGATCGATCGGCAAGGTCTTCGGCGCTGACTCTCGCACCTGGCGGACCGGGAACAGCACGGTGGGTGCAACCATGAGCATCGTCGCTACCATTGCGCCAGGCACAGCCGACGTCCCTGCGTAGGGTCGCGGCATGCTGCTTCGGTAGCTGTGCAGCAGACACGACGCGAGCGACGAAACAGCGGCGATGCCGCTTCCATGTCATTAAACCTGGAAAGAATCGCCGGAGATGAAGCAGCACGATACAACCGGAACAGAACCGACGGCGACGTCAGTGACGCCGCCAATAGTGCGCTTCAGTAGTGTTTCGAAGCACTACGGCGCGTTCCGGGCCCTCTGCGACATCGACCTGGAAATCCAGCGGGGCGAATTTCTGACGCTGCTCGGACCGTCGGGCTCGGGGAAAACTACATCGCTAATGCTGCTGGCGGGTTTCGACAGGCCGACAGCCGGCACGATCGAAATGGACGGCACACGCATCGAAGGCTTGCCCGCACACAAGCGCGACATCGGCGTGGTGTTCCAGAATTACGCGCTGTTTCCGCATCTTACCGTGGCCGAGAACCTGGCGTTTCCTCTCTCCGTGCGCCGCGTGTCGAAGGCGGAAATCGGCGAACGGGTCGAGAAGGCGTTGAGCCTCGTCCATCTCGACAGCATGGGCGAGCGAAAGCCGTCGCAATTGTCGGGCGGCCAGCAGCAGCGTGTCGCGCTCGCCCGCGCCATCATTTTCAAGCCACGCCTCATCCTGCTCGATGAGCCGCTTGGTGCCCTGGACAAGAACCTTCGCGAGCACATGCAGGCGGAACTGAAGCACCTGCACCGGCAGCTCGGCATAACCATGGTGTTCGTCACCCACGATCAATCCGAGGCCCTCAACCTGTCGGACCGTGTCGCCGTCTTCAACAACGGCCGGCTGGAGCAGATCGATGCCCCAGAGTTGCTGTACGAACGGCCATGCACGCCCTTCGTCGCTTCCTTCATCGGCGAGAACAATCTGCTTGACGGTCGGATCGAGACACTTGCGGCCGGTCAGGCCGCCATCCGGCTGGATCGAGGAACTGTCCTGCATATGACCGTCGCGGGAAATCCCGCCGTCGGCGACCGCGTCAAGGTCGGCATCCGGCCGGAGCACCTGATGGTCGCGGGCGGCGAAGGGGCATTCGTGGGGACTGTCACCGAGATCTCCTACCTCGGTGACGCGCGCCGCCTGGCCGTCGAATGCGACGGCCTCGGACGGCTGACGCTGAAACTTCCGGCAGCGGCCGGGGCCGACCGCTTCGGCGTCGGCGACGAAATCCGGGTGGCTATACCAGAGGCGCTGTGCCGGGCACTGCCCGACACAGGCCGCGGATGACACTCGCGATGCATTCCGAACCACCAACCAAGAAAGGGGACTAGTCATGAGAACAAGAACGACAATCCTTCATGTGGCATTTCTGGCATCCGTTGTCGCCTTGCCGGGCGTCGCGGCCGCCCGCGATCTAACGGTCGTGTCGGCGGGCGGCATCTTTCAGGATGCACAGCGCGAGGTGTATTTCGACCCGTTTCGCAAGGAGACGAGTATCCCGCTTGCCGAAGACAGCTGGGACGGCGGCATCGGCGTTTTGCGCACCAAGGTTGGTGCCGGCGAGGCCAATAATTGGGACGTGGTCGAGGTGGAAGCCGAGGAACAAGCGCTGGGATGTGAAGAAGGCCTATTCGAGCCGATCGATCCTGCCACCGTGGGCGGCGTCGAGCGCTACATTCCGGGAAGCGTCAAGGAATGCGGCGTGCCCGCCAACATCTTCAGCATCGTGCTGGCCTATGACGGAGCAGTGTTCAAAGACGGTCCCAAAACATGGGCTGATGTCTGGGATACGAAGAAATATCCAGGCAAACGTGCCCTCCGCAACGGGCCGAAATTCACGCTCGAAGCCGCGCTGATGGCCGATGGCGTCGCGCCGGCCGACGTGTACAAGACCCTCGGTACGCCAGAGGGAGTCGACAGGGCTTTCAAGAAGCTCGACGAACTCAAGCCCAGCATTGTCTGGTGGTCTTCGGGCAACCAGCCGATGCAGTTGCTTGGATCCGGTGAGGTGGCGATGACCACCTCCTACAACGGCCGCATCCGGGGTGCCAACGCCGAGAACAAGCGTGACTTCAAGATCATGTGGGCCGGCAATATCCTCAACATCGATTCCTGGGTGATCCTCAAAGGATCCCCCAACAAGGACAATGCCGTCAAGCTGTTGGAATATCTCGGCCGTGCCGACCGCCAGGTGGAGTGGCCGGCGAAGCTCGGCTACGGCGTCGGCTCGGTCGCGGCCCAGGCGGCTTTGCCGGCCGATGTCGCGGCGACGCTGCCCACAGCACCGGAGCATATTGCCGCCGGGATTACCGTCGACGCCAATTTCTGGGTGCAGAACATCGATGCCCTGAATGAGCGCTTCGCCGCCTGGGCGGCAAAGTGACGACAAGCACGGCGGCGGACTTGCGTCCGCCGCCCCATTGCGAGAGATAACGACCATGACCTCCGGGATCTACAGGCCGCGCCGGGCGCTTGGCGCAAACACCGTGGGTATCGCCTTGGTGGCCCCGCTGGCGTTGTTCCTTCTCGCCGCTTTCTTCATCCCGCTCGGCGGCATGCTGTTTTTGTCCGTCGATGACCGGGAACTCGCCTTGATAATGCCCGGCACGGTCGCCGCGCTGGCTGATTGGGACGGGGCAGGGCTGCCGGGAGTGAAAGCATTCGAGGCAGTGGGGCGGGATCTGGTCGAAGCGCGCAAGGCAAAGGTTGCCGGAACGGCCGCGCGCCGGCTTGGCTATGAGGCCAGTGCCTGGCGCACGACGATCCAATCGACCGCGCGCGCCTTGCCGCGCGATATTGCCGCCATCATCGACTGGAAATCCACGCTGATCGCGGCCGATGGCGCCTGGGGCAAGCCCGATATCTGGCGTGCGCTTGCACGGGCAAAGGGGCCGCTCACCGATATCTACCTGCGGTCTGCCCTAGGCTTGCAGAGCGGCCAGGATAGCACGCTCTATGTCAATGTGCTGGCACGGACGTTCGGGATCGCGCTGTCGGCAACGGCGATCTGCATACTTCTGGCATTGCCCGCCGCTTATCTGCTGGCGAGCGTCGGCCCGACCATGGCCAACCTGCTGATGCTGGCATTGCTTTTGCCATTGTGGACCTCCGTGCTGGTGCGCTCGACGTCCTGGCTGGTCATCCTGCAGAAGAACGGCATTTTCAATCAGGTGCTGATGGGCCTCAACATCATCGATGCGCCGCTCGAACTCGTCTACAACCGCATCGGCGTGCTGGTTGCGCTCACCCACATCCTGCTGCCGTACGCCGTACTGCCGTTGTATGCCTCGATGAAGGCGCTGCCGCGCTCGCAGATGCAGGCGGCGCGGTCGCTGGGAGCCGGCCCGCTGAATTCTTTCTTTCGGATCTATCTGCCGCAGATCCTCCCAGGGATTTCGGCCGGTGGACTCCTGGTCTTCATTCTGGCGTTGGGCTATTACGTCACGCCCTTGCTGCTTGGCGGACAGGGCGACCAGATGCTGCCATTCTACATCGCCTACAACACGTTGCAGGCGTTGAACTGGGGCCTTGCGGCCGCACTCGCCAGCATTCTGCTCATCGCCACCGTCATCCTGTACGCGCTCTACGTGCGGCTTGTCGGCGTTGAAAGGGTGGGGGTCTGAGATGCTGGACAGTACGCGCATCTGGCTTTGGGGCGCCCGGCTCGCAGGAGCGCTGGTGCTGGGCTTCCTGCTGTTGCCGATCTTCGCTATCGTACCACTGTCGTTCAATGGCGGGTCGATCCTCGCCTATCCGCTGCAGGGCCTGTCGCTCAAATGGTATGCCGCAGTCGTCTCGACGCCGCGCTGGCTCCATGCCGTCGGCAACTCGCTGGTCGTGGCGGTCTCGACGGTTGCCATCGCGACGCCGCTCGGCACGCTCGCCGCGCTCGGCCTTGATCGTATCCAGTTCGCCGGCAAGTCCTTGCTGATGGCGCTGTTGATCTCGCCGATGATCGTGCCGGTCATCATCACCGCGATCGGTGTCTATTTCTTCTTCGCGCCGCTTGGTCTGGCAAATAACCTCGTCGGGCTGGTGCTGGCCCATGCGGTGATCGCGGTGCCGCTGGTCCTGGTCACCGTCAATGCTTCGGTGAGCCAGCTGGACAAGGGCCTGCTCAGGGCGGCCGAGAGTCTCGGCGCGCCGCCCTTGACCACCTTCCGCCAGATCACTATCCCGCTCATCCTGCCGGGCATCGTGTCCGGCACTATCTTTGCATTCGCCGCGTCCTTCGACGAAGTGGTGATCGCCCTGATGATCACCGGTCCCGGCCAGAAGACCTTGCCGCGGGAGCTTCTGAGCGGAACCCGGGAGAATCTCGACCCCACCGTGCTGGCGGTCGCCAGCATTCTGATCGCCATCTCGGCGGGCCTGCTGTTGCTGCTGACGCTTGTTCAGCACCATTCGGCGAAGCAGGTCGGTTAAAGTGCTGACGAACAACGAGCAGCTTCCCGGCTTCGAGCACGCCGCCTTCGGGACAACGCTATTCAGGCGTCGAGGTCGCGTTGAAATCAGGCGTGCGGTGCTTGCCAATGCCGCCATTGATTGAGCCTGATGACATCGGACCCGACGAGCCAACGGCCTTGCCCGCCGTCGATCGGAAAGCCCTTGATATCGCCTTCACAAAGGCGCGGACCCACAAGGCGTGGCATGACCGACCGGTCAGCGTCTCCACCCTGCAGGCCATCTACGAAACCGCGCGCCTTGGCCCGACCAGCCTCAATTGCGCACCTCAGCGCATCGTCTTTCTTGCCAGTCAGGCCGCCAAGCAGCGCTTGATGCCGGCGTTGGATGAAGGCAATCGGCAGAAGTCGATGTCGGCGCCTGTCGTCGCGATCTTCGCTTACGACACTCGGTTCTACGAGTTCATGCCAAAGCTGGCGCCGCATCTTGACGCGAGGGAATGGACGGCACTGCCGGCGGAAGCGCTCAAGAGAGCCGCGTTCCGCAACGCGACGCTGCAGGCTGCCTATTTCATGATCGCGGCCCGAATGCACGGCGTTGACTGCGGCCCCATGTCGGGATTCGACAACGAAATGGTTGATCGCGAGTTCCTGACGAAAGGTCGCTGGCATTCCAACTTCCTGTGCAACCTCGGCCATGGAGATCCCCTGCGGCTACGCCCTCGCGCCGCCAGGCTGGATTTCGACGAGGCGTGTCTCGTCCTCTAGTGCTCAGCTCCATCGCAAGTGGACTGGCGCTGACGTCTCGTGTGTGGGCACGACCCTTTCGCTCGGCTATCGCCCATCGGCGACGGCGAGGTTGGTCGAGGAGCGTACCGGTGTGCCGCCCACATCGGGTGAACTGGACACAGTCGCACGGATCATGACCGCGGCCGCCAAGCACGCCAAATCGCGCGGGGTCGAACTCGGCATCGAGGCGGTCAACCGTTACGAGAATCACATCATCGATCTTGCGTTTGCGCGCGGCTATCTCCCGCGAGGTCTGTGCGCTGTCGGAACCAGTCCGGGCAGGAGATCGGTATCGACGGTTGCGTGCATATCGACGGCCTCCTCCTCGATTCCGATCTTCGCACAGTCGATACCAAGGGCAGGGCGCTCCCTGCCTTCGCCGGCGGTATCGTCCCGGGGGCTACGTCTTCCTTCACTCCAGATTTCCAGGTTCATACGCCGCTCCCAGTCAGCGTTCGACGGTCGGCGTCCAGAGGCCAGCGGCGCATTCTGGTAGGACAACGATGCTCACGCCGTCCATCGCCGCCGTCTTGGAGAGAGCGATCGTCTTGAGTTGTTGTGCATAACCGGCATAGTGACCGGCCGAACCCCGGAACAATGTATCGACACCCACCCACCCTTCAGGCAGATTGGGAGGGCGTCCAATTTGCGGCGGACCAGGCCCCAAAAGCCTCCCAGGAGCGCGGCCGCGATCGACAATCGCTTCGTCGTCATGGCGAGCATCAGGATCGCGGCCGCAATCACCCCGAACCAGCCCCATTCCGGAAACAGAATTCCGGCCGCCGTGATAGGATACCCCCACCCGAAAATGCCGAAGGGGGGATACTCATTACGACCGCTCGAGCGCGTAGCGCTGCGCCCGTCCCGACCCCTCGCTCGACGTCCGGAGCCCGGCGTGGACTGCGACGAAGGCCAGCGACGCAGCGAACCAAAGAGCGATGCCAACCGCAAACTGCGAGCCGTAGAAATTCGCGAGGCCCCTGCGTCAGGCCGCGAGAGACGGCAAAAAAGTACCCCTGCAGACACACGCGCCTTGTCCTCGCAGGATTGGTCCTGGTCGCGGTATCGGTTTCCCTTGTCCGACATGCTCGGCGACCGGGGCGTGTTCCGAAAGGTTCGCGGTTCTGGGTGCGGCATATGACGACGGGCGTTTCGCTCATCCTGTTCAGCGCGGCGCTGGCCTACAGTCTGACCGGCTTTGCGATGCCCGAGCATTCTCGCTCGCTCGCGTTCCCCCTGGAGCGCGGTCATTTCATGTTCGCACAGGGCGGTGGCATCGGCTTGCCGCCTTTTGGATCGGGCGCCAGACGATGAGCTGCTCGTAGCAGCTCAGCTGCGCAACCTTCACACCCTCGACATTAACGACCGAAATGGCAAAGATATGCACCCTCGCCTCGCTGCCCTGTCCCGACCCAGGCGACCCAAGGCTGCCACATGGAAATAGGCACCGGCATGCGCTCACGTTAGAGGACCTTGCTGCCTCGGTGGTGATCCGCATCATAACGTTGTCATAGCCATCCTGGTCGACGACGGCGGCCGGCGATGACAGTCACCGAAGGGAAGCTAGAGAGGCGCAGCGACATCGACGATCTTGTCACGGAGCTGCGAGATCTCAGCGACGAAGATGTCTGGGTTCTCGGCGGAGGGAAATTGCAGATGGCTTTCATCGAGCGACGCGCGCTGGACGAAATCGAGATCTATGTGATGCCGGAACTCATAGGCGGTGGAAGACCACTCTTTCCCTGTACCGGTTTTCGGACGGCTCTGCGTTTGCTTCATCGCCGCCTGAACCGGTAGGATCCGATGACGACCCGCAGCACCAGGCTACGGGTCGTCTCCCGAAAGTCTTCAGAGCGATAGATCAGAACGACCGCTGGAAGCGGACAATACCGCCGAACGCGTCGGAGCTGCTGATATCGAAATTATCGAAATAATCGACTTCAGCGGTGATCGTGTATCCCGGGACGATGCTGTAGGCGACGTTCGCCGCGACTGCAAAGTCCTTCTCGTCGGTGTAGGAAACCTGGGCGTTGAGCGAGACCTTCTTGGTGACCTTGTAGGTGCCGCCACCCCAAACCGCAAAGTTCCCGGTCCACGGCTTGTAGAAGTTCTTGGCGACATTGTTGTCGCTACCATATCCCGCCATCGCGAAGAACGTTAGGTCCTCGGTTGCATTAAGGTCAAGCCGGACCTTGCCGGCCCACTCTTCCCAGTTGCTGTTGTAGGCGCCGACCGCGGTGATCGCACCCCAGTCGCCCTTGTACTTCACACCGCCGACGACATGCGGGACGTAGCTGTCAATCGTATCGGCTGCACCGGAACCCTCCTCGAGTGAAGCCACTGCCGAGAGGCCGTTGCCGGCGTCGAAATAGTAGCTGATCAGGTTGGTATTTTTGATGCCGTAAGGGATGATCGAGTCCTGGATGACGCTGCCCGCGTAGCCGATAAAGGTGTCGTAGGCCGTTTCGTCCTTGCCGACACGCAGGCCGCCAAGCTGGATCCAAGCGAAATTCAGAGTATTGCTGGTGGTTGTTCCGTCAACGGTCAGGTCGGTATTGCCGAAGTTGAAACGCACGTCCGCGTATGTCTTGAGTGTGCCGAGTTCAGTTTCTTGGCCGGTCCACATCTTAAGCGAGAAGCGGGCGTTTTTCTTCCAGGTGTTTTGGTCTTCACCTGTCATACGGTCCGTTGCAGACCTGCCATCGTTCGCGCGCCCCCCATCGCCGAAGCTCGCGTCATAGCGCACGAAACCACCCAGGCGCAGACAGGTTTCGGTGCCGGGAATGTAGACGTAACCAGCGCCGTAGAGATCGCAGATCCTCACGTATTCGGCCGTTTCCGGTTCGGCGATCGCAACCGTATCGGCTGCGTGCACTCCCGATGCGGTGAGTACGGCTGCAGCGGATACGAGCAATGCTCCCTTAAAGTTCATTCTTGGACCCTCCAGTGAATAATTAGTGATAACAACATATAACAAAAATAGACAACTTGGACGATTGTCAATACGCTCAGGGCAAGGTAGATGCCGAAAATGGGTGGGATTGTGGTCCGAAAATGTGCATATAGCTCCATAAGATGTCATAAGTTATGACAACGCGTCGCTTTCGCGCCTTGCGCCCTAACGAAGGGGACACAATCGCCGCCGCGCAAGGGTTTACCGTCGCTGAAGCTTTCCGAGAGCTTCAGCAAATGCACGCAGTCGTTTGAGGAGAATTGTCCGGATGTCGCCGCCCGGTCTGCCCGGGTCGAAGAAATCGCGCAATTCCACACGTTGGCCGGAGAAGCGGATTTGGAGGACACGGTTACGTCGACGCTGTTTGTGCCCCATGTGCCCATCGGTGAGGGTTGCCGGCTTATGAATTACGTGCCGATGGTCAGATCAACATGCCTTTTTATGTCCAAATTCGTAAAGACTTGTTATTTCTGGGCGCGGTCGCTATGGTGCATTTCCGGCGGGAGGCTAGGTCCAGGTCATTAGCATGGGCAGCATGACGGAGAGTATTGAAGGGCTTGCGGCTCCCCATCCGCAACAAGGGAAGAGAATATGAAGATCACTGGCGTTCGTACTTTTCTCATGCAGGCGGGGCTTTCCCGATCAGGTAAGCCCTCCAAGACCCCTGCAGGTGAGGAGGCGGGTCGGGATCAGAAGCTCCCGGGCAGCCGTAATTGGCTTTTCATCAAGATCGAGACGGATGCCGGCATCTATGGCGTTGGCGAGGGGTCGGGTTGGCCGCGGGTCATCGAGCGGGCGATCGAGGACCTTGCCCCGCTTCTCATAGGGGAGGACCCGACCCACATCGAGCGCATTCAGCAAAAGCTCATCGTTGCCATGATGGGTCACGGCTTGCTTGGCACGGTGGGGGGCGGGGCGCTTACAGCCATCGATTTCGCGCTCTGGGACATCAAGGGCAAGACGCTTGGCGTTCCGGTGTGGAACCTGCTCGGCGGCAAAGTCCGCGATCGGGTTCAGATCTATACCCATGCCAATAACGCGGAATTTGCCCTTTTGGCGCGGGACAAGGGGTTCAAGACGGTCAAGTGCAGCGGGCTGGACGATCCGGTCCGCAAGGTGGAGACGATCCGCGATGCCGTCGGCATGGATGTCGACATCGCGATCGACATGCACGGGGCGCCGTGGTGGACGCCGATCGATGCGGCGCGGGTGGCGCGGGCGCTCGAGCCGTACAATTTGCTTTGGATCGAAGATCCGGTGTCGCCTGACAATTTCGATGGTTTCCGGCTTATCCGCGATACGGCCGCGGTGCCCATCGCCTCGGGCGAGCGTGTCGCAGGAATATTCGGGGAGCGCGAGCTCATCGAGCGCAACCTGGTGGACGTTATCCAGCCCGACGGCGGACGGGCCGGCGGCATCACGCAGATGAGGAAGATCGCCGCCATGGCGGAAGCCCACCATATCATGGTGGCGCCCCATTCCGGCACTCTGGGTCCGGTCGCCGAATATGGCTCGTTGCACCTGATGGCGTCGATCCCAAATGCGCTGATGCTTGAACGGATGGAAAACGATTGGGAGGGGCGCCGCGAGACAGTCGTGCCGCACCCCATTCAGGTCGATGGCTTCCTGGCCGTGCCGGATGCGCCGGGCCTGGGCTGCGACATCAACGAAGAGTTCATCGCCCGCTACCCGAGCCACGGGAATGTCGCCGAGCCGATCCCGACAGAGGCCGATGCGGCGGGCGGCCACGGGCGGCTTTACGTGCAGACACGTCTTCAGCGCAACAGGCTGTTCAATCGGGGAGAGCAATGAACGTTGCGCCAACGCAGGCAGGCGCCCGTTCCATCCGGAGCGTACTGTGCACTTTGCCGTTCGGACCCGAGCAGATCGAGCAGATCCGTGCCGCTTTTGAGCCGGCGGAATTCATCCATTGCCAGTCGAGCGATGCCGCCGCTATCGCCGCCGCTCTCGACGATGTCGATGTCGCTGTTATTGCGGGCGATCTCGACGACCGTTATGTAGCGGCCCCCAATCTCAAATGGGTCCACTGCGATCACTCGGGCCTGACGAAGTCGGCGCGCCCGGATGTCTTTGCGAAGGGTTTGATCGTCACCGGCGCGGCGGGCCGCTCCGCTTCGGCCCTTGCCCAGCACGGGTTTTATTTCGCGCTCGCGCTGACTTTCGACGCCCCCGGCCTGCTTGCCGATCAGGCAAGGCACGTTTGGCGGGGCAATCCCGACTACGGCAAGAAGGTCGGCCTCGCCGGCAAGACCCTCGGCATCGTTGGCCTGGGGAACACCGGGCGCGAGATGGCGGCGCTCGGCAAGGCCTTCCAGATGAGGGTCGTCGCCTATACGCGCAGCGTGCAGCAAAAGCCCGCTAACGTCGATGAACTGCTGTGCGCCGAGCGCGAGGACCAGCTCGACACGCTGATCGACGCTGCCGATGTCATCATGCTCGCCACGCAGCTGTCCGACGACACCTACCACATGTTCGGTGCGGCCCAGCTCAAGCGGATGCGCAAGTCCGCCTTCATCATCAACATGGCGCGCGGTCCCGTCATCGATGAAGCGGCTTTGGTTTCGGCCCTCAAGGCGGGGGAAATAGCCGGAGCCGGGCTCGACGTGTTCACCCAGGAACCTTTGCCGAAAGACGACCCGATCTGGGATGCGCCCAATGTCATCATCACGCCGCACCAAACTCCGGTGCAGCCCGACCGAACTCAGCGGTCCATCGTCATGATCGTCGCCAATGCCGAGCGCTACCGCGCCGGCCAGCCATTGCTGAATGCTCTGTCCCAGCGGGATATTTTTACCCCTCGAACGTAGCTGAAGGCGGCGTCCTCGCTTAGCTCCTGGGCCTGGTTCGTCTCTACCAAAGCAGGAGGTCGATAGGAGGATCGAATGAAAGTCTACTCTCGTCTTGTCGCGGTCGGGATCGTCGCTGCAGCAATGGCCGGCATGGCAACCGCCGCGCTCACGGCGCCGACGGATCGCGGCATCACCGTTGCCCTGGCCGTCGAGCTGGATTCGCTCGATGCGTGCGATACGCAGCCCGCCCAGAACGCCAATATCGCGCGTGGCAATATCTACCAGTCCCTTACCCATGTGAGCCCCGTCAATGGCAAAGTCGAACCCTTGCTGGCGCTGTCCTGGAAGGAGGTGGACGACGTCACCTGGGAATTCAAGCTGCGGCCCGACGTGAAGTTTCACGACGGCAGCCCGTTCACGGCGGAAGTGGCCGCCGCCAACATCAATCGCAGCCAGCCCGGGTTTAAGATTGGCGATAAGGAAATCGCCTGCCTGAATGTCGTTCAGTTCCCGGAAGCCGTGAAAGCCGAGGCGGTCGATGAGCTGACTCTGCGTGTCAAGACCCCGAAAGCCGATCCGATTCTGCCGCTTCGGCTCACCTATGCCGACATCGGCAACCTCGCAACCCAGCAGACCGTCGAGAAGACCCTTAAGCCGGTGGGCACCGGTCCATACAAGTTCGTCGATCGTATCCAGGGCGAGACCGTACGCCTGACCCGCTTCGACGGCTATTGGGGCGAGGCTCCCGAGGTAAAGGACGTCGCCTATGTCTACCGTGCCGAGGCCTCTGTCCGGGGTGGCATGATCGAAACCGGCGAGGCTCAGCTTGCGACCGCCATCAGTGCGCAGGACGCCACGGACGACGGCCGCACGGTTACCTACAAGGACAACCGCATCGTCATCGCACGCCCCAATTCCTTCAAGGAACCCTTCATCGACGATCGGGTGCGGCAAGCAGTTTCGCACGCGATCGACCGCGCCACCATTGTGCCGACGCTGATGGGGATTGGCGGCAATCCATGGTTTCAGATGCTCGGGCCGCAGGTTAACGGCTACATTCCCGGCTTTGACGATACCGAGGCGTTGCGCTACGATCCGGAAAAGGCCAAGGCGCTGATCGCCGCCGCCAAGGCTGACGGTCATCCCGTCGAAACCGAATTCGTTATCGTCACCCGTCCCGATCTCTTCCCCGGCTCTGACGAAGTGGTTCAGGCGATTGCAGCCAATCTCGAGGCCGTGGGTCTGCATCCACGCATCCTCAGCCTCGAGAACACCGCCTGGCGCGTCTACCTGCGGCAGCCTTTCCCGGAAGGCCAGGAAGGCAGCATTGTGATGCTCTCGCATGACAATACGTCCGGTGACGCCTCGTTCAGCTTCTCGGGCAATTACGCGACCTGCAAAGGCCGCAACTCGGCCACCTGCAACGAAGAAATCGATCGTCTCGTCTTCGCCGCCGATGCCGCGGTGGGGGATAAGCGGGCTAGTCTTTACCAGCAGGCAGCGCGTATCATGTATCTCGAAGAGAGCTCCATGATCGGCATCGCCGAGCAGGTTCGTCTGATGATGCTTGGCCAAGGCCTCGAATACCAGCCCAACCCCCTGTCCGGTATCGAGATCCGGATCGCTGACATCAAGTTCAGCAGCTGATCTGAACCAAAACTCTTGGGTGCCCGGCTTCACGGGCACCCATCCACCAGGAGTTCATGCTGTGCTAACCTTCGTCCGCAGACGCCTGCTGTCGGGCCTCATCACCATCCTGGGTGTCGTGGTTCTCGTCTTCTTCCTCGCGAGGCTGACCGGATCGCCCGTCGACCTGTTCTTTCCGGAGGGTGCGTCGCCTGCCCAACTCGATTCCTTCAGTCGGGCATATGGGCTCGACCGGCCGCTGATAGAGCAGTTGTGGATATTCCTGTCGAACGCGGTGCGCGGCGATTTCGGCATGTCGATCTGGCAGCAGCGCCCAGCGCTTCAGATCGCGCTCAGCGAGATGCCTGCCACCCTCCTGCTGACCCTCTTGGCGATGACCGTCTCCGTCGTCATCGCTGTCATCCTCGGCATCGCCGCCGCCGCGTTCCGATTCCGCCTTGCCGATCGCATCATCACCATCGTGACGCTAATCACGGGCAGCATTCCAGCCTTTTGGTTTGCGATGGTCAGCATCCTGGTGTTCGCAATCCTTTATCGCTTGGTGCCGACGTCGGGCGCAGGCAGTTGGAAATCATGGATCCTGCCGGTGGCGACCGTCAGCCTCGGTCCAATCGGCATCCTCACCCAGATCACGCGCGGGGCGATGATCGAGGTCTTGAGTTCCGGCTTCGTGCGCAATGCGCGGGCGCGCGGCTTCGGTTCGACGCGCATTCTCTATCGCCACGCGCTCCGCAATGCCGCCTTGCCGATCATTGCCGTCGCCGGCGATATCGCCGCCAGCATGGTCAATGGCGCTGTGATCGTCAGCGTGGTGTTCGCCTTTCCCGGCATTGGGAAGGCAATTATCGGAGCGGTGCTCGCGCGCGACTTCCCGGTCCTGCAGGCATGCATTGTCGTGGTCGGTGTTGCGGTAGTGCTGCTCAATCTCCTCATCGACTTGGTCTATGTGGTCGTGGACCCGCGGGTGCGACTGTCATGAAACCCGAGATCAACATGCCGCCATCCCTTGGTCAGAAGACGAGATCCTGGTTCGAGCGCAGCGAGCGTTGGCAAATGTTCACGGCCTCGCCGATGGTCATCGCTTCGACAATCTGGCTCGCGATCATCGTGCTGGTTGCCCTTGTCGGTCCGCCCCTTGTCGCCGAGAAGGCCAATCTGCAGGATCTGAGCCTGCGCTTCTTCCCGCCCTTTCAGCTCCGGCAAGGGATCGAGTTCATCCTCGGCGCCGACAGCCTGGGCCGGCCGCTTCTCCTGCAGTTGGTGTTGGGCGCGCGGACGTCGATGATCATCGCGTTATTCGCAGTCGGGGGCTCTTCGCTGATTGGGTACGCCATTGGTCTTGTCGCAGGCTATTTCGGCGGCTGGGTGGACAATGCACTGCTCCGCATCGCCGATATCCTCCACACCGTCCCCTCGATACTGCTCGCCCTGGTGGTGCTCTTTATCCTTCAGCCCAGCATCCTGAACGTCATCATCGTTCTCGGCATCACGCGCATTCCGGTCTATCTGCGGACAGCGCGCGCCCAAACCGTCGAAATAAAGGAACGGACGTTCGTTGAAGTGGCAAGGTCCATGGGGGCTTCCCACTGGCGCATCATGACGCGAGAGATCGCGCCCCTGGTCTTCCCGACGATCCGCACGCTGGCAGTGCTCGAGGTTGCCATGGTAATTCTGGCCGCCGCCAGCCTCACATTCCTTGGCATCGGCCTGCAGCGACCCGACGTGGACTGGGGAATGATGGTGGCCGACGGCAAGGCCTACCTCAAGACGGCTTGGTTCGTGGCGATATTCCCCGGGTTCGTCATCGTTCTCACCGCCCTCTCCGCCAGCATTCTTTCAAACTGGCTCCGGGCGGTTGAGGACCCCACGCAGAACATCCTCTTTGCGCGAAAGCCAAAAACCGACAAAGGCAAAAGCCAATGAGCGCGCTTCTCGAAATCTCAGGTCTGAACGTCACGTTCGAGACCCGATTCAAAAGCGTATCGGCAGTCCGCGACGTAACGTTTTCCGTCCGGCAGGGAGAGTCCGTCGCCCTGGTCGGGGCAAGCGGCTCTGGAAAAACCGTGCTGGGACGATCCATATTGGGCTTGGTCGATGAACCTGGCGTTGTCCACGGCAGCATCATGTTCGACGGCAAACAGGTCGTGGGTCGAAGCGAAGAGGCCCTTCGTGAAATACGGGGCGTGGGTGTCGCAATGGTGTTCCAGGACGCCCTCGACGGCCTCAACCCGGTCTATTCGGTGGGGTCGCAGCTCAAGGAAATCCTGACTGTGCGTCTGGGACAGCCGAGCGGTCAGGCAAAAGCGCACGCAATCGAGCTCATGCGTCAGGTCGGCATTCGCGAGCCGGAGACCCGCTACCACGATTACCCGCATCAATTCTCCGGCGGTATGCGGCAGCGCATCTGCATCGCGCTTGCCGTTGGAATGAAGCCCAAATTGCTGATCGCCGACGAACCGACCACCGCTCTGGACGTCACCGTTCAGGCCGGAATTCTGGATCTGCTCAAATCGCTCCAGAACGATACCGGGATGGGCCTGGTCTTCGTGACGCATGACCTCGCAGTCGCGCGCCAGGTTTCGGACAGGATGGTGGTCATGTATGACGGCCAGATCGTCGAGGAAGGGGCAACGGAGACGATATTCCTCAACCCTCGACATGCCTACACGCGCGCGTTGCTGTCGGCGCATCCAGGGCGCGCGAAAAGCTGGCGCGACCTCCAGCCGATCCCCGAAGAGTTCGTGACCGACGGTCCCGGGGGCGGTTCTAGGACCACTTCGCTCAAAGAGCCGGTCCTTATCGTTTGATTGATTGGATACGAAGATGATCGCCACATCAACGACAGCGCCCCTTCTCGAGATTCGTGACCTCTACAAGTCTTTTGGTCCGCGCGGCAAAAACAAGCACGGTCCCGTGATCGCCGTTGGCGGCATCAGTTTCTCGCTCGAGGCCGGCGAGTGCCTTGCGATTGTCGGCGAATCCGGCTCGGGCAAGTCCACCTTGGCGCGCACGCTGCTGCGGCTCGTTCAGCCCGACAGCGGTGCAGTCCTTTTCAAGGGTCTCGATCTGGTCGGGCTTTCGTCAGGCCAGATGCGGAATCAGCGTCGTCATCTGGCGATGGTTTTCCAAGATCCCTACGCCTCCCTGCATCCGCGCAAAACTGTCGCCGAACTCATTTCGGAGCCTTGGGAAATCCATGCTGGCGCCGTTGGCAAGGCAGAGAGGCCTGCTCGCATCGGCGAATTGCTCAAGCAGGTGAACCTGCCTCAACACCTCGCCGCAAGCTACCCAAATCAGCTTTCGGGCGGTCAGCGCCAGCGTATCGCTATTGCGCGTGCCTTGGCTCTGCAACCGGAGATCCTGATCCTGGACGAGCCGGTTTCCGCGCTCGACGTTTCGGTTCAGGCGCAGGTGATCCAGGTTCTCATGTCGCTGCAGGAGCGGCTGAACCTTGCCTATATCTTCATATCGCATGACCTTGCCCTCGTGCGGCTGGTCGCCACGAAAGTTGCCGTCATGCACCGGGGTGTCTTCGTTGAAGCGGGGAGGACCGAGGACATTTTCCCTAATCCTCAGCACGACTACACCCGTGCCTTGCTGGCCTCGTCCCCCGCGCTGCACGAACACGCCACGGACGCCGCATAAGGAGAGGTCCCCGGCCAGTCGCATCGGCGTTCGGAGCGAAGCCCCGCCGTCCCTCGGCTCGCGCCTGTCTATCGTCGTCTGATGCCCCCCCGATGCCCCGCCGCCGCGAAGCGTCCGCCTTGGAAATGCTGGGCAATGCCGTTCTCGTCATCCTGCGCGAGCGCGGCGGGAGCATGGTCGGCGATGATGTCGCACGGACGATAACCGAGCTTCGCCGCGGCGGCATTATCCCACCACGAGCCGCCGCCGCCCGATACGCCGAAAACTGTCGTGGCATCGACATCTGGGTGGGTCAGACCCAAAAGCGTGAGCTGACACATGTCGGCCGGGCTCAACCAGACCTCGAGAGCGCGCCTTGTCCGGGGATGGGCGGCCGCATTGCCGATCCGCACGATGAGGCTGCGAATGCCGTATTTGTCATAATACAGCCCGGCAACGAGCTCGCCCCAGCACTTGGACAGACCATAAAGCCCATCGGGACGCATTGGTGAATCAGGGGAGACCACGACGTCGCGCGGGTAATAGCCAACCGCATGGTTGCTGGACCCGAGAACGACGCGGGGAACACCGGCTGCCCGAGCCGCCTCGTAAACGTTTGTCGTCCCCGCTACGTTGACGCGCAGAATGTCCTCAAGCGGCGCCTCCTTGGGGATGCCCGCAAGATGAACCACCCCGTCCAACCCGGCAAAAGCGTCGCGAAGTCCACCCACGTCCTGGAGATCCAGCCTGAGGAATATCTCGTTATCCGCCAGGGTCGAGGGCTCCAACAGGTCGAGGATCGCGATGGAGCCGACAAGGGGGGCCAGTTCTCGCCTCAGCGCCGATCCCACCCGTCCCGATCCGCCGACGATGGCAAGCTTGAGCGTGCTGCGCTCCCTGGCTTCCGGCATGCTGTACCTCTTGGATCCGCAAATATTCGCTGCCTAGTAGTGTCAAATATGTCAAGAATTGTAAATTACCATTCGGCATTTCGCATGCCTCCAAGTAAGAATGGTTTGAAAAGTAAGGGCGCCATGACTGACGATGAGGGTTTCATTATCCAACGCGGCGGGATCACCATCGAGGTGATCGAATACGGAGCGTGCCTGAGGCGATGCCTCGTCCCGGATCGGAGGGGCCAGACCGTCGACGTGGCGCCCGGATTCGACCGCGCCGCCGACTATAGGCAGCGTGGCGGGACGATGGGGGCCGTCCTGGGGCGGTATGGAAACCGCATTGGCCACGGCCGAATAGAAATCGGCGGCAGGATCTTTCATCTGTCCCGGAACGACGGCGAGCACACGATGCACGGTGGCAAAGGCCATTTCGGCACCCGCCACTGGCACGGCGAGCGTCAAGGCAGCGACGCTGTAATCCTGACGCTTAAGAGCGAGGATGGAGACCAGGGGTGGCCAGGGCAGTTGCGCGCGCAAGTCACATACTCCCTAACCGACGACGCGGCTCTTTCGATCGAGATGTCGGCGGTGTGCGACGCGGACACGTATATCAACATGATCTTCCACGGCTACTGGAACCTGGCGGGGCACCAATCGGGACCTGTGACAGGCCATGTGATGAAGGTTGCCGCCGATGCCTATACCCCCAAGGGAAAAGACGGCCTGCCAACGGGACGCTTACTGTCCGTCGCCGCGACACCTTTCGACTTCAGGGAGGCGACGGCCATCGGGCGGAACATCGACCGGACCGGGTCTGGCTATGCGCATAATCTGTGCCTGAGAAACCACGCCAACGGCCGCCTCGCTCCCGCGGCATGCTTGCTCGACCCCGAAAGCGGCCGTGCCTTCGCACTCAGCACCGATCAACCCGGCGTACAGGTATTCACAGCCAATTCATGGTCGGGCCTGTCGGGCAAGGACGGCGCGGCCTACAAGGCCCATGCTGCGGTTGCCCTTGAAACCCAGCAGTTCCCTAATACGCCCAACACTCCATCATTCCGACCTCGGCTTACACGAGCAGGGGCGGTATATAGCCACCGAATGTTCGTGCGCTTTTTTGCGTTGGAGGAGGATCAATATGCCAGTTTCTTCAGCGAAGCGATCTGACAGCTTACGGTACGAATCTTTTTCTCAGAGCCGCTCAAGTCCCATCGAACATACGACTGCGGGCATTTATGATGTGGGCTTTCATGCTCTCGAACGCTTCGTCCGCATCTTGCCGGCGGATGGCCTCGATGATCCGCTCATGCTCGGTTTGAACCGCGGTGAGTTGCGCCAGAGGGCGGCGCAGACTTAGGCTACGGGTAACGTTCATACCAGCGATGATATGGGAGTGCAGCGAAGTCTGGATGGAGACATGATATTGATTGTGCGTGGCACGCGCGATTTCGTCATGGAGAGTACCGTCTTCCTCTGCCCCCAAATGGCCCTCGACGATACACTTGTCGAGTGCTTGCATCGCTGCGGCTAACCGTTCCAGGTCGCTATCCTCGCGCCGCAGTGCCGCAAGCGCTGCGGCCGCAGGCTCTAACCCGGCCCGGAACTCAAAGCAGCGCTGGATGTCGGCCAGCGACCCCACAGGAACCAGTTGGAGGACATCTGCTTCGGGCCGTCGCTTGACGTAGGAACCCGAGCCTTGGCGGGAAATTATCAGCCCGTCGTCTCTCAAACGCTGTAAAGCTTCACGCACCACTGGGCGGGAAGCCTCAAAACGCTCAGAAAATTCTTGTTCCGTAGGGAGACGCGTGTTGATAGGGAATGTGCCGGTCGCTATCATATCGACGATGCGGTCGTAGACGATCCCACTCAATCTACCGGCGATGGCTTCTCGAGTTGTCGTCTGCGTTACTGAAGCCGGCATGGCTGCTCCTTCTTACCGTCCAGCCTTTAGCCTCCAGGAGGCGAACTCCTTAAGTGCTTCCGGGCCTGGCGGATAAATGCCAAAAATGGACGAACCCTCAACAACTTTATCATATACGAAGTCCTCGAACACGGTCTGTTCGAATGCTTCCTCAGCAATTTCGCGAGCGAGATGAAGCGGAATAACGACAACACCCTCGCCATCTCCGACCAGAATGTCGCCAGGGAATACCGCAACGTCTCCACACCCGATGGGAACATTCACGTCGATGGCGTGATGCCGGATCAGATTAGTTGGAGCTGCCGGGGCGGCATGGTAGGCAGGAAAAGGCAGCGTAGCGATATCGGGAGTGTCGCGGAAACCCCCATCGGTGACAACACCTGCGGCCCCGCGCTTGAATAGTCGAGTTATAAGGATGCCCCCCGCCGAGGCGGCAGAGTGGTCTTTTCTGCTGTCAATGACGAACACATGCCCAGGCGGGCACTCCTCCACGCCTTTGCGCTGAGGGTGTTCCCGATCCTCGAAGGCGCTGATGATATCCAGGTCTTCGCGCGCCGGAATGTATCGCAGGGTGTAGGCAGGGCCTACCATCCGAGGCGCCTTCGAATTGATAATGCCGACACCCGAAATGAAAGTGTTTCGGAACCCGCGCTTGAACAGTGCGGTCGTCAGCGTCGCCGTCGATATCGTCATCAGCATGGCGCGTATGCCGTCATCATAGGGAGGCATCAGGATCTCCTCTTAAACAATTGAAAAGGGCCGACCTCTGCACAAGCCGTAGCAGCGCAGATGAGACCTTTCAAACTTAGCTGTATGAATTTGTCAAGACTTGTCATTTGTATAAGATGGCAGCCGGCGTCAAAGGTGCAAGGTATGTCGTTTTGTAGGGTTAGGTCCCGCGCATCGTGGAAACCACGTGGGCACTGCGTGAACCACGACCAGCGCCGACCTCCTAAGCTTCAACTGGATCAAAGGAAGGCGCTCATGAGTACGCATCGGGCGCAAGGGGGTGACGCTGGACACGGCGCGGACCATCGTGCGCACCAATAGCACTGTCATCGGGCGTTGGCGGTGAAGCGCGGCGAGGCGGACGCGCTGATCTGCGGGCTGCAGGGCCGGTTCATCAAGCATGCCCCCGATATCCAGTCGGTGATCGGGCTGGCCGAGGATTCCCAGCAGCTCTGGCCCTGTCCATGCTTGTGATGAGCCGCGGCGTGTTCTTTCCTCGCCGATACCTATGTCGATATCGATCCAAGCGCCGATGAGATCGTCTCGAGCACGCTGCAGGCGCGCGATCATCCCAAGCGCTTCAATGTCGACACCAAGGCGGCTTTGCTCCGCTATTCCAATTTCGACTCGCGCGACGGGGGTGACCAGCGAGAAGATGCGGCTGGTCTATCAGAAGCTAAAGGAGGCAGTGCCCGATCTGGTGGTGGATGGCGAGATGCAGGGAAATCTGGCGATCAACGCGGAACTGCACGAGCGCTATGTGCTCACGGGTGAGGCGAACCTGTTGATGTTCGCGAACCATGAGGCGGCGAACCTCGCCAGAACGCTGCTCCAGGAGTTCAACAATGCCTTGCCGGTGTCCTGACCCTGATGGGCACGCGGCCGCCGGCGCATATCTGGCTTCCTCGGTCACCAACCGCGGCATCGTCAATATGGCGGCGATCGCTGCGACGGAGGCGCTGGCACGGCCCTACTTGATGGGTGGTCACTATTTGTATATTTGTCAGTGATAAATATTGATAACTTCTGGGTTGGTTGC
The DNA here is from genome assembly GCF_056404575.1 of Mesorhizobium sp. P2_C4. NCBI lineage: Bacteria > Pseudomonadati > Pseudomonadota > Alphaproteobacteria > Hyphomicrobiales > Phyllobacteriaceae > Mesorhizobium > Mesorhizobium sp. P2_C4. The sequence continues at coordinate 148,478 of NZ_JBFUDT010000008.1, forward strand.
CATCGTCCCCGGCACGGGGAAGCGACCCGTTCGGCACGTCCCCACGAAACAACTGAAAGGACCAAGGTGGATTTCGTTAAGGTAGCGTCGAGCCATTGTCGGGTGGGCGAAAGCCTCGTTTGGAATGCCGAAGCCCAGCGGCTGCTTTGGTGTGACATCCATGTGGGCCGCGTCTACAGTCTGGACACAAGCTCCGGATCAATATCTGATTGGGTACTCCCAGAGAGAATTGGGTCGTTCGGCCTGACCGATGACGATCGACTGATCGTCGCACTGGTTTCGGGCGTCCATCTATTCCACCCAGCTACAGGTGAGCTGACTTTTCTGGTGGATCCAGAACCAGACGACGCGCCGAACCGACCTGTCAATCGACTCAACGACGGTAAAGTCGGCCCGGACGGCGCATTCTGGGTGGGAAGCATGCATGCCGACGGCTCCACCGCCGCGCTTTTCAGGGTCACTGCAGACGGTGGGGCCGAGGCCAAAGTTACGGGGCTGGGCACATCCAACGGGCTTGCCTTTTCTGCTGACGGAAGAACCATGTTTCACTCGGACTCCAAACAATGCTGGGTGGATAGGCACGATCTTGATCCAGGCACCGGCCGGCTCTCAAACCGTAAACGCATCGTTACGTTGAGTGAGGCGGAAGGGCGCCCGGATGGCGCCGCTGTCGACCTGGCGGGCCGTTACTGGAGTGCAGGCGTGTCGGCGGGGCGGCTGAACTGCTTTGATCGCGAGGGGACCCTTGTGACCAGCATGACTGTACCCCCAAGGCACCCAACGATGCCCTGCTTTGGAGGCGTGGATATGCGCACGCTCTATTTTACCAGTCTGCGGCGTCCCTACGAAGCGTCTGATGACTGTGGGGACGTGTTCTCAGTACGAGTGGATGTTCCCGGCGTCCCGGTACATCGGTTTCGCGCCATCCGCTGACCCTGCCTTGAATCTCTGTCCCGCAGCGAAGCCGGCCGAAGTGGCCCGACCATTGCGAGGGCATCCAGATTAATCAAGCCGATGCCAGAAGAGGAACGTGTTGCGAAATCCACGCTTGAACAAGGCTGTGGTTAGCGTAGCCGTTGAGATGGCAATCAACTTGGCGCGGAGGTGGCGCGACCCGTTCGTGCTGTAGCCCAACGCCAACGGGGCGTTCGCGATCCCGGCGTGCCGTGGAGCAAACTAAAATAACGAGCATCCACCGCTCGGCAGTAATCACTTTGATACTTCAAGTCGGTCGTGGGTGTTGAGGTCGAAGGGTATGTCAAGCCGCTCGCCGGCCGTCGGTGTCAAAGAGGTGTACATTGGTGGCCACCGGCGTAACGCGGATCGTTTCACCGGGCGATAGATGGATTCGTTCGCGGAAGAGTGCCGTCACATTTTGGGTGCCGATGCTTCCGATGACTTGCGTCTCCGACCCCATGGGCTCAATGACTGAGACGGTAAATGGAACTCCCGCGGGATCAACTCTGATATGTTCGGGTCGCACGCCATACGTCACCGCAGCCCGAGGTTCTCCGTGGTAAGGAAGGGCGATGCCATCGGAGGTCCTAAATCCGGCCGCCGTCAGCTCTCCTCTGATAAAATTCATTGCCGGGCTACCCATGAAGCCTGCAACAAATTCGTTCGCGGGGTTGTCGTACAGCTCAAGGGGCGTGCCGATTTGCTCGACGACACCGTCACGCAGAACGACGATCCGGTCGGCCATCGTCATCGCTTCGACCTGGTCGTGCGTCACGTACACCGTAGTCGTCTTGAGCCTTTGGTGCAGTTGCTTGATTTCCGCGCGCATTTGCACGCGCAGTTTCGCGTCAAGATTAGACAAAGGCTCATCGAATAGAAAGACAGATGGATCGCGAACGATCGCTCGTCCCATGGCCACACGTTGCCGCTGCCCTCCGGACAGTTGGCGAGGATACCGGCCAAGCAGCGAATTAAGCCCGAGAATTTCGGCTGCACCTTGAATGCGGCTGTCGATTTCGGCTTTCGACATCCTCCGCAGCTTCAGGGCGAACCCCATATTTTGCTGTACAGTCATATGCGGGTAAAGAGCGTAGTTTTGAAAGACCATGGCGATGTCTCGCTGTTTAGCGGGAAGTTCACTGACAACGCGGCCGCCAATAACCACGTCGCCAGCGCTGATTTCTTCCAATCCGGCGATCATCCTTAGAAGCGTGGATTTTCCGCAACCCGACGGGCCCACAAGGACAACAAACTCTCCATCGTCGATCGAAATGGATATGTTCTTCAGAACGTGAACGCTGCCGTAGTACTTTTCAGCACATTTAACTTCAAGGTTTGCCATGGTCTAACTTTCGTTGGGTGACATTTTTTTTGATGGGTGCGATCAACGCGAGGTCGGGACATAGATTACCTCGAACAGTTCCATGTCAGACAGTTCGATCTGCATGTAATCTCCTTCCAAACTAGTGTTTGGCACAGAGCGGGATTTCAAGAACTCGGGGGTACCAGCGCCGTTGCGAATGCGAATCATCCCGCCGGAAACTCGAACATGAGGTCCAAAAGACTTGCGACGTAAGCCGGACTGGTTGATGAGGTGAATGACGACACCTTTATCAATTCGGCCGACGATCATCTCCACCTGTTCGGGCAGGTCAGCCGTTACTTCCGTATTAATGAGGTCGTCAATCGCGCGCAGGAAATAGTCTCTGACCGTCGTTATGCCAAATTCATGATAAGTGCGACCTACCGCCCACGGGAACTGCAATACCGATCCCGCGCCGCTTGACAGGCGAGCCGCTCCTGGTTTCTCACTGCTTATATGGCCGTAACACTTCTCCGGCGGACCATATGGCGCTTGCGGAAGCAAGTTCCCTAGCTTTTCGGCCCAGGGTTTCCATACGAAACTTGCATAGCTACCAAAAACGGGCACGATTTGCCCTTCATACCTAAACTCGCGGCTGTTAAGTTGCGGTGTTTCTGCAATATAGGTTGCCCATAAATCCTTGCCGGATGTCGGGTTCTCGATCCGCATTACTGATGGTGCCGTGGCAAGCTCAACACCGCCATCCAGCGTCACCGCGCTATTGGCAGTCAGGACTATGTGGCCGCCGCCGACGGCAACATACGTGTCCAAGCAAGTTGCAGTTTCCACTCCGATGTCTCTAATGTCCGGTAGAATGACAAGAGTGTAGCGAGCGAGGTCACCTGTTTTTGCCATCCGCGCAATCCATTCGGCTCCGACCACGTCGAAAGGAATATGCTTTTCTTTCAGCGAGCTATAGATTCCACGGTACTCTGAAACTGCGTCCAGGTAATCGACTTCTGCCCTGCGCAATGGGTCGGGCCGCACCAACGCTATCTGCGAACCAGGCCGATAGGCGGCATAGATATGGCGGTTCGACTGGAAAAAATGCTGGATTTCGCTGGCTTGCCGCAAGTTAGGGTAGGGGATGCGGCCTGGCGCACCCATCAGGTAGGTCGAAGGGTTACCACCTCTTGCGATTGCTTGTAGCAAATATTGTGCAAAGTGCTCGGGTTGCTCTCCCGCCATCCGGTAGGGCATATCCACGAAGCACGTGGCGTTGACCAGGACCGCCGCCCCCGGAATTCCTGTCCGATACACGCTTACGGCTTCCGATGTGGCGTGATGCCAAAAATCACGTCCGAAAGCGTTGTTTGCCTCATAATAGATGAGAGGCGACTTTCGGCTCATGATCAGGCCTACGTCCTTATACCGCTCGTCGATATGCTTCGATATCTTGTCGACAAGAGCCTGGATTGTCTTCGCGGCAAAACGCAGCCAAAGCGAGTAGTTGCCATGTTGGGGACCGCCGGGAAGTTCTGTCCCATCAGCGTAGGCAGCAAAGGCTGCTTTGCATTTTTCGCAGTGACAAACCCCGTGGTAGACACGGCTATAATCCACCTCCGAGAATTTAAACCAGTTGATAAAAAGCCCCTTAATCGGATATCGGGAAATGACCTCATCGATGATATCTAGCGACCGCTCCTGATAATAATCTCCACAGGGACACGTGCTATAGAGAGTATTGTAAACTTGGTATTTGCCAGTTGGAGACTTGAAGAGCCACTCGGGATGTTCCTTGGCTATCCGGGAGGAAACTTTCGAGAAATCCATTCTCGCGAGAATCCTGATACTCCTCTTTCCCGCAGCCTTGCAGGCGTCACCGATGAGATCGCGTGAGGGCCTGTCAGCGAGGAACGACACCCGTGTCTGGAACGGAAGATCCGTTGGATAAAATGACTCGATGCCTCCGACGTTCAGAAGCCAGGTATCAGCTCCTTGGGCTTCGATGAAATCCAGAGTGTCCTCGACACTCATTGTGGCGTCAATCTCTTGGATGTTCGTCTGGATATTCGAAAACGGTTGATCCCACCACTTCTGCGCCCCCGAAGTGTCCTCGGTGGCAGTTTTGTCAAGCATACACTTTATCCCAATCAAGAACGTTGCGTGCGACGCCGCGACTGGCGGCTTCGCGAAAAGAAGTCCATGCCCGGTTGCGAGCAAGGACTTGGCTTTCGTTTCGCTTCACGCTCTTTTCAAAATGGCGTTCGCTTGCGAGATAAAATCCTGCGCAGCGTCTTTGACTGTAGAAGATCCGAAGCCAACGCTTTCGTTGACCCGGCGCATGAGGTCGGTCATCGCTCGCTGAGCACGATGTGTCTGGGGTTCTTTGTTTGCCTTAGGCAGTGCGTCTTGGCTGTATTTCAGAACCTTCTGGTCCGCCGCACTGAGATCTTGCATCTGAAGAACGGTCTCCAATGCAGGCCGCGACGCGGGAGGTCCGCTGATCAGCCCAAGAATCTTCGCCGATTCCGGGTCGGTCACAAACCAGTCGATAAGTTTCGCCGCAGCTTCTTTGTTTTGGCTACGAGCATTGATCGTAAGGGAACTTGACGGACGTGGATAATATCCGGGTCCGGTATCCGAGCTCGGTGACACGGGCGTCATCAGATTGAGTTCATCTTTGGTCAAAGCTTGGAACCCGCCTGCCAGGTCTTGTGATGTGATACGCGCAAACACAGCGGTACCACGAACAAGGGGAGCGTTTGGCCATTCGGTACCCGAAAACTGGGCTTGCAGGTCTGCGGGAACTGCTGCGCCGGTTTTGCGCATTTGATCCCAGATCTCGAGCCAAGCAGCTACATCATCGGCTGTGACCGCCAGTTGCTCACCATTGTAGATCTGGTGCCCTTGAGCAACAAGATACATCTGGAAGTCTTCGATCCGCGAAGCCATGTCGTGGCTCCCGTAGATCTTCTTGTCAGTCTTATGAATCTCGGCGCAAAACTTAGCAAATTCTGGATAGGTAAACTTTTCCGGCGGCGGTCCCATCTTGAGCCGATCGAGTGCTGTCTTGTTGTAGCAAAGGGCCTGAATGCTGACGGCGATCGGTATACCAAAGAGCTTGCCTTCCCTGTAGCCGAGCTGCAGAACCGGCTCATCAAATAGATTTGTCCGCAGAAGGTGAGGGGTATACCCTTGCAAGGGTTCAATGGCGCCTCGTCTTGCGTACTGACCAAAGTCATCATATCCCATGGTAATCACGTCCGGCGCGTTGCCGCCCGCGACCATGGCAGCGATCTTATCAGGCCAGCTATCGCTGGGGACGCCTTCGTAGACAACCTTTACCTGCGGATTGAGCTCCGCATAGCGTGCGATGGCTTTGCCTCGGATCGCAAGTTTTTCAGCATTGCCGAAGATGCCAAATCGAACGGTCTCGGCTGCGAAAGAGTATAGCGGGCCCATCGCAGCCAAGGCCATTCCTCCGCCGCCGGCAGCGAGAAACCGGCGTCGGTTCAGGGGCATCAAGAGAGAATTAGTTTTAGAGTTCATGGAAATTCCTCCTTCCTTTTCGGAATACTTCCCAGGTGTGGATTTGTGGCGGCGCCGAACCTAACCCTTCAGACCGGACGTGCTGATGCCCTCAACCAGACGACGCTGGAAGAAGAGGAAAACCGCAAACACCGGGATCATGCTAAGTACCGACATCGCGAGCAGTTGGCCGTAGGAACCACCGGACGAGTCGACCAACGAACGCAGACCTACGGGGACAGTGAGAATCTCGGGTGATGTCAGATAGATTAGCTGCGAGAAGAAGTCGTTGTACGTCCAAATGAATGTGAAAATGGTCGTAGTGATGATCGCCGGCTGCATCAGCGGAAAGATGATGCTTGCGAAAATTCTGAAGGTGCTGCAGCCGTCGACCCTCGCGGCTTCATCCAATTCCTTGGGAATTTTTCGAATGAACTGAACCATAAGGAAAATGAAGAAAGCGTCCGTCGCCAGAAATTTCGGAACGATCAGAGGCAGATATGTGTTCACCCAATCTAGATTCACGAACAAGACGTACTGCGGTATGAGCAACACGTGAGACGGCAGCATCAACGTCAATAGCATAATGCCGAAGAGTGCCCGCTTCATCGGAAACTCAAGACGAGCAAAAGCAAATGCCGTGAGCGAACAAGCCACGACATTCCCGATCACAGATCCAAGGCAAATTATGAATGAGTTGAGGAAGTAACGGGTGAAAGAAGGGCTCGTAGCAGTCCAACCGTCGACAAAGTTCGAGAAATTTATCGTGGTGGGTAAGGCGAGGGATCTCGAGAAAATCTCTTGGTCTGAACGGAACGACCCCAGAACCATCCACAACAACGGATAGATCATGAGCGTGGCGCCAGCGACCAAAATCGCGTAGGTTACCAGGCGTGAGGTTCTAAATCGCACCGGCCGTAGCGGGTGTTCCGAGGTGCGCACCGTTTCATCAACGATAGCCATTAATCTTTGTCTCCATAGAAGACCCAACGGCTGGATGCGACGAAGTTCAAGGCTGTGAATGCACCAATGATCAGCAGCAATATCCAACCCATCGCCGACGCGTACCCCATTCGGAAATTCATGAAACCTTCCTGATAGAGATACAGCGTGTAGAAGAGGGTGGAGTCCGCCGGTCCCCCACTTCCTCCACTCACGATGTAAGCCGAGGTGAACGCTTGGAAGGAATTTATAATTCCAAGGACCAGGTTGAAGAAGATGACAGGTGTCAGAAGAGGAAACGTCACGTTCCTGAATTTCTGCAAGGGACCTGCACCGTCGACCTCTGCAGCTTCATACAGCTCCCTTGGTACTTGCTGAAGGCCAGCAAGGAAGATCACCATGGCCGAACCGAACTGCCACACGTGCAGGAGAATGAGCGTATATAGCGCGTATCTTGGATCCGAAATCCAGTTTGCAGGCTCTATTCCTACCAACGAAACCAAGTCATTGATCGCGCCTTCGCGGCCGAAGAGTTGGCGCCACATGACCGCTACGGCGACGCTCCCGCCTAGGAGGGAGGGGAGATAGTAGATCGAGCGAAACAACCCGAGCGCCGCGACCTTTTGGTTCATTAGAACCGCGATCAGCAATGCGAATACGAGATTGAGAGGGACGCCGATCAACACGTAGGTAAAAGTCACTCGGAGAGCTCCGAGGTACCGCGGATCGCTTGTGAAAAGTTCGGCGTAGTTCTCGAGTCCAATCCAAGCAGGGGGCTGCAAGAGGTCAAAGTTGGTGAATGATAGATATAACGACGCGAGCAACGGCCCCGCAGTAAAAATCAGCACGCCACCAAACCACGGAAGCAAAAACAGATAGGCCTCGACCGCCTGTCGACGGCGCTCGCGTTTTCGAATGGGCGTAGTTGAATTCACAATGATAGCCTCCGGCTCCTCCCGCTCGCCTTTTTGAGGCGGGCATCCGGGTAGATGCATGATCGATAGCCAGCGCTTGGTGCTTAGGTCCGTCCGGACGACAATTTGCAAATAGTTACAAGTTTGTCAAGCTTGTTTTTGTGCCTTTTCGACTCAGCCGAGGAAGTTCCATTTGCGTTTTGGTGGAGCCCCGTGAGGCTGATCGGCGCCGACCCTGGGTGGCCCGATCAGCGGGGGTCAATTCAATGTCGAGCCGCCAAGGGCTTCCACTATTCAAGTCAAAACTGCCGCCGGTGGAAAACCAACATCTCGAGGCGCGTCCGCATGGCTTAACGTTGGATCAGGAGACAGAACGGCTGCGACTCGTTTCTCGGCAGGACTAAGGAAATCTCGTCGCGATCAACGATGCTGATGTGGACCTGAATACCGTCGAGAACCTCGCTGCCGGCGTTTCAGCCCATAGACGGGGTCGGAACAAGAACTGCTCAAAATCGTACGCTAACGGCGAACGGATCGAGAACCCGAGTGCGATATCGGTCGCCTTGCACTTGATCTCTGTGGATAGCCGTAGCCAAGGCTGACGTATGTGCCGCCCAGTTTGTCATCGTTCCATCGAGTATTGTGATGGAGTCGGGCGACGCGCAGACGGAAGCTTCTCAAAGATCAAGATCGGCATAGACTTTTCAGTGTACCGACCGATGAGGACAGCCTCATCCGACACTATTCGCTGTCGTCGGCTGACAGGCTTGAGATTGGCCTTCGGAGGCGAGAACACAATCAGCTCGGCTTTGCTGTTCAGCTTTGTCTGATGCGCCACCCAGGTAGAGTGCTCGCCGCTGGAGAGACTCCGCCTCGCGCAATGCTAAAGTATGTTGCCGATCAGGTCGGCGCCGACCTCGGAACGTTCGCGCTCTATGCGCGCCGTGAAGAAACCCGTCGCGACCACGCCGCGCGCTTGATGATGTATCTGGATACGAAGAGCGCAACGGGGGGAGGACCGTCGAGCGGCGCTACTGGCTGCGATTCAAGCGGCAACAATATCCGACGACAGCCTCGGGATTGCGAAAGCCATCGCCGCGTCTTTTCGGGAACGCGGTTCCCTGCTTCCGGTGACCGAGACGATCGAGCGAATAGGGCTCGCGGGCCGCTCAATTGCTCGTCGGCGGGCAGAGAGAGCGCTCCTCGAAGAAATTTCGGTCGATACGCTTCAATCATTGGATAAGCTATTGGAGGTTGACCCGGCCATCGGCCAGACGCGCTTTCATTGGCTGCGATCGGCGCCAGAAGCGCCGGGTGCATCCAACCTAGTCGGACTGACCGAACGGATTGCATTCCTGCGGACGTTGGAGATCGATCCGAAATTGCAGGCGCGCACATCATCGGGACGGTGGGAGCAGATGATCCGTGAGGGCAACGCCACGCCGGCATGGCTGGCCAACGACTTCAATGCGAGTCGCCGGCACGCTTTGATCGTGGCACAGGTCATCAAGCTCGGCCAGAAGCTCACCGACGATGCTGTGTCGATGTTTATCAAGCTTATGGCTCGGCTGTTTTCGCAAGCCATAGGCTGCCTATGTTCTCGACGGACTATTCGATCAGGACACAATTCTCGAAATACAGGAGCACTTCACCGACACCGGCGGCGCCAGCGATCACGTCTTCGGATTGTTCACCTTGATCGGCAAGCGGTTCGCACCGCGGCGCAACCTCAAGGATCGAAAGTTCCACACGTTCGAGAAAGGCGATGCATATCCGGCACTGTCGAACCACATCGGGGCGCCGATCAACACCACGCTCATTCTCGACCACTGGGACGATCTTCTTCATCTCGCGGCGTCGATCACGACGCGATCCGTCGTGCCGTCGACCATCCTGAAGAAGCTCTCGGCATCGCCAAAGGAAGGTCAGCTCGCCAGGGCGCTGCGGGAACTGGGTCGTATTGAGCGGTCTCTCTTCATGATCGAATGGTACTCGAGCCCGGCATTGCGCCGGCGCTGCCAAGCCGGACTCAACAAAGGTGAGGCCGCGCACAAGCTCAAACGCGCGGTGTTTTTCCATGAGCGAGGCGAAATCCGCGATCGGTCGTTCGAAAGTCAGGCCTTCCGGGCATCTGGCCTCAATCTCGTTGTCAGCGCGATCGTGCATTGGAATACGGTCTATCTTGATCGGGCTGTCACACACTTGAAAATGGCGGGCAGAAACATTCCCGAGATGCTGCTGAAGCACATCTCGCCACTCAGCTGGGAACACATTAACCTGACCGGCATCTACACTTGGGACAGCGAGCAGCATCTGCCGGAGGGCTTTAGGACACTGCGCCTTCCCGTGGGGTTAAAGCGTGCCGCATGATGTTCATGATCCGTTCGACCTTAGCGTACGATTTTGAGCAGTTCTTGTTCCGACCCCTTCTGCGCAATGCGAGCCGCCTCAATGGCGATGCGCGTTTCGGCAGCGCCGAGCTTTGGAACGTAGCCGACTAGCTCGCCTGTCGCTGGATTCGTTACGGCAACGGCATGGATGGGATCAGCTTCGATCCAGTTCCCTCCAACGAGAGCGGCCTGGCGAAGCAAAGAGGGGTCGCGAAGGTCCATTGATGGAATCCTCATGTGCTTGAAGGCTCCGGGGCCGGCAGCCGCTTTGACAACGTCCAGGTGGTAATATAATTTACATGTTAAATATATCGTGCCTTGTCAAGCAAATTCAATCCTCCTTCCGAGGAGGTCGGCTTGATCGAAGCTTTCGATATTGGCTGTCGGCGGCTTGCCGCTCCAGGATGACGAAACCTTGGAAAGATCGCCGGAGATGACGCAGCACAGTACGAAGAACAGAAAGGCCCGAGACTATTTAACGTGTTAATCATTGACAAGGCTTTCGGGTTGCGACACCTTGGTTGCCGACTGCCACACCGACAGGGCCGCCGCACGGACGAGATGGTGGCGTTGGACGTGTATTGGGCTAACGCTGTTGGGAGGCAGAGTTGGAGCTACTGAAGAATCAAGACCTGATGCAAAGAGCCTGGACCCCCGTGCCCTACGATCAATGGACAAATGACCTGCGCTCGATTTGCGGCAGTTTCAATCCGAGGGCTATGGAACACAACGGCGTCGTAACCGGCGCGGCCCGCCGGGTCGATGTCTGCGGTATGGAATTTGCCCATGTCTCCAACGATCTTGATCGCGTTCATCGCGATTGGGACGATATCCGCAAGGATGCCAACGAGCACCTCTTCCTCATCATGCAGCTAGAGGGCTCGTGTGGTGTAGAGCATGTTGGGCAGCAGGCGGTCCTGGACGTCGGCGATTGCATCCTGGTGGATTCGACCCGGCCCACGACCTTTTATTTCGGCGGGCAGTTCAGCAATCATCTGTCGCTGCATCTGCCTCGCCAGATCATGTATTCCGCAAGCGACGTCGATTTTGATATCGCCCGCAAGCTGGAAGCCTTTGATCCGATGGCGATGATGCTGCGTGCGCTTGTCGCCAAGATCATGTCCACGGCCCAATCAGACGCCACCTCATCCAATCTGCGGCACCTGATGTTCAGCGCGACACGTCAGGCCTTCGTTTCGAGCGGCGATACGATGTCGGCACTCAACGACAGCACCGCACGGCGGCTTCAGATGGTCGATATCCTGATCGACAGGCACCTGACAGAAAGTGATCTGTGCGCCAAATGGCTGGCGACGCGCATCGGCGTTTCGATCCGCACGCTGCAGGAGGATTTTCAGGGACTGGGCATGACCTGCACGACGGTCATCCGTGACAAACGTTTGCGTTTCGTGCGCGAAAAGATAGAGCAGACCAAGGATCAGAAGGGTGCGAAGACCATCGCCGAAGTGGCATATTCTGCCGGTTTCAACGATATCTCCTATTTCAATCGCAGCTTCAAGGAACTGTTCGACTGCGCGCCGAGGGATCTGCTGAGGCCCGTATCGGCACCCGGGCATTAAAGCCTTATGGGCGCTCCGCGTCGCGTTTCAGGTCAAGTCGTAGCGCGTTCCAGCCCAAGACGGTGTTTTTCCCCTGCGGCATAGTCCTCCCATAGCTACGGGAGGAGCCTATTGTGAAGCAGTATAGCCTGATCATCGATGGAGCGCGCGTCGATACTGCCGCGTATGCCGACATACGCAATCCATCAACCGGCGCTGTCGTGGGGGAAATGCCGCTGGCAACGCCGGCGGATCTTGACCGTGCCGTGGCCGCGGCGTCAGCGGCCTTCAAGGGATGGAGCCGGAGTTCGGAAGAAGAACGGCAGGCTGGATGCCGCGCCATCGCGGAAAAGATTGCAGCCCACAGTGAAGAGCTTGCCCGCCTTCTGACGCTGGAGCAGGGAAAACCACTGGGTGGCCTCGGCTCGCGTTTCGAAATTGGAGGGGCGATCGCCTGGACCCGCCATACCGCCGAACTCAGCCTGCCCATCGAAGTGCTGCAGGACAACGACCAAGGTCGTGTCGAGATACATCGCAAGCCAATCGGTGTCGTTGGCGCCATCACGCCCTGGAACTGGCCGGTGATGATTGCCTGCTGGCATATCATTCCAGCAGTTCGTACCGGAAATACGGTCGTCATCAAGCCTTCACCCTTGACGCCGCTGTCGACGATCCGGCTGGTCGAAATCATCAATGAGGTGTTAGCCGCAGGCGTCGTCAACGTCGTCACTGGCGAGAATAGCATCGGCGCCGCTCTTTCCGCGCACTTAGGCGTCGGCAAGATGACCTTCACGGGATCGACCGAGACCGGAAAAAAGGTCATGGCGTCGGCGGTGGCGACGCTCAAGCGGCTGACGCTGGAACTTGGCGGCAACGATGCCGGCATCGTCCTTCCAGACGCTGATCCGGCGCAGATCGCCGAAGGCTTGTTCTGGGGCGCCTTCATCAACAATGGCCAGACCTGCGCGGCCCTGAAACGTCTCTATGTCCATGACAGTATCTACGAGGCGGTATGCGAGGCGCTTAGCGAATACGCGGCGAGAATTATCGTAGGCGACGGCCTTGATGAAACCAGTGCGCTGGGTCCGATTCAAAACGAAGCGCAGTTTAACAAGGTGCGCGAACTGATCAATGATGCGCGCGCCAACGGTGGCCGCATCCTGACCGGCGGCGCCCCGCTGGACCGTCCCGGTTACTTCTACCCGGTTACGCTCGTCGCCGATGTGACCGACGGTGTTCGCCTGGTGGATGAGGAGCAGTTCGGCCCGGCGCTTCCGATTATCCGTTACAGCGATATCGATGAGGTAATTGCTCGCGCCAATGCCAATCCCGCCGGGCTTGGCGGTTCCGTCTGGTCAGCCGATCCTCAGAAGGCGCGCCACTATGCGCGCCAGCTGGAATGCGGTTCCGTCTGGATCAACAATCACGGCGCCATCCAGCCAAATGCACCTTTCGGCGGCGTCAAGCAGTCAGGCATCGGCGTCGAGTTCGGCGTCGATGGGCTGAAGGAATTCACCACCATCCAAACCATGCTGAGCTGAGCCATGACACCATATGATTACATCATTGTCGGTGGTGGATCGTCAGGCTGCGTGCTGGCAAACAGGCTGTCGAAAAATCCGAAGAATACTGTTTTGCTGATAGAATCCGGGAAGCGGGACAGCGACCCGTGGATTCACATTCCAGCGACCTTCTTCAAGGTGCTGGGCAAAGGCGAAGCCGTCCATCCCTATGCATCCGAGCCGGACAGTGGGCTCAACGGCCGGCCAAGCATCGTGCCGCAGGGCAACGTGCTGGGCGGCGGCAGTTCGGTCAATGCGATGATTTATATCCGCGGCCATCGCAACGATTACGACACCTGGGCACAAACGGGCTGCACCGGCTGGTCTTACGATGACGTGCTTCCCGCCTTTCGTTCGCTTGAGAACAACGAGACGATGGGCGGCCCATTCCATGGCCGGGCGGGCACGCTGCATGTGTCCAATTCACGGTATCGTCATCCGCTGAGCGAGGCCTTCGTTCAGGCTGCTACTGAAGCTGGCATACCTTTCAACCCGGATTTCAACGGTCCCGAACAGGAAGGTGTCGGCTTCTATCAGACCACGACGCACAACGGCCGTCGCTGGAGTTCGGCGCAGGCCTTTCTGCGCGAAGCGGAAAAGCGGCCAAATGTGACGGTGCTGACCGAGCGGCGCGTGGCCCGTATCCTGTTCGAAAGCAAACGCGCCACCGGCGTCGAGCTCCTCGACGGTACCCGTTTCCTCGCCTCCAGGGAAGTTGCGCTGACTGCGGGAGCGCTCGCAACCCCAAAGATCCTGCAGCTGTCGGGCATCGGCGATGCGGCACATCTTGGTCAACACGGCATTGGCGTGATCGCCGATCTGCCGGGTACCGGGGCCAATTATCAGGATCATCTCGAGGTGCCCGTCCAGGGTGAAACCTATGCGCCGATTTCGATGCTCGGCCATGACAATGGCTGGCGCGCGGCCCTGCACATGCTGCGCTACCTCACCACTCATCGCGGCCTGCTTTCGTCGAACGTGGTCGAGAGCGGCGGGTTTGTGGATACGGCCGGCACCGGCCAGCCGGATGTGCAGTTTCACGTCCTGCCGGCAATGGTCGGGTTCGTCGATCGCGAACCGGAGCCGGGTCACGGACTGAGCATCGGTCCCTGTTATCTGCGACCGCGGTCGCGCGGAACCGTCCGGCTGCGGTCGGCCGAACCACAGGATACGGCCCTGTTCAACGCCAATCTGCTGTCGGATCCCGCCGATCTCGAAACGTTGGTGCGTGGCGTGGAGATCGCGATCCGCATCCTGGAAGCGCCGGCGCTGGCCAGGCTGGTCAAGCGCCGGGTACTGCCGAAGCCTGGTGTGGAAAGCGATCCGCAGGCGCTTCGGGACTATATCCGTCAGACAACCAAGACCGTGTTTCATCCAGCCGGTACCGCCAAGATGGGGCGGACAGACGACAGGATGAGCGTGGTCGGGCCGGATCTCAAGGTTCACGGGGTGGAAGGATTGCGGGTGTGTGACGCGTCGGTGATGCCGACGCTTGTCTCGGGCAATACCAATGCCCCTGTGATGATGATCGCGGCCAAGGCCGCCGCTTTCATGACGGGGCGGCAAATATCGGGCTGACGGTAGCTACGGGTGGCGGAGGAGGCTGCTCAAAGTCTGCCGGTGTGACTTTCATCAACACAGGAGGAGGAACCATGAGACATACTCTTGCAGGTCTGGCCGCAGGGCTGACCCTATTTCTGATATCCACATTCGGCGCCAATGCCGCGGCGTCCTGCGGCGCCAATGGCGCGGAGGCTGCCACTGGCGAACCAATCGTCATCGGCGCGATTACCGGGAAGACCGGGCCGGACGACTTCTCGAACTCGACCAAGGCGGCAAAGGCCTATTTCGACTGCCTCAACGCCAAGGGCGGCATTCACGGGCGGCCGGTCAAATACCTGGTTGAGGACGATCAGTGGAATCCCGAAATCGCTTCTCAGCTTGCCGCCAAGCTCGTCAACGACGAGAAGGCGGTGCTGATGGTCGGCAATTCGAGCTTTGTCGAATGTGGCGCAAACGCCGAGTTCTACAAAAAGTCCGGTATTGTCGTCGTCGCCGGCGTTGGCGTTCCTCGCGAATGCTTCTTTGCCGAGAACTACGCGGCCGCGAATGCGGGACCACGCGTCTCCATGCTGGGCGCCATGGGTTATGCATTGGACCAGCTCAAGGCGAAGTCGGTCGTCTGCATCGGCCCGAACATCCCGAACGTCGGTACGTGGTCCTGCGACGGCATTGCGTCGCTGGCCAAGGAGAAAGGCTTTACGGCCGAAACGATCCTGATGGATCCCGGGACTGCCGACTCGACATCGACGATCCTGCAGGCGGCGGCTTCGAAGCCCGATGTCATTATTCTTGGCCTACCCAAGGGCGTCACCATTCCGCTGCTGACGGCGGCCGAAGAGCAGGGCCTCAACCAGACCATCAAGTTCCTCAGTGCCGCGTCGGCTTATGACCTGTCGGTGCCCGCGACGATCGGTGCTGGCTGGGACGGAAACTTCTATGTGAACATGGAGTTCAACGATCTCGAGGCCGCGACGCCGGACAACCAGAACTGGCTTGCCGTCATGGACGCGTATGGTCAGCCTTCCGACCCGCGCGATACGTTTGCTCAGGCCGGATATCTTGCGGCCCGTATCGCCGAGCAGGCCTTGATGTCGCTGGATCCGAAGGACATCACGCGCGAAAGCACCAGTGCTGCTGTCCGCAAGGTCAAGAACTTTACCAGCGATATCTTCTGCACCCCCTGGTATTTCGGGGAGGGTCAGCCGCGCCATAATGCCAATTCGACGACGCGCATGGCGGTCAGCGAAGCCGGCAAGTGGAAGGTGATTTCCGGTTGCTCGCCATCGCCCGATCCGGAGTTGGCCGACATCCGGGCCTATGAAAAGAGCACCGGGCTCGCACCGTAAATCAAGGCGTCACGCACTATCCCGTGGTTTGGCCCACGGGATAGGACTGCCCGCCGTTTCTTGCGGCCTCGACATCGGATTCCGCTCATGACCTTCTTGCCATTTCTCGTATCAGGTCTCGGAATAGGGGCTGTCTACGCCCTGTCCGGCGTCGGTCTCGTTGTTCTTTTCCGGGCGACAGGAGTACTCAATTTCGCTTTTGGCGCGGTTGGTGCGCTGGGCGCCCATGTCGCCTGGCAGTTGCTGGAATGGCGGCTTCCGTTGGCTGCGGCGATCCTCGCCGCGGTAGCAGTCTCGACGCTCGTCAGCTTCCTTTATGGCAGCTTCCTTGCTCCCCTGTTGTCCCACCGGGACACGGTCGTACGGGCAGTCGGTACGCTGGCACTGGCACTCGTGCTGATTGCCGCCATGGGCGTCATCTGGGGCGAACTTCCGCGCAGGCTGCAATTTCCCACCGACCAGATGTTTATGACGCTGTTCGGTGTCCGCCTCACATTTACGCGCATTCTTGCATTGGTGCTGGCCGTCTCGATGGTCGGCGCAATCACCCTGCTTCTGACCCGGACACGGCTTGGCCTCGATATGCGCGCGCTTGCCAATGACAGGGATCTAAGTTCAATTTTGGGTGTCCGCATCCGGCATACGGAAACCGCGGCCTGGTTGATCACCGGTGTCTTCGCCGGCCTGGCCGGCCTGCTGCTCGGCGATCTGGTCCGCCTGCAAGGCACCTTTCTCACCTTTCTCGTTATTCCGGCAATTGCGGCGGCGATTCTGGGGCAGTTGCGTTCCTTGTGGATTACCGCCTTGGGAGGGCTTTCAATCGGTATTGTCGAAGCCGTTCTGACGCCGCTCGCCACCATCTCTCCCTATCGTGCCGCCGCGCCCTTCATCATCGCCTTGATCGCCGTGACAATCTTGGGAAGTACGGCGCAGGCCGGCTTGAAGGACCGATGATCATGGCAAATCCGGTGGCTCAAACTTTTTCGGGAACCGGTGCCGCGCGTTTCGCGCGCCGCGACCTCCTCGCCATTCCAGTGACCATGGCAGTCTTTTCTGCCGCCATCGCATGGTCCGCCAATTCCTTCTGGCTATCGGCGGCCACCTCTGCGGTAGCTCTTTCTCTATCGGTTGCCGGGCTTGCCATTCTCTATGGTCAGTTGGGCCTCGTTTCGCTCTGCCAATTTGCACTGGTGGGCGTTGGTGGCTGGGTTACCCTTCGCGTCGGCCATGGCCTTCATACGCCTTTCGAAGTGAGTGCGCTTGCTGGCGGCATCGCCGCTTCGGTGATCGGTCTTGCATTCGGTTTGCCGGCTTTGCGACTGCGCGGGCTTTACCTCGCTCTGGTCACTTTGATGGTCGCAGGCGCTTTCCAGATCATCATCAGTGCCTGGGGTTTTCCTGATGGCGGTAGCGGATTTCTTGGTCGTGCCGATGGCGCGGGCCGAGCCATGTTGTCTCGCCCGGCTATGGCAGCTGAGGCCGTGCCGTATTTTCTCTATGTCAGTTGCATAGCCGCGATGGGGTTGGTGGTTGTCCAATGGCACAAGTTAACCCGACCCGGCCGTGCCTGGGCGCTGATCCGCAAGGGCGAGACGGTGGCGATATCAGCCGGAGTGCCGGTGCTCATTTACAAGGCATGGGCTTTCGCGCTCAGCGGCTTTCTTGCAGGCATTGCCGGCGCACTTCTGGCCGGTAATGTCGGACAACTCGATGGACGTGCCTTCACCGCCTTCGAAAGCCTCAATCTCTTCGCGCTCGCCGTCGTCGGCGGGGTCTATAATTGGTACGGCGCGCTCATCGCGGGTCTTCTCCTGCGAGCCATTCCTGCCCTCCTCACCGATCTGGGAATCGACGGCTACGTCACCATCGGTATTTTTGGCGCGGCGCTGTTCCAGGCGCTGGCAACGGCGCCCGCAGGCATCGCCGGACAGATCGCCGGACTCATAGACCGTTTGCGCGCCCGTAAGGGCAAGGACGGTGCGGCATGATCGCAATCGAGAATCTGGTCGTTCAATTCGGCGGTGTGCGACCAATCGATCGCTTGACGGCGCAACTCGCAGCGCCCGTGTCCGGCCTCATTGGCCCCAACGGAGCCGGCAAGACGACGCTGCTGAACGTACTGTCCGGTTTCCTGCGGCCGATCGAAGGCAAGGTGACGTTGAACGGGCAGGCATTGCTCGAGCTTTCGCCGCTGCAGCGGGTTCGTGCCGGCCTTCGCCGTTCGTTCCAGACGGAGCAAGTTGTCGAGGATCTGACTGTTGCCGGAAACCTCGCCGCCATTGCCGATCATGTCTTGCCAGCGAGGGCTAGGCTCCATGCGGTCTCGGCGGCGCTGGAGTTTGTCAGGCTGGGTTCCGTCGGCGCCAGACTAGGCGGTTCTCTCAACCTGTTCCAGCGCCGGCTGGTGGAACTCGGCAAATGCGTCGTTGGCGCGCCGAAGCTGATCCTGCTGGATGAGCCCGCGGCCGGCCTCAGCAATGAGGAAAGCGGTGTATTGCGGGAGTTGATCCTGCGCATTCCCGCTGAATACGGCGCGCAGGTTCTGGTCATCGACCATGACGTGGAATTGATCCGTGCCATGTGTACCGAAACGCTGGTGCTGGACTATGGCCGGATGCTGGCACTGGGTCCCACCGATGATGTTCTGGCCAGCCCGGATGTTCGTCGCGCTTATCTGGGAGAGTTCTGAAATGGCTGTGCGCTCGATCACCATTTCCGATCTTGTCGTCAATCGCGGTGGCAAGCGCGTCCTGCACGGCATCGGATTTACCGTGCGTCCCGGCACAATCAGCACGTTGCTGGGCGCCAATGGCGCAGGCAAATCCACGACGGTCATGACGCTTGCCGGCGCGCTTCCGCTTGAAAGCGGAACGATCCGCCTCGGAGAGGTGTCGCTGAACGGTCTTTCGCCGGACCATATCCGCCGCCACGGCGTGGCGCTGGTTCCGGAAGGGCATAGGGTGCTTGGCGCGCTCAGCGTAGAGGATAACCTTTTGGTTGCCGCTCTTGATCGTACCACCCAGGGCCGACGTTCCGGGCTCGAGCGCGTCTATGCGATCTTTCCCGAACTTGCCGAGCGGCGGCGTCAATCGGCGTCCGACCTGTCGGGTGGCCAAAAGCAGATGGTGGCGATGGGGCAGGCCTTCATCGCCCGTCCCGATTTCATGATCGTTGACGAACTGTCCCTCGGCTTGGCGCCAGGGGTCGTCCGGCGATTGGCGGAGGCGCTGACGCTTGCTGCGGCGCAGGGTATCGGCGTGCTGCTGATCGAGCAGTTCGCCCATCTGGCGCTGGGGCTTGCAACGCACGCCATGGTGCTTGAACGTGGGCGTCTCGTCTATGATGGGCCCTCGGCGACCTTGCGTGAACAGCCCGACATTCTGCACGGCGCCTATCTGGCACAGTAGGAGTTTGAAGACAAAACCGGTTAGCCCGAATGGGCGCGAGCCGCGCCTGGGCAGGAGGTCCGTCATGGAAATTGCAGACAGCATGCCACCACCCGTCCCGGTGACCCGCATCGACCATGTACCATACCGCGCGACCAGAATTGCGACGGGCTGTGAATTTGCCAGCGCCGCTGCTCAATTGTTCGGGAATGTTCGGCTGGAATTTCCCGGCGAACACAAGACCGGCCGCAGGTTGGCCTCGCTGCCATTGGGTGATTGCAGGCTGTCGCAGTTGCAGGCTGGAATTCACACCGTCCATGGAGAGCGCGTTGCCGCCCGCTCCTTCGATCCCGATGCCGTGAAGCTCATCATCCAGTCTACCGGCCAGTCCGTGCTTGAGCAGGGCGGATCACTAAGTGTCTTTCGCAACAATGCTCCAATTATCTATGATCCCACCCGCCCTTACCGGCTCGTCAACAAAACACCGGTACGCCTCTTGATGTTGCAGCTGCCCCGTGGCCGCTTTCCGCAAGCGGTGCTGCATCGGCTCAAGAGTCCGATACTTCCCGAGGAGAACGGCCTCGTGCCGATCTTGCTCGCAATGATGCGCTCAACGATGGCACAAGCGGACACTGTCGGTGCTTCAGCCCGCGCCGGTATTGGCTCGGCGATGATCGAGCTGGTTCGCGGTCTCATCGATGGGAGACCTGACCCATTGCCTCAAATGCCGCGACCGCCACTCGACCTTCTTCTGGAGCGCGTTAAGGCGTTCATCGCTCACAATCTCTCTTGTCCGGACCTCTCGGTTGAGCTGATCGCCCGGCGAATGGGCTGCTCGCAGCGTTACGTTTATCGCGCTTTCGATCAACACGGCACCACGCCTTCGGACTATGTCTGGGGTTTGCGTCTTGAGCACGCCCGCGCCTGTCTGCAAAGGCAAGACCAGAGGGCACGCTCGATTACCGACGTCGCCTTTTCGCTTGGCTTCTCGTCCACCTCGCATTTTTCTCGGGCATTTCGACACCGCCATGGCATGACGCCAAGCGATTGCCGCCGCCAGGCATGACCCGGGCGGCGATCTCGCTACACCATGGACTGGGCGACACGCAATGTGTCGGTAAATTGCTCGAAACTGCGGATCTTGCCGCCCGATGCACCCCACACATGAGCCACGCGGGCGCTGAAGGATTTTCCTGTTTTCTTGTGGGTGCCGGTATAGGTGCCGAGGCCGATCGCCGAGCCGTCGGCATCCAGTAGCCGCTCAAGAGTGAAGGTATAGTCGTCGAAGGTGCTCCCTAACGCCTTGAAGACATTTTCGACCACGGCCGGCCCGCCGATATAGGTGCCTGCGCAGGGAAAGCCTTCCATCTCAGTCCAGCGGCAGTCGTCGGCGATATCGGCAATCATGCCGGCTATGTCATGCCGGTCGTTTGCTTCGTAATGTGCTTTCACCAGTTCGTAGGCTGTCTTCATCATCGCGTCCCCGTGTTTTCACACCGGCTCCTGGCCGGGCAGGTAATAGGTCTTGGATGCCTTGCGGATGAAGGCGCCGGCCGGGCTGTTCTGGATGTGGCCGTCGCCGGTGATACCGAGGAATTTGCCGGTCGAGCGCAGATCCTTGAAATTATAGAAGAAGGTAGACGCGACCGCGATCTTGAATTCGCGGAAGGTGAAGACGTACTGATCATCGTCGAATTTGTAGGTGGTGGTCAGGTCCACGTCGCCGTGTCCGCGCTGGACACCGACTAGGCACTGCCAGGCATAGCGCTGCGACGACAGATATGTGTGCTCGTAGACATGGTTGGGACTGTAGGTGAAGTGAGCCCGCAGCCCGATCAGGTCGCGGCTTTCGGCAGGCGCGGAGATGTCTTTTGCGGCAGCGCCCGTCGTGCCGGCGCGGAATATCTGCGCGACCTGCGGTTCACCGACGGACAGTTCCTTGTCGCGCACGATCGAATAGATTGAAAGGGCACGGCCTTTTGCCGTGTTGAGGATAATTGTCTCGGCTTCTTTCGGGCGCGCTGCGAAAATAATCTCGATGAAGAACGTGTTTTCCGCAACCTCGATGACTTCGGCGCTGTCTTGGGCGGAGTTGGTGCCGTCCGACCATGTCACCTTGCCATTGCTAAAGGACAAATCGAGCTTGCGGCCATCATCGAAGGTGATTGTGTGGGAAGAGCCTGACAGGGCGCTGGTTGCGGGCAGTCGGTTGGCATCGATGCCATAGGCGAACTGGTCATATGTTTTCCAGTCCTTTGGGTTCTGTTGGGTCACTCCGAGGGTTCCTCCTGTTTGGCATTTATTGAGCGAATGCAAGTGTCGGCAGGTCGACCGTGCCCGCACCGCCGTCCACCGTGAGAATAGCGCCGTTGATCATCGAAGCTTCGCCCGATGCAAGAAAGCAGACGGCGTTGGCGACGTCTTCGGGACGCGCAGGCCGCCCAAGCGGTACGTCCTTGGTCACCAGAGCGTAGGCTTCCTCTATATTGTTCAGCCCCTTCCTCTCCACGAGGAATTGCATCTGTTCATCGGCCATGGTGGTCGTCACCCAACCGGGGCAGACGGTATTCGTGCGCACGCCGAAGCGGCCGTAATCGCGCGCCAGCGATTTCGCCAGTCCGATGCAGGCATGCTTGGTGGTGACATAACCTGCGGCATCAGGCCCTGCGAAAAGGCCAGCAATCGAGGCCACAACCACAATCGTGCCTTTTCGCTCGATGAGTTGCGGCAGGCATTCGCGGGCGCTGACGAATGCTGTATTGAGATTGAGCCTGACGGAAAGATCCCATGTCGCGTCTGGCATCGCGATTGTCGGCCCGACGCCGTGACCTCCGGCGTTGGCAACCAAAATATCGATGCATCCAAAACGCTCGATGATGGCGGCGACCGCTGCTTTCATTGCCGCACCGTCCGCTGCATCCGCCGAAAATACATAAGCACCGATCTCGTCCGCAACGGCGCGAAGCGGCTCGACGCGACGTCCAACGAGAGCGACATTGCCGCCTTCAGAACAAATCCGCCGCGCGACAGCTGCCCCGATTCCTGTTCCTCCACCGGTAATGAGTGCTGTCTTTCCCGCAAAGCGCATTCCCGGCATCCTTCTTTTGCAGGCTTGACCCTGCATCAGACGAGCCTTGAAGTCGTGTCCCAGAGCGAAATCCGATTTGACTGAGAGTGAACTTTCTCGAACCGCTGAAGGGTGCCTTCCCCCGTGGCCCTGGACGGTTCGCTGACGTTTTGCGGCTGTTTCCGCGAGATCGGCCACCAGGAGCGCCCAATGAGGGCGGCAAACAGCGAGGTGCAATGGTGCTTGTAGTCATTGCGCCCGCTGATCTGGTTCTCTTCGCCGACGCCGATCGTCAGGTGCTTGTGCAGGGGCCACAATCTGGGTCCCCCAGGGGTCGGTATACATGCCGCCCTTCAGAGACGTAGACGCCCCGGCGACCGCCAGTTCAATTTCCGCCAGTCCCGTTGCGTCGGCGCTTCTTTTTCCTGCTCGGTCGCTGTTCCAGATATTGCCTGCAAAATGATGATGATATCCTCCCCAGGCATAGAATCCAGCTGAAGGCCTCTTTGCGGTGCACGTCAGGCCCAGTTGATCCCGAAAGAATCTGTCCGCCTCTGCCATGTTGCCAACCTGAAGATGCACATGCCCAATAACAGTCCCGGAAGGGGCGCCCCGCCAGGCGCCTGGTGACGCCTCAGACAACGCGTCAAAGTCGATTGGCTGCGACCCCATTTGGACCTCACCGTCTTCAAAGATCCAACTTTTTCGCGGCCGGTCGACATAGACCTCAATTCCGTTGCCTTCGGGATCCCGCATATACATGGCCTCGCTGACCCCGTGATCTGTGGCTCCGGTCAAGGGTACGGCCATCTTTTGAATGTGCCGGAGCCAGCGCCCCAGATCGACGCGGCTTGGAAGAAGGAACGCATTGTGGAACAAGCCCGCCTCAAACGGGTACTGCCTTGCGTGTCGATCCTGACGGAGCTCGAGTAGGATGTTACTTTCCACCCCGAGCTGGCGAATTTCACCGTCGCTATGCAAGAGTTGTAGACCAAGGACAGACCGATAATAGCTTGCCATCCGGTCGAGGTCATTCACCGTTAGTGAAACCCGGGATATCGTAACCGGCGCATCACTCGTTGCCATCGTCTCATCTCCAGCTTGGATTGTTAGTTGCCTCGTTGTCGAAGCTGAGTTGCCGAGCCCAGCGGCGATTCGAACGTCCAGTGCCCACAACTCAGAATGCCGAGGATTCCCGACGCGGCGGCACCACGCGTCCAGACATATCTAAGATATTTGCTTGACCCGAAAAACGGCGCTAATGGCGAATGACAATCGCTGCCGTGGAGATAATCATGGATCTCATTGATGGAATGCGCACCTTCATCTCAATTGTCGAATGCGGCTCGTTCAAAGGCGCTGGGGATCGGCTAGGACTGACGAACAAGTTGGTTAGCAAATATCTGGCGACTCTCGAAACCCGGGTTGGGGAAAAGCTTTTGCATCGGACGACCCGCTCTTTGTCTTTGACTGAGGCGGGTGAAATCTACTTGGAGGGATGCCGTAAAATCCTTGAGGTCAATGACGCTGTGCAAATCCGGCTGAAGGCCCCCAGTGAGCGATTGATCGGCAAGTTAAGAGTCGCAGTGCCCGCATCTTTCGGCGAAAGTTTTGTGAGCGACGCGACCCGGCTGTTCTTATCGGAACACCCTTCACTGACCGTGGACCTGCACATGTCGGACAGTCAGGTGGATTTGGCTGCAGGGGGTTTTGACTTGGCAATTCGCATCGGCAATTTAAGGGATTCCGCTTTGGTGGCCAGAAAAATTGGACAGACATCCCGGCTGGTCGTTGCGAGTCCGAATTATCTCGGTCGTTTTGGCGTGCCTCTCCATCCCGACGATTTAGCCAGTCATAGTTGTATTCGTGACACGAATGACAGTGACCCCAACAGCTGGCCATTTGAGATCAAGGGTACACTCCAGCGGGTTCCGATAATGGGGCGGTTCTCAGTAAACAGCGCGACCACGTGCCTGCAATTCGCCCGCGCTGGTTTTGGCCTGGTGCAATGTCCCGATATCTTCCTGATGGATGACTTGAAATCCGGCACCTTGGTTCCGGTACTCTGCGGTTTTCCATCCGGGTCAATCAGCATTCAAATGGTCCACTTGCCAACCAGCTTCCGCCCTCAGAAGGTCACAGCTTTTATGGAGTTTCTACAAGCACTGTTTCTGGAAAACTTTAGACCGAAGGTATCGACGCAGTCATCTATAACAACGTAATTGTCCGGCTGCCGAGGTTTGTTTGAGAATGTTGGACAGTATGAGGTCGAAACTCATCGAGCCGGGGCGCACTGCGAGTCTTGCGGCGTCCGGTTGAACATTCCGCCATGCACGTAGATCCACGCGGCCCACACCGATCAGCGCCCTGCCGCGGGTGCTGCGGAGCGACCAAAGATCGTCTGCGAAGCCCTGTGTCGAGTCAGCCAGGCTTGGTGGTTTTGCTTGCGCGGCGCGACGTTCATGAACGTGCAAACTGCTTGGCTAACTGGCCGTGAAAGTCACAAAACTGGGTGACGTTTATTCTGCGGCGGGGTGTTTCCTGTCCAGGCGCTCCTGCTGCGGCGTGTGGGCGTAGAGTTCTCGGTAGCATTTGGAAAAATGCGACGCCGAAACGAAGCCGCACGCTACGGACACATCGACTATGGGCAAGGATGTCTGGATCAGCAAATGCCGCGCGCGCTCGAGGCGGATATCCAAATAGTAGCGGGCGGGGGAGCGACCCATTTCGCCGTGGAACAGACGCTCGATCTGCCGTCGCGAAAGCCCGACTTGGTCGGCAATGTCACCGATCGATATGGGTTCGGACGGGTTGGCGTCCATAAGTTCTATGATCGTCAGCACCTTGGAGTTCTGAACGCCGAGCCGTGCCCGCAGAGGAAGTCTCTGGCGATCGCCCGGGCTGCGTACTCGATCGGTCAGCACCTGCTCACATATGTGCCTGACCAAAGTGTCGTCGAAATCATCACCGATCAGCTTCAACATCATGTCGAGAGCGGCCGTGCCGCCGGCGCATGTATAGATATTGTGGTCGACCTCAAAAAGGTCGGCAAAAACATTGGCCTCTGGAAATGCCTCGGCGAAGCCCGGCAGGTTTTCCCAATGGATGGCGCAGCGTTTGCCCGAGAGCAGCCCGGCCGCCGCCAGCACATGCGCACCGGTGCAGAGGCCCCCGATCGCAACGCCGCGACTATGTTCCTCGCGCAACCAGGCAAAGGCCGACTTGTTCGAATAACGTTCGATGTTGATGCCGGTGCAGACGATGACCATTGACGGCCTTTCGGGGCCAGTCATCTTACGCCGCTCGTCCTCCAACGACGTGTTCACGGTACACGATACGCCGCTCGAAGCGGACACGGGCTGCCCATCGATACTGGCGAGCCGCCAGTTGTAGGCTTCGTAACCGAGCATCCGGTTGGCGATGCGGATCGGCTCCAGTGCGGTCGAAAAGGCGAGCATGGTGAAATCCGGCACCAGAAAGAAGACGAGAGAGCGTTTGACCGGATGTTTGGCTATGTTCACTCGGGTTACGTCCGATATCGGGAGCAGGATGTTGCGAATATATCAGGCAAAAGCCATACGGATTGTTTCGTATGGGCCGAAATCGGCAGCAATGTTGTCGCCGTGACGCGCTTCGACCGGGCGCACGAACGAGCCCGACAGCACGACCTGTCCGGCCTCGATCTGCATGCCGTATTGGTGCAGCCGGTTGGCCAGCCAGACGATGCCCTTGGCTGGATGGTCGAGCACACCGGCGCCAAGGCCGGTTTCCTCGACCTCGCCATTGCGCGACACGATGGCGCCGATCCAGCGCAGATCGGCCTCGCGCGGACCGGCCGCGCGACCGCCCACGACGATGCCGGCATTGGCGGCATTGTCGGAGATGGTGTCGAAGAAAGTCCTGATCTTGCCGGTCTCCTTGTTGACACGCTCGATGCGGGTGTCGAGGATCTCCAAGGCCGGCGTGATGTAGTCGGTGGCGTCGAGCACGTCCTCGATCGACACGTCCGGGCCTGAGAGCGTCGCCTTCATGACGAAGGCGATCTCGGCCTCGATGCGCGGCTGGATGAATCGGTCGGCAGGGACGGTGCCACCGTCGTCGAAAAACATGTCGTCGAACAGCACGCCGGAATCGGGAATGTCGATGGCCAGCGCCGATTGCATCGCCTTGGAGGTCAGGCCGATCTTCCAGCCTTTGATGGTCAGGCCGGACGCCACCTTCTTCTTCACGAGTTCTGCCTGCACGCGGTAGGCGTCGTCCATCGTCGCGCCTGGAAAATCGAGGCTGAGCAGCCTGATTTGCCGGCGGTCGCGTTCGGCCTCGAACAGCCGCATGGCGGCGTCCTCGACTTGCTCAGGGGTCATTGTTCTGTCCCTTCGTCGACGACGCCGTTGCGCAGCAGCCCGATGCCGTCGGCTTCGACCTCGATGACGTCGCCGGGCTTCAGCCAGATCGGCGGCTCGAAGCGGGCGCCAGCGCCGGTCGGCGTGCCGGTGACGATGATGTCACCAGGAACAAGGGTGGTGAAGGTCGAGACATAGTTGATGATCTTGCGAAACGAAAAGATCATGCGGCTGGTGCGGTCCTGTTGACGAATCTCGCCGTTGACGCGCGTTTCCAACTTGATGTCGGCAATCTGCGCTTCATCGGTGAACGGGATCAGCCAAGGACCGATCGAGCCCGTGCGGTCGAAGTTCTTGCCCTGGGTAACATTGAACTTGGCGTGGCGCACCCAGTCGCGGATGGTTCCTTCATTGCAAAGCGAGAGGGCTGCGACATGTTCGAGCGCCCGAGCCTCGGCAATCCGCCTTCCACCCTTTCCGATAATGAGTACGATCTCGCCTTCGTAATCTAGCTGCAGGCTTTCAGGCGGGCGGATGAGCGGTTCATCATGCCCAGTGAACGAGCGCGGGAAGCGGATGAAGAGCGAGGGGTTGGATGGTGCTGCTTGCCCGTCCTTGTATTCCTCGTTGCGATCGGGGAAATTCACCCCGACGCAGATGATCTTTTCCGGCGACGGCACCGGAATATCGAGACGCACGTCGGAGAGCGGGAAATCTGGCTGCAGACCCGCGGTCTCTTGCGCAATTCTTTGCAGCGCGCCACCGGCAATTACTTCGCGCAGCGTTGGCCACTCTGCTGCATGGCGTGCGGAAAGATCGATAATTCTATCGCCAACAAGAACGCCGTATCCACTGCGGCCGTTGCGGACAAAACTGACAAATTTCGCGGGTGACATGATCTCTCTCCGCATTGCTCAGGCGATGCCGCCGAGGCAGACATCGTCGCGTTCAAAGTTCCAGGAAGCAATGGCGGCGACGACACCAATCGGCTGTTTGGTCACCACGATGCGCCAGCCCATGTGGGCGATCCGCACCGCTTCGATCGCAGCCCGCGGGTCAGCCCGCGCCCGCTTCGAATGTGGCCGATGGTTTTGCCTGTGGTGGTGTCCACCGCCGCATCGGCTTCAGTCCAGCTATCGCCGACAAGCGCAGCTTGGCGAAACAGTGAAGGATGGTTCAGTTGCATTATATTTTTCCAGTCCTTCAAGCCTGACCGGTGGTCAGCATTTTGCTGGCAACTTCGGTGATGACGTCGTGCGCAATGTCGGCGTCGGCCTCCGTCATCTCAAACTGACCGGCCTGGAAGCGGATTGCCACGCTTCCGTTCACGCGTGTCTGTGTCAGATAGATGCGGCCGTCATCATTGATGGCGTTCACCAGAGCGATGTTGTGAGCGTCGAGATCCGTTGCGCCGAGGTGCCTGAATGAGAAAAGCGAGAACGCCGGATCAGTCACGATCTCAAAATTGTCAGCGTTGCGCAGGCGTTCGCAGAGTTTTTCCGACCATGCCACATGGTTGCGGATCATCGTTTTCAGGCCATTCAGCCCATGGAACCGCAGCAGGAACCAGAGCTTGAGGGCACGGAAGCGGCGGCCGAGCGGCACCGTCCATTCCGAATAGTTGATGATGCCGTCGCGGCCGTGTGTCTTCAGATATTCCGGCTGAATGGCAAGTGTGCGCACGAGATCGGCAGGGCTGCGGATGAAATGCGCCGAACAGTCGAACTGTGCGCCCAGCCATTTGTGCGGGTTGAATACGACGGAATCGGCGCCCTCGACACCTGCCCATAGGGGGCGGAACTCCTCGCAAATCATCGCAGATCCGGCCCAAGCCGCGTCGACATGAACGTAAAGCCCATGTTTGCCCGCAACGGCGACCACCTTAGCGATGTCATCGCAGGCGCCGGTACTGGTTCCACCTGTGCAGGCGATGATGCCAGCAGGCACATAGCCCGACGCTTTGTCATTGATGATTGCCGCCTCCAGCGCGTCACAATCCATGCTTCTGAGTGTGCCTCCGGCGGGAATTCGCACAAGATTGTTCTCGCCGATGCCGGAGACCCAGATCGCGCGGTCGATGGAGGTGTGGACCTGATCGGATGAATAGATACGCAGTTGCGGATTGCCGCTGAGGCCGGTCTTGTTGCCATTCCAATCAAGGGCGCGTTCGCGCATGACGAGAACGGCTGAGAGCGTGGCCGAGGAGGCGGAATCTTGAATGACGCCGGAAAATCCCTCTGGCAACCCTATCGCCTGCCGCAGCCAATCGATGACCCTGGTCTCAAGTTCGGTTGCCGCGGGCGAGGTCTGCCAGAGCATGCATTGGGCCGCCATTGCCGTCACAAGATATTCCGCAATGACGGACACGGGTGCCGCGTTGGCAGGAAAATAGGCAAAAAAGCGCGGGTGCTGCCAATGCGTCATACCAGGCAAGATGATGTTCTCGAAATCGGCGAATATGGCATTCATATCCTCACCGGTTTGCGGTGGCTGCATCGATAGCTGGGCGGTAATGTCACCGGGTGCGGTTTTTGCACGCACCGGCCTGTCACGCAGAGACGCGCGGTAGGCGGCGCCCCAGTCCGCCGCCCTGCGGGACCACGCGGCAAAATCATTCTCGTTCATGCGTCTCTCGCCTCGATCATTCTTGTCATGCCGGGCGCGCACATGACACACGGCTGCAAATAATTCTGTTTGCCGGTCAAGGCGCCACGATCGGCGATGCCGCCAGGTCGGACCTGCGCGGCTCGACGCCGGCAAAGACGCTGCCTTCCTCGAACCAGCTTTTTGGCGCCGGCGCGCCCCACAGCGTCTGCCGCTGCGGGTCCTTCAGGTCCCACTTGATCGGCTCCAGATCGGGATCGACCGTCTGGTAGTCCGAACAGTAGATCTCGATGCGGTGATTGTCGGGGTCGCGGATGTAGAGGAAGAAGGCGTTGGAGATGCCGTGCCGGCCGGGACCGCGTTCGATGTTCGGCAGCCAGCCGGTGGTCGCCATCAGGTCGAGCAGGTCGATGATGTTGAGCGGCGTCGGCACCCAGAAGGCGACGTGGTGCAGGCGTGGGCCGATGCCGTTGGTGAAGGCAATGTCGTGGACGCCGCCCTTGCGGTGCGTCCAGGCGGCCCACAGCTTTCCGGTCGCTTCATCCTCGGTGTATTCGGTGACGCGGAAGCCGAGCTCGTTGTAGAACGCCACCGATTCATCGACATTGGGCGAGAAGCAGTTGAAGTGGTCAATGCGCAGCGGCTTGACGCCCTTGTACAGCGCGTACTTCTGGTGGATCGGCGGCAGCCTTTCCATTTGAGCGTAGAATTCGAGTGGAATGCCGTGCGGATCGCGGGTACGGAAGGTGCGCGATTGGTAGGGGCGCTCGACCCATTCCACCGGCAGGCCCTTGCCCTTAAAGAAGTGCTCGGCCTTGTCGAGATCCTCTTCGGAGAACAGCTTGAAGCCGAGGTCGCGGGCTTCCGGCTTGGCACCCTTCCGCAGCACGATGCAATGATGGCCGCGTTCCTCCATGGCGCGCAGATAGATGGCGTCGCTGGTCTCGTCGGTCACCTGCAAGCCGAGCGTGTCGACATAGAAAGCGCGGGATTTTGCAAGGTCGGTGACGGCCAGCTCGATATGGCTGAGCCGCACGATGTTGAAGGCCGGATAGAGGTTGGGTGTGGGCAAGGGCATCTGATTTCCTCCGTCAACCGCCAAGTTTCTGGATCGAGTGCGGCGCCGTGGCGAACGCAATGTTCTTGGTTTCCATGTAGAAGTCGAAGGAGTGATCGCCGCCGTCGCGGCCGATGCCGGAATTCTTGACGCCACCGAACGGCGTCGGCAAATGGCGCACATTCTCCGAATTCACCCAGATCATGCCGGCCTCGAGCGCGTCGGTGAAGCGGAAGGCGCGGGTGACGTCGGCGGTCCAGAGATAGCCGGTCAAGCCGTATTGTGTGTCGTTGGCCAACGCCAGCGCCTCGGCTTCGTCCTTGAACGGGATCGCGGTCAGCACTGGTCCAAAAATTTCTTCCTGGGCAATGCGCATGCGGTTGTTGGCGCCGGTGAACAGCGTCGGACTGACATAACAACCGCCGCCTGGACCTGCGAATTTGCCGCCGCCGGCAGCGACAGTGGCGCCTTCCGAGCGGCCAATCTCGATATATTCGAGAACCTTCTTTTCATGCACAGGATGGATGAGGGGCCCGATAACCGTTTTCGGATCGAGCGGGTGGCCGACGACGATGCGCTTTGCCCTTTCGGCGACCTTGGCGGTGAAGCTTTCATAGATCGAGGCCTCGACCAGAAGGCGGGACGATGAGGTGCACCGTTCGCCGTTCAGCGAATAGATCATGAAGACGGCAGCGTCGGCCGCACGCTCCAGGTCAGCATCGGCAAAGACGATGACCGGGTTCTTGCCGCCAAGTTCGAAATGCACGCGCTTCAGCGTGTCAGCGCCTTGCTTCATGATCATCGAGCCGGTGCGGCTTTCGCCGACGAAGCCGATCGCCTTGATATCGGGGTGTTCGGTTAGCGCCTTGCCGGCATCCTCGCCTAAACCGTTGACGAGGTTCCAGACGCCCTTCGGCAGCCCGGCCTCCTCGGCGATCTCGACCAGCAGCCGGGCAGTCAGCGGCGAAAATTCAGCTGGCTTGTGAACGATGGTGCAGCCGGCCGCCAGCGCCGGCGCGATCTTCCATGTCGACAGCATGAAGGGCGTGTTCCACGGCGTGATCACGCCAACCGGGCCGATTGGCACGCGCGTCGTCATGTTGACCTGGTTCGGTGCGCGGATCGTCTCGCCGTCGCGGGCTTCGGGCGCACGGTCGGCGAAGAAGCGGAAGTTCTCGGCGCCGCGCAGCGCCGCCTTGGCCATGAACTTCAGCGACTGGCCGGTGTCCATGCATTCGACGAAAGCTATTTCCTCGGCCCGCGCTTCGATGGCGTCGGCGATGCGGTGCAACAGCTTCTTGCGGGTCTCGCCGGCCATTGCCGCCCAGTCACGGAAGGCTGCCTTTGCCGCCTTTGCGGCGCGGTCCACATCGATAGCCTTGCCGCGCGCCACCTTGGCGATCAGCTTCAGGTCGACAGGCGACAGTGACTCGAAGGTCGAGCCGTCGGCGGCCGGCACGGCCTCGCCGCCGATCTGGTTGAGCACGCCTGTGCTCCGGAAGCGCTCGAGATAGGCTTCGGCCTTCTTGATATTGTCGTCTAGTGCCGTCATGGGGTCTTCCCTGTAATTTGCCGCTGTCTCACTCGCCGCACGGTTACTTGCCACGCAGACGCGGGTGAATCGCGTTCTTCTTCCAGTTCAATTCGGCGTCGATCTCGCGGATTTCCAGCGACAGCGCGAAATGCGGTGTCGTGAACAACGATGCGAGATGCTCCGAGACGGTGGCGAAAATCGCCTCGCCGGTGCGCTTCTTTTCTTCGTCACTGCGGCCCTTGCCGATGCGGAAGTTCATGTCGATGAAACCGTTCTCGGGCAGACGGTCGGCGATCGCATAGGCCTCAGTGCGAAAGGCGCGCACCCTGACCGCGCCAGGCTCGAACAGGCCGGTCTCGAGAATTGTCCGCGAGACCAGCGCGCAAAGCTCTGTCATGTCGACCTTGGCGTCGAGATTCGCGGAATATTCAATCGCCATGTGCGGCAAGGGGCTCCTCCACCTTGTAATTAACATGTGAATTACATCTTGACATCGGAATGTCAAGCGTAGTTCTCTGGGTAAAACCGCTTCCGTTCGGTCGGGATTTGCCGCTCCCGACAAAATGACGGATATAGCTCAATGTTGCGTCCCGGGCTGCGTACTGGGACGGAACGGAACTGGAATCGTCTGGAGACCTGATCTTGCTACCGCCCAGCACCCGCCGCTCCTTGCCGATGGCACTGCTTCGTGCCCGCGAAGTAATCATGGCGCATTTCCGGCCGATGCTTGCCCGCCACGACATCACCGAACAGCAATGGCGCGTGCTGCGCGTGCTTGCCGAGGCCGGTCCGCTTGAGGCGACCGAGCTTGCCAACCGCGCATCGATCCTGCCGCCGAGCCTGACCCGCATCATCAAGGCGATGGAGGAACGGCAGTTCATCACCCGCAACAAGGTCAAGGACGATGGCCGCCGGGCGCTGCTCGCCATCAGTGCGGCCGGGCTGGCGCTGATCGAGGATCTGTCGCCCGAGCGTGCCTCCATTTACGAGGCGATAGAGCAACGCTATGGCGCGGAGCAACAGGAGCGTCTGCTGGATCTGCTGGAAAGCCTGATCCAGTCGGAGTCATCCGAGAACCAGACCTGACGGCGATTAGCCGCCAAAACTCCCCAGCGCTGTCGGCTGCATGTAGTTGCGGTCGACGTAGAGCAGGGCGGCCTCACCGCTGCCGTGACGGATGTCGACGACGCGGCCGAACATGACATTGTGGGTGCCGACGCGGTTCACCTCGCCGATCTCACAATCGAAGCTGACGATGGCGTCGAGCAGCGCCGGCATGCCGGACGGCATGGTCTGCCATCGTGCGGCGCCGTAGCGCTCGGCCATGTCGCGCATCGCCCCGGCAAACTTTGCCGCCAGGTGCATATGCGCCTGCGTCAGCACGTTGACGCAGAAGCGCCGGTTGGCGAGGAACAGGCCGGCCTGTGTCGAGCGCTCGTTCATGCAGACAAGCAGCGTCGGCGGATCGTCGGAAACGCTGCACATGGCGGTCGCGGTGAAACCGCCGCGACCTGCCGGACCATCCGTGGTGACGATGTTGACCGGCGCGCAGACGCGCGCCATGGCGTCACGGAATTCGAGCCTTGCGACCTGCGCCTCCATGGTCGGCCTCAGCCTGCATTGGCCGGCAGCGGCGGCAGCCAGGTATCGCCGGTCCAGCCCTTTTCGTCATAGTCGGCCATGCAAGTGTCGACCAGCTCTTCCATTGCCTTGAGGCGGCCGCCGCGCTCGGCACCTTTCAGCACCTGCAGCCGCACCTCTTCGGGTGCGCCGGCATAGTTGAGCTCGTAGAGCGCGTGGCGGCCGCCGAATTCGGTGCCGGTCGCATCCCACAGCAACTTCATGATCTTGATGCGCTCGACATGGCCCATGTCGTTCGAGCCGCGCACGTACTGGGCAAGGTACTTGTCGATCTCCGGATTTTCGAAATCCTTCACCGAGGAGGGGAGATAGATCAGGCCCGAGGCGATCACCCGGCGCACCGTGTCGATAACGCGCGGATAGGCTTCCGACATGAAGGTGCGGTAAGCGAGTGCGGCCTCCAGATTGGGCAGCACCGCGCCGTCGGCCCAAGGCACCGGATTGTACGCCATGGCGTTGGAAAAACTCCAGAACATGTGGCGCAGTGCGATGACCTCGCCAAGTGCTGCCTGGTTGCCGCGGAATGCGTCGCCGCCGGTGGCGCGCAGCGCTTTGGCCAGCAGGCCGGCAAGGAAGTCCAGCTTGACGGCAAAGCGGGTGCAGCCCTGGAAACAATAGCCGTGCATGAAGCCCGATGCCGGGTGGAAGGACAGGATTTTTTGCGCGTCGCGCAGCACCAGCACGTCCTCCCAGGGGATGAAGACGTTGTCGAGCACCAGGATGGCGTCGTTCTCGTCGAAGCGCGATGACAGCGGATAGTCGAACGGGGTGCCCACCGTGTTGGCGGTCTGCTCGTAGGAGACCCGGCAGAACATCTTTATGCCCGGCGCATTCATCGGCACGATGAACATCACCGACAGCGACGGATCCTCGGTCACCGTTGCCGAACTCTGCGCCAGGAAATTGTAGTGGGTGAGCGCCGACGACGTCGCCACCACCTTGGCGCCGGACACCCAGATGCCGGCGTCGCTCTCCTTGGTGATGTGGACGAACACGTCCTTCACCTGTTCGGCCGGCTTGTGGCGGTCGATCGGCGGGTTGACGATGGCATGGTTCATGAACAGGACGGCTTCCTGTGCTCTGCTGTGCCAGGCGCGCGCATTGTCCTTGAACGGCCCGTACCATTCGGCATTGGCGCCGAGCGTGTTCATCAGCGCTGCCTTGTAGTCGGGCGTGCGCCCCATCCAGCCGTAGGACATGCGCGACCAGTCGGCGATCGCCGACTGCTGTGCGACGAGGTCGCTCGAAGATCTGGCGACGCGAAAATATTTGTGCGTGTAGCCGCCCGAGCCGGTCTCGGTGGGCGAGGTCAGCACCGCCTGTCGCGCCGGGTCGTGCAAGGCATCGTAGAGACGGGCAAGCGAGCGGGCGGAATTGCGCATCGCTGGATGGGTGGTGACGTCGGCGATGCGCTCGCCATTGATGTAGACCTCGCGGCCGTCGCGTAGGCTCTCGAGATATTCGGCACCGGTAAACGGCCGTTTCGTCTCAGCCCGGAACTCTTCCGATCGCATCCTTGATCCTCCCTTGATGGTCGAACACTAGCCCGGCGCGCTGCAATGGTTTATGGACGAAAGGCCAAAACCATTTGGACTTTTTCGGGTGCCATGAACCAGACCAGCATTCCCGAATTCTTCGTCTATGGCGAGCCGGCGCAAACCATCGATGTCGGCTTCCTGCATGTCGAGACGGTTCTTGCCCGCGCTGCTGTGCATCGGGGCCATGTGCTGGCGCACAAGCATCCGCAAATGGCGCAGATCACCTTCTGGACCAGCGGCAGCGGCAGCTATCGGATCGAGGACCAGACCTGGAGTTTTTCGGCGCCGACTGTGAGTTTCATGCCGAGCGGCGTGGTGCACGGCTTCAGCATCGAACCGGGCACCGATGCCATCGTGGTGTCAGTCGCCGACGCGGCACTTGCGGCAATCGCCGAGCACTCCTTGCTGCCACTCGACCAGCCGGTCTTCGTCACTGGACGCGGCGAAGCAGCCCTTTGGGAGAAGCTCGCAAGCATCATCAGGCTGATCCAGTCGGAATATGCCGACGCCTTGCCGGGTTTGGAGAAAATCCTGCCGTCGCTGATCGCTGTCGGGCTGTCGGGGATTGCTCGCCTCGATGCGGAGTCGCATTCCGTCGCGGTGCCGGCGGCCGTTGCGCTGGCAGGCCGCTTGCGGCGGCTGATCGACCGGCATTTTCGCGACGACTGGCCGGTCGAGCGCTATGTCGCCGCACTCGGCACCACGCGCCATCTGCTCGACAAGGCGGCGCGGCAGGGTCTGGGTGCAGGCGTGCGCCAGGCCATCGGCGAGCGGCGGCTGGTCGAGGCCAAGCGCCTGCTGCTGTTCACCGTGCGTCCGGTCGAGGACATCGCCTATGAGACGGGGTTCAATGACCCCGCCTATTTCTCGCGCTTCTTTCGCTCGGCCGTCGGCCTGTCGCCGGCGGCGTGGCGGCGGGAGAGGCTTGGAAGTAGCGAGTAGCGAGTAGCGATGATGGCTCACCGCACCTATTCGCTACTCGCTATTCCCTATTCGCTAGTCTAGGCGGCAGCCAACCCCGCATCCAACGCCTCACCGATCCTCGCCACATCCGCTGCCGTGATCACCAGCGGCGGCGACAGGATGATGGCGTTGCCGGAGACGCGCAGCATGACGCCGGCCGCATAGGCGGCATCGGCGACGGCATTCATCGTCTTCTTGTCGACCGGCTTCTTGGCGGCGCGGTCGGAGACCAGTTCGAGCGCTGCCATCAGCCCGATGTACCTGACATCGCCGACCAGTGCGTGTTTTGCCTTCAGCGCTTCCAGCGCCTTGCCGAGTTCGACGCCGCGCGCGGCGGCGTTGTCGTGGAGGGCGAGCCGCTTGGTCTCGGCCAGTGCAACCAGCCCGGCGGCGCAGCCGACCGGATGGCCGGAATAGGTGTAGCCGTGGCCGATTGCGCCGAAACTGGTCTTGTCGGCTTCGAAGACCTCGGCCACCTTGGCGCCGATCAGTGTCGCGCCGAGCGGGAAATAGCCTGAGGTGACCGCCTTGGCGATGGTCATGAAATCCGGCTTCACACCTGAGAGACGCGAGCCCGACCAGGCGCCGGTGCGGCCGAAGCCGGTTACCACCTCGTCGGCGATGAGGAGGATCTCGTGGCGGTCGCAGATGGCGCGCACCAGCGGCATGAAGCTCTCATGCGGGACGATGACGCCGCCGGCGCCAAGCACCGGCTCCATGATGAAGGCGGCGATGGTGTCGCCACCCTGGAAGGCGATCTCGTCCTCGATCGCGCGGGCGCACAGCTTGGCCAGCTTCGCCGGGTCGGTTTCGTCGAACGGGTTGCGATAGGTCCAGGGCGCCGGCGTATGGAAGACACCGGGCATCAGCGGCTCGTAATTGCGGCGGAAATTGGCGTTGCCGTTGACCGAGGCGCCGCCGAAATGCGTGCCGTGATAGCCCTTCTTCAGCGCCAGGAATTTTGTTCGGTCGCCCTGGCCGCGGATCTTCCAGTATTGCCGGGAAAGCCGCAGCGCCGTCTCGACCGAATCCGAGCCGCCGGAGGTGAAGAAAGCTCGGACCATGCCTTCCGGCGCGAACCAGTCGCAGAGTTCGAAGGCGAGCTCGATCGACGGTCCGGTCGAGGTGCCGCGAAAGCCGGAATAGTAGGGCAGGGCGTCGAGCTGGGCGGCAATCGCCTGCTTGATCGGATCGCAGCTGTAGCCGAGGTTGACGTTCCAGAGGCCGCCGACGGCGTCGAGCACGGTGCGGCCGTCAATGTCGGTCACCTCGACACCTTTGCCCTGCATGATGATCCTCGGCGGCGTCGTCCGCATTTCGGCCGGATGCGCCATCGGATGCCAGATCGGCTTGGCGTTGTTCTCGGTGAGGAAGTTGATGTCACGCATCTCTGGAGACTCCGGATTTTCTGGATCATGGGATGGCGAGGCCAAAATGACCAAGCGCCTCGGCATAGCTTCGCGCCGGCTCGGCGACGTCGAACTGCACGGCCAGCATGCCGGCAGCAATCGCGCCATCGACATTGCGCTTCTGGTCGTCGACGAAGACGCAAGCGGCAGGCGGCAGATCAAGTGCCGTGCTGACCATGGCATAGGCTTGGCGGTCGGGCTTGAGGATCTGGGTGTAGGTTGCGTCGACGATTGTTTCGAACAGCGATAGCAGCGGCAACCGCTCCCGGAACGTGCTGCCGTAGAACAGGTCGAGCTCGTTGGAGAGGATCGCGAGCCGGACGCCGGCTTCATGCGCCGCGCGGACCGCCCGCTCGGCCTCAGGCCGCACCACGGCCTGCGGATCGGCGCCGCGTGCGCGTTGCACGAAGGTCGACATGTCGTGCCAGTCCTCGCCGACCAACTGTCCAACCTCGCGCGTGCGCGTCTTCCAATAGCCGCGTTCGCTGATCGCGTCGGCCTGCATGGCGCGCCACAGCGGGTCCGATGCCGGGTCGAACGGCCCGCGCCAGTCGAGCGTGCCGGGCGCCAGCCCGAGCGCACGCTCGGTCAGCGCATGCGTCTCGAACAGCGTGCGGGTGACGACGCCGCCGAAGTCGAGCACCAGCGCCTGTGGCCGTACCGCGCTCATGCGGCCTGCTTTCCCTGTGGCGCCCCTGGCGGGATGAGACCCTCGGTGACCCAGCGATCGAAAATCTCCAACGCCTTGGCGCTGAAGGCGGCATCATTGATGTGGCCCGATATCTCGTGCAGCTCGGCATTGGTGGGCACGCTGACGCGCATTTCCTCGATAAAGGCCATCAACGCTTCCGGCTCATGCAGGGGTTCGCCTTGCTGGTCCCATTGCTGGATGCCGCCGGCCGGCAGGATGAAGGCAGTTGGGCCCTTTGCCGCCGCCAGTTTTTGACCGATGGCGCGTGCGATCTCCCGGCGCGTTGCGCCGTCTGAGGTCACCGAGGCGAGCAGGCGATTGTGAGCGTGATAGGGGCGGTCGGCAAAGCGGGAGGGCACCGCTTGCCAGGTCGGAAAATCCACCATGTCGATGGCGCCCGGCGCGACGATCTGCGGGATGCCTTGCCGCCCGGCGTTTTCCAGCCGATCGGTGCCCGAATTGACCACCGAGCCGGTGAGCTGGTTGGCGAGTTCCTGCAGGCTGAAATCCATCACCGCGACGAAACCGCGCTGCGCAGCGATCGCTTCCAGCGCTCGTCCGCCCATGCCGGTGGTGTGGAACACGATGACTTCATAGCCGCGCTTCTCCAGCTCCGGCTTCAGCGCCACCATGTAGTGCAGGCAGCTCTTCCCGAGCGAGCTCATGCCGATCATCGGCCTGGCCTGGTCCGGCTTGACGACGGCGCGCGCAGCACCTACCACCGCGCCGCTGGCTTGCGACAGTACAGCCTTGCAGGCGCTGTTGAGGCCATAGAGGCCTCCCGCCCACAGGATCATCATCAGATCGGTTGCGATCCGTTCCGGCGGCAGCAGATGCGAATAGGCGATGGTCGAGACGACGAATTTCGGCACGCCGAGCGGCAGCGACAGGGCAACGTCGAGCGCAAGGTCGGTTCCCATGGAGCCGCCAAGCGCAATGAAGCCGTCGATCTCGCTTTGGTCGTAGAGCGAACGCGCAAGCCGCGAGGCGCCGAGCGCCATCAGCGTCATCGCCGTATTCTCGTCGCCGCTGGCAATGATCGCCTCGATTGTCGTTTCTGCAGCTTGAGCCACGGCGTGCTTGTCATGCGCCGGCCGGTAGGGCGGGTCGCCGAGCACGCTGACATCCATCATAACGGCGACACCGCCGACCGCCTCGATGCGCTCGCGCATGAACAGCAACTCATCGGCCTTGGTGTCGCCCGTGCCGATAACCAGGATTCGGCGTTTGTCCTGCAAAGTCAGTCTCCCCAGTGAATGATCAAGATGTGCGCCTGCATCATGATGCGCGCCAGCGCCCCGACAGGCTGCGCCGTCCGACAAGCTGCTCGCCGATGCTGCGCGCGGCGTCCGCGACGCTTGAGCCGTAGCGCTCGATATCGCCCTCCACCACACGCACCCGCGGTGCGGCAATGGCAATGGTGCCGATGGCAAAACCGCCGGCGCCCAGGATCGGCGCGGCGACACTCTGCACGCCTTCCTCGAAACCTTGCGAGCTGATCGAATGACCGCGCACGCGCGCTGCCGCAATCTCTTCGGCCAGCGCTGCTGCACCGGACACGGTGAAAGGCGTAAAGGCTGGCAGGGGGCCTGCCACAATGGCTTCGCGGATGCGGTCTTCGGTGAAAGCCAGGAAGGCAATGCCGGACGCGGTCGCATGCATCGGCAGGTATCCGCCGAGCGGCACGCTGACGCGGTTGGCCTTGGCCGATTCGACGACATGAACGGTAGTCAGGCCGCGCTTGGAGTATTCCGAGAGATGCACTGTCTCGCCGATTTCACTGGCCAGTGCCTCGACCAGCGGCGCTGCCGTTCGCACGAATGGAAACTGCGCCTCACGCATCAGCGTCAGCCAACCGAGCCCGGGGCCGAGCCGGTAGCGGCGGGTGGTTTCGTCCTGCTCCACCAGATCATGTTCCATGAGCGAGAGCAGCAGCCGGCGCGTTGTCGCCTTGTCGAAGTTCGCATTGCGAGCGAGGTCGGCCAGCGCCATCTCTGGCTCGCCGCGACCGAGCATTTCCAGCAGGGAAATGGCTTTGGTCACCGTGCTCATGCCTGCTTGATCCTCCGATCATGTACTTAACGTGCGAATTAACTTGACAGGAACTGGATTCCTTTGCAAGTCTATATTCGAAATGCCGTTGCAAATAATGAAATGAACATTGGGCCCTCAAGAAGGCCGCGGCATTCCAGGGACACTTGTTTCCGCAGCGCGGAATTTGGAGGGTAAAATGACGACAAGCGAAACCGGTCAGGTTAACCGGCTGAGGAAGAACAGCCTCGGCGTCGGCGCCATCACCTTCATGGTTATCTCGGCAGCGGCGCCGCTGACGGCTGTCGCCGGCGGCACGCCGCTCGGCATGCTGATGGGCAATGGCGCGGGCTTTGCCGGCACCTATCTGATCGTGACCGTGCTGCTGCTGCTGTTCGCGGTTGGCTATGTCGCCATGTCGCGTCATGTCGGCAATGCCGGCGCCTTCTACGCCTATGCGGCGCGCGGGTTGGGCGGTCTGGCCGGCGGCGCCACGGCGCTGATCGCCATCCTGTCCTACAACGCCATGCAGATCGGCGTCATGGGCCTGCTAGGTGCCGCCACCGCCGGGCTGTTCGCCGGCTGGGGCATCAACCTGCCCTGGTGGGTGTGGAGCTTCATCGCCATCGCGCTCGTCGCCGTGCTCGGCTATCGCCAGGTCGATCTGTCGGCCAAGATCCTGACGGTGCTGGTCCTGTGCGAATATCTTGTGGTGCTGGTCCTCGACATCGCCATCCTCAAGACCGGTGGCGACAGCGGCCTGTCGGCGGCGCCATTCAGCTGGAGCCAGATCACATCAGGCGCCCCGGCCATCGCCATCCTGTTCTGCTTTGCCGCCTTCATCGGCTTCGAGGCGACGACCATCTATGCCGAGGAGGCGCGCGACCCCAAGGTCACCATTCCGCGCGCCACCTATTTCTCCGTCCTGTTGATCGGCGTCTTCTACACGGTCACCGCATGGCTGATGGCGGTCGGCGCCGGCGTCGACAAACTGCTTCCGGCGCTGCAGGGGCTTCAGGATCCGACCACCTTCCTGTTCGGCCTGTCCGACCGCTACGCCGGAACGATGCTGTCGCATGCGATGAGCATCCTGTTCGTGTCGAGCCTGTTTGCCGGCGTGCTGGCCTTCCACAATGCGGTCGCCCGCTACATCTACGTCGCCGGCCGCGAAAAGCTGCTGCCGCAGAGCATCGGCGTGACGCATTCGGCACACCAGAGCCCGCATGTCGCCTCGGTCATCCAGAGCGTGCTGGCGGCAATAGTCGTCGGTCTCTTCGCCGTGCTCGGCCTCGATCCGGTGCTGGCGCTGTTTTCGTGGCTGACCAACGTCGCCACCCTCGGCGTCATCGTGATGATGGCGGTGGCCTCGCTCGCTGTCGTGATGTATTTCCGCGCCAATCCGTCGGCCCAGGAAAACGCGCTGAAGACCACCGTCCTGCCCGGGCTGACCTTCATCGCCTTCGTCATCATCATCTACCTGATCGTCATCAATTTCGGCAGCCTGTCGGGAGCCGGCGGCTTCCTCGGGGCGTTCCTGCCGGGACTGGTGCTGATCGCCGCGGTCGTCGGACTGCTGCTGGCGGGGGCGTTGAAGAACCGCGATCCGGTCGCCTTCGAAAATCTCGGCGTGCCGCTGAAGGACTGAGACAGACGAGAAGGGGCGGCGCGCTCGGCGCCGCCCTCGCAAAGGGAGTGACGGCGTTGAGCTTTGCCGATGGTATCACCGTTGAGGCGCTGGAAGCCGATCCGTATCCGATCTATGCGGAATTGCGGCGCAGCGCGCCAGTCGCCTTCGTGCCGGCGGTCAATCTGTGGTTCGTCACCCGCTGGAAGGATGTCGAGACGGTCGCGAAGTCGCCCGACACCTTCTCCGCCGTCGTCGGCACATCGCCGGTCGAACGCTCGTTCGGCAAGCCGACCATCCTGACCACCGACGGCGAAATCCATAAGGATTTGCGGCAAGGCATTGATCCAAAATATCGACCGCGCACAGTGGCCGCCTATGCCGGCGACCTGGTGCGCTCGATTGCCGAACCCTATCTCGACCAGATCGCCGAACAGGTTTCGGCCGAACTGATGGCCGACTATTTCGAACCGGTCTCGACGCTCAGCCTGGCGCGCTCGCTCGGCCTGGCCGACATCGACATGCCGACCTTGCGGCGCTGGTTCTATGGCCTTGCCCAGGGCGCCATCAATTTCGAGAATGACCCGAAGCGGCAGGAGATCGCCGATGCGATCAGCGCTGAAGTCGGCGCCACCATCCTGCCGACGCTGGAAAGACTTGCCCGGGCGCCGGATGACTCCGCACTGTCGCATATGCTGCATGACGGAATGCCGGAAGGCACAACGCGCGCGATCGACTTCCTGATGCCGAGCATCAAGGTCATATTGCTCGGCGGCATGCAGGAGCCAGGCCATGGCGCCGGCTCGATCCTCGCCGGCCTGCTCTCGCATCCCGAACAGTTGCGGCAGGTGCTCGCCAACCCTGAAGCACTGGTGCCGAAGGCCGTGGACGAGGGGCTGCGCTGGGTGGCACCGATCGGCACGCAGACACGGCAAACGACGCGCGCGGTCGAACTCGGCGGTGTGACGATCCCTGCCGGCGCTCCGGTCGCCGCGCTCGTCTCCTCGGCAAGCCGCGACGAGAGCCGCTTTGCCGAACCCGACCGGTTCGATATCAACCGCGACGAGGGCAACCACGCCGCCTTCGGCTTTGGCCATCATTTCTGTTCTGGCCGGTTCTTTGCACGCGAACAGATGTGCCTTGCAGTACGGCTGCTGCTGGGACGGTTCCCGGATCTCCGGCTGGTGCCGGGCAACGAACCGGTGTTTCGCGGCTGGGAATTCCGGGCGCCAACCACGTTGTATGTTTCCCTCGGAGCCAACCGTCCATGATCAGCCAGAACGCCATCGATATGCTGCGCAAGACGGAGATCGGCGCACGAAAGCTCTTCATCGATGGCGCACAGACAGAAGGCGAAACACGCGCGACGCTGGCGGTGACCTCGCCGATCGACGGCCGCCCCTTCGCCAGCATCGCCGACGGCAACGCCGCCGATGTCGATCGCGCCGTGGTCTCGGCACGCAAGGTGTTCGACAAGGGTTCGTGGTCGCGCGCAGCGCCGGCGCTTCGCAAGAAGGTACTGACGCGGTTCGCCGAACTGGTCGAGAAACACGCCGACGAGCTCGCCGTGCTCGGCGTGCGCGACAATGGCACCGAGATCGTAATGGCCTACAAGGCCGAACCGCTCTCGGCGGCAGGCACCATCCGCTACTATGCCGAGGCGATCGACAAGGTCTATGGCGAGATCGCGCCGACGCCCGACAACGTACTCGGGCTGATCCACAAGGAGCCGCTCGGCGTCGTCGGCGTCATCGTGCCGTGGAATTTTCCGCTGATGATCGGCGCCTGGAAGATCGCGCCGGCGCTTGCCGCCGGCAATTGCGTGGTGGTCAAGCCGCCGGAGATCGCCTCGCTGACGCTGCTGCGGCTGGCGGAACTCGCCAGCGAGGCGGGGCTTCCCGCCGGTGTGCTCAATGTCGTTACCGGCCGCGGTTCGGTCACTGGAGAAGCGCTAGGCCTGCATATGGATGTCGACGCCATCGCCTTCACCGGTTCGGGGCCGGTCGGCCGGCGGTTGCTCGAGTACTCCGCGCGTTCCAATCTGAAGCGCGTCTTCCTTGAACTCGGCGGCAAGTCACCCAACATCGTCTTTGCCGACGCCCCGGACCTCAAGCAGGCGGCAATCGTCTCGGCCAACGGCATTTTTCGCAATTCCGGCCAGGTCTGCGTCGCCGGCTCGCGCCTGCTCATCCAGGCGTCGGTCTATGACCGCTTCATGGACGAGCTTCTCAAGGCAACCGCACGGCTGAAGGTCGGCGACCCGCTCGATCTCGCCAGCGACATCGGCGCGGTGTCAAGCGCCGAGCAGCTCGACAAGAATCTCGGCTTCGTTGCGAAAGCCGCCGAGGAGGGCGCCCGTCTCGTCACTGGCGGCGAACGCATTCTCACCGAGAGCGGCGGCAGCTACATGGCGCCGACGATCTTCGAGAATGTGACGCGCGACATGCAACTCGCCCGCGAGGAAGTGTTCGGGCCTGTGCTTGGCGTCATGCGCTTCGACACCGAGGAAGAGGC
This sequence comes from Mesorhizobium sp. P2_C4, assembly GCF_056404575.1. Classification (NCBI taxonomy): domain Bacteria; kingdom Pseudomonadati; phylum Pseudomonadota; class Alphaproteobacteria; order Hyphomicrobiales; family Phyllobacteriaceae; genus Mesorhizobium; species Mesorhizobium sp. P2_C4. The sequence continues at coordinate 192,947 of NZ_JBFUDT010000008.1, forward strand.
GGTGAGCCTCGCCAATTCCACGGTCTATGGCCTCGCCTCGGCGGTGTGGACCGCAAACCTGTCGACTGCGCATCGCATGGTGCGAGCAATCCGCGCCGGGGTCGTCCACGTCAACACCTATGGCGGCGCCGACATCACCGTGCCGCTCGGCGGCGTCAAGCAGTCCGGCTTCGGCCGTGACAAGTCGCTGCATGCGCTGGAGAAATACCTGGAGCTCAAGACCGGGTGGATCGCACTTGCCTAAGTCACCCGCCTCGCTCTGCTCGACAACCTCGCGTCAAGAGCGAGGGACGGCGCCCTGCTTTTGGCCGGCGACAAAATCGGCGCAGCGATCGCCGATCATGATCGGCGGGGTTGTCGCCGCTGCTCAGCCGCGGTCTACGGCGAGGCAATCACCCGCAAGGCCGTCGACCAAGCGCCCGTTGATGAACCGCCGACGCGGGCGGGACAGGAACGCGGCGGCAGCGGCGCTGATCGGCGGCGAAGTTCTCTCGAAAGCTGGTGAATGCTCGAAGGCCGTGCCGGCTCCCTCAAGCCGTCGAAGACGCGAGTGCGCGTCCACTCATAACAAAGTTTCCGTTCGGATAAGACGAATTGCATTCGGCTGGCCTGGATCGCCCGCACATCGACCGGCGGATTCGATCGGTCCACGAAATCGGGAGAGGTAGCAGCGTTGAGTGCATTTCTGGGAAACCCAATGGTCACCACGGCAGCGCTGCCTTTGCTGCTGGGCATCGTGCTGGCTCTGGTCACGAGGCTTTTCATACCAGGCGCATCGTTTTTCGCCACCTTGATCTGGGGCGCGGTGGTGCTGTTTTTCTACTGGGACACGCTTGGCTCGCCGGTCATGCCGCCGATCGCCGCCAGCCAGAAGCTGATCTATCTCGCCTTTGCCGGCATCGTGGTCGGCCTCTTACCGCGACGCATCCTGGAGGGCCGCAAAGCTGGTATTCTCGCTGCTGCCGCGATTATTGGAGCCTTCCTCTGGCTCGGCTGGCTCCGCATTGCGGCTGGTCCCATTGACCTGCGGATGGTTGCCGCTTCCGTGACCGGCCTGCTCCTTTTGGCCGGCGCCGCCGCGGTGGCCCGGATGCCGGCTGAGCCGTCAGCCGAAGGGCCGTTTCTGGCGCCTGCCGCGGTGCTCTGCATGGCGCTTGCCGGCGCGATCGTCTCGGTGCTTGGCGCCTCGATCGTCGTTGGCCAGTTGCTCGGCTCGCTTGCCGCGTTCGCCGGCGGCTGGAGCCTCTTCGAATACGTTGCCGCGCTCCGCGGCCGCCACGCCGCTGACTGGAGCAAGGGCGTCCAATTTCTCATGGTCTTTGCAACCGCGGTGGCGCTGATCCAGGCAGCATTGCTAGCGCCCAAGGCGAACCTGGGCGCGCTGATGCTATCGCCCTTGCCGCTTATGATGGCAGCACTTCTGCCCGGCCCCCTGCGGGGCTTGCTTCCCGGCACCAGGCCCATGCGGCCGCTGGTCGCCGGTTTCCTGATCGCCATACCGGCGATGCTGGCTGTGCTCGCGGCGGTCGTTTGGGCGCCGCACGGGGCAGCCCTCGGCTTTTCCTGAGCCGCAACGACAACAACTCTTTAACAACTAGGAGAGATACGTGACGACAAGAAATCTGATTGCCGCCTTTGCCTTAGCCGGCGCCTCCATGCTGGCTTCGGCCGCCTATGCAGACAACTACGAGATCGACGGCCAGCATGCCTGGATCACCTTCACCATCAAGCACGGCATCTACAGCATCGCGCACGGCCAGTTCGACGCTGTAAAAGGCGCGATCGTTATGGACAAGGCCGATCCGTCGAAGAGCAGCGTCAAGGCCGAGATCGATGTCGGCTCGGTCCACACCGCTTTCGATCAGCGCGACAACGACCTCAAGGGTCCCGACTTCTTCAACGCTGCCGAATTCCCGACCATCAGCTTTGAGAGCACCAAGGTCGAGAAGGTTGACGACAAGACCGGCAAGGTGACCGGCAATCTGACCATCAGCGGCGTCGCCAAGGAGATCACGCTCGACGTGACGCTGCGCAACGAAGCGCCGGCGCCATGGGATGCGACACTGACAAAGGCGGCGTTCACCGCCACCGGCAAGATCAGCACCGCCGACTTCCCTATGGCCAAGGCCGCCGACGGTTTCGGCCTCGGCCCTGATGTCGACATCGTTATCGATGTCGAGGCGATCAAGAAATAGACCATGATCCGAAAAGTTGGGACTGGTCTTAGGAAAGATCATGGGTCCAACACGCAAATAGGGCCATCCCGATGCAATCGAGGTGGCCCGGCCGTCCTGGGTGTGGTCGGAGTTCCGGCGCTATCGGCTTGGCCTGGATCAACCACTTGACGTCTCGTCACCGAAGGTCGGGTGCGGCACATACAGGATGAGCTGGTGGACTTCCGACAGGTTCTGCAAGGCGTAGCTGCGCACCCGGTCATAAATAATGGCAGAGCGGGGACCATGATCGACGGCGACCGACTGCTTGTTGAAAGCGGCTGCGACCTTAGAGTTGCATCAGGATTTTGATGGCGCCGGGCGGCGGCGCGAGGGCAATGCCCCGATGCATCCGTCATGGAGATTAACATGCTAACCATCTATCGCAACGGCAGAGATGCGGGTGTCAGGCGTCGCCGGCAAAGCGCGCCGAAATCAGCTTTGCCGCCCGAATCGCCGCCTGGCCCTGGCTGGCCGCGACCGCATCGTCGACGCGCGATACCGGCGACGCCACGGCCAGCGTTCCCAGCGGATAGCCGTCGGAGCCGAGGATCGCTGCGGCGATGCTGTGCACTCCCTCCTCATAGCCTTGCGAGCTGCGCGAATAGCCGCGCGACGCCGCGAGGCGGATCATTTCGATGACTTTGTCGTGCCGCGTCACCGTATGCGGGGTGAAGGCATCCAGCGGTCTTCCGAGATAAGCGTCCACTGTCTCCGGGCGCGAGGCGGCGAGGAAAGCGATGCCGGATGCGGTGCCGTGCAGCGGCAGCACCTGTCCGACATCGACGTTGACGCGATTGGCCTTTGCCGAAAGCTCGACATGCATGATGAGCAGCACCCCGGCGCTGAACTCCGACAGGTGGACTGTCTCGCTCGTCTCAAGCGCCAGCTCGCGCAACACGGGTGCTGCGATCCGGATAAAAGGGAAATGCGCGTCACGAATCCGGGCCAGCCGCGACAGGCCGGCGCCGAGGCGGTAGCGGCGGCTTTTCGGCTCCTGTTCGATCAGCCGATGGCCGGCAAGCGAGACCAGCAGGCGCCTGGCGGTGGCCTTGTCGAGACCGGCTTTGCGGGCGAGGTCGGAGAGACCGATCTCCGGTTCGGCCAGCGTAAACAGTTCCAGCAGCGAGATCGCCTTGCCGACGGTGCTCATTCCATTTCTCCGAGATAGTTCGCGCGTGAATTAACTTGACAGCGGTTGTTGCGCCTTGCAATCTGCTTATAGCATACAAAACGTCGGTTCAAATAACGAACCAATTTCGCGCCACAAGACCATGGCGCACAACGGGAGAGTTTGCGCCGTGACGGCTGTCGCCAGACAAGATCCGCATTCTGCAACCATCAGCGACCTGCTCGACCGCGAGCAGCAGCGCTTTCTTGAGATGCATTCGCGTTCGGCGGCTGCGTGGGAAGAGGGCAAGCAGCATTTCCTTTATGGCGGACCCTCGCATTGGATGCGCCGTTGGGCCGGTGGTTTCCCCGTCTACGTCGCCTCGGCCAGCGGCGCCCATATCCACGACATCGACGGCCACGACTATGTCGACTTCGCCCTTGGTGACACCGGCGGCATGTGCGGCCACGCGCCGGAGGCGGTGACCCGCGCGGCGCTGCGCCAGTTGCAGAACGGCGCGACGATGATGTTGCCCACCGAAGACAGCCTGTGGGTTGGTGCTGAACTGCAGCGACGCTTCGGCTTGCCCTACTGGACGTTCACCACTTCGGCGACCGACGCCAATCGCGGTGCCATCCGCATCGCCCGGATGATCACCGGCCGCGACAAGGTGCTGGTGTTTTCCGGCTGCTACCATGGTGGCGTCGAAGAGGCGCATGTCGAGATCCGCGACGGCCGCATCGGCCTGCGCAATATGATCCACCCCAATGGCGTCGACCATTCGGCGGTTTCGAAAGTGGTCGAGTTCAATGATGTCGCCGCACTGGAGCAGGCGCTGTCGGCAGGTGATGTCGCCTGCGTGCTGACCGAACCGCTGATGACGAATTTCGGCATGATCCCGGTCGCCGACGGTTTTCATGCGACACTGCGCGAGATCACCCGCCGCACGGGCACGGTGCTGATCATCGACGAGACGCACACCATCTCCAGCGGACCCGGCGGATACTCCTCCGAGCATGGGCTGGAGCCGGACATTCTGGTCGCCGGCAAGGCCATCGCCGGCGGCATTCCGGCTGGCATCTTCGGTGTTTCGCGCGAGATCGCCGAGCGCCTGTGGGCGATCGTGCCGATGGTCAATCCGCGGGTGCGCCAGTCGGCGCATCTCGGCATCGGCAGCACTCTGGCCGGCAATGCGCTCACCGTCGCCACCATGCGCGCGGTGCTGGAAGAGGTGCTGACGCCGGCCAATTTCGAAATCATGATCGCCAACGCCTCGCGGCTGGCCGAAGCGGCGCGGGCCATCATCCACGCCAACGGTCTGCCTTGGCATGTGACGCAGATCGGCGCCCGCGCCGAGATCATGTTCATGCCGCAGCCACCCAGGAATGGCGCCGATGTCATCGCCAGCCGGCGTGGCGATCTCGAGACCCTGCTGCACGCCTTCTACATGAACGAGGGTATTCTGGTGACGCCGTTCCACACCATGTTCCTGATGTGCCCGGCGACCACCGAGGCCGATGTCGAGCGCCACACGCAAGTGTTTGCGCGCTTCGTCGACCTGGTTCGCGGCGCCGGAGTCGTCTGATGGCGCAGCCCTTCAACCTCAGTGGCAAGGTGGCGCTGGTGACCGGCGGCGGACGCGGCATCGGTGCAGCCATCGTCACGCGTTTTGCCGAGGCCGGCGCTTGCGTCATCATCGCCAACCGAACCCTCGACGTTGCGAAAGCGCTGGCCGCCGACCTTTCGGCCCGCAAGCTGGACGTGCGGGGGGTGCCGTTGGCAGGCCTCGATCGCGCCAGGCTCCACGCATTGGTCGGCGACATCGTGCGCCAGACCGGCCGGCTCGACATCGTTGTCCACAATGCCGGTGGTTGCCCCTGGGCGTCGATCGAGGAACTCGACGAGGACAAGCTCGACGAGGCGCTGGCGCTCAACCTGAAGGCCTGCTTCTGGCTGGCGCAAGCAGCGGGTCCGATCATGCGCCGCAACGGTTTTGGCCGCATTCTCGTCACCTCGTCGGTGTCGGCGCGCGTGGCGATGGCCGGCGGCGCGCACTATTCCGCCGCCAAGGCCGGCGTCAACGCCTTCATCCGCGGTGCGGCCTTCGAATTCGCCCGCGACGGCATCACCGTCAACGGTGTCGAGCCCGGTTTCATCGCCAAGCCGGGCAGGGGCACGATGAGCGCGCCCGAAATTGCCGACAGGCTCGGCCAGCACATTCCCGTCGGCCATCTCGGCGAGGCCGACGACATCGCCTACGCCATGCTTTACCTCGCTTCCGAGCAGGCGAAATACACCACCGGCCAGACCATCGTCGTCGACGGCGGCTCGACGCTGCCGGAGACCGGCTTTGCCGTCGAACGGCATTGGGGGCTGACATGAGCCGACGCCTCGCAGGCCGCAAGGCGCTTGTCACCGGTGCCGCCTCCGGCATGGGCAGGGCGACTGCCGAACTGTTCGGACGGCATGGCGCCGAAGTCGTGGTCTTCGGCCATGGCGGCGACATGCTGGACGAGGCGGCAAAGGCAAGCGGCGGCACCGCCGTGCGCGGCGACATCACCATTGCCGACGACATCGCGCGCGCCATCGATGCTTGCGGCGGCCGGCTCGACATCGTCGTCAACGCGGCCGGCGTGATGATCCTCGACGAGCCGGAGAGCCTGAGCGACGAGACCTGGGAACGCAGCTTCGCCGTCAATGTGACGGGCGCCATGATGGTCTGCCGCGCCTCACTGCCGCTCTTGAAACAGCGCGGCGGCGCGATCGTCAACATCGCCTCCGTCGGCGCCTTCAACGCCAGTGGCCAGAACGCCGCCTATTCGGCGAGCAAGGCAGCGCTGGTCTCCTACACCCGCTCGCTCGCCTACGCGCACGGCCTCGACGGCATTCGCGCCAATGCGGTGGCGCCGGGCTGGGTGCGCACGCCGATGAGTGTCTACGAGATGGAAGTGGCGGCAGCCGCCAACGGCTCGACGCCGGACGAGGAATTCGCCGCGCTCACCGGCCGCATTGCCTTGCGGCGCGTCGCCGAGCCGGCCGAGATCGCCGCTTGCTGCCTGTTCCTGGCTTCCGACGATGCCTCCTTCGTCACCGGCGCGGTGCTCGTCGCCGACGGCGGCGGCCGCGCGCCGACACAGAACAGGGCGGTGTGACGAGAACGTAGCTATTGAAACTGCCCGACCCGCCACCGCTGCGAGCGGGCTGATCGCGGGCGGAAGGCGAAATGCCCGACAGAAGCGCAAACGCGCTTCGTTTCAATGCGAAGAAGGCATGCGCCGGCTGCGCCTCATGCGCCTTCCACTTTCGCAGAACTCGCACGATCTCCCGCGGGGCTCTTTGCTCGTTGACGGCGCTCGCTCGTAGTTGTATCTAGAGAAACGATGTTTTGTGTAGCAAAACGAACGACGGCACTCGTGAACATGCCACCTGTAGCAATTGACGAGCGGAAATCTTGATGAGCCGGCTGGCGAGACTGCGTTGCAAGATCGGCCGCATCGAGCTGAAGAATCCTGTGATCGCGGCCGCCGCCGAGCACATGATCGATGCCTCCGGGGTGGAACGCGCGATCGGCGCCGGCGCCGGCGCGGTCGTCGTCAAATCTACCAACGAGTCCGAAGCCGCCCGCGACCAGCTCCAACGCGCCGAATATGTGGCGCTCGGATCGGACTGGCGGCCGGTGTCGTGGGGCGCCGGTGCGGCTGATGACGTCACCATCGCCAGCCGCTCCGGCCTCACGCCGCAATCCTTCGCTGCCTGGCTTGACCAGACCGTCGCGCTCGACCGCACGGCGCGCGCCTATGACTGCTTGCTCGTCGCCAGCCTGATCCTGGCCGATCTCGATCATGCCGTGGCGATGGCAAGGCAGGTCGAGCAGGCGGGCTTGCCTGTTCTCGAATTCAACATCGGCACGCCCTACGCAAGCCAGGCTTCAAACGGAGCGGTCACCACCGAGCTGTCGCCTGAGCGCGTCGGCGTCATCGTCGGCAAGATCCGCCAAGCTGTATCGATTCCGCTTTGGGTCAAGCTCACCGGCCAGAGCGAGCGGGTACCCGATCTCGCTCGGGCGGCATTCGCCAGCGGTGCGGATTCGGTGGTCATGGCGGGCCGTCTGCTGGGTTTCGTTCCCGATGTCGAAACGCTGGAGCCAATGCTTGGCACCAGCCTCGCGGTAGGTGGGTTCTGGAACCTGCCACTGACCTGTCAGTGGCTGGCCCTGACCCGCGCCCAGCTTGGTCCGGCTTGTCCGCTCATCGGCATCAACGGCGCGCGAAACGGTCTGGATGTTGCCCGCATGCTGCTCTCAGGCGCGTCGGCGGCGGGCCTTGCCTCCGCGGTGATGCTGCGCGGCTTCGGTGTCATCGGCGACAGTCTCGCCGAGCTCGATCGCTGGCTCCAGGACAAGGGACTGACCGCACAAGGCGCAGTCGGCATCGCCGCCGACCAGCGCAAGAGCTTTTCGCAAATGCCGCTGCGCATCGATCATTGGCGGCGATTCATACCGGCGGAGATCACGCCGGACATCGGGAGAGAGACACAATGAGCGATGCAATCGATCCGCAGCGGGAAGCCACGATCACGCGGCTGATGCAAGGCGCCGTCGACCTCCATGTGCATAGCGGCCCATCGCTGATGCCGCGCGCCGTCGATCATATTGAGGTGGTCCGGCAAGCGGCCGACGCCGGCATGGCGGCGATCCTGCTCAAGGATCACTACTACCCGACAATGCCGATCGCCCATCTCATCAACAAGCATTACCCGAGCGCCGTCACCACGCTTGGTGCCGTCGTGCTGAACAATCCGCTCGGCGGGATCAATCCGAGCGCCGTCGACTACGCGCTGAAGCAGGGCGCGCGCATCGTGTGGATGGCGACGGCCCATGCACAGAACCATCTCGACCACGAAAAGAAGGATGCCGACTTCAAGAACAAGTTCCCGGTCAACAGCAAGAAGACCGTGGCGCCGGTCGGCTCGCGGCTGGTCGATGCGTCCGGGCAGGTGACCGAGGAGGTCAAGCTCGTCCTCGACCTGGTCGCGCAGGCCGACGCGGCGGTATCGGGCGGCCATCACCACATGGACGAACTCTGGCCCTTCTATGAGGAGGCCAAGGCGCGAGGCGTCAAGCGGCTGTTCCTCAACCATCCGACCTATGTCAACGAAGGCTCCTTCCAGGACGTCGCGCAGCTGGCGCGCATGGGCGTCATGATCGAACACTCGATCTGCATGTTCGTGCCGTCCACCTTCTACCTGTTCGATCGCGAGCACCTGCGCCAGGTCATTGATGCAGCGGGCGTCGAGAATACTTTTTTTGGTTCGGACCTCGGCCAAAAGAACAACCCGACGCCGGTCGAAGGCTTCCGCTTGATGATCGGCGTTCTGCTCGATCTTGGCTACGGCGAGGACGACATCCGGCGCATGGTCGCCACCAACGCATCGACATTCATCGGGCTGGCCTGAGCACCGTCCTGTTCCTCCAAGGAGGATTTCCATGAGCATTCATTCCATAGATTGGGAAGCGATCGACTGGTCGCCGGTGCGTCCGGGCATCGAACGCAAGGCGTTCTCGGGCAACGGCGCCACGCTTGCCCTGCACCGACTTCAACCGGGACATGAACTCAAGCCTCACGCCCACCCGCACGAGCAGATCGTCTATATCCTCGAGGGCCTGGTCGACTTCCACATCGGGGATGAGGTGGTTCGCCTCGGAGCGGGCGGTCTGGCGCACATACCGGGCAATGTCGTGCACTACGTCGAAGTCGTCGGCGACGGCCCGGCGCTCAATCTCGATGTCTTCACGCCCGCCCGCCCCGAATACACCTGACCCTTCTCGAGGAACGCAATTCTCATGACCAAATCCCTTTTCATCGGCGGCACATGGACGGCCGGCAGCGGCTCGCGACGCGGCAAGGTCGTCAACCCTGCCACCGGCCAGGAGATCGCCTCGGTCGCGTTTGCCGAGCCGGCCGATCTCGATGCAGCGCTTGCCGCCGCCGAAAGCGGCTTCCGCGTCTGGCGCAAGGTCACAGCCTTCGAGCGCTATCTTATTCTGGCCAAGGCCGCCGATCTGGTACGCGAACGGGCCAAAATCATTGCCCAGGCCATTACGCGCGAACAGGGCAAGCCGCTCGCCGAGGCGCGCATGGAAGCCGGAGCGACCGCCGAAATCATCGACTGGTTCGCTGAGGAGGGCAGACGCGCCTATGGCAGGGTCATCCCGTCGCGCCTGCCAGGCGCCGGGCAGGTTGTGCTGGCCGAGCCGGTAGGCCCGGTTGCCGCATTCAGCCCGTGGAATTTCCCATGCGCACAGTTGGTGCGCAAGCTTGCGGCGGCACTTGCGGCGGGCTGTTCCATCATCGCCAAGGCGCCCGAGGAAACGCCGAACTCGGCGATAGAACTGGTGCGCTGTTTCGAGGAAGCCGGTATTCCCCCCGGTGTCCTCAACCTCGTCTTTGGCGTTCCCTCGGAAATCTCGTCCTATCTCATCCCATCTCCCTCGATCCGGAAAATTTCCTTTACCGGCTCCGTCGCGGTCGGGCGTTCGCTGTCGGCGCTCGCCGGCCAGCACCTCAAGCGCACGACCATGGAGCTTGGTGGCCATGCGCCTTTCATCGTTTGCGACGATGTCGACGTCGATGCGATCGCGCGCCTTGGCGCGGGCATCAAGTTCCGCAATGCCGGGCAGATCTGTACGTCGCCGACCCGTTTCCTGGTTGACGATAAGCTCAAGCAACACTTCACCGAAGCATTCGCGGTGCAAGCAGAGAGCCTCGTCGTCGGCGACGGTTCGGTCGATGGCACGCAGATGGGGCCACTCGCTCATGCCCGCCGCATCGATGCGCTCGACGGGTTGATCCGCGACGCGGCAGAGCAGGGCGCGCGCATCGTCACTGGCGGCCGGCGCATCGGGAACGAAGGCTATTTCTATGCGCCCACCGTGCTGGCCGATGTGCCGCTCTCGGCCCGCATCATGAACGAGGAGCCGTTTGGTCCCGTCGCTATCGTCAACGGCTTCGGCACGCTGGACGAGGCGGTGGCGGAGGCGAACCGTCTGCCCTTCGGGCTCGGCGCCTATGCCTTCGCCGCTTCCAGCGCCAAGGTCGCGAGGCTCAGCGACGAGATCGAATCCGGTATGGTTTCGATCAATCATTTCGGCTTTGCCGCGCCCGAAACGCCGTTCGGCGGCATCAAGGACAGCGGTCATGGCGCCGAGGGCGGCAGCGAAGGTTTGCAGGCCTATCTGGCGATGAAGTTCGTCAGTCAGGTCGGCGCATGATCAGTCGTGCCGGCTATCGAAGAAGCGGTGGGCGAGATGGATATCGACTATCGGCATTTGCTTGAAGGGACGCCCGGCGCGCTCCGCTATGGGCCTGCCAGCGCCCAGCGCATGGAGGAACTCCTGGCCCGAGCGAGCGGCTGCGTACTTGGCCGGCAAGGCGGCCATCCCTGTATCGACATCGTTGTCGATACAGTGTCGCATCGTGTGCGTTTTGAGCGAGAAGCGGACTTCAGGGAGGTCCTCGGCCGGATCGAGACCCGCGAACTTCCGGTGCACCGCGACCGGGAGATGGCGTTTGCGCTCTTCGGCATTGGCTCGGTTCTGATCTTGGGCATCGCTCTGGCGATGTGGCTGAAGCCTTGAGCGCCGGTCTAGTGGACCCCCATCCGATGAACCGTCGTCAGTCCATCTACATCCCCGGCTTCCGACACAAGAACCCGATCCCCAATGCGGCGATGATCGACAATGTTCTGATGTCCGGCGTCATCAACGGCGTCGACCCTGCAACGGGCTCGGTCGCGCATGGGATGGAGAGCCAATGCCTGTTCATGTTCGCGCATGTCCGGGCAATAGTTGACGCGGCCGGCGGATCGACCGACGACATCCTGAAGATGACCGTCTGGATGCGGGACAGGTCCAATCGCGAGCCGCTCAACCGGGAATGGCTGCAAATGTTCCCCAACGAGGCGAACCGCCCGGCCCGGCACTCGTTTCAGGTAGATCTCGAAGGCGGGATCGAGATCCAGTGCGACGTCACCGCCATCATCGGCCGCACGTAGTCCTAGTAGCCTTTGGCACAATTACCCCATCCGAGGCCGAATGACCGACTATCTTCCGTTCGATCCGCATCCCGAACCGGCCTCCAAGGCGCCTCCACCCGGCGCAACCGATTGCCAGTTCCACGTCTTCGGTCCGGCAAGCGTCTATCCGGTGCGGAGGGGCGCTGCCTACGAGATGCCGCAGGCCACCATCGCCAGGGCGCTTGCCATGCACAAGGTGCTCGGCATCGACAGGGGCGTCATCGTCCAGCCGACGACCTATGGGACCGACCATTCGGCGCTTCTCGACGCGTTGGCAGAAGCCGGTCCTGCTTATCGCGGCTGCGTCATCGCTTCGGCCCTCACAGATTGTTCCGATGCGGAACTGGGGAGGCTCAATGCCGCCGGCGTCCGAGGCGCTCGGTTCAATTTCCTTGGCGCGGTAAACCTCGCGCCGGACGAAAGAGCGCTCGGCCGCGCCTTTGCACGAGCGCGTGAGATCGGCTGGTATATCAAGGTCCAGCCGGGCCAGGACGGCATACTTGACAGCGCCGCTTTCTATGAAACCGTCGATGACCTGCCTGTCGTGATCGACCATATGGGGCGTCCGGATCTGCGGCAGCCCGGTCATCAAGCGACCGTGCAGAAGGTAATCGAGCTGCTGCGGAAAGGAAATTTCTGGGTGCTCTTGTCCAATGGCCACAAGATATCGCAGGCCGGCTTTCCCTGGCACGACGTGCTGCCGGTGGGCCGCGCCTATATCGAGGCCGCCCCGGACAGGGTCCTGTGGGCCAGCGACTGGCCGCATCCACTGTCCAAAACCCAGCCGCCCAATGACGGTGCCTTGCTCGACCTGATGTTCCGCTACCCCGGCGATGATGAGACGGCGCGGCGCATCTTGGTCGACAATCCGGCGCGGCTTTTCAGCTTCGGCCCGGCCTGACGACCTCACGCTATGCGGATGGCGCCCGATCAGGACGCGACGCTCTCCGTGCGCCGGCGTGCATCTATAGCGCCGCGGTCGTAGCCGAGATTCCAGGAGATGCGCAGACTGGCCTTGAGCAGAGCCTCGACTTGAGCCTGGTCAGGCTCTGGCTTGATGTTCTGGACGGAGCCGACGATGGCGATGGTGCCGGCGACATCGCCGGTGCGGTCGAAGATGGGGGCTGCCACCGCGTTGATGCCGAATGTCTCTTCATTGGCAGCAGTTATGAAACCTTGCGCCCGCGCTTGCTCGAGCTGCGCTTCCAGCCTGGCCGGATCGACGGTCGTATGGTCCGTCAGGCGCGTCAAACCCTGGCGCATCACATGTTGCAGCAGCGAACGATTGCTGAAGGCAAGGGCGACCTTGCCTTGTGCGGTGCCGTGCAGGACGAGCTCGCTGCCTTGGCGGACGCCGATCTCAAGGTTCGACTTTCCGAACACCGTGCGCAGCACGATCAGCGTGCGGTTGCGCAGCGCCGACACGACGACAGTCTCACCGATCTCGTCGCGCAGCGATGCGATCGCATCGGATGAGGCGGTCAAAAGCTCGATGCGGTCGGCGGCCACTTGTCCGATCAGATAGGAGCGGGTGCCGAGCTTGTAGCGGCTGGAAACGGAATTCTGTTCGACATAGCCGCGCTCGACCAAAGTCTGGAGATGGCGAAACGCCGTCCCCTTTGTCGTGCCGAGCAGCGCCGCCAGCTCGCTGACGCCGACTTCGCCGGGCGCGGCGGCCACCGCTTCGAGAACATCGAAAGCCAGTTGGACCGATTTCACGCCGCCGTCGGACCGAGCCGTGGTCATGTTGAACCATCCTTGCGTCTTGCGCCCTGGATTCGGGCGCCAGTTTCCGTGCTACCCCGGCGTGTCTCCCAAGACAAGATTCTCGGAATCGGCGGATTCTCCACGGTCCGTTAACTCCGTAAAAAGCGTCTTGTAATACGAAACATCATTTTGTATCGTAAAACAAGCTTCGATAAGGAATGAGCGATGGACCAGGCCATATTGAATTCGCCGCACGGCCGCGACGTACGCTTCCATGCCCATCCCCAGACCAATTTCCGGCTGCACGAGCAGACAGGCCCGATGGTGATCGGGCATGGCGATGGCGTGCGAATCGTCGATCTCGATGGCCGCAGCTATCTCGACGGTATGGCCGGGCTGTGGTGCACCTCGCTCGGCTTCAGCAATCGCCGCCTTGCCGACGCCGCCTATGCCCAGATGCTGAAGCTGCCCTACCAGCAGACCTTCGCCCATCGCAGCTCGGAGCCCGTCATCGATCTTGCCGAGGCGCTGCTGGCGAAAGCGCCGGTGCCGATGTCCAAAGTGATGTTCCAGGCGTCGGGCTCGGAAGCGGTCGACACCGCCATCAAGATGGTCTGGTACTATCACGCCGCGATTGGCAAACCGGAAAAGCGCAAGATCATCGGCCGGCAGCGCGCCTATCACGGCACCACAATCGCGGCGGCGAGCCTGACCGGCCTGCCCAACATGCACAATGGTTACGGCCTGCCGTTGCCGGGCTTCCTGCACGTCTCCTGTCCGGACCTCTACCGCGGCAAGGCGGAAGGCGAGACCGAGCAGGCCTATTCCGAGCGGCTGGCGGCGGAATTGGAAGCACTGATCCTGGCCGAAGGCCCCGAGACGATTGGCGGCTTTTTCGCCGAGCCGGTCATGGGCACAGGCGGCGTCGTGGTTCCGCCGGAAGGCTATTTCGCGGCCGTCCAGCATGTGCTGCGCAAATACGATGTCCTCGTCATCGCCGACGAGGTCATCTGCGGCTTCGGCCGCACCGGCGACTATTGGGGTTCGCAGCGCTTTGGCATGGAGCCCGACATGCTGACCTGCGCCAAGGGCCTTTCTTCCGCCTATTTCCCAATCTCGGCATTGTTCATCAACGATCGTGTCTACCAGGCGGTCGCCGACTTCACCGCCAGGCTTGGTGGCTTCGGCCACGGCTACACCTATGGCGGGCATCCAGTCGGCGCGGCGGTGGCGCTCGAAGCGTTGCGTATCTATGACGAAATGGACGTCTGCGGCCATGTGCGGGCCACAGCACCGGCGCTGCAGGATGGCCTGCGGGCGCTGGCCGACCACCCGCTGGTCGGCAATGTGCGCGGCGTCGGCTATATGGCGGCGGTCGAGTTCGTCGCCGACAAGGCTGCCCGCACGCCCTTCGCGCCGGAGCTTGCCGTCGCCCAGCGTATCTCCGACGCAATCAAGGAACGCGGCGTTCTATTGCGTGCGCTTGGACCGACGCTGGTGTTTTCGCCGCCCCTGATTGCACAGCAAGAGCATATGAGCGAAATCGTCACGGCCGTAGGCGAAAGCCTCGACCAGATCCACGCGCAAATGAGCTGACCTGGATGACAGACTGGCCAAATCCCGACCCCGCAGCGCCGATCGTGTCGTTTCGCTCGGTCACGAAACGGTACGACCCAAAGACCACGGTCGTCGACGATCTGTCGCTCGACATCGTCAAGGGCGAGTTTCTGACGCTGCTTGGGCCAAGCGGTTCCGGCAAGACCACCACGTTGATGATGCTGGCCGGCTTCGAATGGCCGAATTCCGGACGCATCTTCATGGATGGGCAAGACATCACCGACTTGCCGCCGCATAAGCGCGACATGGGCGTGGTCTTCCAGAGCTACGCGCTGTTTCCGCATATGTCGGTCATCGACAACGTGGCCTTTCCGCTCTCCGTGCGCAATGTGCCGGCGGGCGAAGCGAAGCGTCGTGTCGGCGAGGCGCTCGAACTCGTCCACCTCTCGGGCTATGGCGATCGCAAGCCCGGGCAGCTCTCTGGCGGCCAGCAGCAGCGCGTCGCGCTCGCCCGTTCGCTGGTCTACCGCCCGCGCATCGTCCTGATGGACGAACCTCTCGGCGCGCTCGACAAGGCGCTGCGCGAGCAGATGCAGATCGAGATCAAGCAGATCCACCGGCAGCTCGGCGTCACCTTCGTCTACGTCACGCACGACCAGGACGAGGCGCTGACCATGTCCGATCGGGTTGCCGTGTTCCATGAAGGCCGCATCCAGCAGATCAGCCCGCCGGTCGAGATCTACAACCGGCCGCGCACGCGCTTCGTTGCAAGTTTCCTGGGCGAGACGAACATGCTGCCTGGAACCGTGGTTGGAATCGAGGGCGCATTTGCAGAGATAAAGCTGGCCAATGGGACTGTGCTTCGCGCCCGCGCCGGCGATGGCATCTCGGCCGGCAAGGATGCTTCGCTGGTGGTGCGGCCGGAGGCCATTTCGGAAATTCATGCCGACAGCAACGCGATCGAAGGGACATTGCTCGACCAGCTTTTCCACGGTGACCACGTGCGCGTCCGCATTGCCATCGCCGGCGCGCAAACCCTGCAGCTCAAGCTGAAACCGCAGGCCTGCGCGACCTTGCCGTCGCCCGGTCAGACGCTGCGCCTCTCCATTCCGGCCGAGGAGGCACTGATCCTCGCCTGAAGCTTAGACGTGACCATCCAAAATCAAAGAAAGGGGAACTCAATGCTCAAACAAACCGGACTACTCGCTGCTTCATTTCTTGCTTGCACCTTCCTTGTCGACAATGCCTTTTCGCGCGATCTCGTAATCGTCTCCAATGGCGGCACCTTCCAGGACGCGCAGCGCAAAGCGCTGTTCGAACCCTATACCGCCAAGACCGGCGAGAAAATCGTCGAAGACACCTGGGACAACGGCATCGGCGTGTTGAGGACCAAGGCCGAGGGAGGCGATAGCGGCTGGGATGTCGTCATCACCGAAGCCGAAGAGACCGAGATCGGATGCCAGGAAGGCATCATTCTGCCGATCGATATCGACAAGGTCGGCGGCAAGGACAATTACGTTCCTGGCGCAACGCACAAATGCGGCGTGGGCGCGGTCACCTATGACTTCGTCCTTGCCTACGACAAGAGCCGGGTGAGCGCGGCGCCAAGCTGGGCCGATTTCTTCGAAACCACGAAGTATCCCGGCAAGCGCTCGCTGCGCAACGGCCCCAAGACCAATCTCGAGATCGCGTTGATGGCCGACGGCGTGGCGCCGGCCGATGTCTACAAGGTGCTCTCGACGCCGGAAGGTGTGGACCGCGCGTTCAAGAAGCTCGACTCGATCAAGTCCTCGCTGGTTTTCTGGAGCTCGGGTGGTCAGCCGATGCAGTTGATGGCCTCGGGAGAGGTCGTGATGGCGTCATCGTTCAATGGACGCGTCACCAATTCTATCAACAAGGAAAACAAGCCATTCGGTATTGTCTGGGATCAGGCGCTGCAGACGACGGATTACTGGGCCATTCTCAAGACCTCGCCCAATGTCGACAAGGCCTACAAATGGCTTGACTTCGCTGGCCAGGCCGCACCCCAAAGCCATCTGCCGGAGGTCCAACCCATCGGTGTGACGTCCGCGAAGGCGTTGCCGTTGATCGATCCCAAGCTCTTGACCGATCTTCCGACCGCGCCGGAAAACGCCAAGAATGTGCTGCATATCGATCCGGCCTTCTGGGTCGACAACACCGACGCGCTGACTGCCCGCTGGTCGGCCTGGGCGGCAATGTAGCCTTCATGAAATGACCGCTGGATATGGTGGGGGAACCGACCATATCCAGGCTGATCAGCGCCTTGGGAGGTGGCTGGCAGGTGGTGGCTGACGGATAGAGGTGGAGATGCGACATGTCGAAGAGCGGACGCAGAGCCATGTTTCGCGGTTACGCGCTTGTGGCGCCGCTTGTGCTCTTTCTGCTTGCCACCTTTCTCGCGCCTTTGGCCATGGTGGCGTGGAGAAGCATCGCCGATCCGGAGCTTGGCGCAGCCCTGCCGGAAACGGCGCGAGCGCTGGCTGACTGGAATGGGCAGGGGCTGCCCGAAGACGCGGCCTTTCGGGCCCTTGGAACTGATCTTGAAGGGGTTGACGGAGCCAAGCTTGCTTCGCTGAGCCGTCGCCTGTCCTATGAGGATCCGACCTTCCGCGCCCTGCTTCAAGGGACCAAGCGCCAGCTGGGTACCACGGCGCCGACGAAAGCGGCTCTGGTGGCCATCAATCCGCGGTGGCTCGACAACACCATCTGGCAAGGCATGAAGCGCGCCGCGGGACCGGTCGGAACCTATCACCTCTTGTCGGCGATAGATCTCAAACGGGATTTCGAAAAAGGCATCGTGCCGGCACGGCCGGAGGGCGCGCTCTATCGTTCCATCATGCTGCGCACCTTCGTCATCGCGGCCACAACGGCCATCATCACCCTTGTGCTGGCGTTTCCGCTTTGCGCCTTTCTGGCACGTCAAACGGAAAAGGTGCGCAACTTGCTTCTGGTGATGGTTCTGCTGCCATTCTGGACGTCGATCCTGGTGCGCACCACCGCCTGGATAGCGCTGCTCCAGGACCGCGGTGTCATCAACAAGCTGCTCATGGACATCGGACTGATCGATGCACCAATGAAACTGCTCTACAACCGGATCGGCGTCATCATCGCGCTCGTGCATGTGATGCTGCCGTTCATGATATTCCCGCTCCTCGGCTCCATGCGCTCCATGGACCCGCGCCTCATGCGTGCTGCCCTTTCGCTCGGAGCCGAGCCACTCTATGCATTCAGGCGCGTATACATCCCTCAGGTCCTGCCTGGGGTCATGGCCGGAACTCTGATGGTCTTCGTCGTGACGCTGGGCTTCTATGTTACGCCGCTGCTTGTCGGCGGCCCGGCGGACCAGATGATCAGCTACTACATTGCCCTCTTTACGACCAACACACTCAATTGGGGCTTGGCGTCGTCGCTCGGCATGATCCTGCTGGTGGTAACGCTTGGGCTCTACGCGACACAGGCTGCGTTACTGCGACGCAGCGGCGTCGCCATGCGATAGAGGGGCCGGTCATGGCATCTCACTCACGACAGCGTTTCGTCGAACGGACTGCTCGGTGGAGCCTTGCTGGCACGGCAGCGCTCATCCTGATATTCCTGATGGCACCCCTGGTCATCATCGTCATCTTCTCCTTCAAGGACAGTGGCGATTTCACTTTCCCCATCCACGGCTGGTCACTGCGATGGTACCGGGACTTCTTCACGTCTCCGGCCTGGACCGGCGCCATGATCAACAGTCTGGTGATAGCAGTTGCAACAACTCTTCTGGCGACGCCGCTCGGAACGATGGCGGCACTCGGCCTGGCCAGCCCGGGATTGCCCGGCAAACGGCTCATTGAATCGCTTCTTCTGGTGCCGATGATCGCGCCGGTCGTCATCGTCGGCGTCGGCATGTATTTCGTCTTCTCGATGACCGGGCTGACCGCGACCTATCCGGGTCTGGTCATGGCGCATACGGCGCTCGCGACCCCCTTCGTGGTGGTGACGGTCTCCGCCGCATTGGCGAGCCTCGACCGCCGCCTCTTGTGGGCCGCAGCCAGCATGGGCGCCGCGCCGCTCGTTGCGTTCCGGCGCGTGACACTTCCCGCGATCGGCTCTGGCATCGCTTCAGGAGCGCTGTTCGCCTTTGCAACCTCACTTGACGAAGTGGTGGTGACGGTCTTTCTGGCAGGCCCGGGACAGCGGACCTTGCCGAGAGAGATGTTCACGGCCGCGCGCGACACGATGACGCCGACCATTGCAGCTGCCGCCACCGTCCTGATCGCCGCGTCGATATTCCTGCTTGCTGTCTCCGCGCTGGTTTCCCGGCGCAGGCCTTAGGCGAAAAGCCAATTTTGCCGGTTGCAGGCAATCCGGTTCGAAGGGGACAATGTGAGTAACAACCAACTGAACGATCTGGAAACGGAACGCTTCGAGCAGCGCATACGGCTGACGCTTGACGCTCCGGCTCCTGATTTTTCGACCGATGACGCTCGGCGCGTGGCGTCGGAGACGTTCGGGATCGAAGCGACCGCCACGCTGATGACCAGCGAGCGGGACCAGAATTTCCTCATCCGCACGCCGGCTGGGGATGGCTTCATCCTGAAAATCGCCAACAGCGCCGAGGACCTTTCGGTCCTCGACTTTCAGAATCAGGCGATGGAGACGGTGAGAATTCACGCGCCGGACATCCCTTCGCCCCGGATCCGTCGAACCCTTGATGGGAAACTGCTAGCGACGGTTTCGAGGGCGACAGCGACATACGGCGTACGCATGCTGGCCCATTTCCCCGGCCTGCCTCAGTCGCGCTGCGGCCCGTCAAGCGCCGCCTTTCGCCGTGAGATCGGCCGCGTGTCGGGAGCTATGGGGGCCGCGCTGGCTGCCTTATCCCATCCGAGCGCCGACTATCCGCTGCTCTGGGACATGAAACATGCGGCCCGACTGCGCCGTTTCCTGCCGTTCGTCGAGCAAGCGGAAGAACGGAGGCTGGTCGCCCTTGTTCTCGATAGATTTCACGACGACGCGCTTCCAATGCTGCGACAACTGCCGTCACAGCCAATCCACAATGATTTCAACCGCAACAACATCATACTCGATCCCGCTTCTCTTCGGCTGACCGGCATCATCGATTTTGGAGACGCCGTCGCCGCGCCGCGCATTGTCGATCTCGCCGTCACCGCCGCCCATCAAATCTACGATCAGGCCGATCCTTTGACTGCTGCCGGTGAGGTCGTCGCGGCCTATGGTTCGATCGTTCCGCTGTCGCTGCCCGAACTCCACCTGCTCCCGGTCCTGATCTGCACGCGGTTGATGATGCGCATCGCCATCAAAGGTTGGCGCCAGGCGACCTATCCGGAACGTCCAGCCTATTATGAGCCTGGGCTCGACGAGATGTATTTCAGCGCGGTGGAAACGCTGCTTGCCGGTAACGCGGCCGCTGAGCGTCTCGGCGATGCAGCTGGCCGTCGTGCGGATATGAATCGACAGGATAGCAAAAGTGCAAAGGATGACACGTGACCGATCTGATAACCCGTCGCGAAAAACTGCTTGGCCCCGGCATGCGGCAGTTCTACGAATTCCCTTTCCAGCCCGTGCGCGCCGAAGGCGTGTGGGTGCAGGATGCGGCCGGGCGCAAATATCTGGACGCGTACAACAACGTGCCGCATGTCGGGCACTGTCACCCGCATGTCGTGGCGCGCACCCTCGAGCAGTTGCGCACCCTGAACACCAACACGCGTTATCTCGACGAAACCATCCTCGCTTACGCTGAAAAGCTGCTTGCCACCATGCCGCCCGAACTCGACGTGTGCATGTTCACCTGCTCGGGGACGGAGGCGAACGAACTGGCATGGCGGCTTGCGCGCGCCTTCACCGGGGCAGGCGGCGCTATCGCGACGCGCAACGCCTATCATGGCAATTCCACCATCATCGATGCCCTCGACGTGGCTTCGGCGCCGCCCGGCGTCGTCAATGACTGGGTGGCGACCGTTCAGCCGCCGCCCCATGCACTGGGCGGCCTGCCGGCAACTGCCGCTGCCGACTACGCGGATGCATTCCTGCAAACCATCGCCACGCTAGCTGCGCGCGGGCATCGCCCCGCGGCCTTCTATTTCGACCCGCTTTTCGCCACCGACGGTCTGGCGCGTCCTCCTGCGGGATTTCTCGCGCCGGCGCTGGCTACCCTGCACGAGGCGGGCGGCCTGGCGGTGGCAGACGAAGTGCAGCCAGGGTTTGGACGCACCGGCCGCCACATGTGGGGTTTTCAGGATATCGGCATAAAGCCTGATATCGTTACCATGGGCAAAGCCACCGGCAATGGTCACCCGATCGGTGTCGTGGTGACGCGGCGCGAAATCGTCGAGGCGTTTCGTCGCCAGGGACGCTACTTCAACACGTTTGGCGGCAATCAGGTCTCCTGCGCCGCAGGCATGGCGGTGCTCGAAGTGCTTGAGCGCGAGAATCTCCTGGCGAATGCCGAGAACGTCGGCGCCTATCTGCATGCGGGATTGAACACGCTACGCCCGCGCCACGAACTTGTGGCCGATATTCGCGGCACGGGTTTGTTTATCGGGGTGGAATTGGCGGTGAATGGCAGGCCGGCAACGGCGGAAGCACGCCGCGTCATCAACGAGCTTTGTCGCCAGGGTGTGCTTGTCGGGCTCACCGGGCCGGGCCTGAGTGTCCTCAAGATCCGGCCACCAATGGTGTTCACGCGAGACAATGCCGATATGGTGGTTCAGGCTTTGGATACGGTATTGGCATCGCCGCGATAGCCGAAGAGCTTTTCGTTTCGCATTCGACGTATCGGCCGGCGGGCCCATTTGCCCGCCGGCCTTGTCGTGGAACCTACTGCCCAAGGGCAAAGCCCGGATCAGGACGCAGATGTCGGCCGCCCATTCGGCAGCCGATATCGACCGGGCAGTTGCAGCGTTCGGTGAGGTCGGCCGCGAACTCGGAGTGATTGGCTGATGTCCAACATGATGCCCGCACTCGTCAAAACTCGCGCCGAGCCCGGCATCTGGATGGAAGAGGTGCCGGAGATCGGCCCCAACGATGTGCTGATCAAGGTCAAGAAGACCGCCATCTGCGGCACCGACGTTCATATCTACAACTGGGATCAGTGGGCGCAAAAGACGGTGCCGGTGCCGATGGTGACCGGCCATGAATTCGTCGGCACGGTCGCCGATTTCGGCGCCGCGGTGCTGGTCGACGCTGGGTGGATGGCGCTTTCGCGCGACCGGGGAACCGCAAACCAGCAGATCGACCAGGGTTACGGCGTGGTCTGCGACGGGTGCTTGAAGATGTGATCGTGGCCCAGGCCAGCCAGGAAACACGGTATCCTCGCCATTCGTGCCGGCTCTGGAAAGTCCATCGGAGTTGCCACTCGGGGACTCGGGTCCGGATCCTGCCCAACCATAAGTGTGCGATGGCGGCCCTGCATGATTTCTACAGCATCGTCAACGGGGACAGCCCAACGATTGAAGCGCGTTGGGAGCGGATGCGCGGCTGGTAGGCGCGCAACGATGCCTCGGATGCCGCCCCACACAGAACAGGGCTGTGTAACCAGAATTTAGTCATTGAAACTACCAGCCCCACTAGGGATGGGCTGATCTAGGTCTGCAGACTTCCATGGGACATCGTTCGATTTCGTTGCCCCAGAACGAAGGTACGGGCTACCGTCGACTTCAACGCGGTCGCGGGACGTTTTTTCTCGGCCCCTGTGTTCGATCAAGCACTAGTCGGTCGAACGTTTGTGATCGCGGTGCAGCAAGGGCCATTTGTGGTGCCGTTGTGAACTTGAGGTCGGGATGCGGATGGCGGTGTAGATCCCGGCCCCTGATCGTCGGATCGATTTCTATGGAGGCGTTGCGATAGGGGTGGTTTCGAAGCTCCAGGATCTCTTGGCCTATGTGCTGGGGGCTGAGCATTCGTGCCTCGGACAACGGGTTGAGACCACGGCCATTTCGTGAATCTCACGCCCGTCGTATGCACTGCCTGGCAGCCTTGGCCCCCGCAAGCCAACAGCATTGCCGCCGAAACGGTGATGGATGTTTAGCGCGTCGCCGATGCCGTCGTCCACATGGCCAGCCGGCCTCTTGACGCCAATGTGCTGTTCATGACCGCAATGGTGCAAGATGCCGTTCGTTTGGCGAGGTTTCGCCCTAGTCGAATGCCCCCGACCTCGACAAGACACCGGTGCCATTGTGCCGTCAGCCTGACGGTCTCGACGCCTGGCCGACCAACCAGTCGACGAACCGGCCGATTACCGGATTTGCCAAACCTTCCTCATGGCATATGCAGTAATAGCTTCGGGAAGACGCGACACTGAGCGTCAGGGGTTGAACAAGTCTACCCTCATCCAGGTCCCTGAATGAAATGATATCGTTCGTGAGCGCAACGCCATGACCGTCGCGCGCTGCCTGAAGCACCATGGCAAAGTTATCGAAATAGATATCGGGCTCCACTGAACGTGGCACGCGCGCTTCGGTTAGCCAACGCCTCCACTGGTCGCCATCGTCTTCGTGGAGCAGGCGGTGTTTCAGGACGTCGCGCGGCTCGCGAATGGCGTTTGGGCCGCGCAGCAATTGTGGGCTGCACACTGGTGCCGCGTAGATGCTATGCAGAAGCCGCCACCAGAATCCGGTCCATGGCGGTTTGCTATAGACGATGGCGACGTCGATTTCCCGCCAGTCTACCTCTTCGAAGCCCACCGCCGTGCGCATCCGCACACGGATGCCCGGGTTCGCGTCGAGAAACCGAAAAATCCGCGCTGCAAGCCAGGTCGTGCCGAAAACCGAAGGCACAGATACTGTGAGGGTGGCCTTGGCGGCGGCGCTGTAGGCATCCGCCGATATTTCGTGGATCGATCCCGATATCTGCTGCATGGCTATGCCAACGCTCTTCTGCAGCGCGGTCCCACGATCCGTCAGCACAAGTCGGCGGCCGTGCTTCTCGAACAGGTCGAGACCGAGCGACAGCTGCAGTGCGCGCAATTGCTGGCTGACTGCGCCCGATGTCACATGGAGTTCGGCGGCAGCAGCAGCGATGCTACCCAGTCGAGAAACGCTTTCGAAGGTGCGAAGCGAATGAAGCGATGGGAGAGCCATTTGACCGCCAATAGTTTAGAAAAACTGCTCATACTTTCGCATAAAGATTTAGCTTGTTTGTCAAAAATACGCAACATAACGTCCCCTGCGCTGCCGCCGGGCAAGCCATGACAAAAACAAAGGGGAATCCAGACATGTTCCACGCGCCGATTTCTGCCTCAAGCAAACTCGCCCTGGGCGGTATGATCGCTACGGTGCTTTCCGTCGCCATGCCGACGGCGCAGGCCGCCGATTCAAGCCTCTTGCGCGACGGAGTGCTCAACGTCTGCACTGGCGGCGATTTCCCCCCAATGCAGTACTATGCCAATCCCGGAGACGAGAAGCTCGTCGGTTTCGAAGTCGATGCCGTGGACGCCATCGCCAAGCAATGGGGCGGCTCCACCAAATACGTGGTCGGCGACTTCAAGGGCCTCTTGCCATCGCTCGGCGCCGAGCGCTGCGATCTCGTCGCCAGCGGCATCATGGTGACCAAGGAGCGCCTCAAAGCGTATGACGCTGTTCCTTACTTTGTCTCGAACGTCGTGATGGTCACGGCCGCCTCGGATTCCGAGACCAAGTCGCCGCTCGACCTGAGCGGCAAAGTGCTGGCGATCGAGGCGGGCACCACTTATGAGAAGACGGCTGCGGAGCTCAACGTCGAACTGGCGAAAGCTGGCAAGGCGCCGGCGGAGATACAGACCTATCCTTCCGCATCCGCCGTCATCGAGCAGATTCTGGTCGGCCGTGCGGCGGCGACGATAACCCAGGACACAACGGCAGCGTTCCGCATCAAGCAGATGCCGGGCAGGTTGCAGGTGCCGTACAACTATGGCGACGGCGAAACCTATGGGATCTATCTGAGAAAGAGCGGTGACAATCGCGAGGCATTGGTGAAGGCCATCGAGACATTGCAGAGCAGCGGCGAGATGAAGACGCTGCTGCAGAAGTGGAACCTTCCCGAGACCGCCACCGACGTCAAGCACACGACCAACTGAGGGAAGTGCGGCCGTGTTCGACACCAACCTCTTCTTGACGGCGCTGTTCGGCTGGCCCCTCGCCAAGGGGGCCATGCTGACCTTGGCCCTTTCGCTTCTCGTGATGGCCGTCGCCTTGGCGATATCCCTGGCGACCGCGGCGCTGGCGACGTCAAAGCGGCGCTGGATCCGTCTGGCGATAGCCACTTTCGTCTGGCTCTTTCGTGGTGCACCGGCGCTGCTCGTGCTGCTGTTTATCTGGAATGGCCTGCCGCAGATTTCGGCGGTCTTCCGGTCGAGCTGGTTCACGCCTTTCATCGCGGCCTTTTTGGCCCTGACGCTGATCCAGATCGCCTACCTGACCGAGATCCTTCGCAGTTCCTATGCCTCCATCGGCAAGGGGCAATCGGAAGGTGCGGCGGCCCTTGGCCTGCACCGGGGTCAAATATTCTTCCTGATCATCTTGCCGCAGGCGCTGCGCGTTGCACTGCCGGCGCTGGTCAACGAGTTCATTTCGTTGCTGAAGGCAACCTCGCTGGCGACGGTCATTTCCTTGAAGGAGCTTATGACTGTCACCCAGTTTGCGATCGCCACCAGCTTTCGCTTCCTGGAATGGTATGGCGCAGCGCTGATCTACTACATGTCGATAGTATCGGTTCTTACCGTCTTCCAGATAAAGGTCGAGCGCATGCTCGCGCGGGGCCATCACTGATGTCGGCGCCCGCGCCTGGCGAGGTTTCCAACTGGTTTTCGCGCGAAATTCTCGGGCGGAGCATCACGCGGATATGGGAGCCGCATGTCCATCCCTATTTCAGAAGCAATATCTTTCATATTCGCGGGCGAGACGTCGATCTGATCATCGACGGGGGCATGGGTCTCGTGCCGCTCAGACCCACGCTGAACCTTGCTCCCGGCAAGCCGGTCGTCGCCGTTGCCACCCACATCCATGTCGATCATGTCGGAGCATTGAGCGAGTTCGAGATGAGAGCCGCCCATCGCGACGAGGCCGCATTTTTTGAAGGCATGGCGGACGAGCACACACTGGCTCATCTCTTTCGCCGGCAGCCGGATGCAGTCAGCAGGCCACCGCATGAGGCGTGGTCGTCGCAGCGTTTCCAGATCAGGCCGGCGCCATTGTCCCGAATTCTGGACGAAGGCAGCACCATAGAGACAGGAGACAGGTCGTTTCTGGTCGTTCATCTCCCGGGTCATTCGCCGGGATCGCTTGGACTCCTTGATGAACGCAACGGCGACTTCCTGGCCGGCGACGCTATCTACCGCGGGCGGCTGGTTGACGATCTTCCGGGTTCGGACGTGCAGGTCTATCGAAAGACAATGCTGCGGCTTCTGGACATGGAGTTCAGCCGGGCATATTGTGGACACGGTGAGATAATCGACCAGAATGAATTGCAATCGATTGCAAGAACTTATCTGGCTAGGGTCAGGACCCATTAATTTGTTGGGTTGAAGGCTGGCGGGTGATTCAAGGTGGCAGGAGGATGCTGCCTTGAGTGATTTGCTGATGTTGACGCCGGAGCAGATGCGCCGGATCGAGCCCTATTTTCCTTTGTCGCATGATGTCGCGCGTGTGGATGACCGCCGGGCGCTGAGCGGCATCCTGTTCGCTAACGCTCGCGGCCGCTTCTTCAATGTCGTCGATCTGGTCAACAACAGGCTCGACACCGAGACCCGCGCCGGTCGCCAGGGCCAAATTGCCGATCACCTGACCCGGCTCGACTTCGTCGTGCTCGATGAACTCGGCTATCTCTCCCAATCCGGTGGCCAATTGCTCTTCCATCTCATCAGCCGGCTCTACGAGCGCACCTCAATCATCATCACCACCAATCTCGCCTTCGGTGAACGGCCGAGCGTCTTCGGCGACGCCAAGACGACCGCGCTGCTTGATCACCTTACGGATCATGCGAGATCGTCGAAACCGGAAACGAATCCCTGGCGCTTCAAAAGCCGCGCTCAAAGCTAAATCCGAAAAGCCAATCAGGCGCGCCCGATCAGGCTGTGCAATTCCTTTTGCGCGAAAACATGGGTCCCGATTCCACGGTCATTGACACAGGATCGCCATGGACGCGTGCCTACAATTCTTCACGGACATTTCCAACCGGTCGCGGCTGTAAAATAGGTGTTCGGATTCCAATGGCTTAGCCCAGTTCCATAAGATAGATTATGCGACTTTTACAAGTGTAATCAATATTTATTTACATTTTAACGTATTGTAGGCCCTTATCCAAGTCTTTCCGATAGTCATAGACAGAAATAAGGTCAGCTTCCAACAGTCAAATCAACTTTAAGACAGATCGACAGATCGCTGTTAAATGGCCCCGTCTCACCGTCTGATTAAAACTCGGCGGTCGACTATGGACTATTCTTAACCGCCGGAGTCCCAAGTCAGACTATATCGGCCTTCGCTCGCTCGCGTCCCCTCTCGGCGCACTCACTTGTGCGGCACGCAATAGACTCCCTCGGATTCCATCAGTACCGCGCCACCCTTCAACTCGCTCAGTGCGCCGACCCACGCTTGCGAATAAGTACGGCTGGCATCCACGGCCGTCAGCCAAAGAACGCGATTGTCGGCCAATTCAACTTTAACTTCCTGCTGCAAAGGGCTCCCCTGCACAGTCTGTTGATAGTGGCGTTTGATCCTGACATTGCTGGCCGGAAACTCAGCTTCGTTGCTGCCGTAGTTCAGCACAAATCCAGTGTGGTCCTCAGCCACCGAACAACTGCCATCGCGCTCGCACACGATTTTGGCTGCGGTCTTGCAGTCCCATTTCAGTGAAGCCGGCCACATAGGGTTGTCCACGTTTGATCGCGGCTTGTCGCTCTGACCAGCCGCCGCCAACACTGCGCCTGTGTTCATAATCACAGTGGACAGGAGAAGCACCTTTAACACTTCAAACCTCCCTGAATTGTCACCCTCATAGCACCTCGTCCTGCGTGATCGCCTGGCTCATGGCATGTTGAGATTGAACCAGCTTTTCTGGCGCACGCCGTTCGCGTCATCATACTCGATGAACCAGGGCTTTCCGCGCGTCGGTCGAGGGATGGTGTAGTAGGTGGGGCCATTACCAAGGGAATGCCCTCGATCGTTTCCCGCGGTCTGGATTGTTGCCGCAACCACCTTACCGTCGATTTCGATTTGGACCGGACGTGATCCGTCTCCATAATGCCCGCCGAGGGCGTTGTTTTTGAAAACAACGGGCAAGGGGAGCCTATCAGCCGCGATGCGGCAGATGTTCCGTTCTTGACCTATGCCCGGCCGATCGGATTCAGAGCTGCCAACTGCTTGCCAGCCAGATGGACAATCCTCATACTTCTCATATCTCGCCGCGCTGGAGTTGGCTTGCGGACAGGTCGGCCAATTAAAACCCGGGGCTTCCATCGCCGCAATCAACTTGTAAATTGGCGGGTGGCACGAGGGGGTGCCTTGCCAATCGCCGGAAAGACATAGGAGAACCTGACAGCCCCATTCCGACGCTTTTGATTGGGATGGAAGAGCTGCGGCGCCCGCGATGGCGACGGCACCCCCTAGTAGGAATTTGAGTATGGTCATAGCCTTTTCCTCGCTGCAGATTTGACAGTTTACTATGGATGATCCGCGCGAAAAAGGACAGGTCGAAAAGGCAGGTTTGTGCGACTACATCGATTTATGAAACGAGACGACGGAGGGGTGGTCAACAACCCGTTGCGCGCCAACATTGCACTGGCGCTTGAGCGGGAGAGAGCCAGACGCGGCCTATCCCATATGCACATGGCCGAACTGTTTCGGACCGCCGAGGGCGAAAAACTGGCCTATCGAACCTACATTCAGACAGTGCGTCAGAAAAATAATGTCACATTGACGACGCTGCAGATCATGGCAAACGGCTTGCAAGTGTCTTTTGCAGGTCTGCTCGCCGGTGGTAAGAAAGTTCCGGAGTGGGTGCATCGGTTGGACGACAATGCGATCCGCAAGAGGCTGGCCCACATCATCGATATTGAGCGACAACGACGTACTTTGCACCGCTATGAGATGGCTGAGCTCATCGGCGTGGCGGAGGCGACATACACGAAGCTCGAACGCGCGAGCGGTAACATCAGCGTGGACACGATTGCCGCGATCGCCCAGGCGTTGAAACTTGATCCAGCGACCTTCCTCTTTTCCGAAAAGATCCCCAGAACTGACACCTAGCTAGCCGCCCCACGAGTGCTCCTAAACGGCCTATAATTCGCCCCAGCCGCCGCCGCTCCTATGCCCCTGTCGTCAGGCCCGGCGGCCGACTAGCGCCCCCCGCCGCGGCTGTCGGGCGGCCGCTGGCGTCATCGTCGGCTGTTGGCGCCAGGATGATAACGGGACTTTGACATGGACGACTGTGCCGGCGCCGTGAATGCTTGCTGATGAAGAGCTTCCCTTGAGGGTCGAAACCATATGAGAACAAGCCGTCAATCCTGCCGGCGCGTGTAGAGAAGAAGGGTGTCGTGGCCTTTTCGACAATTGCCAGCGTCATGCCTGCACCTTTGTCGGCCACTTCCAGGGGTCGGTTCCGCCAGGTGGCGCCCTACATTCATCACTTTTGTGTCGTGATGCCTGCCAGAGAATCTGCTGGTGAACGGACCGGCCAAAGCCAAACTCATGCCCGCCGGGCCGACTTGTCAGCACGCGACAGAAACCGCTTCAAGCTCAAACCGGCCAACAAAATATAAGGCGGTATGGCGAGCGAATAGTGACCGCAGTTTAATTCCATAATATTTGGCCTAGCCCCGGCGTCCTTCAGCCTCTGCATGAACCTCTCCGATAGCTCTGGCAACACCACTTTGTCTCTCTTAGCCAACACAACCTGTAGATCGAGGTCAGGCCGTGCCAAACTATGCGCGTAATTCTCCAAGTTAAGTGGACCCCAGGCCCTTCTGAGATCGGTCAGCTCAATCTCAGGCTCAAGGCTATCGCGTATCGATCGTGTCGCGCGGCCCGTCCAAACCATATCCGCTAGACTCCCCGCCGTCAGAAACAACGAGGCTTTTGACACAGCCAAATCGTGTGCCGCGACTATGGCCGCAACCCAGGAACCTAAGCTCATTCCGAGAACCGCAATCTCTCGATAGCCTTCGCTTTTCAACCAACGTATGAGTTTTCGCCCATCCAACACTGCCTGCCTTACAGATTGGATCGTTCGACCGAGATTAGGGCTAAGCATATAGTCGGCGTGCACAGAGCCGGGCCGGCTGCGTTCGAAGTGATAAGGCATAGCAATCTCGACAACCGTGGTGCCACGCTGCGAGAAAAAGTTGGCAATTTGACGATTCCGAGAGCTTGCATTCCAATGGTGAAAAATCACCATCGCCTGATTGAACGACCCGCTTTCTGTGATTTTCGCCGAGACGACATTGTTCTGTTCGATATCAGTAGATATGTCCGATGGAAATTTGAGCCACCCATCTAGCCTTTCAAACCCCTGATCACTCACATTCGGGTCATCGAAAAAGGCTGGATCAGCCACGGCTTGGTCCGCAAGGGCACAGAATTCCTCGATACTTGTTATCTTATTCGCATCTGGAAAGGCGAGTTCCGCGTTAAGGGCGAAATCGGTCGATTTCTTCCCTTCCTCACCGCGACGCGCCCGCCGCTCATCCCAATGATCAAGCCAACTATGATACACTCTGATTGTTTCCCAACTTAATCGCTTGCCGTCGCCCCAACCCTGGATCAAACAGGCCATATAGTGCGAACAGCACTCCAACGCCCAGAAGGATCGAAAAGCCAGCAAATGCATCGATCAGCAAGTAGCTAGCCACGAGTAACGCTACGATCGCTGACATCTTCCACAAAGACATACGAAACCGACGTTCGACACCTAAACGGATGGAGCCGTACAGAAATACAGCACAGGTCGAAATAGCGATAAGAAGGCTACTATAATGGGTCGGCCTACGGTAGCTGATCACCGCGCTCACATCATTTCGCCCATAGAAGGCGGAAGACATATCGCCGACCAACCACGCCACAATATTCTCCCCACGCGATGTCAGGTAAGCACTCTGGAGCTTCATGACTATGGCGATCAGAAGCCCCAAAACAGTACACCGAAAAATCGCACGCATAACCCTGAGGCTGGCTTCATGGAGCCCGTATTGATAATCCACCTCGGGCGGATTACTCGCTGCTTTCCCAATTCTCCAAAGATCATGGATCACTGTATAAAGCAAAATTAGGCCTACGAAGAACAGATAAAAACATAGGCACATGTATAGGTAAGCGAGCCCCGTGAATACGATCGCTTCCGGCACCGATATAACTTCAGGGCGCACAATCGCTAACGAGCCCCAGTCCGTCGCATAGCTGCCACCACCTTTGAGCAACGGGATTAAAGACACGCCGATCCACTGAAAAAGACCGGCGAATACCACACAAATCAAAAGAACCGCCCAATATGAATACGAATAAGCTTGTACGCTGCGCGCCCAGGCATCGTCGCTTTCCATCTTGTCGCCCTGCGCTACAAGCTTTGGGCGGCCTTCATCTTTCCAAAAGGTCACCAGCTCTGTCACGAAGGCAAAAAACAGTGGCAAAAGTACCATGAAGACGAATGTCCAATTCGCTGTCCAAAGAAACCCAACCTGCTTGACGACGCCATCCGCCCGGCCATATGTCACGCTGTGAATCCCCGTAAGATACGACAAAAACCCAAGAGCGGTGACACCCGCAAACACCGACGCCGGTAAATTCAGGGGAGATCCGTGACTAAAAAACGCCTCCGATTTCCTCGCCAAACTAAAATGCTGGCTTGGCCCCTTGGCGTCAGTATCCCGTGTGGGCTCTGCCGGGGGGTCTGTCTCATAATCGAAGGTCGTAGTCAGTGCCGTATCTGGAATCTCTTCTGCAACGCTGCTTCCGGCTCTCTTCCATTCTCGTCTCTTGGCCGATAACCGCGATTGGGCCGCGCTAAGCTCCATCTGCCATTCGCTAGTTGCGGCCGGATCATCGCATCCAAAAACCCTCGCCAGCCAACGAATGTTGGCAGTGCTAATTCCCTTGTCGTTCTCTTGAAACCAAAGCTGCACCGTTCGCAGATCGACCCCAACCCGGTTAGCATCAATCTGTGAAATCGCCTCTGCAAGGAGCTCGGGCGTCCATGGGCCTGCAGGAAACCCGTCTTTGCCCAACAGTCGACCCGCACCTGCCGCCGCCAGTCGTTTGAACAATTCTTTGAAATCACTCCCATCGTTAGGCGGAGGGAGAAATAATTTTCCGTTCCTAAACAACAACTTATAGGCTCTAGTTTCGTTCCGTTTCGCCAGGCTTCGTATCCTATCGTGCCTTCGTCCTCAATCAACGTTTTTATCAACTCGATTTGGCCGGCACGCCTACAATCTGAAACGTTTTGTCTGGTGGCAGCGGCGGAGTGTGACCGCATGAGTGAAAGTTGGGGAAGCTACGGGCCAGGAGCCTGAGAAACAGAGGATGAACCCCCTATTTTTCTCGCCTGCCGAAGTATCATTTACGAATTGTCATGGGCGAGGAGCCGGTCAATGCCTATTCAATTGGTCTGTCGCAACGGAGTGATGGCAACGGCTGAAGACGTCACGAAACTGATTGCGGAACATCGTCAGAGCGTCGCTGAACTTGAACGTATCGGCAAGCGTGCGATGGAGGCAGAGGGTACGGATGCTATCTTGCTGGGTCAGAGACTGGACGCGGTCATGGCGGAAGAGGCCGCGGTGCGAAGGCGTGCTGCCATTGCTCCAGTAGCCACTATCGAGGAAATGAAAATGAAGGCTGCTTACTTTGAACGACTGACGGCTCATGACTGGTGCGAGGTTGATGTCGACGATCTTCGCGCGTTGCTCGGTTCCTTCGCGAAACTCCGGTCCTAGGAGAAGAGCGCTGAAATCCATGCAGCCACGGTGTTCCAGGCCGCATAAAGCCCTGCAGGCACCAAGATGATCGCCAAGAACGCCGCAGCTCCGCCAATAGCGCCGTCGCCGCGTCTTTCCACGGGATAGTAATATTTGTGCGCCTCATCGTCGTGCTTCATTCTTGTCTCTCCGATCGCTTATTTAGCAGCAGCTGAACAGGGTGCTGAAACGTCGTGCCCCACAAACCTGCACGTTTCATCTTAGCGTTGATTTCCGCGACGAGGTAGTTCTCATTGACGGCTTTGCCCTTTGCTGTCGTTGCGGCAAACGCGTATCCGGTCGCTATGAGCGCGGTGCCGACGTCGATTGTGTCGCCATTCAGCTGCGCACCGCAGACGACAAAGGCCGCCTTGTCGAGGGCGTAGCCGATTGGCTGGCATGTCACCGCCGCGCTATCGAACAGTGCTGCCAGATGCGCCAGCGAGATGTTCCCGCAATCGAGTTTGTTCCCATTTCGCTGTTCAGCCGACGTGCCGCGAAGACATGACTGCACGCCATAGAGGCGGAAAAGGTGGTCGCCGTCACGCCAGGTATCTCCGGTCAGCAGTTGAGCCGATTTCGATACCGCGAAGGGCGTTGGCGCGGCAGATTCGGATGCACCCTGGGCCTGTGCCGATGCGCACAAACCAAAAGCGGCCAGCACTGCAAAGCGCGCCTGTTTCATTCCTGGAACTGTCCACCGAGGTCGGCGGAGTGCTCCAGATCGGGGCGCAGCGACTTGCCGTCCTTGTTGCGTCCGATTGCGGCCATGCCGAAGAAAACCATTTCGTCATCGTCGTAGGCGACGTTGTACGGGTCGTTTGTATTGCCCGCACCCACGAGAGAAAAACACGACACGGCGTCGGGTTCCCCCTTCCTGCTCTGCAGCACAAGCGTTTTGCAAAGCACGACAGAAGCACGATGGTTGTAGATTCCTTCTTCATAGTCCTGCGCGGCCTTCGTGCAGTCCCACGCCTGCGTCTTGTAGGTAATCTTTGGATTTGGGCAGGCGGCGAGGCCGCGCAGTCGATAGGCCACGCCGTTGATGACGCGCTCGGTCGCCGACGACGCCTTAACCGGCGAACTGAGGGTCGCCGCGTCGCGCTGAAAGAGCGCGCCTTTCGCATCGTAGCGCTCATAGACGAACACCTTCTCGCCCGGCTTGGCAAACTGGAGCAGGTAGTGTTCCGACGGCTGCGCGAAGGCATTTGGAGCGTCGGCGCCGGCAGCATAAGCCGCGGTGCCCTGGAGCAGCAAAGCCGTGCAAAGGGCAATCTGTTTCATCGAAATCCGTCCCTGCGGTGCATATGGTGTTGACACTTTACTAGGGCTGCGTGTAGCCATAGTAAAGTGTTAAATTTTGGCGACAGTATGAACACTCGAACAGCTCTTCTGCTCACCCTGTGTGCCGCTACAATGCCCTTGGAAGCGCACGGCCGGGATCTGGCATCAGACCGCGTCGCGGTCGCCTTTGCAACGCCGGCGCAAGCCCTTACCTCAGTCGGGGCGCAGAGGCCTGGGGCGTGCAAGACCGGAAACCGTACTGAAGTCGCCGAACTTGTGCGTTCAGTCGCGCTGGACGAAGGCTTCGACGCCGATCTGGCCGAGGCGATCGCATGGGCTGAAAGCGATCTCGGCGCCAATCAGGGTCCGTCCAAGGCCGGAGCCCTTGGGATCATGCAGTTGATGCCGGGGACGGCGGCCGATCTCGGCGTGAGCGACCGTTGCGATACGCAGGCGAATGTTCGGGCTGGCTTGCGCTATCTGAAGTCACTCTATGACGAGTTCCAGGATCCGCTGCTGATGCTGGCGGCATATAACGCCGGCCCCAACAGCGTCTACAAGGCGCAGGGCGTTCCGGTGAATCCGGAGACCGCGGAATACATCGTGAAAATCCTCAACCGCTGGAAGTTCGGCGGTGTCGCGAAGAAGCCCGTCCTGACCAAATCCGAAATGTTCGCGGCCGGTCCGCCAGCAAGCGGAGACGCTTGGCAGGAGGGTCATGTCATGGATTTCGGCAACTGAAAGGAGCCAAGGGTGGAATACAAGAAAGCAGGCAAATTTGCTCTGAAACTGGCCTTGGCCTCGGCGGTCGGAATAGCTCTGGCGCCAGCCACCGCATACGCCCAATCGGCGGCGCCAGTCGAAAACGTGCTGGAATGGTTCGTCGGCGTTCTGCAGGGCAACATAGCGCGCTCATTTGCCATCATCGCGGTCTGTTTTCTCGGCTTCCTCGCCATGACGGGACGGCTGGCGTGGATGATGGCTTTTTCCATCATCATTGGCATCGCTCTGATCTTCGGCGCTGCCCAGCTGGTGGACGCGGTTCGCGCCACCGCGGGAGGCAGCTGAGCCATGGACGACGAGGAAGTCTATGTCGAGCCGGTCAGTCTGCCACTGACACGCCCCCCGATGAAATGGGGGGTGCGATATGAAGTTTTTGCATTGAACGGCATCCTGGCGGTGATCGGCTTTATCGCCACGAGCAGCTTCATGCTCGGTCTTGGCGTGTTCGGCGTGGTGCATCTGGTCAGCGCATATTTGTGCCAGCGCGATCCCTACATGTTTCATATTTTCGAGCGGCGCGTCTCCAAACGCGGAGCGGTGGCGAATCTCACTTTCTGGGGGGCGAGGAGCTATTCGCCATGAGCCTCGATGCTGACCTGAAATTTGGCCGTGAGCGCCGCCGCGAAAAGCCGGCTGCGATGCACATCCCCTACCTTCGCCATGTCGATGACAATCTGATCGTGACGAAGAGCGGCTTTCTGGTCGGCGCCATCCGGCTCAGCGGCCTGCCATTCCAGACCATGGACCAGGCCGAGTTGAACAGCCGAATGTTCAACCGCAACACCACGTTCCGCAATCTTTCGACCTCTCGGTTTGCGGTCTACACAACGATCATCCGCCGTCACGTGACGCCGGAGATCGAAGGCGACTTTGACAATCCTTTCGTGGCCGAGCTCGACGCCCGCTACATGGACGAGCTTGGCTCGAAAAACCTCTTCGTCAACGAGGCGTATCTGACGGTCATACGGCGCCCGATGGTCGGCCGGGTCGGCTGGGTGGACAAGGCGCTCAATGCATTCCGTATCAGCACCGCTGGCGAAGAAACCCGCGAAGAGGCAATAGCCGAACTGCATGACATCCTCGACGGCATGGTCAAGGATTTCAGCGCATATGGGGGACGTCTTCTCGGTGTCGTGAAGCGCCGCGACAGCTTCTTTTCCGAGCCCGCCGAATTTCTGGCGAAAATCCTCGCCGGTGGTGGCGACGTGGAAATGCCTTTGCCGCGCATGTCCCTTGGCGATGTGCTGGCGACGCGGCAGCTGTTTTTCGGCAAGTCGGCGCTGGAACTTCGCGGTCCGGACCAAGCCAAGCTCGGCGCCATGGTGTCAATCAAGGAATATCCGCCGTTCACCGCGCCGGGCTCTTTGGACGGTCTGTTGCGACTGCCGCATGAGTTTGTCCTGACGCAAAGTTTCGCGATCGAAGACCGTGTCACGGCGATGCGCAGGATCAACACTATCGCCAACCAGGTCGAGGGTTCCGACGAGGCGGGCACGACGGTCGAGGTCTCCGTCCACGACGGTGCCGACAAGCTGGCTGGCGGCGAAGTCGTATTCGGACAACATCACATGAGCGTCATGGCATTGGCGCCGGACATGACTGGTCTCAATCGTGCGCTATCCGACATCACGGCCGAACTTTCGCGCATGTCGATCGTGCCGGTCCGCGAGACACTGAACACGGAACTAGCCTTCTGGGCGCAGTTGCCGGGAAATTTCAGCTACATCGCGCGACGTGCGTTGATCTCGTCGCTGAATTTCGCCGGCCTTTTTTCCGGACACAATTTCCCGTCCGGCCAACGTGACCGGCTGCATTGGAAACGGCCCATCGCCTTGCTCGAGACGACCAGCCAGACAGCCTACTATTTCAATTTCCACGTACACGATGTCGGGCACTTCACGGTGTTCGGCCCGACCGGCTCGGGCAAGACCGTGGTGCTGTCGTTCCTGATGGCGCAGGCCATGCGCATCATGCCGCGGCCGCGATGTGTTTATTTCGACTACATGCGCGGCGCCGAGATCTTCGTTCGGGCGCTCGGCGGTCGTTACGAGGTGATGGAACCCTCTCAGCCGACCGGGTTCGCGCCATTGCAGCTTGATGACACGGCGGAAAACCGTTCTTTCCTGGAAGATTTACTCCTCTACATTCTTACGCCGGAAGGCGGCGCGCTTGATGTGGCCGAGATGCGCGTCATCAACGCGGCCGTCGACATGATCTACAAGATACCGCGCGAACAGCGGACCTTCGACCTGCTGCCGGAAGTGCTGCGGGGCTCGCTCATGCCTGGCATGAATGATCTGGCGGCGCGGATACAACCCTGGCTCGACGCGAAGGACAAGGGCTGGCTTTTCAACAATCCCGTCGATCTGGTCGATTTCTCGAAACCCGTTGTCGGGTTCGACATGACGAAGATCCTGGGCGACCGAAAGCTGCGCTCGGCGGCGTTGCTCTACATCTTCCATCGTCTCGAGGACGTCATCGACGGCTCGCCGATCATGCTTTTCCTCGATGAAGGCTGGAAGCTGCTGGACGACGAGGTTTTCGCCGCTTTCATCAATGAGACGCTGAAGACCATTCGTCGCCGCAACGGCGTGGTCGGCTTTGGCACGCAGACAGCAGAAGACGTCGTCAACTCCTCCATCTCGTCGTCACTGATCGAGCAAACGAAGACCAACATTTTCTTCCCCAACCCCAAGGCGAGCAAAGAATCCTACGTGGAGCGCTTCTCGCTGACAGCGAAGGAATTCGAGTTCGTGCGCCGAACCGCGAAGGAAACACGCACCTTCCTCGTCAAGCACGACAGCGACTCGATCGTCGCCAAGCTCGATTTGTCGGCAATGCCCGATCTCATCAAGGTCTTGTCCTCGAACGAAGCCAACAGCAAGGAATGCGCCCGGCTCCGGGAGACCTTCGGCGACGAGCCGGAGATGTGGTTGCCTTACTTCTGCGGATGGGAGGACGAGCATGACGAAGCGGCTTAGCAGCTTTTGTCTGGCCGTGGCTCTCGCGACAGCGGAAAGCATGACCGTGGCTGTCGCTCAGATCGCGGTCATCGACGGGCCGAACCTCGACAAGCGGCAAGAGGACGAGCAGCACAGCACGAAGTCAGATGAGTCTAAGAAGGACGAAACCGACAGGAAGAAAAGCGTCGTCTGCACCTATTCGAACAAATACCGCTCGCAGATGTTTCGCCGGTCGCCTGCCGAAGCGTTGCAGCGCGACGCGGGCAACGTGAAGATGATCCGCTATTATGCGCAAAAGTACGGTGTGCCCGAAGGCCTGGCGCTTTCCGTTGCCTATCAGGAATCGCGCTTCGACACATGCGCCGGGAGCCACACCGGCGTCAAAGGCGTCATGCAGCTGACCAAGGGCACTGGCAAGTCCATGGGACTGGACCGCGACGTGAACGAGCAGAATGTCGAAGGCGGCGTCAAATATCTCGGAATGGGCGTGAAGCAATGCGGCGCGACGAGTTACAGCTGTCTCGCCTCCTTCTACAACGGATCGAACGCAGGCGAGCAGAACCAATGGGCCGGCGGCGTCGGCCGCTGGAACAGCTACTTCAACGACTATGTATCGAACGGCAAGGCTCCCGCCGCCGCGCCGCCACCATTCTCGATCGTAACGGCCGACGGCGCCGGCGGCACGGCTCAGGAAGCGGCCATGGGCACGGTGAGGAAGGCGGCTGGCGGCCTTGATGCAAGCTCATCGCAGATGGGCGCCAACAATGCTGCAATCGACGCGCTGGCGGGCAACGTTGGCCAGGTTACCGAATACAAGGATGCGTGGGAGCTGAACTCGTCGGCTCGTGGGATCAACGCCGATGTCACCAACCAGTACCTCGCCCAGGCGGGGGATTTTACGACGTTGCTGGCCCAACTTCTATCGTTGCAGAATGTTCAGGCATCGCAGTCGTCAAAGCTGGTGCAACAGCCGAACAGCGGCTCTCCAAACCCGTTCTCTTGTGATCCCGCGGAATTGGAGCGGTTGAGGATCGATCGCGGCCGGTGGCTACCATGCGCACTTGAGAACGCGGCGGCAAGCTCGGCCGACAGCAGCTCGATGACCATCACCACCGACCCTGCTGGCGCTGCCAGCGTGATCAATTCTCTACAGCAATAGGAGGCTGACATGAAAAAATTCGCGATTGCTGCCAGTCTGGCGCTTTGGGCAAGCTCGGCCCACGCACAGATTGCCGTCATTGATGGCGCCAATCTCGATGTCGCCCGCAAGAATGCGGACAACACCAACTCCATCATGGATTCGAACAAGGATATCCTGAAAAAGAGCGAGGAGATCCTGCAGGCTCTCAGCGGCAGTCGTGACGGTTCGCTCGGGATCGGACAAATGGGTCTTGGCGGCAACATGTCGATTGCCCAGGCTCCCTCGTTCGGATCGATCCTGAACGGCGGGGCTCTTTCGTTTGGTGGCCTTTCGCCTGAAATCCAGAAAATCGCCGGCGCCGTCATCAATGGGCTGCAGCTGGTGAAGCAGCTCCAGCAGATTGCCGGCAAAGAGACGAGCGCCGTCAACACAGCCTATGGCGGCAGCGTCAACGTGGCCTCGCTGCTAAGCGCGCTGACTTCGCAGGCCTCGCAGGGCGTCACCCAGCGCCAACAGTCCCTGCAATCCGCGAGTGGGCAGATCGGGCAGTCGCAGGACGTCAAGGGATCGGTGGACCAGAACACACGAATGCAGCTGGAAAACGCGCGCGCGGTCAACGAATTGATCGGCGTCCAGAATGGTGCGGTTGCGGCCCTGAATGAGAAGCTGAAGGGAGATCTTCTTCGCCAGAGCCAGGTGCAGAAGATGATGACGCCGCGCAACGTCAATCCGTTCGCGGAATTTGGCAAGAGCGGAGGCTAGCGTTTGTCGAGGCGAGTGCTGCGCATATGCGCTGTGATTGGGCTCGGCGCAGTGCTGGTCGGATGCGCAAATCGCGAACGGAAGGCGCCGTGCGGGCCTTTGGCGTATGCTCACACCGACGAATGCGGCGCGCTAAAACCGGTCAATTCAACGCCGTTCGCCAGCATCATTGACGAGGACCCATGAACGGTCTCGCCGCAAGCATCCTCGGTGGCATTGACAACATCGGCGAGGACTTCGTTCGCACCGTCTATATGCAGTTGGGCAATGCGATGGGCAACGTCTTCACCCTGATGCTGACCCTCTATATCGTGTGGTGGGGCTATTCGATCCTGAGTGGGCGTGAGTCGATTTCGCCAATCGAAGCGGCCTATCGCCTCGGCCGCGCCGTCATCATCTATCTGCTGCTGACCGGATGGGGCACATTTTCCGCGACGATCTATCAGCTCGTGCAAAGCATTCCAGACGAGGTCGGTAAGGTGATCGTCGGCGCCGTGTCGCGGGCCACCGGCAATCAGCTTAGCGACCAGGCGGCAATTCCAGCGCTGATCGACAATCTCTACCAAGGGGCCCAGGACGTAGCCAATCAGGTCTACAGCGGATCCTTCTATGACATTTTTGGTGCGCTCTTGTCGCTGCTCGTCCTGCTGTCTGCCATCATCTTCGCAGCGCTTGCCATTGCCGCGATCATCGCCGCCAAAGTGATGTTGTTCATCACGCTGGCCTTGGCGCCGATATGGATCATCCTTTGGCTTTACCGATGGTCCTCGCGCATGAGCGAAGGCTTTCTTTCGCTCACCACCTTCCTGATGATCCAGCAAATCCTGATCTACGGCTTTCTCGGTTTCTACTTCTCGCTCGTCAATGCGGCGCTGAACACCGCCACGTCCGGCGGAGCGACCATGGACAGCAAGATGTCGCTGGTGCTGCCCCTGGTGCTGGTGACGATCATCGGCATCTACGTTCTCATGCAGATACCCTCGATTGCTTCGATCCTGAATGGCGGCGGGTATCTCAGCGCCGTGGGAGCATACAATCCTTATAGAAACTTCGGCAGCAATGCCGTGCGCTATTCCGGCGCGCGATGGGCCGCAGGCCGCGCCGCTCGTGGCGCCCGGCAGCTCGCGACAAACAGTTTTCGATCTTCGCGAGCAGCAAGGGCCGATGCCGCAACCCGGACCGCTATCCAGCAAGGTGCGCGCGATAACGCCAGGCCTCTGGCCTAGAACACAAGAACTGTCACCGATCGCGGCCCTCGATCGGATCGGGATCGTCGCGCAAACGAGGCAATACTAAAGTGTCAATCTCAATGGAAACACCTGCTAGCAGCAGCCGCGAACTCGTCGACAAGCGCTATTACAGGGCAGGCGCGACCTGGGAAGACGACACGCACAGGTCAATGCGCCGATCGCGTACATTGGCGTGGGTCGTCAGCGGCATTTCGGGACTGGTTGCTGTGCTGTCGCTGCTGGCGCTCGTGCTGATCCTGCCACTCCGGCAGTTCGAACCGTACGTTGTAGAGGTCGACAAATCGACGGGCTACCTCGAGATCATGCGCGCGCTCAAGCCTGGAGATTTATCGCAGAACGAGGCCGTCACGGCGGCCAATCTTGTGCGCTACATCAGGGCCCGCGAAACCTATGATTCCCGTGAACTGAAACAGAATTACGACCTGGCACAGCTCTATTCGACCGACGCCGCATCCAAGGATTTGACATGGCTTTTCACGCCTGCAAACCCGCAATCGCTTGACAAGATTTTTGGCCGCAGTGTCACTGTCTCGGTCGAGATCAAATCGGTTTCCCTGCTCAATCGCAACACAGCCTCGGTGCGCTTTGCCACGACGACGCGGCGGGACAATTCGTCCACGGCCGACAATTGGGTGGCGGTGATAAAATTCCGCTACACCTCAACGCCGCTCAAGAACGAATGGCGTTTCGACAACCCGTTGGGATTTCAGGTTACGGATTACCGCCGCGACCAGGAATCGGCGCCGGCGGCGGGGAGGCTGCAATGAGACGGCGCGCGGGCCTCGCCCTGTCGGCCGCCCTTCTGCTCGGCGCGATACACAGCGCGGCCGCACGCGACGGCCGCATCCGATATGTCACCTTCAACAACGACGACGTGACGTCGGTGCGCGCCGCTCTTGGGATTTCCACGATGGTCGAGCTCAGCCCGACCGAAGTCATCGAAACCGTGTCGGCTGGCGATACGAAAGGCTGGTCGATCATCCCCAAACGCGGATCGCGGTTCCTCTTCGTCAAGCCGCTGGAGCGCGATGCGTGGACCAACGTCAACGTGGTCACCAACCGGCGCGTCTATTCCCTGCTGCTGCAGGCGACCGACAATAGTCGTGACCGGGCATCCTTCCAGGTCCGGTTCAAATACCCGGACGAGGATATCAACACGCGCCTGCTCTCACAGGCTAAGGAGAGCGCCGCCGATCCGGACTTGAAAGATCTGAATTATGCCGACCTCAACTACGACTATGCCTACAAGGGCGATGACAGCCTGAAGCCGCGCACCGTATTCGACGACGGCACCAAGGTGTTTCTGGAGTTCAAGGGCGACATTCCGGCAATCTTCGTTGTCGACGACAAGCGTCAGGAGTCGCTGGTCAACGTTCGCACGCAGGGCAAATACACCGTCATCGACAAGGTCGCACGGCAATTCACCTTGCGGGCCGATGGCAAGACGCTCTGCCTCTACAACCGCGCGCGACCCAACCCCATCGATCCCGTCGAGCAAGTCTACGGTCCAACGAAACTGACAGGCGGGTCCACCCTGTTCGGATCCAGCGGAGGGCGCTGATGTCCCAGATCGATTATAACCAACTGGACGGCAGCCCAACGGTCGCGCGCCGTGGTGCGGGTGTGGGTACCAGGATCGCCCTGGTGAGCCTCGGCGTAGTGCTGGTAGGCGCGCTGATATGGCTGAACTGGCCCCGGGAGCCGGTATCGCGCGATGTTCGCAGCGATGGCGAGGAAAGCTTCAATCCGCCAGAGTTTCGCCCGCCGGCGTTGAACGAACCGCCGCAACCTGCCGACGGCACGATCGACCAGATTGTGGTGCCGCCACCGGCTGACGACCAGAACGGCGCTCAGCAAGCCGGTAATGTCGATCAGACCGTGCAGGAGGGCGCCGATCTCGATGCCCAGCGACGCGCGCTGGAGGCGCAAATGGCGGCCGAGGAGGCACGCCGCAAGGCTGAGGCGGAAGAAGCCCGACGCAAGGCGGCGGTTGAGGACGAGGCTCGTCGTAAAGCGGAGGCGGCCGAGCATGAAAAAGCGGTGTGGGAACGTCTGCGGTCGAACCAGATGGTGACGAATGATCAAACCGGCTCGACAGATGTCGGCGCCCAGGCGGCGCAAGTCGAAATCGCGCCTGACGGTCAGATCGCCCCGGTCCCCGGCGCCGACAGTGATCCCAACAAGGCCTTCCTGGCGCAGTCCGAGGCAAGTTCTTCCGACATCGTCAAAGCCAGGGCATTCCGACGCACCGATGCGTTGATCCCTGAAGGAACGAGCATTCGCGGCTACTTGGAAACCGCCATCAACACCGACCTTCCCGGTGCCGTGCGCGCTGTCGTGCGTGAGGATGTCTTCTCGCTCGACGGCAGGCGGATCCTCATTCCGAAGGGCTCGCGCCTGACCGGAGAATACCGCTCAGGGCTCGCGCGTGGTCAGAAGCGTGTTTTCATCGTCTGGAGCAGGGTCATCCGCTCGGACGGCATTTCCGTCGATATCAAGTCGCCTGGCGCAGACGCGCTCGGTCGCGGTGGCATGGGCGGCCGCGTCGATACGCACTGGGTTGAACGGTACGGCAACGCCATCATGCTTTCCGTCGTTGGTGGCGTCTCTGAATATCTGTCCTCGCTTGGCAATAGCGGCCAGGGTGCACAACAGCGCCAGGTGTCGACGATCGATCCCGCGACCGGTCAGACCACGACCGTAACTTATGGTGGCAATGGCTCGCAGCGCGACGCCCGCGGTATCGCCTTCGATAAGTCATCGACCGCCTTGCAACAGCTCGCGCAAGAGGCGTTTCGCGATACGCAGAATATCGGCCCGACGGTCTACGTCGACCAAGGCACATCGATTGTCGTGCTGGTGCGGCGAGACCTCGATTTCTCGGACCTATACGCCGATCCCGTTCAGGAAGAAGTTGCACGAATGAAGGCAGGCGGGCGGCCGAAGACCGCGATCGATCCGACGCCTCTCTACGCGACGCCGAAGGATCATTTTTATCCCGGCTATGGGAGCCCGGTGAAATGAACGCCGTGCATCCCCTCCCCGACCCTTGGGCAAGAGCCCCGGTCCTGCGCGCTCATCTGGAGCCAATATGGTCCTATTTGAACGAAAACTCGGTTTCCGAGATTGCGATCAACAGGCCAGGTGAATTGTTCATCGAACGCCTCGGCGCCAAGGAAATGGAGCACGTCGTCAAGCGCGAGGTCACGCCCGGCTGGATCCGCAACATCTCGACGGGTGTCGCCTCGGCGACAAATCAGGTCATCAACGAAGAAAAACCGGTCCTGTCGGCAGCACTACCCTCAGGCGAGCGCATCCAATGCATCTTGCCGCCGGCGGCTCCCGAAGGCGGGGCGATCTCAATCCGCAAACAGGTCATCATGGATATGAGCCTTGATGCCTACAAGGATCGTGGCGCATTCGAGAACACGGCGATGGGCAGCGGCCTGGCACTTTCAACCGAAGAAAAGCGACTTGTCGAAATGCTGCAGGACACCTCGCCGATGGAGTTCCTGCAGTATGCGGTGCGCAACCGCGTCTCGATAGTCGTTTCAGGCGGCACGTCGACCGGCAAGACGACGTTCTTGAATGCACTCCTGAAGGAGATCCCGGCTCATGAACGGATCATCACGATCGAAGACACCCGCGAACTGAGGCTGCCGGCTCCCAACAACGTCACCCTGATAACCTCGAAGGGCGACCAGGGCCTTGCCAAAGTCTCCGCGCAACAGCTTCTCGAAGCCTCGCTTCGAATGCGACCCGACCGTCTGTTGTTGGGCGAGTTGCGCGGCGCTGAAACCTTTGCGTTTCTCCAGGCGATCAACACCGGCCATCCGGGCTCGCTCACGACCGTTCATGCCAATTCCGCCCGGTCCGCCTACGAGCGGCTGGCGCTCATGGTCATGCAGGGCAGTACGGGGCTCTCGCGGAGTGAAATCCTCGACTACCTGCGCGAGGTCATTCCGGTGGT
Organism: Mesorhizobium sp. P2_C4; assembly: GCF_056404575.1. Classification (NCBI taxonomy): domain Bacteria; kingdom Pseudomonadati; phylum Pseudomonadota; class Alphaproteobacteria; order Hyphomicrobiales; family Phyllobacteriaceae; genus Mesorhizobium; species Mesorhizobium sp. P2_C4. The sequence continues at coordinate 237,702 of NZ_JBFUDT010000008.1, forward strand.
CGTCCAGATGGTCCGCAGTGAAGGCGGACGGCGCGGCATCAGCGAGATCAAGTTCACCAAGGCCGAGACGATCTAGCGGGGCCTATCCATGCAGAAAATCGCAACAGCAATTTTCATGGTGCTCATGGCCATGGCCATGGGCGCCCTGCTCTTCACGGTCGCCTATGTCGCGACAGATTGGTACCGGACTGGCTCCCACGTCCTGTTTGACCAGCTGAACGCCAACCCCTTGCCGGTCGTTCGTCAGGCCTGGGCTGACGTGACCGCGAGAAATTTTGACCGCGTGCAATACGCCGTTGCAGCAGGAGCATTGGGGTTTCTCTTGCCGCTGGTAAGCTTGTTTCTCATGCGGCCGAGAAAACGCAATGACTCTCGCTTCATGACCATGAGCGATGTATCGAAAACCGGTCTGACAAAAGTTGGCGGCGTCTTCGTCGGCCGAGCCGGCGGCAGGCTTGCCGAAATTCTGTCGCCCGGCCGCGATCAGCGCTCCGGCAAGATCCGTTTGACGCAGCGCAGGCTGATCGGCGGCAAGAAATTGTGGATTAATGGCGATGATGTCGGCGGCTTCGTCATAGGGCCGCCGCGCTCCGGTAAGGGCACGTCGCTCATCATCCCGAACGCCTTGACCTGGCCGCATTCGCTGGTGGTTCTCGACCTGCGGGGCGAGACCTATGCGGCGACTGCTGGTTACCGTTCAACCATCAGCCGCGTGGTGCGTTTCGCGCCGGCTGATCCGGACGGCAATACCGCATGCTACAATCCGATGGACTTCATCTCGCTGGACTCAGCACAGCGCGACATCGACCTTCGCAACATCGCTGCGGCATTGTTTCCGCGCCCCCCTTCGAACGCGGATCCCTATTGGGTCAACGATGCCCGCCTCCTCTTTACCGGCATAGCATCCTTCGTCATGGAATCGCCTGCGATCCCGAACGAGAAGAAGACCTTCGCCGCAATCCTCGAGACAATGAACGGCGCCGAGCTGCCGCTGCTGGAATTCATCGGCTCGCTACGCGAGGAACGCCGCCGCGAATGTTCGCATTTCACGCTGCAAACCCTGCTGCCATATTTCGAAATGTCTGAGCGGCAGTTTTCCGGAATCTACGCCGGCGTGCGGACCGGCATGGCCCCCTTTCTCAACGAGCGCTTGATGCGAGCTACCTCGCGCAGCACGTTCGATATTCGCAAACTCAAGCGCGAGCGGATCTCTCTTTATCTCGACGTGCGGCGCGAGCAGATCACCTCGCTTGGACCGTTGTTCAATGTCCTGATTACGCAGATGATGAACTTCATGTCGGAAACTATGCCGCGTCCGGACGAGCATCCGGTGCTTGTGCTGCTCGACGAGTTCCAGAACCTCGGCAAGCTCGAGAACGTGACCGAAATGGCCAGCGTGCTTGGCGGCAACGGCGTTTCCATGTGGTTTTTCGTGCAGTCGCTGAAGGCCGTAGACGATATCTATCGCCAGGAAGGGCGCAAGACGCTCATCAACGCTGCTCGCGTGCAGATCTTTTTCGGCGCGCAGGACGCGGACGATCTGCGCTACGTTTCCGAGCAGCTCGGCGAAACGTCGGACGTGCAAAAGGACGTGACGCGCACCAAGGCAACGTTGTTCGACACTTATTACACTCGCTCCGAGCACCGCAAGGAAGTGCGGCGGCCCCTGATGCGGCCAGATGAAATCCGCACCCTCGACCAGAACAAGGTCATCATATTGCCGCGTGGCGAACTGCCGATCCTCGGCACCCGCAATTTCTATTTCGCTGACGGCCAGCTAGCCAAACGCGCGTTCATGCCCCTGCCCGCCTCTGTCGAGGTTTCGCGCGCGAAAAGACCTGCGTTGGACGCTTCCGCGGCGGTTCCATCTCCTGCGCTCCCGACGATTGTGCCGACAGCATCTGCCTACCGCTCAGGCCTCTTGCAAACGCGCCTGCGGCGCGGCGCGACATTTGCCGCAAAAGCCGGCCGTTTAGCTCCGCCGCCGGGCCGGCGCGCAAGCGTAAGAGAACGGCTGAAAGCAACAGACGCTGCAGCCGTACCGGATAATCCCGCCATAGATTTTTCCGCTTTGGCGGCCAAAGCGGTGACAACACGCATAGCGCCCGACAAGGAAGCGGCAGTTGCGGCGATCCTGAACAAGGTGCGGTCCCTACGCGCCAATGCATCCGACACCGAGACTTTCGATCGAAATCTGAGCATCGTTGAAGATGCTTTGCCTGATCTAGTCGATGGGTAGGCTGGCATTCCAATTCGGCGGAAGGTCATTGTCTACCCTGACCTTGTCGCACACGTCATGGCGGCGGAGGACATTGCCGCGCGTTTCGGGTAGTGCCGAGGTCTGAATCGACAAGATCACACGGCGCGAAATCGTCGTCGATATTGTGCCTTGACCGGCCTATTAGGGATCCGCCGCGTCGAGTTCAATCGCAAATCCCGCGTCGATCGCGCGCTTCTTCGCGACGAGATCACTAAGTTCCCAATCAGCGCCGGTTCCGCTGGCAAGGCCAGCCTAGCGCTGGCGCGCGAAACTGCTAGGCGTCGTCGCGGGCCCGAGGCGGGCAACCCCGACGAACCGGACGACTTTCACACGCCATGCCCCTGCAGTGGCGGACGCCTAATTGTCATCGAGGTGTTCGAACGGCGGAAGCAACCACGTCGACCGCCAGATGCGACGCCGACAAACCGGGAGAGGTGTCCATGAGCCGGCATGGCATCATCCAGCGTTCAGCCGCAGGCACCAGCGCCCGGCAACGGGTTCACGCGTGTCATTGTGCTTATCAATGTCGACAGGGCCGCAGCCGCGTGCCGGGCCGGCAGTACCGCCCGGAGAGAACAAGCCTGTCCGCATCACTCCGCGCCTGCCGGCGGCGGTCATGCATCCCTGACATCAGCCGAAATCAAAAACCCCCATAGCTATCGACTGTGGCCCACAGGTTCCTTCCTCGGGAACTTCCGCACGCTTGCCGGCGCCCAAGACTCTTGACGGATGCGGACCGGGGCTAGTGGCATCGTCTTGCGAAATAGCGGACGTCAAGCTACGGCCAAACTGGGTTACACTATGAACAATCGATTTGTTCCATGATGGTGTATGAGGTGTGCGAGGGCCTCGGTGATTCACTTGGGGACGTTTGGGGGTGTTTGTGGCCGAACTGGCGACCTTGTCCGACTGGCTAGACAATTTAGGCTATTCGGCTGAAGCCTCCTCGCTCCATCGCTCGGTGGATGGTGTCCCGCGTCGTCATCCTTATGCAAGAGAGTTAGGGGCGCTTCTCGATCCAGCCGGCGACATCCGAGCTCAGGCCGTCTTCGCGGTCGATGGTACGCCCACCGTCGTCTTTGTTGGTCAGTCGGGCGGGCCGCTGTCGAAAGTGGAAGTTGATGGGATCAGAAAGCGGATCTGGAACCAAAACCTAGCGAGCATTGTCGTTGAGATTCACGGAAAGTCAGCGCTTGCGTTGCCCGCAAGCAAGCTCGATGACGACACCGATCAAATTAGACTTGATCTGGATGACGCTCGCCCGGACGGGCCGCTGTCGGCGCGCGACGTAAAGGGTGCTGACCTGGCGACAAGGCGCCCAGAATGGTTCAAGCTGACCAGTCGGGTTGATCATAAGCTCATCCACAACATCAGTGTTGTCATTCGAGAATTGACCGAGGATGGGTTTTCATCGGGCCGTACCAAGCAGGCCTTGCAGTTCGGCGGTCAGTTGCTTGTGGGGCAGCTTCTGTTTGTGTCCTACCTCGAACATAGAGGCATCGTCGGCGAGACGTATCGAGAGCGTCGGGGCGTAGAGCCACTGCACCACCTAATCGCGCAGGCCAATCGTAGCGGCATCGCCCATCTTATTGACTGCCTGCAGGATGATTTTAATGGCGACTTTCTCGGTCAGGATCGTCATGACTTCTGGAAGGAGCTCAATACGAAGGGTTTCGGCACGCTCAATGAGTTTCTCAAGCGGACAGATATGTCGAGTGGTCAGGGCTCCTTCTGGAACTATGACTTCAGCTTCATTCCTGTTGAATTGCTCTCAAGCTTGTACGAGTCCTTCCTAGTAGAGGAGCAGAAGAAGGTCGAGGGTGCTTTTTACACGCCCCGGAACCTTGCTGTGCTTGCTGTTGATCAAGCGCTAGCGGCGAGCCCTGATCACTGCAACGCTACTATATTCGATGGGGCCTGTGGTTCGGGAATCCTGTTAACAACGGCGTTGCGACGCTTGATTTTAGCCCACGAAGACAGGCTGGGGCGTTCAACCAATCTCAGCGAGCGCCGGGACATTCTCACTACGCAGATTTTCGGAGGCGACACCAACCGTATGGCGGGCCGTGTCACCGCCTTCAGTCTTTATTTGTCGTTGCTTGAGGATCTGGCGCCCAAAGACATCCTGGATGCACAGGAAGCACATGCGGCACGGCTTCCGAGCCTAGCTAACAAGAACTTGATTTGCAGACCTGCCGGGAATTATTTTTCGCGAAGGCATCCCTTCTCGGGTCTGCATTTTGATATCATTATCTCCAATCCACCTTGGGTCGAAGCCAAAGGCGGAAAGGTGACGCAAGCCGATTTCTGGGCCAGCGCGCGCAAACTCAAGATCGTGCGTCGACAGATGGCGGCCGCTTTCTCCTTGCGCGCTCGAGATTTTGTCAAGACTGGCGGGATCGTTTGTCTGATCCTGCCCATACCGCTTCTACTCGGCGAAATGTCGCGCATTTTCGTCTCCACCTTGTTCCGGTTGATCCGCCCAGTTCACATCATCAACTTCGGTGACCTGCAGCAGCTGCTGTTTCCGACGGCAGAGAACACGTGCCATGTTTTCGTCGGTGAGGCACGTGCGCCCGACGAACAGCCTACGTTCGCAGAGACCTTCGCCTACAGCGTCCCGAAGGCTGACCTTAGCCTCTCGATGGGGCGCCTCAGCCTGCAGTCTTCAGATCGGCACAGACTCCTCACCAACGAGGTAATCGCAGACCATGGCATTCTGACGAACTATATGTGGGGCGACGCAAACGATGTGGCCCTCATAGCGCGGCTGGGGTCGTATGGCCGCATTGAAGATTTGCTCGGCCAGCGCATCGATGGCCAGCCTGGTTGGGGCTCGCGCAAGGGCATCCACCTTGTGGATGCGACACGTGAACCTGTCAACGCCAGTCCCCTTTTTGACTATCCATTCTACACCACCGTTCAGCTCAACGGCGATACCCCGGTAAGAGCCGGCGCGGAGCCTGGTCGCTGGCCTCAGCAACATAGGCAAGTCGTCGGCCTCGATCAAAACGTGCTCTCAATATTTGATGGCCCGCGTGTGCTGTTCGCCGATGGATTCGCAAAGGATGATTTGACACCGCGTGCCGTATTCCTTGAGGGGAAGGGCGCATTTACGAGTAGCGTCGGCGTCATCTCCGGGCCGAAGCAGGATGCTGATCTTCTGCGCTTCCTCGCCGTCTATCTGCGATCCACACTGGTTCGCTATTTCATGATGATGTCGAACGCCAAGATGCTCACTGAGCGGAACGGCATTCACCTGTCAGACCTAAATCAGTTCCCATTTTTCAGACCGCGAGAGGCTCCGGATCCGTTAAGGGCTCATGCTGTTCTCAAAGCGGTTGCTGAGGAAACTCGGGTATTGGAGCGTCTTCCCGACGGCGCGCGGGCTGACCACTATAAGGGGCGCTACGATTGGCTCGATGACCTTGTTTTCAGGTATTTCGGTCTCGATGATCACGACGTCATGGCGGTGCGCGAGACCGTGAAGGTGTTAATGCCAGCCATCCGTCCTCGCAGCATGTCGAGACTACGCGAGATTTCGCGCGATCGTGTGGGCACAGATGATGTGAAAGATTATTCTGAAGCGCTTCTTATGGCGCTATCATCTTGGAGGGACGCGTCCGGCGGAAAAGGCAAGTTCCATGTCAGCACCTTCAGTACAAGCTCTGCGGAACCGGGAGCCATCGGGGTCGCCAAGATCGAATATGACGACAGTCAGGGGGCGTTAGACAGCGCACATTCAAAAGTTGATGCGGATCTGGTACAGGCACTCCTTGCCCAGATAGAGCACACCGATGTTGTTGGTCCTCGTGAGACCGAGGGCATTAACTTCATGCCAGCAGTCGAAATCTGGTTCGACAGCAAATTCTATATCGCTCGCCCGCTACAGCGCCGCAACTGGACAGGGCGGATGGCACTGCGCGACGCCGAACGCCTAGTCGAAGCAGTTCGCCAGAGCGGCGACACGAACAAGTTGCTGGTCTGAATGTCTCACCCAGATTGGCTCGCAGCGTTTCCGCTGCCACACATTCAACGAGCCGCTGAGGTGGTGTTCGACGCCTGGACTGATCTGTCCTCCTTCGAGCGGGCCAACTTCAACAAACGGTCCAAAGAACCCCAACTTACTAAGGTGATCACTGATCGGGCGAAGTCGCTGGGCCGCAGCCGGGGCATTCAGGGGTCATGGCTACCCGAAGTGGTCTGGAATGTGGTCGATCCTTGCACTGGTGAAATCAGGGAAGAACGCAGGACCGATATTTTGTTCGCGTGGAACAACGAGCAGATGACCATTCAGTTGGTCTTCGAGTTCAAGCGTCTCAAGAAAGGAAAGACGTCTCGGAATGCCTATCTTGGAGACAGTGGTCTCGAGCGGTTTGTCACCGGTCAATACAGTGCCGGGCAGTCTGTCGCTTTGATGTGCGGCGTGCTGCTCGACGACCATGCTAACATCGTGCCCGGCATTCGCTTGGCGCTCGATGGGCTGGTTACCCATCTTGCCATGGTGGCGCATACAAGCGGCGGCTATCAGCATTCTCCGTCCTCACTATTTCCTCCTGCCGCCGAATTTGACACGGAACACACTCGCCCAGCCTCACTTGCCTCTCCTCACGGGACAATTCGCATAGCGCATGTCTTTCTAGAGTTTGACTACTGAAGAGCGAGGCAATCCCGGCCCGCACCAGGCGTCGGCTCTCTCTTTACCCAACGTCCGCGATGCGGCGCATTGCTCCATCCCTGACAATTGTTGTGAGGAGAGCGATATTTCGATCGACCTCTGCGGAAGGACGCCAGGTCGGCTCTTGCTCAGCGCTCGTAATCGTTATCGTTTGAGCGCTGGGTTTTACGGTCCTGCTCTTCCGACTGCCGCGCCTTCTGTTTGTTTGCGTCCTTCTGCTTGGCTCTCACCTTCTCCTGCTCGGTGCCCGTGCGCGGCTCAACCGGCTGGCGGGGATCGTCCCGAGTTGGGAGGTCTCGCCCGCGTGCCTCGCGCTCGGGGATTGGCTCCTCGCCGCCACCACCACGACGCTGTTGCTGCCGCTCGAATTGCAGCCGCGCGAGACGGTCGTGCATCTTGTCGTTGACCTCTTCACGATACTGTTCGAACTGTCCTTGATGCGCCGGCGGCAGCGTCTCACGCATGTTGTCCAGAGCCTGATTGACGCGGGCCATCTGACGCCGCATCTCCAAGGGGGTTTGCGCCATGTTCAAATCTCCTATCAGTGCATTCAATTCTCTCATACCGGGATGGGACAGGAAAGACTTCTGCCCCGATTGATCGGCTCCGCGATCCGCGGCAGGGCTTGGTCGCCCATCCCCTGCCCGCTCGCCACGGAACCGCAGCAAATTGTTGCCGATCGACTCCGCCGCCGTGAGAGCCTGACCGACTATGCCCGCGGTCCGCATCGTCGTCACAGTCTTTTGCCATGCGGCAGCGATTGCATCGCCGTTAACGACAAGGGATTGCCCATCGATACGGCGTTGCCGCTTGGCCTCCACCCGCTCGACCGTCCTGGCGCTCACCTGGTAGCGCGGATCGCTCTGGGCGCGGCTGTAGGCTCCGGCATGCTCCTTCGTGAACGGCCGCGTCATCGCATGGTCCATGCGCCGCGTCGCCACCATCGCAATGCCGTTCTCGCGTGCCTTTTCTGCAAAGGTCTCGCGCCAGGCGGCGAGATCCGGCTTGTAGAATTTCAGGCGCTCGCCGTCAGCTGACCGTGCCTGCACCATCGCATGGATATGGACGTGCTTGGTGTCTTTATGATGCGCCAGGACGAACTTGTATCCAGGCGCGCGCTCCTCGAGCACGGCGCGCGCCGCAGCCATGACGGCGTTCGCATCGGTGCCTGCCCTTGCCGAGAAAAGCAGGTGATAGGCATTGCGGCGCTCACGCCCTGAAAACTGCGGGCGCCATTGTTCATAGACCGAAGCCGCCGCCTTAGCGGCATTCTTCGCCTCGGGTACATGCTCGCCATTTGCGTGGCGAACCTGGTTGTGGGTGCGGATGAACTTCTGCAGGAAATATTTTGCTTTGGGTTCACGGCTGACGGCCGCCGTTACCTCTGCCTTGGCTACTACCCCAGCCACACCCATCGCGTCAGACAAGCGAGCCTCGATCTTGTCGAGCGCCTTGCTGCGCGAGTTATCCCGACCGCCGGCCAAGACTCTTGCTAGCGGTCCAGCCCGCTCATCGGTGTGCGCGTAAACCTGCACCGTCTGTCCGTCCTGAGCATAGATGAACGGTTTTGCCCCGAAGGCCTTATTCAGCGCCTCGCTCAAGGCGGCATCGGTGACGTGGCCGGCGAGCTCGAAACGAACCTCGAGAAAATTGGTGTTTTCCAGGGGCGGTTCGAACGTCTCGCAAAAGGTCTCCAGGAACGCTTTTCGTGCGCCGCCTGTCGCAAGGACCTGCCCATCCTCGTCAAAAATCTCGATGTCGTGTTTCTCGCCTTTTTCGTCCTCGCGCTTCCCGATGTAATTGAGCAGCCGAGCGGCCGCTTCCCTGGTCGACGGAGGGTTGGGCATGATTTTAAACACAGCAGGCTGCGCACCCGCCGCATAGCCTGCCCGTGCCGCCACGGCCCGCGCCTGATAGACCGCCTGCACCGCTCGTCCCGTACCGCTCGGGCGACCTGCATCACGGCCACCACGGCCGCCGCGTCGCTTCCAGTCTTCCTCCTCCTCTTCCGGCCGGAAACCGGCAAGTGTGGCGCCATAGATCATGATCGGCGCGCTAGCGGCCTTGGGCGAGCTCGCAGCAGCAATGGACTTCGGAGCACTGCTGGACATCGAACTCCCCGCCGCCCCCAATCCTCCCGGCGACGAACGAGGGGCGTTCCTGCCGCCACCTACGGTCGAGCCGGCTTGACCTTGCCCGAGAAGTCCGCCGCCACCGGTCCGATCATAACTCTTCATCGCCTGGAATTCACCGGCCTCGCGTCGGGCGCCCGTCGCGGACTTGTCGTCGTCCAGGTCCTCGCGCTTCACGCCGGACCCGCCTCGAAGATAGCGTTCGATTTCGGCCGCGTAGCCAGCAAGACGACCACTCAAGGCCTGGCCTCCCTCGCCTTGTGGGACCCGCCAGTCATCGCCTTCAGTTCGTCGCGGAACTGCCGCACCAGGTCGCCGACGGCGATCAACGCCTGCTCAAGATCCTCATCATGGGCAACACGGCCGTCGTTCATGGCGCGCACGGCTTGATTGAAATTGACGCCGACGCGCCGCAGCTGATCGGTCATGTCCACGATCGCCGGCCGCAACGCCTCTGACGCGATAGGCAGATGCCCGACCTCTGCCCGCACGAGACGCCGGACGACCTCGCTGACAGTAACGCCGTCCCGCTCCGCAATAGCTTTGAGGTCGGCCAGCTCGTCAGCCGAAAATCGGATGTGCGTCACCTCGCCATAGCGTCGTGACGCGCTCTTCACCACTGCTTTCTGGGCGTCTGCATCCATCTCTCAAGCCCGCTTGCGGGCGCTAAGGCCCGACAGGGCCGCGCCGCCTATTTTGTGTGTATCACAAAATAGGCTATCCTGCCAATAGGAAGTCAGAGGAATGAAAATTACGGGCGCGCGGTTTTCTCCGGCCAGTTGTGAGCGGCAGCAGCGCGGGCGAAATGTTCCCATCGTGATTTGATGCGATGTGTCTATGATGCGTTGGCGACTTGTATCCATGTTAACATGGATACAAGTCGCC
>NZ_JBFUDT010000009.1:0-230797 GCF_056404575.1 Mesorhizobium sp. P2_C4
GAGCAGCCCGGTAGCTCGTCAGGCTCATAACCTGAAGGTCACAGGTTCAAATCCTGTCCCCGCAACCAAATACAGAAGAGCCCGCCTTGTGCGGGCTCTTTTGTATTTTGCTGTGGTGGCCGGCCGATCTTAACCTGGCATCAGGGGCCCGCAACGAGGCGCAGCCGACGCCGCGGGACAGAAAAGCCAAAGCCTCTCCCCGAAACCAAATCACAAAAACGGCCCGCTCAAAGCGGGCAGTTTTGCGTTAAAAGGCAAATCTTCTCCCCGAAACCAGACAACAAGCCCGTCAGGCCGCAGCCAGCGGGCTTTCTTGCTTTTTGAGGGAGCACGCCCGGCGGGCGGACAGCTAATAGGGCGGCACTGCAGGTGGTTTCTGATTGCCGTTTCCACGATGCTCGGCCGTTCGAACCGATAGGGCCGGCGCGCTTGTCGGCACGCCCCGTCGATGCTAGCTGCATGACCAAAGCGGGCGAGTAAAACCGTGGCCCGACTCTCTGCTTGGCAGAAGGATTGAATCCTTTCAATGAAGTCGAGGGCCGATATTCCCGCGAGACACCGCTTCATTCTGGCAGTCGCGCGGCTGCTGTTGACAGTTCGCCACCCGATGCTCGTCATGCGGTTTGCGAGGAGGTTTGGCTATCTGCCAAACCCTGCAGCGCCGGAGAGCTATCACGAGCGGATGTTCTGGCGAAGAATCGTCGACCACAATCCGTTGTTCGTGGCGTTGTCGGACAAGCTCGCTGTGAAAGATTACATCCGCAAGGTTTGCCCGGAATTGATGGTGCCGGAGACGCTGTGGTCGGGCCGTGATCCCGAAGACATCCCGCTCGACCTGCTGGCCAAGGACGTGGTGGTCAAGACGAACCACGGCTGCGACATGAACATATTCGTTTCCGGCGGCCAGCCGGAGCGTGCAACCATCACAAGCCAGACGAAGCGCTGGCTTGGGAAACGCCAAGGGCGCCACAATGGCGAATGGGCCTACTGGTCGATTACACCGACGGTCTTCGTCGAACAGCGGCTGGCCCTCAGCGGCGGCGAGATCGCCACCGAGATCAAGGTCCAGATCTGCAGCGGTGTCGTGTGCCATGTCAGGGCCGAGGACAAGAAGGCTCGCATGTCGCGGCTGTTCGATCCTGAGGGCAATCCCTTGCCGGGTCGCGATGTCGACTATCCGCGCGAGGACCAGGCGCTGCCCGTGACAGCGCGCCTGGTCGAATTCATTCGTCAGGCAGTCGTCATCGCGCCGCGCATCGCTGGCGATCTCGACTATGTCCGTGTCGATTTTCTGGTCACCAACGAGCGGCTGTTCGCTGGCGAGGTCACCGTCTATACCGGGGGTGGCTACTCCGTCTGGAGCAATCCGGCCATCATGGCGGACATCGAGCGGCACTGGCGGCTCGATCATTCGGATTATTTGCGGCGGCGGCACACGGGCATTGCCTGGCTCTATGCAAATGCGCTGCGCGCGAAATGCATGGCGGACGGTGGCGATTTGCACCCGGCCCATCTTGTCGAGGCCCCGCCTCTGGAAACGTTGCAGATCTAGACCATGATCCCAACCCTAGGGTCGGGATCATGTGGCAAAAGTGAGCCTCATCCCGATCCTATCGGAATGATTGGGCTCCATCTCTATTGTTTGGGCATGATCTTCTGGACAAAACGGTTCCCGGTTTTGTCCGAGAAAACCGGATACCACTTTTCGGGATCATGCCCTGGCTGGCTGGTTTCAATCCGAACCGCCGTCCAGCCACTCCAGATCCCTGGGTGACAGCGCAATGTCGAGCGCTTGCAGGCTGTCTTCCAGTTCGCCGAGCGTGCGCGGACCGATCAGCGGAACCGACGGAAAGGGCTGCGCCAGCACATAGGCCAGCGCTACATGGATTGGGCTCTTGCCCAGCCTCTCGGCCAATTCGATCGCCCGGTCGCGGCGGCCGAAGTTTTTCTCCGAGTACCAGACCCGGACAAGCTCCTCATTGTCGCGCTTGTCGCGGCCGGCGCGGTCGGTGAAGAAACCGCGTCCCTGGCTCGACCAAGCGAAATTGGGCATCTGCCTGGATGTCAGCCAGGCTTTCCACTCGTCGCTGGAGGAGGTGACGCAGCCGGCCCAGATCGGCTCCAGCATCTCGGCCAGCGAGAAATTGTTGGAGAGCGCGCCGGGCTTCTGCTTGCCGGTGCGCGCGGCATAGGCAATCGCTTCATCCATACGCTCCATCGTCCAGTTGGAGCCGCCGAACGGGCCGCGGATGCGCCCGGCCTTGACCTCCCGGTCCATGGCGTCGACGAATTCACCGACCGGTACATCCGGGTTGTCGCGGTGCATGAAATAGATATCGACATAGTCGCTCTGCAGCCGGTCGAGCGACTGCGCAAGCTGCTTGCCGATCACATCGGGATAGCAGAGCGGCGAGTGCGCGCCCTTGCCGATAACGACCGATTGTTCACGCACGCCGCGGTTCTTCAACCACTGGCCGAGCAGCGCTTCGGTATAGCCGGCGCCATAGACATAGCCGGTGTCGAACAAATTGCCACCCGCTTCGAAAAACCCATCGAGCAGGATCGCGCCCGAGGAAAAGCTGCGGAAATCCTCGAAGCCGAGCGCCACCACGGAGGCCGGTTTCGACAAGCCCAGAATCTTGCGCTTGCCGATCGCCGTGCCGTTGGAGCGCAACGGCCTTCCGGAAATCGTGTTGACGCGTCTCGTGGACTTCTCGATCTCGTATTCGAGCCCGGCCGCAGTGCGCCATTTGTCGAGCACGCGCAGGTTGCCGAGGCTGTCGGCCCAACCCATGCCCGGCCAAGCAAACTCGTTGTTACCGGCAAGGATGGCCTCGCCGGTGGCGTCGACCTCGAAAGAGTAGAGATGGCGCGTTTCATTGACGCTGATGGTGTCGCGCGTCCCGTCGTACCGGACCACGTCGATCTTGCCGAGACCAACGTCGCGATTGCCGCCCGCGAACCAGAAATCCGGCACCTCGATGCGTCCCTTGGTGCCAAGGATGCGCAGCACATTGTCCTGGTTAAGCGAGATGCTGCAGGAGACTTCGGCGATGATGCCGCCTGGAAAATGCAGCAGCGCCGAGGCCCATTCATCGACCCCGGACGGGCCGAGATGCGCTGTGCCGGTCACCTTGTCCGGCTCGGCGAACGGCACTCCTGCGGCGGCGCCGGCAATCAGCCGCGCCATCGACACGGGATAGCCGCCGACATCCAGAATGCCGCCACCAGCGAGGTCGTTGGCATAGAGCCGATGCTCCGGCATGAAACCCGGCATGGCGAAGCCGAAGCTGGACTTGATCATGCGGACCTCGCCGATGACGCCCGACTTGATCAACTCCATCAGCTTGAGCGTCTGCGGATGCAGCCGGTACATGAAGGCTTCGCCGAGAAAGGTGCCGGCCTTGCGCGCCGCATGGATCATTGCGTCGGCCTCGAAGGCGGTCAGCCCCATCGGCTTTTCGCAAAGCACATGCTTGCCGGCCTCGGCCGCCTTGATCGCCCATTCGGCATGGCCGGGATGGGGTATCGAAATGTAGACCGCATCGACATCCGGATCGGCGAGCAAGGCGTCGTAGCCGTCGAGGATGCGGGCGCCTGGAAAACTTTCCGCCAGGCCTGATTTGCCGGGGTTGCGGGCGCCGAGGGCGACCAGTTTGCCGGTGCGCGAATTGGCCACGCCACCGGCAAAGGCAAGGGCGATGCTGCCTGGCCCGAGAATGCCCCAGCGGATGGGCGCGGTTGAAGTCATTGTCATTCTCCTTGGAAAGGCTGGGAAGGGAAAGCGGTCAGCGCAGCCGCAGCCCGTTTTCGTCGAACAGATAGGATTTGCGGATGGAAACGGTGACCTCGGTGGTGTCGGGAACCTTTGCTGCGTCGCGCTGGATCACCACGTCTTCGCCGTTGGTCGTCCTGGCATAGAGAAAGCTGGTGCCGCCCAGATGCTCGACCACGTCGATGCGAACGACGAGGTCGGCATCGCCTTCTCCGGCATTGCCGAAATGTTCGGGCCGCACGCCGACGATGACCTTACTTTCCGTTTCAGGTGCTGCGCCGGTCAGAGGCTGGGTGATGCGGGTCTTTTCCTGGCCCGCCAGGTCGACAACGATGCCATGCGTATCGCGCCCGACAACGCGGCCGTTGATGAAGTTCATCTTCGGCGAGCCGACAAAACCGGCCACGAACTGATTGTCGGGATTGTCGTAGAGATCAAGCGGACGGCCGATCTGCTCGACATGGCCGCCGCGCAGCACGACGATCCTGTCGGCCAGCGTCATCGCCTCGGTCTGGTCGTGGGTGACGTAGATCATCGTCGTGCCCAGTTCCTTGTGCAGGCGCGAGATCTCGACACGCATCTGCACCCTGAGCTCGGCGTCGAGATTGCTCAGCGGTTCGTCGAAGAGGAACACCTGGGGCTCGCGCACGATGGCGCGGCCGATGGCGACCCGCTGGCGCTGGCCGCCGGAAAGCTGGCGCGGCCGGCGGGCCATCAACTCGGTGATGCGCAGGATCTCGGATGCCCGCTTCACCCGCCGCTCGGTATCGGCTTTCGGATTGCCGGTCATCCTGAGGCCGAAACTCAGATTCTGCTCGACAGTCATATGCGGATAAAGTGCATAGGACTGGAACACCATGGCGATGCCGCGGTCGGCCGGCTCGACGTCGTTGACCACCTTGCCGCCAATGGCGATCTCGCCGCCACTGATGTCCTCAAGCCCGGCGATCATCCTCAGCAGCGTCGATTTCCCGCAACCGGAGGGGCCGACAAAGACGACGAATTCGCCGTCGCTCACATCGATGTTCGCGCCATGAACGATCTCGAAGTTGCCGAAGCGCTTGACAACATTGCTGAGTGTAACCGCCGCCATTGCCGGTCCTTACTTGATGGCGCCGGCGGCAATGCCGGCGATGAAATGACGCTGCAGGAGCACGAAAACGACCAGCATCGGCGCCGTCAGCATCATCGAGCCTGCCATGATGCCGCCCCATGACACTTTGGTCAGGCCGATCAGCGTGCCGAGCGCCACTGGCGCTGTCATCGAGCCGGGCTGGCTGTTGATCAGCAGCGGCCAGAGATAGTTGTTCCACGAAGCAAGAAACAGGATGATGGCGAGTGCCGCCAGCGTCGGCCGCGCCAGGGGTAGCGCCACGAACAGGAAGATGCGCCATTCCTTGACCCCCTCGACGCGCGCCGCGTCGAACAGATCGGCCGGCATCATCGAAAAGCTCTGCCTCATGAAGAGGACACCCAGCGAATTGAAAAGCGGCGGTACGACCAGCGCCACCCAGGTGTTGGCGAGCTTGAAGTCGCGCGCCACCATGATGAATTGCGGGATCAGCACAACGGCATAGGGCAGTGTGATGGTGCCGAGGATGATCGCCACGACCGCGCCCTTGCCGAAGAACTGATAGCGCGCCAGCGCCCAGCCGGCCATCGAGGTGAGCAGCACCGACAGCACCGTGTAGGTCACTGCCACCGAAACCGAGATGCCGATGGCGCGGATGAAATCGGTATCGCGTTGCAGATTGTTGAAATTCTCAATGAAATTGCCGTGCGGCAGAAGCTCGATGCCGGGGCTGAAGATGCCGTTGTCGGGCATCGTCGAAAAGATCGTCATCATCCACAGCGGAAACAGCCAGATCAGCGCCAGCGGCGTCAGGAAAAGGTGCAGCGCGATGCTGCGACCCAGCTTGGCTTGCGAACGCGAGCTCATTTCGGCTCCTTCGTCAGCCAGAGTTGCACCAGCGTGATGGCGATTGCGAGCCCAGCCATGGTGTAGGCGACGGCCGAGGCGTAGCCGAAGTTCAGCGACCTGAAACCCTGACGGTAAAGCAGCAGCCCGAGCGTTTCGGTGCCGCCGCCCGGGCCGCCGCGTTCGGTGATCAGGAACGGTTCGGTGAACAGCTGCATGGTGCCGATGATCGACAGCACGCAGCAGAAGACGATGATCGGCTTCAGCAATGGCAGGGTGATGTAGAAGAACTGCTTCACCTTGCTGACGCGGTCGAGCGTCGCCGCCTCGTAGACATCCTGCGGGATCGACTGCATGCCGGCGAGCAGGATGATGGCGTTGTAGCCGGCCCAGCGCCAGGTCACCGCGATCATGATCAGCGCCATCGCCGGCGTGACGTTGGAAAACCAGTCGACACTTGGCAGGCCGACGCTGTTCAGCAATTTGTTGATGATGCCGAAATTGAGGTTGAACATCAGCCGGAAGACTGCGGAATAGGCGACTTCGCCAACCACGACCGGGGCGAAGAAAGCGAAGCGGAACAGGCCTCTGGCTTTCAGCAGCGGCGAATTCAAAAGCACGGCCATCACCGTGGCGAGCGCGATCATCACCGGCACCTGGATAACCAAGATGAGCAGCGTGTTCTTCAGAGCATTGAAAAAGGCTGGGTCGCCGATCAGCCGGCCCCAGTTGAAGCCGGGCGCAAACCGCCAGGGCACGGTGCGCGTCGCCTGGAAGGAGATCAGGAAAGAGTCAATGATCGGCCATAGCCAGAAGATCGCGAAGATCAGCAGATAAGGCGCGAGGAAGCGATACGCCGTGGCGTTCTGATAGCGCATGGTTGCCTCCTTTCCGCATTGGCGGGTGAGCACGCGTGCTCAAACACGCAGCGCGTTGAATGGTCCCGGGCAGCATCGATGCCGCTCGGGACCATCTCGCCCAGATCAGGACTTGACGGGCAATCCGGTCGCTGCCGCGATCTGATTGGCTGCATCATCGAGCGCGGTCTTGGCGTCCGGATAGCCGCCGCCCAGATATTTGGTCTGCACCGAGCGCATGATGATCTCGGCATCGCTCTGGAACGGCGTGCCGCGGCTGGGCACGACCTTGGGCAAGGTGGAGAGAATATCCTTCCACACTGCCTGACCACCCCAATAGGGCAGGCCTTCGGAGACATAGGGATCATTGAGCGCCGAGACCAGCGAGGGCACGAGGCCGAAGTCCTTCAGCATCGTTATCTGGCCTTCATTGGTCTCGAGCGTGTATTTCAGGTAGGCGTAGGCGGCTTCCTTGTTCTTCGAGGCCGATGTGATGGCCAGCGAAGAGCCGCCGAGATTGGCGGCGCGCGGGCCGTCGGCCGTCAGGCTCGGCATGAGATAGACGCCCCATTTGCCGTTTTCGCCCGCCGATTCAGTGCGAATGGTGCCCTCATACCAGCCACCATAGATCTGGGTGGCAACGGCACCGGCGGTGTTGTTGGTGATCTTGGTGCCCCAATCGGCCGAGGAGATGATGCCTGCGTCCTTCATCTCCTTGATCTTGGTCAGGGTATCGACACATTTGGGCTGGTTGACCGTGATCGACAGCCCGTCAGCGGCAAAATAGGCGCAGCCCTGTTCGTTGGCGATCATGCGGAAGAATTCGGTGTCGCCGTTGAAATCGGCATTGGTCATCGTCACGCCCGGATTGGCGGCCTGGATCTTCTTGCCGGCGGCGATGAAATCGTCCCAGGTCTTGATCGAGGCAGGATCGACACCGGCCTTCTCATAGAAGTCGCGGCGGTAGAAGGCGGCGACAGGGCCGGAATCCCATGGCATTGCATAGGCCTTCTCGCCCACTTCGAGTTCGGTGCGCTTGAAATCGGGGAATTTTGCCTGGTCCTCGGCGGTGTAGCCAAGCGTATGCAGGTCGACGAAGCAGTCGGGGAACTGGCTCCAGTAGTTCTCGGCCTCGCCATTCTCGATCGAGACGATATCCGGCAGCCCGACGCCTCCGGCGGCACAGCCGGCGATCGACTTGTCATAGGTCGGCTGGTTGCCGACATCCTCGACCGTCACCTTGACGTCGGGGTACTGCTTGTTGAAGCCGGCTACGGTCGCCTTCAACGATGAAGCGGCGATGTTCCAGCTCCAGATCGTGATTTCGCCAGACTGCGCAAGCGCCGGGCTTGAGCCCAGGGCAAGCGCAAGCGCGGCGCAGGTCAATATGGTGCGCATTGAAATCCTCCCATTTCATTTGCTCTGTCTTGGTGAGCGTGGGTAGACTATGCGGTAGGGAAGGCTTGTCGCCGTCAAAGGGAATAAGAAATTGGCGGAAAGTAAGATGCCGGAACGACCGTTTTACCAACCTGGCGCCAGCAGTGTGGAAGGCCTGCCGCTGCTGCTGCAGATGTTTCACACACAGCCCCTGGTTATGCTCAAGCCGCATTGGCACGCCCAGGTCGAGGTCAATTTCATTGTGCGCGGCAGCGTGCACTACCGCATGAACGACCATGAGATTTCGCTTTCGGCCGGCGAGATGTGCCTGTTCTGGGGCGGCCTGCCGCATCAGATGGACGATCTCAGCGACGATGCCGTCTATGCCGGCGCGCATCTGCCGCTGGTGCATTTCTTCCGGCTGCACCTGCCGACCGATGTCCGGCATCGGCTAATGACAGGCGCGACACTGGTGAGCGATGCGACCGACCGGTCGGACGACGACAGTTTCGAGCGCTGGAACCGCTACGCCCGCTCCGGCGATTCGGCAAAGGCGGAGCATGCCGTGAACGAGCTGCTGCTGCGGCTGGAGCGGATGCGGTTCGAGCCGTACCGGCTCGTGCCCGAAAACCCGATCGGACAGGCAGCCGGCAGCCCCTTCGATCAGCAGTCTTCACGCAATGTCGGGCGTATGTGCGACTTCATCGCGGAGAACTTTCTCTACGACATCGACTGCGTAAACATCGCGGCCGCTGCCGACATTCATCCCAAATACGCTATGAGCACCTTCAAGAAATCGACCGGCATGACGCTCAACGAATATGTGAATTTGTTGCGGCTCAGCTATGCCCAGGCGATGCTGATGCACCAGGACGCCAACGTGCTCAGGGTCGCCATGGACTCCGGTTTCGGTTCGCTCAGCGCCTTCAACAAGTCGTTCCGCAAGCTTGCCGGCATGACGCCTTCCGATTTCCGCAAGGGTGTGGGCATCAGGTAATTCCGCCAATCCGCGATCGGCTGGCCAGGGCCTGTTCCATCGCCAGTCAATTGGCAGGGACACCTTCCAGGCGCTGTTTCGGTTCGCGGGCGCCGGTGACAAAGCTGCGCCAGCCGCCATAGGCCGAGATGTCGGCTGCTGCCGCCAGCCCGGCAGTTTCGACCAGGAAACCCTTGGCCGACGTGCCGTCTGCGAGGTCGATTGTGCCGATGCCAAGCGGCGACGGGATCGCGGCGACGAAGCGCCCGAACGCGTCCGGCTCAAGCCGCCAGACCTCGACATCAATCGCCATGCCGCCACTGGCGACCCGCACCAGCCCCGGCTTGGGCACAGACTGACCGGCGAGTGCATAGAGCCTGTAGGCCGGCGCTGTTTTCACGGCTCTCGAGAATTGCGCATCGAGCTTTTTCAGCTGGCCGTTGAGCGGCATGCCCGAGAGATGCGCACCGACCACCACCAGATCGATCATGCCGTCGGCGATTGGCGACGGAGGAAGCAGAGGGGCCGGCTGCGGCCAGTCCGTCGCGCCGAGCAAGAGGCCGCTGGCGGTATGCAGGTCGCGGGCAAGTGCTGCCGTCAGCGCGTCGCCGCCGGCCGGCGCAAGCAGCGTGACGCTCATCGGCAAGCCGTCATCGCGCTTTCCGGTCGGCACAGCGATGCCGCACATGTCGAGCAGGTTGACGAAATTGGTGTAGGTGCCGAGCCGGCTGTTGGTGAGGATCGGGTCGGCAAGCACCGCATCGACCGTGTAGTGGGTCGGCGCGGTCGGCACGCAGAACAGGTCGACCGAGGCGATGATTGGAGCGAGTTTCGCCTTGTAGGCCTGCAAGGCATAAAGGCCGCGAAAGGCGTCCGCGGCCGACAGACTGCTGGCGCCGCCGATGATCTTGCGCGTCACCGGATGCAGGGCGGCTTCGTTGGACTCCATGAAATCGCGGATCGCCACATAGCGTTCGGCCACCCAGGCGCCCTCGTAGAGGAGGTTGGCGGTGGCGTAGAAATCGCCGAACGGGATTTCGACCAGCCGGCAGCCGAGCCGCGACAGCATGGCAAGCGAGGCCTCGAAGCCGGCCTGCATCGCCGCATCGCCGAAGAATTTCAGGTCGGCTTTTGCCGGGATGCCGACGCTCAGCACCGGCGGGCGCGCGGCGAGCGGCTGGACGGCGATGTCGCGCGAATAGGCATCGGCCGCATCGCGCGCTGCCGCCACGGAGAACACCCGATAGGCGTCATCGACAGTCAGCGCGAACACCGAGACGCAGTCGAGCGTGCGGCAGGCCGGCACGACGCCGGCCGTCGAGAGCGCACCGACTGTCGGCTTCAGGCCGACGATGTTGTTGAGGCCGGCCGGGATGCGGCCGGAGCCGGCGGTGTCGGTGCCGAGCGCGAAGGAGACGATGCCGCGCGCCGTTGCCACCGCCGAACCCGAGGAGGAGCCGCCCGGCACCAGCTCCTCATCGATGGCGTTGCGTGGGATCGGCCAGGGCGTGCGCACGCCGACGAGGCCGGTGGCGAACTGGTCGAGATTGGTCTTGCCGACGACGAGCGCGCCGGCGGCCTTGAGCCGTGCCACCACGGTGGCATCCCTATCGGGCCAGTAGGTGTATTCGGCGCAGGCCGCCGTCGTCGGCATGCCGGCGACGTCGATGTTGTCCTTCACGGCGAAGGGAACACCCCAGAGCGGTTTTGCCGCCGGGTCGAACGGGCCGAGCGCTTCGGCCGCGGCAAGCAGATCCGCCCTGGCGGCGAGATGGATGAAGATGCCCGGATCATCAGCGGTCTCGATGCGGGCATAAATCGTCGCGATCACATCGCCAACGCTGACGCCGTCCCGATAGGCCGCGTGCAGGCTCGCTATGTCGAAGCGGACATCACTCATTTCGTCTCCCCCAGAATGATCACCGGCAGGTCCCATTGGATCAGCACGACGCAGCCGTCTTTCGTCCACACCGAATGCTCGGTCCCGACTGGATTCAGGATGACGCTGCCTGCGGGATAGTCGCCGTTCTCGTCGCTCTGGGTGCCTTCCAGCACGACGATGGTCTCCAGCCCGACATGGCGGTGGCGCGGCACGCCGGCGCCGGGCTGGTAGTTCAGGATCGCAACCGAAGGTTCGACCGGCCCGCCCTTGAGCAGCCAATGCACGGTGATGCCGTGACGGAAATGCTCGAACGCCAGATCGCGCCAGCCGCCATTGACGAGGCCAGCAAAAGCAAGATTAGGCATTGGCAATTCCCTGAAGCACCTGGTCGGCCATCGCCGTCCAACCGACGATGGCGCCTTGCGCCCTGATCATGGCCAGGGCCGCCGCCTTGAACTCCGGGAAATAGCTTTCCGTAGCGTCCTCGGCGAGCAGGCACTCATAGCCGCGATCGTTGGCCTCGCGCATCGTCGTCTGCACGCAGACTTCGGTGGTGACGCCGGCAAAGACAAGTTGCTGTGCGCCGAGCCGTTTCAGATCGTCGCCAAAACTGGTTGCGTAGAACGCGCCCTTGCCGGGTTTTTCGATGACGATCTCGCCGGGCAGCGGGGCAAGCTCGTCGAGGATTGCCGTGCCCGGTTCGCCGACGATCAGCACACGGCCCATCGGGCCGACATCGCCGATACGGATCGACGGATTGCCGCGATTGCGCTTGGCCGGCGGCAGGTCCGAAAGGTCGGCCCTGTGGCACTCCATGGTGTGGATCACCGGCAGGCCGGCGGCGCGGAACCCTTCGATCAGCTTCTTCACCGTCGGCACGATGGCTGTGACGCGGCTGACGTCGTTGCCGAGGCTGGCGCCGAAGCCGCCGGGCTCGGCGAAATCGCGCTGCATGTCGATGACCACCAGCGCCATGGTCTGCGGTTTGAAGGTGAAGGAAAACGGCAGTGCATTGATTTCTGCCATCAGTGATGTCCCGCCATATGCTCGCCGATGGTCTGCACGCTGGCTTGCGCAATCGGCGTCTCATAGACCAGCGCGCCGTCCGACATGACGAAGATGCGATCGGACAGTTCGAGCAGTTCGTCGAGGTCTTCCGACATCAGGAGCACGGCGGCACCCGCATTGCGCGCCTTCATGATACGGGCGCGGATCTCGGCCACCGCCGAGAAGTCGAGGCCAAAGCACGGGTTGGAGACGATCAGCAGGTCGACCTCGCCGGTGAGTTCGCGGGCCAGCACGGCGCGCTGCACATTGCCGCCCGACAGCGACGAAATCGGCGAGGCAAGCGATGCGGTCTTGACTTTGAACTGCTCGACCAGCCGGGTCGCATAGTCCCTGATCGCGCTCATCCTGATCCAGCTGATCGGCTTGCCGGCTTCGTTCAAATCGAAGGTCCGGAAAGCCATGTTTTCCGCCACCGTCATCTTCGGCGCGCAGGCATTGCGCAACGGCTCCTCGGGAATGAAGCGGACATTGAGCGTCCGCGCCTCGCTGCGGCTGGCGCCATAGGGCGAGCCCTTGACCAGAACGTCGCCGCCGTCGCGTGTGCGCTGTCCGGCCAGGACTTCGAGAAACTCCTTCTGGCCGTTACCGGAAATGCCGGCAACGCCGACGATTTCGCCGGACTTCACATCGAGTTCGCCGATGTTGATGGTTTTCAGGCCTGTCCGGTCGGGTGCCTTCAGTGCCTTCACTGTCAGGATCTGCCTGGCGTCGATCGGCACCGGAGCGCGACTGTCGAGCGCGGCGATCGGCTGGTCGCCGATCATCATCGCTGCCATCTCCCTGTGCGACAGGTCCGACACTTTTCCGGTTCCGGTCAGTCTGCCCTTGCGCAGCACCGTGATGTCGTCGGCAAACGCCGTCACTTCATGGAATTTGTGCGAGATCATCAGCACGGTGAGACCGCCCGCTCTGGTCATGTCGCGCACCAGGCCCAGCACTTCCTGGGCTTCGCCGGGGGTGAGCACTGAAGTCGGCTCGTCCAGCACCAGGAAGCTGCGGCCGAGATAGAGTTGCTTGATGATTTCCAGCTTCTGCTTTTCGCCGGCGGCGAGCTCGGCCACCTTGACGTCGAGCGGCAGCTTGAACGGCATCCGCTCCATGAAGGCTGCAAGGTCGGCGCGCTCTTGGCGCCAGTCGATGATCCCCGGCACCTTCTCACGTGAAATGACCAGGTTTTCCGCGCCGGTCAGTGACGGGACAAGCGTGAAATGCTGGTAGACCATGCCAAGCCCGAGTGCCGAAGCATCGCGCGGGCTGGCGATCGCCACCTCGCGGCCGTCGACCAGAATGTCGCCCGAGGTCGGGTGGTAAAAACCCATCATGCATTTGACCAGCGTCGACTTGCCGGCGCCATTTTCGCCGAGCAGCGCGTGGAACGATCCGGCAGGCACCTTGATCGAGACGTCGCTGAGCGCGGTAAAGGCGCCGAAGCGCATGGTCATGCCGATGGTCTCGACGCTGACTGCTTTCCTGCCGCCTTCACTCATGGCCAAACCTCATGGCAGTTGGGCGACGAAGGACGCCGAATTCGACACCGCGCCGAAGACGCCGCCCTGCATCTTGATCATCTTGATCGCGGCGAGGTGGTTGCCGTAGTCGGTCGCGCCGCAGCAATCCTCCAGCATGACGCATTCGAAGCCGCGGTCGTTGGCCTCACGCATCGTGGTGTGCACGCAGACGTCGGTGGTGATGCCGGTGAGCACGATGTTTTCGATGCCGCTCTGGTTGAGGATCAGCTCCAGGTCGGTGGCGCAGAACGAGCCCTTCCCCGGCTTGTCGATGATCGGCTCGCCCTCAGTCGGGTAGAGGTCGGGAATGATGTCCCAGCCCGGCTCGCCGCGCACCAGGATGCGCCCGCAGGGGCCGGGGTCGCCAATGCCGGCATTGATGCGGCGCGAGCGCCAGCGCTTGTTGGCGGGCAGGTCGGCGAGGTCTGGCCGGTGGCCCTCGCGGGTGTGGATGATGGTGTAGCCTTTCGCGCGCATGGCCGACAGCACCGACTTGATCGGCTCGATCGGCGCGCGCACCAGCGACAGGTCGTAGCCCATATGGTCGACATAGCCGCCCGGCCCGCAGAAATCGGTCTGCATGTCGATGATGATTAGCGCCGTATTGTCAGGGCGAAGTTCGCCATTGTAGGGCCATGGATAGGGGTCGGCGTCGATGTAGCGCTGGGTGATCTCGGCTCTGGCGTTCATGGCAAAAACTCCAGTCATTTGGTGATCGACAATTCGCCCGGCGCGCCGGCAAGCGAACGGCTCGGCGATGAGGTGGCGATCATGATGATCAGGGTGAGGATGTAGGGAGCGGCGTAGAACAGATAGTAGCCTTGCGTGACGCCGACCGACTGCAGCGCCGGGCCGAGCGCGCCGGCGCCGCCGAACAGCAAGGCGGCGGCAAAGCAGCCGAGCGGGTTCCAGCGCGCGAAGATGACCAGCGCTACCGCCATCAGCCCCTGGCCGGACGAAATGCGTTCGGTCCAGCTGCCGGGATAGTAGAGCGACAGATAGGCGCCGCCGATGCCGGCTAGCGCTCCGCCGACCCCAGTGGCAATGAGGCGCACGGTGTTGGGGTTGAGGCCCATGGCGCGCGCCGCGTCGGAACTGTCGCCGACCACACGCAGGATCAGGCCGGCGCGGGTGTTGCGGAAAGCCCACCACAGGAACACCGCCAGTGCCGCGCCGATCAGGAACAGCACATTGACGTTGAGCGCCGCCTGTACCTGCGGAATATCGGACCAGTCGCCGAAGGGAATGGCCGGCAGGTCGGGCGCCGACGGCTGGATGAATGGCTTGCCGAAGAAGAAGGCGAGACCGGAGCCGAGCAGCATCAGCGCGATGCCGATGGCGATGTCGTTGACCCCGGGAAATTTGCAGATCCAGCCGTGGAACAGGCCGAAGCACAGGCCGGCCGCGGCGGCCGCCAGCAGGCCGAGCCAGGGCGAGCCGGTCATCACCGCCACCGCATAGGCGGTCATGGCGCCGAAAACCAGCGTGCCCTCGAGGCCGAGATTGATGCGGCCGGAGCGTTCGGTGATGGCTTCGCCAAGCGACACGAAGATGAAGGGTGTCGACACCCGGATGGCGCCGCCGAGGATGGCGAGCGGAACGCCCCACAGTCCGATCTCGGTTGCGTCCATCAGGCGCCTCGCTTCCAGAGGTCGGGATTGAAGGCCTTGAAGCGGCCGTAGAAGGTTTCGCTGAACAGGATGACGACGAACAGCATGCCTTGCAGCACCAGCACGGTGGCATCGGGCAGGTCCATGCGGCGCTGAATCAGGCCGCCGGACGCGTTGATGCCGCCAAGCAGGATGGCGACAGGGATGATGGCCAGCGGGTTGTGGCGGGCAAGGAAGGCAACAAGAATGCCAGTATAGCCGTAGCCGGCGGCGAGCGAGGCATTGGCGCTGCCTTGCACGGCGCCGACTTCCAGCATGCCGGCAAGGCCGGCGAAGCCGCCTGCAAGCGCGGTGAAGCCGACGATCAGCGGTCCGACGGCCAGCCCCTGCGCCTGGGCTGCCCTGACATTGCCGCCGGCGATGCGGGCGGCAAAGCCCCAGCGGGTCTTTTCGATCAGCAGCCAGGACAGGACGCAGGCAACGATGCCGACGACAAGGCCCCAATGCACCTCCATGCCCGGAATGTTGCCGATGCGATAGGCGTCGGCCAGCGGCTGGGTCGAGGGTTTGTTGAGCGAGGCGGGATCGCGCAGTGGTCCTTCCACCAGATGGTTCATCAGGGCGATGGCGATATAGGCCATCAGCAGGCTGGAGATGGTTTCGTTGACGGCGCGGTAGTGGCGAAGCGCGCCGACGGCACCGATCCAGATGCCGCCGGCGGCCATGCCCGCCACGCCCATGGCAAGAATGACGATTGATGATGGCGCGCCGCCCAGCGCCACGCCTGTGGCAGCGGCAGCGACGCCGCCGAGCACGATAGCGCCCTCGCCACCGATGACGACGAGGCCGAGCCGGGCCGGCAGCGCCACGCAGAGCGCGGCAAGCAGCAGCGGGGCTCCGCGCGACAGCGAGTTCTGGATCGAAAACCACGAGCCGAAACCGCCGCGCCACATGGTTTCATAGAGCTGGAGCGGCGACTTGCCGACCAGCGCGATGAACAGGCTGAACAGGACCATGCCGACGACCAGAGCCGCGAGCGGAATGACGAAGGCTTCCGCCCGCCGGGCAATCCATTCCAGCGCCGCCGGATAGCTCCTGGCGCCGAACACTGCCGGTGCATCCGCGCTGCTGACCGTATCTGCCATGGCCCGTCTCCGTGCGCGCGTTCAGCTTCAGGCGGTCGAACCGACGACACCCTCGACGAGATAGTCCATGCTTTCGAGTTCGATGGCGGTCTCGACGAAGGCCTGGCCTTCGGTGGCGACGACAACGCCCTTGTTGCTCTTCAACGGACCCTTGATGACGGAGAAGCCACCCTTCATCATCTCGGCCAGCGTGGCGTCGAACTGCTTGTGGGCCGGCTCGCCGACGGCGGGACCAAGCGGGCTCATCTTGACGAAACCATCGGCCAGGCCACCGCGGGTGAAATTGGGCAGCGGCGTGCCGGCGACGAGGTCGTCGACGAACATCTTGTAGACCTTGGCCCAGTTCCATTCGGCGCCGGTCAGGTATTTTTCGGGCGCCAGCGGGCTCTGGTTGGCGTGATAGCCGCAGATGAAGGCGCCGCGTCCGGCGGCCGTCTCGACCACCACCTTCGGGCTGTCGACATGGCAAGTGATGACGTCGGCACCCTGATCGACCAGCGCGTTGGTGGCTTCCGCCTCCTTGACCGCCAGCGACCACTCGCCGGTAAAGATGACCTGGCAGGTGATCGTCGGGTCGACCGAGCGTGCGCCGAGCAGGAAGGAGTTGATGTTGAGCAGCACCTGCGGGATCGGCTTGGCGGCGACGAAGCCGAGCTTCTTGGTCTTCGAGGTGTGGCCGGCGACGACGCCGTTGAGATACTGGCCCATGCCGATATAGCCGAAATAGGAGCCGGCATTCATCGGATGCTTGTCCTTGTTCCACATGCCGCCGCAATGGCGGAACTGCACGTCGGGGAATTTCGCGCACATGGCCAGCATGTGCGGATCGAAATAGCCGAAGGAGGTCGGGAAGATCAGCGAGGCGCCGTCGAGATTGATCATCGATTCCATTGTCTTCTGGACGTCGACCGTCTCGGGGACGTTCTCTTCCTCGACGATGGAGATGCCCTCGATGCCCTTCAGCGCCGCCGCACCCTCGGCATGCGCCTGGTTGTAGCCGTAGTCGTCCTTCGGCCCGACATAGATGAAGCCGACGGTGGCGGCCGCGGCGAAGGCCCTGCTGATGGGAAAGGCTGCCGAGGCAATGCCAAGTGCTGCTCCTGCGGCAGAGGTCTTGAGCAGCTGGCGGCGGCTAAGCATGAATCTGTCGGTCATCTCTTATGCTCCCCTGTAGGACCCTTTTCCGGGTCGGTTAACGCCTTCTCAGGAAAGTGCATGCAATCAGCGTGCCAGTTCAGAAATCAAAATTTATCCAATAAAATCAGTTATACTGCCGATGCTGCCTGCACAAGCGAAAGGCAATTGCATGCACTTTTTGCCTTGAAAATAGCCAGTTTGACAGGTAGATTAAAATAGAGGCATAGAGTGAGGCGACCCGAGTCGGGACTGGCCCGCGAGCCAACCCTGCAAAGGATTGGACGGAGGAGACGTGTCGGGAAAGCGCAGTTTGATCAGGTCGGGCACTACCGTCGATCAGATGGTGAGGGCGATCGGTGACCGCATCGTCACCGGCTTCCTGCGCCCCGGCGAAAAGCTCGATGAGGCTTCGCTCGCCGCCCGCTTCGACGTCTCACGCACGCCGGTGCGCGAGGCGCTCGGTCATCTCAGTGCCATGGGCCTGGTCGAAAGGCGGCCCAACCGGGGCGCCATCGTCGCCGTGGTAACGCAGGAACACCTCGCCTCGATGTTCGAAAGCATGGCCGAACTGGAAGCGATTTGCGCCCGCTTCTCAGCCAAGCGCATGACCGGCGGCGAGCGCCGCGCGCTCGAGATAGAACATCAGGGCTCGGCGCGGCTGGTGCAGCTGGGCGCCGAGGAGGACTATGAATATTTCAACACCGAGTTCCATAGCCGGCTTTATCGCGGCGCCCACAACACGCATATCTATGAAATGACGGTGATGACCCGCAGCCGCCTGGCACCCTTCCGCCGTGCGCAATTCATGCTGCCGGGTCGTCTGGCCAAATCCTGGAAGGAGCATGACGCGATCGTCACCGCGATCATGCGTGGTGATGGCACTGCCGCCGGCAACGCCGCCAGGGATCACGTTTCGATCGTCAGTGAGGCCAGCGCCGTCTTTGCCACCGTCGACCCGGTGCATTCGGATACTATCGCGCCTGCGCGTCTATGATCTCAACGAAGCGGGCGAAGAGACCGGCCTGCGACTTGATCTTGAGCTTGCGGTAGATGTTGCGGCGATGGACCTTCACCGTCCCCGGCACGATCCGCATCGCCCGGGCGATTGATTCCGTGGAATGCCCCTGCAGCACCAGATCGACGACCTGCTTTTCGCGCGAGGTCAGCGACAGGCTCTTCCAGATGTGGGCCCGGTCGAACTCGTTGACCGCAGCGACGGTTTCGCCGCGTGGCGCCGTTGCCGCTTCGTCCGTCGGCAAACCCGGCCAGCGCAGCCTGGCGAAGTTGATCACCGCCGGCGCCATGTCGCGCAGCAGCCTGGCATCGGCGGTTCCGAACGGTCCCGACGCGCGCAATCGCATCAGCGACAGCACCAGCGCATCCTTGCCTGCCAGCGGGACGAAAAAGCCGACCTCCTCGGCAAGCCTGGTCTGGCTGTAGTAGGAGCGATAATATTCGCTGGCATAGAAGCGGTCCGGCGCCAGTTCGCGCATACGCCAGAAGCCTTCCTTGCGCTCGACCGCCGCATGGTGGAACGGGTCGAGCAGATAAGGCCCTTCCTGATAGAGCGCGACGAAGATGTGACTCTCGGTCGGTGAAAATGTCTCGAACAGCATTGGCGGGCGCGCCGCACCGCGATAGCCGAAGACCACGCAGTGATCGAAACTGACATGCTGCCGCAGCCAGTCGACCATCGCCTTGCCGAAAAGGTCACCGCTCGTCTCGCGTGTCGCGGCGATGACGGCGGCGAGGTCGTTGTAGTCGTCGCTGCGGGATGCGCTCAGTTTATACCCCTTTAAACGAGAAAATAGATCAAATATACCACCTGTGAGGTATATACCAGCCGCCATTGGCTCTGGTAGCGTTTCGAAATTGCCCTACAGCGCCGCGCGTCCTTCGGACGCGCAAAGGACGCTGTAGAACTTTGATTTGGCGCATGATCCTTTCCGAAAATCGGTTCCGATTTTCGGGGTCATGCGCGTGCTGGAGCCGCAACCTTGACCGCAGTGCCCGACATCGAGTTTCGCGGCGTGACCAAACGCTACGGCAGCGTGACGGCGGTCAGCGGCATCGATCTCGCCATTCCGCCATCGGCCTTTGTCGCGCTGCTCGGGCCGTCCGGCTGCGGCAAGACCACTTGCCTGCGTATGATCGGCGGGTTTGAACAGCCAAGCGAAGGTGCGGTGTTCATCCGCGGCCAGGATATGGCCGGCACGCCGCCCTATCGGCGGCCGGTCAACATGGTGTTCCAGCAATATGCGCTGTTTCCGCATCTCGATGTCGAGGACAACATTGCGTACGGGCTGCGCCAGGCCCGGCCGCGGCTGTCGTCGCGCGAGATCAGCTTAAGGGCAGGCGAGGCGCTGGCCATGGTGCGGCTTGCCGGCTACGGCCGCCGCAAGATCCACGAGCTTTCCGGCGGCCAGCAGCAGCGTGTCGCGCTGGCGCGCGCGCTGGTCAACAAGCCGGCGGTGCTTTTGCTGGACGAGCCGCTGGCGGCGCTCGACAAGAAGCTGCGCACCGACATGCAGATCGAACTGCAGAACCTGCAGCGCGAGCTCGGCATCACCTTCGTCCTTGTCACCCACGACCAGGAAGAAGCGCTGTCGATGAGCGATTTCGTCTGCGTCATGAATGGCGGCCGCATCGTCCAGCTCGGACAGCCAAGCGAGATCTATGACGAGCCCGCCGATCTCTTCGTCGCCGATTTCGTAGGCAAGACCAATCTGTTGAGCGGCACGGTCGCCGGCTTCTCCGGCGACCTCGTCGAGGTAATGCTGGCCGACGGCACCGTCATTGCAGCGCGCAAGCGGACGACACTGCGCCACGGCGAAGCCGTGTCGGTCAGCCTGCGCCCGGAATCGCTCAGCCTCGGCGCTGCGGCAAGCGGCCGGTTGAAGGGCATTGTCCGCAACCGGATTTTTCTCGGCTCGACCGCGGAGTACGCCATCGAGGTCGAGGGCATCGGAACGCTGCTCGCCAAGGCCGACCATGTGATCGGCCAGGGCAATCTCTTCAAGCCGGGTGAACCCGTCGCCATCGGCTTTGCCACTGGGACGCCGCTGGCGTTTCCGGAGCCCAAGAACAACGGGACCAACCAGAGGGAAAACAAACATGTCGAAATCCTATCGTGACGGACTGCCGATAAGCCCTGAGAAATTCGTCGATGAACTGATGCGCCTGAAGCGCGGCTCGATCGGCCGCCGCGAGTTCCTTGGCCTCACCGGTCTTGGCATCGCAACGGCGGTGATGGCGCGCGAGCTCGGCATCATGCCGACACCGGCCTACGCCGCGGAAAGCCTTGGCGACCGCATGTCGATCGCCACCTGGCCCAACTATCATGACCCGGCAACGTTCGAGAGCTTCAAGGCCGAGACCGGCGTGGCTGTCGAAGTCAATGTCTTCGGCTCGAACGAGGAAATGCTGGCCAAGCTGCAGGCCGGCGCTTCGGGCTGGAGCCTGTTCGTGCCGACCAACTACACGATCTCGACCTACAAGAAGCTCGCCATCATCGAACCGCTCGACATGGCCAAGCTGGCCAATTTCGACGGCACTCAGGAAGACCCGCGCCTCACCTCGGAAGGCACCATCGACGGGACGATCTATGCAGTGCCGAAGAACTGGGGCACGACAGGATTTTCCGTCAACACCAAGAAGCTGACCAAGCCGATGGCGAGCTGGAAGGAGTTCTGGGACACCGCGATGGCGGAAGGCGATGGCCGCACCATGGTGCATGACTACCAGCTGACCACCATCGGCAATGCGCTGAAGTATTTCGGCTTCTCGTTCAACTCGCTGAAGCCGGACGAGCTCGCCAAGGCGGAGGAATTGCTGCTCAAGGTCAAGCCGCATCTGTTCGCGGTTTCCAGCGACTATCAGCCGTCGATGCGCGCCGGCGACGCCTGGATGACGATGTGCTGGACCAATGATGGGGCGCAGCTCAATCGGGACATTCCCGAGATTGCCTATGTGCTGGGCAAGGAAGGCGGCGAGATCTGGACCGACTTCTACGCCATCCCCAAGGATGCGCCGAACAAGCCCGCCGGCTATGCGCTGCTCAACTACCTGATGAACCCGAAAATTGCGGTCAAGGAGCATCTTGCCAACGGTGCGCCGTCGACCGATGCGCGGGTCAATGCGCTGCTGCCCAAGGAGGTGCTGGACAATCCGATCCTCTATCCCGCGGCGGAACTGTTGAAGCCGCTGGAATTCGGCGCGGCGGCGACGCTGACCGATCCCGGCCGCGCCGAACTGATGGCCCGTTTCAAGTCGGCTTGAGCGGCCGCGCTGACGCAGACACTTGACCGGCGGGCCTATGTCCGCCGGAACCGGGGACGGTTCTTTAATGCACGGCAGCCTTTTTCGCAGAAATCTTGTGACCGCCTTGCTGCTCGGCCCGGCGGCCGCATGGCTGGTGGTGTTCCTGGTGTTGCCGTTCGTCGCCATAGCCGTCTTCAGCGTCGGCGAGCGGGCGCCGGAAGGCGGCTACCAGGCCGCTTTCACGCTGGCGCAATATGCCAATCTGCCGGCGCGGGCGACCGCCTTCTGGAACACGATGGTGCTGGCGCCGATAGGCGCACTCGCCTGCCTGCTCGTCGCCTATCCCGTTGCCTACTACCTCGCGCTGCGCGCCCCGGAGCGCTGGCGGCTGATCCTGCTGGCGCTTGTCGTCATCCCGTTCTGGACCAGCCTTTTGATGCGAACCTATGCCTGGATGTATGTGTTGGGCGGACGCGGCATCCCGGCGCTGCTGGCCTATATCGGGTTCGAAGATATCAGGCTGATCAACACGCCGGGCGCGGTGCTGCTCGGCATCGTCTACGGCTATCTGCCGCTGATGATCCTGCCGATCTATGTCAGCCTCGAGCGGCTCGACCGTCGGCTGCTGGAAGCTTCGGCCGACCTCGGTGCGACGCCCATTTCGACCTTTCTTGGCGTGACGCTGCGGCTATCGTTGCCCGGCGTGATGACCGGCTTCTCGCTGGTGATGATCCTGCTGCTCGGTGAATATCTGATCCCGACGCTGCTTGGCGGCGGCAAGGTGTTCTTCATCGGCAATGCGCTGGTCGATCTTTTCCTGCAGTCGCGCAACTGGCCGTTCGGCTCGGCCATCGCCATCACGCTGGTTCTGGTTTCGGTGGTGGTGCTGATTGCTGCCAACCGCATTTCGACCCGGCTTTCCGGCGCCCGCCGGGTGGATCTGATCTGATGCGCGCCTTCGTCGTTGCCGTCTTTGCCTTCCTGTATCTGCCGATCGCGCTGGTCGTGCTGTTCTCCTTCAATGCCGGCCATCACGCCAGCGAGTTCACCGGCTTTTCCGTGCAGTGGTACGGCAAGGCGCTGTCGAACCCGTTCCTGGTCGAAGCGCTGAAGAACAGCCTGTTCATCGCCACCACCAGCGCCTTGCTGGCAGCACTTTGCGGCACCGCGGCAGCACTCGGCCTGCAGCGCGTCAGCGTGCGGACGCGGGCTGTCTTCGATGCACTTCTGGGTGCGGCGATCGTCGTGCCGGGCGTCGTTATCGGCATCTCGACGTTGGTCGCCCTCGTCCAGTTGTTCGCCGTCCTCAATCCGTTTCTCGCCTCGCTGTGGCCAAACGACCAGCCGCCCCGCCTGGCGCTCGGCTATGGCTCGATCATCGCTGCGCATGGGCTATTTTCGATGGCGCTGGTGGCGATGATCGTCGGCACCAGGCTTGGCAGTCTCGACCGCAACCTGGTCGAGGCGTCGAGCGATCTCTACGCCACACCGCTGACGACGTTCCGCTCGATCGTGCTGCCGCAGATCATGCCGGCGGTGATCGCCGGCTTTCTGCTCGCCTTCACATTCTCGTTCGACGATTTCATCGTCGCCTTCTTCGTTGCCGGCGCGCAAACGACCTTGCCGATCTATGTCTTTGCCTCGATCCGGCGTGGGGTGACGCCGGAGATCAACGCCATCGCGACGATCGTGCTCGTCGCCTCCATCCTGCTCGTGGTGCTTGCCCAATGGCAGTTGCGCCAACGAAAACCATCGCACTGAAAGACGACATCATGATTTTGAGAGATCGCATCGCCGTGGTGACGGGCGCCGGGTCGGGCATCGGGCGCGCCGGCGCCATGATCATGGGCAGAGAAGGGGCGGTGGTGGTGATCGCCGACCGGGATCAGGCGGCCGGTGAAGCAACGGCCTGCGACATCCGCGCTGCCGGCGGCAGGGCCGAGGCGGTGGCGACCGATGTCGGCGAGGACGCAGAGGTCGAGCAGCTTATCGCGGGAACGCTTGGCAGCCATGGACGGATCGACATCCTGCACAATCACGCCGGCATCCAGGTCGGCGGCACGCTGACCGAGGTCGGCATCGACGGCATGGATGCCTCCTGGCGGATCAATGTGCGGGCGCAGTTTCTGGCGGCGAGGATCGTCATGCCGTCGATGATCGAACAGGGTGGCGGCGTCATCCTAAACACCGCCTCCAATTCAGGGGTGTTCTACGATCGTGAGATGATCGCCTATGCCACCTCAAAACACGCCGTGGTGGCGATGACCAGGCAGATGTCGCTCGACTATGCCCGGCACAATGTTCGCGTCAACGCGCTCTGTCCGGGCTGGGTCGACACGCCGTTCAATGAACCGTTCATCGCCCAGATGGGCGGGCGCGAGGCGATCGAAAACTATGTGCGCACCAAGATCCCAATGCAGCGCTGGGCGAGTGCGGAAGAGATCGCCGAAGCGATCCTGTTCCTGGTCTCCGACCGTTCGTCCTTCATGACCGGCCAGGCTTTGGTGATCGATGGTGGCGAAAGCATCGGCTGAACCAACCGCCGCTTCGCCTCATACGTGCTTGCGGCCGCCGGTCTCGCGGAACCAGCTGTCGGGGTAGGGGTACCACCAGCCCTGGATCTCTGGCTTGTGGTCGATGATCACCATCTTCGAGCGGCGGAAAGCGTCGAGCCCCTGGCGCCCGAGCTCACGGCCGAGACCCGAGGCCTTCCAGCCGCCGAAGGGCAGGGCGTCATTGTCGATCAGCGGGTTGTTGACCCAGACCATGCCGGCCTCGAGCCGTTCGGCAGCCTCATGCGCTTCGGCGAGATCGGTGGTGAAGACGGAAGCGCCGAGCCCGAACGGGCTGTCATTGGCGAGCCGGATCGCCTCGTCGAAATCTTTCACCCGGCAAATCGCAGCGACCGGGCCGAAACATTCTTCGCGCACGATCGCCATGTCGGGGGTGACGCCGGTAAGGATGGTCGGCTCGTAGAACCAGCCGACATTGTGCGCCGGCGGAATGCGCCCGCCGGTAACCGCTTTGGCGCCGCTGCGGATGGCATCGTCGACCAGCCGCATGACCTTCGCCCGAGCCGCCTCGCTGACCAGCGGCCCGATCTCGGTCTTGTCCAGCCCGTTGCCGATGCGCAGCGCGCGGGTCTTCTGCGCAAACAGATCGACAAAGCGGTCATGCACGGATTCGACGACGAAGAAGCGCTCGGCCGAAGTGCAGACCTGGCCGGTGAGGTGGAAGGCGGCGGTGACGCTGCCGGCCGCCGCCACGTCGAGCGGGGCGTGTTCCGTAATGATCAGCGGATCGCTGCCGCCGGCCTCGATGACGCATGGCTTCATGCGCTCGGCGCAAGCCACCGCAACCGCCTTGCCGGCGGCGACCGAGCCGGTGAAGGCAACGGCATGGGTGCGGTCGGAAGCGATCAGCGCCTGCGCGGTGGCCGCGCCGCCGGGCAGGCAGGAGACCAAGCCTTCGGGCAGCGAGCGAAACACGGTCATGTAGTCGAGGGTCGACAGCGTCGTCGCCTCGGCCGGCTTGATGATGCAGGCATTGCCGGCGGCAAGCGAGGCGGCGACGGTCCAGCACATCAAGAGGATCGGGAAGTTGTAGGGCATAATGTGGACGGAGGTGCCGTAGGGTTCGTAGCGCGCATATTGGAACGACCCGGCCTGTGTCGTGCCGGCGATCTTGCCGGCATCGTCACGCGCCATCTCGGCATAGTAGCGGAAGATCGGCGCGCAATTGGCGATCTCGCCGATGGCTTCCGGATAGGGCTTGCCCATCTCGCGCACCATCAGCTCGGCGCAGCGGGTGAAGTCGGCCGCCTCGATGGCGTTGGCGACCGCATGCAGATGCTTTGCCCGGCTCTTGGCGTCGAGCTTTTTCCACGCTGTCTGCGC
This sequence comes from Mesorhizobium sp. P2_C4, assembly GCF_056404575.1. NCBI lineage: Bacteria > Pseudomonadati > Pseudomonadota > Alphaproteobacteria > Hyphomicrobiales > Phyllobacteriaceae > Mesorhizobium > Mesorhizobium sp. P2_C4. The sequence goes on from NZ_JBFUDT010000009.1 coordinate 25,410, forward strand.
CTTTGCTGCGGCGGTCAGCACTGCGTCGATCTCGCCGTCGCTGGCCGACGCGATGGCGCCAACTGTTTCCAGCGTCGCCGGATCGAGCACCGGTTTGTTCGCGCCAGCCATCGATCGGTAATCCGGATTGACGAAGAAGGTTGGCCGGTCAGCGGAGAAATCCATGGGCATCCTTTCAAGTCCGCTCAGCGGATCATGTAGACCTTCTTGATCGTCTCATGAACGGTGCAGACGCCCTTCCAGTCCTGCGGGAAGAAGGCCGCGGTGTCCGGCTCGATCTCGATCACTTCGCCGGATTCGTGCACGTAGGTGCAGCGGCCCTCGAGAAAATGGCAGAACTCGTCGCGGGTGACGTGGCAGTGCCATTTGCCCGGCGTGCAGACCCACAGACCGCATTCGGAGCGGCCTTCAGGCCCCTTGTGCAGCAGCTTGCCGGAGGTACGGGATTCGCCTTCGATCATTGTCGGAATGACGCCCCAGTCGACGAGGTCGGTGATGGCAAGCGGCGATTTCATGATTGGCGTGGTCATACGGATATTCCTTGAAACTGTTCTGGGATGCTCACCGGCACATGAAGACCTTGGTCAGCGTTTCGGTGATGATGGAGGTGCCGGTCCAGCCGGCGGGGAAGAACACCAGCGTGCCGGCCTCGACCGGGACCTGTTCGCCATTGTCGCGGATATAGCTGCCGCGCCCCGACAGGAAATGGCAGAACTCATCGGCCGCGAAGATGATGTGGCGCGTGCCGGGCGTGCATGACCAGAGGCCGCATTCGCTCGATCCGTCCGGGTTCTGGGACAGGATCCTACCGGAGGCGTGCGGCGAACCGGCGATCGGCGACGAGCTTGCGCCCCAGTCGTCCAGCGCTACCGAGGCAGCGTTCGCCCAATAAGGTGTCGGCATGTTGCGAAGCTCCCAGTTCGGTTGGCCGGTCAGGCCAGCATGTAGACGTTGCGGATGGTCTCATGGACGGTGCATTCACCCGCCCAGCCGGCCGGGAACATGACCACGGTTTGTGCGGCGACTTCTATCACCTCGCCGACATCCGACCGGTAGGTCGCGCGGCCGGCGACGAAATGGCACAATTCGTCGCGCGGGATCGCCAGCCGCCAGCGGCCCGGCGTGCAGACCCAGATGCCGGATTCTGGCTGGTTGTTCGGCCCCTTGTGCACCAGCCTGCCGGTGGAATGCGAAGCGCCGTCCAGCGCATCCGGCTGAGCGCCCCAGTCGACGAGGTCGGTGCGGGTGGAGGCTTGGTAGAGGTGCGGGGCAGAGGAGGTCACAGCAGCTTCTCCAGCAGCCCGGCAGCTTTTTCCGGGCCGTTCTGCGACTGCATCTGCGCCGAGGTCTTCGCCAGCTTCGCCTTCATTTTCGGGTCAGTCAGGCAAGCCTCCAGCTTGGCGATCAGCTGGGCGTCGGTCCAGTCGTAGCGCGGCATGCCGAAGCCGTGGCCGGTCTCCTCGACCCGGGTGGCGTTGTCGTGGCCGTCCCAGACATAGGGCATGATGATGGCCGGCTTGCCGAAATAGAGGCACTCGGTGAACGAGTTGTTGCCGCCATGATGGATCACCGCATCGACCTGCGGGATGACCGAAGGCTGCGGAAACCAGCTGTCGACGATGACGTTGCCGGGTACGTCCGTGTACTGGTCCTTGTAGCCGCCGACATTGACCAGCGCGCGGTAGCGCGTCTTGCCCAATGTCGCGATGATGCGCTTCAGCAAATCGACATCGCCGGCGCCCAGGCTGCCGAAGGAGACATAGAGCAGCGGCCCGTCATTGCTCTCAGCAAAAGTGGGCACCGTGTACGGCTTCTCCTGCCGCACGCAGCCTTCGAGATACTGGAATTTTGCCGGATCGAGCGGATGGCGGCGCTTGAATTTCGTTGCTTCGGGGTAGAGCAGCAAATTGAGAAAGGGCGAGGCCTCGAAGAATTGGCCGACCGGATAGGGCGCCTCGTTGTTGGCGGTGAGGAAGGCGTTGAAGTCGTCATGGATCGGCTTGATGACGGCGTTGAAATGATCGCGGTAGCGCTGGTGTCCGGCATGGTCGTTCTCGCCACAGCCGGAGAGATGCGGCGGGATGTCCTCGTCCTCGATTTCGTTTTCCGAGCAGGAGATGACGCGCACCCACGGCTTGCCGTACTGCTTGATCGCCGGGAACAGGATGACGTTGTCGACGCAGATCACGTCGGGCTTGATGGCGTTGAGAACGCGCGGCAGATCCTTCTGCGCCCATTTGGCGCTGTCGACGATCGCCGTCCAGCAATCCTTGACGTAATTGTCGACCTGGTCGTAGGGCGATTTGCGGAAATTCGGGATGTGGCCGTTGATGAAGTCCTCCCAGAACTTGGCCATCTGCTCGGGCGGCATCGGCTCGGACAGGTTCACCGGATGGGCCTCGAAGCCGTAACCCTTGTAGACGTCGACGAAGCCGGGATCGGACAGGAACACCGCTTTGTGGCCGCGTGCCTCGACGGCCTGGGCGATGCCGACGGAATTGAGCGCCGGGCCAAAGGCCGCTTCGGGGAAAAACGCGATCGTCTTTTGCGCCATCAGGCTTCTCCTTCAATCACTCTGCGAAAATTCTGACGTCGGCGGCGTCCCAGCCGAGTTCGACAGCGTCGCCGGACGAAACCGGCCGACGGTCGGCGGCGTCGGCGGTGACGCGTACCAGGAACGGTTTTGGCGACAGGGACGTGCGGACATGCAGTTGCAGGTCGAGCCCGTGGTAGGCCAGCGCCTCAACGATGCCGGTGGTGCGGTTGGCGGTCTCACCGGACGGGAACAGCCGGATACGCTCGGGCCGCACCGACGCCACGGCAGCGGCGCCCGGCGAAAGCGTCGTGGGAACCTTGCCGGCAATCCGTGCGCCGTTGGCCGCCAGAACGCCGTCAGCCGCGGTCTTGCCCGGCACGAAATTCATCACGCCGATGAAGTCGGCAACGAAGCGGTCGGCCGGATACTCATAGATCGCGTGCGGCGTGTCGCATTGCAGCAGCCTGCCGTCCTTCAGCACCGCCATGCGATCGGCCATGACAAGCGATTCCTCCTGGTCATGGGTGACGATGACGAAGGTGATGCCGACCTCGTGCTGCAGGCGCTTCAGCTCCAGCTGCATGGCGCCGCGCAATTTCTTGTCGAGCGCGCCGAGCGGTTCGTCGAGCAGCAGCAGCCGCGGCCGCTTGACCAGAGCCCGGGCGAGCGCAACGCGCTGTTTCTGGCCACCCGACAATTGCTCCGGCTTGCGGTCGGCGAAGGCGACGAGCTCGGTCGTTGCCAGGATGGCGTCAACGCGGGAGCGGATTTCGGCAGCTGGCAGACGCTCCATCTCGAGGCCATAGGACACATTGGCCCTGACGCTCATATGCGGAAACAGCGCATAGGACTGGAACATCAGATTGACCGGGCGCTTGTTGGGTGGGGTCCTGGCGATGTCCTTGCCGTCGAGCAGGATGCGGCCATCGCTCGGAGTCTCGAAGCCGGCCAGCATGCGCAACAGCGTGGTCTTGCCGCAGCCGGACGGTCCGAGCAGGGCGAAGAACTCGTTCTCGCAGATGTCGAGCGAGATGCCGTCGACGGCAGTGACGCGGCCGAAATTCTTCGACACATGATCGATGGCCAGCAGCGTGCGCGGTTCGCTCATTGGCCGATCACCCCGCGGTTGAGCCGCTGCGACAGGGTCAGCGCGGTGATCGAGACGGCCATGACGATGGTCGCCAGCGCGTTGATCTCAGGCGTGATGCCGAAGCGGATCATGGCGTAGATCTGCATCGGCAGCGTGGTCGAGGCGCGGCCGGCGCCGGCAGTGAAGAAGGCAATGATGAACTCGTCAACCGACAACGTGAAGGCAAGCAGCGCGCCGGCGATCACCGCTGGCAGGATGACCGGCAAGGTCACGCGCCGGAAGGTGGTGATGGCCGAAGCGCCGAGATCGGCCGAGGCCTCGACGATCGACCAGTCGAAACTTTTCAGCCTGGCGCGCACCACCGAGCAGACGAAGGCGAGGTTGAAGACCACGTGAGCGAGGATGATGGTGTGCAGGCCCATGGTGAGGTTGAGCATGGAGAAGAACGAGAGCAGTGCGATGGCCAGCACGATGTCGGGGATGATCATTGGCGCGAAGATCAGCGCTTCGAGCCCCTTGCCATATTGGCGGCGCATCTCGACGCCGATCGCCAGCAACGTGCCGAGCAAGGTGGCGATGGCAGTGGATACCAGCGCCACGATCAACGTGTTGAGGGCCGCCGACAGAATCGCCGAATTGCCGGCCAGCGAGACATACCATTTCAGCGAAAAGCCCGACCATGCCGTCGGCAGTCCGCCCTCGTTGAAGGACAGCGCCACCAGCACGGCGATCGGGATGTAGAGGAAGGCGAAGACGAGGATGAGCACAAGCCAGAGCGTGCGCCGCGTGGCAGGAGAGCGCTCAGCCATCGGTGTCGCCCCCGGCTTGCGCGGTCTGGCCCGAGGCGCGATTGGCGGCCAGCGCCTGCGCCATCAGCACCAGAAGCATGATGGCGATCAGCGCCATAGCGAGTGCGGCGCCGAACGGCCAGTCATTAGCGGTGAGGAACTGGTCGTAGACGAGATTGCCGATCATCTGGAAGCGGCCGCCGCCGAGCAGCGCCGGGGTGACGAAATTGCCGATCGACAGCACGAAGACGAAGACCGCACCGGCGGCGATGCCGGGCACGGTGAGCGGCAGGATGACACGGCGAAAGGTGGTTGTGGCGGAAGCGCCGAGATCGCGCGAGGCCTCGGCGAGCTCGGGGTTGAGCCGCGACAACGGCGCGTAGCAGGCGAGGATGACGAAGGGCAGATAGTTGTAGACGAGGCCGGCGATGACGGCGCCTTCGGTGTAGAGCAGCGATGGCGGTTCGCCGGTGTAGCCGAGCCAGCGTAAGAGCTGGGTGATCAGGCCCTCGCGGTTGAGCAGCACGATCCAGGCATAGGTGCGGATCAGATAGTTCGACCAGAAGGGCAACACGGCAAAGAACAAAAACACCGGCTGCCAGCGGCGGGGCGCAGCCGCGATGGCATAGGCGGCGGCGTAACCGATGACCACGGCAATCAGGGTTGCGGTGCCGGCAATGCGCGCCGAGTTCAAGAAAATGCCGGCATAGAGCGGGTCGAAGACCAGCCCGAAATTCTCCAGCGTGAAGGTGTATTCGATGCCGCCATAGATGCCGCGCCGGAAGAAGGCGAGCGCCAGCACCAGCGCGCATGGCACCACCATCAAGGCGGTGAGCCAGGCCAGCGCCGGGGCCATCAGCAGAGACGAGCGAAGTCTGGTTGAGGACACGATTGGGGTACCGCATTCAGCGGCCGACGGCGGATGTCCGCCGTCGGCCGTGATCTCTTGGTTTGGCGCCGCTTACTGCGCGGCCTTGATCTCGCTGACGATCTTCGAATAGTCGCGCTGGGCGTCGCCGACGTCACGCAATTGTTCGAACTTGACGAGGTCGGCCACCGGCATCGCCATGTTGGGGAATTTGGCCAGGAAATCGGCCGGCAGGCTTTCCATGGCCGGCTTGTTCGGCACCTTGTAGTCGATGTTCTGGGCCGCCCAGGCGTGGTTCTTGGCGTCGAGCATGAAGTTGATGAACTGGAAGGCGGCGTCCTTGTGTTCGGACGCCTTCATCACCACCATCGTGTCGACCCACAGGTCCGAGCCTTCCTTCGGAATCACATATTTGATCTCGGGCTTGTCGGCGATGCCGTAGTTGCACCAGCCGTCCCAGGCCTGCACCATCAGCGCTTCGCCCGACACCAGCTTGGAATAGAAGGTGGTGTCGTCATAGGCGAGCAAGGTCTTCTTGGCCGAGATCAACAGGTCCTTGACCTCGGCCATCTTGGCCGGATCGGTCTCATTGACCGAATAGCCCTTGTCGAGCTGGCCGGCGGCCAGCAGCCAGCGGTCGGTCGCCAGCATGGTGGTCTTGCCCTTGAGGTCGTCGGAGGGGGCGAGCAGATCGCTCCAGCTTGTAGGCGCCACCTTCACCAGATCCGAGCGGTAACAGAGTCCGGTCGTGCCCCAGGTATAGGGCACCGAAAATGCGTTGCCGACATCGTGCGGCAGCTTGGTCGCTTCCGGGTAGAGGTTGGCGAGGTTGGGGACCTTGGCGTGGTCGATCGGCTCGGTCAGGCCGAGCTTGTTCAGCACCTCGGCGAAGGGCGAGGACACGAAGACCACGTCATAGCCCTTGCCGCCTGCGGCGATGAGCTTGCCCATGATCTCTTCATTGGTGGCGTGCACCACGACTTCGCCGGAAACGCCGGTGGCGGTCTTGAAGGCGGCCATGGCATCGGGCGCCATGTAGCCGTCCCAGTTGGAAATGACGAGGTCGGCGGCGGTGGCTGGCGCCGACAGCGCCAGGCCAAAGCCAAGCGCGATTGAAGACATCTTCAGCGAACGGTGCCGCAGAAAAGTGGCGGTCATGACAGACTCCCATTCCGGTTGATCGTCGAATTTCATTCGTTGGACCGGCGCTTGCGGTCCGTGCCGCTGCTTCGATCCAGTTCCCCGGTCTTTATCGCCGATTGATCTGACAGTACTATTGCAGAAAAAAGTACGTCAATCCATAATCTGACAAACGACCAAGGAATCTGGCCGATTGCGTCGGCGACGGCGATCGTCCAAACCTTGGCCGTCCCGTCCGTTCCCGAGACCATCATGCAAGCCGCAGCCCGACGCCCCCGCACCAACCATCTCGATCTGGCGCAGCGCATCCTGGATGTCGCTCGGCAGCGCGGCTTTGGACCCGGTGCGCATTTGCCGGAACAGCAGATCGCTTCGCTCTGCAATGTCTCAAGGACGCCGGTGCGGGCGGCGTTGCGCCTGCTCACGGAACAGGGCGTTGTGCGCTGGGAGGCCGAGACCGGCTACCGCCTGGCCGTCGATCTCGCCGCGCAGGCGGCGATCGCGAGGGAACTGCCTGTCACCGAGGAGGATGAGCTTACCGAGGCGATCCTGCGCGACCGGTCGGCACGGCGGCTCGACCAGACGGTGACCGTCGGTGGGCTGATGCGGCGGTACAATACCGAGCGCAAGACGGTACTAAAAGCGCTTCAGAGACTGACGGAGGAGAATCTTCTGGACCGCGCGCCGGGGCAGTCCTGGCTTTTCCGGCGGGCGCCGGATGATCCCGAGGCGCAAGGTGAAAGCTACGAGTTCCGCCTGCTGCTGGAGCCGGCGGCCATAGTGGCGCCCGGTTTTCGGCTGGATGGCGCGCGTGCGGCAGTCCTGCGCCATGGCATGGAAGCGCTGGCGGCGCTGCCCGACGCGGCGTTCGACACCAGGGAATTCCAGCGGCTGGACATCGAATTTCACGGCATGATCGCCGATGGTGCCGCCAACCGCTTCGTCACCGATGCGCTGTCCGATCATCTCAGGCTGCGCCGGTTGCCGGGCACCTATGCCGGCGTCAACGTCTTCCGGCTGAAGCAGTCGCTGCGCGAGCACCTGACCATACTCGACCATCTCGAAAGCCGGCAGTATGAGGTGGCAGCCGATCTGCTTCGCGTGCATCTGCGCTTGTCGCGCAGCCAGCGCCCGCAGGCGGCCAGTCGCGGGGCCCCCGCATTGTTCGGCATGATCAGCCGGCCGGATTGATGAGGATCTCGTTGACGCGCAAAGCCAGCCCGACCATCGCGCTGTTTCCCGAAGCGAGTTTTGGCGCGGCGTTGAATTGCGTTGGCATCGCGCAAGCCTTGCGCGCCCGTGGGGCACGACCGGTGTTCATCTGCCATGCCGGCTTCTCCGGGGTCTTTGCCGACTACGGCTTTCAGGAATACCAGCTGCCAACCGACGATCCGCTGAGCGACAGCGAGCGCCAGAGCTACTGGCAAGCCTTCGTGCGCCGGCACCTGCCGCATTTCAGGCTGAGCCCGATCGACCAGCTCGAAACCTATGTCGCGCCGACCTGGGAAGCGATCGTCGACACCGCGGTCAATGCCGAGGTGCCGCTGCGCCAGTTGCTGGCGCGGCTGAAGCCGGACGCGGTGGTGCTCGACAATGTCATCATGTTCCCGGCGCTGGCCGCCGCCGGCTGCCCATGGGTCCGCGTCGTCTCCTGTGCCGAGACCGAGCTTCCCGACGCGCAAGTCCCTCCCTATCTCTCTGGGCTTGGCTCTGACGACCCGCAACGCGACGCCTTCGAGGCTCGCTATCTCTCAGCATCGGCACCGGCACATGACCGCTTCAACCGCTTCCGGGTGGATGCCGGCCTGGCGCCGCTGCCGAAGGGGCTGTTCCTGGAAAGCTCGCCCGATCTCAATCTGCTGCTGACACCGACAATCGTGCGCCGCGAGCGCGCAGACCCGCTGGACCCCGAGCGCTTCGTCTATCTCGAAGGCTGCGTCCGTTCGGAAGGGCCGTTCGAGGTGCCGGTCTTTCCGCGCAAGGGCGGGCCGCTGGTCTATGTCAGTTTCGGCAGCCTGGGGGCCATGGATGTCGGCCTGATCGAGCGGATGCTTGCCGTTTTCGACAGGTTGCCGGCCCGCTTCATCGTCAATGTCGGCGGCCTGCGTGACGCCTATCGCGCGGTTCCCGACAATGTCTATCTCGATGCCTGGTTTCCGCAGCCCTCGGTGGTGGCGAAGTCCGACCTGTTCATCCACCACGGCGGCAACAACAGTTTTTGCGAAGCACTGCGCTTCGGCGTGCCGTCGCTGATCATGCCCTATTGCTGGGACGGGCACGACAATGCGCGCCGCGCCGGAGAGACCGGCGTCGGCGACCATATCGGCCGTGACGGCTGGACCGAAGGAGGATTGGAGAGAGCCATTCTCGGCCTTTTGGCCGACGATGCGATGCGCGCCCGCCTGAAGGAGAATGCAGCCGATATGGCGCTGAAACCCGGAACGGATGTGGCCGCTGAAGCCATTCTTTCTCTCATAGGTACGTGAACCAAAATGCACGACAAAAATACGAATATCGCTCTCTTCACCGGCAACGATCCCAAGGCCTGGCTCGCCCAGCACGGTATCAACGAGGTTGAATGCCTGGTGCCTGACTTGAATGGCGTTTTGCGCGGCAAGGCCTTGCCGACGGCCAAATTCCTCAAAGCGCTGGAGGACCGCGCTCTCTATCTGCCGAGCAGCGCGTTTCTGGTCAGCATCGATGGTCGCTATTCCGGCTCGATCGACGAGGGTTTTGCCTATTCGGACCCGGACATGCGCATGGTGCCCGATATCTCGACGCTGTGCCTGGCGCCGGGCGGTGGCCCGGGCAGGGCCTATGTCTTTGCCGATGCGTTCCATATGGACGACCGGCCATGGATGGCCTCGCCACGGCATGTGCTGCGCGCCGTGCTCGATCTGTACCGCCAGCGTGGCTGGCGCGCGGTGGTGGCGCCGGAGGTCGAATTCTACCTGACCGCACCCAACCCCGATCCCGATCAGCCGCTGACCGCGCCGGTCGGCGCCAATGGCCGCGCCGAAGCCTCGCAGCATCCCTATGACATGGCGGCGCTGGAAGAATTCGAGCCGGTGATCCGGCGCGTTTATGACTATGCCGCGGCCGCCGGGCTGCCGCTCGACACGCTGATCCATGAATCCGGCACGGCGCAGCTGGAAATCAATCTGCTGCATGGCGATGCGCTGCCGCTGGCCGACCAGGTGCTGCTGTTCAAGCGGCTGACGCGCCAGGCCGCGCAGCAGTCCGGCATGCACGCCACCTTCATGGCCAAGCCGATCGCCGCCCAGGCGGGAAGTTCGATGCACCTGCACATGTCTGTCGTCGATGAGAAGACCGGCGCTGCGCTGTTTGCCAGCGACGATGATGCCGATACGGAAATGTTCGGCCATTTCATCGGCGGCCTGCAGAAATACGTCCCCGAGATCATGCCGCTGTTTGCGCCGAACGTGAACTCGTTCCGCCGCATAAGGCCGAACCACAGCGCGCCGGCCAACATCGAGTGGTCGCATGACAATCGTTCCTGCGGCCTGCGCGTGCCGGCCGGTGGGCGGGCGGCGCGGCGCATTGAGAACCGGTTGCCCGGTGCTGATTGCAATCCCTATCTGGCAATCGCCGGCTCGCTGCTCGCCGGCTATCTCGGCGTCGAGCAGAAGCTGGCGCGGTCAGCCGAGGCGTCGGGCAATGCCTACAAGATCAAGAGCACACTGCCAAAAACCATGGAGGAGGCGCTCGACCGCTTCACCGCCTGCGACCCGGTGCGGGCGCTGCTCGGTGAGGATTTCTTCCAGTCCTATCTGCGCGTCAAGAGCGTCGAGCTCGACCTGTTCCAGAGCGTGGTGACGAGCTGGGAACGCGACCACCTGCTGCTGAAGGTGTGATCATGGCCGCCAGTTCAACGGGTTTCAATTCCGGTCTCGATATCGGCAAATCCTATTATGTCGCCACCGCCAATCCGGCGCCGGACCATCCGGCGCTGGCGGGCGATGTCGAGGCCGACCTGGTGGTGGTCGGCGGCGGCTGCACTGGCTTGTCTGCCGCCCTTCACGCCGCCGAGCGCGGCCTGAAGGTGGTGCTGCTCGAAGGCGGCAAGATCGGCTGGGGGGCGTCTGGCCGCAATGGCGGCCAGATGATCCCCGGCCTGCGCAAGGGCGCCAAGGGGCTGGTCAAGCTCTACGGCCCCGAGCGGGCGAAAGTGCTGTTCGACCTCGCCTTCGAGGCGCGCGGCCTGGTGCTCGACATCATCGAGCGCCATGCCATCGATTGCGATCTGAGGCTGACCGGCCATCTCGTCGGCGCGGTCAACAGCTCCGACCTCAAAGACCTCGAAGAAGAGGCGAAATGCCTCGAAAGCGCGATGAAGTTCCGTGACGTCGAGATCCTTTCGGCGGCGCAGGCGCGAGCCAAGGTCGATACGCCCTATCACGGTGCCATGTACGAGCCGCTCGGTGGCCACATGCATCCGCTGAACTACACGCTCGGGCTTGCCCGTGCTGCTGTCGCGGCTGGCGTCACCATCCATGAGAATTCGGTGGCGGTGAAGCTGGAGCGTGAGCCTTCGATCCGGGTCTCGACGGCGAAGGGTTCGGTCCGCACAAAACATGTCGTTCTGGCGGGTGATGCGCTGCTGCATGGACTGGAGCCGCGCGTCAACAGCCGCATCATGCCGGTCGGCAACTACATCGTCGCCACCGAGCCGCTGGAGGGCAAGCGCAACGTCATCCCGGCCAATGTCGCTGTGTCCGACACACGCTTCGTCGTCAACTACTACCGCATGTCGGCGGACGGGCGGCTGCTGTTCGGTGGCGGCGAGCGCTACACGCCGTCACCACCGGCCGACATTGCCGGCTTCGTGCGGCCGCATATGGAAGCCACCTTCCCGCAACTGAAGGGCTGCCGCATCGATCATGCCTGGGGCGGTTTGGTCTCGGTAACGACCTCGCGGCTGCCGCATGTCGGGCACTATGGCGAGGTCTATTTCGCGCATGGCTATTCCGGCAAGGGCGTCATCCTGTCGACCCTGTCGGGAAAGCTGCTCGCCGAAGCGATCACCGGCGACGCCGCGCGGCTCGACCTGTTCTCGACGCTGACGCCGATGCCGTTCCCCGGCGGCACGGCGCTGCGCGCTCCGCTCTATGTGCTCGGCATGCTGTGGTACGCGATGCGCGACCGCATCAAGCATTGAGGCGGAGAGACGACGGACAAGATCTTGCGCCGCGCTACGAGGCGCGGGCAAGAAAGGTCTGGTAGTCGGATTTTGCCTGCAGCAAGCGAAGGATGTTGTTGCGCGATCCGCGAATGTGCGCGCGGGTAAGCTCGACCGCCCGCGCCGCATCGCCAGCACAAATTGCCTCGACGATCTCAAAATGCTCGTCGCGGGCTATTCCCCATTCGTCCAGCCTGAGCAGTTCGATCCAGACATAGTGTTGGCATTTGTCGAGAATGCCGTTCAGGAGGCTGCACAGCATCACATTGCCGCTGATCTGGGCAATGGTGCGGTGGATGTCCATGCCGATCTGCAGTTCCTGGAACATGTCATCCGAACCGCGCGTTGGCTGCGCGGCCAGGCGCTCGCATTCCCGCACCATTTCGCGAAGGCGTTCCTTGTCCGCAGCCGTGACCTTGGCGGTCGCCAGCTCGGTCGCATAGCCATCCAGCAATTCCCTGATCTCGAACGCCTCGCGGAACATATGGATGTCGAATTCCTTGACGAGGTAGCCCTGGCGCGGGCGGCCGACCACCAGGCCTTCCTGCTCAAGCCGGTTGAGCGCCTCACGCACCGGCGTGCGGCTGACTTTCAACCTGAGCGCCAGATCGTTCTCGGTGACGCGCGCTCCTGGAGGGAGCTGTCCGGTGACGATCATCGCTTTCATCGATCCGTAGACCGATTCGCGAAGCGTGTTCTTTTTTCTCGTGGGCATAGAGCAGCTTCCGATCCATCCATAAGGAGCACTCCGCCGACCGCGGCCACCCCAAAACATTTGTTCCATTCACGACTAGCATGATCACGAAGATCGCGGGAGCCGAGGCTGTCCGATCCCGTCAGGCAGCGACTTCCCATTGCCGAAAAATGCGATCTTTCAAGTTGACATCTCTTTTCCCATTTAGTTACATTCAAAATTGTATACAAAATAGAATGCCGAAACAATGGCCAATATGGGGAACATGATGATGAGAAAATCAAGGTTTGTCAGCGCATTGGCGGTGACAGGGCTGGTCGGTTGCCTGGCGCCGGCTGCGCTCGCGGCGGAAACGATCACAGTGGCTTCGTGGGGCGGATCCTATCAGGAAGCCCAGTCGAAGGCCTTCTTCAAGCCTACCGCCGAGGCGCTGGGCATGACCATCAAGGAAGATACCACCAACGGACTCGATGACGTCCGGCTGCAAGTGACCGGCAACGCCGTCAAATGGGATTTGGTCGAACTCGGCGCTGACGAATGCGCGCGGGGAACGAAAGAAGGGCTGTTCGAGAAGCTCGACTATGGTCAGATCGACTCGAGTGGCATCGACCCTAACCTCGTCCACGACGACTGGGTCGGGATCACCTACTATTCCGTTATCCTGGTCTACAACACGGACGTCTTTGGCAAGAACGGACCGAAGACCTGGGCCGATTTCTGGAACGTCGAAAAATTCCCGGGCCGCCGCGCCCTGGGCGGGGCCTTCGCGACCGAAACCCTGACCGTGGCGGCAATCGCTGACGGCGTGCCTCTCGACAAGGTCTACCCGCTCGACATCGACCGCGCGCTGAAATCAGTCGACAAGATCAGGTCGCATGTCGACGCCTGGTGGACATCCGGCGCGCAGGCCATGCAATTGGTCAAGGACGGCGAGGTCGACATGGCCAGTATCTGGAACGGCAGGGCCAGCACGCTGAAGGATCAAGGCGCGCCGATCAGCTACAGCTACGATCAGGGCGTGCTGACGGCCGACTGCATGGTGATCCCCAAGGGCGCCAAGAACAAGGCCGCCGCGATGAAGGCGCTTGCGATGTTCCTGAAGCCGGACATTCAGGCGAACCTGCCGCTCTATATCGCCAACGGTCCGGTCAATCAGAAGGCCTTCGACACCGGCAAGATCCCCGCCGAAAAGATTCCAGGCATCAATTCGGCACCGGAAAACGTCAAGAAGCAGGTGTTGCTCGACCCGGCCTTCTGGGGAGATCATCTGATCGAGGCGCAGGAGAAGTTCGACAATTTGATCCAGCAGTGACATCGATGATTGGCTGATGCAGCGGGCCGATGCAGGTTCGGTCGGCCCGCTGTCCGCTTTCGCGCCGCAGATTTTCAAAGGAGCACTGAAATTGTCCATCGCGCGTTCGGCGCCGCCGATCAACATTCGAGGTATCGCCAAGCGTTTTGGCAGCGTGCCAGTTCTCAGCGACCTGAACCTCGATGTGGCTCCCGGTGAATTCCTGACGCTGCTGGGCCCGTCGGGATCGGGCAAGACGACATTGCTGATGATCCTGGCCGGGTTCGTCCGCGCCAATGCCGGAAGCATCGGCATTGGCGGCGAAGAAGTCATCACCAAGCCGCCGCACAAGCGCAACATCGGCATGGTGTTCCAGAACTATGCGCTGTTTCCGCATATGAACGTCTTCCACAACATCGCCTTTCCGTTGAAGCAGCGCCGGACGCCCGCAGCGGAAACGGCCGAGCGCGTGGAGAAGGCGCTCGATCTGGTGCAGTTGCAGGGCCTGGCCGACCGCCGGGTCGACCAATTGTCAGGCGGACAGCGCCAGCGCGTCGCCCTGGCGCGCGCGATCGTGTTCGAGCCGCGCATCGTGCTGATGGACGAGCCGCTCTCGGCGCTCGACAAGGGATTGCGCGAGCATATGCAGATCGAGCTGCGCAGCCTGCACCGCCGGCTGGGCATGACCACCGTCTACGTGACCCATGACCAACGCGAGGCGATCACCATGTCGGACCGCATCGCGGTGATGAACAAAGGCCGCATCGAGCAGCTCGACCGCCCCGAAACGCTCTACGCCAAGCCCCGCACCAAGTTCGTCGCCGGCTTCATCGGCGAATCGAACTTCCTTGCCGTCGAATGCCGCAACGACAGTGTCTGGTACGCGGCAAAGCGGGTTTGTACGGCGTCACCCTTGCCTTCGCCAGGGCAGCACTGGCTGGTGGTGCGGCCCGAAAGGGTGCGGCTTGCCACCGATGCCGAGCCTGTTGCCAAGACCAACCTGCTCGACGCGACGGTGCGCGACATCGTCTATCAAGGCGACAGTTTCATCTGCTATTCCACTCTGGCGGATGGCCAGCAGATCGCGCTGCGCGATTATTGCCGCGGCGACGTGCTGGCCCGCCTGCCTGGTGCTGGTCAACCGGTGCGGCTTCGCATCGACGCGGAAGATGCGATCCTGTTGGCGGACGAGATATGAGCACAGCGTCCGCAAACCTTGCAGACCGCGACGGCCTGAACGCGGACGTGCTGAACGCCGACGCCCGGCGCGAGTCCCTGGCTCTGCTCGGCCTTTGCTCTCCCGGCATCGTTCTGGTCGGCATCATCATCGTCCTGCCGATCGGCTGGCTGTTCTGGCTCTCGCTGTTCGACGAGACCGGTGCGTTGAGCGGTGCGAACTACGCCCGCTTTGTCGAGCAGGCGTCCTATGTCAGGACCTTCATCACGACATTCGAAGTGGCCTTCATCGTCACCGGCCTGTGCGTTCTCCTTGGCTATCCGCTGGCCTATATGCTGTCGCAGCTGCCACGGCGCACTGCCTCCATCGGCCTGATCTTCGTCATCCTGCCATTCTGGACGTCGGTGCTGGTGCGCACCTACGCCTGGCTGGTGATCCTGCAACGCAAGGGCCTGTTGAACACCTGGCTCCTGGATCTTGGTGTCATCAGCCAGCCGCTGCCGCTCGCGCATAATTTCGCCGGCGTCGTCATCGGCATGACGCATATATTGCTGCCGCTCCTGGTGCTGCCGCTCTACGCTTCGATGAAGGCGATCGATGCCGACTATCTGCGCGCGGCGATGAACCTCGGCGCTCCGCCGACGGCGACGTTCTGGCAGATATTCTTTCCGCTTTCGCTTCCGGGCCTCGCCGCCGGCGTGGTCATCGTCTTCATTCTGTGCCTCGGTTTCTTCGTCACCCCGGCCTTGATGGGCGGCGGCAAGGTCATCATGTGGGCGATGCGCATGGAGCAGACCACCAGCCTCTACTCCAACTGGGGCGCCGGCAGCGCGCTGGGCGTCGTTCTGCTCGCCGTCACGCTCGGCCTGCTCGGCCTGTTCCGGTGGCTGCTGGGCGCGCGGGCGACCAGCGTGTGGGGTGCGCGATGAACGACGATCTCGGCCTGCCGATTTCACACTGGCAACGGCTTTGGCTCTATACAGTTGGCGCTCTTGTGCTGTTGTTCCTCATCGTGCCGTCGTTGATCATCGTGCCGATGTCATTCTCCGGCTCGACGCTGCTGCAATTCCCACCGGAAAGCTGGTCGCTGCGGTGGTACGAGGCCTATTTCCGGTCGGTCGAATGGCGCGATGCGACGATTGTCTCGCTGAAGGCGGCGGTGTTGACAACCATCGTTGCGACACCGATCGGCGTCGCGGCGGCCTATGCGCTCAATTCGGGCGCGCTGCGTTTTGCCGGCTTCATCAATGCGGTGCTGACCGCCTCGCTGATCATTCCGGTTATCCTGATCGGCATCGGCACGTTCTTTCTCTATGCGCGCATCGGTCTCAACAACACGCTGACCGGCCTGGTGCTGGCGCATACGGTGCAAGCGCTGCCGCT
Source organism: Mesorhizobium sp. P2_C4 (assembly GCF_056404575.1). Classification (NCBI taxonomy): domain Bacteria; kingdom Pseudomonadati; phylum Pseudomonadota; class Alphaproteobacteria; order Hyphomicrobiales; family Phyllobacteriaceae; genus Mesorhizobium; species Mesorhizobium sp. P2_C4. Next base: position 41,577 of record NZ_JBFUDT010000009.1, read on the forward strand.
GGTCGTGCTGACGGTCCTTTCGGGCTTTCGGTCCTACGACATGAACCAGGAGCGCGTCGCACGCAGCCTGGGCGCCGGACGCCTGGCGGCCTTCTGGCAAGTGACCGTGCCGCAGATCCGGTTTTCCATCGTGTCCGGCGCCTTGTTTGCCTTCATCACCTCATTCGACGAGGTGGTGGTGTCGCTGTTCATATCCGGCGGCGAAACGACGACGCTGACACGTCGCATGTTCAGCGCGCTGCGCGACCAGATCGATCCGACGATTGCTGCGATCTCGACGTGCCTGATCGTGCTGTCGGTGGTGCTGCTTTCGGCAGCACAGCTTTTTGGCCGCAAGCGCTAGATATTCCTTAGTAGATTGGACAGTTAACCTGCATGCGTGATTTTCAATTCCCCGGACGGTCGCCGGTTCGCGTGACGGAAGCGATGGCCGCGACATCGCACCCGCTGGCGACGCTGGCGGCGATCGACATGTTGCGGTCCGGCGGCAATGCGATGGATGCGGCGGTGTGTGCGGCAGCGGTGCAGGCGGTCGTCGAGCCACAATCGACCGGTATCGGCGGCGATTGCTTCGTTCTCTATTGCCCGAAGGGCGAAGGCGAGGTTCTCGCCTTCAACGGTTCAGGGCGTTCACCAGCTGCAGCAACGGCCGAATGGTATCTGGACCGGGGCCATAGCGAACTGCCTGGAGCCGGCCCCCATGCCGTCACCGTGCCAGGCGCCATCGACGCCTGGTGCCGGCTGCTCGAGGATCACGGCAACAAAGGCATCGACGCCGCGTTGGCGCCCGCCATACGCTATGCCGAACAGGGCTATGTCGTTCACGACCGCGTCGCCTTCGATTGGGCTGACGAGGTCGCCCTGCTCGCCGCTGACGAACATGCCGCGCGGATCTTCCTGCCGAACGGTCGGGCACCGCAGGCCGGTGACCTGCACCGACAACCGGAGCTGGCTGAAACCTTGCGTATCGTCTCGAGGCAGGGACGCGCCGGTTTCTATGAAGGCGCGGTCGCGGACGACTTGGTGGCGCGCCTTCGCGCGCTCGGCGGGTTGCATGCGCTGGGCGATTTCGCCGCGACCAAAGGCGACTACGTCAACGCGGTGAACACCTCCTACAGAGGCTACGACGTCCATCAGATGCCACCGAACAATCAGGGCCTGACGGCGCTGATCATGTTGAATGTGCTTTCGGGCTTTGCGCTGGGCGCGCTGGAACCGAACGGCGCCGAGCGGCTTCACCTCGAGATCGAAGCCGGGCGGCTCGCCTACCAGGATCGCGACAATTTCGTCGGCGACCAGAATTTCGCCCACGTCCCGGTCGCGCAGCTGTTGTCCAGCTCCCGTGCGGACCGGCTGCGCGCGGCGATCGATCCGGCGCGCGCCATGACGCATCTGCCCCGGCTTGAGCTGCAGCCGAGCGATACGGTCTACATCTCGGTGGTCGACCGCGATCGCAACGCTGTCAGCTTCATCAACTCGACCTTCGGTTCGTTCGGCAGCGGTGTGGTCGGCCCGAAGACAGGGGTGGTGCTGCAGAATCGCGGCAAGAGCTTTCAGCTGGCAGCGGACCATCCGAACCGCATCGCGCCGGGAAAACGTCCCATGCACACCATCATGCCGGGCATGGTGACACAAAACGGCCGGGCGGTGATGCCGTTCGGGGTGATGGGCGGCGGCTACCAGCCGTTCGGCCATGTTCACCTGCTCACCAACATGTTTGATTTCGGCATGGACCCCCAGCAGGCGCTGGATGCGCCAAGGGTGTTTTACAAAGAGAACGCCGTGCTGGCGGAGCGCGGCATTCCAGCCGAGGCGATCGCGGGTTTGCGCCAGCGGGGCCATCAGGTGTCGATCGCCGAAGAGCCGCATGGCGGCGGTCAAGTGGTGCTGATCGACTGGGAGAAGGGCACGCTCACCGGCGCCTCCGATCCGCGCAAGGACGGTTGCGCGCTGGGTTACTGACAAGGTGTAGGTTAGAACCAGATCAGCCAGACGAGTTGCAGGATGACCAGCGCGATGGCGTCCCAGAAGATCAGCTCGCCGGTCGAGAACCAGCGCCTCGAACTGTTGAAGCGGTAGAACAGCCACCAGACGAAGGCTGCCGCGAGCAGTGGGACAAACGCAAGCAGCGTGCTCAAGGGAGGCGCGCTCCCGTTGCCGCGTCGAAGACATGCAGCGCCGCCGCGGGAAAGCGCAGATGCAGCGTCTGGCCGGGATCGTAGGCGCGATCGTTGTTGACGGTCCTAACGATCAGGGCGTTGGCCTCGCTCCTGGCGAAGATCAGCACATCCGGCTCGACCAGTTCGACGACATCGACGGCGAAGTTGATCGCATCGCCGGCGGAGGCATCGACGAGTTGGATCTGCTCCGGACGGATGCCGAGGGTGATCGGACCATCCGGCCGGCCGGGCAAGGGGCAGGAAAAACCGTCGGCGTGAAAGATGCCGCCACGCACATGACCGTCAAAGGTGTTCATCGCGGGACGGCCGATGAATTCGGCGATGAAGCGGTTGGCGGGCCGGCGATAGATTTCACGCGGATCGTCGAACTGGATCAGCGCGCCCTCGCGCAGCACCGCGACCCTTGTCGCCAAAGTCATCGCCTCTTCCTGGTCGTGGGTGACGAAGACGAAGGTTTTCTTCAACTCACGGTGCAGCCGCTTCAGTTCGGTGCGCATGTGAAGCCTGAGCAAGGCGTCGAGGTTGGAAAGCGGTTCGTCCATAAGGCAGAGGCTGGGCTGCCAGACCAGGGCGCGGGCAACGGCAACACGTTGCGCCTGGCCGCCCGACAGTTGCGACGGCCGGCGGTCGAGATAGCGGGTGATTTCGAGCAGCTCGGCCATGGCGCGCACGCTGCGGTCGAGTTCGGCGGCCGGCATCTTTCGGATGCGCAAGGGGTAGGCGATGTTCTCGTAGACGCTCTTGTGGCTGTAGAGCGCGTAGTTCTGGAACACCATGCCCATGCCGCGCAGGCGCGGCGGCAGGTCGGTGACATCACGGCCCTCGACCATGATGCGGCCGGCGGTCGGACGTTCGAGGCCGGCGAGCAGCCGGCAGGCCGTCGTCTTGCCGGACCCCGAGGGGCCGAGCAGGACAAGGAATTCGCCTTCATTGAACGCGAGATCAAGCGCCTGCAGCGCCACCGTCCCGTCCGGGAAGGCCTTGGTGACGCCGTCGAAAACGATTGCCATGCAAACTCCGTTCAACCCTTGACCGCGCCGAAGGTGAGGCCGCGCACGAGCTGTTTCTGGACAAGGAAGGTGAAGAGGACGATCGGCAGCGTCGCCACGATGGCGACCGCCGCGACCTGGCCCCAAAGCGTGCCGTGCGGCGTCACCAGCCCGGGTATGCCGACGGTCAGCGGACGCCCATCGAAGGCGACGAGGATGAAGGCGTAGAGGAATTCGTTCCACGACAGGATGAAGCAGAGCACCGCTGTCGCGCCGATGCCGGGTGCGGCCAGCGGCGCGACGACGAAGAAGAAAGCACCGAGCCGCGAGCGGCCATCCATCATCGCGGCTTCGTCGATCTCCTTGGGGATTTCGGCGAAAAAGCCGCGCATCATCCAGACGACAAGCGAGAGGTTGAAGGAGGTGTGGGCGATGACCACCGCATAGATGGTGTCGATCAGGCCAAGCGAGGTGAAGAACAGGAACAGCGGCACGGCGATCGAAATCGGCGGCGCCATGCGCGTGGTGAGGAAGAAGAAGAACAGGTCTTCCTTGCCAGGAAAGTCCGATCGGGCAAAGCCGTAGGCCGCCGGCGCGCCGATGAGAATGCAGAGCGCGGTCGAGGATACCGAGATCAGCACCGAGTTGATCGCCAGCGGCCAGTATTCCTTGTCGATGAAGACGGCCGGGTAGTTGGAGAGCGTCGGTGGAAAAATCCACTTCGGCGTCGAGGACAACAGGTCCACGCGGTTCTTGAAAGAGGCCAACACCATCCAGACGTAAGGCGTCAGCGCCACCACGACCGCAACCAGCAGCACGGCCCAGGCGAAGCTCTTCCAGGCGCGGTTGGTGGATTGGTCGATCATCGCCGCGCCCTCAAAACGCAGCCGCCGGCTTGCTGCCCGTCCAATAGACGGCCTTGTAGAAGACCGAGCAGAGGATCAGCACCACCAGATAGATCATGAAGGCGACAGCGGCGCCGTAGCCGAGGTCCCAGTTGCGGAAATTGACGCGGTAGGCGTAGATCGACACCAGTTCGGTCAACGTTCCCGGACCGCCGCCGGTCATCAAAAACACCTTGTCGAATTCCTTGAAGGCGTCGATGCCGCGCAACAGCAGCACCAGCGCGATGACGGGCCTGAGCAGCGGCAGCATGACATCGCGAAAGATCTGAAACGGTTTTGCGCCGTCCATCATCGCCGCCTCGAATGGCGCCCTGGGCAGGCTCATCATGCCGGCCAGCATGATCAAGGTGACGAAGGGCGTCCACTGCCAGACATCGATGGCGACAATGGTCGGGAAGACCAGGTCGGGAGCCGAAAGCACCGCCGCGTTCTGCGCCAACAGGCCGATCTTGCGCATGTAGAAGGTGAGCATGCCGAAGTCGCCCTGCAAAAGCAGGCGCCAGATCAGCCCGACGGCGACCGGCGCGATCATCATCGGGATGAGCAGCAGCGTGGTCAAAAGCCGCTGGCTGGCGACGAAGCGGAAAATCAGGAAGGCCAGCGCGAAGCCAAGCAGGAATTCGAGCAGCACGGCGATGAGGACGAATTTCAGCGTCAGCAGGAACGACGCCCAAAAGAACGGATCGTTGCGCATCAGCTTGCGGAAATTGTCGAAACCGATGAAGGCGCCGGAATGGCTGGCATCGGCGAAGCTGAGATCGGTCAGCGCCGTATAGACCATGTAGTAGAACGGGCCGACCAGGAAGACGACAACCAGCAGCGTCGCCGGCAGCATCAGCAGCGGCCCCACTCCACGGTCAAGGAGCGGCATTCCGCGGGACGATGGAGTGCGGTTGGTCACGGGCAATTCCTGGGTACAAGAGCGGCTACCCGCTGCTGCGGGTAGCCTCTGCGCGACGCTCGGGGCCTATCGTGCCGGATAGGTCATTGGCGCGCAAGAACCGAGCAGCGTCGAGATGTCGGTCGCCGCTGTGTCGAGCGCCGCCTGCGCTTCCTTCTCGCCGGCGAGATAGGAGGAGAGTTCGCGCACCAGTATGTCGGTCATCTCGGCCGATTGCGGCAGCGTCGCCTTCGGCACCGCATGCTCGTTGGCTGCCATCGAGGCCTTGGCGTAGGGCAGCTTCTGCACCTCCGGCGAGGCATAGACGTCGGGCCGGCCCGAGGCGCCGCCATTGAGATGCTGCTCAAGCTGGCGGCCATAGCCCATCATCCACTGGACAAAGAGGAAAGCCGCCTGCGGGTTCTTCGAATAGACCGGGATGAGGTAGGTCCAGCCCTCGACCTGGCCGATCTTGCCGCCATCGCCTTGCGGCACGAGGTCGAAGCCGACCTTGCCGACAACCGTCGACGCCGTGGTGTCGACCGACACGGCATAGGTGGCGTCGTTCCACATGATCAGCTCGGCGACCTTGGCCTGCTGCATCAGCGCCATGACGTCGTCCCAGAAATAGTTGAGGCTGTCTGGCGGCGAGAATTGGAGCAGGCTCTTGTAGTATTCCAGCGAGGCGACGGCCTTCGGGCTGTTGACGATGACCGGGCCGCAGGCCGAGCCGCTCTTCACGTCGAGCACATCGCCGCCGAAGGAATAGAGGAAGTTGAGCCACTCATACCACAGTGCTTCGTGGCGCTTGCCCTGCAGGGCGGTACCATAGAAGCCCTGGTCGGGGCGATAGAACCATTCGGCGATGTCGCGGTACTGCTTCCAGTCCTGGGCGGGGGCGAGGTCATAGCCGTATTTGGCTTTGAAGCCGGCCTGTTCCTTGGGATCGGCCAGCAGATCCGAGCGATACCACATGAACATGTTGAGCACGGTGAAGGGGAAGCCGTACTCCTTGCCGTCATACCAGGAGATCTCGTGCCAGGCGGTCTGGTAGAGTTGCTTTTCCGGCTCGAAGGTCGGATCGCGCAGCACCGGATCGGCCATCATCTTGGAGATTTCGATGAGATGATTGTTGGTGGCGAACTTGCCGAGTTCGCGGTGCGGCTGGATGATGACATCGTAGCGGCCGCGGTGTGAGTTGAGATCGAGCTGGACCTTGTTGACGGCTTCCGAGTGCTCGTACATCTCGACTTCGACATGGATGCCGGTCTGTTTCTCGAACTGCGGCGCCATCTTCTTCAGCGCTTCAAGCGGCGGCAGCGACTCGCCGACCATGCGGATGGTCTGTCCGCTGTAAGGCTTTGATGCCTCTTCCAAACTCCACGCCGCCGCTTGTGTGACTTGCCACATAAGGGCGGCGGCAACGAGCAGTCCGGATGCGGTACTCCCGCGAGTCAGCAACTTGAGCATTCTTCTCTCTCCTCGGAGCGTGCCTGGCGAAGCTGGCGCCCGTTCTGTCACAAAATGTGTAGTACTGCAAATTAAAATGTGGCACCTTGCAACAATTGGTTGGGTGATGCTAACAGGCCGGCAGCGAGCCGGCTTTCCGACAGGCCAAGGGAATTTCGAATGGACTTCATCTTCATGCTGACGCGCAACGATCGCACGGTCGAGGACTGTCTCGATCTCGTGGCGCTGATCGAGCCGGTCGGCCTGAAGCATGTCGGCTTCAAGGATATCGGTGTTGCACCGGAGGTGCTGCGGACACTTGCCGGCGCCATCCACCGGACCGGTGCGACCTCCTATATGGAAGTCGTTTCGACGACACCCGAGGCCTGCCTGAACTCGGCGCGCATCGCCCGCGATCTCGGCATCCATCGGCTGCTGGGCGGCACGCAGGTCGACGAGATCATGCAGCTGCTCAAAGGCAGCGACACGCAATACTATCCGTTCCCGGGCAAGCCGGTCGGCCACCCGACCAAGCTCGGCGGCTCGGCCGCCGATGTCGAAGCCGATTGCCGCTCCTTCGCTGAAAAGGGTTGTGCCGGATGCGACATCCTCGCCTACCGCGCCACCGAGGCCGACCCGATCGAGCTGGTTCGCGCCGCACGGCGCGGGCTTGGCCAGGCGGCACATCTCATCGTTGCCGGCGCCGTTGCCTCGGCCGAGCGAATCAAGGCGATCAAGCAGGCCGGCGCCGATGCCTTCACCATCGGCACCGCGGTTTTCGACGGCTCCTATTCGCCGACGAAAGGTTCTATCCTTTCGCAGCTGCGGGATGTCCTCGCGGATTGCGAACGCGTCTGAGGCATCATGGCAGTCGTCGGCATCGATCTCGGCACACAGAGCCTGAAAGCAGTCGTCGTCGACGATGATTTGCGGCTGCGTGGCGAGGCAAGCGTGCCCTACCAGCCGGTCTTCCCGGCGCCGGGCTGGGCCGAGCAGGACCCGGCGCTATGGCTCGCTGCCTTGAAGCCCGCCATTGCAGGCGCGCTTGAGAAAGCCGGGCTGACCGCTTCCGACATTAAGGGCATGGCCATTGCCGGCCAGCTCGATGGTTGTGTTGCGGTTGACCGCAACGGCCGAGCGTTGGCGCCCTGCATCATCTGGATGGATCGCCGGGCAGCGGCGGAAACCGCAGGCATCGATGCCGGCTTCATCCGCGAGCGTACCGGCCTCGTTCTCGACGCGACGCACATGGCGGCCAAGATCCGCTGGGCTTCGCGAAACCTGCCCGAAGCACGGCACGCCGTGCGCTGGCACCAGCCGGTGTCGTTTGTCGTCGCCGCCTTGTGTGGCCGCGCCGTCATCGACCACGCGCTGGCTTCGACGACCATGCTCTACGGGCTGAAGGAGCGGGCCTATGCCGGCGACCTGCTGGCCGCTTTCGATATCGACGTGACAAGGCTGCCGGAGATCGACAACGCGTCGGCGGTGGCGGGAACCTTGACGCGCGCCGGCGTGGAGTTGACCGGGCTTCCCCAGGGGATACCGCTGGCGGTCGGCACCGGCGATGATTTTTCCGCCGCCATAGGCGCCGGCGTTGTCGTGCCTGGCGTCGTCGCCTGCAATCTCGGCACCGCCGAAGTGGTCGGCGCGATTTCAGATACGCTTCGCATCGATCCGAACGGTCTAGTCGAAACACACGGCTTCCTCGGCGACCGCTATTTCGTCTCCAATCCAGGATGGCTTTCAGGCGGCGCGGTGACGTGGTTCCTGTCGACCTTCGGCGTCAGCTCGCCGGCGGCGATGTCGAAACTGGCATCGTCGATAGCGCCCGGCTGCAACGATCTCTTGTTCCTGCCGGCGCTGTCTGGCGCCATGGCGCCGCGCTGGATCGCCGGCGCGCGAGGCGCCTTCTACGGGCTGACGGCCTTCCATGGCAGGGCGGCCTGCGCGCGCGCGGTTCTCGAAGGCTGTGCCTTCGCCATGCGCGACGTGGTCGACCGGCTGAGCGAACTCGGCATTGCGACCCGTCGCATCAGGCTTTCGGGCGGCGGCGCGCGCAGCCGCGTGTGGGCGCAAATCCGTGCCGATGTCAGCGGCAGGCCGGTGGAGATCACCAGCGCCGCCGATGCCTCGCCGATCGGTGCGGCAATCCTGGCAGCCACAGCCATCGGCCTCTCCACATCGGTGCAGGAAGCCGCTGAAGGGCTGGCTGGCCGCATCGAGACAATCGACCCAAACCCCGTAGCCGGGGAAATCTACGACAGAAGCTACCGGCGCTATCGAACGCTGTTCGACGCGCTGGCACCACTCCACGACTGACCGGACGGCATCCCATGTCCAGACAAATGCTCGATCGCCTCATCGCCGGCACGCTGCCTGATCCGGATGGCGGCGGCATGCTGTCGGTGCCGTTGAAAACCATCGTCATCGGCCGCGGCCTTGGCGACGAGGCCGATACGCTGGTGGCGCCGCTGCCGCTCGGCCGCAAGCTCGCCGTCGTCATGGATCCGGATACCCGCCTGGCGCTGGGCGAGAGGGTGTCGATCGCACTGCGCAGCACGGGCGATGTCGACAAGATCATCCTGCCGCGCCATCCGCACCCTGACATGGACGCGGTGCGCTCGGTCATCGCCCGCACGCAGAATGCCAGCGGCCTTGTCGCGGTCGGATCGGGCTCGGTCAACGACATCACCAAATATGCCGCGCATCTCTCCCAAAAACCCTACGCCGTGTTCGGTACCGCGCCGTCGATGAACGGCTACACATCGGTATCGGCGGCGATCACCGAGGACGGGCTGAAGAAGTCGCTGACGGCGACACTGCCGGTCGGCGTCTTCCTCGACCTCGACGTGATGGCGCGGGCGCCGCACCGGCTGATCGCCGCCGGGTTCGGCGATTCGATGGCCCGGCCAACCGCCCAGACCGATTGGCTGATGGCGCATCTTCTCATCGGCACGCCGTACCGGGAGGCGCCGTTCATGCTTCTGGCCGAAGACGAGAAGGCGCTCATCGCCAAGGCCGGCGATCTCAGGTCAGGCGATCTCGCGGCAATGGAAGTGCTGGTGCGCACGCTCGTCATGTCGGGCCTCGGCATGACGCTGTGCGGCGGCTCCTATCCGGCCAGCCAGGGCGAGCATCTCATCGCGCATTACATCGATATGCGCGGCCAGGGATTGCCCGAGGCGCATCACGGCGAACACATCGCGGTGACGACGCTGACCATGGCACGGCTGCAGGAGCGGGTGCTGGCGCTTCCTGCGCTGCAGCTGTCGCCGACATCAGACACACCGGATCGCTTCACCGCGATTTTTGGCGAGACTCTCGGGCGCTCCTGCTGGGCTGCGTTCAAGCCAAAGATCCTCGAACGCGAACGAGCCGCCGCCATCAACGCCATGCTGGCCAGGCATTGGCTGTCGCATCGTGAAAAGCTCGCCAAGGTTGCCCGGCCGGCGCGCGAGATCGCGCAGGCCCTGCTTGCGGTCGGCGCGCCGACCACACCTGAAGACGTAGCGATACCGCCTGCGTTTTATGACGAAGCGGTCGCCAATGCGCGGCTGATCCGCGACAGGTACACCATGCTCGATGTTGCGGCTTCGTCGCTCGCGCCAGTGCCGGCAGAGGCCTGAGCGGGTGCTGCGCGCCTTGGCGGATTTCACGGTCGAGGACCGGCGCAAGATCAGCGTCGTGCTCACCGACATCGACGACACGTTGACCGACAAGGGCCGGCTGCCGGCCAATGCCTATTCGGCGCTGGAGCGGCTGAAGCAGGCAGGCTTCATCGTCGCCCCTGTCACCGGCCGGCCAGCCGGCTGGTGCGACCTGATCGCGCGGCAATGGCCGGTGGACGGCGTGATCGGCGAGAACGGCGCTTTCTACTTTCGCTATGACGACGCCAGCAAGCGTATCGTTCGCCACTACGCCAAAAGTGCCACCGAACGGCAGGCCGATGCCGCGAAGCTGCGGGAGATAGAGCGGGACGTGCTCGCGGAAATTCCGGGTGCCGCGGTGGCGGCGGATCAAGCCTATCGCGAGGCCGATCTGGCGATCGATTTCCGCGAAGATGTGCCGCCACTGCCCAAGGCCGACGTGCTGAGGATCGTCGACATCTTCCGGCGCCATGGCGCGACAGCGAAAATCTCGTCCATCCACGTCAATGGCTGGTTCGGCGGCTATGACAAACTGTCGACAAGCCGGCTATTCTTGCGGGAGTGTTTCGGTATAGACATCGACCGCGACAAGGACAGTGTTGTTTTTGTCGGCGACAGTCCAAACGACGCACCGATGTTCGGCTTCTTCCCCAACAGCGTCGGCGTCGCTAATGTCCTCGACTTCGCCGGCGAACTTCCGGCGTCGCCCGCCTTCGTCACCAGGGGACGCGGCGCGGACGGATTTGCCGAGCTTGCGAAGGCGCTGATTGCAGTGAAGGAACGGGAATAGCCATGGAGCCAGGCCGACTGACGAAGAAGGAGCGCCACGAGCTCATCCTCTCGGAAGTGCGCCGTTCGGCCTCCATCCGCATCTCGAAGCTGGCCCGGCGCATCGGCGTCGCCGGCGAGACGATCCGCCGCGATCTCATCGAACTGGGCGAGGCCGGGCTTCTCAACCGCACCTATGGCGGCGCGACGATCTCCCTGGTGACGTCGGAGCCGGTGATTTCTGAGCGCGGCCTGACCATGGTCGAGGAGCGCGCGCGGATCGGGCGCGGCGCGGCAAGCCTGGTCGAGAAGGGCCAGATCGTGATGATCGACGGCGGCTCGACCACCTATGAGGTGGCGCGCAATCTTTCCCAGTTGAAGCGGGATTTGATCATCATCACCAATTCAACCGGTGTCGCGTCGGTGGCCGGCGCCAATCCGACCTTTCGCGTCATCCTGTGTCCGGGCACCTATGATAGCCGCGAAGGCAGCGTGCTGGGCGAAGACACGGTAGAGTTCGTCAACCGCTACAATGCCGACGTCGCTATCATCGGCGCGTCGGGCGTAACGGCGGATGGTCCGAGCGACATGATCTCCGGTGCGGCGGCGGTCAAGCGGGCGATGATGTCGCGATCGCTGTCGACCGTCCTGGTGGTGACCAACGACAAGTTCGGCCGCGCCAGCCTCGAGCGCGTCTGCGCCCTGCGCGACATTTCCGACATCGTCACGGACCGTGAACCGCAGGCCGAATTGCGCGCGGCCAGCGAAGAGGCAGGGACGGAAATCCACGTTTTCGCGGCCAACTGATCTAGCCGAGATCCCGATTCGTCAGCGCGATATGGCAGCAACCGGAGCCATGGCCCGGCGTCCAGGTGACATTGTCGAAGCGCACGCCGGTCGCCTCGAACAGACCGCGATCGAAGGCGCCGGCAATGCGGCAGAGCGTGGCGAGTTTTTCGTCACTGAGGCCGGCCTCGACCCAGGCATCCTTCAGCGGGCAGCGCTTGACCTTGAAGGCGATGCGCTCGTCGCTGCGTTCGACATCGGTCGGATACATGCGGCCGCCATCCGGACTGACGGCCAAAAACGCCTCGCCGATGGCGCGGGCGTCGTTGGGGCCGAAGGCGGCGAAGGTCGCGGCCGCCACTTCCTTGCCGCGCTGCTCGATGGTGCGGATCATGATCGCCTCGGCTTTTTCGGCGCCGAGCTCGTCCGTCAATTCATCGAGGAACAGGCGGTAGAGATCGGCCCGGTTGCGGAAGGCGGAATCAAGTTCGCGCGACAGTTTCTCGGCTCGGGTTTCGAGGTCGGTCATGATGCGTCCTGGCTTCTCTTCAATTTCGGTGCCGCCGCCACCAGCGCTTTGCCGATCGCCGATTGCGGCGCGTCGATCACTGCACGGGCGTCGCCGCTCTCGGCAATGCGGCCGGCGTCGAGGATGACGATGCGATGGGCGATGGCACGGACCACGCCAAGATCATGCGAAATGAACAGATAGGCGATCCGTTCCTCACGCTGCAGGTCGAGGAGCAACTCCAGGATCTGTCGGCGCACCGATACATCGAGCGCCGACACGGCTTCATCGAGCACGATCAGCGGCGGATTTGTCGCGATGGCGCGGGCGATGGCGACACGCTGGCGCTGGCCGCCGGAGATTTCATGGATGGCGCGCGGCGCGAGGTCGGCGGTCAGGCCGACGCGCTCCAGCAGAGCGGCGATGCGGCGCGGGCGCTCGGCGCGGGAGGCGATGCCGTGGATGCGCAAGGGATCGTCGATCACCCGCGCCACGGTGGCGCGCGGGTTGAAGGCGGCGAGCGGATCCTGGAACACCATCTGCAGGCGCGCGCGCCGGGCGCGCAAGGCAGCGCCGTTCAAGGCCAGGAAATTGCTATCCTCGAATTCGATGTGACCGGCATCGGGTTCGATCAATCGCAGCACCAGCCGTGCAATGGTCGACTTGCCGCTGCCGGAAGGCCCGGCCAGCGCCAGGGTCTCACCGGGTTCGATGTGGAAGGAGACGTCATCGACCGCGGCGACGGGTTTGCCGCCGCGGCGGTATCGCTTGGAAAGATTGGAGACCGCCAGCAGGCTCATGCCGGGAGCCTGACAGTCACGCGGCCAAGCAGCGGTTCGGCATCGAGGCCGAGATGGGCATCGAGCAGCGCGCGCGTATAGGCGTGGCGCGGCGCGTTGATGATCTGTGTCGTCGCTCCGAGTTCGACCAGTTCGCCATGCCGGAACACGGCGATGCGCTCGGCAAGTTCGGCAGCCAGGGCGATGTCGTGGCTGATGAACAGCAGCGTCATGCCGTCCTCGGCCACCAATTGCCGGATGAGCGCCGCGATCTCGGCCTGCACGATGGTGTCCAGCGCGCTGGTCGCCTCATCGGCGATCAGCAGTTTCGGAGCGGCAGCGATCGCCGCGGCGATCGCCACGCGCTGCTTCTGGCCGCCGGACAGTTGGTGCGGAAAAGCGCGCATGGCCGAGTCGGGGTCTGGCAAGCGGACGCGTTCGAGGAGGGTTTTCGCCTTGGCGTAGGCCTGCGGCCATGTGAGGCCGAGATGGGTGTAGGCGACCTCGGCAATCTGTTTGCCGACGGCCATGACTGGATCGAGGCTGGCGGAAGGGTCCTGGAAGACGAAGCCGATGTCGCGGCCGGGGAGGGGCGTGTCGCTCGGTCTTGCGGCGGATTGGGATAGTTGGCGTTCTGTTGCGCCCCCCTCTGTCCTGCCGGACATCTCCCCCTCTAGGGGGGAGATCGGCAGCTTTGCCGACGGCGCCATTCCTGCAATGCTGGTGATTGGCGAAAGCGGAGGTGAGGGCGTAATCTCCCCCCTTGAGGGGGAGATGTCCGGCAGGACAGAGGGGGGTGCCTTGGCACCCAGCGTTGGCGGTTGTTGCAGAAACCAGTCGATCGAGCCTTCGATCGACGCTGAACCCGGCAGCAACCCCGCAATCGCCAGCGCCAGTGTGCTCTTGCCCGAACCGCTCTCACCGATAATCGCCAGCCGTTCGCCGGCGGCGACGTCGAGGCTCACACCCTTCAGCGCCACCACCTCGGCACCATCACGCCGATAGCTCACCGTCAGATCGCGGATGGAAAGCAGCGCCGTCACGACAGGCTCCTTCGCACCGCGGTCGTCTCGACGACGCCTTCGCCGGCGAGATAGACACCGAGCACGGTGAGCACCAGCGCGATGCCCGGAATGATCGACAGGAAGGGCGCGGTGCGGAGCACTGCTCGGCCTTCGGCGATCATGCCGCCCCAGGTGACGCGATTGGGGTCGCCGAGGCCGAGGAATGAAAGTGCTGCTTCGGTGAGGATGGCGGCGGCGACGATCACCGACGACAAGGCCAGCACCGGTGGCAGCGCATTGGGTAGCACCTCGCGAAAGGCGATCTCCAGCGGATGCATGCCGATGACGCGGGCGCCGGCGACATAGTCGCGCTCGCGGATCGACAGCACTTCGGCGCGCGCGACCCGCGCCGGTCCGGTCCAGGCACCGAGCGCAATGGCCACGACGACGACGCTGAGCGACGGGCCGACGACGCTGACGAAGGCCAGCGCCAGCAGGAAGCTCGGCACGGTCTGAAAAGCGTCGGCGATGCGCATCAGCACCTCGTCGACGAGACCGCCGGCAAAGCCGGCCAGCGTGCCGACAACAGCGCCGACGGCCAACGCTGCGGCTGCCGCTGCAAGGCCGACCGCCAGCGAGGTGCGGGCGCCGTGGAAAAGCTCGGCCAGCACGTCGCGGCCGAGCCGGTCGGTGCCGAGCGGCAGCGACCAGTCCTGGAACGGCGGCAGCAGCGCCGGCCCGGCAATGGCTTGCGGGTCGCCGGGAAAGAACAGCGACGCCGACAGCGCCATGGCGAACAGCGCCGCCAGGATGATCGCACCGGCGACGGCTTCCGGGGCGCGCAGAAAGCGGCGGAGCGGGCTCACGCTTCGGCCTCGCTGGCGCCGACGCGCGGATCGAGGACGGCGTAGGCGATGTCGACGAGAAGATTGATGACGATGACCAGCACAGCGCTGACGAGAATAATGCCGAGCAGCAGTGGGGTGTCGCGCGCGGCCACCGCTTCCTGCGCCAGCCGGCCAAGACCGGGCACGGCAAAGACGCTTTCGATGACGACGCTGCCGCCCAGCATCTGCGCCGACTGCAGGCCGAGCATGGTGACCAGCGGCAACAGCGCGTTGCGGGCGACGTGGGCGAGCACGATACGGCGGCGCGACAGCCCCTTGGCCCGGGCGGCCAGGACAAAATCCTGCCGCCAGACTTCGGCCATGCCGGCGCGCATCATGCGCAGGTAGAGCGCCAGATAGATGAAGCCGAGCGCCGACACCGGCAGGACGAGGTGACCGGTGATATCGGCGGCGCGGGCAAGCCCGGTCTTGCTCGACGCGATGCTCTCGATGCCACCGATCGGAAACCAGCGCAGGTCGACGGCAAAGACGACGATGAGCACCAGTCCGAGCCAGAAGCCCGGCACGGCATAGAGCGCCAGCGAACCGATCGACAGGAAGCGATCGCGAAAACTGCCAGGCCTGGCGCCGGCATAGATGCCGAGCACCGAGCCCAGACCGAAGGACAGCGCGGTGGCGCTGCCCATGAGAAGCAGCGTGTTGGGCAGGCGTTCGAGGATGATTTCGCGGATCGGCCTGGAGAAAGCGACGGACTGGCCGAGGTCGAGATGCAGCAGCGCCCAGAGATAGTTTGCCAGCCGCGTCAGCTCCGACTGATCAAGGCCCCAGCGATGGCGAAGCAGTTCGATCATGCCGGCATCGCCTCCGGTCGAGACGATGTAAGCGTCGACCGCGTCACCGGGGGCCAATTCGAGCAGCAGGAAGGTGCCGATGATGACGATCGCCAGCACAAAGACGCTGCCGACGAGACGACGGCGGAGGAGGGTGAGGGCGCGGGTCATGGCTTAAAGACGCCGGTGGCAGGCGTATGAGGTCGCGTTCTACGGCGCCCCCCTTTGTCCTGCCGGACATCTCCCCCACGAGGGGGGAGATTGGCAGTTTCAGCGCGGCGCTCCATTCTGCGCCGTTGGCGATTTGCGAAGGCGACAATGACAGCCGATCTCCCCCCTCGTGGGGGAGATGTCCGGCAGGACAGAGGGGGGCGCGAAGGAACGCTCATTGCCGAAACTGAGCACCCCGACAATTCAGCCGCAAGTCGGGATATCTCGTTTAGCCCGCCAAATACGTGTCCGCCCAGTTCGAGACCGCCCAGCGCGGGTTGTCGGCAATATTCCCCACCGTGTCCTTGGCGACGCTGATGAAACTCCATTCGGCGACGTTGATCAGCGGCAGGTCGGCGGCCACCTTCTTCTGGAACTCCTTGTAGAGCTCTGTGCGGGCCGATGTGTCGAGCGTCTCGGAGGCCTTGGCGATGAGGGCGTCGAGTTCGTCGTTCTTGTAGCCGCCCTGGTTTGAGAAGGGCACGCCGTCGGGAATGCCGCTTTGCACCAGGATGGTGGTGGAGATCGCCGGGTCGCCGCGAAACACCGGCGGGCCGACTGCGAGATCGAAAGCATGATCGGTGTAGACGGCCTTGATGTGCGCGGGCGAGTCGTTGTTGACCAGCTGCGCATCGATGCCGATGGCGGCCAGCGCCTGGCGCAAATAGTCGCCGAACTGCTTGGTCTCGTTGAAATAAGGCGCCGGCAGGAGCTTCAGCGAAAAACGGTTGCCGTCGGCGCCTTTCTTGTAGCCGGCCTCGTCGAGCAGCGCGTTGGCCTTGGCGACGTCGAAGGCATAGGTCGGCACGTCGGCGGTGTAGAACTGCGGATCGTTCTTCGGTACCGGGCCGGTGGCGGTGGCGGCATAGCCGAGGAACACGGTCTTGACGACGAAATCCTTGTCGATGGCGTGCGCAATCGCCTGGCGCACTTTCACGTCGGCGAGTTCCTTGCGGCGATGGTTGATCTCGACGACGAGCTGGTAGGTCAGGCCTTCGTAACCCTTGGTGATCACCTTGAGACCGGGCACCTTGGAGATGCGGTCGAGGTCGGCCAAGGGTACCGCGGAAAAGGCGGCGAGCTGGATTTCTCCGGCTTCGAGCGCGCTTGCCGCCGAGGTGCGGTCGGGCAGCACCTGGTAGATGATTTCGTCGAGATAGGGCTCGTCCTTGCCCCAGTAGTCGGGGTTCCTGGCCAGCCGGTAATATTCGCCGGCCTTGTATTCGGCGAATTTGAACGGGCCGGTACCCACCGGCGCATTGTTGGCCGGGTTGGTGGCGATGTCGCCGGTCTCGTAAATATGCTTCGGCACCACGCTCGACAGCGCCGGCAGGGCGTTGCGGATCAGCTGGAACGGCGTCGGCTTGGCGAATTTGAACACCGCGGTCAGCTCGTCCGGTGTGTCGACGGCGGCCAGATCCTTGAACACGGTGCGGCCGAGATTCTGCAGTGGCTTCCAGATCTGCAGCGCCGAGAAGGCGACGTCAGCGGAGGTGAAGGGTTTGCCGTCATGCCATTTGACGCCGTCGCGCAATTTGAAGGTCACCGACAGGCCGTCGGCAGCACCTTCCCAGCTGAGCGCCAGCCGCGGTTCGAGCCCGTCCTTGCCGTCGAACGAGGCCTCGGCCAGCGTTTCGACGATCTTGCTGGAGATGAAGAAGACGCCGTTGGAGGCGACAATTGCCGGGTTGAGGTTGCGGGGCTCGGAATCGGCGGCAAGCACCAGCCGTCCGCCCTTTTTCGGCGTCTGCGCCCAGCCGATATCAGGCATGGCGGTGGAGGCCAGCAGCAAGGCTGATCCGGCAAGCATCGTGCGTCTGGAAATGGTGAAATCTGACATGATCGAACTCCGTCCTCTCCGCGACCCGGCCGGGTGCGCCAATATCCCTTGGACGCTCGCGAGCATCCATGCGGCCGAGATTATGGGCCATGCCGAGGGTTTCGCCAGAGACGGAATTGGCGCATCTTCATGTGGCTTTGAAAATTCCATCCGCTGGACCAGTTTTCGGCGGGCGGCTCAATGCGCCCGATCTGGTAAGACCAGATTTGGCTAGAAGCAGCTGGCGGCGCTGACGGTTTAAGCTTTCGAGCCCTCACAACCCGTTTCTGGCTGGACCAGACCAGGCAAGATGGTGCAGATTTAGCTGACAGCCAGAAGATCAAGACCAAAATGGCCGGCGATCCGACCGACCGGCTGGCGAATTCAGGGAGAGAGAGATGAACGTCGCCCCGGGCAAGACTGCCGTCAGCAACATCCCGTTCGACCACGCCAGGGTCGACCGGCTGATGGAGGAGGCGGGCATCGATGTGCTGCTCGCGACGTCCAAGCACAACACGCAGTATCTGCTTGGCGGCTACAAGTTCATCTTCTTTGCCGCCATGGATGCGATCGGCCATAGCCGCTATCTGCCCGTTGTCGTCTACGAGAAGGGTGGGCTGGATCACGCCGCCTATATCGGTAACCGCATGGAAGGCGCGGAGCACCAGAACAACCCGTTCTGGACGCCGACGCTGCATGCCGCCTGCTGGGGCACGCTGGACGCTGCCAATCTGGCCGTCGAGCATCTGACGAAGATCGGCAAAGCAGGCGCCCGCATCGGCATCGAGCCGGGCTTTTTGCCGTCGGATGCCTACACGCTGATCCGCAAGGCGCTTCCGGACGCCAAGCTGATCGACGCCACGGCGATGCTGGAGAGCATGCGCGCCATCAAGACCGACGCGGAACTGGAGAAGCTGCGCACAGCCTCCGAACTGATCACCGATTCCATGCTGGCGACGATTGGCTGGGCGCGAGAAGGCACGACCAAGAGCGAGATCATCGAGCAACTCCGGCGCGAAGAAACCAATCGCGGCGCGCATTTCGAATACTGCCTGCTGACGCTGGGCGCCAGCCACAACCGCGCCGCCTCACCACAAGCCTGGAAAAAGGGCGAGGTGCTGTCGATCGATTCCGGCGGCAATTATCACGGCTATATTGGCGACCTCTGTCGCATGGGCATTCTGGGCGAACCGGATGCTGAACTGGGGGATCTTCTTGCCGAGGTCGAGATGGTGCAGCAGGCGGCCTTCTCCAAGGTCAGAGCAGGCACACTGGGCGGCGATATGATTTCTTATGCCGAGGGCGTCCTGAAGGCGTCGAAGGTCGCGCCCTATACCGATTTCTTCGCCCACGGCATGGGGCTGATCACGCATGAGGCGCCGTTCCTGATGACCAACCACCCCGTGACCTATGAAGGCACCTATGCGGCAAAACCGCTGGAGAAAAACATGGTGCTGTCGGTGGAGACAACCATGCTTCACCCGACGCGCGGCTTCATCAAGCTGGAGGACACGCTGGCGGTCACCGAGACCGGCTATGTGATGTTCGGGGATCGCGGGCGGGGATGGAATAGGGGTGGGATTTGACAAAAGCGAAAGTAGGCGCTGCCCCTCATCCGCCTGCCGGCACCTTCTCCCCGTAGAACGGGGAGAAGAAGGCAGCTTCGGCGATTGGCGAAAGCGGCGATGACAGCATCCTTCTCCCCGTCGCTATACGGGGAGAAATGTCCGGCAGGACAATGAGGGGCAGCGCTATCCTTCCAAGGTTCACTCCCCCTTAGGCAGCAACCTGAAATCCGGCAACTCCCGCAGCACCAGTTCAGGCCCTGCCGGCGAATAGACGACGAAAAGCTGCATCGGTCCATCGCTGGTGTTCAGCGTCGAGTGAAAGCGGCTTTCCGGCACATAGATGGTGCAGCCCGGACCGACCTTGGCTACCACCGGATTGCCCTTGTCGTCCTCGACCATCTGCTCGCCATGGCCCGAGATGACGAAGATGATCTCTTCGGCGCCTGGATGATTGTGGCGCGTGTGGCCTTTGCCGGAGGGCAGGTCGACGACCCCTCCAGAAAAGCGCTCCGCACCGTTCACTTCAGGCGCGACGGTCAGCGCCAGCCGGCCCCAGTCAAAGCCGAAAGCGCTGACATCCCTAGGGTAGACAAACACCTTGCTCTTGTCGGTCATCTCTCATCCCTTCTTTTTCTTTGCACTCGTTTTGCCGCCAAGCGTGACGGCCTTGAAATCGGCCGTCTGCCTGGCGATTGCGGCTTCCGCCGGCAGGCGCTCCATCGAACTCGCGCCATAGAAACCATGCAGGCCCTTGCAGCGGTCGAGAATGTAGCGGGCGTCGTCCGGCATCGAGATCGGCCCGCCATGGCAAAGCAGGATGACATCCTTGCGCACCGAGCGCGCGGCATTGGCGATGGCGTCGATTTCCTGCACGCAGTCGTCGAGCGACTTGGCCGACGTCGCGCCGATCGAGCCGCCGGTGGTCACGCCCATATGGGCGACGACGATGTCGGCGCCGGCCTTGGTCATGGCGCGCGCCTCTTCGGGGTTGAACACATAGGGCGTGGTCAACAGGTCGAGCTTGTGCGCCTCGGCGATCATATCGACCTCGAGCCCGAAGCCCATGCCGGTCTCCTCGAAGCTTTGCCGCATCTGGCCGTCGAACAGGCCAATGGTGGGAAAGTTCTGCACGCCGGAAAAGCCCATTGTCTTCAGCTCGGCCAGAAGCAGCGGCATGATGACGAAGGGATCGGTGCCGTTGACGCCGGCCAGCACCGGCGTCTTCTTGACCACCGGCAGCACCTCATAGGCCATCTCCTTGACGATCTCGTTGGCGTTGCCATAGGCAAGCAGGCCGGCGGCCGAGCCGCGCCCGGCCATGCGGTAGCGGCCGGAATTGTAGATGATGATGAGGTCGATGCCGCCGGCTTCCTCGGCCTTGGCCGACAGGCCGGTGCCGGCGCCGCCGCCGACGATCGGCACGCCGTCGGCCATCATCTTGCGGAACTTTTCCAGGATTTTCTTGCGTGGTATGGCGGCCATGTCTTCGTGTCTCACTTTCCGGCGATGTCGAGAAAAGCCGCCGTTGCGGCCTTGGCGAATTCGGGTTCGTTGATGTGCAGCGGCAAGCGCGTGACGCGGCGGGTGGCGTTCGGCTTGATCGTGCGCTCGATGGCGTCGAACAGGGTGGCGTCGGCTTCCGGGTCGAAGAAGGCGCCGCCTTCGATGTCGAGCGCCGAGACGCCTTTTTCGGGGATGAGAAAGCGGATGGGACCGTCGCAAAGGCTCAGTTTCGTGCCGATCCATTCGCCGATGGCTCGGCTCTCCTCGGCGGTTGTGCGCATCAGCGTCACGTTCGGATTGTGCTCGTAGAACAGGCGGCCGCGATATTTCTCCGGAATGGTCGGCGGCGCCCAGAAATTGACCATGTCGAGCGCGCCGACCGAGCCGACATAGGGAAGCCCGGTGCGCGCGATGGCGCCGAAGCGGTCTTCGGTCGCCGGCAGCACGCCGCCGAACAGGAGGTCGCAGACCTCCGTGGTGGTGATGTCGATGACGCCCGAGAGCAGGCCGCTGTCGGCCAGCTTTTCCATCGAGCGGCCGCCGGTGCCGGTGGCGTGGAAGACCATGCAGTCATAGGTCGAGCGCAGCTGATCGGCGATGGCCGTCACGCAAGGCGTGGTGACGCCGAACATGGTGAGGCCGATCGATGGCTTGCCGTCGGGCGGCGGCGCCGGTTTCGCCGCCATGCCCGATATCGCCTGGGCGGCATTGTGCAGCACGACGCGCGACAGCCGGTTCAGCCCGGCCATGTCGGTCACCGCTGGCATCATGACGATGTCGGAGACATCGACATAGGGTGCGGTGTCGCCGGAGGCGAGTGTCGAGATCATGATCTTGGGCAGGCCGAGCGGCAAAGCGCGCATGCCTGCTGTGATGATCGAGGTGCCGCCGCCACCGCCAAGGCCGATCATGCCAGCAATGTCGGTGCGCGACTGCGCGAAGCGGGCGAAGGCGATGCCCATGGCCGCGACCGCGGTGCCGCGGTCATCGATATCCAGCACGGCGCCGCGGCCAGCGGGATGATGGCCAGCGACTTCGCTGGCCGCAATGTCGACCGGCACGGTCGCGCCGCGCGTGCCGACATCGACCCGGACGACAGCAGCGCCGGCAGCAACAATCGCGTCGGCCAGGAAGGCGAGTTCTTCGCCCTTGGTGTCGGCGGTGCCCACCACATAGATGCGCTTCATCGCGTTTCCCCGGTCACTGCGGCCGACGTTTGTCGTCGGCTTCTGCCAGCCGTCGGCAAGCGAAGGCCATTGCAAATTTTTGAGACGCGCGTATCGTATTGACATGGATGTCTCACGTCAACAAGCCGCAGTGAACGACGAGGCTGACCAGGTCGCCGAGCGTGGACCTCGTGCGCGCACAAAGCGGCTGATGCTGGAGACGGCAACGAGGCTGATGCAGGCTGGCGTCACCCCCTCGGTCAGCGAGGTTGCGGAGGCCGCGCAGGTTTCCCGCGCCACCGCCTATCGGTATTTTCCGAGCCAGGCAGCTTTGGTGCAGGCGGTGGTCGACGAGGGGCTGGGACCGATCCTTACCTGGCAGTCGAACTCAACCGATCCCGAGCGCCGGGTGGCCGAATTGTTCGACACCGCCATGCCGCGCATCGAGGCTTTCGAGGCGACGTTCAAAGCGGCGCTGAAGCTGTCGCTCGACCAGTGGGCGCGCCGGCAAGCAGGCACGCTGGGCGGCGAGCCGGCCTTTACCCGCGGCCATCGCGTCGACCTGCTGAAGGACGCGATTGCACCGCTCAAGGGCCACATGCCGCCGCGCGAGTTCAAGCGCCTGGCGCAGGCGCTGTCGATGATTTTCGGTGTCGAGGTGCTCATCGTGCTGAAGGACATATGGGGGCTGGACAGCCGCAAGATGCGGTCGGTGGCACAATGGGCGGCCGGTGCGCTGGTGCGCGCCGCCGTGGCGGAATCAGTGACCGAAGGAGAAGTGATCGCGCCGGCGGCAGCCGCGAAATAGCGTCAATCTGGTTCGACCAGATTTGAAGGTCGGCGATTTCAGTAATTTTGGGGATTGGCGTTTTGCGAACGGGATGAAGGTGGAGAACTGCCAAAAATGAAGGAAATACGAACATATAGCGGACGTTTTCAGCTTATTTTGGTGACGGCGAATTTCAAGAAAGCGCTTGACGGGCATCTTAAATTGGTAATACCAGATTAGGAAAGAAAAGGCGGATCGAGAATGACAGCCGCAGTCCATTTCGGCAGGGCGAGGAGGATCATACGGATGGCGCGTGTTCCGTCCGCACGAGGTGGCGCATCGTGACGCAGACGTCGCCTCGCGCCAGTGCTGGCAAGGGGATTGCGCTGCGCCTCGATGGGCTCAGCAAGGCCTATGGATCCGTGCGCGCCATCAACGACCTGAGCTTCGCCGTCGACGAAGGCCGCTTCTTCGTACTCTTCGGGCCGAGCTCGGTTGGCAAGACGACGACGCTGCGCACTATCGCCGGCCTCGTCCAGGCCGACTCCGGCACGCTTGAGATCGGCGGCCGCGACATGACCCATGAGCCGATCGCCGGCCGCGGCATCTCGATGGTCTTCCAGTCTTTCGCGCTTTACCCCCACCTCACGGTCTATGACAATCTCGCCTATCCGCTGCGCGAGGAGAAAGCCGCGCGCGCCGAGATCGACAAGCGGGTGAAAGAGACCGCCGAGATCCTGAAGCTGACACACCGCCTGAAGGCCAAGCCGGCAACCCTGTCCGGCGGAGAGCAGCAGCGCGTCGCGCTCGGCCGCTCCCTGATCCGCCGGCCAAAGATTCTTCTCCTCGATGAGCCGCTCACCAATCTCGACGCCAAGCTTCGGCACGAGACGCGCGCCGAGCTGAAGCGGCTGCACCGCCAGTTCGGTATGACCGTGATCTATGCCACGCCCGACGAGCTCGAGGCTCTCTCGATGGGCGAGGTGATCGCCGTCATGCGCGATGGCGGCATCGTCCAGATAGGCACGCCGGACGAGCTTTACGAGCAGCCGATCCATACCTATGTCGCCAGCAAGATCGGCTCGCCGCACATGAATCTGTTCACGGCCTCGGTGCGCGCCGACACCAGGTCTTTCGACACGCCACTCGGGACTCTGGTTCCGGCGACGGCGCCAAAGACTGCCGATGCCGGCGAGGCCGCGCTGATCGGCATTCGCCCGAGCGACATTCGGCTCGCCGCCAAGGGCGAAGCCGGGGTTGCCTCGAAGGTGCATCTGGTCGAACCGCTCGGCGACATCACGATCGTCTCCGTCGTGGCCGGCGGCGAGATGTTGCGCATGGTGCTGCCGGAAGCGATCGCCGCCAGCATCAGGACCGGCGATTCGGCATCGATCGCCATCGATAACAGGAAAATCCACGTCTTCCGCGCCGCGAGTGGCCAGGCAATGACCTGACGCGAACGGCGAGAAGCAATCCGGTTAACAAAGGGAGGAAACGCGAATGACGGCGATGACCAAAGTGAAAAGGCTAGCGACAGCCGCAAGCTTCGCTGCCACGCTACTGGTGGGAGGCGTGACCTATGCCTCTGCCGAAGAAGTGACGTTGACGATGGCGGTGCCGGATTGGCCCCCGACCCGCATTATGAAGAAGTTCTTCGACGAGCAGTACAAGCCCAAGTCTGGCAATGCCGTGAAGCTCGATGTCGACTTCATTCCGTGGCCGGATTTCTACACCCGCGTCAACGCCTCGTTGACCTCGGGCGAAAAGAAGTACAACTTCATCGTGTCGGACTCGCAATGGCTGGGCGCCTTCGTCGAAGGCGGCTACTTCCGCAAGATCAACGATCTCATCGATGCCGACCCGGAACTCAAGGCGACGATGGAGTCGATGCATCCCGCCGTGCTCAACGCCTACTCGACCTATCCCAACAGCACGCCGAACTACTACGGCTTCCCGCAGTTCCCGGACGTGCTGGTCACCTACGGCCGCAAGGACGTGCTCTGCAACGACGACGAGCAGGCCGCCTTCAAGGCGAAGTACAATGAGAAGCTGCCCTGCACCGGCGAAGAAATCGACGCCATGGACTGGAACACGTTCGAGCATGTTGGCGAATTCTTCCAGCGCAAGAAGGGCGACAAGCTCGCCGGCCAGGTGCTGGATGACGATTTCTACGGCATCGCCTATCAGGCAGGCAAAGGCTACGACTTCTCGACGAGCTCGGTCCACTCGTTCGTCTGGCAGCATGGCGGCGGCATCTGGGATGAAACCAAGGCCCCGACCGGACATGCCGAAGGCGTCGTAAACTCCCCGAAGTCCATCGAGGGCATGGAGCATTTCCTCAAATTGCTGAAGTTCATGCCGCCGGTGGTCAAGACCGGCACCATGGACATCTTCGTCTCGGACCAGTTGTTCCGTGAAGGCAAGGTGGCCATGAACATCGACTGGATCGGTCTCGGCGAAGCCTCGCTAGATCCCAAGACGTCGAAGGTTGCCGACAAGCTGGTGTTCGGAATGGCGCCAGGCCTGCGCGGCCCCGACGGCAAGGTGAATCGTACGTCACAGATCGGCGGACAGCCTTTCGTTCTCACCACCTGGACGACGCCTGAGCAAATCAAGGAAGCGGTGGGCTTCGTGAAGTGGTGGCTCTCGCCTGATATCCAGCACCAGTTCGCGGCCGGCGGCGGCCAGTCCGCGATCAAGTCGGTCTACAGTGATCCGAAGTATGTGACCTATCGTCCGTGGGACCGCGCCTGGGCGAACTCGCTCGACTGGCAGAAGGACATGTGGCACGTGCCGCAGTTCTTCGAACTGCTCACCCAGCAGCAGGACCAGTACGACCTGGCCATCACTGGCAAGCAGGACGCCAAGACCACCATGGATAACATCGCCAAGTTCCAGGAGGACCTCCTGAAGAACGATGGCCTTATCCAGTAACCTTCCGACATAGCTGCGGGGAGCGGCCAAAGCCGCTCCCCGTCATTGCCACTTCAGGCGCTCCATATTTCGGACTCCCATGACCGCTGTTTCAAGCACGCTGCTGACACCGCGCCTTACCGCGGTTGTTGCCCACAACTGGAAACTCGCCATCGCTGTCGCTGTCGTCGTGTCGGCCATATCAATGGCGGGCTTGCCTGCGGCTGTCTCCTTCTGGGTGGTGGGCGCTGCGGCGGCGTTGGTCGCGGCCGCATTTACCGTCAACGCATATCGCCGCCACTACTTCGGCGCCTTGCTGGTCGCTCCGGCAATCGCCGTTCTGTTTGTGATGAATATCTTCCCCTTGCTGTGGTCGCTGGGCCTTTCGTTCTTCGCCTACCAGGCAAACCAGCAGACGATCCGCTTCGTCGGACTCGGGAACTACGTCCGTATCCTTACCAACGATCTCGCTGCTCACGCGACTTGGGGCGCGCTGATCAATACCGCCATGTTCGTCGTGTTCACCGTCTCCGCGCAGATGATCGTCGGCTTTCTGCTGGCCATCCTGTTCGCCAAGCAATTTCCGCTGCGCAAGTATTTGTTGATCCTGGTGCTGACACCGATGATGCTTTCGGTTGTCGCCTCTGGCGTGTTCTTCACCTACTACTATGACCCGACATTCGGGATTCTCAGCTACGTCATCAATTCCATCTCCGGCAACCAGTTCATCCTGATGAGCAACAAAGTCGGTGCCGTGGCGGGAATCGTTTTCGCCGACGCATGGATGTGGTCGCCCTTTGTCATGCTCCTTGTGCTGGCGGGCCTCGTCTCGGTGCCGAAATACCTTTACGAGGCCGCTGCCATCGACCGTATTTCCAGCTGGCGGCAATTCTGGATGATCACCTTCCCCTACATCCGCGGCCTTCTGATGTTGGCCCTTCTCTTTCGCACCATCGAGGCATTCAAGCTGGCGGATCTCGTCATCCTCCTCACCAAGGGCGGCAACGACACACTGACGATCTCCTATCACTTGATCCGCATCGCCAACGAGCAGAACAAGACGAGTGAGGGCGCCGCGATCTCCTATCTGATGCTGTTCATGGTGATCGTTCTCACCAACCTCTACCTGTACCTCGCAAACCGCCGTACGCAGGGAGCCTAACCCGTGACCGAATCGATATTGGGAAAGCTCGGCTTCCGCAGGGCCAGCGGAGTAGACGAGGCCGGCTGGGGGCGGACGCTCGCCGTTGCCGTCGTCGCCTTTATCTATTTTCTGCCGGTGCTGTTCATCATATTCACCGCCTTCAAACCGCAGGGCGACGCGCTCCTGGTGCCTCCGACGCTGTCGCCCACGTCGCTGTTCGGCTTGATTCCGGACCATTTTGTGTTCAAGCCCACGCTCGAAAATTTTGGGTCCGTCTTTTCCCGCTCGATGACGTCGGGCGGTGCCCCGGAAGCGACAGGATTCGACCGTTATTTCTTCAACTCGATCTTCATCGCCTCGGCGTCGGTGCTGCTGGCGCTGGTCATCGGCACCCTGGCGGCCTTCGGCTTCTCGCGCTATCCGCTGAAAGGCAATGACACTTACCTGTTCATCATCCTGACCACGCGCATGCTGCCGGCGATTGTGGTGATCATTCCGGTGATCCTGATGTTCCGCGTAGTGGGCCTGTCGGGCTCGTATCTCGGCATCATCATGCTCTACACCGCCTTCAACCTGGCCTTCACCATCTGGATGATGAAGAGCTTCTTCGATGAATTGTCGCCAGACGTCGAGGATGCCGCCCGCCTCGACGGATCGTCCGGAATGCGGGTGTTCTTCAAGATTTGCCTGCCCCAGGTCATTGCCGGGCTCGCCGCCACGTTCGTGTTCGGCCTGATCCTCACCTGGAACGAGTTCCTCTTCGCCCTGTTGCTCTCGGGGCCCGACACGAGGACGGTCCCGGTCGCCATGAACCAGGCCGTGTCGTCGGGTGGACGCGGCACCGACTGGACTTTGCTTGCCGCCATCGAAACCCTGTTCCTCGTCCCAGTCTTCCTGGTCACCTTCTTCTTGCAAAACCATCTGTTGCGCGGCGTTACCTTCGGCACGGTGAAGCGCTGAGATGTCAACCATCGAACTCCGCAAAGTCACCAAGCGCTTCGGCTCCTTCACCGCGGTCAAGGACGTTGACCTGTCGGTGGCTGCCGGTGAGGTCGTCTGCCTTCTCGGCCCGTCCGGCTGTGGCAAGACGACGACCTTGCGCGTCATCGCCGGGCTGGAAAGCGTCACTGACGGCGAGGTCGTCGTCGCCGGCAAGGTGATGAACAACCTGCCGCCCGAAAAGCGCGACATCGCCATGGTGTTCCAGTTCTACGCGCTCTACCCGTCGGCATCGATCGCCGAGAACATCGCCTTTCCCCTCTATCATGACGGCATTTCCGGGGCTGAGCGGACTGCCCGCGTCAACCGCGTCGCCGCGATCCTCCGCTTGGAGCACGTTCTCGACCGGCTGCCGAACCAGATATCCGAGGGCGAAAAGCAGCGCGCCGCCATGGCCCGCGCCATCGTCCGCGACCCCAATTGCTTCCTCTTCGACGAGCCCTTGTCGCGTCTCGATGTCGAACTGCGCCAGACCATGCGTGGCCAGATCAAGGAAGTGCTGCAGGGCCTCTCCAAAGCGACCGTGATCGTGACCCATGACCAGCTCGAAGCGCTCACCATGGCCAACCGCATCGCCATCATGAAGGACGGCCTGATCGAGCAAGTCGGCTCACCGCACGAGGTATTTGCCAAGCCCGCCAATGCTTTCGTGGCGAGCTTCATCGGCACGCCGCAGATGAATCTTCTTGGGGCCGACCTCAAGACCTTCGCCGATGGCACGGCTGACATGACCGTGGCCGGCATTAGTCTGGCGATCCGCACGGACGCGGCGGTCGCGCGCCTGCAGCCCGGCAAGGTGACGATCGGTGTCCGCCCCCGCGCCTTCACCGCGACCGATACGGGGGACCGTGGCACCATCTCCGCCCGGGCCGAGCTCATCGAGCCCATGGGCGCCGAAACCCTTATTCATGCCCGCACGGCGGCAGGCGCCGACATCCGCGTCGTGGTGACGAGAGGCCAGCGGGTCAAGGTCGGCGAGGTGCTGAATCTACGCCCCGATCCCAGGCAAACCCATGTCTTCGATGGCGCCGGAAAGGCGGTGCGGTCATGAGCGACCGTTCTTCCGGCATGAGCCGCGCCGGCGCGTTCCGCCTCGAGGTCTTCATCATTGGCCTCGGCGTCATGGCGCTGGTGCTGATCTTCCAACCCTTTTCCATCGGCCTGTACGCGGTCGGCAGCGGTCTCGTGGTGCTTGCCGGACTCATCAACAACCTGCTGCCGTTGGCCCAGCCGGGCGTCAAGGTGCGCAGTGTGGTGACCGTAGCGCTGGTCGTGGCGCTGGTCTTCTGTATTGTGCTGCTGGTTTCGATCACGGCGGCGCATCTCTACGGCGTCTTCTTCCTCAATCCACCGGACCCCAACACTCTCGCCGGCAAGGCGCAGCTCGCCACGCCGCCTTTCTACAAGCAGGCTTTCGTGTGGGAAATCGCCGCCGCGGCGGTGATTCTCGCGCTGGTCGTCACCGCTCTCAACAAGACAGCGCGATGATTAGCAGCTGACGCTATCCGGCAGGTCGCGTCCGCGACGGTCGGTGTGCGTCGCCCTCTCAACCCTCACGCCGTCATCCTCCGGCTTGACCGGAGGATCCGACGCCGAGATCAGGGACCGCGTCGACCGTGCCGCACCCCCTTAATACGTTCAAGGCGTCCGGAGTCCGACACCGAAATGCAGTCAGTTCGTGACCACCTCGAAATGATCCTCGCCCGCCTTGTTGCTCGTGCGGGCGAAGAACGCGTGTTCACCAAGCTCTATTCGGAAGCCGCACGCGAAGCGGCGGATGCCGCCGATGCGCGGCGCAAGGTTGGCGTGACGCTTGGACCGCTCGACGGAACAATTGTCTCGATCAAGGATCTGTTCGATGTCGCCGGCGAGCCAACCACGGCCGGCTCGCTGATGCTGAGGAACGCCGCGCCCGCCTTGCGCGACGCGGCGATCGTCAGCCGACTGCGGCAGGCCGGGGTGGTGATCCTCGGCAAGACCAACATGACCGAATTCGCCTTCACCGCGATCGGCGACAACCAGCATTACGACACGCCCGGCAATGCGATCGATGCCAGCCGGATTCCGGGCGGGTCGTCATCCGGCGCCGGGGCTTCGGTCGGCGAGGGGACGAGCGAGATCTCCATCGGTTCCGATACCGGCGGTTCCGTGCGCATCCCGGCCTCGCTGAACGGTGTCGTCGGCTTCAAGCCGACGGCGCGGCGGGTGCCGCTCACCGGCGCCTATCCACTGTCTGCTACGCTGGATTCGATCGGGCCACTCGCGCGCAGTGTTGCCGAATGCGCGCTTGCCGACGCGATCATGGCGGGCGAGGAACCTTCGCCGCTGCAGACAATCTCGCTCGCCGGGCTGCGCATTGGCGTCCCGCGCGGTGTGCTACTCGAAGACACCGAGCCGGAGGTCGCGGCAGGCTTCGAGCGATGCATTCGCGCGCTGGACCAAAGCGGCGCTCGTGTCGTCGACCTGCCGATCGACGATCTGATTGCCGAGATGCGGGCAGCGACCAAACGCGCCTCGATCGCGTCGATGGAAGGCGCGGAGGTCCATGCGAACTGGCTGTCCGTAGGTGCATCGGTGCCGGTGGACCCGCATGTCAGCGGGCCACTTTCCCGGGCGCTCGCCATTCCTGCATCGGTCTATATCAGGACCATCCGCCGTCGTGGCGAACTCGCTGCCGCCATGACCGGGCGCCTAGCGTCGATCGATGTGCTCGCTGTGCCGACCGTACCGATCGTCGCGCCGTTGATCGCCACAATGGCCAGCGACGAAGCGCTGCGCAGCAAGGCGGAAGGCCTGCTGTTGCGCAACACACAGGTCGCCAACCAGTTCGACCTGTGCGCCATCTCGCTGCCGATGCCTGAGATGAAATTGCCGGCCGGGTTGATGCTGGTGGCGCGCAATGGCCATGACCATCACCTGCTGCGAATCGCGGCCGAAGTCGAGCGGCTGCTTGGCCGCTGACCGGCGTATCAGCGCGATGAGCAGTGCTTGCGTTCGCTGTCCCTGGCGGTGCGTTCGATGCCGGTCACGACCAATGTCGGCAGGCTGTACTGCTTGCCGTTGAAGCTCCGTGGCCGGCTCTCGATCGTACCCGCGACAACCAGCTTGCCGGCATAGAGCTTGTCCGCGAGGTCGAGCGCCTTGTCCTGCTGCGGCAAGCCGTCGATATCGACCCACACGCCCTTGACGACCATGCCGGTGGCGAGGTCGAGCGCGCTGGTCGAAGGGCAAGGCGCCACCACGCAACGCAGGCCGTTGTCGCAGGGCACATAGCCGTTCTGCCCATCGGCATGAGCCTGCGCCGTTGCGATGCAGACACTGACGGCCATGAGGATTGATGCGACGATCTTCGACATGGCGCCAAGGTCGCTGGCGAATTCGAGAAAATTGAGGCGCGTTCAGGTGTCGATTGGAAACCGCCGCCGGTAGTGCTCGACCACTTCGGGATTGCGCAGATTGACCGGCAGTTTGTTGGCCAGCACCAGCAAGGTTTCACCGGCGGCACCCACCCCCATGCGCATCATCGATTCCTCGGTAATGCCGGCCATGTGCGGAGTGATGATGACATTGTCGAAGCCGAAATAGGGATGCCCTGGAGGCAGCGGCTGCGTCGCAAAGACATCGAGCGCCGCGCCGCCGATGCGGCCCTGTTGCAAGGCCTCAATCAGCGCATCGTCATCGATGACAGGGCCGCGCGAGACGTTGATCAGCAGCGCATGCGGTTTCATGCGGGCGATGCGCTCGCGGCTGATCAGGCCGCGCGTCTCCGGCGTCAACGGGCAGCATAAAACGATGATGTCGCTCTGCTCGACCAGCGCGTCGATCGACAGGAAGCCGACCCTTTCGGGCGCCGGCTGCAGGCTGCGCGTCGTCGCCACCACATTGAGGTCGAAGCCGTGCGCGGCGATATAGCCGACTGCCTGACCGACGGCACCAAGGCCGACAATGCCGATGGTCTTGCCGGCGAGTTCGCTGTTGGAATTGGCGTGCTCGCGGCCGGCGAGCCAGCCCTTTGCGCGCAGATCGCGGTCGACCATGCGGAAGCGGCGGGAAAGTGCCAGCGCCGCGAACATCACGTGCTCGGCGACCGAGCGCGCATTGACCGCCGGCACGTTGGCCACCAGCACGCCGGCGGCGGTTGCAGCTTCTATCGGGATCATGTCGAGCCCGGCGCCGTGGCGGATGGCCGCCCTCAGCTTCGTCGCAGTTTCGAAAAGGGCCGGCGGCAAGTGCGCGCGGACGATGACGATATCGGCGTCTTTCGCCTCGGCGGCCAGCGTGGCTGCATCGACATTGGAGGCGATGACGAGTTCGCCGGCGCCAGTCAGCATGGCAGCGGCGCGCGGATGCAACGTGTGCGTCGACAGGATTTTCGGCATGGGGTTCCTGTTTGTTTTGGCCGCAATTCCCTTTGGGAAAGCGCTACGCGCTTTTCCCGGAAAACCGTTTCACACTTTTCCTGGAATTGCTCTAGGCCTTTTCGAGCGCCGGGCTTTGCGGCACGGACTCACGGCCTTCGATCAGGCCCTTCCAATAGCTCTCAGCACCTTGCAGATGGGCACTCATCAGCGCCTGGGCGAGATTGCCGTCGCGGCGCAGCAGCGCCTCGAAAATCTGGATGTGCTCGGCATGCGAGCGCACTGAGCGCTCGGGGTCGTTGAAATAGATCGGCAAACGCAGCTCGCCCATCATGTAGTAGACGCTGCAGACATTGTGGAAAACGCTGTTCTTGGTCGCGCGCACGATCTCGAGATGAAACTCGCGGTCTTCCTTGGCCAGGCCTTCGCCGGCGGCAATGCGATCCTCCGAGGCCTTCAGGATCTCGCGCAGCCGCTCGAAATTCTCCTCGGTGGCGCGCGAACAGGCAAGTTCGGCCGCCTTGATCTCGTGAATCTTACGCAG
This sequence comes from Mesorhizobium sp. P2_C4, assembly GCF_056404575.1. Taxonomy (NCBI): domain Bacteria; kingdom Pseudomonadati; phylum Pseudomonadota; class Alphaproteobacteria; order Hyphomicrobiales; family Phyllobacteriaceae; genus Mesorhizobium; species Mesorhizobium sp. P2_C4. The sequence goes on from NZ_JBFUDT010000009.1 coordinate 74,143, forward strand.
CTCAACGGTCTCGTAGATCTGGATCGGGTCAAGCGGCAGGCCGGCGCGGGCGAAAAGCGCCATGGCTTCCACGCTGGCCTGCTTGGTGTCGATGTAGATGCCGGATTTAGCACGGCGCTCGACGATGCGCATGGCTTCGAGAATGGCCAGCGCCTCGCGGATCTGGCCGCGGCTGACGCCAAAGTGCTCCGCCAGTTCGCGCTCCGACGGCGTACGGCCTGTCTCCTTGTCCGAATGGGAGAAGAGATAGGCGGCGAGTTCGGCGAGAAGGTTCTTTTCTTTCATCGTCAACTACGTTGCGCGTGCGCCTCCAGAAACCGCTCCGAAACGGTGAATCCCAGTCCAGGTTTCTCGGGGATCGCTATCATACCGTCCTTTGCTTCGACAGTCTCTTCGATAAGATCATGGATCATCGGGTTGGCGCCCAGCGAATATTCGACGGTAAAGCTCGCCGGCGAAGCGGCGCAGACATGCAGCCCGGCAAAGAAGCAAGGCGCGCCTGCCCATAGATGCGGCGCGAAGCGCAGATTGAAGGCGCTGGCGATGGTGCCGATCTTCATCGCTTCGCTGATGCCGCCGCAAAAGGCGGGATCCGGCTGGAAGATGTCGGCGGATTTCAGCACCGCGAGATCGCGGAAAGCATAGCGCGTCGCCTCGCTTTCGCCGGTGGCGATCGGGATCGAACCGCAGGCGCGGACTTCGGCCATGCCCGATTTGTCGTCGGCTATGACTGGCTCCTCGAACCAGGCGAGATCGAGGTCGCCGGCGAGATGGATGAAGCGCTTGGCTTCGGCCACCGTGTAGGTGCCATGCGCATCGACCATCAGGTCGACATCTGGACCAAGTGCTGCTCTCGCCGCACGCACGCGGGCTGCGGAAATGTGCGGGGCGCCATCCATGGCGCCGATCCGCATCTTCAGCGCCTTGAAGCCGCCCTTGGCGATGTAGGATTTCAGTTGCTCGCCGATGGTATCGGCGGCGGCCCAGCCGCCGGACGCGTAGGCCTGCATGCGGTCAAGCTTGCGGCCGCCGAGCAGCCGCCAGACCGGAACCCCGAGCGATTTGCCCAGGATGTCCCAGAGCGCGATGTCGACGGCGCTGATGGCGGCAACGCTCATGCCGCGGCGCGCCAGTTGCGGCATGGCGTGACCGACGCGCGCCGCACTGTCGTGGCGCACGCCATTGTAGAGCATCTCCCAGATGACGCCGATGTCGGCGGGATCGCGGCCGATCAATTGCGGGCCGACTTCGTGGTTGAGCATATGAACGAGGGCGCCGTAGCTGCCGGCGCTGCCGGCGGCATTCTTGCCTTCGCCCCAGCCGACCAGCCCATCATCGGTCTCGATGCGCAGGATGGCGGCGTCGAACGTCGCCACCTGGCCGAAGTCGCTGCGGTGCTGCTTCGCGGCTTCGATCGGTATGCGGACCCACCAGGCCTGGACGTTTCTGATGCGCATGTTCATCCCCGGCCTTGCCGCCGGTCGGGGCGGAAAGGCTCATTCCCAAACGGATCGACTACTTGATCAGCGGCAGCAGCGTTTCGGCGTTGATGCGCATCTGGTCGGTGTAGAACTTTTCCGTCAGCACGCTGGAGCCGTGGTCCTGAATGAACTTGAGCTGCTCCGGCGAGATGTCGACCGGATTGCGTTCGACCATGTCGGGATAGGGCGCGGCCGGCGTGCGGTCGACCGGGGCAACGAATTCGTTGGTCAGCGCGCCGTCATAGCCAACCTCTTTCAGCGTGGCGATGATCTTCTTCCAGTCGATCTGGCCGAGGCCGGCGGCGAAGCGGTTGTTGTCGGCGACATGGAAGTCGAAGAGGCGCTTTCCGACCTGGCGGATGGCGTCATAGACGTTAAATTCTTCCATGTGGATGTGATAGGCGTCGAGGCAGACACCGCATTCCGGGCTGACCGCATCGGCCAACGCCAGCGCCTGGGCGCCGCGGTTGAACAGATAGGTCTCGAAGCGGTTGAGCGGCTCGACCGCAATCTTGACGCCGACCTTCTTGGCGTGGGTGAAGCATTCCCGGGTGGCATCGACCACCCACTTCCACTCCTCTTCCTCGGTGCCGTCCGGCACCACCTTGCCGACGGTCGCGGGAACCAGCGTGATGATTTCGCCGTCGAGTTCGCTGACCATGGTCAGCACGTCCTTGACGTACTGCACCGAGCGCTCGCGCTGGCCCTGGTTCTTGGCGGCGAGGTTGCGCTCTCCCAGCATCAGCGTCACCGCACCCCAGCAGCGGATGCCGTGCTCCTTCAGCAGCGCGCGCGTCTCCTTGGTCTTGTATTGCTCGGGTTCGCCGGAAATCTCGATCGACTCATAGCCGAATTTTTTGATCCGCTTGAGTGTCGTTTCCAACGGCTCCGCCCGCATCCAGTTGTGCGTCGAAAGATGCATGGTCTGTCCTTCCCAGATTCGCCTGTATCAGTTCGCCTGCGACGCATCCCACCGGAGCGTGCCGCCAGTTTCCTCCCCAAGGCGCTCCAGTCATTTTTCTCAAACTGGTTCGACCAATTGGGCCTGAATGGAGGTCTACAGCAATTTCCCGCGGACGGCAAGAAGCGCTATCCTGCTCTCTCACCTGCGACCTACCATGTTGATTATATTGAAATATGTAAGCGGATACTGGTTCCGCAAATGGCTGCGATCTTGCATCAAACAGCTTGACCAGAATTTGGCATTTGGTAATACCAGAATAGCAATGCGCAAGCGCGTGGTGCGAAAAGACCAAAGAGGCTGGCCCTGCTTTCAATCGGCGCTATGCTTGGTCGTGGAAAAATAGGGAGAGGATGCCGATGCCGACGACAATGAAGGGCCCTGGGCTGTTTCTGGCGCAGTTCGCGGGCGACGCCGCGCCGTTCAATTCGCTGGCCTCGATCACCAAATGGGCAGCCGGACTCGGCTACAAGGGCGTGCAGATCCCGAGCTGGGATGCTCGGCTGTTCGATCTCAAGAAAGCGGCGTCTTCCAAGGCCTATTGCGACGAGGTGAAAGGCATCTGCGCTGATGCCGGCGTCGAGATCACCGAACTGTCGACGCATCTGCAGGGACAGCTGGTGGCGGTGCATCCAGCCTATGACGCGCAGTTCGACGGCTTTGCGCCGCCCGAGGTGCACAACAACCCGAAAGCCAGGCAGAAATGGGCGGTCGAGCAGATGAAGTCCGGCGCCAAGGCGTCGAAGAATCTCGGCCTCAAGGCATCGGTGTCGTTTTGTGGAGCGTTAGCCTTTCCTTACCTTTACCCGTGGCCGCAGCGCCCGGCGGGATTGATCGAGGAGGCTTTTGCCGAGCTCGGCAAGCGCTGGAAGCCGATCCTCGATGTCTATGAGGACAATGGCGTCGACATCGGCTACGAGATCCATCCCGGCGAGGATGTGTTCGACGGGATAACCTTCGAGATGTTCCTCGATGCGGTCGGCGGCCACAAACGCTGCAACATCAACTACGACCCGTCGCACTTCCTGCTGCAGCAGCTCGACTATCTCGAGTTCATCGACATCTATCACGAGCGGATCAAGGCATTCCACGTCAAGGACGCCGAGTTCAATCCGACGGGACGGCAAGGCGTCTATTCCGGCTACCAGAGCTGGACCAACCGGGCCGGGCGTTTCCGCTCGCTCGGCGACGGGCAGGTGGATTTCAGCGGCATCTTCTCCAAGCTCACCCAGTATGGCTACGATTCCTGGGCGGTGCTGGAATGGGAATGCTGCCTGAAGCATCCGGAAGATGGTGCCGCCGAGGGTGCGCCTTTCATCGAGCACCACATCATCCGGGTGACGGAAAAAGCTTTTGACGATTTCGCCGGCGGCACGACCGACAAGAAGCTGCTGCGCGCCATGATGGGAATCTAACCGGCTTCGCCGGCAGCGGCATCCGCCAAAAAGCAGAACGCACAAGACGAGGGAGACAAGCATGGTCGGCGCATCGAAATCGGAAACGGGAGGCGGCGGCCCGATCCGCTACGGCATGGTCGGCGGCGGCCAGGGCGCCTTCATCGGCGCGGTGCACCGGATCGCGGCGCGCCTGGATAATGACTTCGTGCTGGTCGCTGGCGCTCTGTCGGCGAATCCCGAGCGCGCCAAGGCCTCGGCTGCCGAACTCGGGCTCGATCCCGCCCGCAGCTATGGCTCCTACGCCGAAATGGCCAAGGCCGAGGCCAAGCGTCCCGACGGCATCGAAGCGGTGGCCATCGTCACGCCAAACAATGTGCACGTGCCGGCGGCCAAGGCTTTCCTCGAAGCCGGCATTCACGTCATCTGCGACAAGCCGCTGGCAACGACGCTTGCCGAAGCGAAGAAGCTGGCGGCAGTGGTCGAAAAGACCGGCAAGGTGTTCGTGCTGACGCACAATTACACCGCCTATCCGATGATCCGCCAGGCGCGCGAGATGGTGGCCAAGGGCGTGCTCGGCGACATCCGCATCGTGCAGTCGGAATATCCGCAGGACTGGCTGACCGAGGATCTTGCCGCCACCGGCCAGAAGCAGGCGGCCTGGCGCTCCGACCCCAAGCAGGCGGGCGCCGGCGGCGCGCTGGGCGACATCGGCACGCACGCCTACAATCTCGCGCGCTTCGTCTCCGGTCTGGAACTCGATTCCCTGTCGGCCGATCTCGACGCCTTCGTGCCGGGGCGGCAGCTCGACGACAATGTCAACGTCATGCTGCGCTTCAAACCGGTCGGCAAGATGCACCCGGCCAAGGGCATGATCTGGGCCAGCCAGGTGGCACCCGGCCATGAAAACGGGTTGAAGCTGCGCATCTACGGCTCCAAGGGCGGGCTGGAATGGGTGCAGGCCGACCCGAACTATCTCTGGTACACGCCGTTCGGCCAGCCGAAGCAATTGCTCACCCGCAATGGCGCCGGCGCGCTGCCGGTCGCCGGCCGCGTCAGCCGCGTTCCGTCCGGCCATCCTGAAGGCTATCTCGAAGGTTTCGCCAACATCTACCAGGAGGCCGCGCGCGCGATCCGCGCGGCGCGCAAGAAGGGTGGCAAGCCGGGCAAGGATGTCGTCTTCCCGACCATCCAGGACGGCGTCGAAGGCATGGCCTTCATCGAAGCCTGCGTAAAGTCGTCGAAGAAGAATGGGGCGTGGACGAAGCTGTAAGGGGTGTCGATATTCAGGTGATGCCGGCCTGCGAATGGCAGGTTCCTGCGCTTCCGGTGCTCACGTACTTTAAGTACGCTCCGCTCCGGTTCTCGGCCCCCGCCATCCTCGGCTCGGCCTGACCTGAATCTCGATACCCCTTGTCGCGAAATTCTAGTGGGAGGGGGCGTCGATGAAAATCGGCATGTGCATGTTTTTGTGGACGACGTCCGTGTCGAAGAAACACGAGCCGTTGCTGCGTGACATCAAGGCGACCGGGTTTGACGGCGTCGAGATACCGATTTTCGCCGGCACGCCGGACGACTACAGCAAGCTCGGCGAGCTGCTCGACCGCATCGGGCTGGAGCGTACGGCCGTTTCAGCCATGGGCGATCCGGCGATGAACCTGATCTCGGCTGACGCTTCGACCCGCAAGGCCGGCATCGACTATATGAAATGGGCGATCGACTGTGCCCGGGCGCTCGGCGCCAACAAATTGAGTGGTCCGCTGCATTCGACGCTCGGCGCCTTTTCCGGCAGCGGGCCGACGGCGGCCGAGAAAAAGCGCTCGGTCGCTTCGCAACGCGCCATCGGCGACCATGCCGGAAAGAAGAACGTCACCATCGGGCTGGAGGCGCTCAACCGCTTCGAATGCTACCTCCTCAACACGATGGCTGACCTGTCGGAGCATATCGACGCCATCGACCGGCCGCACATCAAGGCGATGTACGACACCTTCCACGCCAACATCGAGGAGGCCGACCCGATCGGCGCCTATACGAAGCACCGCCGGAATGTGGTGCATATCCATATCTCGGAGAATGATCGCGGCGTGCCGGGGCGGGGCAATATCCCGTGGAAAGAGACATTTTCGGCCATCCGCAAGAGTGGCTATGACGACTGGCTGACGATCGAGGCGTTCGGGCGTTCGTTGAAGGATCTGGCGGCGGCGACCAAGGTGTGGAGGGATTTCTCGGAGAGTCCGGAGGCGGTTTATCGCGACGGGTATAAGCATATCCGGAACGGGTGGAAGAAGGCGGCTTAGGGCCACCCTCCCTTCGTCATCCACGGGCGGAGCGGGAGCGTAGCGGACGCGGAGACCCGAGGATCCATGCCGCGACATTCGAGCGCCGCGGCGGTGCAGCCAAGGGATGCAAATGGGGCCTCTTTTTGCACCGAAGCATCTAGCACAGACGTCCCGGCATGGATCCTCGGGTCTGCGCCGCGTCGCTTCGCTCCTTGCTTCGCCCGTGGATGACGAAGGCGCGGTGGCCGCCGTCACTTGATCGCCGGCACTGGTGGCTTCGGCTTGGCTACCCCTGCTCGGCCTGGATCCTGTTGTAGTCGTGGATCGTCCGGCTCAACCTCCGCCGCAGGAAGTTGGAAATGTTGTCGAAGACGAAGACGACGAGCAGGATCAACAGCACCATGTAGAAGACATTGGCCCAGTTGGAGTTGGTGCGCATGGCTTCCCACAGTTTCAGGCCGATGCCGCCGGCGCCGACGGCGCCGATGATGGTCGCGCCCCTGGTGTTGGATTCCCACTGGTAGAGCGTCTGGCTGATGAAGACGGGTATCACTTCCGGCAGCACGCCGTAGCGTTGCACCAGCAAGCCGTTGGCGCCGGTCGACTGGATGCCTTCGCGCGGCTTGTCGTCGATGTTCTCCAGTGCTTCCGAATAGGTTTTGCCGAGTGTGCCGATCTCGGTGAAGAAGATCGCGGCACTGCCGGCCAACGGGCCGGGGCCGAAGGCGCGGGTGAAGAACAGCGCCCAGATCAGCATGTCGACCGAGCGCATGAAATCGAAGAAACGCTTGAGCACCTGGCTGAGCAGTCCGCTCGGCGTGATGTTGCGGGCGGCGAAGAAAGCGAGCGGGAAGGCGATGATGCCGCCCAAAAGCGTGCCGAGGAAGGCCATGACGATGGTCTGGAACAGCTTCGTCCAGACGTCGCCATGCTGCCACTGGGCGTTGTTCCAGATGTTGTCGCCGGCCAGCGCCAGGTTCGAGGTGCCCGGCTTGAGTTCAGGTCCGGACCAGATCAGCGAGATCACTTCACCGGCCGGCTTGCCGAAGAAGGGCGAGCGGGTGTCGAAGACGAAATTGGCCCAACCGAGGAAGCGCTTGCGGACTTTTACGCGATCGACGGTCACGCGCACCTCGCCGGCAAAGCCCATCTTGGCGACGACCTCGTCGTCATGCACGGTGATCCAGTCGGGCACCGGGCCCGAAATCACCGGCTTGCCGCTGGCCAGCGCCACCGGCACTGTCAGGCCATTGGCCACCAGTGTCGCCTCGGCCTTGTTGAAGGTGACGGACTTCGCCGCGCCGTCGATCAGGACGGTGAAGGAGCCGTCCGGGTTGGTGATAACCCAGTCCGGGTTGGGATTCTCGCCAAGTGCGGAGAAACGCGGGTATTTCGGCGTGATCTCAGGCTGGTCGAGGCGGAATTCCGGCTGCAAATCGTAGCTGATCCACTGCGTCAGGAAGAGCGGCAGGCGCTCCCAGTGCGATTCCTTCAGCACTTGCGGCAGGCTGAAGAACCACAAGGCATAGACGAGATAGAGCAGGATACCGGCGAACAGGAACAGCGGGCCGAAGCGCTTGTACAGAGGCCGCTGGAACACCTGCGGGAAGCGCTGCTCGATCGACAGCATCTCGTCGGCGGTTATCGTGGCCATGGTCAGGCCCCCATCATGAAAGCCTGCTCGCCGACCAGCTTGCGGCGCAGCCAGGCGGAGAACTGGTCGACGATGAAGATGGTGGTGAACAGGAGAAGCACCAGCGCCAGCGTCTTGGCGCCGAAGCCGCGCGAGATCGAGAGCTTCAGTTCCTCGCCGATGCCGCCGCCGCCGACGGCGCCGATGATGGTCGAGATGCGGACGTTGATCTCGATCCTGAGCAGCGTGTAGGACATGAAATTGGGCAGCACCTGCGGCAGCGCGGCGAAACGCACGCGCTCGAACCAGTTGGCGCCGACCGCCCTCAGGCCTTCCTCGGCGCGCATGTCGATGTTCTCGTTGATCTCGTAGAACAGCTTGCCGAGCGCGCCGATCGAATGCAGGCCGATGGCGATGATGGCGGCGACCGGGCCGACCGAGACGATGGCCGCGAACAGTCCGGCAATGACGATCTCCGGGAAGGCGCGCAGCAATTCCATGAAGCGCTTGACGACGAGCCTGAGCGCCGGGCTCGGCGTCAGATTGCGCGCCGCGATGAAGGAGAACGGCACGGCAAAGATGAAGCCGATGAAGGTCGCGACCAATGCCGTGTTGACGGTGGTCAGCATCAGCTCGAAATATTCGGGGACGTAAAAACCGCCCCAGACATAGACACGGCCGAGCGGGAAATTGAACTCCTGGGTGCCGGTGTCATGCGGTGAGGCGACGTCGAAAAGCGCCCGCCAGACATCGTTCCAGTCCTTGGGGATGAGCCAGCTGAGGAAATCCAGTATGTGCGGCAGCCGGTCCCAGAAGTGGCCGGCATTGGCTTCGTCGGCGAACCACATGGTGCCGAGCATGGCGACCAGCAGCAGACCGATGCCGATGGCGGTGTAAAGCCGGCGCAAGGACGTCTGGCGCCGCCAGGCGTCAGCCGTGCGGCGGGTCGCGTCTGAATGGATTGTCGCTGAGATGGTCATGATCGGGACATGCAAAAAGGGCGGCGCTGGAGGCACCGCCCTTTTCCTGATGCCGTCAGCCGCCGATCGCGGCTTTACGGGCTTCGACGATGACGTTGTAGAAGTCCGGCTTCACCGGAACGTAGCCAGTGAAATCGCCGCCTTCGACGCCTTCGAAGCAAGCCTTGTCCTTCTTGGGCAACTCGGTGAAGAAGTTGGCGAGCTTGGTGGTCATCTCAGTGCCGAGCTCGGTGCGAACGACCAGCGGGCCGTTCGGGATCAGGCCGGAGCGCCAGACTTCGACGAAGTCGTTGGGGTCGACGGCGCCCTTGGCGACTTCCTTGTGGAAGGTGCCGGAGGTGTAGCCGTTCTTGAAGTCGCCGATGCCCGAGGAATCGTCCACCGCCACGTCGACCTTGCCGTCGCGGACGGCGAGGATGTTGTTCTCATGGCCGCCATTGAACTGGGTGGAGGCGAAGAAGGCTTCGTTCGAAGCGCCGGTGTCCTTCGGGATCTGGGTCAGCGGGATCAGGTAGCCCGAGGTCGAGTCCGGATCGGCGTAGCCGAGCTTCTTGCCCTTGGCCGACTTGATGTCGGTGATGCCGGACGTCTTGAGCGCCAGGCCGATCGAATAATAGCCGGTGGCGCCGTCGGTCTGCTGGGTGGTGAGGATCGGGGTGACCGCCTTCGGGTCCTTGAGAGCGATACTGGCATAGCCGGAAGCACCAAGCTCGGCGAAATCGAGCGTGCCGCCAAGCAGGCCCTGGATGACGCCATCATAGTCGGCAGCCGGGAACAGCGACACTTTTTCGAAGCCGAATTCGGTCTTCAGATGATCGGCGAGGCACTGGTAGTTGCGCAGCCGGTCGGTTTCGTTCTCGCCGCCAAGGATGCCGACGCGGAATTCCTTGATATCGGCGGCGTGAGCGGCGCTCGCTGCGATGGCGAACAATGAAACGGCGCCAAAAACCATCTTCCTGAACATTTGATGTCTCTCCTGTTGGTCCCGGCGTCGCGCCGGGTGCGTTCGAATTTTGACAGGTGCCTTTGACGCTGGCTGGCGATCCAAGCCGCTCGTTTGCTTGTCCATGATCTCTCCCGAAAACCGGTGTCCACTTTTCGGGATCATGGACTCAGTAGCCAGGGAATGCGGGCTCGAGCGGGCTGGCGGATGCGGCGATCTTTTGCTTGTAGGCGATGCTGGTGGAGGTGATGGCCTCGGAGATCTCGGCGCCGTTGGCGTCGGCGCCGTAAACCAGGCGCACGGCTTCGCGGTTGAGGTCTTCCGGCGGGCCGTCGAAAACGATCTTGCCGGCGGCCATGCCGATGATGCGGTTGCAATAGCTGCGCGCGGTGTCCAGCGTGTGCAGATTGGTGACGACGGTGATGCCTTCACGCAGATTGATGTCCTGCAGCGAATCCATCACCACCTTGGCGTTGAGCGGATCGAGCGAGGCGATCGGTTCGTCGGCCAGGATCACCTTCGGCTGCTGCATCATGGCGCGGGCAATGGCGACGCGCTGCTGCTGGCCACCGGACAAGGTGCCGGCCGGCTGCAGCGCGGTGCGGGCGATGTCGAGGCGCTCGAGGGCGGCGACCGCCTCGGCGCACTCGCCGCGGGAGAAGACACCGAACAGGTTGGTCAGGGTCGAGCGATGATTGAGCTTGCCGAGCAGCACATTGGTCAGCACGTCGAGGCGCGGCACCAGGTTGAACTGCTGAAAAATCATGGCGCAATCGCGCTGCCAGCGCCGCAGCGGCGAACCGCGCAGGCCGGAAACTTCGGCGCCGTCAAAAAAAATCGACCCCTGGCTGGGGTCGATGAGACGATTGATCATGCGAAGAAGGGTCGATTTGCCGGCGCCCGAGCGACCGATGATGCCGACCATCTGACCCTGGGGGATAGATAGGTCGACCGCGCTGACGGCGGTGTTCTTGCCAAATCGGCGGGTAACGCCGCGGATTTCAAGCGTGGCTGAGCTTGCTGACATGAGCAGGTTCCGGTCCAGTCGCAGTTTGAAGGTCTGTTAACCCTCGCTAGCGCAGCGCCATGAACCTGCGGTGTCGGATTGATGTCAGTTTTGTTACCACCCACAGGCGCGACATCAGCGATCGATCCGGATCGGTCAGCCCAGGATCAGCAGCTCCTCGAAATGCTTCATGTCGCTGAAGCTGCAGAATGCCGGCGCTCGCAACTCGATCACCGGCGCGTGCCGGGTAAAGAGCGAAAGGCAATCATCGAACAAGTCTTGCCATGCAGCCGCCCTTTCGTCGGCAAGGCGCCGGATCTGGTAGGCGAAGGTGATGTGAAACACATAGGTGTCGTGGTCGGGGTGCCGGTAGCCGAACGGCGCCGACAGCGCATCGCGCCAGGCAAGCATGACGGCCCTGTCTTCGTCCGTGGCGCCGGCAACGGTCAGGCCGGTCGGCACGACATCGACGACCTTGACCTTGAACGCGCCACGGCCTTCGAAGCCATTTAGCCGGTTCAGGTAAAGGCGGGTCATGTCGTCGATGCTGGTGTCGAGGGGCACGTCGCCAGGCCAATAGGGAAGCCGGCGGCGATGTTCGATGATGCCCTGGAACAGCGTCATATGCAGGCTGGAGACGGGCGTGAAGGCCAGCCGGTCGGCGTCCGGCGTCGCTCGCATCCGTTCCCGCACCTCGACAACCACCGCTTCGGAAGTCGAGCCGTTTTCGAGATGGCTGACCACGGTGTTGCCGGGCTCGAACAGGAAATTGCCTGCACTGTCGTAGCGCGTGCCGAGATGCACTGGAGGGTTGGGGTTGGTGCCTTCGAGGAATCCGGCGAGCGAGGGTTTGACGGTGTCGAGCATTGCGATCTCCTGGGAAGATCGCCTCCTGTCCGAGTCATGTGTCAAGGGTATGAAACGGGCGTGCCCGTCGGTGGCGATGACACATATGTGAAGGCGGCAATGTCAGCCGTACTTCTCCAGAAAGGCCTCAGCCTCCAGTTCGCGGAAATCATCCAGCGCTGCGCGCAGCCTGGCATGGTCCCAATCCCACCAGGCGAGCGCCTGGTAGCGCTCGGCGGTGCGGCGGTCGAAGCGCTCGCGGATCGGCTTGGCCGGCACGCCGCCGACGATGGTGTAGGGCGCGACGTCCTTGGATACCACGGCACCTGCGCCAACCGCCGCACCATCGCCAACGGTGACGCCGGGCAGGATGGTCGAGCCGTGACCGAGCCAGGTGTCGTGACCGATGGTGACGCGCCTGGCCCGGCGCTGCGCGAAGAATTCGCTCTCGTGCTCGGCGTCATCCCAGTAGTCCGAGGCGCGGTAGGTGAAATGGTGCAGCGTCGGTCGCCAGGTCGGATGGTTGGTGGCGTTGATGCGCACGCTGGCCGCGATGTTGGAAAACTTGCCGATGGTCGTGCACCAGACGGCGCAGTCCTGCATCATGTAGGAATAGTCGCCGAGGATGCTCTCCGAGACACGGCTGCGGTCGGCGATCTCGGTCCAGCGGCCAAGCTTCGAATTCTCGACCTGCGCCGTCTCGTGGACCAGCGGCGCTTCCGACAGTTTCCTGCTCATGCGGCGATTTTTCCGGCAGCGAAATTGGTCACGTCGATGATGCGGTCGGCCACCGCTTCGCGCACGTCGTGGTCGTGGAAGATGCCGAGCAGAGCGACGCCCGCCGCTTTCTTCTGGGCAATCAGCGCGATCACCACGTCGCGGTTCCTGGCGTCGAGCGAGGCGGTCGGCTCGTCGAGCAGCAGGATCGGATGTTCGGTGATGAAGCCGCGCGCGATGTTGACGCGCTGCTGCTCACCACCGGAAAACGTCGCCGGCGGCAGCCCCCAGAGTTTTTCCGGCAGGTTCAGCTGCGCCAGCAGCGCGCGTGCCTTGCCTCTGGCTGCCTCGCGCTCTTCGCCGCGCTCGACCAGCGGTTCGGCGACGACATCGAGTGCGGAGACGCGCGGCACGGTGCGCAGGAACTGGCTGACATAGCCGATCGTTTGCCGGCGAACGGCAAGCACGGTGCGCGGGCTGGCTATCGCCAGATCGATGAGGCCGGCATCGTGCTGGACAATGATCTGGCCTTCGTCGACGGCATAGTTGCCGTAAAGCATTTTCAGGATCGAGCTCTTGCCGGCGCCGGAGGGGCCGCCGAGCACGGCGCATTCGCCGGCCCGAATCGAGAACGAGACGCCGGCGACAACAGGCAGTTTGATGCCGTCGCGCAGATGCATGGTGAAGCTTTTTGCGACATCGGAGACAACGAGAGGGGTCGGCATCAGAAAGTCCTCCAATCGTCATTCGTTGGCGGGACAGCGCCCCCCTCTGCCTTGCCAGGCATCTCCCCCTCAAGGGGGGAGATCGGCTGTCGCTTTCGGTTTCGCCAGTCTCTTCCGTTGCAGAAAGGGTTGGGCGGCAAAGCTGCCAATCTCCCCCCTTGAGGGGGAGATGGCCGGCAGGCCAGAGGGGGGTGACTTGGCGCCATCGTCACACCTGCAGAATCGAGGACACAAGCAATTGCGTATAGGGCGCACGCGGGTCGTCGAGGACGCGGTCGGTGAGGCCGCTTTCGACGACACGGCCGTCCTTCATCACCATCATGCGCTGCGACAATAGCCGCGCCACGGCGAGGTCGTGGGTGACGACGATGGCGGCGAGGCCGAGATCTGTGACCAGACCGCGCAGCAGATCGAGCAGGCGGGCCTGCACCGAGACGTCAAGGCCGCCGGTCGGCTCGTCCATGAACACCAGCCGCGGCCCGGTGACGAGGTTGCGGGCGATCTGCAGGCGCTGGCGCATGCCGCCGGAGAAGGCGCGCGGCTCGTCGTCGATGCGGTCCTCGTCGATCTCGACGCGCGATAGCCAGTCGACAGCCGTGGCGCGGATCCTGCCGTAGTGGCGGTCGCCGACCGCCATCAGCCGCTCACCGACATTGGCGCCAGCCGACACCGTCATGCGCAGCCCATCGGCCGGGTTCTGGTGGACAAAGCCCCAGTCGGTGCGCATCAGGAAGCGGCGCTCGGCCTCGCTCATCCGATAGAGCTCGCGGAACTGGCCATCGCGCATGCGGTAGCTGGCGGTGCCGGAAGAGGGCAACAGCCGTGTCGACAGGCAGTTGAGCAGCGTCGTCTTGCCGGAACCGGATTCGCCGACGACGGCCAACACCTCGCCGGGCCACAGGTCGAAGGTGACATTCTCGCAGCCGACGCGCGAGCCGTAGAATTTGGATAGCGCTGAAACGCGCAGCAGCGGTTCGTCGGTCACTCTGCCGGCTCCATCATCTCGGGTGAGAGGTGACCGCGATGGCCCTCTTCGCGGCGTTTCTCGCAGTGGTCGGTGTCGGAGCAGACGAACATGTGGCCGCCATGGTCGTCGAGAATGACCTCGTCGAGATAGACATTCTCGGCCGCGCACAGCGCGCAAGGCTGGTCGAAGGTCTGCACCTCGAAAGGGTGGTCCTCGAAGTCGAGGCTGACGACGTCAGTGAAAGGCGGCAACGCATAAATGCGTTTTTCGCGGCCGGCGCCGAACAATTGCAGCGCCGGTGACTGGTGCATCTTCGGATTGTCGAATTTCGGCGTCGGCGACGGGTCCATCACATAGCGGCCCTCGACCTTGACCGGATAGGCGTAGGTGGTGGCGATGCGGCCGTGCCTGGCGATGTCCTCGTAGAGCTTCACATGCATGAGGCCGTATTCCTCCAGCGCATGCATTTTGCGCGTCTCGGTCTCGCGCGGCTCGAGGAAGCGCAGCGGCTCTGGGATCGGCACCTGGTAGACCAGAACTTGTCCGGCGCTGAGCGGATGTTCGGGGATGCGGTGGCGGGTCTGGATGATGGTGGCGCTGGCGGTATCGGTGGTGACAGCAACATTGGCGACCTTCTTGAAGAAGGCGCGGATCGACACGGCATTGGTGGTGTCATCGGCGCCCTGGTCGATCACCTTCAGCACATCGTCGGGGCCGATGATCGAAGCGGTGACCTGCACGCCGCCAGTGCCCCAGCCATAAGGCATCGGCATTTCGCGCGAGGCGAACGGCACCTGATAGCCGGGGATGGCGATGCCCTTGAGGATCGCCCGGCGGATCATCCGCTTGGTCTGTTCGTCGAGATAGGCGAAATTGTAGGTGGCGATGTCGGTCATGGCGATCACATCCACATCGTGCTATCAAATTGGCGTCCAGGACGCGGAAACGGGGGCGAAATCGGATGACCCAAACCGGTTGGATACATCTCGGAATCCTGCTGTTGGTGTTCGCCGGCGTCGTTCTCTTTTTCCTTCGGCGCATGATTCTGCTCGCGCCAAAAGAGGGCTCTCACGGTGAGTCCGTAGGTCTCAGCAATGGTGGCTACTCCGGGTATGGCAGCTATGGCGGTCATTCCCACGACGGTGGCGGCCATGGGGGCGGGCACTGAATTCATTGCACAGCCTCCAATCCTCTGGCGTAGCGCTTCAGCCGCTCATTAAGCGTGCCCGTGTGCAGTTCGAACATGTGGTTGTCGTCGTCGTAGAAATAGATTGACCTGCCTTCACCCTCGACGCGCGGACGCGGCGGGCGCATGTCGAGGCCGAGCTTGCCGACGCGCCCGGCGTAGCGGTCGAAATCGGCGTCATCGATCTTGAAGGCGATGTGGTTGTAGCTGCGTTCCGGTAGCGGCTGGCCTTGCATGATGGCGATCCAGATGTCGCCGATCAGGAAGAATTTTTCCCGCGACAGCGAAAACTGCTCGGCGTCGCTGGCATAGACCTCGCGCGCGTCGAAAATCCCAGTGAGGATCGCGGTCATCCGGTCGAGATCGCGCACGATGAAGGTGATGTGGGAGAGGCCCTCGATCATTCCGCGGCCTCGCGCTTTTCCTCGACCTTGCCGGGGTTTTCGCGGGCGTCGTGCTCGGCGCGCATGCGGCGCACCAGATCGAGCTCGGCCTGGAAGTCGACATAATGCGGCAGCTTCAGATGCTCGACGAAGCCGGTGGCCTGGACATTGTCGGAATGCGAGATGACGAACTCCTCGTCCTGGGCCGCGGCGACGACATCCTCGCCGAGTTCGGTCGCGCGAAGCGCGCGGTCGCAGAGCGCCATGGCCATCGCCTTGCGCTCGCTCTGGCCGAAGACCAGGCCGTAGCCGCGAGTGAATTGCGGCGGCGCCTTGGCCGAGCCCTTGAACTGGTTGACCATCTGGCACTCGGTGACGCGGACGCTGCCGAGCGGCACAGCGAAGGGCAGTTCCGGCACGTCGAGCTCCAGCTCGACCTCGCCGATACGGACCTCGCCGACGAAGGGGTGGTTGCGGGCGTAGCCACGCTGAGTGGAATAGCCGAGCGCCAGCAAGAAACCTTCATCGCCACGCGACAGCGCTTGCAGGCGGATGTCGCGCGCCATCGGGAATTCCAGCGGCTCGCGGGTGATGTCGCCGGGAACATGGTCCTGCGGCATGTCGCCATCCGGCTCGATCAGGCCTTCGCGGGCGAGGATCGCCGACACGCGCGGCATGGCTTCGGCCTCGCCGGCGCGCTGCAGCGGTTCGGCGACATCGGCGCACGCCGCAAGCTCGGGACCGAGCAGCCGGTGGGTGTAGTCGAAGGTGGGCCCGAGCAACTGGCCGCCGGGCAGGTCCTTGTAGGTCGCCGACACGCGCCGCTCGACCAGCATCGTGGCGGTGTCGATGGCCCTGGTGTAGCCGAAGCGCGGCAGCGTGGTGCGATAGGCGCGCACCAAGAAGATCGCCTCGATCATGTCGCCGCGCGCCTGGACGATGGCCAGCGCCGCCAATTCCCGATCGTAGAGCGAGCCTTCGCTCATCACCCGGTCGACGCCGAGCGCCAGTTGCTCGACGATCTGGTCGAGGCGAAGTGCCGGCACCGAACGATCGCCGCGCCGGCGATCGGCGAGCAATCTGTGGGCATTGGCGATGGCCGCTTCGCCGCCTTTTACCGCGACATACATGCTAGGCCTCCATCGTCTTGATGCGCGTCGTGCGCGGCAGACAGGCGATGCCGCCCGGTGCGGCAAGGATGAGGTCGACGCCGCGCGGAAAGCGCTGATTGTTCTGCTTCCACTGTTCGACGAAATGCCGTGGCATCTGCGCCGGTGCGATCGTTGCCGTCGTCTCGATGCCGGGACCGGCGAGCAGAAGCGGAGTGCCCGAGACGAGATCGCTCACCTGCAGGATCAGCGTCGTGGAGCGATCGGGATAGTCCTGGGTGCCTTGCGAAAAACCGTCGAGCGACATCATCTCCGCAGGTGCTGCCATCAACGCGAAATGCGCGTCGGCCGGCGTGTTGGCCAGTGGCGCGCCGCAGTGGAAACCGAGCCAGGATTTGGCCGCCACGGCGGCCTGCAAGGTGGGGTCGAGCCAGAGCGGCGTGTCGTTGTCGCACAGCGCCAGCGCGATGGCGCCGGCGGTGGCCGACAACGGCGCCGGCGGGCGGGCAAAGATCGGCAGGGCCTGCACGGTGCCCGGCCGCGCCATTGCGTCCATCACGGCGCGGAACACGGTCTGGGCATTGAACACCGGATCGGCGAAGCCGCCATCGATCGATTGGGTTGCGATGTCCATCAATCTTCTCCGCGCACCATGGTGAAGAAATCCACTTTGGTTGCCGCCGTCTCGGCGCGGCGTTTTTCGCGCGCCTGGGCCAATGCCGCCTGCAACGGGGCGATGAGTTTGGCCTGAACATCGTCGCGGTGGGCAGAATCCTGCCAGAGCGCATCGGCGATGGCTGCGAGCCTCGCCTTCTGCTTGTCGCGGCCAAGCGCGTAGCAATGGCCGACCTGCCCGGATGCGAGCCGGACCGTGGTGCGGGTGACCGTGGCTTCACCGACATTGAAGGGGGCGCCGCCGCCGCCGATGCGGCCGCGCACGGTGACCAGGCCGGTTTCGGGGCCGCGCAGAAGTTCGGCTTCCGAGGGTAGGCCGGCAGCGTTCCAGAGGCGGACGATGTCATCGCCGCTTGCCTGCGCCAGCGTTGCCATGACGGCCTTGCGCTCGGCTTGATCGCGCGCTTCCTGTCCTCGCATGGCTGCTGCTCCTGTTCGTGTATATTTGTCTAGTGATATAGACATCTATACAAATTATATCTATTATCTAGCGCGTGTCCATGACGGGTGGATGACAGGGGCAAAGGATCGGGGCGGAAATGGTCGGGCAGCAAAGGGCTGATAGCATCGAGCGACGCAGCGGCGTCTCGTTGTGGCGGCAGATCGCCGACCAGATCCTGCATTCGATTGCCTTGGGCGATTTTGCCGAGAATGCCGCGCTGCCGCCGGAAGTGGCGCTGGCCGAACGCTATGGCGTCAACCGCCATACGGTGCGCAGCGCCATCGCCGCCCTGGTGCAGGACGGCGTGCTCAGGGCCGAGCAAGGGCGTGGCACCTTCGTGCTGTCGCGCAAACGGCTGTCCTATCCGATCGGCGCGCGCACACGCTTTTCGGAAGGCCTGCAAGGACAGGCATCGGAGCGGCATATCGTGCTACTCGCCTCATCGGTCGAGCCGGCGAGCCAGCGTGTCGCCGAGGGGCTTGGGCTGGCCAAGGGCGCCGAGGTGATCCGGCTGGAGACACGCGGCGAAGCTGACGGACGGCCTGTGTCGCGCGCCGCCGGCTGGTTCGATGCCAGACGTTTCGCCGGCATCGATGCCGCGATGGCGCAGACCGGTTCGATCACCGCGTCGCTGGCCCGCTTCGGCATAGACGACTATCTCCGGCAATCGACCGTTCTGTCGGCGCGCCACGCCGATGCGGCCGATCTTGCCGATCTCGACCTGCAGCCGGGCGCCATCGTGCTGGTCACGGTGGCCGTCAACGTCACGCCCGCCGGCCAGCCGATCCAGTTTTCCGAGTCTCGCTTTCCAGCCGAGCGGGTGGAGTTGAAGCTGTCGGCGCTGTAGCTAACTTTCGTCATCCTTGGGCGAAGCAGGAGCGGAGCTCCGTCGCGGAGACCCAAGGATCCATGCCGCGATCTCGGGCGAGGATCGCAGCGGACCAGAATTCTGCACCGAAGCAGCGCCTCGAAATCACGGCATGGATCCTCGGGTCTGCGCCGCGTCGCTACGCTCCTTGCTCCGCCCGTGGATGACGAAGCGATGGGCGTTTCGGCAAATTGCCGAGGCATGCGATCTGCCGAAGTCTCAACGATCCGCCGAATTTCGTGTCGGAGCGGACGTTTTATCCGACCTCGATCACCGCCTTGATCAGGCCGGATTTCTCGTGCGCCCAGCGGGCGAGGTCGCGCGGCGTATCGCTGAGCGTGGTGCGATGGGTGACGAGCTTGGCCAGCGGCACCGCGCCGTTTCGGATCGAGGCGGCGACATGGTCGAAGTCGGCGCGCAGCGCATTGCGGCTGCCGATCAGCGTCATCTCGCGCTTGTGGAATTCAGGGTCGGAAAAGGTGATGTCGTCCTTGACCACGCTGACCAGCACCAGCGTCCCGCCATGCGCGACATGGGCGAAGGCCGACTGCACCGAGGCGGTGTTGCCGGTGGCGTCGAAAACCGCGTCGAACCCTTCGCCGCCGGTCGCCTCTCGCACCAGATCGGCCGCAGAACCCTGTGAAGCATCGAGCGTCGAAAAGCCGAGTTCGCTTGCGGCAAAGCCGAGCCTTTCGCTGCTCATGTCGAGCAGCGTCACGTCAAGACCGGCAATGCGGGCAAACAGCGCCGTGCCGAGCCCGATCGGCCCGGCACCGATGACCAGCGCGCGGGCGCCTGATACAGCCTGCGCGCGTCGCACGGCATGGGCGCCGATGGCCAGGAATTCGACGGCGGCAGCATCGGCCAACGACAGGCCGTTTGCCGGATAAAGGTTTTGCGCCGGCACCAGGATCTGCTCACCCATGGCGCCGTCGCGATGCACGCCGAGCACCTCGATCCTGACGCAGCAATTCGGCTTGCCTTGCCGGCAGGCGATGCATTTGCCGCAGGCCAGATAGGGGTTGATGATCACCGGTTCGCCGATGGTGAGCTCGACGCCTTCGCCGGTCGCGATCACGGTGCCGGAGACTTCATGGCCCATGATGCGCGGATAGGCGAGGAACGGGTGCTTGCCTTCGAAAATGTGAAAATCGGTGCCGCAGATACCGACATGGCTCACCGCCACCAGCGCCCAGCCCGAAGGCGGTGCGTCAGGTGCGGGGCGATCTTCCAGAACTAGGTCGCCGGGCGAGCGGCAAACGACGGCTTTCATGCTTCAATCCAGTCGGTTTCTTTGTTTTACGCACTTCCGGACGGAAACCGCTTCACACTTTTCCTGGAATTGCTCTGATGAAATCGCCGGCCCTTCGGCGAGGCCGGGCCGGCGATCAATTTCGGTGGTGACTACTTGCCGCCGCGGCGGCGCAGGCCGTCGAAGTAGACGATGACGATGATCAGCACACCGGTGATGATGCGCTGCCAGAAGGCGTTGACGTTCAAAAGATTGGCGCCGTTGTTGATGGTGGCAAGGATGAAGGCGCCGAGCAGCGGGCCGTGCACCGAGCCGACGGCGCCGAACAGCGAGGTGCCGCCGATCACCGAGGAGGCGATCGCCTGCAGTTCCCAGCCCTCGGCCTGGGTCGGGTTGCCGATACCGATGCGCGAGGCCAGCAGCACGCCGACAAAGGCCGCGCACAGGCCCGACAGCGTGTAGGCCATGTAGATCGTGCGCTGGACATTGACGCCGGAGAGACGCGAGGCCTCGGCGTTGGAACCGACCGAGAAGAGATAGCGGCCCCAACGGCTGTGGTGCAGGAAGATGTAGGCCGGGATGCCGACCATGATCACCATCCAGAACAGATTGGGGACACCGAGGAAAGAGTTGCGCGAGAACTCTTGGAAAGCGTCGTTGTTGATCGAGATCGAGTTGCCGTTGGTCATCAAGAGGCCGATGCCGCGCAATGAGGTGAGCGTCGCCAGCGTGATGATGAAGGGCGGCAGTCCCATCTTGACGATGCCGAAGCCGTGGAACAGGCCGATGGCGACGCCGACCAGCAAGGTGATGAGAATGGCGAGGATAACCGGCACGCCGGCATTGATCAGCATGGCGGCGATAACGGTGGCAAAGCCGACCACGGCACCAACGGACAGGTCGATGCCGCCGGTGATGATGACGAAGGTCTGACCCACCGCAAGGATGGCGATCATCGAGCCCTGGCGCAAAAGGTTCGAGATGTTGTTGCCCGAGGCAAAGCTCTGCGTCGACACCGACAGGATGACCCACAACAGGACCAGCAGCGCCAGCAGCGTCAGCCCGAACAGGGCATTGTAATTGCGTTTCGGTTTTTCGACTGCTGCTGCTTCGGTGCTCATGTCTGTCCTCCCAGCTTTTCTTGTTTCTCGGCGAGCGCCTGCGTGAGAATTTCTTCGTGGTCGGCGGTGCGGAACCCGTGCGTGGCGACCAGCTTGCCACGCCGGAAGACGTGCAGCGTGTCGGAGAGTTCATAGACCTCCGGTAAATAGGACGAGATCAGGATGATGCCGGCGCCCTTCGACAACAGCGCGCCGAACAGGCGGTAGATCTCGGCCTTGGTGCCGACATCTACGCCGACCGTCGGCTCGTCGAAGATGAACAGCTTGGCGCCGTGCGCCAGCCATTTGCCGATGACGATCTTCTGCTGGTTGCCGCCGGACAGGCTGGAGGCGAGCGCGCCGCGCGTCGGCGTCTTGATCCTGAGATCGGCGATCTGGCGATCGGCCTCGGCCTTCTCCTTCGCGCCCGAGATCAGCATGTTCTTGGAGATGCGCTTGTAGATCGGCAGATTGAGGTTGAGGCCGACCGGCAAATTGAGGCAAAGGCCCTGGTCGCGGCGGCTTTCCGGCGCCAGCGCCATGCCAAGCTTGATCGCGTCGTGCTCGGAATTGACCTGGACCGGCTTGCCTTCCCACAGGATCTGGCCTGCCGACTTGCGGTGGCGGCCGTAGAGCGTGGTGACGAATTCGCTGCGTCCGGCGCCGATCAGGCCGTAGAGGCCGACGATCTCGCCGGCACGGACCGACATGGAAACGTGTTCAAAACCCTTGCCCGACAGGTTCTTCGCTTCGACGATTATCGCGCCGGGCGTAAAATGCTCCTTGTGGTAGACCTGCTCGATCGAGCGATTGATCATCATCTTGACCAGCTCGGCGTCGTTGGTCTCGGCAATGTTGCGGGTGCCGACCAGCGTGCCGTCACGCAGCACGGAGACGCGGTCGGCGAGCTCGAACACCTCTTCCATGCGATGGCTGATGTAGATGATGGTGACGCCTTCGCCCTTCAGCCTGCGGATCAGCGTGAACAGCTGGTCGGCCTCTTTGCGGGTGAGATAGGCGGTCGGCTCGTCGAAGATCAGGAATTTGGTGCCGCGCACGGTGGCGCGGGCAGCGGCGATCAGCTGCTGCTGGCCGATGGTGAGGTCGCCGAGGGTGACATGCGCCGGCAGGTCGAAGCCGAGACCGTCGATGATCTTCTGGGCTTCCCGGACCATGGCACGCTGCTGCAGGATGCCGTAGCGCGAGTCCTCCTCGCCGAGGAACATGTTGGCGGCAACGGTGAGATGGCGGCACAACACCACTTCCTGGTGCACGGCATTGATGCCGAGGGCCATCGCTTCGTGCGGGGTCGCCAGCGCTGCCGGCTTGCCTTCCCAGATGACATCGCCGGAGGTGCGCGGCATGACGCCGGTCAAAAGCTTGATCAAGGTCGATTTGCCGGCGCCGTTCTCGCCAACGATGGCGTGGATTTCACCAGCCTTGAAAGCGAGGTGGACCGGCTTCAGCGCATGGGTGCCGGGATAACGCTTTTCCAGCCCATGCAGTTCGAGGATCGTCCTGCCCGGTTCCAGCGTTGGGTGCGGGTGCAGTTCCTGCGCTTTCGACGTCATGACAATCCTCCCAGATCGGCCTTGCGATTGGCACTTGGCGATGCGGCTCCGCCGCATCGCCAAGGTAATTCAAACCGGCGGATATCCAAGCGGCATTGGATGTTTCCGGGGCTTTGATGCCCCGGAAACAGTGCGCCTATGTCGATGCTCAGTCGAGCTTCGGGTTGAGCAGCGCGTCGATCTTCGGCTCTTTCATATTGGCCTTGGTGACCAGATTGGCGCCGGTGTCGACATTGGCTTCGACCTTCTCGCCCTTGGAGGCGGCGAGTGCGGTCTTGATGCCGTCATAGCCCATCCGGTAGGGGTCCTGGACGACGAGGCCGGAGATGACGCCGTCATTCAGGAACTTGATCAGCTTCTCGTCGCTGTCGAAGCCGATCAGCCCGACCTTGCCGGCAAGGTTGTTCTCGGCGATCGCCTGGCCGACGCCCTGCGCCATGATCAGGTTGGACGCGAAGATGCCCTTGAGATCCGGATTGGCGGTGATCAGGTCGGTGGCGATGTTGAGGCCGGTGGTGGCCTGGCCGTCGGCATATTTGTCGGCGACCAATTCAAGGCCGGGATATTTGGCCTTGAGCTGTTCCTTGAAGCCCTGCGCGCGCTGCTCGAGCGAGCCGGCGCCGGGCAGTGCGGTGATCAGCGCAACCTTGCCCTCGACCTTGCCGCCATTGGCGGCGCCGATGGCAGCGGCAAGACCGTCAGCGGCGACGCGGCCGCCCTGGACGTTGTCGGTGGTCAGGAACGAGGTGAAGGCCTTGGAGTCGGCGCCGGAGTCGATGCCGATGACCTTGACCTTGGTGGCGGCCTCGTCGATCGGCTTGCCGAGCGCCTTGGCCTCGGTCGGGGCGATGACGACGGCAGCCGGATTGCCGGCAACGGCGTTCTCGAGGATCGAGATCTGGCCGTTGACGTCGGTCTCGGCCTGGGCACCGAGTTCCGGCACGTTGACGCCGAGGTCCTTGCCTGCCTTGCGGGCGCCGGCCAGAACGATCTGCCAGTAGAAGGACGTGGTGTCCTTGACGATGATCGGAATGGTCACGTCAGCGGCCGAAGCCGGCGCCGAATGCATCACGCCGGCAAGCATCGAGGCGGCTGCAAGTGCCATGACGGCGCGGCGGTTGAGAATGCTGGTTACGAATTTCATGCGGATTCCTCCCTAGGACGCCCGGTGAAGGTTACGGAAGCTCCATTCGGATAGGCGCGGCCCAAACAGAACTTTATCAATAAAAAACATTTACCAGGTTTTGATAGTGCATAGGTTCGGTCGATGCAAGCGGTGTTTGGTGCCGTTTGCGTGAGGTCCTGAGAAAGCAGACCTCCCGGGCCGATACCCAATGTCACGTTCCGACGCTTCCGATCTCCTCCGAACGAGATGGAACAATAATTCCATATCTGTGTCAATATGGAATGTTTATTCTTTTTCACAATCGCGCGATTACGCACATCGGTCGGGAGGCGCATCAGCCGAGTTTCTGCACGATCGTGTAGGGCGCGTATCTGGCGAATTCGGTTTCCGGCACCTCGATGCCGAGCAGTTCGAGGTTGCGCGTCAGATTGGCCGGTTTGGCGGTGCCCGTCAGCACGCTGGCCACCACGGGCTCGTGCAACGGAAACTGGAACGCAGCCGCCGCCAAGGGATAACCGCCTTCGGCAGCGATCTTTTCCATCGCATCGACCCGGTCGAGAATGTCCTTTGTGGCCGGCGCATAGTCGAAATGCGCGCCCGGCACCGGGCCGGTCGCCAGGATGCCGGAGTTGAAGACGCCGCCGATGATCAGCGAAGTCTGCTGTTTGCGGCAAAGCGGCAGCAGTTCGGCTTCGGCCGAGCGGTCGAGCAGCGAATAGCGGCTGGCCAAAAGGATGCAGTCGAGCGGCGCCTGGTGCAGCACATCGAGACAGATTTGCACCTCGTTGACGCCGAGACCGTAGGCGGAAATGACGCCGGACGATTTTAGCTCCTCAAGCGCCTTCAGCCCACCCTCCATAAACTGGCGGAAGTGCAGCTTGGTCTTCTCGGCGCCATGCGTGTAGGTGCCGATGTCGTGGACAAACAGGATGTCTATCCTGTTGAGGCCGAGCCGCGCATAGGAGAACTCGACCGAGCGCATGATGCCATCATAGGAATAGTCGTAGTCGAGCGCGAAAGGCAGCGGATCGACATAGGAGTGATCGGGGACCTGGTCTTCCGGCACCGGACGGAACAGCCGTCCGACCTTGGTGGACAGCACGTAGGATGAGCGCGGCTTGTCGCGCAGGAAATCGCCGACGCGCCGTTCCGACAGGCCGAAGCCGTAGAAGGGCGCGGTATCGAAATAGCGCAGTCCGGCGTCCCAGGCGGCCTGCAGCGTTTCCATCGCTGCCTCGCGCGGACAGGCCCGGTAGAGGCCGCCGAGTGCTGCGCCGCCGAAGCTGACCTCGGTGACCTCGAGCGCCGTTGTACCGATGCGGCGTTTCTTCATGCAAAACCTCCCCCTGCCGGCCACTGGCCGGTTCGTAAACAAATGTCCTGGTCAGAATTGGTCGGTCTAGAGAGTCGCTCCGAGGTGCCAGGGCACGAACTCATTGTCGCCGTAGCCGAACGCCTCGCTCTTGGTCTTGCGGCCCGAAGCCGTCTCGACGATCAGTTCGAAGATCTCGCGGCCCATGCCGGCGATGGTCTTTTCGCCCGAGGCGATGACACCGCAGTTGACGTCCATGTCCTCTTCCATGGTGTGATACATGGTCGAGTTGCTGGCGACCTTGATCGACGGCGTCGGCCGGCAACCGAAGCAGGAGCCGCGGCCGGTGGTGAAGACGATGACGTTGGCGCCGCCGGCAACCTGGCCGGTGGCCGACACCGGGTCGTAGCCGGGCGTATCCATGAACACCAGCCCGTGGCCGGTGACCTTCTCGGCATAGCCGAAGACACCGTTGAGCGGCGTCTGGCCGCCCTTGGCCACCGCGCCCAGCGACTTCTCCAGGATTGTCGTCAGGCCGCCACGCTTGTTGCCGGGCGAGGGATTGTTGTCGATCGAGGCGCCGTGCTTGGCGACGTGATCTTCCCACCACTTCACAAAGCCATCGAGTTTGGCGGCAATCTCCGGGGTCGCGGCGCGATAGGCGAGCAGGTGCTCGGCGCCATAGATTTCCGTCGTCTCGGAGAGGATGCCGATGCCGCCGACGCCGGCGAGGATATCGACAGCGGCGCCCAGCGCCGGATTGGCGGTGATGCCGGACATGCCGTCGGAGCCGCCGCATTGCAGGCCTACAACGATCTCGCTGACCGGGATCGGTTCACGCTCAAGCTTGCCGACTTCCTCGGCGATTTCGGCCAGAACCAGCATCGCCTTCTCTACCGATTTGCGCGAGCCGCCGGCGTCCTGGATGTTGAAATGACGTTTTCCCGCGGCGACACCCTTCTGGCCGTAGAGGGTAAGCTGGTTGACCTCGCAGCCGAGCCCGACCATCAGCACGCCGCCGAAATTCGGATGACGGGCATAGCCGGCCAGCGTGCGGTGCAGCACCATCATGCCGTCGCCGGTGCCGCTCATGCCGCAGCCCTGGCCATGGACGATCGGCACGAAGCCGTCGATCCCTGGATATTTGGGCAGCAGCTCGCGGTTCGCCTGGTCGGCGATGGCGTGGCAAACGGTGGCCGAGCAATTGACGCTGGCGACGATGCCGATGAAGTTGCGGGTGCCGGCCCGGCCGTCGGCGCGCCGGTAACCCATGAACGTCCTGATACGGTCGGCTTCGGTCTCGTGCACGGCCTCGCTCGGCGGCACGACAGGCAAACGCCCGGCTTCAAAGACCAGATTGTGCGAATGAACATGCTCGCCCGGCGCGATATCCTGCGTGGCGCGACCGATCGCCTGCGCATATTTCACCACGGCTTGACCGGCCGGTATCGGCTTGATCGCCACCTTGTGGCCAGGCTCGATCAGCGCGGTGGCGACGGCGCCGCCGGGCAGCACCGTGCCGATCTCGATGCGGCCATTGGCGACCGCGACATTGTCGGCGGGAGACAGAAGAATGCTGTTTGAGGCGTTCACGGGCAGTTTCCTGGGTGTTCCTGGGATGCGCGGGCGGATTGACACGCGCCTGTTAACAGATATTGTCTTTTATCGTGAAAAAACATTTTTACGTCAATTGTTTTTTCGCTGGGTGTCGCGCGGCCTTTGGGCGCACGACGCTGCAACCAAAGCTGGAATCGCGCATGATGCTTTTTCGAAAGCGATTCCGATTTTCGGTGCCATGCGCTAGGGAATGTCTGTCATATCGCGCTTCAAGCTGGCCGCAAGCGCCGGCGCGCAACGGGGCAGGGGATGTCGAAGAGCAACAACGTCTACAAAGACGCCTACAACCGCTGCCTGCGGCTACTCGATGAAACGAAGAGCCTGCCGTCGGAGCCGGAGCTGGGCACGCTGCTTGGGGTCAGCCGCACGACTGTGCGCACCATCCTGGCGCGCATGGAAGAGACCGGGCTGATTGCCTGGAACAAGCGCGCCAAGACGGTTTTGCGCGAGCCGCGGCCGGACGACTTTTTCCCCGAGGAAGAGACCGACACGCTGGCGCAGATCATAGAGCGCTCCTTTATGCGGCGGCTGCTGGCCGGCGGCGCCGAGGCCGGCATGCAGATCAACGAGCTCGAACTGGCGCGCGAGATCGGCGTCGGCACTACCAGCGTGCGCGAGTTCCTGATCCGCTTTTCGCGCTTCGGCCTGATCGAAAAGCGGCGCAACAGTCACTGGGTGCTGAAGGGCTTTACCCGTGCCTTCGCCCTGGAGCTGACCGAAATCCGCGAGATGTTCGAACTGCGCTCGGCCGCCGCCTTTGCCGCTCTGCCGGAAGACAGCCCGGTCTGGGCCGACCTCGACCGGCTCGAAGACGAGCATCGCCTGCTGGCGCGCGAGATCGCCACCCGCTTCAACGAATTCTCGGAGCTCGACGAGCGCTTTCACCGGCTGATCCACCGCGCCTCGCTCAACCGCTTCATCGTCGATTTCTACGATGTGATCGCGATGATCTTCCACTACCACTATCAGTGGAACAAGGCGCAGGAGCGCGAGCGCAACGAAGTGGCTGTCTCCGAGCACCTGGCCTATATCGCGGCGCTGAAATCGCGCGATCTCGGCAAGGTCGACGCTGCCTGCCGCAAACACCTGAAATCGGCGCGCCACACGCTTTTGACCTCGATCCCCGAAGCCGGTGGCCGCAGTGTTGGTGTTGGTGTTGGTGATCGCGCCGCGTTGCCGCAGCCGTGATTTGGCGATTTTCCGGCCGTTGATCGCGTGCTAGGTATCTGCGCTGTTGCGTGGAGAGGCAGTTCTTGAACATCCGGCGGAGACGATGGAGCATGCTGGCCGCGTTCGCCGCGGCCTATCTGCTGCTGCTCCAGTCGACGCTTGGCGCCTTCGCCTTCGGCGCCGGTCCGGATGTTTCGCAACTCGATGCCTTCGGCAATGTCATCTGCACTCATGAGGGTGCGGCCCAGATTCCCGGCGGCGATCCGCACCAGCAGCACATGCCGGCATGCTGCATGCTCGGCTGCAGCAAGGTGTCGGCTGCCTATGCGCCGCCGCCCGCTGCCGGCACAGTGTCCGCCAGCCTTTCGTTCGAAGCCGTCGCCTTTGTGCTGCCTGCATTCCGGCATCTCGACTTTGCCCGCGACCGCTCGCCATCGAACCCGCGTGCACCGCCGGCAACGGCCTGAGCCGTTCGCCTCGCGGAACCTTTCGCAGGCGCATTCATCCAACATCGGAAACTGTTTCGCGACCGGCAACGGTGCGATCTCTCAATTCATCCATGGAGCCATCATGTCTCACGCTTTCCGCTCGCGGTTGCTACGCAGCCTTGAAAAGCGCCTCGGCATTGCCGTTTTTGTTCTCGCCCTGTTGTTCGCCGGCGCCCAATCCGTTTTCGCGCACGAGTTTAAGGTCGGCGATATCGAGATCGGGCACCCCTGGTCGCGCGCCACGCCGGCCGGCGCCAAAGTGGCCGGCGGCTATTTCACCATCACCAACACCGGCAGTTCGCCGGATCGTCTGCTGTCGATCTCGTCGGACATTTCGGCCAAGGCCGAGCTGCATGAGATGGGCGTGAAGGACGGTGTCATGACCATGCGGCCGGTCGTCGATGGTCTCGAAATTCCGGCAGGCGGCAAGGTCATTCTGGGGCCGGGCAGCTATCACGTGATGTTCATGGATTTGAAGCAGCCGCCCAGGGAAGGCGAGATGTTTGCCGCGACGCTGACCTTCGAGAAGGCCGGGGCGGTGACGGTCAAATTCGCCGTGCAAGCCATCGGCAGCCCGGCGCCGCAAGAAGACAACGATTGACCCAATCATTTTGCCAACCAAGTTTTCAAGTGAGACCATCATGAACAGGTATCTTTTGTCCGCCGGCGCGCTTCTCTTCCTGGGCACCGGCGCAGCCTTCGCTCACATCACGCTCGAAACCCAGGAGGCGCCGGTCGGCTCGACCTACAAGGCAATCCTGCGCGTGCCGCATGGCTGCGACGGCAAGGCAACGACCGCCGTCCGCGTGCAAATCCCCGAAGGGGTGATCGGGGTGAAGCCGATGCCCAAGCCCGGCTGGACGCTGCAGACCAAGAGGGGCAAGTACGAGAAGTCTTATCAGCTCTACGGCCAGGCGGTGACCGATGGCGTCAAGGAAGTCTACTGGAGCGCCGGCAGCCTGCCGGACGAATTCTACGACGAGTTTGTCTTCCGCGGCACGCTGGCGGCGGACCTGCCGGCCGGCGGGAAGCTGTATTTTCCGGTGTTGCAGGAATGCGATGGCGTTGCCGATCGTTGGATAGAGATTCCGGCGGTGGGCCAAGATGAGGATGCGCTGGAGTTTCCGGCGCCCGGCATCGATCTTTTGCCGAAGAAATGATCTCCCTGGCGGTGCGCTCTGTTCGAGGAGCGCGCCGCTGTTTCTGTGAAGGCAATATGCGGACAGCATCTTTCCTGCGAACGGTCTCCACGGCTGGCAAAACGGCGCGGCTTGCCTTTGGCCTGCTGGCCGCGCTCGTGCTGCTGGCCGCCATTGCTTTGCCGGATCGTGCCTTCGCGCATGCGGCGCTGATCAAGACCGATCCGGCCGATGGCGCGGTGCTGGCACAGAACCCGACGCAGTTCTCGCTGAGCTTCAGCGAACCGGTGTCGCCACTGGTGCTGACCTTGATCCGGCCTGACGGCACGCCGGTTCCGTTGACGTCCTTCCGTCTCAGCGACCAGACCGTCGCGATAGACAATCCTGAGGCGTTGAAGTCCGGCACGCATGTGCTGAGCTGGCGGGTGATTTCCGCCGACGGCCATCCGGTCGGCGGTTCGCTGCTGTTTTCCGTTGGCGCACCCAGCCAAGCTCCGGTGGTCGCCGAACCCGTCGACTGGGGGCTGAGGTCGGCAATCTGGATCGGCAAGGTTCTTCTCTACATCGGTCTGTTTCTCGGCGTCGGCGGCGCCTTTGCGCTGGCCTGGCTGGCACAGAACGGGCGATCCGGCCGGCGCCTAGTCATCGCTGCAATCCTGTGCGGACTGATTGCGGCACCGCTGTCGCTTGGCTTGCAGGGGGTGGATGCGCTCGGTGCGCCCCTTGTCCGGCTGGCAAAGCCGATCATCTGGCAGACCGCGCTCGCCACCAGTTTCGGCTGGACGGTGCTGATCGCGCTGATGGCGCTGGGGCTCGGCTTGCTGTCGCTGGTCGTGCCGCGCGCCGATGCAAAGCTGTTCGCTCTTGCCGGGCTGGCCTGTGTCGGTGCCGCCCTTGCCGCCAGCGGCCACGCCAGTGCCGCCGAACCGCAATGGCTGACCAGGCCGATGGTGTTCCTGCACGGTGCCGGCATCGCTTTTTGGGCGGGAGCGCTGCTGCCGCTCGGGCTTGCCCTCAGACAGCAGCCGGCCGAGGCCGGGCCATTCCTGCGCCGGTTTTCGCTGGCGATTCCCTATGTCGTGGCGGTGCTTGCGGCGGCCGGCATCGTGCTGGCCGTCATCCAGGTGCAGACGCCGGCGGCCTTGGTCGATACCGCTTACGGGGAATTGCTGCTGGTCAAGCTGGCGCTGCTGCTTTTTCTGTTCACGCTCGCCGCCGTCAACCGCTGGCGGCTCACGGCGCCGGCCGAAGCGGGCGAGACGGAAGTCCAGCGAAGGCTGGTCCGTTCGATCTGCATCGAGGTGCTGATCGTGCTGGCCATATTCGGCGTTGCCGCCGGCTGGCGCTTCACGCCGCCACCGCGCGCGCTGGCGATTGCCGCCGCTCAGCCCGCGTCGATCCACATCCACACGCTGAAGGCGATGGCCGACCTCGATATCACCCCGGGGCACACCGGACCGGTCACCGCCTCAATGGTCATCATGACCGGCGATTTCGGCCCGCTCGACGCCAAGGAGGTGACGCTGGTGCTGTCCAAGCCCGACTCGGGCATCGAGCCGATCAAGCGTCCGGCGACCAAACCTGGCGACGGCACCTGGCGCGTCGACGATCTCGTGATCCCGGTTCCAGGCCGCTGGACGGCGCGGATCGACATCCTGGTCTCGGACTTCGACATCGTAAAGATCGAGGCGCCGATCGACATCCGCGCCGAGTGATATTCAGGTGATGCCGGCCTGCCAACGGCTGATACATGCGCTTCCGGTGCTCACGTACTTCAGTACGCTCCGCTCCGGTTCTCGGAAACCACCATTCTCGGCTCGGCCTGACCTGAATCTCACACGCCGCGGCCTCAACACAATTTGGCGAGGCGGTTGACGCAGGCACGAAGGCCCGTCAAACATCGCCGCAATCGCGGCCTCAGCAAAAAGATCCGAAAGCAGGGAAGAAACGATGGAAAAAGCCGAAATCGGCCTGATCGGCCTTGGCACGATGGGCTCCAACCTGGCGCTCAACATTGCCGAGCACGGGCACCGCATCGCTGTCTTCAACCGCACCAGGGCGCGCACCGACGCCTTTGTCGAGAATGCCGGCGCGCTGAAGAACATGGTTGTGCCTTGCTACAGCCTGGAAGAACTTGCCGCCGCAATCCGGCCACCACGGCCGATCATCATCATGGTGCTGGCCGGCAAGCCGGTGGACGAACAGATCGCGTCGCTCCGCGGCGTGCTGTCGGCCAATGACATCGTCATCGATGCCGGCAACGCCAATTTCCGCGACACGATGCGGCGCTTCTCCGAGCTCAACGGCTCAGGCCTAACCTTCATCGGCATGGGCGTGTCCGGCGGCGAGGAGGGCGCGCGCCACGGGCCGTCGATCATGGTCGGTGGCACCGAAGACTCCTGGAAGCGCGTTGAAAGCGTGCTGACTGCGATCTCGGCAAAATTCAAGGACGAGCCCTGTGCGGCCTGGCTCGGCACCGACGGCGCCGGGCATTTCGTCAAGACCATCCACAACGGCATTGAATATGCCGACATGCAGATGATCGCCGAGATTTACGGCATCCTGCGCGATGGCCTGGGCATGGAGCCGAAGGAAATCGGCACCGTTTTCGCCGATTGGAACAAGGGCCGGCTCAACTCCTATCTGATCGAGATCACCGCCAAGGTGCTGGCCGCCGACGATCCGAAGACCGGCAAGCCGGTGGTCGACATAATCGTCGACCGCGCCGGCCAGAAGGGCACCGGCAAATGGTCGGTCATCGAAGCGCAGCAACTCGGCATTCCGGCCACCGCGATTGAAGCGGCGGTTGCCGCACGCGTGCTGTCGTCGATCAAGGACGAACGGCTGGCTGCCGAAAAAGCCTATGGCAACAGCGGCGTGGCGAAGATCACCGGAGACAAGGCAGCGCTGCTCAAGGATCTTGAGCTGGCGCTGTTTGCCGGCAAGATCGCCGCCTATGCGCAAGGCTTCGCGGTGATGAGCGGCGCGTCGAAGGAATTCAACTGGAACCTGCCGATGCCGACCATCGCCAAGATCTGGCGCGCCGGTTGCATCATCCGCTCGCAAATGCTGGATACCATGGCGGACGCCTTCAGCACGGGCGGCGCTGCCACCAATCTCTTGATGGCGCCGGCCTTTATCGCGTTGATGCAGGAGGCGCATCCGTCGCTGCGGCGCATTGTGGCAAGGGCGTCGGAGGCTGGCGCACCGGTGCCGGCGCTGTCGTCGGCGCTTGCCTATTTCGACAGCTATCGCCAGGGCCGCGGCACCTCGAACCTGATCCAGGCACAGCGCGACTTCTTCGGTGCGCATGGTTTTGAGCGTATCGATGGTCCCGGCGCGTTCCATGGCCCGTGGGGCAGTGGCGCTGCCGGCTGACCCGACCATGATCCCGAAAAGTGGACCCCGGTTTTCGGGAGAGATCATGGTCAAACAAGAAGTCTAGTCGACGGTACGGCTGGAGGCCAGAACCTCGCTCGGCACGCTCAGGCTTTGCAAGGCGCCGGGTTCTGCGCCGCCGATCCAGCCCAGCACCGAGCGGGCGAGTTCGGCGCCGGCCAGGCGAAAATTCTCGTTGACGACCAGAAGTTCCGGCCGGAACAGATGCAACAGATCCGACGATTGCTTCGACACCACGTCGACGTCGCGGCCGAGCTTGAGGCCGGCATCCTCGATGCCGGCGACAATGGCCAGCGTCGCCGCGGCGGCGCTGCTGACGAAACCATCCGGCCTGATATCGCGACGCATCACCTGCGCGGTCCTCGTTCGGATCTGTTCGATCGAATGGTCGATTGAAACGGTGTTGAAGGCGATTTCGCTGGCGCCGACCTCGCTCAGCGCGTCGGTAAAGCCGTTCAGCGTGTGGCCGTGGTAGGTCAGTCCGACCGGCGGTGCCAGCAAGGCCAGCCTGCGGCGGCCAATACCGGCGAGATGGCGCACCGCCTCGGCCGCGAAAGCGTAATTGTCGAAGTCGTGATAGGGGTGGTTCAATCCCATATCGGTGCGGCCATGCGTGGCGAAGGGAACGCCGCGCTCCAGCAGGTAGCGAGCCCTCGGATCGTTCGGCTGCGTGCGCGAAATGATGATCCCGTCGGCAGAACCGGTTTCCACTAGGTAGCGTATGGGATCCAGCGGATCCTGCGAGCGCGAATAGGGTGTGACGATCAGGTGATAGGGCGTGTCGGCGATGACTTCCGAGACGCCATAGATGATGTCGGAGACAAAGCTCATGATCTCCCGCTCGGTGTTGAGCACGAGACTGATGACGTTGGTCTTGCCGGTCCGCAGGCGCACACCGGCACGGTTCGGGCGATAGCCGATCTGCCTGGCGACGAGTTGGACACGCCGCCTGGTCTCGGCGCCGATCTCGGGTGCGTCCTTGAGCGCGCGCGACACGGTGGTGACGCCCAGCCCGGTCATGAAGGCGAGCGTCTTCAGCGTCGGCCGCGCTTGCGCCGACGCTTCGTCGTCCTTGCCTGTCTGATCCCTGTCCATCGTCCCGCCCCGTCCGGCGCATAGCAGCCGCCGTGGATGCCAGCAATCACCGGCATCGCGGCAGTCACAACTCTCCGCCCGATGGCAGTCTCAATATACTGAAACGTTACAGGTTGCCACTGCCGTTGCTTCAGAGCGGTGTCAGGAACCTGGAAGGCGCAGCGCGCGCTTGTGGAAAAACCGCTGAAAAGCAGAGGAGGCGGACGTCTCTACGGGCCTTTTTCCGGCTTTCATGCGTTGCAACATGGCATTTTTTGCAGTGCAGTTGCGGATATTGCGATGCAGCAGGGTTCTGTGAGGTCGGGCGAATTTGTTCGCGGCTCGAAAAAATATCGAACTGCCTTTGCCCGAGGGGTTGCGCGCCCGGCGCAATTGCCGTATCGAAAATCTGTAACGTTTCAGATTCTGGGAGGAACCGAAATGCGATATCAACTTTTGACTGCGGCGCTGGCAGCGACGGTCGCGCTGCAGTTTGCCGGTCCGGCGGCCGCGACCGATCTGGAAGTGATTCACTGGTGGACGTCGAAGGGCGAGTCGGCTGCGGTCTCGCAGTTCGCAAAGGCCTTTGACAATGACGGCAAGGGCGACCACTGGGTGGACAGCGCCATCGCGCTCGGCGAAACCGCCCGCTCGACCGTCATGCAGCGCGTGCTCGGCAACGATCCGCCCGGTGCCGCCCAGTTCAATCCCGGTCGGCAGTACGAGGAACTGATTTCGGGCGGCAAGCTGCTCGACCTCACCGATGTCGCGACCGCTGGCAAATGGGCTGACATCATTCGCCCGAAGGCAATCGGCAGCGCCTGCCTCGTTGACGGCCACTGGTGGTGCGTTCCGGTCAACATTCATTCCAACTACTGGGCCTGGTACTCCAAGCCGGTCTTCGAGAAAGCGGGCGTGCCGGAGCCGAAGAGCATGGCCGATTTCATCGCGGCCGCACCGAAGATCAAGGCGGCAGGCTTCATTCCCTTCGCCATCGGCGGCGATGGAAACGGCTGGCAGATTCAGTTGCTCTTCCAGGACATGGTTACCGAGGCGCTCGGTGTCGCCAAGCGTGACGAGATGTACACCAAGAAGAGCGCCGAGATTGCCGGCGGCGCCGAGATGAAAGGCGTCTTCACGCAGTTGAGGGCCCTGAAGCAGTTCACCGACGACGGCTACGCCAACCGCAACTGGAACGACACCACCAATCTGGTGATCACCGGCAAGGCCGGACTTCAGGTGATGGGTGACTGGGCGCGCGGCGAGTTCGCGGCCGCCGGCATGACCGGGGTCAAGGATTTCGGCTGCATGATCGGCCTGAACGAGGCCAAGCCGGTGGTCAGCACCGACGGCGACATCATCCTGTTCTTCAAGCAGGGCAATGCGGATGTCGAAGCCGCGCAGAAGCGTCTTGCGGCACTCCTTATCAGCCCCGAGGTTCAGGTCGCCTTCAACAACGCCAAGGGCTCCATGCCCGTGCGGGCCGATGTCGACATGTCGACGGCCGACCCGTGCATGCAGAAGTCCCTGAAAGCGGTGGAAGACCCGGCCAACATCGTCACGGCGACGAACCGGTTCATCACCGAGAACACCAACCAGCAGATCAATGAACTCGTCGCGCAATTCTTCGCGGACGACTCCATGACGGCTGACGACGCCACTGCGAAGTTCGCTACTGTCATCGGCAGCTCCGACTAGGAACCGATCACTACCCAGAGGCGCCGCCCTTGCGGCGGCGCCTCGCCCCGACCGACAGGAAGAGCCTTTTCCCGGCGACGGGCTGACAATCGCAGGACGGGAAGCTGCGGCAGTCCAGAGCCCGGTGTTCGGATAATGCTGACTTTTACGTCGGTGGAAGCGGAGAAAAACCGACGATGCAGAAGAGCTGGAGGCACAGATTTCACCTGCCCGCAGTCATCGGGACGATACCGATGATCCTGGTTGCCGTCGGCGTGTTCGTGATCGGCATCGGCTTTTCGGTGCTGTGGTCCTTCACCAGTTCGAAGCTCTTCCCCACCTATGATTTCGTCGGTCTGGCGCAGTACAGGCGCCTTTGGGCCGACAGCCGCTGGCTGGTCTCGGTCAACAACATCTGGTTCTTCGGCCTGATGTCCATCACCTGCAACATGGTGTTCGGCTACCTGCTTGCCGTTTTCATGGACCAGCGCATCCGCCAGGAAGATTTGTTCCGCTCGATCTTCCTTTATCCGTTCGCCATGTCTCTGATCGTCACCGGGCTGGTGTGGCAATGGGTGCTGGACCCCAATCTCGGCCTGCAGGCGGCGCTCCGCAATCTGGGCTGGGCGAGCTTCAGTTTCGCGCCGCTGGTCAATGCCGAGACCGCAATATACGCGCTGGTCGTGGCCGGCATCTGGCAGGGCTCGGGCGTGACGATGGCGATCCTGCTTGCCGGCTTGCGCGGCGTTGACGAAGATATCTGGAAAGCGGCGAGGGTCGACGGCATCCCGACGTGGCGCACGCACCTTTCCATCGTGGCGCCGATGATGAAGGGCGCCTTCGCCACTGCCTTCGTTCTCCAATGCGTGAGCGTGGTGCGCGTCTACGATTTGGTGATCGCCATGACCGGCGGCGGTCCCGGCATCGCCACGTCCATGCCGGCAGTCTACGTCATCCAGCTCATCACCGTGCGCCAGAACGTCGGCCAGGGCATGGCTGCGGCAACGATGATGCTGCTGCCGGTCCTGATCGTGCTGGCCTTCGGCGGAATTCTACTATGGCGGCGAAATCGGGAAGCGATCACATGACCGCCGGCCAGATCACTGCAATTCAACCTGCGCGGGAAGCGCCGGATCAGGCTGGCGTCGGGCCTGTCGGGCCGAAACCGCGACGGATATCGGCCGGCCGCATCGGCCTCTATGCCTTCCTGGTCGTTGCGGCTCTCTTCTTCCTGATCCCGGTCTACATCATGATCGTCACCTCGCTGAAGGGGATGCCGGAGATCAGGTTGGGACACCTTTTCAACCTTCCTGGCGAGCCGACCTTTCAGCCCTGGGCCGACGCCTGGCTGCATGCCTGCACCGGTCGCGACTGCAACGGCCTCAGCCCAGGCTTCTACAACTCGGTGAAGATCACCCTGCCCAGCGTGGTCATCTCGATCATCTGCGCGTCGATCAATGGCTACGCGTTGACCTTCTGGCCATACAAGGGCGCCAACTTTCTCTTCGGGTTGCTCGTGTTTGGCGCCTTCGTGCCCTACCAGGTGGTGATCTATCCGTTGATCATCGGACTGAGCTCGGTCGGGCTGTTCGCTTCGCTTCCCGGCATCATCATCGTGCACACGATCTTCGGAATGCCCATCCTGACGTTGCTGTTCCGCAATTTCTACGCGGCAATACCGGTCGAGCTGTTCAAGGCAGCGCGCGTCGACGGTGCGGGTTTCTGGCGCATCTTTTTCTACATCATGCTGCCGATGTCGGTGCCGATCACTGTCGTCGCCGTCATCCTGCAAGTCACCGGCATTTGGAACGACTTCCTGTTCGGCGTCGTGTTCGCCGGGCGGTCCAACTGGCCAATGACGGTGCAGCTCAACAACATCGTCAACACCACCACCGGCGTGCGGGAGTACAATGTCAACATGGCGGCGACCATCCTGACGGCGGCGGTGCCTCTGATTATCTACTTCGTCTCCGGACGATGGTTCGTGCGCGGCATCGCCGCTGGCGCGGTGAAAGGCTAGTGGATATGGCGCAGAACGGTACCAGCGTTTCGATTGAGGATCTGTCGCTGAATTTCGGCGCGGTGACGGTGCTGCAGGCGCTCAATCTCGACGTCGCCGAAGGCGAATTCATCGTGCTGCTCGGCCCGTCCGGCTGCGGCAAGTCAACCTTGCTCAACTGCATTGCCGGTCTGCTCGACATTTCGGAAGGCCGCATCTTCATCAAGGGCAAGAACGTCACCTGGGAAGAGCCCAAGGACCGTGGCATCGGCATGGTGTTCCAGTCCTACGCGCTCTATCCGCAGATGACGGTGGAGAAGAACCTGTCCTTCGGGTTGCGGGTCGCCGGCATCCCCAAGGACGAGATTGCCAAGCGCATCGCGCGGGCCGCCGAAATCCTGCAGATCGAGCCGCTGCTGCAGCGCAAGCCGGCCGCGCTTTCGGGCGGCCAGCGGCAGCGCGTGGCGATCGGGCGGGCGCTGGTGCGCGATGTCGACGTCTTCCTGTTCGACGAGCCGCTGTCCAACCTGGACGCCAAACTGCGCGCCGAACTGCGCGTCGAAATAAAGCTGCTGCACCGCAAGCTGCAGAACACCATGATCTACGTCACCCACGACCAGATCGAGGCGATGACGCTGGCCGACCGTATCGCGGTCATGCGCGGCGGCGTCATCCAGCAGCTCGACGCGCCGCAGACGATCTACAACCGTCCGGTCAACCGTTTTGTCGCCGGCTTTCTCGGCTCGCCGGCGATGAATTTTCTCGAGGGCGAGCTGGAGGCAGGCGCCGGCGCAGTGTTCAAGACCGATGGTGTCTCGGTGCCGCTCGACCGCTATGTCTTCGACAGCACGGACCGTCCCGCAGGTGCGTGCGTGCTTGGGATCCGGCCCGAACACATCGCCTTTGGCGAGGCTGCACGGTCGATGCCTTTCAGCGCCGACGGCGCCGTCGAGATCGTCGAGCCGATGGGTTCGGACACCCTGGTATGGACCAAGCTCGGCGGCCATAATTTGTCTTTCCGCGTCGATGCGGAAAGGACGCTCAGCAGCGGCGACCCGATCCGGATCGGTTTCGATCCGGCCCGCGCCTCGCTGTTCGACGCCGCGACCGGCAACCGCATTTAACACCCAAGACCCCATCCCCCAAGAAACGGACAGAGACGATGAACTGGTCATTCCAACTTTACAGTGCCCGCAATTTCCAACCCTGGGAAGGCGTGCTCAAGACGCTGGGCGAGCTCGGCTACAGCCAGGTCGAGGGCTTCGGCGGCGTCTATGACGACCCCAAGGCGTTCCGCGCCGAACTCGACAAGAACGGGCTCGCCATGCCGACCGGACATTTTTCGATCGACGCGCTCGAAAAGGACTTTGACGGCGTGCGAAAAATCGCCGACGCGCTCGGTGTCACCTTGCTCATCTGCCCCTATCTGCTGGCCGAGCAGCGCCCTGCCGATGCTGCCGGCTGGCGCGGTTTTGGCGAACGTCTTGCCAAGGTGGGTGAGACCGCAAAAAAGGCCGGTTACGGCTTTGCCTGGCACAATCATGATTTCGAGTTCAAGAAGCTCGCCGACGGCTCGGTGCCGCAGGACCACATCCTGTCTTCCGCGTCCGACATCGGCTGGGAGATGGACGTCGCCTGGGTGGTGCGCGGCGGCGTCGATCCGCTGCCGTGGATCGAAAAGCACGGCAAGCGCATCAGCGCCGTCCACGTCAAGGATATTGCGAAGCCGGGCGAGGGCCTGGACGAGGATGGCTGGTCGGATGTCGGCCATGGCACGATCGACTGGGCCGGCCTGATCAAGGCGCTGCGCGCCAACAGCGCCGCCAAATACTACGTCATGGAACAGGACAATCCCAACGACATCGAGCGTTTCGCCCGCCGCTCGATCGCAGCCGCCAAGACCTACTAGGAGCAATCAGCATGGCAAAGAAACTTGGTATAGGCGTCATCGGCTGCGGCAACATCTCGAAGGCGTATTTCTCGCTGGCGCCGCTGTTTCGCGGCATCGAGATGCGCGCTTGCGCCGACATCAACATGGATGCGGCGAAGGCACGGGCGAAGGAGTTCAAGCTGCGCGCCGAGACCGTCGAAGGACTGCTCAAGGCCGACGACATCGACATCATCGTCAACCTGACCATTCCGGCGGTCCACTATGAGGTGTCGAAGCAGATCCTCGATGCCGGCAAGCACGTCTATTCGGAAAAGCCGTACGTGCTGTCGGTCAAGGAAGGGCTCGACCTGAAGGCGCGGGCGGAGAAAAAGGCGCTGCGCGTCGGCTCGGCCCCCGATACTTTCCTCGGCGGCGCGCATCAGTTGGTGCGCGACCTGATCGACACCGGCAGGCTCGGCAAGATCACCAGCGGCACCTGCCATGTGATGAGTCATGGCATGGAGCACTGGCATCCCAATCCGGATTTCTTCTTCCAGCCGGGTGCCGGGCCGGTGCTCGATATCGGACCCTACTACATCACCAATCTGATCCAGCTGATCGGGCCGGTGAAGCAGGTGGCGGCGTTCGCAACGACGCCGGCCAAAGAGCGCACCATTTCTTCGAAGCCGCGCGCGGGCGAAAAGATCCCGGTCAACACGCCGACGACGATCCATGGCCTGCTGGAGTTCGAAAACGGTGCGGTCATCACGCTCAACACCAGCTGGGACGTCTGGGCGCACGGCCATGCGCCGATGGAGCTCTATGGCGAGTCGGGCACCGTGTTCGTGCCGGATCCGAATTTCTTCGGCGGCGACGTGCGCTTCACCGAGGCCGCCAAGCCGGTCAAGAAACTGCCGAAATGGAAGCATCCGTTTGGCGTTCCCAATGAGATGCACGGACAAGGCATGATGGCCAACTACCGCACATCAGGTCTCGCCGACATGGCGCTCGCGATCGCCGAGGGCCGGCCGCACCGCTGCTCGATGGAGCTGGCGCTGCATGCCGTCGAGGTGATGACCGGCCTGTTGCAGTCTGGCGAGACCGGCAAGTTCGTTGCCATGCAGACCACCTGCGAGCGGCCGGCCGCTCTCGGCGTCAAGGATGCGAAAGGGCTGCTGAAAAAGTAGCCGTGGCGATTATCGATAATTTTTGACGACACCCTCTCCCCGTTCTGGCGGGGAGAGGGTAAAGGGTGAGGGGCAGGGTCGACTCGCCGCGGCGTCGCGGTGGCCGTTGTCGGCCCGTTCAATTTAGAGGAACCCCCATGTCCTATGTCCCCGCCGAAAATCGCTACGAAAAAATGATCTATCACCGCTGTGGGCGATCCGGGCTAAAGCTGCCGGCGATCTCGCTCGGGCTGTGGCACAATTTCGGCAACGACACGCCGCACAAGACCAAGCAGGCGATCGTTCGCAAGGCCTTCGATCTCGGCATCACCCATTTCGACCTCGCCAACAATTATGGCCCGCCGCCCGGCTCGTCGGAGACGGCATTCGGCGAGATCCTGCGGACAGACTTTGCCGCCTATCGCGACGAGCTGATCATCTCGACCAAGGCCGGCTATGAAATGTGGGCAGGCCCCTATGGCGAATGGGGCGGACGCAAATATGTGCTGGCCAGCCTCGACCAGAGCCTGAAGCGGATGGGTCTCGACTATGTCGATATCTTCTATTCGCACCGCTTCGATCCCGATACGCCGCTGGAAGAAACGATGGGCGCGCTCGACCATGCGGTGCGCTCGGGCAAGGCACTCTACGCCGGCATCTCGTCCTACAATTCGCAGCGTACGCGCGAGGCCGCCGATATCCTGAAGCAGCTCGGCACGCCTTGCGTCATCCATCAGCCAAGCTATTCGATGCTCAACCGCTGGGTCGAGGAAGACGGGTTGCTCGATACGCTGGAAGGGCTTGGTGTCGGCTCGATCGTGTTCTCACCACTGGCGCAAGGCATGCTGACCGACAAATATCTCGGCGGCATTCCGCAGGGCAGCCGGGCATCACAGGGCAAGTCGCTGCGTCCCGCCTTCATCAACGACAAGACCATCGCCAACATCCAGGCGCTGAACGCGATCGCCGGCCGCCGCGGCCAGACGCTGGCGCAGATGGCGCTGGCCTGGGTGCTGCGCAAGGGCCGGGTGACCTCGGCGCTGATCGGCGCCAGCCGGCCGGAACAGGTCGAGGACTGTGTTGGGGCGCTGAAAGTGCTCGAGTTCAGCGATGCCGAGCTCGCCGAGATCGACACTTACGCGCGCGAGTCCGACATCAATCTGTGGGCGGCTTCGGCGGAGCGCAAAGGCCCGCCGAGGAAGTAGGCGGAATAGAAGCCGGCTAATTATCGGTCGATGCGACGGCGGGTTTTCCCGCCGTCGGCGTTTTTCAAGCCTGACTCTCAAGGCTTTTTGGCGGTGCCGAGGCCGGGCTTGGGCGCTGCGGGCGCCGGAGCCTGCGTTTTCATTTTTTCCTCGATCCAGCCGGTGTAGTTGGCCAGCCGCGTGTAGATGCCATAGGCGTTCTTGTGGCCGCAGGCGGCGGTGCCGTCCGACGGGCCTTCACCCCAACTGACGATGCCGACCTGGACCGGGCCGCCGGCGCCGGTGACGAACAACGGTCCGCCGCTGTCGCCGTTGCAAGCGTCGCGCTCGCCGCTGGCGGTGCCGGCGCAGATCATGTTGTTGGTCAACGGATCGGACATGTCTGCGGCAATGGCGTTGGCGGCGGCGTCGACGCCCTTTTCCGAATAGCGCATGCGATGGGAGAGACCGTCGAGTGCCGCCTTCAAGTCACGCGCATAGATGTCCTTGATGCCGCTGTTGCAAACAGCATTCGGCTCGAGATCGAGATCGGCCACCATCAGTGCCGTGGGGAACGTTCCGTCCTGCATCTTGCCCCAGCCGATGACCGTCGTCTTGCCGGTATCGGGCGTGGCCTCATGGGTGATCTTGATGGTCGGCGCGTCGGCCGGTTCGGCGAGCCGCAGCAGACCAAGGTCGTTGTCCAGAGTCTGCTCGCTGTAGCCTTCGTTGACGATGACCTCCACCACCTTGTAGCGCTTGCCCTCGGTGAGATCGGTGGCGCCGGTCAGCACGGTGACCACATCCGGCGAGATCGGCCGGCCCTTGTCGTTGAGGCAGTGCGCCGCCGTCAGCACCCATTGCGGTGCGATCAGGCTGCCGCCGCAGAACTGCGCATTGGGCTGCGAGGCGGGGCTCGGGTCCAGCCTGTCGGTGGTCAACAGCGCCACCTGGAACGGATAGGCGCCTTTCTCGGCCTGATTGCCGCCGTAGACGCGGTCGGCGCCATCGGGGTTCTCAGCCACGGCTTTTGCCCTGGCCTCAGCCACCGCTTTCATCGGTGAGACCGCCGCTTCCGGCCTGACGGCGTCGTCGGCCGCATGGGTTGCGTTGACGACCGGAAAGATGGCAGCGACGCCAAGCAACATTGCTGCCGCGATCGGCCTGGACCGATGGATGATTTTCACCTGAACCTCCTGAGACGAACGTTCCCGAACAAGCCAGCCCGGCACATGATCGGCTGCGGTGAACCGGCGGCCGAACCATGCACCAAAACGGATCGGTGCGCGAACGGTCATAATACCGACTGCCACTTTTGCTAATCGTGCCCGCGAGCAAAACCTGCTCAAAACCCTATAGCCCCCCACGGGCTACGTGGAAGTGATTTGTCATTGCCAATGTTGGATTATTTTAGGCATTATGCTGGCGCGGCGGTTTTTGGCGGGGGCCTTGGGCCGGTCGCGGCGAGCAACAATCCGGTGCTGTTGCGGTTAACCAATATCATTTTCGGCGCCACCACGATCTCGACAATATTTCTGTATTTTGATCCACTCCTTGCTGACTTTTGGGAGAGTCTCACCATGACAAAACTGACAAACACCATCTTGCTATCCGCATTGCTTTCCACTGCAATGTGGGCGATGCCCGCCTTCGCCGCCGATCCAGGCTCCGCGAATGCCGGCAACGGCGAAAGCATGCGCGATGTAACATCGGGCGACTACAAACCTGGGCGGGCGAAACCGATCGCTCCGCCGAAACTGACTGAAGACGAAGCCAGCCGTGCAGCGCCGCTGACCGACGAGGCAACGGCAGTCAAATCCTACGGCATCGTCGGACATTCCGCCGATGGCAAGGACATCAAGGTCGACGCCAGCGACACGCTGAGGGACCTTGTCATCAAGGAACTGAATGCGCCGGCCGACGGAAAGAAGTCCGACAATTCCGGGCTGACGGGCGGCGAAGAAGCCGGCCGGCAGGTCTTCGGGGCGGACGACCGC
Source organism: Mesorhizobium sp. P2_C4 (assembly GCF_056404575.1). NCBI lineage: Bacteria > Pseudomonadati > Pseudomonadota > Alphaproteobacteria > Hyphomicrobiales > Phyllobacteriaceae > Mesorhizobium > Mesorhizobium sp. P2_C4. The sequence continues at coordinate 117,879 of NZ_JBFUDT010000009.1, forward strand.
GAGCAGATCAAGAACACCAAGACCTATCCGTTCACCGCGATCGGCTATCTCGAAGGCAAATCGAAGAGCGGCAGCTATGGCAGCTGCTCGGCGACGCTGATCGGCCCGCGCACGGTGCTCACCGCGGCGCACTGCCTCTACAGCCATGAAGACAAGGCCTGGCTCGACGACATCCTGTTCGTGCCGGCGCTCAATGGCAGCACCGCCGACGACGCACCGTTCGGCGCCTTCACCTATGAAAGCGCCTACATTATCCAGGGCTTCATCGACAACTACCAGGGCTACTACGGCTCGGTTATCCCGTGGGATCTCGGCATCGTCACGCTGAAGCAGGATGTCGGCACCAATCTCGGCTGGCTCGGCTATGCCAACTATGAGGATCTTGGCGACTTCACCGCCAACATCGTCGGCTATCCCGGCGACAAGCCGATGGGCACGATGTGGAAGGCGACTTGCGAAGTGCATGCCGAAAACATCGGTGCCGAGTACTTCCAGTACGACTGCGACACCTATCCGGGATCGAGCGGCAGCTCCGTCTATGCCTATGACAACGGCGCCAAGCAGCGCGTCATCACCGGTGTGAACGTGGCTGAAAGCCCGGATGCCAACACTGCCGTGCGCCTCAGCGCCGTCAATGTGCAGTGGATCAACAGCCTCTACAAATAAACCTGACGGTTGTTCGCGCCGAAAAGGCGCGAAGCAGCAATCCAGAAAACCGGCGGCGGGCCATTCCCGCCGCCGGTTTTTTTGTGCCGGCGCGGCTCTCTTGCGCCGGCTTGCATCGGCGCTTACGCTCTGGCTTCCAAGGGGTTGGAGAGCATGGTGCGGGCAGGGACGATCTCAGCGATCAGGGCGATGGCGGCCGCATCCATGCTGGCAACGCTGACATGTTTTCCAGCCTTGGCCAATCAAGGCGGCGCGCCGCAGGCCGGCGCCTGGGCCGAGCGGGTGCAGATCCTCTACCAGAGCGAGACACGCTCGGTGCTGCGCAGAACCGTGCGGGTGTGGGACTTCCATCCGGAGCTGGACCTCGACTTCGTCTGGGAGCCGGCAGCCGGTCAGTCGCCCGACCGGACGATCGCCGCCGACGGCACCGTCAACGGCAAGGGCAGACTGGTCTGGCGGGTGCGCGGCTCGGCGAGCTACGACCCCAAGACCGTCTACTCCAGCTATTTCGGCGAGATCAAAAACGGCCGGCCCGATGGGCAGGGCCGATTTGAGCTCCGCTCGGGCGAGATTCTCGACGGCCGTTGGGCCGCCGGTGAACTCGATGGCGTCGGCATCCATGTCGATGCAGACGGCAATCGCTATGAAGGCGATTTCGTCGCCGGCGTGCCGAATGGCGCGGGACGCTTGCTGTCGAAGACCGGTGAAATCTTTGCCGGTTCATTTGTCGACGGCCTGAAGAACGGCAAGGGTCGAACCCGGCTGCCCGGCGGCACCGTCTATGAGTCGCAATGGGTGATGGGCAAGGAGATTGGCGGCTCGCGTCCCGATGTGCTGGCCGACGCCAGGGTGGGCGGACTGCTCAAGGCCCAGGCCGGCGGCGGCGATGCCGACAAGGTCGAGATCGGCATTGCCGTCGACCAGCGCATGACCCAGCAGTCGGACATGCAGTATCAGCATCTGGTGCGCGACGAGGACATCGCGATCTACCCGAGCTCGGACGAATACAACAACAGCTGGAACGGCGCCGGGCAGATCACCACCAGCAATGTCTACGAAGGCATGGACTGGGAAAATGCGCCGGCCTTCGCCGAGGTCGACCTCAAGACGACCGACCGGTCGAAGGTCAAGCTCGACAGTCTCGAAATGAAAGTTGCCGCCAGCGACGCCTACCGCAAGCCGATGCTGTCGTTGGTCGAGCATTTCGGCTGCGTCGGCTTCCGGCCGGATTTCTCGATCCTCAACAATGGCTGGGGCGAAGCCAAGGACATGAAGATGTCATTGCAGTTCACCACCGTCGATGAGGAAGACAACCCGACCGGCGAGCCCAGCCGGACGTTCACCAAGGACATCGGCACTGTCGGCGAGGGCGCCGACGTGTCGATCAAGAATGTGCTCGCCGAGGTGGGGGTGGATACGGCGAGCCTCGAGACCGGACGCTTTTCCTGCCAGTCGGCCGATGCGCTCAACGTCTGCCGCAGTCAACTCACCAACAAGATCAAGTTCGGTGAGGTTGCCGACTATCTCGGCAACCGCAACCAGGCAATGACGGTCAACGCCATCGGCAAGTTCGACTATTCCTGGTCGGATGATCAAGGCAACGTCACACAGCAGAGCGAGCCGTTCCGCATATCGATGACCCTGGTCGTGTTCGAGATCCCGGAATCATTGGCCGAATGCGGCGACGGTGGCGGCGGCACGCCGGAAGCGATGCGCTATCAGAACATCGAATTCCCGATCGGCAAGCAGGACTACACCATCCCCATGCCGGTGCGCGGCAACAAGAATGTCAGCGCCTATCCGGCGCGGCTGAAGATGTGGTCGTCGATGTCGTCGATCCATCGCTTCAGCATCGCCGCCCACTTCGCCGACGGCAGCATTCGCGAGAGCAAGCCGGTCACCTTCTTCTATTTTCGGCCGAAGGAGGCGCTGTTCCTGACCAAGACCGAACCGGCAGCCTGCTATCTGCCGCGCGAGATGGCGGGCTGCGGCTAGGGTATGTTGATATTCAGGTGATGCCGGCCTGCAAACGGTAGCTTCCTGCGTTTCCAGGAGGCGCCTATTTGCGCCCCATCTCGAAATAGTTGGGCAGCGGAATGAGCCGGGCAAAGATCGTGCCCTGGTCGAAGACGCGCAATTCCAGCATCGAGCCTGACGAGCGCTCGGCGCTCTGGTCGAAGAGGAAATTGCCGAGCGAATAGACCTCCGCCACGTCGCCGCCGCCGAGCGGCAGGAGCGCCTCACTCGACACATGCGGATGGCCGCCGATGATGGCGGTGACACCGCGCAGCCGCATCTGGTCGGCCAGCATGTCTTCGCGCGCCGATGGCTCGGTCTTGTATTCGCGGCCCCAATGCACGAACGCGATCACCGGCCGTTCGGCATTCTCGTGCAGCAGCCGGTCGAGCAAAGCGGGCGTCAGCAGATCGGTGTTCTTCGAGCCGTTGGTGTCGATATCGGTCAGCCCGACGAGATCGAGATCGGCTAGCGCCAGCGTCTCGCCCTGGCCGAAATGCGCAATGCCCGCCGCGTCGAGCGCGCGCAACGTCTCGGCATAGCCCGATGGGCCAAGATCGAAGGCGTGGTTGTTGGCGAGGCCGACAGCGGCGACATGCAATTTCTTCAGCATGTCGACAGCCAACCCCTCGGGCATCGCCAGCGTCATGTCGTCGATGGCCTCCGGTACATTGGGCAAGACGACGCCTTCGAGGTTGACGATCAACGGCCGCGACCGGGTCAATGCGAGGATGTCGTCGACGATCCGCTCAGTGACGCCGTCACGAACCAGAATCTTGCGCATGGCGCGGCCGAAATTCACGTCGCCGGCAAAGTAATAGATCTTGTCTTTCGGCCGAGCCGGGCTGTTGAAGCCGGGACCGAAGGCGCCGAACAGCGCCACGATGTAGCTGGTGGTTCGCTCGACATAATCGCTCGTGTGCACTTGCGAATTCTCATTGGCGATGACCAGCGGACCGGTGCCGAACAGCGCCCGCTGCAGCTTGGTCTGGATATAGAGCGCGCCGACCGAATCGGCGTGATCCGGCTGGCGCAGCGCCGCGATGCCGTCGAGCGAGCCGGCGGCGAGGATGTTCAGCGTCTGCTGGTCGAAGCGCCGCGCATCGTGCTGCGGCAGATAGTGGGAGAAGTCGGTCGATTCGACGATCAGCGTATCGTCGTCGACGATGGCTTTTAGGGCTTCCGCCAGCCGGTCCCAGTCGTCGCGGTGCGCCTTCACAGACATCGCCACCGGGACGATCTCAGCTTCAGGAAAATAGTGATGCAGGAAGGGCAGCATTGCCAGCACGCCATGCTCCTTGGCGAACAGGCAGGACTCTTCCACCATGTCGCTGTTAGTCTCCAGCCGGCGCACCGCCTCGACATCGGCCGCGACCGGGCCAAGCACGGTGTCGAAGCCGCGCGTCGTGGTGGCGAAAAGTTTCTGCGTCTTGTGGAAATGGTCCGGCGACAGGATGACGATGCGTTTGTAGCGGAAGCCGGACGCTGCGTGGAACCCGAGCGCGACAAGATCGGCGGTCAGAAGGTGGTGCGGCACCGTGATGCCGGTCAGCCGCTGGTTGGAGGGTTCGACATCGGCGACCTTGGCGATGGCGTCGTTGAAGAGTGTGGGGTCGTCGTAGAATTGGGGAAAGTTCTCGTTGCCCGGCGGGCAGGCGACGGGTGCCGCGAAGGCGGGAAGGGAAGACAAGACAAGTAGAGCGAGGATAAACATCAGAATGCAGGCTTGCGCCCAGGCGCCCCCCTCTGTCCTGCCGGACATCTCCCCCTCAAGGGGGGAGATCGCTGGCTTCGACCTCGCGACCACTTTTGCGGCATTGAAAATTGGCGAAAGCGGAAATGACAGCCAATCTCCCCCCTTGAGGGGGAGATGTCCGGCAGGACAGAGGGGGGTGTCTTGGCGCCGGCGCCGGCCCCTCATGGCTCAGCCAGGACGATGTTCTCGACGCCGCCGACATAATAGAACGGCCTCTGCTTCGCCGCGGTCAGCCGCACCACTTCGCGCGAGATGTAGTCGGCGAGGCCGAACAGCGTCACGCCGCCGTCGGAGGTTTTGGCTTTGCCGCGCAGGCCTTCGAGGACCGAATAGGTGAAGACGCCATGGCCGAGCTCGGGCAGTTCGGCGGCGGTGTTGTTGGCGGCGGTGGCCGAGAAGACGACGATGCGCGCGTCTTGCGCATCTTTTTCCAGGCGCGGGTTGAAGGCGTTGGCGGCATGGCAAGTGTCGAGCAGCATGAAGCGCATGCCCTTGGCCCGTTCGACAGACTTCTGGATGTCCGACCAATCGACCAGCGACGACCGCTTCCAGCGCTCGGCGTCCTGTTTGCGGCCATCGGTCGGGATGAAATAATAGTCCTCGTCGATGTTGATGCCGTGGCCGGCGACAAAGATGATGGCGGTGTCGTTCTCGCCGGGCTTGTCGAGGAAATCGGCGAGCTGATCGTCGATCGTGTCCGCGTCGGGCTCCAGAACACTGTCGGCGCTGGCGACCCTGAACACATCCTTGCCGCTGTCGGGCGCCTCGTCCAGGACTTCGCGGTTGACCAGCACCAGCGTCTCCATCGAGGAGAACAAAGGCGCCGATTTCTGCGCGATCACGTTGAGGAATTCTGTGGCGTCGTCGACGGGGTAGCGCAGATCGCAGGCGTGACCCGCACAGGCCTCGGTGAGGAAAGGATATTTGTCGACGCCGATGACGGCGACGAAGAGCTTGCCCTTGTTGGCAAGCTTCTCGGTTTTCTTGGCCAGCGCTGTCACGCTGCGCTCGGTCAGGTAGCCGAATTCGTTGGTGCCGGTGATGCGGATGGTGTTTTCGCCATTTTCGACGGGCACTTCGATGATGGTGTTTTTGCCGCCGTCGAGCGAACGCGCGGTGACGTCGCCAACATTGCGGCTGTTCGACAGGATCGAGAAACCGGCGACATTGGCGCCGGCTTCACTGGCCCCGGTGATCTCGACGGCGACATAGCCGTCGCGGACATTGCTCTGGTCGGCGGCAAGCTTGAGGCCGAATTCGGGCGGCTTGCGCTGCAGCAGCTTCTGCAGTTCCTGATCGACGCCCGGCCGCATCTCCTCGACCGCCTGTTCGGCGCTGCGCAGAATGATCGCCCGGCGCACCATTTCCGGGCTCCACAGATATTTCTTCAGCTGACCGGCACTGATGAAGCGGCCCTCGTGGTCGCGGCCCTGGTTGACCTGCCATCCCACCAGCTTGTCGCCCTCATCCGACGAATAATAATAGCCCTGCGGCATCCAGGCGATCCACTCTGAGCCGGCAAAGAACATCGACACGATCAGTTTGTGGGTCTTCAGGTTCCACAGCCGCAAGGTCTGGTCGGCGCTGCCGGTGACCAGCAGGCCGGCATCCTCCGACACGGCCATGGCGTTGATCTCGCCGCTGTGGCCGGTGAATTCGCCGGAGATCCCGGCGGTCGCGGTTCTGTATTCAAGCAGCGTTCCGTCATTGCCGCCGGTGATCAGGCCAAGCCCGTTTTCGATCAGCGTGTAGGCCGAATGGACGAAGCCGTTGGTGGCGTCGTTTTCGATGCTGCGCGCGACCTTGCCGCCGTTGGCGATTTCCAGCACCGCATTTTCGAGCCCGTCCTTGCCGCCCGGCGCGGCGCGAAGTGACCATTGGCCGTCATCCAGAGCCGCCCGCGCATAGGCGTCCTGTCCGGCCGCCGGTTGCGGGTTGTCGAAGAAACGCTCCGCCGTCGGCAATGCCAGCATCTTGTCGAGCCCGCCCTGCCGTTCCGGGCAGGAGACGCGCTCGGGGCAGGGGTTGGCATTGCCCCAGGCGATGACGCCGTTCGTCGCGTCGATGCCGACCGCGGTCACCGGTTCGCCGGCGCCCTGCAGCAGCACCTTGCGCTCGCCGGTCGCGGGGTACCAGACCTGGATGGCGTTGCGGGTGCCGCCGGCGGTCGCCACCAGCGAGCCGTCGGCATTGGCGGCGCTGGCGAAGACGGTGCCGTCATGGCCGCTATAGTCGCGCTCGACCGCGCCGCTGTCGGTGTTCCAGACGATGGAGCGATGCTTGTCGGCACAGCGATAGCCGCAGGAAGCGACCAGCCGCGATCCCGAAGCAAAGGTCAGCGAGCCGATGAGGAAATCCTGCTTCGGCATGGCGCGGACGAGCGTGCCGTCGGCGGCGCGCCAGAGCTGCACCAGCCCGTCCTTGTCGCCGGTGGCGAACAGGCTGCCGTCCTGCGACACCGCGAGCGCGGCGACGCTGATGTCCCGCAACGCTTCGGCCTCGGCGGGCAAGGTGATCTCCTCGCCCTTGGCGACATCCCAGAGCCGGATGCCGTTGTCGGTGGTTGTCGCCGCCAGACGGGTTCCCGAGGCGGCGAAGGCCAGCTTGTCGATATGCCAGGAATCGGCATCGAGTTTGCTGCCCAGCGTCCAGCCGGTCGCCGATGTCCCATCTGCCCGCCACAGATAGACGAAGCCGTCGGCGCCGCCGGCTGCCAGGGTGTTTCCATCTGGGGAGAAGGCGAGGTCATAGATCGCATAGTCGGCGGCCTTCAGAACCGCCTTGATCTTGCCGGTGGCGAAATCGAACAGCCTGATATCGCCATAGGGCGGCTTGTCGCCGAGGCTGGCGCCGAAATAGCCGCCGGCGGCGATGGACTTGCCGTCCGGCGACACAGCGACCGCAAAGATCTTGCCGTCGCTGCCTTGCCCGAGATAGCCGCGAATGGTGCGCAGGCTCACCCCGCTTTGCCAGTCCCAGATGCGAATCGTCTTGTCGTTCGACGCCGAGACCAGTTCCTGGCCATCCGGCGTGAAGGCAAGGTCGTTGACCTGCGCGCTGTGGCCGCCGGTGTTGAGATCGAGATGGAAATCCGGCGCGTCTTCGGCGTGGGCGGCCGGCGCCACCATAAGGGTGCCTGCTACGGCCAGCCAGCAGAGAGCACGCATAAGGGTTGAGCGGCCCGGCATGATGTGCGGCCGCTATTTGGACTGAGCCGGAGGCGGCCCCTGGCGCACATAGGTCTCGATCGCCGCGGCAAAGTTGGAAGAACCGGCCTTGCGTTCCTTCTCTATATAGCCGGCAAAATAGCTCCAGAAGGAAACCGCATAGTCGCGGAAATAAGCGTCAGCCACTTCGCGCGAGCACAGTTTGCCATCGACGCAGATGGAGAGGCGGTTGAGGAAATAGACGACGCGATCAAAATTGTCGCTGAAATCGGCCAGTGGCATGGTGCCGCCAGTTTCCGTCATCGCCTCGATGCCGATGCGCTGCCTGAACACCTGTTCCTCGGTCGGCGTCGGATTGGCGCCCAGCAGATTGTCGTATTTGGCATTGAGTGCCGCCAGCCGCTCCTTGAGCGCCCGTTGCGCCTCATGGAAGTCCTTGCTTTCCCAAAGCTCGACCAACGACATCGTCTGCTCGACACGCTTCTGGTCCTGGTTGGCGAGAAACTGAAAGACCGAAAAGGCCAGGGTGAAGATGATCGCCAGGCGCACGGCCAACCCCGCCCAGGCATAGACCAGCATGCGCCAGTCGCGATCGGTGAAGGGGTTCGATTCCTTCTTGATCTCATGGGCGCTCATCCACGGAAAGCCTTCGGTGGTTTCCGGCAAGGTCTCCGGCTTCTTGTTCGCTGCCGGCGCTTGCGCCGTCAGCGCCTGCTGTGTTGCGTTGCCCCCCGGCTTTTTCATCCGCAGCTGTCCAGTTCGATGGTGGCGGTCGGGTCCAGCACGACGCCGGGCGCTTCCAGTTTTTTCTTCAGGCAATCGAGCTGCGTGCGTGAAATCATGAACTGCACGTCCGGCTCTGCCGGCGCCTTGTTTGGCGACGGCAAGGCCTCGACCACGCCGCGCGAGGCGCAGTTGCTCAAATCGACCACGACGGCGCCGTTGCCGGTCTTGGCGATCTGGTCGTACTGGTCGAGAAAGCAGGTTGCCAGCTCGGAATTGGTGATGATCTGCTTGGCGCACAGGCCGCAGGCCTCATCCGCCGAAGCACTGGTGACGAACAACCCGGCAATGAGGCCGATGGCTGTTCCGCGCCAGGAAAACACTGGGATACTCACGAATGTCCTCGTTCTGTTTCGTCCGGCCCGTCGCGCCGGGGCCGCGAATGTTCACATATCATGCCCGCGCAAGGGCCGTCACGGCAATGCCAGTCAGGGCCCGTCTGGTCCGGTTCAGCTGCGCGGCACCGTCTCCATCGGGAAAATCATCACCGCGCCCTTCGGGCCGCTCTTGTCGGCAAGCTTCATCACCGAGCGCGTCGCCGGCGCCATGCCGATGTCGGTCAGCATGGCGGAGAAGCCTTGCCCGCCGACCGCGCGGGTCGCCGACGGCACGCCGTCCTGCGCGAGGAAGCTCAGATCCTCCTTCTCGCTCTGCGGCGGCGCCTCGGTCAGCACGGCGATCATCCGCTCCATGCCGAAGCTGGTGTCGGTGAAGGCTAGCAGGCCTTCCTTCAAGCCGGCGTCCGGCGACCCGTTGGCGGGAGCCAACCGCTCGGCGACGATATGGGTGATCGAATAGTCGCTGCCGACATAGAGCACATTGATGTCGACATAGGCGTCCGATTCGTTGCGAGCCAGGACATGCACCTGGTCGCCGGGGGAGACGCGCGGCACGGTCGAAGCCTGCAGCGGCTCCAGCGCGTCGCTGTCCTTGCGTTTGATCTGGAATTCGACGCTGACCTCTTCCGGCCGATAGTCGGACGCAGCGGCGAGCCGCGACAGGCCGGTGGCGCGGAAGATCGTCGTCAGGTTCTTGGCGGTTGCGTCGACCAGCTTCTCGCGATCGTCCGGATGGATGATGATCAGCGGCGGCTTGCTGCCGTCCTTTAGCGACACGTCTCCCGAAGGCGTGAGGAACCACAGCGCCGGCTTGTCGGTGGCGTCGTTGGCGGCGCCGGCAATGGCATTTTCGCGCAGCACCGCGAGCCGCAGGTCGGCGCTCTTGCCGGGCTCGACCGGCGCGATGCGGAAGCCTGAATTCTCCTTTGCCGCCAGCTCATCGAGAACCGCATTGACGAGCGCGGTTTCCTTGGCGAGCCCGTCGGTCGCTGCCGGCCGCGCCACCACGAGCTTGTAGTCGACGGCGAGTTCGGCCAGCCGCGCGTAGGCGTTGGCAGGAATGTCCGCCAGCTTCAGCGCCGGCTTGTTGTCGAACTCGACCGGCTTGACGCGGCTTTCCAGGTTTTTCGCCGACTGTACTTCCATATAGCCGAGCGCATCGGAGAGCTGCGACAGCGCCGAGGGTAGGAGGGCGAGTTTGCTGCCGGGGGTGAGTCGGTGCAGCAGTCCGGCGCCGATCGTCGCCTCGTCATCCTTGATCACGACAGGCCACTGCATGACCGCATCGGTCTTGTCGGTGCCGAAGACGCGCGCGTCGAGTTCGCCTTCGAACAGCGGCGTCGGCCGCGTGCGGCTGTCGGCCGAGTATTGCTGCAGCACGGCCTGGCCGAGCTGGCGGTAGGTGACATCAGGGTTCTCGGCCAGTTTCGACAGGATGGTGAAGGTGAACAGGCCGAAGCGCGGCGCATCGGCGGTGCCCTTGGGCAACGGCATCTCAGGCGTCGTCTCGACCGTCTGCGCCGCATAGAAGGCCACCAGCTTGCCCTTGGTGATCGGCTCGCCGCCGGTCGGGGTCAGGTTGAAGGCAGGCTTGCGGGCGCCGTTCTCGTCGAAGCCGCGCGATGCGCCTGCGGTTATGTCGTCATAGCTCTTCACCGCCGCGGCCTTCGCCGCCGCGTCGCCACCGACCAGATCGGCGAACTCGACCTTGCGCTCCATCTCGTCGTCGACCTCGGCGGCGCGCGTCGCCGTGCCGGAGTGGCAACAGTCGAACACGACCCAGACGAAAGCGCCCTTGTCGCGGATGGCGTCGAGTGCTGTGCCAACCTCGTTGTCGACCAGCGCATTCGGCACGCCCTCTTCGCGCTTGACCCATTTGTCGATGTCGACCGGCAGGAAAATCTCGTCGAGGCCGTCGGTCTCGTCGCCCTTCTTCGCCTCGGGTTGCTGGGCGCCATGGCCGGACAGATGCAGATAGACGAAATCGTCGCGCTGTACCTTGGTGGCGAGATCGGCAAGTGCGGCCTTGATTGCCGCGTGCGTCGGCAAGCCGTTGGCGCCCTCGACATCCTTGGCGAGCAACGTTACGTTTTCGGCGGCAAATTTCACCCCGCCGGGTGTGTTCTTCAAGAGATAGTCACGCACCAGACCGGCATCGTTCTTGGGTCCGATCAGCCAGTTCTTCTGCGGCAGGTTCGGGTAGTCGGTGCAAGCGACCAGCAGCGCATGGTAGGTGCGCGAGGCGGCCAAGGCGCGGAACGATAGCGTGCCGGCAACCGTCAGCGCGGACGCGCCGACAAGCAGCGTCCGTCGTGTCAATTTGATCATCATTGCTTCCCCAAGCCCGATCGAATTTCCAAGCGCCGCGACCCTCGTCGAGGATTTTGTCAGCATTTTGAATGTTGTGCGGCGAACCGTCTCGTAATTGGGACTTTCCAGCCGAGAAGGCGCCGATATCGTCTTTGTCAGCCAGAAACAGTAGCAAAAATGACGGTTCGTCGCTATCTGAATGGCACAGGACCATTCGTACACAGAAATAGACTGCCAACGGCGCAGACGGGTTGGAAACAGGATCATGGCCGCAAGGGATGTGCTGACGAAGAACCAGCTGTGCGTGCTCGAAAAGCTCGAGGCTGCCAGCGGGCCGCTCAGCGCCTATACATTGCTCGACCAGCTGCGCGAACGCGGCTTTCGCGCGCCGCTGCAGGTCTACCGCGCGCTCGACACGCTGGTGAAGTCCGGCTTTGTGCACAGGCTCGAAAGCCTCAACTCCTTCGTCGCCTGTGCCGAGCCGCACGATCACAGCCATTCGATGACCGCCTTCGCCATTTGCGACACCTGCGGGCAGGTGACCGAATTCTCCGACCATGATGTCGGACACCGGCTGGACGAATGGGTACGGTCCACGGGCTTCGCCGCCAAGAAAGCGGTGATCGAGTTCCGCGGCACCTGCGCCAAGTGCCTGGCCGAAGCCGCCTGAAACCTGGTTAGTGGGCCTCGTCCCAGTTGTTGGCGGCGCGCGCATCGACATGCAGCGGCACCGACATCGAAACCGCCGGCATCGGTGCATTCTCCATCACACGGCGCACGACCGGGATCGTCGCCTCGACTTCCGCTTCCACCGTCTCAAAAATCAGCTCGTCATGCACCTGCAGCAGCATGCGGGCCGAGAGCCCGGCCTTGTCCAGCGCATCCTCCATGTGGACCATGGCGCGACGGATGATGTCGGCAGCAGTGCCTTGCAGGCGCGCGTTGATCGAGGCGCGTTCGTTGAAGGCGCGGATCGAGGGGTTTGACGATCTGATCTCCGGATAATGGATGCGGCGGCCGAAGATGGTTTCGACGAAGCCGTGTTCGCGGGCATAGGCCTTGGTCGCCTCGATGTAATCGCGAATGCCCGGGAAGCGCTCGAAATATTTCTTGATGTAGGCGCCGGCCTCATCGCGCGGGATCGACAGCTGGTTGGCGAGACCGAAGGCGGAAATGCCGTAGATGATGCCGAAATTGATCGCCTTGGCGCGGCGGCGTATCTCGCCGGGCATGCCTTCGACCGGCACGTTGAACATTTCCGACGCGGTGATGGCATGGATGTCGGCGCCATCGGCGAAGGCCTGCTTGAGCTGCGGGATCTCGGCGACATGGGCGAGCACGCGCAATTCGATCTGGCTGTAGTCGGCCGAGACCAGCTTGTTGCCCTTGTCGGCGATGAAGGCCGTCCTGATCTTGCGCCCTTCGGCCGTTCGCACGGGGATGTTCTGCAAATTGGGATCGGAGGACGACAGCCGGCCCGTCGTCGTCGCGGCAAGCGCGTAGGAGGTGTGGACGCGTTTGCTGTCGGGATGGATGAAGCCGGGCAGCGCGTCGGTGTAGGTCGATTTCAGTTTGGTGAGCTGGCGCCAGTCGACGATCTTGCGCGGCAGTTCGTGGCCTTCGGCGGCGAGGTCTTCCAGAAGCTGCGCCGAGGTCGACCATTGCCCGGTCTTGGTCTTCGATCCGCCGGGCAGGCCCATGCGTCCGAACAATATGTCGCCGAGCTGCTTGGGCGAACCGATGTTGATGCGCTCGCCGACGAGCTGGTAGATTTCCTCCTCCAGCCGGGCGGCACCTTGCGCAAGTTCGCCGGACAGCCGCGACAGGATCTGCCGGTCAACAGAAATGCCGCGCTGCTCCATCCTGGCCAGCACCGGCACCAGCGGCCGCTCCAGCCGCTCATAGACCGAGACCAGCCCCTTGGCGGCGAGCCGCGGCTTCAGCACCTGCCAGAGCCTGAGCGTCACGTCAGCGTGGCCGGCGGCGTAGGCGGTTGCCCTGTCGATATCGACCTGCTCGAAACCGACCGAGCTTCTGCCGGAGCCTGCGAGGTCCTTGAGTGGTGTGGTCGCGTGGCCAAGCCATTTGTCGGCAAGAGACGACAAAGTGTGGTGGCCGGTGCCGGCGTCGAGCACATAGGAAATCAGCATGGTGTCGTCGAAGGGCGCGATATCGATGCCGTGGCGGCTCATGACGACAAGGCCGGATTTCAGCTCCTGCGCGATCTTGAGAACCGATCTGTCTTCCAGCAGAGGCTTCAACAGGGCGAGCGCCTCGCGGATCGGGACCTGATTGTCGAGCGCACCGCCGCCGAGCAGATCACCGTTGCCGCTCTTGTGGGTCAGCGGCACATAGGCAGCGCGGCCGGGCGCGGTGGCGATCGCCAGGCCGATGAGCTCGGCCTGCATCGGATCGGGCGAGGTGGTCTCGGTCTCGAAGGCGAGGATGCCGGCGGCCATCGCCTCTGATATCCAGGCCTTCAGCGTGGCGGTGTCGCGGATGGCGACGTAGGCGCCGGTGTCGATCTTGCCCGCGGAGACTGCTTCTAGGCGAAGTGCCGAGAGCAGGGAAGGGGTGTCGCCTTGTTTTGCCGCTTCCGCCCTGGGCGTGCCCGCCGCCGCTTTGCCTGTCCGGGTGTCCGCCGTGCTTTCGGCGACAGGCACTCCCGCCCCGACATCGGGGCCATGCGCGGTATCGGCGCGCTCGACCGTCACAGCGACAGCCTGGACGTCGCCGGCCTCGGTTGCGGTGGCTTCCGCGACGCGGCGGGTCAGCGAGGTGAACTCCATGGTCTTGAGGAAGCCGATGAGCTTGGGTCCGTCGGGTTCATGCAGCACGAAATCGTCGAGCCCGTCGGTCACCGGAACGTCGTTCTTCAGCGTCACCAGCTGGCGCGAAATGCGCGCCTTGTCGGCATTGGCGATGATCGATTCGCGTCTTTTGTCCTGCTTGATCTCGCCGGCGCGGGCGAGCAGCGCGTCGAGGTCGCCGAACTGTTCGAGCAATTGCGCTGCCGTTTTCGGCCCGATGCCCGGCACGCCCGGCACATTGTCGACGGAATCGCCGGTCAGCGCCTGCAGGTCGATCATCTTTTCCGGCGGCACGCCCCATTTCTCCACGACTTCGGGAACGCCGATCTGGCGGTCCTTCATCGGGTCGTACATGCCGACCGTGGGGCCGACCAACTGCATCAGATCCTTGTCGGAGGAGATGATGGTGGCGTCGCCGCCGGCTTCGCTGGCGAGGCGGCAATAGGTGGCGATGAGATCGTCGGCCTCGAAGCCTTCCATCTCGATGCAGGGCAGGTTGAAGGCCTTGGTCGCCTGGCGGATAAGGCCGAATTGCGGGATCAGGTCTTCGGGCGGCGCCGAGCGGTTGGCCTTGTATTCGGGGTAGAGCTCGTTGCGGAAGGTTTTCGACGAATAGTCGAAAATGACCGCAAAATGCGTCGGCACCACACCGACATCGGTGTTGCGGGCATCCAGCATCAGCTTCCACAGCATGTTGCAGAAGCCGGAAACGGCCCCGACCGGCAGACCGTCGGATTTGCGGGTCAGCGGCGGCAGCGCGTGATAGGCACGGAAAATGTAGCCGGAGCCGTCGATAAGGAAGAGATGATCGCCTTTTTTCATGCCGGCAGGGATAGCGCGGCATGATGCTGCGGTCCATGGCAAAGGCGGCTTCAACCAGTGGTTCCAGCAACACCCTGACAGAGTGGTTGGCTCACGCACATGTTACAAAAGTGTAATTTTGGCGCCCTTGAAACGCCACGTTCGAAGACACAAATAAAGCGCATCGGCAGTTTTCGCCGAGTCCGGAGCAAGGCCCGTCCCCCGCCTATCCCGGACACTTGCGGCAGCCTATCCCCCTCTCCGGGCTGCCGCATCGTTTCGAGTAAAACGCCGCCGTGGTTCCCCCTCCACCACGGCGGCATTTTTTTGCCTTGCGACAGCTGTTTGTGGCCCGTGGTCCAATGATCGCGGGCTTTTCGTTCTGGAGACGCGCCGTTAGGGTTGCCGCTCAGAATCGAAAGGCTTGACCCGATGTCCGCAGTTTCCCCCGTCCTCGACCGTCTCGACACCAATTTCGACCAGAGCCTGGAGCGGCTGTTTGGCCTGCTCAGGATCAAGTCGATCTCAACCGATCCGGCCTATGCCGCCGACTGTCGCAAGGCCGCGGAATGGCTGGTGGCGGAGCTCAAGCTGATCGGGTTCGACGCCAGCGTGCGCGACACACCCGGGCATCCGATGGTGGTTGCGCATCATGACGGGCCTGCCGGCTCGCCGCATGTGCTGTTCTATGGCCATTACGACGTGCAGCCGGTCGACCCGATTGAGCTCTGGGAAAACGACCCGTTCGCACCCGCGGTGAAAGAGATCGCGCCCGGCCACAAGGTGATCACCGGTCGTGGTTCGGCCGACGACAAGGGGCAGCTGATGACCTTTGTCGAGGCCTGCCGCGCCTGGAAGCAGGTGCATGGCAATCTGCCGTGCCGCGTCACCATCCTGTTCGAGGGCGAAGAGGAGTCCGGCTCGCCGTCGCTGAAGCCTTTCCTCGATGCCAACAAGGCCGAGCTCAAGACTGATTTCGCGCTGGTCTGCGACACCGGCATGTGGGACCGCGAGACACCGTCGATCTGCGTCTCGCTGCGCGGCATGGTCGGCGAGGAGATCACCGTCAAGGCCGCCGATCGCGACCTGCATTCCGGGCTCTACGGTGGTGCCGCCGCCAATCCGATCCGCATCCTGGCGAAAATCCTGGCCGACATCCATGACAAGGATGGCCACATCACCATTCCCGGCTTCTATGACGGCGTCGAGGAGACGCCGTCGCAGATCCTGAAATCCTGGGAGACGCTTGGCGAGACGGCCGAAACCTTCCTTGGGCCTGTTGGCCTGTCGATCCCATCCGGCGAAAAGGGCCGCTCGGTGCTCGAACTGACCTGGGCACGGCCGACCGCCGAGTTCAACGGCATCATCGGCGGCTACACCGGCAAGGGCTTCAAGACGGTGATCGCCGCGGAAGCCTCGGCGAAGGTGTCGTTCCGCCTCGTCCACAAGCAGAATCCCGAGAAGATCCGCGCTGCTTTCGAAGCCTTCGTCAGGGAGCGCATTCCGGCCGACTGCTCGGTCGAATTCCACCCGCATGGCGGCTCGCCGGCGATCCAGCTTTCCTACGACTCGCCGTTCCTGGCCAAGGCCAAGGACGCGCTCTCCGACGAATGGGCGAAACAGGCGGTCACCACCGGTGGTGGCGGCTCGATCCCGGTGGTCGGCGATTTCCAGACCTATCTCGGCATCGAATCCCTGCTGGTCGGCTTCGGCCTCGACGACGACCGCATCCATTCGCCCAACGAGAAATACGAGCTGACCTCCTTCCACAAGGGACAGCGCTCCTGGGCGCGCATTCTCGATGCGTTGACGCGCTGAGAGGGGCCAAAAGACAAGTTTCTGTTGATTTTTCATCACATCGCGGCGAGGACGGAGCACGCCGCGACCGGAGAAGACAATGGCCGACATCCGTTTCCACAAAAATGACCTGCCCGACCTCTCGCACTACAATGTCGGGGCGGTGGCCATCGACACCGAGACGCTGGGGCTGAACCCGCATCGCGACCGGCTTTGCGTGGTGCAGATTTCGCCGGGCGACGGCACGGCCGACGTCATCCAGATCGCGCCCGGCCAGAAGAAGGCGCCGAACCTCGTCAGCCTGCTCAGGAATCGCGGCATCACCAAGCTGTTCCATTTCGGCCGTTTCGACATCGCCGTGCTCTACAACGCTTTCGGTGTCATGGCCGAACCGGTGTTCTGCACCAAGATCGCCTCGCGGCTGACGCGCACCTACACCGACCGGCACGGGCTGAAGGACATCTGCAACGAACTTCTGGGCGTCAGCCTGTCGAAGGTCCAGCAATCGTCGGATTGGGCGGCCGAGACACTGTCGCCCGAACAGCTCGAATATGCCGCGTCCGACGTGCTCTATCTGCACCGGCTGCGCGACGTGCTGGCCGGGCGGCTGGCGCGCGAGAACCGGACCAGGGAAGCCGACGCCTGCTTCCGCTTCCTGCCGACGCGTGCCAAGCTCGACCTGATGGGCTGGGGCGAGGAAGATATTTTCGCCCACAGCTGATGGCTTTAGCGGGAACCAGGACGCTAACCGCTGCGTTCTGTCGGCTCAAAGAGGGATGACATGACAGACCGCAAGCCGATCTCCACCGCGCCAATGGACGGCTCCAAGATCACTGTCCAATGGAAAGACAGCGACGGCGTGATCAACGAATCTCCCGCGCAATATCGCGACGATGGCTGGTGGGTCTATGTCGACAGCAACACACAGAAGAAGGTCGAGCCGACCAGCTGGCGGCCTGCTTCTAGCGACGATGACGACGAGTGACGCCGCCGCTGGCGGGACCAGCTGCTTTCGAATAGCCTGAAGCCGTTGAAATCGAGGCCGATTCGGAGCCTTCGCTCCGTCGCCTCATCCTTGCGGAGGAACTCGCTATGGGTATCGAAAGCCTGCTCGTCTTCATAATCATCGGTGCTATTGCCGGCTGGCTCGCCGGCCTCATCGTCTCAGGCTTCGGTTTCGGCCTGATCGGCAACATCATCGTCGGCATCGTCGGTGCGTTCATCGCCGGCTGGCTTTTCCCGAGGCTCGGCTTCGCCATCGGCGGCGGCATTCTCGGCTCCATCATCAACGCCACGATCGGCGCCGTCATCCTGTTGCTGCTGGTCAAGGTCTTGAAGCGAGCGTGAGGCTCGAACTTTTTATTGAACGCAATTCCTGAGGAAAACCGCCTCACACTTTTCCTGGAATTGCTCCAAAAAGGGCGCGCCATGAAACAGAATACGCTCTATCTCATCATTGGCGCGCTCATTGTCGTGGTCATTGCACTCGGCATCTACGTCTATCGCGAACAAACCAGGCCGAAAGGCGTGGAACTCAAGATCGACGACAAGGGCATTTCGATCCAGCAGAACTGAGCGCATGCTGCGGAGCGTGATCTGATCCTCGACGACGCGACAGGGCCGGACGACGACGAGATCAAGATGTCCGTCGAGGATTGGCTGAGGTTCAACCCTCAGCCCAAGTTCACCACCGGCATTCGCGACCGGCTGCGGGTGTTTCGATTCCTAAGAAAGCCGCCGGCGTCAAGCGCATTGCATGTCCGGCAGGCGGCGTTCTCGGATACCATGGTCGCCACGGTGGCGTTCAACCGGCCAGACGTGATCGAATGGCAGATCTATCTGGTGCGCCGGCACCTGGCCGAGCACGACGGTTATATCGTCTTCGACAACAGCAGCAATGACGAGGCCAGGCTGGCCATCGCCGATCTATGCCAGCGACAGCGTGTCCCCTATGTCGGCCTGCCCAGAAACAAACTGTATGTCAGCGCCTCTCATGGTCTCGCGCTGAACTGGATCATCCGCAATTTCGTCAGAAAGGTCCGGCCGCTGCGGTTCGGCTTCATCGACCACGATATCTTTCCCACCGAGACGTTTTCCATTCGCGAGCGGATGCAGGGCAAAATTCTCTACGGCTATCCGCGCCGCGATACGCCGACACCGGGCGGCTGGTTCCTGTGGCCGGGTTTCTGTTTCTATGACGGAAGTGTGCTGCGGCGGCGCCTGGATTTTGCGCCGAGCGGCAAATTCCACATGGATGCCGGCGGCGGCAACTGGCCGCGACTTTACCGCTCGGCCGATCCGCGCCAGATCCGGTTCGCCGAAAAGAAATGGCACCGCTTCGGAGCCGGCCGCAGCCTCTATGACGGCTTCTTCAAGGAGATCGACGGCTGGCTGCATGTCGGCAACGCTTCGCAGTGGAAGCAGCCGCAGGTCGACCGGCGCGAACCACTCGGCGCCTTGCTGCGGCAAGCGGCTGGCGCCGATGCGCCGGATGTGGCGTTCGCGCCGATCTGACCCTGTTTGGCCAGGCTGAGCCAACTTAACGCGCCTTTAAACTGCCGCATCTACTCTTCAACCCGAACGCCATAGTCATCGGGACAGACAGCGCAGCGCATGGCGAACCGCAAAGACAGCCGCATCGAACCCAGCTTCGAGGGAACGCCACGGGCGAAATCCCCGGCCGGTTTTTCGGTGAGCGAGGAGGATCGCGTCGTGCCGAGCAGCCGCAAATCCTCTGCAGGACGTAAATCCGCCAAGGCGAAATCGTCGCGCCGGGGTCGCGGCCGAAGCCGGCGCGGCCTGTTCGGGGTGCTTGCCCGGTTGTTCTACTGGTGCTTCGTGATGGCCATCTGGGGCGGCATCGCTGTGGCCGGCATCGTCGTCTATTACGGCGCCAAAATGCCGGCGGCCACCACCTGGTCGATCCCTGACCGCGCCCCCAACATCAAGATCGTTTCCGTCGACGGCCAATTGCTGGCCAATCGCGGCATGAGCGGCGGCGAGGCTGTCGGCCTGCACGAAATGTCGCCCTACATCCCCGAAGCCGTCATCGCCATCGAGGACCGCCGCTTCTATTCGCATTTCGGCATCGACCCGATCGGTCTTTCGCGCGCCATGGTGACCAATGTTCTCGGCGGCCATTTCTCACAGGGCGGCTCGACGCTGACCCAGCAGCTGGCCAAGAACCTGTTCCTGACGCCGGACCGCACGCTCGAACGCAAGGTGCAGGAGGTGCTGCTGTCGCTGTGGCTGGAGCACAAGCATACCAAGGACCAGATCCTCGAAATGTACCTCAACCGGGTCTATTTCGGCTCGGGCGCCTATGGCGTCGAAGCGGCCTCGCGCCGCTATTTCGGCAAGAGCGCGCGCGATGTCACGCTCTCGGAAGCAGCCCTTCTCGCCGGCCTGTTGAAGGCGCCGTCGCGGCTGTCGCCGGCGCGAGACCCGAAAGCGGCCGAGGAGCGCTCGCAGCTGGTGCTCGCCGCCATGCGCGACGAGGGCAAGATCAGCGCCAAGGAGCTGGCGTTTGCGATGAGCGCGCCGGCGACGCGCTCGCCCTCCTACTGGACCGGTTCGGAAAACTACGTCGCCGACACCATCATGGAAGAACTGCCCGACCTGATCGGCGCCGTGCGCGGCGACATCGTCGTCAACACCACGGTCGACCTGAACCTGCAGAAGCTCGCCGAACAATCGATCCGCCGGCTGATCGACGAGAGCGGCAAAAAACTCAATGTCAGCCAGGGCGCGCTGGTGTCGATCGACAATTCCGGCGCGGTGCGCGCCATGGTCGGCGGCTATGATTATTCGACCAGCCAGTTCGACCGCGCCTCGGAAGCCCGCCGCCAGCCAGGCTCGGCGTTCAAGCCTTTCGTCTACATGGCGGCGCTGGAAGCCGGCCGCACGCCCGATAGCGTGCGCAATGACGCGCCGATCAAGATCGGCAAATGGACGCCGGACAATTACGGCGGCAAGTATTTCGGCAAGGTGACGCTGGCGACCGCACTGGCGAAATCGCTGAACTCGGTCGCCGCACAGCTGACCATGGAAGTCGGGCCCGACGCGGTGGTCGAGGCGGCGCACCGCATGGGCATCCAGTCCGACCTGATCGCCAACACCTCGATCGCGCTCGGCACCTCCGAGGTGACGCCGCTGGAATTGACCTCGGCCTATGTGCCTTTCGCCAATGGCGGCTACAAGCCGGACATCCATTTCATCCGTCGGGTGACGACCACCGAGGGTAAGGTGCTGTTTGACGACAATGGCGGCAGTGCACCGCGCGTCGTCAAGACGGAGATCGTCGGCATGATGAACTCGATGATGACCGGCACGGTCGAGACGGGCACGGCGAAGAAGGCGGCTTTCGCCTGGCCGGCTGCCGGCAAGACCGGCACCAGCCAGAATTCGCGCGACGCCTGGTTTGTCGGCTACACCGCCAATCTCACCACCGGCGTGTGGTTCGGCAATGATGACGGCAGTCCGATGAAGAAGGTCACCGGCGGCGCGCTGCCGGCTCAGGCCTGGCATGAGTTCATGGTCGCAGCACATGAGGGCGTGCCGGTGCGGCCATTGCCCGGAACCTGGAAGTCAACGCCGGCCGATACGATCGTACAGGACGAAATGCCGTCATCCGGTCCAGCACAGCCGGCACCGGTGCCGCCGGCGTCCGTCGGCCAATCCGCGCCGGCGCCACGGGCGGCTGTGCCGGTCGCCCAGGCGCCTGCGCCGACGCGCGCGCCGCGGCCGGCCGAAACGGTCGATGCCGATGGGCTGGCGATGCCGGGCGACGAGGGCACTACCGCTTCGATCAAGCACCCGGTGCCGCCCGGCAATGTCGGCGGCCCAACCAAGAAACGGCAGACGTCGATCCTCGACATTCTCAGCGGTGGCTAAGCGACCCCTCGCCACCGCAATCGCCTTCCGCTACATGTCCGGCTGGAGACAGCGACATGGCCGAGACCGACACCAGAAAAACCATCGTGCTGACCGGCGCCAGCCGCGGCATCGGCCATGCCACGGTCAAGCGCTTTTCGCGCGAGGGCTGGCGGGTCATCACCTGCTCGCGCCAGGCCTTTGCCGAGGATTGTCCGTGGCCGGCCGGTCCGGAAGACCATATCAAGGTCGATCTCGCCGATCAGGAGGATGTCGGCATCGCCGTCTCGGAAATCCGCCATCGGCTGGAAGCGCATGGCGGCCAGTTGCACGCGCTGGTCAACAATGCCGGCATTTCGCCGAAGCTCAAGGACGGCAACAGCCGCATGAATTCGATCGACACGCCGATGCATGTCTGGCGCGACGTGTTCCAGGTCAATTTCTTCGCGCCGATCATGCTCGCGCGTGGCCTCTTCAAGGAGCTTGCCGCAGCGAAAGGCTCGATCGTCAATGTCACCTCGATCGCCGGTACCCGCGTGCATCCTTTCGCCGGTACGGCCTATGCGACCTCGAAGGCCGCACTCGGCTCGCTGACGCGCGAAATGGCGCATGATTTCGGCCCGCACGGCATCCGCGTCAACGCCATAGCGCCCGGCGAAATCGACACCGCGATCCTGTCGCCGGGCACCGACAAGATCGTCGAGACCATACCGCTGCGGCGGCTGGGCACCACGGCCGAAGTCGCCGACATCATCTTCTTCCTGTGCTCGCAGCAGGCGTCCTATGTGACGGGCTCGGAAATCCACATCAATGGCGGCCAGCACGTGTGAGCGGCTGACTTCAGGCTGGAGGCAGCTCAGCCGGCTATGGTGAGGACAGCCTTGCCGCTGAAGCTGCGCTGTCGCAGGGCGTCCAGGGCTTCGGCGATGTCCGTCCACGGCACGGTCAGGGCCACGCGGGTTTCCAGCCAGCCAGCCGCGACCAAAGCGAGTAGCGAGGCGATGTCGGCCCCTATGGCTGGACCGGACGTATAGTAGGCGAAGGTCTGAAGCCTCGCCCCCTCGTGACCGGGAACGAACTGGCGGAATCCAACAGGCGTGAGTTCGCCACTGCTCGAACCGAACATAACGATGGTCCCGCCGGGTGCGACACGTTCGATTGCGTGTGCGAGGCTTTCGCCGCCGACCGACTCGGTAATCAGCGAGAACGGCCCCTCAGCCCGCTCGATCGACTCGACGACCTGCCCGGCTCCCAGGCCGCGGAGATCCTCGGCATGCCGGGCGGCGGCGACCGCGGTCACCGAAGCGCCTTGCTTGCGGGCGATCTGGATCTGGAAACGGCCGACCGCGCCGCTTGCGCCGGTGATCAGGACGCGCTGTCCCGCGAGGTCACCGCCATGGCGCAAAGTCCTCAGCGCCGTCGTGCCAGCGACAGGAAGCGTGGCGGCGGAACCGAAGCTGACCTCATCCGGAAGGACGGCGAGACGGTCGATCGAGACGGCGACACGTTCGGCCCAGCCGGCCTCATCGACCAAAGCCACAACTCGGGCGCCGACGGCTGGCCCGGAGCCATCTTCTGCCGCGCGGTCGACAATTCCAACGATGTCCTGGCCTGGTATCCAGCCGTTCGGACGTATGGTGAGCAGGCGCAACTCGCCGCGGTTCAGCGAGGTTGCGTGGACCGAAACAAGCGCTTCGTTCGCGACCGGCTGGGGTTCGTCGACCTCGGCGAGCCTCAGCCCGGTGGCGCTATCGGAAGCGATGACGAGGGCGAGCATGGGGTCGTACCTTCCTGCCGGTTCGTGGATGCGCCGGACCCTATCGGCTTCCCCGATCAAAGAATTTAGCTATCATGGCAAATAGTCGCTAAAAGTCGTCAACCATGAGACAACCGCTCCGCTATCCCTGGGTCAATTTCGATGTGGATGACTTTTCCGCGCCTGCGATTGCCGTGCGCGTCGACGTCCCCGAGACCAGAGCGGAGGTACCCGCCCATTGGCACCGCAAAGGCCAACTCGTCTTCGCGCTAGGCGGCGGCGTCACTTGTCGCGTTCCCAGTGGCTTGTGGATGGTGCCGCCGCATTGCGGCGTGTGGATTCCCGGCGGCATGGAGCACAGCAATATCGCGACCGCCAATGCCCGTATATTCTTCGTCTACATCGAACCTGGAGCCACCGATCTGCCGGACCGGTGCTGCACGCTTTCGATCTCGCCACTGCTGCGCGAACTGATCATCGAGCTGTCCGATAGCCTGGACGATGATGAGGCGAGGGACGAGCTGTTGACCCGTATCCTGCTCTCAGAACTGCCGCGCATGTCGGTCCAGCAGCTGCATCTGCCGATCTCCGCCGAGCCGCGCTTGCGGCGGATCGCCGACGCGTTGGCGCAAGACCCTGCCGACCGCAGCACACTGGCGGAGTGGGCCAGTCGCGTCGCGCTCAGCGAGAGCAGTCTCGCCCGTCTCGTGCTGAAGGAAACAGGGTTGAGCTTCGGCCGTTGGCGCCAGCAACTGCACTTGATCGTCGCCATACGGGAGCTGGCCTCAGGCGCGAGCGTGCAGCAGGTTTCGGGCGATCTCGGCTACGGCTCCGTCACGGCCTTCATCACCATGTTCAAGAAGGCGCTTGGCAAGCCGCCGGCAAAGTATCTCAACAGCGTCTCGCAGAACGGCGGCTCGGCATTCGTCGCTTGATCGACCGCGCTTGCGACAGACTTGGGCGCAGTCAGGCCGCGGACGGCTCAGCCGCCTCCGGCTTTTGCCCAAGGATTTCCTCGACAATGCCGCGGGCGATCTCGCGCTCGCCCATGATCACCGTGTCGGCGCCGAGCCCCTTGAGATGTTCGACTTCGGCATCGGAATGGGCGCGGGCGATGACGTTGATCCCAGGGTTGGCGGCCCGTGCCCTGAGCACGATCTGCCCGGCTTCGAAGGCGTTGGGGATGGCCAGGATCAGCCGGTTGGCGCCCTCGGGATTGGCGGCGGCGAACACTTCGGCATTGGCCGCATTGCCGGACACGGTTTCGATGCCGTCTGCCCTGAGCCTGGCCAACGTCTTGTCGGCATCCTCGACGACGAGGAAGGGCAGGGCGGCCTGTTTCAGAGCGGCACCAACCAGGCTGCCGACACGGCCATAGCCGATGAGGATGGCGTGGCCGGTGAGTTTTGTTTTGGACGGCGCGTCCTCGTTGACCGCTGCCGCAACCGAAGCCAACTGGCCCGGCTCGGTTGCCGGACCGAGCGGCCCGGCCTCTTCCGGAGCTGTTGTCCTGGCGCTACGCGCGTCAAGCCATGGCTTCATCCAGTCGAGGGCGAGGAACATCAGCGGATTGAGCAGGATCGACAGGATGGCGCCGGCCAGGATCAGGTCGCGGCCTTGTTCAGGCAGCAGCTTCAGCCCGACGCCGAGCTCGGCCAGGATGAAGGAGAATTCGCCGATCTGGGCAAGGCTGGCCGAAATCATCAGCGCCGTGGCGAGCGGATAGCGGAAGGCGATGACGATGACGAAGGCCGCCAGCGACTTGCCGATGACGATGATGGCCAGCGTCGCCAGGATCGGCCAGCCATTGCTCATCAGGCTGAACGGATCGAACAGCATGCCGACCGAGACGAAGAACAGCACGGAAAAGGCGTCGCGCAGCGGCAGCGATTCCTCGGCGGCGCGGTGGCTGAGCTCGGATTCGCTCATGATCATGCCGGCAAAGAAGGCGCCAAGCGCCAGCGAGACGCCGAACAGTTTGGCCGCACCGAAGGCGACGCCGAGCGCGATGGCCAGCACCGCCAGCCGAAACAGTTCGCGCGACCCGGTATGGGCGACATAGTGCAGGATCCATGGAATGACCCGGCGGCCGACCACCAGCATGACGACGACGAAAGCAGCAACCTTGGCCAGCGTGATGCCGACGACGCCCCATATGCCGAAGCTGGCAGGCAGCGAGAAGAGGCTCGCATGGTCATCTACTTGCGGCTGGCCACCGAGTACACCGGCCAGTGCCGGCAAAAGCACCAGCGCCAGCACCATGGCCAGGTCCTCGACGATCAGCCAGCCGACGGCGATGCGGCCGCGTTCGGTCTCGATCAGCCGCCGTTCCTGCAAGGCGCGCAGCAGCACCACGGTCGATGCGACGGACAGCGCTAGGCCGAAGACCAGCCCGGCGCCCATCGACCAGCCGAGCAGCCAGGCGAGGCCAGCGCCGAGTGCGGTGGCAAAACCGATCTGCACGATGGCGCCGGGCACGGCGATGGCGCGGACGGAGAGCAGGTCCTTCAGCGAAAAATGCAGGCCGACGCCGAACATCAGAAGGATGACGCCGATCTCGGCCAGTTCGTTGGCGAGGCCGGCATCGGCGACGAAGCCGGGCGTGTTCGGCCCGACCAGCACGCCGGCGACGAGATAGCCGACCAGCGGCGGGATGCGGAAACGGTTGGCAAGTGCGCCGAAGATGAAAGCCAGCCCCAGACCGGCAACGATGGTGGCGATGAGGGGCGTGTCATGCGGCATTGTTTATGGAGCGCCTTTCAGAGATCGTGATGTCGGATGTGCACCGCGCGAGGCCGCTGCCTTTATGGGGGAGAGGGTGTCGGCGACGCAACCCGCAGGGCCGAATTTGGTGGCAAACAGCGCTGAAAACGAAAGGCGCGCAGCACAATCGCTGCACGCGCCGAACGGTGAGTGCCGGATCGTCAAGCCGCTTGCAGCATGGTCTCGATGTCGATCACGGCATGGTTGGTCAATGTCTTGGAAATTTCGGCCTGCACCTTGTCGCTGACTTCCTTGTGCAGCTTCTTGCGCATGCTGCCGAGCATCAGGGGCGGCGCGATCAAGACGATCTCGTCGAAGATGCCGTGGTGGGCGAGCTTGTAGAGCCGGTCGGCGATTTCGTCGGCGAAGCGTTCCTTGCCAAGTCGCTGCCAGTCGGTGTCCTCGCCGGCGCGGCGCTGCGCCGAAGGGCCATCATTGTGGCTGACGGGGCTGTCACTGCCTTCC
Source organism: Mesorhizobium sp. P2_C4 (assembly GCF_056404575.1). Taxonomy (NCBI): domain Bacteria; kingdom Pseudomonadati; phylum Pseudomonadota; class Alphaproteobacteria; order Hyphomicrobiales; family Phyllobacteriaceae; genus Mesorhizobium; species Mesorhizobium sp. P2_C4. The sequence goes on from NZ_JBFUDT010000009.1 coordinate 144,179, forward strand.
TCTCGTGTCACCGGATTGTCTTGCTTCATCTCCTGCACGAGCCGCAGGTTCGGATAGAGGCCATCGCCCTCGTTCTTGAGGAACAGCGCTTTTTCGCCATCGGCCACCATGACCCAGAGGCCATGTTTCAGGTTGATTTTGCTCATCGCGCGCTCCTTGTCGAAGGTTCAAATGCCGCCGAAGATTATTTGTTGCGGTAAGGCCCAACGCGTGGCGAAGCGGGAATGTTCCACTGGCCCGGCTGAAGGAGCAGCAGCCCTTCTCAGAGCGATTGGACTGCTTCCGTGGGCAGCGGCAAAGCCGGCGGCTTTAATCTACCAAATTGGTAGAATTTAGAAAAATCTGTTTTGTGACAAGGCTCGTTTGCCCCTAGAAGCACCGCAGAACAAGGCCTGCAACAGCAGCTTGAATCCGCCCCCTGCGCGGATGTGGAATATTTTTCTCTTGGCTGTGACGCTTGCAGAAAAGCGATTGCTTCCCGCGAAGCGATGCGCGAGTGCGTTCCTTCTGGTTTTTCACGCCCGCGCGTAAAACTGCCAAACTGTTCAGGAATCTGCTCGTCATGCCGCAGGAAACGTCCAAGCTCAATGCCTTCCCCGTCTTCGTGCGGGTCGAAGGCGAAGCCGTGGCCATTGTCGGCGGCGGCGAGGAGGCGCTGGCCAAGGCGCGGCTGCTCGGCCAGTCGAGCGCGGTGCTGCGCATCATCGCGGAAAACGCCGAGCCGGAGCTGCTGACCTTGATCGCACACAGCGGCGCGATCCACATTGCCGCCGCCTACGATGCCGAGCATCTCGAAGGCGCGGTCATGGTGTTCGCCGCCAGCGGCGATGAGGGGCTCGACCGCCGCGTCGCCGAAGACGCACGCCGGCTGGGTATCCCGGTCAATGCCGTCGACCGGCCGGAGCTTTGCGATTTCTTCACCCCGGCATTGGTCAACCGCGCACCGGTTGCGATTGCCATTGGTACCGAAGGTGCAGGCCCGGTGCTGGCGCAGATGCTGCGCAGCCGCATCGACCAGATGCTGTCGCCCACGCTCGGGCCGCTGGCAACGCTGGCCGCCTCGTTCCGCGGTGCCGCCGAAAAGCTGCTGCCGAGAGGCAATGCCCGCCGCCGCTTCTGGAGCGATTTTTTCGCTGGCGCGCCAGCGCGTGCAGTGGAGGCCGGAGAGCTTTCGCAGGCGCATGATGCCGCCGTCAACCTGTTGCTTTCGAACGCGCCTGTATCGGGCCACATCGCTCTGGTTGGCGCCGGTCCCGGGGCCGAGGATCTGTTGACGCTGCGCGCCCACCGCCTGCTGATGGAAGCCGACGTCATCGTCTATGACGCGCTGGTGCCGGAGGCGATCGTCGCCATGGGCCGCCGCGACGCCGAGCGCCTGCCTGTCGGCAAGCGCAAGGGTTGCCATTCCAAGAGCCAGGCCGAGATCAATGCGCTGCTGGTCGAACTCGGCCGCGACGGCAAGCGCGTCGTGCGCCTGAAGTCGGGCGATCCGCTGGTGTTCGGCCGCGCCGGCGAGGAAATGGCGGCATTGCGCGATGCCGGCATTGCCTACGATGTGGTCCCCGGCGTCACCGCGGCCTTCGCCGCCGCCGCCGATTTCGAACTGCCGCTGACGCTGCGCGGCGTGTCGTCGTCGATGGTGTTCACCACCGGCCACGACCTCAAGGGCAATTCGCTGCCCGACTGGGCCAAGCTTGCCATCTCGGGTGCTACCGTCGCCGTCTATATGGGCCGCTCGGTCGCGGCCGAGGTAGCGGAACGGCTGATCGAAGCCGGCCTGTCGCCGGATACGGCGGTCGCCGTGGTCGAGAATGCCAGCCTGCAAAATCGCCGCCGCTTCCACGGCACGCTCGCCGACCTGCCGTCGTTGGAGGCGCGCGCCGACCTGACCGGACCGGTAATGACCATCATCGGCGATGCGGTCGCCGGCGCTAACTTTGAACGTTCCGAGCCGCTCGCGGCACACAGGCATGAGCGCGCGGATGCCGTGCCGCGCGAAGGAGTTGAACAATGAAGGTTTTGACCGCAAACCGCCTCACCGACGGCATTGCCGTCTGGTACGCCAATGGCGGCTGGGCGGAGACGATCGACAGTGCCGATCTCGCCCATGACAAGGCGGCCGAGGACCGGCTGGAAGCGATCGGTGCTGCGGCCTATGCCAACAATGAAGTGGTCGACGTCAATCTGATCGACGTGACCGTCGCCGACGGCATCGTCGAGGCGGTACGGCTGCGTGAAAAGATCCGCGCCGCCGGCCCGACCAACCGCAACGACCTTGGCAAGCAGGCCCGTCCGGAAGCCGTCCGGGCAGCATAAAACGATAGTGATGAAGCGGGCGGACGCGCCCGGAAAGACGAAGCATGTACCGTTACGATGAGTTCGACCACGATTTTGTCCAGGCCCGCGTCGCCGAGTTCAGCGACCAGGTGACGCGCCGGCTTGCCGGCGAGATCACCGAGGACCAGTTCCGGCCGCTGCGGCTGATGAACGGCGTCTATCTGCAGCTGCACGCCTACATGCTGCGCATCGCGGTGCCCTACGGCACGCTGAGCGGCAAGCAATTGCGCATGCTTGGCCACATCGCCCGCAAATATGACAAGGGCTACGGCCACTTCACCACGCGGCAGAACATCCAGTTCAACTGGCCGGCGCTGTCGGACATTCCGGCGATCCTGGCCGATCTCGCCAGCGTCGAAATGCACGCCATCCAGACCAGCGGCAACTGCATCCGCAATGTCACCGCCGATCATTTCGCCGGTGCTGCCGCCGACGAGGTCGCCGATCCGCGCCCCTATGCGGAGATACTGCGGCAGTGGTCGTCGGTGCATCCGGAATTCTCGTTCCTGCCGCGCAAGTTCAAGATCGCGGTGACGGGTGCGGAACGCGACCGCGCCGCCATCCAGACGCATGATATCGGCCTGCATTTGAAGAAGAGTGCCGAGGGCGAGCTCGGCTTTGCCGTCTATGTCGGCGGTGGCCAGGGTCGCACGCCGATGGTGGCCAAGAAGATCCGCGACTTCCTGCCGGAGGCCGACCTTCTGTCCTACTGCACGGCGATCCTGCGCGTTTACAACCTCTATGGCCGCCGCGACAACAAGTACAAGGCGCGCATCAAGATCCTGGTCCACGAGACCGGCGTCGAGGAAATCACCCGTCAGGTCGAGGCCGAGTGGCTGGAGCTGAAGGACGCCGAATTGAGGCTGCCGGAAGCCGACATCCGCGCCATCGACGCCTATTTCGCGCCACCGGCACTGAGCGACCGGCCGGAAGGCGACGCGTCGGTCAGGCTGGCCCGTCTCGATTCCAAAAGCTTTTCGGAATGGCTCGACCAGAACGTGGTGACGCACCGCCATCCCGACTATGCGGCGGTGACCATCTCGCTCAAGGGCATCGGCGAAGCGCCGGGTGACGCCTCCGACAGCCAGATGGAAGCGGTCGCCGACATCGCCGAAAAATATTCCTTCGACGAGCTGCGTGTCAGCCATGAGCAGAATCTGATCCTGCCGCATGTGGCGCGCGCCGACCTCAAGGCGGTCTATGACGCGCTGGTCGATATCGGGCTGGCGACCGCCAACTCCAACCTGATCACCGATATCATCTCGTGCCCGGGCCTCGATTATTGCGCGCTGGCAACGGCGCGCTCGATCCCGATCGCGCAGGAAATTTCGCTGCGTTTCGCCTCGCTGGAGCGGCAGCGGGACATCGGCGAACTGAAGCTGAAGATTTCCGGCTGCATCAATGCCTGCGGCCATCACCATGTCGGTCACATCGGTATTCTGGGCGTCGAGAAGAAGGGCGCCGAGCTCTATCAGGTGACGCTTGGCGGCTCGGCTGACGAGAATACTTCGGTCGGCGAGATCATCGGCCGCGGCTTCAGTTCGGAAGAAATCACCGACGCCATCGAGCAGATCGTCGAAACCTATCTCGGCCTTCGGCTCGATCGCACAGAAAAATTCATCGACGCCTACCGCCGTGTCGGTCCCGCGCCGTTCAAGGAGGCGCTCTATGCTGGCGAAACCAAGGCCGCTTGACCGTATCGTCGACGTTGAGGCCGGCATCGCTGCGCAGGCAGCGGGGCTCGACGCGCTCTATGGTCATCTGACGCCGCTCGAGATCATCGAGCGCTCGGCCAGAGAGCTTTTTCATGGCGAGATCGCCGCCGTTTCATCGTTCGGCGCCGATTCAGCCGTGCTGCTGCACATGATCTCCGAGATCGACCGCACGCTGCCGGTGATCTTCCTCGACACCGGCAAGCATTTCGAGGAGACGCTCGGCTATCGCGATGCGCTTGTCGCCGATTTCGGGCTGACCGACATCCGCGTGATCACCCCCGACGAGGCGGCGCTTTCGCGTATCGACCCGACCGGCAATCTGAACCAAACCGACACCGACGCCTGCTGCGATGTGCGCAAGGTCGAGCCGCTGGCGCGCGGCGTTGAGCCATTCCGCGCCTGGTTCACCGGCCGCAAGCGCTTCCAGGCGGCGACGCGGGCATCGCTGCCGATCTTCGAAGCGGTCGGTTCGCGCATCCGCATCAACCCGCTGGCGCGCTGGACGACGTCCGACCAGGCCGACTACATGCGCGCGCATGCGCTGCGCGAAAATCCGCTGGTCGCCTATGGCTATCTGTCGATCGGCTGCTTCCCGTGCACGCAGCCGGTGCAGCCGGGCGATGATGCGCGCAGCGGCCGCTGGGCGGGTCATGCCAAGACCGAGTGCGGCATCCATTTGTCGGGGCTGGAGAAGTCGCTGACCGACGCCTCCCTTTAGGAATTTCTTGATGACTGAACAGACACCGGAGATCGTCACCCGCCTCTGGACCCCGACCGGTTTCCGCGAGGACGAGTGGGCGCATGCCGAAAATGCCGAGGCGCTGTCGGGCAACGGTCGCTTCATCCTGCCGCTGCAGGCGTTTCTCGGCCTCGATCCGGAGGTGCGCCGGTCGGCCAAGGAGCGCATCGGGGTTCTGCTTCAGCCCGGCGACCAGCTCGAAAAGATCGCAGACCTGCTCGACCAGCTGTCGCTGGTGGCGCTGGCCTTCCCGGCGTTCAGCGATGGCCGCTCCTTCTCCAAGGGCGAGTTGCTGCGCAGCCGCTACCATTTCGAGGGCGCGGTCCGCGCGTCCGGCCAGGTTCTCGTCGATCAGCTGCCGCACATGCTGCGGCTCGGCTTCGACGAGTTCGAGGTGTCGCATCCCGTGCTTTTGAAGCGGCTCGAGGAAGGCCGCACCGGCGGCTTGCCGCTGTATTATCAGCCGACGGCCGAGCCGGAGCCCAAGGGGCCAAAGTACTCATGGCGGCGCGAACGCGCGAGCTGACGCAGCGGTAATTCCGTACGCCTTTACAACAGCTCCCATCAGGCCTTCTCTGACTGTCCGGACGGAAATATCCGCCGGAAGCCGGGAGGAGACCATGCGTTACGACTACGTCATCGCCGGTGGCGGCTCGGCCGGCTGCACGCTGGCCGCAAGGCTCTCCGAGGATCCATCGAAAACGGTCTGCCTGATCGAAGCTGGTGGTGCCGGCAAGGATCTGTTCATCCGCGCGCCGGCGGGCGTGATTGCGCTGTTGCCAGGACGGCCGAAGATCAACAACTGGGCCTTCCAGACGGTGCCACAGCAAGGCTTCGGCGGACGCAAGGGCTACCAGCCGCGCGGCAAGGCGCTCGGCGGCTCCAGCGCCATCAATGCCATGCTGTACACGCGCGGCCATCGCGGCGACTACGACGAATGGGCCGATCGCGGCTGCGACGGCTGGTCGTGGGACGAGGTGCTGCCCTATTTCCGGCGCGCCGAAGGCAATCAGCGCGGCGCCGACGCGCTGCATGGCGGCGACGGGCCGTTGCGGGTGGCCGAGCAGCAGGAGCCGCGCCCGATCGCCAAGGCCTTTGTCGAGGCCTGCGGCGAAAACCAGATCCGCCTCAACGATGATTTCAACGGGCCGGAGCAGGAGGGGGCAGGGCTCTATCAGGTCACGCAGTTCTGGGGCGAGGCCCGCAACGGCGAGCGCTGCTCGGCCGCTGCCGCCTACCTGCATCCGGCGATGAGCCGGCCGAACCTGACCGTCATCACCGGCGCGCATGCCACCGGCATCGTGCTTGACGGCAAGCGCGCCACCGGCGTGCGCTACCGCACGGGCAAAAGCGAAGCCGTGGCGCAAGCCAGGCGCGAGGTCATCCTGTGCGGCGGCGCCTTCGGATCGCCGCAGCTTTTGCTGTTGTCCGGCATCGGTCCGGCGGCCGAACTTGCGGTGCACGGTATTCCGCTCGTCCACGAACTGGCAGGGGTCGGACAGAACCTGCAGGACCATCTCGATTTCATCCTGGCTTGGAAGTCGAGGGAGACCGACCTGATGGGCATCGGCCTGCGCGGCACGCCTGGTCTGCTCAGGCATATGCTGCGCTGGCGCAAGGACGGCAGCGGCATGATCGCCACGCCCTATGCGGAAGGTGGCGCCTTCCTCAAATCCGATCCGGCGATCGAGCGGCCCGACCTGCAGCTGCATTTCTGCATCGCCATCGTCGACGATCACGGCCGCAAGCTGCATATGGGCTATGGCTTTTCCTGCCATGTCTGCGTGCTCAGGCCGCATTCGCGCGGTGCGGTCGGGCTGTCGACGCCAGACCCGCTGGCGCCGCCCCGCATCGACCCGCGCTTTCTCTCCGACGACCGCGATGCCGCCCTTTTGCTCAAGGGGGTCAAGATGATGCGCGGCATATTGGAGGCGCCGGCGCTGGCAAAATATCGCCACAAGGAAATCTACACCGCCGGTGCCTCCAGCGATGCCGAATTGATGACGCACATAAAGGCGCGTGCCGACACGATCTATCACCCGGTGGGCACCTGCAAGATGGGCGTCGATGCGATGGCGGTGGTCGATCCGCAGCTCAGGGTGCACGGGCTAAAAGGGCTGCGTGTCGTCGACGCCTCGGTGATGCCGACGCTGATCGGCGGCAACACCAATGCGCCGACGATCATGATTGCCGAAAAGGCGGCGGACATGATCAAGGCCGCCTGATCGTCATCTGTCCCCGGTCAAACCAATCATGCCGCTTTCGTCGGCAGCAAATAATTCTGGCGCGCCCTGCCTACACAAGATCTGGTCAGACCAATTGTGCGATTCACGCTTTTCCTTTTGCCGTCTTGCTCGTAGGATAGGGCCATTATTTCGGGACCCGAAATAAATAGCCAAGGGGAGGAACGGGAATGGCAGGCAAGAAGATATTGATGCTCGTTGGCGATTTCAGCGAGGAATACGAGATTTTCGTCTTCGAACAGGCCATGCATGCCGTTGGCCACACCGTCCATGTCGTCTGCCCCGACAAGAAGGCGGGCGACATCCTCAAGACGTCGTTGCACGATTTCGAGGGTCACCAGACCTATACGGAAAAGCTCGGCCACGATTACATCCTCAACAAGACGTTTTCCGAGGTGAAACCGGCCGAATATGACGCCGTCTATGCGGCTGGCGGGCGCGGGCCGGAATATATCCGCATCGACAAGCGCGTGCAGGCGCTGGTGCGGCATTTCCACGAAACCGGCAAGCCGATCTTCACCATCTGCCACGGCGTGCAGATCCTGATCGCGGTCGATGGCGTGGTGCGCGGCCGCGAAGTCGCAGCACTGCAGTATTGCGAGCCGGAGGTCACACTGGCCGGTGGCATCTACATCGATGTCGCGCCGAACGGCGCTCATGTCGACGGCAATCTGGTGTCGGCCAAGGGCTGGCCTGGGCTGGCCGCCTTCATGCGCGAATGCCTGAAGGTGCTGGGCACCGAAATCCGCCATGGCGAGATCCTGCGCGACGAGCGCAAGGCGGCCTGATCCCGGATTTTGCCAATGCCGCCGCGCCGCATGGGTGCGGCGGCGGCCTGGAAATTGGATCGGTCAGAAGTAACGCTTGAGATTGCCGCGGATGCGATCCAGCACGGTGTCGCCGGTGAGATCAGGCACGAATTCCTTGCCGGTGATCGCTTCAAAGGCCTGCACATAGACCCGTGAGGTCTGGTTGACGATCTCGTCGGGTATCCTCGGGATCGGCTCCTTGTATGGATCGCAGCGGGCCGAGACCCAGGACCGGATGAAATCCTTGTCGAAACTGTCCGGCCGCGTGCCGTTCTCGAGCGCCTGCTCGTAGGTCTTGGCGATCCAGTAGCGGCTGCTGTCGGGCGTGTGGATTTCGTCGGCAAGCACGATGGTCCCGTCCTTGTCGGTGCCGAACTCGTATTTCGTGTCGGCGAGGATCAGGCCCCGTTCGGCAGCGCGCGCCTGGCCGCGCGCGAACAGTTGCAAGGCGTAACTTGAGACCGTCTGCCATTGCGTCGGCGTGAGGAGCCCTTGCTCGATTATTTCGGCTTCGGACAGCGGCTCATCATGGCCGCCATCGAAAGCCTTGCTCGTTGGGGTGATGATGGCTTGGCGCAGCTTTTCATGGGCGCGCAACCCGTCCGGCAGCACGGTGCCATACATGTGCCGCTCGCCATTCTTGTATTTGGTCAGAATCGACGTGCTGGTGGTTCCCGCGAGATAGCCGCGCACGACGATTTCGACCGGCAGGATTTCGAGCCTGACACCCACGACAACGTTCGGGTCGGGATATTCAAGCACATGGTTCGGGCAGATATCGGCGGTCTCTTCGAACCAGTAGCGGGCAATCTGCGTCAGGATCTCTCCCTTGAACGGGATCGAGGTCAGGATGGTGTCGAAGGCGCTGATGCGGTCGGTGGCGATGATGATGCGTCGCCAGTCCGGCAGGTCGTAATTGTCCCGCACCTTGCCGTTGTAGCGGTTCGGCAGTTCGGGAATGAAGGCGTCAGTGAGAACGCGGAGATCGCTCATGGAAGGATATCGTTTGTCGGTGGGTTACTAAATCCGGCTCGCGTTGCGCCCGATCCAAACATGTCGATTAGAGCTAAATCGCCATCCGCGCTTCGCGGAATGACACCAGCTTGCGGCGGTTCTCGTCCCACAGCGCCAGCTTGACGCAACGCAGGCTGTCGAGAAGTGTGACGCGGCCGATGTCGCGCAGTTCCGGATAATCGCGCAGCACTTCCGGGAGCCGGTAGCACGGCACCTTGGCGGAGAGGTGGTGGACGTGGTGGACGCCGATGTTGCCGGTGAACCAGTTCAGCACCGGCGGCAGGTCGTAGTAGGACGATCCATGCAGCGCCGCATGCTGGAATTCCCATTCGGAATCCTTCGCCCACTCCGTCTCCTCGAACTGGTGCTGGACATAGAACAGCCAGACGCCGGCCGAACCGGCGAGGATGACGATAGGCAGATGGACGACCAGGAAGGCGCCGGGGCCGACGAACCAGATCAGGATCGCGGCAGCCAGCGCGATGGCGAGATTGGTGGCCATGGACGACACCCAGGGCGTCAGCCCGCCCCGCATCATGCCGACCGGCAGCCGCTGCTCAAAAATGAAAAGCCATATCGGCCCGAGACCGAACATGACCAGCGGATGGCGATAGAGACGATAGCCAAGACGGCCCCGCCACGACATTTGCCGGTACTCGGCGACGGTCAGCGTCTTGATGTCGCCCATGCCGCGCTCGTCGAGATTGCCGGCGCTGGCGTGATGGGTGGCGTGGGCGCGGCGCCAGCAATCATAGGGCGTCAGCGTCAGCACGCCGAGGGCGCGGCCGATCCAGTCGTCGGCATAGCGATTGGCGAAGAAGGAGCCGTGGCCGCAATCGTGCTGGATCATGAAGATCCGCACCAGAAAGCCGGCCGCCGGGAGGATGAGGATCAAACCCCACCAATGGCCATAGGAATAGGCGGCCGAAGAGAGCGCCCATAAGGTGACGAAAGGGATGAGGGTGATGGCAAGTTCGACGGTGCTGCGCCGCCTGTCAGGCTTCTTGTAGCGCGCCAGAATCTTTAACCAGGCGCGCCTGCTGTTGGCGGCGGCCTCGGGGGAAATCATGTTCATCAGGAAGCATAGACGGAGCCCGCCGCTGCCGCAAGGCGCGGATCACGCCAAATAACTGTGCGTAATTGTCGCGCGATGCGAGCCCGGGCGCTATTGCCGGCGGTCATTGCCGGCAAGGCTGCCTTCCACACCGTCGAGACGGTCGAGCAGTTCCCTGAAATGGTCGGGAATGTCGGCCTCGGTGCGGAACGCCGGCAGTGTGCGCAGGAAGCGCGTCGTGGCCTCGGTGCTAAACTGGCGCCTGATATCGGCAGCAAGACTTTCGCGCCTGTCGCCATTGTTGCGGGTCGTCATTTCAAAATCCTTTGTCGGGTTCGAAACTCCTCCGGCAGCGGAATGGTTCCCCTATCGCGCCATGCAGGCAAGCAAAGCCGGTGATTACAGTAAAATTTGAATTAAAGTCGAACGTCTTTGCGATGCGCGGGCAAAGCGCGACCAGTGGCCCTCAGTACGGCTTGCCCCTTGATTTTTGACCGCCAAACCTCGATATCGGGCACAAATCCAAACCATTCGAACTGACGGGAAACGGCGATGAGCGACCAGACGAAAGACGAACGCGCGCCCGAGGACATTGAAACGGCCGAGACCCTCGGCGAGCGCGCCGAAGGCAGCATCGACGGCGACTATGAAGCGCTGGTGCGGCTTCTGAAGGAAAACGAAGAGCTGAAGGACCGCGCGCTGCGCGTCGCGGCCGAGATGGAGAACCTGCGCCGCCGCACCGCGCGCGACGTGCATGACGCGCGCACCTATGCGGTGGCCAATTTCGCGCGTGACATGCTGTCGGTATCGGACAATCTGCGCCGCGCGCTCGACGCCATTCCGGCCGAGGCCAAGGCCTCGGGCGATGCCGGGTTCAAGGCGCTGATCGACGGCGTCGAAATCACCGAGCGCGCCATGCTGTCGGCGCTGGAGCGGCACGGGGTGAAGAAGCTTGAGCCGCAAGGCGAGAAATTCGACCCGAATTTCCATCAGGCGATGTTCGAGGTGCCCAATCCGGACGTGCCGGCCAACACCGTCGTCCAGATCGTACAGCCGGGCTATTCGATCGGCGAGCGCGTGCTGCGGCCGGCCATGGTTGGCGTCGCCAAGGGCGGTCCCAAATATGTGGCGAGCGAAACGCCTGTCGAGCCGGGGCCGGTCAATGACGAGGCCGAGAGGGATGCGTGATAGCGAGTAGCGAATAGGGAGTAGCGAGTAGGGCTGATACTAATCTGCGGCTTCGTGCTATTGCCCTACTCACTATTCGCTACTCACTACTCGCTCGGTTCATGAACCCCATCGACCTCCTCGACTATGCCGGAGTCGCCGTCTTCGCGGCGACGGGTGCGCTTGCCGCCTCGCGCAAGCAGCTCGACATTATCGGTTTTCTGTTCCTGGCCAGCGTCACCGGCATCGGCGGCGGCACGTTTCGCGACGTCATCCTCAATTTGCCGGTGTTCTGGGTCGCCAACCGCGATTATGTGCTGATCTGCGCAGTGGTTGCCGTGCTGGTCTTCTTTAGCGCCCACCGTGTCGAATCCCGCTACAAATTGCTGCTCTGGCTCGATGCCGTCGGCCTCGCCGCGTTCTCGGTGATGGGCGCCGCCAAGGGCTTGGCCATCACCGGTTCGCCTGTTGTGTCGGTCATCACCGGCATGCTCACAGCCACCTTCGGCGGCATTCTTAGGGATATCCTGGCCGGCGAGCCATCGGTGCTGCTGAGACCCGAGATCTATGTCAGTGCGGCGCTTGCCGGTGCTGCGCTGTTTACGCTTGGCGATCTCGCCGGGCTGCCACCACTCGCCTCAGGCCTCGCCGGCTTTGCCGCGGCTTTCCTGGTGCGCGGCGGCGCGCTCAAGTTCGGCTGGTCGTTTCCGTCCTACAAGAGCCGGCCCGGCCGGCGGCCGGAAGACATTCCTTGAACATCATTGTCCTGCGCGAGCAGCCTGCCAGGCTTTGAGCAGGGTCTTGGGCGCCTGCGTCATGAAGGTGCGTTCGAGCCGGTGGCGCAATTCGTCGGGCGCGATCAGATGTACCCTGACGAGGATCGCCGGCCAGCCCTTGTAGTGATCCGTCTCGAAATAGAGGTCGGGGGCTGCCGCAAGCAGCATCTCCTTCTCGTCCAGTGGGCACATCAGGACGATGGTTTCGGCATCCTTGACCCTAGCCAGCAGCTTCTTGCCGACCTTCAGCGCCGGCGTGCCATAGGATGTGGTTTCGATAACGTTCGGCAGACCGCGCGTCGCAAGCTGCAGTTTCTGGAAGGCGCCGGAAAGATCGTTGCTCAAGGCGTCAGGCGGCGAAGCGCTGGGCTTCCCCGCCATAGTAGTTGACGTAGCGCGCGCCGATCTCCTTGACCGGCATGACGACGAACACGTCGACGGTCGAGAATTCGCGGTCGATGACGCAGCCGTCGCCGATGCGGGCGCCGACGCGCAGATAGCCCTTGACCAGCGGCGGCATCGCCGCGATGGCTGCCTTGGCGTTGACCGCCTCGATCGGCATCAGATCCATCGAGCAATAGCGCCCGGTGACCGCGCGTACGTCCCAGGCCGAATTGGTCCGGCAGTGATGGGCAAGGTAGGTGAGCGCCTCGGCATGCGCCGCCGGCACGGTGCCGTGGAACGAGGCGCAACCGGTCATCACGCCGATCTCATAGTGCTTGATATAGGCCCATATGCCTTGCCACAGCGCCTCGATGGTGCGCTTCGAGCGATATTCCGGCAAAACGCAGGAGCGGCCGAGTTCGAGGAAACGCTGGCCGGGATGGCGGGCGATGAGCTTGGTCAGCTCGAATTCACCCTCGGAATAGAACCCGCCTGCGGTTGCCGCGATTTCCTGCCGCAGCAGGCGGTAGGTGCCGACGATGCGGCGATGCTCGGGGCCGGAGAGCGTGGTGTCGAAGACGAGCAGATGGTCGCAGAGCGGATCGAACCGGTCGGCGTCGCGGCGGTCCTGCGCCTTGAACAGGTCCTTCCTGGCGCCAAGCTCGTCATAAAATACCCGGTAGCGCACTTCCTGGGCAGCAGCGATCTCGGCCTCGTTGCGGGCGAGCCGCACTTCGAGGTTGCCGATCCGGCCAAGCGAGGCGCCTTTTATGACGGAATCGGCGCTACGCCCCGCGAGCAGTGCGCCGCTGGCGTTCGGCCGAGTGTCACATTCCGGCATAACTGTATGCACGAGTGATTCTCCTTCGAGCCATCCCTCTTGGCACGGGGATACGGTGTAGGTGCAACAGGATTGTGACAGTACCGTGATACGGCCCGCTGGGCAATACTTCGTCGGCTGGCCGGCGCGTGACTTCGGCAGCCGGAATCTGTTTTGCCGCGCCCGCCTTCGGTTCCGCGAGGGATCGTGCGTCAAGCCAAAGGCGCTGTAACGTCGGTGCGCGTGCCATGAGACGCGCCGCGCTCCAGGGCCGTCAGCCGGCTACATTATCCGGGGAGCGTAGTTGCAAGACGCCATTTCAGGCGGCCACCTGGCCCTCGACGGCATGAACCAAAGCGTCGGGATCGAGCGGCTTGGTAACGAAGCCGCTGGCGCCATGGGCGAGCACGGCGTGGCGGGTCTTTTCCTGGCTGTCGGCGGAAAGCACCATGATCGGCACCGGCGGCACCGCCATTTCCTCCTCGTGGCGGCGGATGGCGGCGATCGCATCCAGCCCGTCCATGACCGGCATGTGCAGGTCCATCAGCACCACGTCAAAACGGTGTTTGAGCCCGGCCTCGGTGACGGCCTCGACCGCGGCCTTGCCGTTGCCGACCACTTTCACGCGATGCCCGGCCTTCACCAGCGTCGCGCGGGCGAGCATGGCGTTGATGTCGTTGTCTTCGGCGATCAGCACCGACAGGCCTTGCCGGCGGCCGCCGAGGGCACGAATGAAAGGGGCCGCCCCGCGTTTTTCCGGCTGCGGCTGGGGCAGCGTCGGGGCATGGCTGGTCAAAAGCACGCGCAACAGCGTCTCGCCGCGCACCGGCCTTGCCAGGAAGGTGGCATAGCCACTGGCGCGGAATTCGCCAAGCATGCCGCGGTCGGTCGGCGCGATCAGCGTGATGGCCTCGCAATCGGCAAAGCCGCTTTGGCGCAGGCGCTTGAGCAGTCGGCCATCGCTGTCTTCCATGGCTGCATCGATCAGAAGCACGTCGCAGTCCGTGGCAAAAGGTGCGGCCTGGGCCGGGGTTGCAGCCAGATTGACGACACCGCCATGGGCGCGGATGGTGTGGGCGATGGCATCGGCCTCGATGGCGTTCTTCGATACGATCACCGCGTGCCGGCCCGATAGAATGCTCTGGCGGTTTTGCGGTGCCTCGGTGGCTGCTATGGCCGGGATTTCGAAGACGAATTCAGATCCTTCGCCGAGCCGGCTCGACACCGAAATGGTGCCGCCCATGGCTGCCACCAGGCGCCTGGAGATGGCAAGACCGAGGCCGGCGCCGCCATGCGCACGGGTCGACGTGCCGTCGGATTGTTCGAATTCCTCGAAGATGCGCTCCATGTCGTCCTCGCGCAGCCCGGGACCGGTGTCGGCAACGATGAAGCAAATGCGGTCGGTCGTCTCGGTGCGCGCCCGTGCGACGCTCACCAGCACGCCGCCGCTGTCGGTGAATTTGACGGCATTGCCGATGAGGTTGAGCAGCACCTGCCTCACCCTGCCTGGGTCGGCGGTGATCATCAGCGGTACGTCGGGTTCGACATGACAGCCGAGACCGATGTTCTTGGCGAAGGCTTTCGCCGCCATCAGTTCGATGATGTTGTCGGCGATTTCGCGCAGCGATGTCGGCTGCGGTTCCGGGTCGAACCGGCCCGCCTCGATCTTGGAATAGTCGAGCAGATCCTCGATCAAAGCGAGCAGCGCGCTGGCCGAGGTCGAGACGGCGCTGACATAGGTCCGCTGCTCGGGCGACAGATTGGTGTCGGCCAGAAGCTTGGCCATGCCCATGATGCCGTTCATCGGCGTGCGGATTTCGTGGCTGACCGTGGCGAGGAAGCGCGATTTGGCCTGGCTTGCATATTCGGCCCGTTCGCGGGCGGTGATCAGTGACGATTCGGCGCGCTTGCGCGCGGTGATGTCGCGGGCGATCGCCCGATGCGAGACGGCGCCAGAGTCCTTGTCGCGCACCGACAGCTCGATCCACGAGAACCAGCGCGGCCCGGCCGGCGTGCGGATGGCGACGTCGGTGGAACTCAGGCATTCATGATCCGAAAAGGCGGCATCAGGGACGATGCCGACCTCGATGCCGAGTTCGGTCAGGGTCTTGCCGGCAAGGTCGCGCTGATCGATTTCGACAAGGCCGGCGAAAACCTTGTTGGCATAGACGATGTGGCCGTCACGGTCGCGATGCACGACGAGGTCGCCGAGTGCGTCGATCAGGCCGCGGAAGCGCTCCTCGCTCTCCTGCATCTCCCACATGCGGTCGGCCAGCGTCTCGATCTCGGCGCGGCTGCGGGCCGTGGCTTCGTCGAGCAGGGCCACTGTCCGGCGCTCGGTGCGGCTGGCGCGCAGGTGCATGAGCAGGCCGGCCATGCCGGTCGCCAGCAGGCAGATGGTGATGTAGAGCGGCGCTCCGGTCAGATGCGACAGTCCCGCCAGAACGGCGATGGCAACAACCGTCAGGAAGGGCAGGCCCTCACGGTTGGCGGGCGGCAGTTCGGGCGCCAGCGGCGGCGCGACGAGAATCCGCCGCTTCGGCAGCTCGGGGCCCAGCCCGTCGATGCCTTCGGCACTGTCCGCCTCCCTGATGCCGGATTCCGCGATCATGCGAAATCCCTATCAAACAGAGATTATGGAAGACTGCGGCGGATCGTTCGAATTTTAGCGGTCGTGCGGTTTTGCCCGCTCCAACTGTTTGTCCTTGCGCAATTCAGGACGGAAAGTCGTTTCACACTTTTCCCGGAATTGCTCCTGTAAGCCCTACATATCCACCACGACGCGGCCCCTGATCTTGCCGTCGACGATATCGTGCGCGGCATCGATGATGCCGTCGAAGCCGATGGTTGTGGACAGGCTGGCGAGTTTCTCAAGGTCGAGATCGGTGCCGATGCGGCGCCACGCCTCGACGCGAACCGGCTTTGGCGCCATCACCGAATCGATGCCGAGCAGCGAAACACCGCGCAGGATGAACGGGGCGACGCTCGACGGCAGATCCATGCCGCCGGCCAGGCCGCAGGCGGCGACCGCGCCGCCATAGGAGGTCATCGACAGCACGTTGGCCAGCGTGTGGCTGCCGACCGCATCGATGCCGCCGGCCCAGCGCTCCTTGGCCAGCGGCTTTGCCGGCTGGGCGAGTTCGTCGCGCGAGATTACTTCCGCCGCGCCAAGGTCGATCAGATAGGGGCTTTCGGCGTTGCGGCCGGTCGAGGCGATGACATGATAGCCGAGGCTGGACAGGATCGAGACCGCGACCGAGCCGACGCCGCCGGCGGCGCCCGTCACCACCACCGGGCCGCGATCGGGCACGATGCCGTGCCGCTCCAGCGCGATGACGCAAAGCATGGCGGTGTAGCCGGCGGTGCCGACCGCCATGGCGTCATGCGCACTCATGCCATCCGGCAGCGGCACCAGCCAGTCGCCCTTGACGCGGGCGCGTCCAGCATAGGCGCCGAAATGCGTCTCGCCGACGCCCCAGCCATTCAAGATCACCTTGTCGTCCTTGCGCCAATCGGCATGGGAAGACGAGATGACGGTGCCGGCGAAATCGATGCCCGGCACCAGCGGCCAGCGGCGGATCACCGGCGCCTTGCCCGTTATGGCGAGGCCATCCTTGTAGTTGACCGTCGTAGCCTCGACCGCAACGGTGACATCGCCTTCCATCAGATCGGCTTCAGTGAGGTCGGTCACTGTCACCGACTGCTTCTTCTCGGCGTCGCGCGAAACGAGGATGGCTTTGAAGGTCTCGGTCACTTTTGTCTCCTCGGTCTGGCAGTGCGTGGACTGTGCGGCGACAGCCCGGCGCGGTCAATCTTTCAAGAGAGCCGGGCGTTCAAGAGAGGCGAGCGTTCAAGCGTCCGGACCTTGCGGCTTCGCCTCTCGCCGCCAGCCGATGAGTTCGTCGAAGACGACCAGCGCGGCGCCGACCGAAATGAAGGCGTCGGCGAGGTTGAAGATGGCGAAGGACCAGACCGGCGTGTGGAACAGGATGTAATCGATGACGTGGCCATAGACGGCACGGTCGATGAGATTGCCGAGCGCGCCGCCGACGATCAGCGCAAAACCGGTGCGGGCAAGCACATGGCCGGACGGCGTACGCGTCGCGAGATAGAGCACGAAAGCGACAACGAGAACTGCAATCACCACCAGGCCGGTGTCACCGAAAGATGAAAACATCGAGAAGGCAATGCCGGTGTTGTAGGTGCGGTATAGCGCCAGGAACGGCACCACATCGATTTTTTCCTGGAAGGCGAGACCGGTCTCGACCAGGTGTTTTACCCACTGGTCGAGCGCGATTGCTGCCACAGTCAGCAGGAAATAGGGGGACCATGATTTCACGGTTTGGTATCCTCAGGAGCAAGCTTCAGCGCGCCGCGCCGGATCTCGAACAGCATGATGCCGGTTGCGACCGCAAGGTTGAGCGAATCGGCGCGGCCAGCCTGGGGAATGCGCAGCAGCCTGTCGCAGCTTTCGGCCAGATTGTCGGGCAGGCCCTGTTGCTCGTTGCCCATCATCAGCAGCACCGGGCCCCTGGAGAAATCGACCGAGCGATAATCGACCGCGCCTTTCAGATGCGTGCCGGCAACGAGGCCTGAAAAGCTGTTTCGCCAGGCGAGAAACGCTTCCGGCGTCGCCTTGGTTACCGGCACGGCGAAGATCGAGCCCATGGTGGCGCGCACGGTTTCAACGGAGAAAGGGTCGGTGGTTTCGCCGACCAGGATGACGCCCTTGGCGCCGACGGCATCGACGGTGCGGATGACGGTGCCGAGATTGCCGGGGTCGCGCACCCGGTCGAGCGCCACCCAGACGTCGCCATCGCGAGCGCGTATGTCCCTCAGCGGCAGCAGCTTTTGCGAGAAGACGCCGACCACCATCTGCGGATTGTCGCGACGGGTAATGGCGACCAGCACCTTTTCCGACACTTCGAGCACGGTGCCGCCGGCAGCAACCGCGCGCGCCGCCACTTTTTCGACCGCCGCATTGCCGCGCCCGGCCTTGGCGAATACCAGCGTCTTGATCGACCAGCCGAGGTCGAGCGCGTCGATGACCAGTTTCAGCCCTTCGGCCATGAAGGCGTTCTGCTGATCGCGGTATTTCTTCTGCGCCAGCGCCTTGATGTCCTTGATCAGCGGGTTGGCGAGGCTGGTGACTTCCTTGACCTGTCCCGGTGCGCCTGCGTGCCGCTCGTTCATCAGGCCACCCAGCGCGAAAACAGCGAGGTCGACAGCGCGCGGCCGGCCGACTTCTCGCGGATGATCAGTTCGCCTGACTCAACCGTGCCGCCCATGCCGGCAAAGGTATCGCGCAGCAAGGCATGGATGGCGAAGAAGGAGGCGCGGATCGAATAGGCGGTCAGCACCACGGCGAGCGGTTTCGGCGTCAGGATCGCTCGGCAGAGGTCGGTCAGATCAGGCAGGTTCTCGAACAATTGCCAGACCTCGCCCTTGGGGCCGCGGCCATAGGCGGGCGGGTCGAACAGGATGATGTCGTAGCGGCTGCCGCGGCGCTCCTCGCGCTCGACGAATTTCATGGCGTCGTCGACGATCCAGCGGATCGGTTTGCTGCCGAGGCCCGCCATCTCCTGGTTTTCGCGGGCCCAGCCGATCGCCTTCTTGGAGGCATCGACATGGGTGACCTCAGCGCCGGCGCGGGCAGCTACGAGAGAGGCAAGGCCGGTATAGCCGAACAGATTCAATACCTTGACCGGCCGCTTGGCCGCCGTGATGAGTCCTGCCATGTGGTCCCAGTGCGAGGCCTGTTCGGGGAAGACGCCGACATGGCGAAACGAGGTGAAGCGGCCGAGATAGTCGATGCCGTCATGCTTCATCGGCCAGGTCTCGCCGAGCGGCGTTCCGGGGAAGCGCCAGCGGCCGATGCCTTCTTCGTCGGTGTCGCCGGTGAAAATGGCGTCGGCGCGGTCCCAGTCCCTGGCCGGCAAGGCCTTTTGCCAGATCGCCTGGCCTTCGGGCCGCACGATGCGATAGGGCCCGTATTGTTCGAGCTTTTGCCCGGCGCCGCTGTCGAGCAGCGCATAATCCTGATTGGGCGCCACTTCGAGGATCAGCGGCAGCCGCTCGGAGGGCAGGGCGCCCGCGCGGCGCGACAGGATGCGCGGCGCGGGTTTGGAATCAGACCGGTCGTCCGGTTTTGTCTCGTGTCGCTGCCTGGTTTCCGGTCGGACGGCGTCGGCGCCCGGCCGCAGCCGTGCCTGTTCCGCCCCGCCCTTTGCGGGCGGACGGTTGTCGCGGCGTTTGTCGCGAAAAGACTTCAAGCAGGAGCGTCTCCGGGGCCGAGTGGCCGCTTTTGGCATGAGGGCCGCGGCGGCGCAACAAGCGATGACGCTCGCGCTGTTGCAGCCACGCACTTGTGTTTCTGCCCGCTTCGTCTATGAGGGCCGCCTGTTGTTTCTGGAATGGGAGCGAAAGATGACGACCATCTTCACAGCGCACCCCGCAAGGGTTCCGGCGTAAGCCAGCGTTTTGCTGACTGCCGCCGGTCGAACGGCTGCCTGACGGCGTCCGATTTCCGACCTGTATCCAGAAGTGTTCCATCATGGGCAATCTTATCGGGGCCCTCGGCCCCTCGTCGTCGTGCGCCGCCCCGGCTGCGCATATCCAGCACTGTTTTTCGCCGCAGACATGGATCGAGGGCGCGGCGCTCGAGCAACTGACAACCGTCGCGGCGCTGCCCGGCGTCACCTCTGTTGCGGCTTTTCCGGATCTGCATCCCGGCAAATACGGCCCGACCGGCATTGCCGTGCTGTCGCAGCGTCTGCACCCGCAGCTGATCGGCAATGATATCGGCTGCGGCATGTCGCTGTTCGAACTCGACCTGCCGCTGCGCAAGCTCAGGATCGACAAGGCGGCCGAGCGTCTGCGCCAGCTCGAGGCGGAGGACGTCTTCGATCCGACCCAGGTTCTGGCGGCCTCGAACCTGCCGTCGGACCTCTATCCGCACGCGCTGGGTACGATCGGCGGCGGCAACCATTTCTGCGAGTTGCAGGCAGTCGACCAGATAATCGATGCAGCAGGCGAAGACCTGTTCGATCGCCAGAAGCTCTATCTGCTGGTGCATTCCGGCTCACGTGGCCTTGGCGCTTTTGTCTTCGGACAGATGCTTGATCTGCAGTCCGCGATCACCGCAGGACTTGATCCTGAGTCTGCTGATGGAATGCACTGGCGCCGCCAGCACGATCTCTGCGTCGCATGGGCATCGCTCAACCGCAGGCTGATCGCGGAGCGTGCGGCAAGCGCGCTGCGCAGCGAGGTCCGGCTGGTCACCGATGTCCCGCACAACCTTGTTCGCGCAAGGGGCGACGGTTTTGTGCACCACAAGGGATCGGCCGCGGTTTCCCGCGGAGACATCGCGCCCATCGCCGGGTCGCGTGCCAGCCTGAGCTATGTCGTGCACGCCTTGGACGGAACCGGTTCGTCGCTGGGCGGGATTTCGCATGGCGCCGGCCGCAAATATGACCGCGCCACCATGCATGGCCGGGTCGGCCGCAACAGGTCGGAGCGCGACGCCCTGCTGCGAAACGCCTGGGGCGGACAGCTGATCTGCGACGATCGCAATCTGGTCATCGAGGAGGCGGCAACCGCCTACAAGGATGCCGGCCAGGTGGTGCGGGATCTCACCGAGGCCGGCCTGGTGGTGGCGCTGGCGGCGATGAAGCCGCTGGTGACCTACAAGAAGGCCATCGAAGGCCCACCTGACCGCACGCGCGGCAAACCGACCCGCGACCGTCAGGGAAGGAGGGATCGCCATGCCCGCGATTGATCTTCTTGTGACGTCCGGCAGCGGTCCGGTGGAATGTCACGTCGCGCTGATGGCGCTGGTTGGCATCATCGAGGCCGAGGCCGGCCGGCTCGGCTGCACCATCGAGGTCACCTTCGGCCACCGGCCGGACCGGCATGGCGTCAAATCCGCTCTGCTTTCCATCGAAGGCGCAACCGCCACCGCACTGGCGGCGGAGTATTGCGGCACCGTCAAATTCGTCTTCAAGAGCCCGGTGCGTCCGGGCCACAAACGCCAGAACTGGTTTGTTGGCGTGAGGGCGGTGGATCTGGCTGCCGCAGCGCCTGTCGAGGCTTCGATCGCGGCTGCCGACGTTCGGTTTGAGACGCTGCGCGCGGGCGGTCCCGGCGGGCAGCATCAGAACACCACCGACAGCGCGGTGCGCGCCGTGCATCTGCCGACAGGCATTGTGGTGACGGCACGCAACGAGCGCTCGCAGCACCGCAACAAGGCGATCGCGTTGCGGCGGTTGGAAGCAATGCTGCGGGTTCTCGCCGACCGCGAGGCCGAACAGACCAAGGCGGACATCTTCATCGCCAACAAGGCGCTGGAACGCGGCAACGAGGTCAAGGTGTTTCGGCTTTGATCTCTGGGTGGCGCGGCGGCATTGCCGGACGGGAAACCGTGCTTCCTGCCGCGCCCGTGCGGTTCTATCGTGGATCTGGTCCCAAGTATCGAGAATCATGTCCCGCTCCGAACGCCTGCTCGACCTGATCCAGATCCTGCGCCGGCATCGCCGGCCGGTTAGCGGCCGCACGCTTGCCGGCGAGATGGGGATCTCGATCCGCACGCTCTACCGCGACATTGCCACGCTGCAGGGACAGGGCGCGCCGATCGAGGGCGAGGCTGGGCTTGGCTATGTGCTCAGGCCCGGCTTCATGCTGCCGCCGCTGATGTTCACCGATGAGGAGATCGAGGCCATCGTGCTTGGTTCGCGCTGGGTCGCCAAGCAGCCGGATTCGCGGCTTTCGGCGGCTGCCACCGACGCGCTGGCCAAGATCGCCGCCGTGCTGCCGGACGATCTGCGCGAGGATCTGGATGCGACGACGCTGCTCGTCGGCCCGCGCATCGAGGCCGTCGAAGGCATCGATCTCGGCCTGGTGCGGCAAGCCATCCGCAACGAGCGCAAGCTCGGCTTTCTCTATCGCGACGCCGGCGGTGCTGCTTCGCAGCGCATGGTCTGGCCGTTTGCGCTCGGCTTCTTCGACAAGGTGCGGGTGGTGGTGGCCTGGTGCGAGACGCGGCAGGATTTCAGGCACTTTCGCGCCGATCGCATCTCGGGGCTCAACGTCACCGAGACGCGCTATCCGCGCCGCCGCCAGGTGTTGTTGAAGGAATGGCGCGTGACGTTGGATGCGCCAAAGCGCCAGCCTGACGCGTGACGCTTCTTTCTACGCGTTGGCAAATCACTGCTGCCAGAATCTGGCAGTATGGCCGCCTATGCTCCTCCAATCGAAACCCCAGGAGAGCAGTCATGGCCACCCCCAACTTCATCATCCTCTATGTCGACAAGCCCGAGCAGAGCGGCGCCTTCTACAGCGCGCTGCTCGGCCGCGAGCCAGTCGAAAGCGCGCCGACCTTCGTGCTGTTCGTGCTCGACAACGGCTTCAAGCTCGGCCTCTGGTCGTGCCATACGGTGGAGCCGGCGGCCGCGGCCGCGGGCGGCGGAGCGGAGATCGTCTTTGCGCTGGAAACGCCCGACGCGGTCGATGCCACCCATGCCGATTGGGCCGGGCGTGGGCTGAACATCCTGCAGACGCCGACCGACTTGGATTTCGGCCGCACTTTCGTCGCGCTCGATCCCGACAACCATCGGCTGCGGGTTTATTGGCTGAACGATGGAGAACAGAAATGAGCGGGCATTGGATCGCGGTTGCTTCGGCCGAGCATGTGCGGCGCGGCCGGCAAGACGGCTTCATGCAGGTCAATCACGGCAAGGCTGCACCGCTTCGCCGCATCAAGCCGGGCGACGGCATCGTCTATTATTCGCCGACCACCATTTTAGGCCAGAAGGACGGCTTGCAGGCCTTCACCGCCATCGGCACGGTGCGGGATGGCGAACCCTATCAGGGCCACATGGGCGGTGACTTCACGCCCTACCGGCGTGATGTCGCCTGGGCAAAGTCGCAAGAGGCGCCGATCAAGCCGCTGCTCGACAGGCTCGAATTCACCGCCGGCAAGTCGAACTGGGGTTATCAGCTGCGCTTCGGCCTGTTTGCGGTCAGCGAGCATGATTTTTCGCTGATCGCCGAGGCGATGGGGGTCGAAATCAAGCAGACGGCTTGAGCGCCTTGTAGACGGCAATGCCGGCGGCGAGGTCCTCGAGGGCCGCGCCGACCGACTTGAACAGGGTGATCTCGTCAGGGCTCTGCCGGCCTTCTTTCTGGCCGCGGGTCAGCTCATGCAGATCGGCGACGATGGCGTCCGCTTTCAGCACGCCGGAGGCCAGCGGCTGGACGATGTCGCCCGCCTCCTTGGTGGCGCCGGCACGTGTGTCGACATAGACGCGGGCCCGCACGATGGCATCGTCGTCGCTTTCGCGCATCGTCGGCGTGAAGCCGCCGACCAGATCGACATGGGTTCCAGGCCGCAACAGCGCGCCCCGGATCAGCGGCGTCGTGGTGATGGTTGCCGAGGAGATGATATCGGCCTGGCCGAGTTCGGCGTCGAGATCGCCTGCGGCTTCGGCCGCAAAACCTTCGGCACGCAAGCCGGCGGCAATCTTTTCGGCATTAGCTGGCGTGCGGTTCCAGATGCGGATGGATTTGATCGGCCGCACCGCCGAATGCGCCTTGGCCAGGAACGGCGACAGCGCGCCGGCGCCGACCACCAGCAGCCGCGAAGCGTCCTTGCGGGCGAGATAGGAAGCAGCCAGCGCCGAGGCGCAAGCCGTGCGCCACTGCGTCAGCCGCTGGCCGTCGATCAAGGCTTCAGGCTCGCCGGTGGCGCCGTCGAGCAGCAGATAAAGCCCCATCACCGCAGGTTTGGCGATGGCATTGTTGTCTGGCGACACCGTGACGATCTTGACGCCGATATGGCCGCCGGCAGAGGTGCCGGCGGCGTTGAAGTCGGTCCAGGCCGGCATCAAAAGCAGGGTCGAGGCCGCGCCGTCGGGCCGTTCGACCGTGTGGTGATGACGCACCGGCTGCACGGCGCCATCACGAAAGGCCGCGCGCAATGTCTCGACCAGTCCGGGAAATGTCAGCGCATGGTCGACCTCGGCGGCCGAAATGGTCAGCATGAAAAACTCCGTGGAGAAAGCGCGATCAGGCGCTTCAATTCGTCGGCTTCGGCAAGGCCGACCCGTGGGCTGACCCTTGGGCCGGGCCCTGCGGCGCGGTCGGTGCGCGGCTGACCGCCTGGCGCAGGTTCTCGGCCTCGACGCCGCGCTGGCGTGCCAGCTTGCGATAGCGGCCCTGCCTGACCCAGGTCGCCAGGCTGCCGACGATCATACCGATGGCGAGCGCGAGGAACAGGAAGATGAAGAGCGGCAAGGTCAGCGTCAGCGCCGGATTGCCGGGATGGAACGGGTCGAGCGTGAAGGCAACCAGTTCGCGGTTGGCCACAGCCAGCGCGATCAGGATGATGGCCAGCGGCACGAAGACCACGATGAGCAAGAAGCGATTGAACATAGTATTTCCTGTCGAAAGGCGGGCCGTGCCGACAGCCGGCATGGCCCATGAACCCGCGGCGCCTATTTGCCGCCGTTCAGCCTTTCGCGCAACTCCTTGCCGGTCTTGAAGAACGGCACCCATTTCTCCTCGACCTCGACGGATTCGCCCGTGCGCGGGTTGCGCCCGGTGCGGGCGGGGCGGTTTTTCACCGAAAAAGCGCCGAAGCCGCGCAGTTCGACCCGGTTGCCTTCGGCAAGGGCGTCGGTGATCTCGTCGAATATGGCGCCGACGATGTTTTCGACGTCGCGCAGGAAAAGATGCGGATTGCGCGTGGCAATAATTTGCACAAGTTCGGATTTGATCATGAGAGGGGTCCCCGTGAAAGCACTGCGGTCGAAATTATGAGGATGATTTTATTTGCTTTTTTCACTCGTCCCAGAAGGCTCATCAAGGGTGCCAGACGGAAACGAGACCGTCAAGAAACAAGCGGTCGGCGCCAAGTTCCTCAATAACGTCGCCGCTGGCGACCGGTAGGCCGAGCGCGCTGCCGATGTTTTGGGCCATCGCTTTCGAGAACAGGAAGCCACCGCGCCTTTCGGTGCTCTTCCATTCCACCACCTTGAGCTTGGCATCGACACCTTTGGTCGCCAGCCAGTCGATCGCCTCGGTCTCGCCGCCGACGGCGTCGATCAGCCGGTTGGCGACGCCCTGCCGGCCGGTGAAGATCGAACCGTCGGCGAGCGCCAGCGCTTCCTCGCGGGTCATCTTGCGGCGTTCGGCGACGATGCCGACGAACCAGTCGTAGCTGTCGAGGATGAGTTTGCGGACCATGGCGCGCTCGTCGTCATTGGTCGGCTTGAAGGGCGAGGGCGAGGCTTTCAACGGTGAAGATTTAACCTCTTCGAGCTTGATGCCCAGTTTGTCCATCAGGCCACTGACATCGGGATACTGGATCAGCACGCCGATCGAGCCGACGATCGAGGTTTTGCGGGCGACGATATGGTCGGTGGCGGTTGCGATCATGTAGCCGGCGGACGCGGCGAGTGTGCCGACCTCGGCCACCACCGGCTTGTCGGCGGCGAGCTTGCGCACTTCCTCGTAGATGGATTCGCCACCGACCGTGGTGCCGCCCGGCGAATCGATCGACAGGATCACGCCCTTCACCGTCGAGGATTGGCGGATGGTCTCCAGCCGTTTGATCAGTTCCTCGTCCTCGGTGATGGTGCCTTCGATCCTGACCTTGGCGATATGATCGACGCTGGCGCCGGCGAAGTCGTCGCCGTAGACCCAGGCTGAAAGGGCGATCAGCCCGGCTGCTGCAACAACGATCGCCGCGACACGCCAGAATGTCAGCTTGCGCCGCAAGCGGCGGCGGTCGATCAGGTCGTCGGCTCTCAGTGCCATGGTCAGCCTCATAGTCGGTGGGAAGAGATGCTTTTAGAGCAACCGTCCGCGCCCGGCTACCGTTTCCTGACGGGCGCGCGCCAAACACGGGATCGTCAACGCCTGCGAAACGGTACTTGATGAAAAATTAACGCTGCGCGGCCGTATCTGGTATGAAGTGCGGACAGTTGTGTTGACTTCATTTTCGTTTGTACAACAGCAGCCGTCACATTTTTGCGATTTTCCTCCGCTTGTGCTTGCTTGCGGAGGTCGACATCCCACCTATGTGCGGTGTCTGGCGGGCAAGGGTTTATAGAAAGCAGTTATGTTAGCGCGACCGAATGAACCGACCAATGCCGAGACGGTATTGGCTCCTGCGGTGCCCGGCACCGTGCGGGTCGACGCCTTCGGCCTTGCGCAGCGCCATTCGCGCCGTGTCCGCGTCTTGAAGTTCGTGGTGCCGCTGGCTGCCGCCCTGATCGCCATTGCCTTTCCAGTGTACTCCTATCTTGCGGCTCCCATTTCCGTGCGGGTGCAGGCCGATGGCACCGCCTATGCCGACGGCAAGCTGGTGATGGCCAACCCCAAGCTTAACGGCTTCACCAAGCAGAAGCTGCCCTATTCGCTGACGGCCTTGCGCGCCATCCAGGACGTCGGCAAGCAGGACATCATCGATCTCGAGGGCATCAACGCAAAAGTGCCGCTCACGGCCGACAATGTGGCAATGGTCAATGCGACGCGCGGCATCTACGACCGCGCCGGCAACACGATGAACCTGACCAGCGATGTCACCGTGACAACGACGGATGGCGTCGAGGCGAAATTCAAATCGGTCTTTCTCGACATGGGCAAAGGTTCTATGAAGACGGATGATCCGGTCGACGTCAGCCGTGGCGGGTCGCGTATCACGGCGGATAAGATGTCGGTCCAGGACAATGGCAAGGTCCTGGTTTTCGAAAACAGAGTGCGCGTCAACATTGATCCCGCCAGTCTGAAGGCGGCACAGGCAAAGAGCGGAGAATCGAATGCGGCCCAGTAGTTCGACACGGCTTGTGGCCGCAACTTCGGCGCTGCTGCTGCTGCTGCTGCTGCTGGGGCTGGTGCCATCGCTGGCCCAGTCCAGCACCAGTCAGGTGTCCGGGCTGCAATTGTCCGGCGACAAGCCGATCCAGATCGAAAGCGATAAGCTTGAGGTCCGCCAGGCCGACAGCCTCGCGGTGTTCACGGGCAATGTCACGGTCATTCAGGGGCCGACCATGCTCAAGGCCGGCAAGATGACGGTCTATTATGTCAAGGATCCCAACGCCGCCAAGGGCGCCGCCGCCAACGCATCGGCGATGACCGGCTCGGCCAACATCGATCACTTGGACGTCGACAACCGGGTCTATATCAAATCGAACGACCAGATCGCCACCGGCGACCGCGGCACTTTCGACATGAAAACCGAAGTGCTCGTCCTGTCCGGCAAGGAGGTTGTGCTGTCTCAGGGCGACAACGTCCTCAAGGGCTGCAAGCTGACCGTGCAGATGAAGAGCGGCCTTGCCCAGGTCGACGCTTGCGGTGGGCGCGTCATCATGTCGATCACGCCGCCACCGAAGTCAGGAGC
Source organism: Mesorhizobium sp. P2_C4 (assembly GCF_056404575.1). NCBI lineage: Bacteria > Pseudomonadati > Pseudomonadota > Alphaproteobacteria > Hyphomicrobiales > Phyllobacteriaceae > Mesorhizobium > Mesorhizobium sp. P2_C4. The sequence goes on from NZ_JBFUDT010000009.1 coordinate 171,635, forward strand.
GGCGAAGTAACAATGGCCGGCGTATCGTCGCTGATGGCGCGTCTTCCGGGGCGGGCCGCCAGCAAGCTAGCGGCACCGGCTACGGTCAACGTCGACGCGGGAAAGTTCAAGGGAACCTTGATCGCGAAAGGCCTGACCAAGAGCTACAAGGGCCGCAAGGTGGTCAGCGGCGTGACCATCGGCGTGCGCGCAGGCGAGGCTGTCGGTCTGCTCGGGCCCAACGGCGCCGGCAAGACGACCTGTTTCTACATGGTCACCGGACTGGTTCCGGTCGACGAAGGCACGATCGAGATCGACGGTTTCGATGTCACCTCGATGCCGATGTACCGTCGCGCCCGCCTCGGTATCGGCTACCTTCCCCAGGAAGCGTCGATCTTTCGCGGCCTCAATGTCGAGCAGAACATCCGCGCCGTGCTGGAAGTGGTCGAAAAGGACCGCAAGGCGCGCGAGCGCTCGCTGGACGAACTGCTCGAGGAATTTCACATCAGCCATTTGCGCAAGTCGCCGTCGATGTCGCTTTCCGGTGGCGAGCGGCGACGGCTTGAAATCGCACGCGCGCTGGCGACGCGGCCGGCCTACATGCTGCTCGACGAGCCTTTCGCCGGCATCGATCCGATCGCCGTCGCCGATATCCAGCAGCTTGTGCGCCATCTGACGGCACGCGGCATCGGCGTGCTCATCACCGATCACAATGTCCGCGAGACGCTCGGCCTGATCGACCGCGCCTACATCATCCATGCCGGCCAGGTGCTGACGCATGGCCGGGCCGATGAAGTGGTCGCCAATGCGGATGTGCGGCGCCTGTATCTCGGTGAGGGATTTACGCTCTAAGCGCGAAATCCCCGTCCAATTCGATTTTTCAAGAAAATTTCGATCGTTTTCCGCGATTTTTCTAGACGCTAACGCCGGGGTAACCGGCTTTTGCTAGCAATTGCCTTGACAAGCAAAAGCCGGGCCAGTTTCTATGACCGGCTGGGAAAATTTGTCCCGACAATCCTGGATGCGTATACGAGGCGTTTGAAACCGAACCATGGCGCTGGCTGCCAAACTACAGCTACGACAATCTCAGTCGCTGGTGATGACGCCGCAGCTGATGCAGTCGATTCGGCTGTTGCAGCTCACCCATGTGGAGCTCGAACACTTCATCGACGATGAGATCGAGCGCAATCCGCTTCTGGAGCGCGCCGAACCCCAGGACGACGCCGTCAGCGACCAGGCGCAGAAGGCTGACGCCGTATCCGAAGCCGCTGCCGAGGGCGACTGGTTCGACACCGAGACGCAATGGAGCGCCGAGGCGATCTCGGACAAGCTCGATACGTCGCTGGAAAACCTGTTTCAGGACGATCCCGGCACGAGCGAGCGGCTAGGCCCTGATCTGACGGCGCAATGGAAATCGGCCGCCGGCAACAGTTCAGCGTCCTCGGGCGAAGGCTTCGACGTCGGCGACATGGCCGCCGCTGCGATTACGATGCGCGAGCATGTCGGCGAGCAGATTGCCCTTGCCTTTGCCGATCCGGCGGAGCGGCTGATTGCCGGCGAGCTGGCCGATGGCCTCGACGAGGCCGGCTACATGCGCGCCGATATGGCGGAGATTGCGGCCCGTCTCGGCACTGACGCCGCCACAGTGGCCAAGGTGCTGGCGGTCTGCCAGACATTCGAGCCTGTCGGCCTGTTTGCTCGCGACCTCGCCGAATGCCTGTTGCTGCAGCTGGTCGTGCGCGACCGGTTCGACCCGGCGATGAAGGCGCTGATCGCCAATTTGGAACTGCTAGCGCGGCGCGATTTCCAGACGCTGAAACGGATTTGTGGCGTCGATGAAGAGGATCTTCTCGACATGCTGGCCGAAATCCGGGCGCTTGACCCGCGACCCGGGACGGCGTTTTCGGGCGGCACCAGCGACGCCATCGTCGCCGACGTCGAAGTGCGGGCGGCAAACGATGGCAGCTGGACGGTGGAGCTCAATGCCGAAACGCTGCCGCGCGTGCTGGTCGACCATATTTATTTCGCCCAGGTTTCGCCGCAGGCAAAAAACCAGACGGAACGGGATTTTCTGGCCGAGTGCCTGCAAAATGCCAACTGGCTGACGCGCAGCCTCGACCAGCGGGCCAAGACCATCCTCAAAGTCGCCTCGGAAATCGTGCGCCAGCAGGATGCGTTTCTCATGCATGGCGTGCGTCACCTCAGGCCGCTCAACCTGCGCACGGTGGCCGACGCCATCGGCATGCACGAATCGACCGTCAGCCGGGTCACGGCCAACAAATACATGCTGACGCCGCGCGGTGTGTTCGAACTGCGCTATTTCTTCACCGCCTCGATCGCTGCGTCGGGTGGTGGCGATGCGCATTCGTCGGAAGCGGTGCGCGATCGCATCAAACAGCTGATCGACGAGGAGAAACCCGTCGACGTGCTTTCCGACGACGCGATTGTGGATATGTTGCGGGAAAATGGCGTCGATATCGCCCGGCGCACGGTCGCCAAGTACCGGGAGGGTATGAACATTCCCTCCTCGGTGCAGCGGCGGCGCGAAAAACGTGCGCTGGCCAGCGCCGGGCGCTGAACGCCAGCCGGATTTCCACAGTTTTTGCGCTTCATTGACAAGCTGCAATGAAGTGGCTAGAAGCCCGCCCGCATGAGACGGGCTGGATTGCCCGCATGCGAATGGTCCGTCACGACGTAGGCCACGGGACGGCCAAGAGGCGGCTTGTGATCAATCGGAAAGTCCGGATTTAAAATCGGCGCGAGTGACGCCGCAAAGCTTGTGCGCACGGACCACGAGTATAAACTCGGGCCAGTTTGAAGCCTGAGCAAGGAAGGTCAGTTTTCAGATGAAGCTGCGCATATCGGGAAAACACATGGATATTGGCGATGCGTTTCGTACGCGCATCACCGACCGTGTCGGCGAGGCGATCGGAAAATATTTCGATCGGGGCTTTTCGGGGCACGTCACCGTCATCAAATCAGGGTCGCGTTATTCGGCCGATTGCATGATCCGGCTCGATTCCGGCGCTTCGCTGCAGGCGACCGGCGATGCCCAAGATCCGACGCTGGCCTTCGAGGCCGCCGCCGACCGCCTCGAAACCCGCCTTCGACGCTACAAGCGCCGGCTGAAATCGCACAATTCGGGGGCCTCCAATGGCGAGCCGACCGACATCGCCTATACGGTGATGGCGCCGCTTGCCGATGACGACGAGGACATTCCGGAGAATTTCGCGCCGGCCATCGTTGCCGAATCGACCATGACGCTGCAGACCATGTCGGTGGCGTCAGCCGTTATCGAGCTCGACACCAAGGACAGCCCGGTTTTCGTCTTCCGCAACGCCGGAAACGATCATCTCAACATCGTCTATCGCCGGCCGGACGGAAATATCGGCTGGATCGACCCGTCCACGACCAAAGTCGCGCAGGCGTAACGACAATGGTCGCACAGGGATAGAAGCCAGCCACGCGAGGGGCGAGGACTGGCGACGGCAGGCGAACAAGGGAATTTCAAGCATGGATCTGAGCGATCTTATCAACGTTCCGGCGATCATGCCGGCGTTGAAGGCGAACTCCAAGAAGCAGCTGCTGCAATTGCTGTCCGAAAGGGCGGCGGCAATTTCCGGTATTCCGGAGCGGGAAGTGTTCGACACCATCCTGCAGCGCGAACGGCTGGGCTCCACCGGTGTCGGCAACGGCATCGCCATTCCGCATGGCAAGCTCGCCGGGGTGAAGCGTATTGCCGGGGTCTTTGCCCGGCTGGAGACGCCGGTCGATTTCGAGGCGCTGGACGACCAGCCGGTCGACCTGGTGTTCCTGCTGCTGGCCCCCGAAGGGGCGGGTGCTGATCACCTCAAGGCCTTGTCACGCATCGCGCGGGTGTTGCGCGATGCCGACACGGTGGCCAAGGTCAGGGGTACGCGCGATGCCGTGGCAATCCACGCGCTGCTTTCGGATACACAAGCCTCGCACGCAGCCTGACGTTTTTTCGAGTTGAGCTTTTCGATAAAGTCTGCCGAGGGCCGCGATGAGCGGCCCTGCCTGTTTCAGCCAACCAGTTCGCTTAATGGATAGCGACGGTGGTCAGGTCGTTTTCCATCGCGCCGGCCAATGCCCGGTCGCGCGCGTCGGAAAGCAGGATCGGCTGGCCGTTGGCGGCAAACAGCGCCCACAGCTCCATACCGGGCTCGATTTCACCGAGGCCGGGGAAGCGCCCGAGCAAATCGTCGCTCGACACTTTCCGGAGATAGGCGACCGAGCCTTCGCCGAGATGGGCGAATTCGCCGCTGGTCATGGTGATGGTTTCGTCAGTTCTGGTCATTTCAAGCCTCCTTGGCGCGAGACGCCGCCCTTTTCCGGGGCAACAGGCCATCCCGCATGAGAGCCATCGGCAAAGATCAGTCTTTCACCGATATATTTATTTTCCGTACCAGCCGTTCGGTGTCAGGCCGATCGAGGTCGATCGACAAAAGGCCGTTCTTCAGCTCCGCCGCGATCACCCGCATGCCGTCGGCCAGCACGAAACAGCGCTGGAACTGGCGCGCGGCGATGCCGCGGTGAAGGAATTCGCGCTCGGTGTCGTCGTTCTGACGGCCGCGCACGACCAACTGATTCTCCTCCGTGGTGACATCGAGATCGCTTTCCGCGAAACCGGCGACGGCGAGCGTGATGCGCAGCCTTTCGGCCTTGCCGTCGGCACCGCTGAGGCGCTCGATGTTGTAGGGAGGATAGCTGTCACCGGATTTCGCCAGTCGTTCCAAGGTCTTTTCCATGGCATCGAAACCGAGGAGAAGCGGGCTGGAGAAGGGCGTCATTCGGCTCATGTTACACTGTCCTCTTTGGAGCGACATAAACTGGAAAAACCCGGATGGCATTTTTCCCGATGGTCTTGATATGGTCCGCGCCGCGGCCAAGTTCAAGCCGTCAAAAAACCCCGCCCAAAAAGACTCCCCAGACAAGGAAATGAAATGCCCCAAGCCCGCAAGATCATCATCGACACGGATCCCGGCCAGGACGATGCCGTCGCCATATTGCTGGCACTCGGCAGCACCGAGCTGGAGATCGTCGGCATCACTGCTGTTGCCGGTAACGTGCCGCTGAAGCTGACCGAGAAAAACGCGCGCAAGATCTGCGAACTGGCGGGACGACCGGAGGTCAAGGTCTATGCCGGCGCCATCCGGCCGCTGGCGCGGCAGCTCGTCACCGCCGAGGAAGTGCATGGCAAGACCGGCCTCAACGGACCGCAACTGCCCGAACCGACAATGAAGCTGCAGGACCAATACGCGGTCGATTTCATCGTCGAGACGCTGATGAAAGCGCCGAGCGGCACGATCACGCTCTGCCCGCTCGGGCCGCTCACCAACATTGCGCTGGCGCTGATCCGCGAGCCCAAGATCGCGCCGCGCATCAAGGAAATCGTGCTGATGGGTGGCGGGTTCTTCGAAGGCGGCAACGTCACGCCGACCGCCGAGTTCAACATCTACGTCGACCCGCACGCCGCCGATATCGTGTTCAAATCCGGCATTCCGATCGTCATGATGCCGCTCGACGTCACCCACAAGGCGTTGACCACGGCCAAGCGCACGCAGGCCTTCCGCACGCTCGGCACCAGGGTTGGAAATGCCACCGCCGACATGCTCGAGTTCTTCGAACGCTTCGACGAAGAGAAATACGGCACCGATGGCGGGCCGCTGCACGATCCTTGCGTCATCGCCTATCTGCTGAAGCCGGAGCTGTTCAAGGGCCGCAACTGCAACGTCACGGTGGAAACATCCTCGGAACTGACCATGGGCATGACCGTGATCGACTGGTGGGGCGTCACCAAGCGGCCGAAGAACGCCATGGTGATGCGCGACATCGACCATGACGCGTTTTTCGCACTGCTGGTGGAGAGGCTGGGGCGGCTTTAGAGCACTTCCTTCTCCCCGTTCACGGGGAGAAGGTGCCGGCAGGCGGATGAGGGGCGGCGCAAACGTTTGAAATTATGCTTGCAGCTTCGGCGCCGCCCCTCACCCGATCGCTTCGCGACCACCCTCTCCCCGTAAACGGGGTGAGGGAAGAGGCCTTACTTCGCCTTTGAAAACGCCAGCCACAGGCCGCCGCCGACCAAAAAACTGCCGCTGATCCTGGACATCAGCTTGATGCGGCTGGCCGACAGCAGGCGCCCGGCGCGGCTGGCGGCGAGCGCGTAGGTCGAATCCGAGACGGCGGCGAAGATCATGGCGGTGAGGCCCATGACCACGATCTGCAGCGTGTAATTGCCCTGAGGGGCGATGAACTGCGGGAAGAAGGCGCCGAAGAACACCAGCGTCTTCGGGTTGCTGAGCGCCACCAGCTGGCCCTGCAGGAAGAAGCCACCGCGCGGCTTCCTGGCGGTACCATCGGCATTCAGCGTGCCCTTGGAGCGGAACATCTGCACGCCCATCCAGATCAGATAGGCGGCGCCGATCAGGCGCACCCATTCGAACCAGTGGCCCATGCCCGTGATCAGCGTGTTGAGACCGATGCCGACAATGGCGATCATGATGGCAAGCCCGGCCTGCGTGCCGGCAACGTTGGCGAGGCCGGCGCGCGAGCCATGGCGGATGCTGTTGGCGATGATCAGAGTGACCGTCGGTCCCGGCACCAGGATGATTACAAGGCAAGCGAGAAGATAGGCAGCGTAGAGTTCCAGCGACATGGGGATTTCCTCGACTGAATGCCGCCCTTCGATGCGGCGAGCCCCGATCAAAACATGACGGCGATGCCGGTGCAAGCCAGTGGAAACGTCGCCAACGCTACCCGCCTGTTCAGGCGCCAGCCTGCCATGGCAGCGTCGCCTCGTAGGCCGCTGCCGCTCTCAGCACGGCAAGGTCGCCACGCGGCCGCCCGATCAGTTGCATGCCCATCGGCCGGCCCTGGTCGTCGAAACCGACCGGCACGTTGACCGCCGGGCAGCCGCCCAGCGTGGCAAAGGCCGAGACCTGCATCCAGCGGTGGTAGCTGTCCATGGCGCGTCCTGCCACTTCGCTTGGCCAGTGCGTGGTGACATCGAAGGGAAACACCTGCGCGGTCGGCAGCGCGATGAGATCGAAGCGTTCGAACAGCGACAGCAGCATTTTGTGCCAGGAGGAGCGCCGCACGGAGGCGGCGTAAACCTGCGGCGCGGTGAGTTGCTGCGCCTGTTCCACTTCCCACACGGCCTCCGGCTTCAGAAGGCTGCGTTTTGCAGGATCGTCGTAATGGGCTTTCAGCGCGCAGCCGCTGGTCGCCTGGCGCAGCGTCACGAAGGCTCGCCATAGCGCCTCGTAGTCGAAATCCGGCACCAGCGGCTCGGTTGCGAACGATGCGGCCGCAAACCGGGCGAGGGCGGCCTCGCAAAGCTGCAGGATGCCGGCTTCCATCGGCAGATGGCCGCCCAGATCGCCGAACCAAGCAATGCGGCCGCCAGCAGCAGCCGTTTGCAGCCCTTCGAGGAACGAACCCTGCTTGTGGTGTGAGAGCGGCGCGCGGGGGTCGTAGCCGGCCTGCTCGTCGAGCAGCAGCGCCATGTCGCGCACGCTTCTGCCCATAGGCCCATCGACGCCCATCTGCGCATGAAAGACATCGAGGTCCGGGCCGCCAGGAACAAGTCCCTGCGAGGGCCGAAAGCCATAGACATTGTTGTAGGCGGCCGGATTGCGCAGCGAGCCGCCAAAATCGCTGCCGTCGACGACGGGAACCATGTTGAGCGCCAGTGCGACAGCCGCACCGCCACTCGAGCCGCCGGCGGTCAAGGCCGGATCGAAAGCGTTGAGCGTCGCACCGAACACGCTGTTGTATGTGTTGGAGCCAAGCCCGAATTCGGGAACGTTGGTCTTGCCGATGATGATGGCGCCGGCCTTGCGGATGCGATCAACGAAGAAATCGTCCTCCTGTGGCACGAAATCGGCGAAGATCGGCGAGCCAAAACTGGTCCGCAGCCCGCGGGTCATGGCGAGGTCTTTTATCGCGATAGGCAGGCCGAACAGGGAACCAACTGGCCCACCCTGCGTCATGTGGACGTCCGCCGCGTCAGCCTCGCGCAGTATGTCGGCGCGGTCGCGCAGCGAGACGATGGCGTTGACCAGCGGGTTCACAGCTTCGATACGGTCGAGGAAGGCCGCAACCACTTCGCGCACCGACAGGCGGCGGCGCCTGATCGCGTCTGCAAGATCGACGGCGGACAGCCGGCAGATATCGCCGGCGGGCGGCACGGCGTGTTTGGTGGCGGGACGCACTGCAATCATGCTTTGGCAGCCTGCAAGGCGGTGTCGACGGCCGCCGCCAGCGGGATCGCCGGCTGCGCGCCGGGCTTCAGGCAGGCGAGCGAACCGGCGGCTGCGGCACGGGCGAGCGCCTGTTCGAGCGGCAGACCGGATGACAGGCAGGCGGCCAGATAGCCGCAAAACGTGTCGCCGGCGCCGACCGTGTCGACTGGGGTGATTTTCAGCGCCGGAACGGTCAGGAAATCCTCCGGCGTTGCGGCCAGCACGCCGTCGCCGCCGAGCGTGACGACGATTGTGCGGCCGGTCTTGCCGGCAAAATCGCGCATCCGTGCCGGGCGGTCGCGGCCCTTCAACGACAGCGCTTCGCCATAGAGGTCGAATTCGGTTTCATTGGCGACGACATAGTCGGCCTTGCCGAGAAGCGCGGCCGCCTCGCTGCGGAAGGGGGCTGTGTTGAGCACGGTGATCGCGCCTGCTACTCGTGCCGCATCAAGTGCTGCATCGACGGTCTGCAGCGGGATTTCGTGCTGCAACAGCGCGACATCGCCCTTTCCGAGGAAAGCCTTGGCAAGATCGCCAGGCACAACCGAATCATTGGCGCCGGGCGCGACGGCAATGATGTTTTCGCCGTCGTCGCCGACCATGATCAGCGCCGTGCCGGTCGAGGCGAAGGTTTCACCGACGCCGGACAGGTCGACCTTGCCGTCGCGCAGCAGCGCCAGCGCCTCGGTGGCGAAATTGTCCTTGCCGACGGCACCGACCATGCGCACCTTGGCGCCGGCGCGTGCGGCGGCCAGCGCCTGGTTGGCGCCCTTGCCGCCAGGCGCGGTGGTGAAACCTGAGCCGCGAACCGTCTCGCCGGGTGCCGGCAAGCGGTCGACCTTGGTGATAAGGTCGAGATTGATTGAGCCGATGACGATGATCAAGAAATGCCTCCTCATGAATGCGCGGGAAGCTATCCTGTAAGATCGCTGCTTTCCAGAGCATGCTGATATGCTAGCGCGCTGTCGTTGCGCCATTCACTGGCAAGGCCATGTCGTTTTCGCCATGAAACGAAAACACCGGCGAAAAGTTTTCGCCGGTGTTTTTTCTGCGAGCCGTTTTTCAGGACGCGGTCTGTCCCGCTTCCCAGCCGAGTATGGCGCGCTTGCGCGTCAGGCCCCAGTGATAGCCGGTGAGTGCGCCGGACTTGCCGAGCGCCCGGTGGCACGGCACGACGAAGGACATCGGATTGGCGCCGACCGCGGCACCCACCGCACGGCTTGCACTCGGGGCGCCGATGCGGGCGGCGATCGAGGAATAGGTGCAGGCCTTGCCCATCGGGATGCGCAGCAAGGCTTCCCAGACGCGGAGCTGGAAGTCGGTGCCGATCATCACCACGCGCAGCGGCTGGTCGGCGCGCCACAGCGTCGGATCGAAGATGCGCGCGGCATAGGGCGCGGTGGCCGACATGTCCTCGACATAGGTGGCATTTGGCCAGCGGCCCGACATGTCGGCGAAGGCCGCGCGCTCGCCGCCGGCATCGTTGAAGGCGAGGCCGGCCAGCCCGCGGTCTGTAACCATGATCAGGGCGATGCCGAAAGGCGAGATGTGATAGCCGTAGCGGATGGTCAGCCCGGCGCCGCGCGTCTTGTAGTCGCCCGGCGACATCGCCTCATGGGTGACGAAGAGATCGTGCAGCCGGCCGGGGCCGGACATGCCGACCTCGAACGAAGTCTCGAGCAGCGGCATGCCGGAATCGAGCAGCTTGCGCGCATGGTCAAGCGTGACGGCTTGCAAAAAGGCCTTCGGCGACAGGCCGGCCCAGCGGGTGAACAGTTTCTGCAGGCCGGTCGGCGTCTCGCCGACTTCCTCGGCCAATGTCTCGAGCGAGGGCTGGTCGCGGTAGTCGAGGCTGATCTTCTCGATTGCGCGGCGCACGACCTCGTAGTCGCTGCCTTCGGGCGTGATGTCGTTCTGCAGGATGGCCGTCGGTTTCATCTGCGCATTCATGGTCATCTGGGCGTTCATGGCAATATCTCCTTGACCGCGAATATCGTTCTTCCCGCCCTTCGCCACCACCCGAAACTTGCCTTCCTGGCGCGGATACCCAGATAGAGTCACCTTCGAAGTGAAGAGGACAATCATGGCCGGTGAAAAGGTAAATTTGACCGGGGCAAAGGAGACTTTGCTGATGACCCTCTACGGCAAGGCGAGGGAAAGCAGGTTGCCGGGTTCCTTGCTCAGAGATCATTTCGCCGACGAGGCGGTGCGCAAGATCGACTATGATTTCTCCAGGCTCAAGGTCGACGACAATCTCGGCGTCGGCCTGGCGATCCGGGCCAGGACGCTGGATGTCCGCGTTCAGGACTTTCTCGCCAGAAATCCCGATGCGATCGTGCTGCATCTCGGGTGTGGCCTCGATACGCGGGTATTCCGCGTCGATCCACCGGCCGACGTGGAGTGGTTCGATGTCGACTACCCCGACGTGATCGAACTCAGGCGCAGGCTTTACCCTTCCCGAAATCACTACCACCTGATCGCCTCGTCGGTGACCGAGCCGGGGTGGCTGGCTGAAGTTCCGCGCAATCGCCTGGCCGTCGTGGTGATGGAAGGACTGACGCCCTATCTTCCCGCCGAGGAGGGACCGCGGCTGTTTTCGCGCCTCGTCTCGCATCTTGCCAGCGGCGAGCTGATGTTCGACGCCTACAGCCGCTTCGGCCTGAAGCTGCTTCGGCTCAATCCGACCATCAGGGCAACGGGCGCCGAGGTCCACTGGGCGATCGAGGATCCGCACGAGCTGGAGCGCGCTGTTCCGAAACTGCGCTTCGTCGATGACATCTCGGCCTATAGTCCTGAACGCACTGCCGGCATGGGCTGGTCCGCGAAACTGTTTATCCAGCTTTGGAGACATATCCCCGCATTGCGCAAGGTCGGCAGGATCTTGCGCTTTCGATTCTGAAACAACGGTTTAGCGGGTCTTCGCGGTTGCCAGCGCGCGTGAAAAGGCTGTGGCAAAACTTTCGCGCGAGTCGGGATCCAGGAAAGACCCGATCGGCACATTCTGCCCCTGTGCTTCCACCGCCATTCTGGTGATGCCGATCTCGGCATGGCGGGCGATCGAAAAGCGCGCCCAGAACGGATTGAAGCGATGCGCTTCGGATTTGCCTGACGGCGCGGTCTTGCGAATGTCGAGCGCGGTGCGCGAAACCGAGACCTCCTCGCGGGCGCGGGCGGCGCGGTAATTGGCGCGAAAGGCGATGTAGACAGCAATCACGTCGAGGCCGAAGAAGCCGAACACCGGCCAGGCGCCGCGCGACAGGAAAAACGCGCCGGTCACCACCCAGCCGAACAGCAGCGCGCCCATCAGGATGGCAAAGCCGGTTTTGCCGAGCGACCGGTGCGGTGTCAGCAGCGCCCGGAAGAAGGGTTCGTCAGCCTGGAATGAGGCGTTTGTGTCGCTCATGCGGGAATACTATAGGAAGGGAATGGCGAGCCCCAAGTCCAAAAAATTGTCCGCACCCAAAAATGGATTGCCGCCCGGCCGACGCGATGGCTCGAACGCCAAACCGCGCCCCAGACCGGCCCGGCCCGGTTCGCTCTACAGCGCGGCGGAGGTGCACGAGATCTTTCGGCGCTTTTCCGTTCAGCGGCCCGAGCCGAAGGGCGAGCTCGAGCATGTCAACGCCTTTACGCTGCTGGTCGCCGTGGTGCTGTCGGCGCAAGCCACCGACGCCGGCGTCAACAAGGCGACGCGGGCGCTGTTCAAGATCGCCGATACGCCGCAAAAGATGCTGGCGCTGGGTGAAGCCAAGGTTGGCGACCATATCCGCACCATCGGGCTCTGGCGCAACAAGGCCAAGAACGTCATCGCGCTGTCGCAGGCGCTGATCCGCGATCATGGCGGCGAGGTGCCTGACGAGCGCGACGAACTGGTCAAGCTGCCGGGTGTCGGGCGCAAGACCGCCAATGTCGTGCTCAACATGGCCTTCGGCCAGCACACGATGGCCGTCGACACGCATATTTTGCGCATCGGCAACCGGCTCGGTCTGGCGCCCGGCAAGACGCCGGAACAGGTCGAGCAAGGGCTGTTGCGGATCATTCCGGACGAATATATGCGCCATGCCCATCACTGGCTGATCCTGCATGGCCGCTATGTCTGCAAGGCGCGCAAGCCGGATTGCCCGGCCTGCGTCATTGCCGATATCTGCAAGGCGCCGGAGAAGACGACCAGCATTCCAGCGCCGCTGGTGCCGATCGCTCCTCTTGCGGCGGCTTCAGCTGAAAATCAGTAGCCGTAGCCGCGCGTCATCGCTGCCGCGAAGACCGGGATCAGCAGGAAGATGAAGGCTTCGGCGCGGATGTAGGTCTTCACCGAAGCAAGCTCGGCTGCCGGCACCAGGAAAGAGGGATTGGCGCTGGCCTGCCTGTTCCAGGAAATGAAGCGGATGGTCGGGATGATCGACAACAGGCCGACAAGGGCGAAGGCCGCCATCTTGGCCCAGAACACCCAATTGTAGACATAGAACTCCCAGCCTTTCAGGCCGTAAAGTACGCGGCCGATGCCGACGATGATGATCAGCGTGGCGATGATGCCGTAGTGGCGATCGATGCCGGCAAGGCGCTTCAGCGTCGCGGCAGGCAGGTCGCCACGGATCAGGACAAACTCGGCGCCGATGATGCCAGCCAGCGAGAACACCAGCAAATGATGGACGATGGCTAGTACGAGATCGGTGGTGTCCATGGTCTTTCCCTCCGCTTGAGCGGCCTGCGCCGAAACCGGCCAGCTGATTCGATCACCCTGAATCAACGCTTGGCGAAAGCTAGCATCGTTCGGCATGATTCCCATACCGCAGCATGCGTTCGCGACCTGGCCATCGGCGTCATTGACGCCAGTTCCTGACAGTCTAAATCTTGGCCATGACCGGACTGAAACGCGCGCTCAATCCAATGCCGGACGACATCCGAACCGCTTTGACAGAGCGGGGACTGACGGTGGCCTATGATGGCAGGCCGGACTACCAAAAGAACGATTATCTCGGCTGGATCGCCCGCGCCAAACGCCCCGACACCAGGCAGAAGCGGCTCGACCAGATGCTCGACGAACTGCAGCGCGGTGGCGTCTACATGAACATGGTCTGGCGCGGCTGACATAGGGCCGGGCCGGGTGCTGGCCCTTGGTATCCCCCAGGCTGTTTGCTAGTCGCCAGGTACCCAAGCGAGGCATGTCATGAGCGCTCATCGAACACGATCGGCTCCGGTCATCGAGACGGAACGAACAATCCTGCGGCCGCATAGGCTGGAGGATTTCGATGCCTATGTTGCCATGTGGGCGGATCCTGTCGTCACCCGTTTCATCGGCGGCAAGCCGCGTACGCGCGAGGAAAGCTGGATGCGCTTTCTGCGGCATGCCGGCCTGTGGTCGCTGCTCGGCTACGGCTTCTGGGCGATTGAGGAAAAGGCGACCGGCAACTTCATCGGCGAGGCCGGCTTCCATGATTTGAAGCGTGACATGGTGCCGTCGATCGAGGGCATTCCGGAAGCCGGTTGGGCGCTGGCGCCTGAGGCGCACGGCAAGGGCCTCGCCAGCGAAGTCGTCGGGCGTGTTCTTGCCTGGGGCGACGAGACATTCGCCGCCGCAAGAACCGTCTGTATCATCGATCCGGAAAACACCGGCTCGCTGAATGTCGCGGCAAAGTGCGGCTACAAGGAATTGCTGCGGACCACCTATCACGATGCAGCGACGATCCTGCTCGAACGGCGAGTGTGAAGGGATCGCGCCTCTGTCACCCGACCTTGCGCAGCTTGCGCGCCAAGGCGCTCCACAAATCGTCGTCAAGAACGGCCGGTGTTGCACCCGGATGCAGCAACTTCGTCGAAGCATCGAAAGGTTGCGGCCGGGCGATGGCGAAGCCCTGGGCATAGTCGACGCCGATTTCCTTCAATGCCGCGACGATGCCTTCGCTTTCGACGAATTCGGCGATGGTGCGCTTGCCCATCACCTTGCCGATATGATGGATCATCTCGACCATGGCACGGTCGATGCGGTCCTCCAGCATGTCCTTGACGAAGCTGCCGTCGATCTTGAGGTAGTCGACAGGCAGGTGCTTCAGATAGGCGAAGGAAGACATGCCGGAGCCGAAGTCGTCGAGGGCGAAGCGGCACCCCAATTGGCGCAAGTCTGCAATGAAGCGGATGGCGTTGGCGAGGTCGGCGATGGCACTGGTCTCGGTGATCTCCAGGCAGATCATTTTCGGTGGAATGCCGTGGGCGAGAAACTGTTCGCGCAGGAAATCGAGGAATGTCTCGTCGCCGAAACTCGCTCCGGAAAGATTGATGGCGCAGGTGGCGATGGGGGCGGCTTGCGGATCGGCAAGGCGGGCAGCCAGAACGCCCAAGGTATTGCGCACCACCCAACGGTCGATCGACGGCATCAGGCCGTAGCGCTCGGCCGCCGGAATGAAACTGGCTGGCGAGACGATGAGGCCGTCCTCGTCCGTCAACCGCAACAGGATCTCGATATGAGCGCCGGCCTCCGCCGCGGTCTCGTTGAGCGGCCAGATTTCCTGGGCATGAAGCTTGAAACGGTTTTCCTCCAGCGCGGCGTGCAGGCGCTGAACCCAGGCCATCTCGCTGAATCGCTCCCGCAAGGCCATGTCGCTGTCGCTGTGCAACTGAACCCGGTTGCGGCCCTTTTCCTTGGCCATGTAGCAGGCGACATCGGCGGCTTGCAGGGTCTCCTCAAGCGTGATCTCGCTATTGGTGATCTGAACCATGCCAATGCTGACGCTGATGTTGAACTGCCTGCCATCCCAGGCGAAATGCAGCTCCTGCACGGTCGTGCGCAGCCGTTCGGCGATGTCGGCGACGAGATCCGGTTGGCAATCGAGGAGCAGCACGCCGAATTCGTCGCCGCCCAACCGGGCCAGGACGTCGCCTTGCCGCAGTTCATTGCCGAGCAGCACGGAGATCTGCCGCAACAACTCATCACCGGCGGCATGACCACAGGTATCGTTGACAAGCTTGAACTGGTCGAGATCCAGATACATCAGCGCATGTTGGCGGGACTGCAGCTCCGCGATTGCCCTTTCCAGGCGGCTTTCGAAGTCGCGGCGGTTGACAAGCCCGGTCAAGGCGTCGTGCGACGCCTGCCATGAAAGCCGCTCGATGTAATCCTGTTCGCGCCTCATGTCGTGGAAGGCGAGGACCGCGCCGACGACGCGGCCGGAAACGAGCAGGGGCGCACCGGTCAGTGCAACGGGAACAAGTGAGCCGTCAGCGCGCTGCAGCAGTTGCGGGCGGACATTGGCGCCGTGCGGCTCACCGGCCAGCAGGCGCTCCATCAACCGAGGCTCTTCGACGCCAGTGTCCTTGTCCACCAGCCGAAACAGCGAGGCGACCGGCTTGCCCTTGGCCGCACTGAGCGGGCATGCCAGCAGACACTCCGCGACGGTGTTCATATAGTCTAGGCATCCGTCTGCTCCGGTGCTGATGACGGCCTGGCCGATGGAGGCCAGCGTGATCTGGGCACGCTCGCGTTCGGCGTTGAGGGCGTTCTGGAAAGCCCGGCGCTGCGCCAGGAGTTTGCGGGTGCGCCACACGGCAAGCAGGATAAGCAAAGCGGCGGTGGCGAGATTGGCCATCATGAGCGCTATCATGATGAAGCGGGATCCCTCGCCGAGGCTATCGGAAAAAGCCTTGGAGAGCGGGCCGATCTGATGATCGAGCCGATGGATCTCTGCCTTCCAGGCGCTGATCTGTGTCGCCGATGCCGGCCCTTCCTTGAGCTTCTGGTGTATGTCACTGCCGAGCCGGTCGAGCGCGAGGATCATGCTGTCGGCGGCCGTCCAATGACGGATGGCGATGTCGAGGTAGCTGAAGCTGCGGAAGTTCTGGAACAACCAGATCATCCCCGTCAGATCATCTGCGTGATTTCCGCCTTGCAGGAATCCGACACGGGCCGCATCCGTGTCAGGCTCGGATTGCTCGAGAGCAAGCCGCGCCGAATGGTCGGCCAGCGGAATGGCGATGGCTGCGCGGTACTCGCCGAAGAATTCTTCCCTGCCAGTGTTGGCGTAGAGACTGAGAAAATAGATGGCGTGTTTTTGGCCCTTCGACCACTGGCTTTCGCCGCCGACATAGGCGCGGACTGCCGACAGGGTGTAGAGGCTGCCGCTGGCGACCAGGGCCTGGACAAGGACGACAATGACGAATGGCCAGACGAGCCCGAGAAGACGGGGGCTGGTGTCTGTCTGCGAAAGCTTCATCGAGCTTCCATGGAGATTGCCATGACCCCCGTGAACTTGCCTGCCGACTGATGCAGATGTCGATGAGGGCGATGCCCTTGCCTCATGTCGCCCTGCAAACAGCAACAACAACCCGACTAGCATGCCGGTCTTAACGGCCAATAAATTCTTCGGTTTTCTGCTTCCAGAATCGCTTGTTTTGGCAATTCACATGTTACGTTGCGTCATGCAAAAGATGTTTAGATAAAATTTTATCGTATTCGATTTTTTCCAAAAAGCATTCATTGTCCGGAGTCTGCAAGGCGACAGAGCAGTTGAGCCGGCTGCGTTGCATTGCTTACGAACTTCGCAAAACTCGAAGGAGCCACGGTGTCGTCCCGCCGCCGCTGACGCGCGGGACCGATTGAGGCGGCCTCAAGCCGGGCTGGCAGCCACGGTTGCGGGTGCCTTCAAGGCGCTGACGAGGGTGGAAAGATCCGGCTCGTCGATGAGCATCGCCGCATCGGTCGGGGCGAGCCACGCCCGCTGCCGCCTCTTGGCCTCCTGCCAGTCGGCGAGTTCCTCGGTTACTTCAAGCAGATAGACAATGACATCGACGTGAACGAAGCGGTTCGACAACCGTTTCCAGTATGAATAGGTGCCGGCCGGCTGCTTCACGATCTTGCCGAGGACACCGGCTTCCTCCTGAGCTTCGATCATGGCCGCCTTGCGCCCGCTCTTGCCCTTCATCGGCCAACCCTTGGGCACGATGAAGCGCTTTGTCGTGCGTGACGTCACCAGCATGACTTCGATATCGCCATCCTGGCTCAGCCGAAAGGGAATGGCTGCGACCTGACGGATCCGCTCGCCTTTCTTTGCCTTTCTGACTGCTTTCTTCTTGGTGGCCGCCATTGGTGAAAATCCAGTCGAAGCAATGCCCCATAACGCGAACGGGCAGCGCTGCAAAAGCCAAAAACTGCCCTTGTTCTCAGGCAGCATCACAAGCACGTAAGTCGGCTAAATAAATGAAAAGCGCCGGCTTGTCAGCGACATACAGTGACAAAACCGCCGCCCGACGGTTGTAGCTGGCAGCTTGGCTTGATCACCGGCACCACCGGCCGTTGCGGCGGCACGATCTGGCGGTCCTGGTCGCGGAACTGCTGTTGCTGCTGCTGGAACTGCTGCCGCTGCAGCCTGTTTTCCAGCATCTGCAGTTCGTTTTGGTCGACCAGCGCGTTGCGATTTGTCGGAATGACGACCTGTGCCGCGGTGTACGAGGTTGCAACCGGCAGCATCGCTGTTGCCAGCATTGCCGTCATCAAGACCGTCGAAAAGCGAAGCGGCGACATACGTTCATTCCTGTACGAAACGGAACATTGCCCAGATATAGGGCGTTTGTCGCTATGTGCCATGGTCAAGGGTCGATCGCGGCCAATTGATGGTCGTTGCCCAAGAATCTGCCTGGCCACCCGGCGTGGCTCTTGACGGAAGCGGGCGTTTCACCGCTCTATCGCGTCGGCGCCTGCCTGGGCTCAATGGCTTGCTCCGAACCAGGGCAATAGGGGGAACTTGATGAGAAGCAAGCAGGCATATTTCGTGGCAATACTTGGTCTGGCCTGCATCGCCGGATCGGTGGCGTTTGCGGCGCAGACCAAGGGTGACAAAGTGGTGGCACCTGCCACCGACGCAGCCAAGCCACCGCAACTGCCCGGCGGCGCGTCGGCGCTGTCCGAGACCCATGGCGACTGGACGGTCAATTGCCAGATTTCAGGCACGACCAAGGTCTGCAGCCTGTCGCATCAGCAGTTCAACAAGCAAACCAACCAGCGCCTGCTGGCGATAGAACTGTCGAGCAAGACCGGTGACGATGCCGCCGGAACCCTTGCCCTGCCGTTCGGCCTGGCCTTGGCCAAAGGGGTTGCGCTTTCGATCGACGACCAGAAGCTCGAGGGCAGCCTGCAGTTCAACACCTGCCAGGCGGTCGGCTGTTTGGTGCCGGTGACGTTCGATGCGAACGTCACGCCCCTGCTCGCGGCAGGCACGACCTTGAAGATCGATGCGGTCGCGGCGGACACGCTGCAGCCGATCAGTTTTTCGATCCCGCTGAACGGCTTTGCCGGTGCGCTTGCCAGAACCGCGGAACTGTCGGCCGATTGAGCGTCGGTCCAGGCCTCATTCGACTTCGCGCAGGCGATAGCCGACGCCGGTCTCGGTGGTGATATAGCGTGGCTGGTCCGGGATCTTTTCGATCTTCTGCCTGAGCTGGCGAACATAGACCCTGAGATATTGCACGTCGGTCGAATCGCCCCACACCTGCTTCAGCAGAAAGTGGTGGGTGAGAACCTTGCCGGCGTGCTGCACCAGGATGCGCAGGATGTCGTATTCTTTCGGCGACAGCTTTACCTCCTTGCCCTCGACCTTGACGATGCGCTTGACCAGATCGACGGTGAGATCGCCGGTCTGGAACACCGGTTTCTCGCCCTGCTGCTGGAATTTGTGCCGCAGCGCCACGCGGATGCGCGCGACCAGTTCGTTCATGCCGAAGGGCTTGGCGACATAGTCGTCGGCGCCGAGTTCAAGCGCCTGGACGATGCCCGCTTCGTCGGTGCGGCTGGATAGGATGACCACCGGAATATCGAGGCCGTCATCACGCCATTTGCGCAAAAGGTCGTGGCCGCTCATGCCGGGCAGGCCGAGATCGAGCAGGATCAGGTCCGGCCGTTCGGTCTCCACGATCTCGATCGCGGCCTTGGCGTTGGGCGCTTCGCTGATCGCATAGCCCTGGCTGCCGAGGCCGACGCGAAGCAGTTTGCGGATTGGCGGTTCGTCATCGACGACCAATATGCTGACGTTCGAATTGGTCATGGCAAATCGCCAATATTTTGAGCGCCCACATCGAGTTCGTCGACATCGGGCAGTTCTGTCGGCACCGGCATCCGGATGGTGAAAACGGCACCCGCGCGGTCGGTCCGGTTTGCCGCGGCAATCGTCCCGCCCATAGCCTCGATAAAGCCGCGGCAGATCGACAGCCCAAGCCCGGTGCCGGCGCGGACCTGGTCGCCTTTGCGCACCCTGTAGAAAGTATCGAAGATGCGCTCCAGATCGCCGGGCGGGATGCCCGGACCTTCATCCATGATCTGCAGGATGACGGATCCGTTGTCGACCCAGCCCTGCAGCCGGATGGTCGAGCCTGACGGCGCATACTTTGCAGCATTGTCGAGCAGATTGAACAGCACCTGCTCGAACAGCACCGGGTCGAGCCGCAACATCGGCAGGTCCGAGGGGATATCTGTCTCGGCCTTGTGCTCGCCGATGATTTTCTTTGCCCGCCGCAAGGCGGAGCCGACAATGTCGCCGACATAGTGGAAGGCGTAGTTCGGCTCCATGGCGCCGGATTCGATCTTGGTCATGTCGAGCAGATTGGCGATGAAGCGGTTCAACCGTTCCGATTCGTCGAGCACGGTCGACAGCAATTCCACCCGATCTTCTTCAGGAAGAGCCGGCGCGAATTCCCGGAGCGTTCCGGCCGCGCCCATGATGGCGGCAAGCGGCGTCTTCAAATCATGGGAAATTGAGGTCAGCAGCGCCGAGCGCAGGCGGTCCGCCTCGGCGGCGAGCTTGGCCCGGTCGACATCGCCGACGAGCTGGATGCGCTCGATGGCGACAGCCGCCTGGTCGGCGAGCGCATCGAGCAGCCGCTGCTGCTCGGGCGTCAGCAACGGACCTTGCTTGTCGTTGTCGAGGCCGACGACACCGACCGCCGTGCGCCCGGTCCGCAGCGGCAGATAGAGGCGTTTTGCGCCCGGCAGCGTGTCGGCGCCGCGTCCGGCGGCGCGGTTGTGCTCCCAGGCCCAGAGTGCTGCGGCGATATCGGCTTCGGCCAGCGTGTCGTCAGGCGGATAGCCGGCCCTGACGGCGATCGTGCCGTTTTCGGGCAGAAGCAGCACGACGCGCAGCTTCAGCATCGAGGCGATCTGGAAGGCGGTGGCCCAGAGCACGTCGTCGAGCGTGCCGGCGCCGGCGAGCTTCTTTGAAAAGAGATAGATGTCTTCCGTCGCCCGTGCCCGCGCGCGGGCAGCGACCGCCTGGCGCTGCACGCGTGCCGTCAAATTGCTGGCAATGACGGCAACGACGAGGAACACGCCGAGCGCGACAATGCTCTCCGGATCCCGGATCGTCAGCGTGTAGCGCGGCTCGAGGAAGAAATAGTTGAAGCATAGCGCGCTGACGAGACAGGCGTACAGAGCCGGCCAGAGCCCCCCGGTCACCGCCGATGTCAGCACGCCGATGAGAAAGATGATGGCGAGATTTCGAACGTCGAGAAACTGGTCGAGAAGGGCGGCGAAGGCGAGCGAACCGGCGACATAGGCCGTGGCCTTGAGATAGGGCCAGATCTGGAATTGCTTTTGCTCGTGCGCCGTCCTGACGTTCCGTGACGCCGCTGCGATGTCCCGATCGGTTCCTGAGATAACATGGACGCTGATGTCGCCGGCATTGCGGATGAGGTCATAGGTCAGCGAGCCTTCGACCAGTTCGCGCCAGCGCGAGCGGGTCGGCCTGCCGATGACGATATGGGTAAAATTGTTCGCCGTCGCATGGCGAACGATATCCTGCGCGACGTTCTGACCCGGAATGGTCGTCACCTCGGCGCCGAGCTGCTCAGCAAGGCGCAGATGCGTCGCCAGCCGGTCCTTGTCCTCCTCGGACATGGCGGCCGAGCGAGGGGTATCGACATTGAGCGCCGTCCAGGGGGCACGGAGCCGGTCGGCCAGCCTGCGCGCATAGCGGACGCGGGCCGCGCCGCCCGGACGCGCGTCGACGCAGACGAGAACCCTTTCGCCTGCCGCCCACGGTCCGGGGATGGCGTGGGCCTGCATATGGATCAGCAACTGCTCGTCGACGCGCTGGGCGGTGCGGCGCAGCGCCAGTTCCCTCAGTGCGGTCAGATTGCCAGGCGAAAAATAGTTCTCGATGGCGCGCTGGGCAGTGTTGGGGAAGTAGACCTTGCCCTCTTCGAGCCGCTTGATCAGATCGTCGGGGGTGAGGTCGATGATCTCGACGTCGTCGGCCTGGTCGATGATGGAGTCCGGGACCGTCTCGCGAACCCTGACCTTGGTGATCTGGGCGACGACATCGTTCAGGCTTTCGACATGCTGGATGTTGAGCGTCGTGTAGACGTCGATGCCGTGCGTCAGGATTTCCTGGACGTCGAGATAGCGCTTGGGATGGCGGCTGCCTGGAGCGTTGGTGTGGGCGAGCTCATCGACGAGCACGAGGGCAGGGCGCCGGGCGAGGATGGCATCGATATCCATCTCCTCGAGGATGCGGCCCTTGTAGTCGACTTTCTGGCGCGGGATGACTTCATAGCCTTCGACTAGCGCCAGGGTTTCCTTGCGGCCGTGTGTCTCGACGATGCCGATCACCACGTCGATGCCGTCGGCCAGCCTGGCGCGGCCCGACATCAGCATTTCGTAGGTCTTGCCGACGCCGGGTGCGGCGCCGAGAAATATCCTCAGGCGACCGCGCGCCTCCCGCTCCGCATGATCAAGCAGCGCATCTGGAGAAGGTCTGGTTTCGTTGCTTCGGTCTTCCGGCATCGGCATTCTTGTCAATCATGAATGGCGCCGGGGATGCTGTCGATCCCCGGCCGGTACCATTCACTCTTTCGCGCCGTCCAGCGCAAGGTTGAGCGCCAGCACGTTGACCACCGGCTCGCCCATGAAGCCGAGTTCGCGGCCCTCGATGTTGCTGTCGACCAGGGTCTTGACCTTGGCTTCATCGATGCTTCTGGCCTTGGCCACCCGGGCGACCTGGAAATAGGCGGCTTCAGGACTGATATGCGGGTCCAGCCCGCTGCCGGAGGTCGTGACCAGATCCATCGGCACCGGCTGGTTCGGATTTTCCGCCTTCAGTTTTTCGGCATCGCCCTTGATGCGGTCGATCAGCTTGGGATTGGTCGGGCCGAGGTTGGTGCCGCTGGAGGCGGCGGCGTTGTAGCCGTCGCCGGCAGCCGAAGGGCGGCCGTGGAAATACTTATCGCTGGCGAAGCCCTGGCCGATCAGTTCGGAGCCGATGACCTTGCCGTCCTTCTCGATCAGGCTGCCATTAGCCTGATGTGGAAACAGGGCCTGGGCGATCTCGGTCATGCCCAGGGGATAGGCCAGGCCGGTCAGGAGGGTGAAGAAGACGATCATGACGATCGCGGGTCTGATTTGCTTGAGCATGAACGTAATTCCTTATGCGAGGCCAAGCGCGGTGATGGCCATGTCGATCGCCTTGATGCCGACGAACGGAACGATGATGCCGCCGAGGCCGTAGACGAGAAGGTTGCGGCTGAGCAGCGCGCCGGCGCCGATGGCGCGGTATTTGACGCCTCTCAGCGACAGTGGGATCAGCGCGATGATGATCAGCGCGTTGAAGATGATGGCCGATAGGATGGCGCTCTGCGGCGTCGCCAGGTGCATGATGTTGAGCGCCTGCAGCGGGCCGGTGGTCTGCCCCGGCGCGATGTAGAAGACGGCGAACATGGCCGGGATGATGGCGAAGTACTTGGCCACGTCGTTGGCGATGGAGAAGGTCGTCAGCGAACCGCGCGTCATCAGCAGCGCCTTGCCGATTTCGACAATCTCGATGAGCTTGGTCGGATCGCTGTCGAGATCGATCATGTTGCCGGCCTCTCGCGCGGCAACGGTGCCGGTGTTCATGGCTACGCCGACATCGGCCTGGGCAAGGGCGGGCGCGTCGTTGGTGCCGTCGCCGCACATGGCGACCAGCTTGCCCTTGGCCTGCTCGTCGCGGATCAGCTTCAGCTTGTCCTCGGGTGTCGCCTGGGCCAGGAAGTCGTCGACGCCGGCTTCAGCCGCGATCGCCGCCGCAGTCATCGGATTGTCGCCGGTGATCATCACCGTGCGGATGCCCATGCGGCGCAGTTCGGTGAAGCGTTCCTTGATGCCACCCTTGACGATGTCCTTGAGGTGGACGACGCCGAGCAGGCGCCCATCACGCTCGACCGCCAGCGGCGTGCCGCCGGACTTGGCGATCTCGTCGGCAATCGTCTGCAGGTCGCGCACGGCGTCGCTGCTTGGACGCGTGCCCTGCGTGGCTGATGTCGACTGGTTGACAAAAGCGAGCACCGAATCGACCGCGCCCTTGCGGACCGACGAGCCATCGATGTCGACGCCGCTCATACGGGTCTGCGCGGTGAAAGGCACGAAGGTGGCGTGCAGTGTTGCCATGTCGCGGGCGCGGATGGCGTATTTCTCCTTGGCCAGCACGACGATCGAGCGGCCTTCCGGAGTTTCGTCGGCGAGCGAGGCGAGCTGAGCGGCGTCGGCCAGTTCCTGTTCGGTGACGCCCTTGACCGGACGAAACTGCGTCGCCTGGCGGTTGCCGAGCGTGATGGTGCCGGTCTTGTCGAGCAGCAATGTGTCGACGTCGCCTGCCGCCTCGACGGCGCGGCCGGACATGGCCAGCACATTGAAGCGCACCAGGCGGTCCATGCCGGCAATGCCGATGGCCGACAGCAGGGCGCCAATGGTGGTTGGGATCAAAGTGACGAACAAAGCGACGAGCACGGTCACCGAGATGTAGCCGCCCGAGTACGAGGCGAAGCTCGGGATCGTCGCCGTCGCCAACACGAAGATCAGCGTCATGCCGACGAGCAGGATGTTGAGTGCGATTTCGTTCGGCGTCTTCTGGCGCGAGGCTCCTTCGACCAGCGAGATCATACGGTCGAGGAAGGTGTGGCCGGAAGCCGCGGTGATGCGCACGCGGATCCAGTCGGACAGCACCTGCGTGCCGCCGGTGACGGCGGAACGGTCGCCGCCGGATTCACGGATGACCGGCGCCGACTCGCCTGTTATCGCCGCCTCGTTGACCGAGGCGACGCCTTCGATCACTTCACCATCCGACGGGATGATGTCGCCGGCTTCGACCAGCACCGCGTCGCCAACCTTCAGGCTGGTGCCGGGCACCAGCTTGAATTTTGTGCGGTCCTCGCCGGTCAAAAGCTTGGCCTGGGTCTCGGTGCGCGCCTTGCGCAACGAATCCGCCTGCGCCTTGCCACGGCCTTCGGCGACCGCTTCGGCGAAATTGGCGAACAGCACGGTGAACCACAGCCAGATGATGATCTGCAGCGAGAAGCCGAGATCGCCGCCGCCGGTGACGAGATCCTTGATGAAGAGCACGGTGGTGAGCGCCGAGACGACGGCGACGACGAACATCACCGGGTTCTTGCTCAAGGTGCGCGGGTTCAATTTCCTGAAGGCGCCGCCGATGGCGGGCCACAGGATGCGGGCATCCATGATACTCGCGGATTTTGCGTGACTCATTTTGAAGCTCCGGCTTCGCTGTTGTTGGACGGCACCGTTCGATCGGATGCCGAAAAGGGTGGCCCGTAGACCAGCACCCAGATCACGATCATGACTGCCGCGAGGCCGAGGAATGTGGACACGCTCGGGAAGGGAGGGGGAGTTGCCTCCCCCTCATTGTCGGCCCGGGGCCGAGCCTTGCGGCGCATGATGTTGAACCAGCTCATGACGGTCTCAGAAGGTCTGCCCATGGATGCCGGCCAGATGTTCGACGATCGGACCGACGGCCAAAGCCGGGAAGAAAGTCAGGCCGCCGACGATCAGGATGACGCCGACCAGCAGGCCGACGAACAACGGACCGTCGGTCGGGAAGGTGCCGGCCGAGGCCGGAACCGTCTTCTTCGCCACCAGCGAGCCGGCGATTGCCAAGGCCGGAATGATGACCAGGAAGCGACCCATCAGCATGCCGATACCGATGGTGATGTTGTACCAGGGCGTGTTGCCGGTCAGGCCGCCAAAGGCCGAGCCATTGTTGGCCGCCGCCGAGGTGTAGGCATAGAGAACCTCGGAGAAGCCGTGCGGGCCGGCATTGCCCATCGACGCCACACCGGTCGGCAGCACCACCGCGATGGCGGTGAAGATCAGCATCGCCAGCGGCAGGCAGAGAATGGCGAGCATTGCCATCTTGACCTCCTTGGCCTCGATCTTCTTGCCGAGATATTCGGGCGTACGGCCGACCATCAGGCCGGCGACGAAGACGGCGACGACGATGTACATCAGGATGCCGTAGAGACCGGCGCCGACACCGCCGACGATGACTTCGCCGAGCTGCATGTTGATGATCGGGATCATGCCGCCCAGCGCGGTGAAGGAGCCATGCATGGCATTGACCGCGCCGCAGGACGCAGCCGTGGTGATGACGGCGAACAATGCCGACAAAGCAATGCCGAAGCGGCTCTCCTTGCCCTCCATGTTGCCGCCGTCGATGCCAAGCGCATGGACGAGCGGGTTGCCGGCGGCTTCCGCCCAATAGCAGATGGCGACGCCGGCGATGAACATGACGCCCATGGCGGCGAGGATCGCCCAGCCCTGGCGCTGGTTGCCGATCATGCGGCCGAAAACGTTGGTCAGCGCAGCGCCAATGGCAAAGATCGTCACCATCTGGATCAGGTTGGAGATGGCGTCGGGGTTTTCGAACGGGTGGGCGGCGTTGGCGTTGAAGAAGCCGCCGCCATTGGTGCCGAGCATCTTGATGGCGACCTGCGAGGCGACCGGGCCGACCGCGATCGTCTGCTGGGCGCCCTCGAGCGTTGTTGCGTTGACATAGGCGCCGAGCGTCTGCGGCATGCCGAGCCAGACATAGACCAGTGTCAGGACGATGCAGAACGGCAAAAGCAGATAGAGGGTGGAGCGGGTCATATCGACCCAGAAATTGCCGATCGATTTGCCCGACGCCCGGGCAAAGCCACGGATCAGCGCAATGGCGATGGCGATGCCGGTGGCCGCCGACAGGAAGTTCTGCACGGTGAAGCCGGCCATCTGCACGAAGTAGGACATCGTGCTTTCGCCGCCGTAGTTCTGCCAGTTGGTGTTGGTCATGAAGCTGGCGGCGGTGTTGAAGGCAAGCCCTGGCTCGACTGATGTCATGCCGGCGGGATTGTAGGGCAGGCTGCCCTGCAGCCGCTGCAAGGCATAGAGCACCAGGAAACCGGCAAGGTTGAAGAACAGCAGGGCCGCCGCATAGCCGGTCCAGTGCTGCTCCTCGCGCTCGCTGGTTCCCGAAATGCGATACAGGCCGCGCTCAAGCGGGCCAAGAAGCGGCGAAAGCAATGTGCGTTCGCCGGTGAAGATGCGGTGCATGTAGCCGCCGAGCGGCTTGACCAGCAAAATGACGATCCCGCAAAAAACGAGGATCTGGAGCCATCCGTTGAGAGTCATTGAAGGTGCTTTCCGTGCCTGGTGCCAGGTGCTGTCAGAAGCGTTCTGGACGAACGAGGGCGTAAGTCAGGTAGGCGAGGAGGAACAAGGTCACACCGCCACCGAGGATATAGTCGACAAGCATTTTGTGATCCCCGCTCAAATTCTGTCGCAGGCTTTGACGTAGGCGAAGGACAGGGCGAAAAACAAAACCCCGATCCCGATGACAATGATGTCCATTGTGCTGTTCCTTACTTGCGCTTTGTACTTGGTGCCTGCAGCCGGCAGGGTCGAAATTCCATGAAAGGGACTCGCCGTGGCTTGATCAGCGACGGCGCCAGGAGCGTTCTGCTCGCGATGGAATATGGACCCGACCGCCATAAAGGTTCGAGACGGGGCGCAGAGGAAAGATATAAAATTCCTATAAAGATTTCCGACTGCCGCACGCCAGGCTTCGGGGTTGTTGCGAGCGGATTATCGCCATTATGCTGGGGGTCGACGAACGGCAGAGAAGGGCCGGGAGGTCGGGAATTTTCACCGCGCTCGGCGTGCAGGATGAAGGAAGACCAGATGCTCGATATGGCACCATCGAAACAGGCGGCGACATGGCTTTCCGCCTTTGCGCGCGCGCTCGAAGCAAGCGACGCCACGGCGGTGACCGGTCTGTTCGTCGAGGACTGCTATTGGCGCGATCTTTTGACCTTCACCTGGAACGTCAAGACCATGGAAGGCCACGCCGCGATCCGCGCCATGCTGGACGCGACGCTGGCGACGACCAGACCAAACGCGTGGCAACTCGCCGGCGAAGCCACCTCGGGCGAAGGCACCGTGGAGGCCTGGTTTACCTTCGAGACGTCATCGGCGCGCGGCCAGGGTGTGATGCGTTTGCAGGACGGCAGATGCCGGACGCTGTTCACGGCGATGAGCGATCTCAAGGGATTTGAGGAACGCAAAGGCCCGGCGCGGCCACTGGGTGTGCGCCACAAGGCCGATCCGGACCGCGAGACCTGGTCGGAGGCGCGGGCGCGCGAGACGCGCGACCTCGGCGCCAGCGAACAGCCCTATTGCCTGATCATCGGCGGCGGCCAGGGCGGCATCATGCTGGGGGCGCGGCTGCGGCAACTGGGCGTGCCCACGATCATCATCGAGAGGAATGCCCGGCCCGGCGATTCCTGGCGCAACCGCTATCGCTCGCTCGTGCTGCACGACCCGGTCTGGTACGACCATCTGCCCTACATTCCGTTCCCGGAAAACTGGCCGGTGTTCACGCCCAAGGACAAGATGGGCGACTGGCTGGAGATGTACACGCGGGTCATGGAACTCAACTATTGGGTGGCGACGAAGTGCATCAGCGCCAGCTATGACGAGGCCGAAAAGGTCTGGACTGTCGAGGTGGAGCGCGTCGGCCGGCGCATCACGCTGAAGCCGAAGCACATCGTCTTCGCGACCGGCGCCTATGGTCCGCCGCGGCAGATCGATCTGCCGGGCGCGGACCGGTTCAAGGGCGAATTGCTACATTCCAGCCAGTATTCGAGCGGCGAGAAATTCCGCGGCAAGCGGGTTGCCGTCATCGGCGCGGCAAGTTCGGGCCATGATGTCAGCGTCGATCTGTGGGAGAGCGGCGCCGAGGTGACGATGGTCCAGCGGTCGCCGACGACCGTGGTCAAGTCGGACACGCTGATGGAGGTGGGCTTCGAGATCTTTTCGGAAAAAGCGCTGGCGCGCGGCATCACCACCGAGAAGGCCGATATGATCGTCGCCTCGACGCCGTTCGCGCTGCTGCCGAAAGGCCAGCAGGCGCTCTACGAAGTCATCAAGGCGCGCGACGCGGCGTTCTACGACCGGCTGCGCGGTGCCGGCTTCGCCATCGATTTCGGCGAGGACGAGACCGGCCTGCTGATGAAGGCCTATCGCACCGGCTCGGGTTTCTACATCGACGTCGGCGCCTCGGAATTGATCATCGACGGCGAGATCGGCGTGCGCAGCGGCGTGGCGGTCAAGTCGCTGACGCCGACAGGGATCCTGTTCGACGACGGCACCGAACTGGCGGCGGACGCGATCATCTCCTGCACCGGCTACCAGTCGATGAACGAGACCGTGGCCGGCATCGTCTCGCGCGAGGTCGCCGACAAGGTCGGCCCCTGCTGGGGGATTGGCTCGGGCATGAAGGGCGACCCCGGACCGTGGCAAGGCGAATTGCGCAATATGTGGAAGCCGACCGCGCAGGAAGCGCTGTGGTTCCAGGGCGGCAATCTGGCGCTGTCGCGGTTCTACTCGAAGTATGTGGCGCTGCAGATCAAGGCGCGGATGGAGGGGATTGCGACGCCGGTTTATGGGAAGCCGAGTAGTGCACAGCGGTGACGTTCGATCTCCCCCCTTGTGGGGGAGATGGCCGGCAGGCCAGAGGGGGGCGCCGTCCCGCCGACGTCTCTTCCGATCCGTATTGCCTCGTCAGCCGGTTTCTCGATCGGTCGCAAGACGACTAAGGTTGGCGTTCCGTCGCGCCCCCCTCTGCCCTGCCGGGCATCTCCCCCACGAGGGGGGAGATTGGCTTATCACCCACGCCCGAAATGCCTCGCGGCAACCTCGACATGCGTATGTTGCGCATGCGCTTCAAAGCGCTCGGTCTCGTTGTGGTCAGGCGCCTCGTTTGGCCACCATGTGCCGCCGATGACAATGCCGTCTGCGACCAGCCGCTGCTCAGCCACCAGCGATGCGCCGACCGCATCGACAAAGGTGAAGCGACCCGAAATTTGCCGCAGTACCGCGACGTCGCCGATGCCGCCAACTTTCAACGTGCCGAGATCAGGCCTGGCGATCGCCTCGGCCGGCCGCTGCGTGGCGGCGCGCAGGACTTCGACCAGTGGCATGCCGAGCGCCAGCAGCTTCGACATGCAGACCAGGATATCGAAGGCTGGACCGTCGACGCAGTAGAGATGCACGTCGCTGCTGATGACGTCGGGCGCCAGCCCTTCCCTGAGCATCGCCTTGGCGACCTCGAAGTCGAACGAGCCCATGCCGTGGCCGATGTCGAAAATGACGCCGCGCTCGCGCGCCAGATGCATGTCCGGTCGCACCGCGCCGGAGGCGAAGATCGGCGCATTGGGAAACGGCCGGAAACAGTGGGTGAGAATGTCGCCCTTGCGCAGGCGCGGCAGCACTTCCGAGCGGCCGGGCGGCGGCTCGTCAATATGCGCCATCAGCGGCAGGCCTGATTTGTCGGCGGCTTCGAGCGCGAGATCCACCGGCGCGATACCGCTGGTGCCGCCGGCATGCTTGCCGGAGCGGACTTTCACGCCGACGACGACATCGGCGTGCTCGCGTGCGGCAGCGACCACCTCGCGCGGCTCGCAGAGCCTGAGGTCGCTGCACTCACCGACCGACACGGTCTGCGAGAAGCCGAAAATGCCGGCAAACGAGATGTTGACATAGGCAAGGATGCGGACCTTCGAGCGTTCGATGACATGGCGTCGAAAGCCGATGAAATTACCCGCACCCGCACTGCCGGCGTCGATGAAGGTGGTGGTGCCGCTCTTGGCGGCGAGACGGTCGGCATCGACGCCAAGCGAGGTGCCGCCCCAGTAGACGTGGCTGTGCAGGTCGACGAGGCCAGGCGTGACGATGCAGCCGGCGGCGTCGATGACACGGGCGGCGCGCTCGGCAGGGATGTTGGTGTCGATCGCCGCGACACGGCCATCGGCGATGGCGAGATCGCGGGGCGCGTCGAGGCCGGATGCCGGATCGATGAGCCGGCCGCCCTTTATCAGCAGATCGAATTGCATCGGCGCCTGCCTCCGTTTCGTCTTACTCTCAGACCGGCCTGTAGGCGACGGCCTCGACCTCGATCTTGATGTCGATCATCAGCCGCGATTCGACAGTGGTGCGGGCCGGCGGATTCCTCGGAAAATGCCTGGCATAGACGGTGTTGAAGGTGCCGAAATCGCGCGCATCCTCGAGCCAGACCGTGGTCTTGACCACATCGTCCAGGGTGCAGCCGGCCAGCGCCAGCGCTGCCTTGATGTTGGAGAGCACCTGCTCGGTCTGCTGAACGATGCCGCCATTGACCACCAGGCCATCGCTGCCGACCGGAACCTGGCCGGAGACATAGACGAAATCGCCGGCCCGCACGGCCGGAGAGAGCGGGACATGGGATGTTCCAAAACACTGTTTGGGCAAGGAATGGCCTCCTGTCAGTCTTGTCGGGAACGCCTGCGATCCCGTTTCCTCCGGACCCTCTACGCCTCTCCTTCTATTCCTCATAGAGGCCCCTGTAAGGAAGCAACATTTTTCGAAATGCGTGTTGCTTTACGACAAACGGCGCAGCATTTTGCGCGCCGCTGGCGGATCGCGTTCACGGCGCATGGCGGTTGGCAAACGTCCAGGCAGGAGAGACCAGGAATGACCTACGACAAGAATCCGTTTCCGGCCGGCGATGCCGATCGTCACGCGCTTTGGGAGATGCTGGTGCGGCGCGACATCGACGCTTTCACCAGCCAGGACTGGTCGATGGTCGAGGACGATTTCGTTGCGGCAAGCTTCTTTGGCATGCACGCGCATTTCCTCAGCGATGCCGACGCCTGGCGGCTGCAGTTCCCGACGCTGACCGCCTATCGCGACGAGTGGCTGCGCCAGGCCAAGGAGACGGCGGCGACGGCGTTTGCCGAACCGCTGCGCGAGGCGATTTTCCGCGTCACCAACATGCGCGACATCGATGTCGACGGCGACCGGGCGGTGCTGCACAAGAAGTTCAACGGCTCTATCGCCAAGGCCGATGGCAGTGTCGACCGGCTGAAATGGCAGACGCTCTATTTCTGTACGAAAGTCGCCGGCCGCTGGAAGATTGCGGGCTTTGTCGGCTACATGCCACATCCCCTGGGCAGCTAGAGCAATTCCAGGAAAAGTGTGAAACGGTTTTCCCGGGAAAAGCGCGTAGCGCTTTCCCTTGGGAATTGCGTTAAACTCAGGTCGAACGGCCCAATCGGGGTATTCGTTCCAAATAATGCTGTCGGGCCAAATAAAGCTAACGGGACCGATGGTCGAATACGACCCCCATGGTCCTACCAATTGCCGTCATGACGATCAGCTCGACCAATTCGTCGTCGCTGTCCTCGCAAGCCGGAGCACTGCGGCGGACGGCGTCCAGTGTTGCCCTGGTCGATATGGTGTCGCCGGCGCGGAATTTTGAAAGCGCAGATGAAACAAGTTGTTGGGCTGTCAGGTCAACGACAGCCACCCTCGGCACGACGTTCATTGGCCTCCTCCTGCCATGAACCCTCCCCCATTTGAATGATACGCCGAACGGCCGATTGCGCCAGCGGAATGGTGGTCCGACCAGAGAGATTGGCGACACGCTGCCGCCAAATCTGTTCAGCCGATGAAGGCGCGATCTTGCCTGTGATAGAGTCGAGCCGATCCCGTCCAGAACTGGCCTCGAGATGAAACTGTTCTTCAGCCGCAATCCCAATCCTCGCCTCGCGGTCGCGGTGGCGCGCTATCTTCAGGCCAAGGTCGAGTTTGAATTCGCCGCGCCCATGGCGCCGGGGCAGGCCGAGCGGTTTCGGCCGCTCAACCCCAACCTTGCATTGCCGATACTGGCAGGCTCGTGGGGCAGCCTGTGGGAAGCCGACGCCATAGCCTGCCGGCTGTCACGCGACGCGCGTTCGGATTTCTGGCGCACCGGCGACGACGAACCCGAGATGATCCGATGGCTGAGCTGGGGCAAGGAAAACTTCGTCAGGGCTTGCGACACCGTGCATTTCGAGCGCGGCACCAAGCAGCGCTACGGACTTGGCCCGATCGACCGGACGCTGATCGAGGAGGGGCTGGGACAGTTCCGCATGGCGGCCGGGCTCCTCGAGGCGGAGCTTGTCGACCGGCAATGGCTGGTCGGGACGTCCGTTTCCTATGCCGATTTCCGCATGGCGACGTTCCTGCCCTTCAACGATGTCGCCGGATTGCCGCTGGGTGACTATCCCTCCGTCCTCGCCTGGTATCGCCGGCTCGAAGCCATCGACGCTTGGCGCGATCCCTTCGACGGGCTGGAGGCGCCGCTTTTGCCGCCGGTGAAGCCCGCTTGATGCAACTTCCTTAGGGGTATTCCTTAGGGGTAGGCGGGCTGGGCGCTTTGGCAGCATAAGTGTGGAACACCGGGCGGGCGATGATCGCCCGCTCGACGGGCCGCGGTCAGGTTGATAAGCCCTCTCCTCAAGGAGAGTCGACATGACCGTTGCGATCGAGATGGGACAAACGACGGCAGGCGCGCCGGCGAAGCTGGATCTCGAGGAATTGCTGGCGACCCGCCTTCTGGTGCAGGGCAATTCGGGCTCCGGCAAGTCGCATCTTTTGCGCCGGCTGCTCGAACAGAGCGCGCCCTGGGTGCAGCAGACCATCATCGACCCCGAAGGCGACTTCGTCTCGCTGGGTGACCGCTACGGCCATCTGGTGATCGATGCCGAGGAGCATACGGAACGCGGCCTGCAGGCGGCCGGCGAGCGGGCGCGCATGCATCGCGTCTCCACGGTGCTCAATCTCGAAGGGCTCGACGCCGAGAACCAGATGCGGCGCGCCGCCGCCTTCCTCGGCGGGCTGTTCGAGGTCGCCCGCGACCACTGGTACCCGATGCTGGTGGTGGTGGACGAGGCGCAGCTGTTCGCGCCGGCGGTCGCCGGCGAGGTGTCGGACGAAGCGCGAAAACTCTCGCTCGGCGCCATGACCAATCTGATGTGCCGTGGCCGCAAACGCGGGCTTGCCGGCATCATCGCCACCCAGCGCCTGGCCAAGCTCGCCAAGAACGTCGCCGCCGAGGCTTCCAATTTCCTCATGGGCCGAACCTTCCTCGATATCGACATGGCGCGCGCCGCCGACCTTCTGGGCATGGAACGGCGCCAGGCCGAGGCTTTTCGCGACCTGGAGCGCGGGCAGTTCATGGCGCTCGGTCCGGCGCTGTCGCGCCGTCCGCTGGGCCTGCGCATCGGCCCGACCGATACCAGCCCGCGCAACGGCACCCCGCGGCTGATGGCGATGCCGGAAGCGGGGCTGGAAGATGCCCGCGCGATCATCCTGGCGGCGCCGCCGCCGGAAACGGTCCGGCCGCAACGCCGCTCGTCGCCGGACCTGCTCGATCAACTGATGGCGGCGAAGTCGGCGACGCGGGAAATCCGTCCCGAAGTTGTGGAGCAGCCGATCAGCGCCGAGGATCTGGCGGAGCGGCGTGAGCGCATGGACCGCATTCTGCGCGCCGTGCTGGCGGAACCCGATGCGGGCTTTCGAGTGCTCGGCGTGCTTTATCAGGAGTTCGTCGTCCGCTGCCGCATCGAGGGCCTCGCTTCGGTGGTGCCGGCCCTGCCGGAGTTCCGCCGCATGCTGACACGTGCCCGCGCCGGGCTTGGCTCCGATATGGCGGGGGATGATGCATGGCAGGATGTCTCGGTGCGCGCCTCACTGCTGCCCGAGGATATGCAAGGCGTGTTCATGATGATCGCGCGTGCCGCAAAGGAGGGCTGGCCGTGCCCGGGCGATGCCGCGATTGCCCGCGCCTATGGCTCGCACTCGCTGCGCCGTGCCCGGCGCTTGCTGACCTATATCGAGGAGCAGGGCCTCATCGTCTGCCAGCTCGACGGCCTCGGCCGGCGCACCGTGACGCTGGTCGAACTCGCCTGGGCAACGGCACCCGGCGACCCCAATGCCGAGGAGGCGGGGCAGGCGAGTCTGGCTCTGTGATGAGGCGGACTGGGCCTATCCCGTGTCGGCGTCGCTCTACGAATACCCCCACCCCTAACCCCTCCCCACAAGGGGGAGGGGACTTCCGTAGGCGCTGACATCGGCAAACTGCCGACGTCTCGGCGCCAAGAGGATTAAGAAAGAACGCGCGGCAGCTTTCCCTCCCCCTTGTGGGGAGGGTTAGGGTGGGGGTCCTTCTTCGCAAGACTCCATATGCGATTGCCTTGCGGCTTGGTGCGCTGAACACGCTGAACAAGTTGTGTTTCGCAGATTGGCGCGCGGCGCTTTATGATCGCCTCCGATTCGCAAAACGCCTTCGACAGGAGAATGATCCGGTGCGGTTGAGATCTGTCCCGCTTGGTGTCGTCGGTATCCTCGGCCTCTTCATCGTCATCGTCGCCCTGGCGGCGTCGGCCCGATCCTTTGCCGCGCCGTCCGCCGCTCCGGCCTGGCTGCAGGCGCATGTTGGCGTGGGCGAAGGCCAGATCGCACAAGTGGTGCTGGACAGGGCGCGCGCGCTTTACCTGAAAAAGGTGAGCCAGGGCGCCGTCAGGAACCCCTGCTATTTCGCCATGGACGCGACGCGCCCCGGCGATCTCGGCAACAACGTGCTCGGGCGCCGTTATTACGTGATCTGCGAAGCCAGCCAGTCGTTTCGCGCAATTTCGTCGGGTCACGGCGGCGGTCGCAATCTGAAAGGCGTCGCCGATTTCTCGAACGGAAAACGCTGCGCGAAAAACTTCGGCAATGCGCTGGATTCGTCATTGACCGCCGGCGGCGCCTATATGACCAGCGAGGCGAAAACCTCGTTCAAGGGCTATTACCGCACCGGCGCGAAACAGGACGCGGTGTTGCTGCGCACCTTCATCCAGTTCGACGGCGAAGGCGAATCCGGCAACGCTAGGCAACGGGTGATCGGCGGCCATGCCGCCCGGCTGCTCAAGGGAATGTGCCTGCGCAAGAACCCCAACAGTTCCTACGCCGACCATGACGGCTTCGTGCCTTATGGCAAGCTGGTGGACTACGCCGGCGGCCGCAGCAATGGCTGCACCAGCTGGTCGCCTTCGGATGCAGACCAGATGATCGCGATGGTGAAGAACAACCCGACGACGCTCTACATCTACCCGGAATCGCGCGACATCGCCGCCGCCGGCAAAGCCGGCGCCTATTGGAACGCATCCTGCCTGAAGGAAATCGGCGCCCCGAAATTCTGGCCGCGAAAAACCCTCGAACCGATCATCGCGCAATACAAGAAGGACCATCCGGCCCCACCGCCGCAGCCGCTGCCGATTTGTACGGGGCCGTGAGGTTCCCGAAGCGCCTGCCTGGAACCAAACCACGGGCTAGATTGTTCAAGTTTGATTCGACGCCGACGAGCCCTGCCTGTTGGGTAAGCGGCAATCTTGTGGAGCTCTCATCATGAACATTTCATCCAGCTTTCGTTCGCTAGCGGCTGCCGTCATCGCCGCAGGCGCTGTCAGTGCTGCAAGTGCAGCGCATGCCGACAGCGGCACGATCCGCTTCGCCGTCTACAAGGCGGCGTTCTTCGTCGGCGGCTCCGGAGGCGAGGGCACGCTGACCTTCCATGGCCGCAGCTATCCGATCACGGTCGGCGCCGTCTCGGGCGGCTTCGCCTTTGGGGTTTCCAAGACGTATTTCCGCGGCACCGTGCGCCATATCCGCAGGGTCCGGGATGCGACCGGGGTTTACGGCGCGGCGGGCGGTGGCGGCGCGCTCGGCAAAGGCGCCCAGGTGATCGTCATGACCAATGACAGGGGCGCCCAACTCGAACTCACGGGCAGGCAGGTCGGCCTGCAGATCAACGCCGATCTCAGCGGCATGGCGATTTCGTTGAAGTAGGGGGCGGCACGTCAGGTGCGGTAAGCCCGGCGTTGATCAGGGCAATCGCGCAAGGCGTCCCCCCACTCCGTCTCGGCTTCGCCGAGCCACCTCTCCCCATTTCATGGGGGAGAGGAAATGCCAGTCGCCGAAGTCGCGACCCTAGAACTCGAGTTCCTCTCGCCACTACGATTTGGGCGCCTTGATCAGGCCGAGACGTTCATTTGTTCGCCCCGATCACCGACTGCTCCTGGTCGATCACGGCACCGGTCATCGGCCCGGCCGCGTCGGAGAGCAGGAAGACGGCAAGGTTGGCGATGTCGTTTGGCGTCAGC
Organism: Mesorhizobium sp. P2_C4; assembly: GCF_056404575.1. Taxonomy (NCBI): domain Bacteria; kingdom Pseudomonadati; phylum Pseudomonadota; class Alphaproteobacteria; order Hyphomicrobiales; family Phyllobacteriaceae; genus Mesorhizobium; species Mesorhizobium sp. P2_C4. Next base: position 208,159 of record NZ_JBFUDT010000009.1, read on the forward strand.
AGCCGGCCGAAGGGCTGCGCGGCGTTGGCCGTGTCGAGCCAGCCTGGACCATGGCCGAGCGTTTCGGCTTGCATGGTGCGTTCGGCCGGCGTGTCGGTCCAGCCGACATTGATGCCGTTGACGCGGATGCGGTCGAAGCGATGGGCGTTGGCGGCGTTCTTGGTCAGCGTCGCCAGCGCGCCCTTGGTGGCGGAATAGACGGCGAGTTCCGGCGAGCCGCAATGCGCGTTGACTGACACGATGTTGACGATGGCGCCGCCCTGGCCGCGCTTGACCATGTCGGCGATTGCCGCCTGCATCAGGAAGAACGGTGCGCGCGCGTTGACGGCGAAGAGCGACGCCCAGTCGTCGAGACTGGCATCGACGAAGGAAGCACGATCAGTCAGGCCGGCTGCGTTGACTAGCGCGTCTATGCGGCCGAAGCGGCTCACGCATTCCGCCGCCAGCAGCGCTGGTGCCTCAGGGTCCGCCAGGTCAGCGGCGACGAAAATAGTTGGCGTGCCGATCTGCGAAAGCTCAGCCGCCACCGCGTTGCCCCGCGTTGGTTCGCGGCCAGAAATCAGCAGGCCGCCGGCGCCGCTATGCGCAAGCGTTTCCGATATCGCACGACCGATGCCTTGCGTGGCGCCGGTGACCAGCACCACCTTGTCGTCGAGCCGAATCTCCATTCCTCCTCCTGGAGTTTCTATTTTCCAGATATCGAATGACAGGTCCCGCTAGTCAATTGCGCCAGCGGCGGTTCGCGGGGATAGCCGATCTCCCCCACGAGGGGGGAGATCACCCTAGTTGCTTTGCCAAATCCGACAGCATCGGGCGCTGCCCTGCAAGGATTTTGACCTCGGCCTCGGGCAAGCTGAACCAGCCAGCTTTGTCGACCTCCGGGAACTCCTTCATCGATCCAGACCGTGGCGGCCATTCCATGGTGAAGCTGTTGCTCCTGATGGTGGCGACATCGATCTCGGTCAGCGCCTCGACCGACCAGGCCATGACGATCTTGCCGCCCGGTTGCTTGTAGTCGCCAAGGCGCGCGAAGGGGCCATCGATCTCGAGGCCCAGCTCTTCCTCGGTCTCGCGTTGCGCGGCCGTCAACTCGTCCTCGTTCTCGCCGACGAGGCCCTTCGGTATCGACCAGGCACCATCGTCCTTCTTCGCCCAGAACGGTCCACCGGGATGAACCAGTAGCACCCGAACATTGTCATCGGCCCGACGGTAGATCAGCAATCCCGCACTGCGTTTTACCATTTCGATACTCTCGTTTGCGAAGCTGGTTCCAAGGGGCAGCACTCAAGAATTATCACCGAACCCTGGATGCATACCTTGTGCCGACAAATTGCGACGTTATGTCAGGTGCATCCGCATTGCTCCCCACCTGGAGAATAGGCAATCTGGATGCAGCCGCGAATCTACAGCGCCAAAGACTAGCCGGGGCGTCCTCAATGCAACTCGGTCTTATCGGCTACTATAGCGACTTCGTTGTCTATCCGCTGGTGATCGCCGTGCTGGCAGTGGCCGGGCTGCGCGAGGCCGGCGAAAGCAATGCGCCAGGCTGGATAGCCACGGTTATCGCGTGTCTGTGTCTGTGGACGCTGACCGAATACCTCCTGCACAGGTTCGTGCTTCACCACATTCCGTACATCAGGGACCTGCATGATCGTCACCATGTCGAGGAGCGCAGTTCCGTTGGCACGCCGACCTGGCTCAGCCTCGGCGTGCATGCGCTGATCGCGTTTTTCCCGGTATGGATGGTGTCGGATTTTTCAACCGCAAGCGCGGTCAGCTGCGGGCTGATGCTGGGCTATCTCTGGTACATCAGCACCCACCACATCATTCATCACTGGCACCCCGCCCATCCGAGCTATCTCTACACGCTCAAGCGCCGCCATGCGGTGCATCACCATGTCGACGAAACGGTCAATTTCGGCGTGACGTCAGCTTTCTGGGACAGGGTGTTTGGCACGGCGCGGCTCTAAGGGACCGAGGGTATGCCCGGGCCGGTCAGCGCCGCTTTCCGCGACCGCCGGGGGATTTCGCTCCACGCGGCCCGCTCTGCACCGGCGTGTTGCTCTGGTTTTCGTCGGACAGTTTGCGCCAGCGGGCAAGGCGCTCCGGATCGAGCGTACCAGCCTTCAACGCTGCCTGCACCGCGCAGCCCGGTTCGTGGACGTGGGTGCAGTCGCGGAATTTGCACAGCGGGGCAAGCTCGGTGATTTCGGCAAACAGCGTGTCGATGCCATAGGCGACGTCGCTGACCTGCAGCGTGCGCATTCCTGGCGTGTCGATCACCCAGCCGCCGCCAGCAATGGCGTGCAGCGATCGCGCGGTGGTGGTGTGGCGTCCCTTGGCGTCGTGTTCGCGAATGCCGGCGGTCTGTTGCGGCAATTGCTGCGCCGATCCGGCCAGCGTGTTGACCAGCGTCGATTTGCCGACGCCGGAGGAACCGACCAGCGCCACCGTCTGGCCCGCGCCGCACCAGGCGGCCAGCGCGGTTGCGGCGTCTGATATGCGAGGGTTCAACATCACCACGGACAGGCCGCGCTGCAGTGCTGCGGCTTGGCTTTGATACGCCTCGGCGTTTTCAGCCGTATCGGCCTTGGTCAGCAGGATCACCGGCGTCGTTCCGGCCTCGTTGGCCAGCGCCAGATAGCGCTCGAGCCGGGCGATGTTGAAATCGGCATTGCAGGAGGTGACGATGAACAGCGTGTCGACATTGGCCGCGGCCAGCTGCGGGGTCCTGCCGCCCTGGGTGCGGCGCTCCAGCACCGTCTTGCGGGTCAGGCGGCGCTGCAGCAGATGACTATAGGGCTCGACGAGAACCCAGTCGCCAACGGCATAGTCGCCGGTGTTGGCATTGGCCGGCAGCGTCAGATCCATTTGCCCCGTCTGCGATATTCCGGCCAGGCGGTCACGGTGCACCGTGGCAATGCGCGTCGGGACGAGTTTTTTCTCATCGGGTTCAAGCTGATCGGCGAAGAAATCAGTCCATCCGAGGCTGGCAAGCGAGGCGAGGTCCGTCACAGCTTTGACCACGGCGTCGCAGACATCGGACAGTATCCTTGGCAAAATGGGCGCGGACGAGAGCCCGTCGGGACGGGCGATCTGCCCCAACGTTGTATGGGCGGCGTGGTGGGATTTGGCAAGCCGAGTGCAGCCATCAAAACCAGATCGGGAGGCCTGGCATTCGCCAAACCTCCCGAAATGCATGTCGATCGTCGGGAGGTGTCTCCCGCCCCGCTACAGTTCAATTACACGCAGGCTTGGCGCTGTTGCAGGCGTCGAGCAGTTCCTGCGGCGGGTCCTTGTGGAACACCGTCTTGAACGATTCCAGCACGTTGGACTGCACGACGGGCAGAGACTGCACACCGACCCAGGCCGGTGGCGTCTGGCCGATCAGCGCCTTCATCATGGCCAGCGCTTCGGCAACGCCCTGATCGTATGGCCGCTGCGAACCGGTTGCCTTAAGCGGACCGCCCTTGGCGATCTCGATCGCCGATTGCAGGCCGAGATCGACGGTGGCGATCGGGATGTCGATGCCCTGGGCGCGCATGGATGACAGCGTGTCGAGCGCCGGCTGGTCCCACACCGCATACAGGCCCTTCACGTCGGGATTGCCGGTCAGGAAGTCGCCGGCGATCTGCGACACCTTCGACGGATCGGTGAAGTCGACCTGCTTCATGATGATGTCGGGACGGTTCTTCTTCATCCACTCGGACACGCCCTTGGTGCGCTCATTGGTGCTGAAATAGTCGACGCCGAAATTCACCAGGCCGATCGTGCCGCCCTGCGGCATGCAGGAGGCGAGGATCGTCGCCGCGATCTGGCCATTGCCCTGGCTGTCGGCCGAGACCATCGTGGCAAAATCCTCAGGATGCTTGAGGCCGGTCGGGATCGAATCCATGAAGACCAGCTTGATGCCGGCCTGCTGGACCTTCTTGTAGGTCGGCGCCGTGGCGGTGAAGTCGACCGGGATCGAGATGATGCCGTCGGGATGCTGCTGGATGGTGTTTTCGATGTCGGCGATCTGCTTGTCCACCTGATACTCGGCGGAAGCGACGCCGGTGACGGTGACGCCATATTTCTTCAGCGTCTCGCTGATGCCTTGCACCTGCAACTGCGACCAGTCGAGATTGACCGTCTGCATGGAAATGCCGACCTTGAAATTGCCGGCCTTGACCTTGGCGGCTTCGTCGTCGGTCAGCGCCAGTTCGTCGGGCGAAGCGGCCTTTTCGCCATTCGGGCCTTGCCCGACAATGCCCTTCGGGCCGAGCGTGGCCAGGTCGACGCCGGTAACGCAGGTGGCCGGTACTTCGGCGAGGCTGACTACGGTCGACAGCGCCAGTGCGCTTGCCGCCAGGCCCAGGATTGTGGTCAGGCGTGATGGATGTTGCATGCTTTCTCCTCCGTTGGTCGTCTCCTCTCCCCATGATTGGGTGAGGCATTTGCGTTCCCGGATCGCGGCGGTCTACCTCTTGGTGAAGGCAACGGCGGCGACGATGATGGCTCCCTTGATGACAAGCTGAAGCGATGAGCTGACGCCCAACAAAACCAGCCCGTTGTTGAGCGTGCCGATGATCAGGCTGCCGAGCAGTGTGCCCAACACAAAGCCGCGCCCGCCAAACAGGCTGCAGCCGCCAAGGATCACCGAGGCGATGACATCGAGTTCCATGCCCTGGACAACGTCGGGCCGCGCCGCATGCGAGCGCGCCGAAAGCACCAGCGATGCAAGGCCGGCAAGCGTGCCCGTCAGCACGAAGGCCAGCGTCGTGACCTGCTTGATATGGATGCCTGAATAGAGGGCCGCCGTCGGGTTACCGCCGGCGGCGTAGATCCTGCGGCCATAGACGCTGTAGTGCAGCAGCAGGATGCCCGCCACGGTCACCGCCAGCGTCCAGATGATCGGCGCCGGAATGCCGAGCAGCGAACCCTCGCCGAAGATGGCAAAGTAATTCTCGTTGGTGATGATGACCGGCTTGGTGTTGGTCACCATCAGCGCCAGGCCACGCGCGGCGCTCAGCGTGCCAAGCGTGACCAGGAAGGACGGAATGGCGAGCTGCATCGTCAGCACGCCGTTGATCAGGCCGATGAGGGCGCCGGTGCCAAGCCCGGCCACGGCGCCGACGATCCAGCTGTTGTAGACGAACGACATGGCAAGGGCTGCACTCATGCCCGACAGCGCCAGCGTCGAGGCGACCGACAGGTCGATCTGCCTGGAGATGATGACGAAGGTCATGCCGACGGCGATGATCGACACCAGTGTCGTCTGGCGGCCGATGTTGAGGAAATTGTCGATCGACAGGAACCAGGGCGATGCCAGGCTGAAGACGATGAGCATGACCAGGAAGGCGAGATAGAGCATGTAGGGCCGCTCGCCCTGGACGAGATGCTGCAGGATCGAGCGTCCGCCGGCGGACTGAGCCGATGCGGGTTTCGCCTGAGAGGCCAGTTCGCTGTCGGTCATGCCGCCCTTTCTCCCGAAGACTGCAAGAGCTGGACCATGTGGTGCAGATCCTCCGCGCTGCCGAGATCGGCGCGCGCAATCGTCTTGATGATGCTGCCGTCGACAACGATCGAGACGCGGTCGCAAAGCAGCAGCAGTTCGGCCAGGTCCGACGAAACCAGCAGCACGCCGGTTCCGGCCCTGGCCGCGGTGCGGATGACCCAGTAAATCTCCTCGCGTGCGCCGACATCGACGCCGACCGTCGGTTCGTCGAGCAGCAGCACCCGCGGGCGCGGCTCGTTCCATTTTCCGAAGACGACTTTCTGCTGGTTGCCGCCCGACAGGTTCCTGACGGTGGTCGAAGCGTTCGGCGCCTTCACCTTGAGCTTGCGCATGGCGCCGTCGGCCTGCTCGACCGACGCGCGATGCTGCAGCCAGCCCCAGCGCGAAAAATCCGGCAGTCGCGGCAGGGTGAGGTTGCGCTCGATGGAATGCTCGAGAACCAGCCCCTGGACATGGCGGTCCTCCGGCACCAGCGCCATGCCGCGGCGGATGGCTTGCGCGGTATCCCCGTTCTTCAGCGAGATGCCGTCGAGCGTCACGTCGCCCTGCAGAATCGGCCGCAGTCCAAAGATGGTCTGCAGGATCTCGGTGCGGCCACTGCCGATCAGGCCGGCCAGGCCATGGATCTCGCCCGCATGCAGATCGAGATGGACGCGGTCGAGCCGGTCGTTGCTGACCGCGGACAGCGCAAGCACGGGTGTCTTGCCCTGCAACGGTGACCCCTGCCGCGCGTCGACCGAGCCGGCGTCCGTCGCTCCCGCTTCCGCCTGGAGAACCGCATGCTCGGGGCCGACAATTGCGCCGACTAGCTGCCGCATATCGGTTTGCGCCGTGACGAACGTCCCAGCGTTGAGCCCGTCACGAAACACCGTCACGCGCTGCGAGATGCGAAAGACCTCGTTGAGGCGATGGGTGACGTAGATCACGCCGACGCCGCGGGCGGTGACCGCGCGGATCGCGTCGAACAGGATGCGCTCCTCGTCATCGGTCAACGCCGAGGTGGGTTCGTCCAGAACCAGCAGCCGCACGTCGCCCATCAGCGCCTTGCTGATCTCGGTCATCTGGCGATAGGCAAACGGCAGCGAGCCGACGGTCGCGCGCGGGTCGAGCGGGATCTTGTGCTCGCGAAGGAAGCTTGTGGCCGTCTCCATCAACTGCCGCTTCTTCAGAAATCCGAGCCGGTTGCGTGGTTCGCGCCCGAGCATCAGATTGGCGGCGACCGACAGCGACTCGACCAGGCTCAAATCCTGGTAGACGACGGCCACGCCGGCCTGGCGCGACTGCGACGGTGACCCGAACGATACTGGCTGGCCATCGATCTCGATCGCTCCGCCGTCATGCATATGCACGCCACTGAGGATCTTGATCAGCGTCGATTTGCCGGCGCCATTTTCACCGAGCAGGGCATGCACTTCGCCTGGCAATATCTCGAGGTTCACACCGCGCAGCGCCTGCACGCCGCCGAACCTCTTGCTGACGCCCTCGACGCGCAGCAAGGGTGTTCCCGAAACCGGTGAAATCGAACCGTGTTCGATCATCACGCCCGCATTGCCTCCCTGTTGACCGGTGCGTTCTTCGCATCGGCCGGCAACTTCTTGCAATTTCTGTTACTTTTTTTGTGACTTTTCCATCAGATCATCGAAAAGTCAAACGCGGAAATTTGCGTCAGAGGTCAGGCCTCGTGCAGCTTCGTCTCACCGTGCTCGGTGATGACGGCATCGAACCGCGCGACAGGAGCGAAGAAGGCGCGCTTCAGTTTGCCAAGCTTGCTCGAGTCGACGACAAGATAGTTCTCGCGCGCCAAAGCCATCACCTTTTGCTTCACCACCGCCTCATGAAAATGCTCGCAGGTGGCGCCGCGTTTGTCGTCGACACCGGCGGCCGAGAGGAACGCGACGTTGATGCCGACGCTGGTGAGGATGTCGAAGTCGTGGGTTCCAGAAAACGATGCCGATGCAGGGTGGTAGACGCCGCCGAGCATGATGATCGTCACATTGGCCTTGCGGGCCAGACGTTCGGCGACGTTCATGGCATAACATATTGCGGTTATTTGATAATTTTCCGGGATGAGATCGATGAGGTGGACCAGTGTGGTGCCGCAGTCGATGAAGATGGTCTCGTCCGGGCGGATCTTCTGCACGGCGTGCAGGCAGGCGTCGCGCTTGGCCGCCGCATGGCTGTCGGCAGCGGTCGCCAGTTGATAAGGAATGTCGGCTTCGATCTGCGCGGCCGACATGATATGCCCACCCAGATAGGCAAAATGCTCCGGGTTTTCGGCGACATCCCGGCGAACCGTCATTTCCGACACGCCGAGCAGCACGGATGCCTCGCTCAGATGGATGACACGACGTTCCGACAACGCGTTGATCAACCTCACCGTCCTCTGGGCCTTGCGTGCGGTCATGTCTTTGGCTCTTGTTTGAAATCTGTGATAAATTTAACAAGAGATGTTATTGCTGCGCAAGTGATTGTCAAATCTTATCAACACCGCAGGCCGATGCGGCGGCTTAAGCGTCCTTTGGCGGGTCGTGACAACATCTGCGACACGCTTTGGCTACCAGAGGTCCCCGGCAAAAAGCCTGGCTGTCTCCGAATGGCCGTTGGACAGGGTCGGGTTTGCCCCGAAGCGCGCCCCGGCTGCCGACCATGCGGCCAGCTGGCCCGCCGACTGCGCAACAGCAAGCGCGTCCATCAGATCACAGTGCAGGTATGTTCCTTTCAGCACCACGCCAGCGTTCGCCTGTTCGACAAAAGCGGCGAAGCCGCATGTCTCGCTGACAATCACCGGCAGCCCGTTGGCGAGTGCCTCCAGAATAACTGTTCCCGCGGTTTCAATTCGCGCCGGATGAAGCAGGATATCGGCTGCCGCCATCACTTCGGGCACATCGCTGCGGATGCCTGCAAATATGACGCGCGGCCGATTGCGGGCCGCAACCTTTGCCTGCAGCCAACGAGCCATGTCACTGTTCGGGACGATTCCGCAGACAAGCCAGACTGTTTCCGGATGGGCTGCCAGAGCTGTCGCAACGCGATCGAAACCTTTCACCCAGGCGGACGATCCGATCGACAGCCAGACGGGCGCCTCTTCCGGGATACCCAGTTCGGACCGCAAACGCTGACGCGTCCCATCGGTGCGCAGGCCAGGCAGCCGTCGGGCTGAGTCAAGATTGGGGGAGATGCGGCGGAATCGGCTGTCGGGCGTATCCCAGACACGCTGATATTCATTTTGCTGATGCGCAGTCAGCATGATCAGGCTCGTCCGGCTCCGGGGCTCGAAGCAGGCCTGCTCCAACTGCATCTGGGCGCGATAGCGGGGCGAGAAAGGGCGCCAGAATCCCGTCTTTACCGCGGCATAGGAGCGATCGCCCGAGTAGTAGATGTCCAGGTCCGGTAATCTGTTGAAACCGACGATCCGGTCGAACTCCCGACGGCGAGACAGCAGCGTCTTGCCAAGCGCAATATCGCGACCGGGATTGGTCGGCACATGGCTTTTGACGACATGAACGTTACAGCCTGGATCTGCCGCCGTTCCGCGGATTTCCGTCGTCAAAATCGTGACGTCATGGCCAGCCGCGATAAGGTGTCTGGCGACCGAAATGCAATCCCGCTGCAGCCCGCCATAAGTCGACAAATTGCTAATGGCCATGCCGAGGCGCATCTGAGGCTTTCAGTCCCACGATTTAAACCAGCCAAAACAACATGTTCGCGGCCGAGCACATAAGCGGTTGCGCATGCGTTTGGCAACAACCTATGGGATCATAACCTGCGTGGCTGAAAAAGAATTTAATCAACTTGCCGTGAGGGCATATCGGCGCATTGTGCAGAGAATCGGGCGCGTTTTCGCGGCCGCTATGGTCACATCTGCACCGACATTCCGCCGTCCACGGTCAGAACATGGCCGTTGACGAAGGAAGCCGCGTCACTGGCAAGGAAGAGGGCGGCGCCGGCAATTTCCTGCGGCTGTCCCCAACGCTGTAGCGGGACCCGCTGGCGGGCGAAGGCGAGCATATCGGGATTTTCGGCAAGTGCTGCGTTGGTCTCGGTTGCGAACATCCCCGGCGCAATGGCGTTGCTCGTCACCCCGTGCGCGCCATACTCGACGGCCATGCTGCGCATCAGGCCGGTCAACCCCTGCTTGGCGGCGGGATAGATGGCATCGCCGGACCGCGCCATCTCGCCGGAGATCGAGGTTACCGCGATCAGCCGGCCATGACCTTGCGCCTTCATGATTTCCGCCGCATCGCGCGACAGCGAGATCGCCGACAGGAGATCGGTCCGGATCAGGTCAAGGATCTCGTCGTCGCCGAAGGCGGCGAGTGGCCGCCTGTCACGAGCGCCGACATTGTTGACGAGAATATCGAGCCGGCCGCAGGTCTTGCGGATATCCGCGATCACGGCGCGGCCTGCCTGCATGTCGGCCATGTCGAAGGTCGCTGCCTGCGCGCTGCCGCCGCCCTTGGCGAGGGCGGCGACGGCACTGTCGAGCGTCGCGGCGGTGCGTCCGCTGACAACCACATGGGCGCCGGCCTCGGCAAAGGCACGTGCGATCTCGAAGCCGAGCCCACGGCCGCCTCCGGTGATCAGCGCCACGCGTCCAGCAAGGGAAAATCTGTCGAAAATGCTCATGCCCGGCGAGCCTCACTATGCACAGAGATGCCCGCGACCGGTATGAACCCGGTCGCGGGTTTGACCTCTGTCGAATGCGATCAGAGCCGCTCAGCCCGGATCTTCAGGATCTGGTACAGCATGTTTCGAATGCGCTGCCAAACGGTCAGTCGCTTGATCATGCCTTCCCCTCCCGTTGCTCGCTGATGTCATCGGCCGTTCAGATGATCTGCGCCGCCAGCGCCACGCCGACCAATGAGGTGCCGACGCCTGCCGTGCGGATGGCGCCTGGCCAGCGCCGAAGCGTCAGAGCGGCCAGCGCGCCGGTCGCGTGCAGGGCCGAAGTGGCGGCCACGAAGCCAACCGCGTAGGCGATGCCGCTGGCCGTCTCGGGAATTTCGAGGCCGTGGGCATTGCCGTGGAAGAGCCCGAAGAGGGTGGCCAGCGACGCGGCGGCGGCCAGAGGCAAGGGTCTGGCGAGCGCCATCATGGCGCCAAACACCACCAGCGACAGAGCGATGCCGGACTCCAGCGACGGCAAGCCGATCCCGGCGATGCCGAGCAGGGTGCCGCTGATCATCGCCACGACAAAACATGACGGCACGACGACGATGGCTTTGCCGCCGGTCCGGGCGGCGATGATGCCGACAGCCACCATGGCAAGCAGATGGTCGATGCCGGCCATCGGGTGTTCAAAGCCGCTCGCAAAGCCGTGGACATGGAAGCCACCGCTATGGGCGAAAGCCAGGGATGGGGTGAGGACTGCGGCGACGGCTGGGGCAAGCCTGGAGAAGGCTGCCCGGGCAAGCCTGGAGAAGGCTGACCGGGCAAACCTGGAGAAGGCTGCCCGGGCGGGCCTGGCGAGGATCGAAAGCGTTGGTTTCATCGTTCTGGACCTGTTTGAAAGGGGTGTGATTGGTTGGAAGCTGGGGCTCATTGTCCGGATCCCGGCATGGCGAATTGCGCGGCCCCGGATCGGTCGGCAAGACGTCGCGCCTGGCTGAAATCAAGAGGTCTTTGCCCGGTGCCGTCGTGGTAGACGAAGGCCAGGCGCCGCCGTCGCGACGTCAGTTTCGCGGGCAGCGGATGATAGGTCACGCCGGCGCCGCCGATCAGCGGCATGACGCCGCCGACATCGACCATGTCCTGCGTCTCGACGCGCAGAAGATGCAGCCGTGAGCCGTCGGCGGTTTCGCCGACAAAGGGAATCCCGGCGAGGCGCAGGAAACTGGACGGATCCGGCGCCCGCGAAAATGCTTCGAGAAAGGCGATCTCGACGAGGTCGAGATCCACCGTCCTGGGGTCGGCGGGTTCGGGCGCGTGGTCGTGCGGCAGGTGCGGCGTCTGCCATTGCAACGGCTTGCCGGCCGGCCCGTTGTGGCCGACCGGGTGCGGATGATGATGGTGACCATTCGGTCCATGGTGGTGGCCGTCCCCATGGTCGTGGTGATGATGATCCTCATGCATGGTCAAAAACTCGTCGGCTTGTCGATGATGGATTTGTGCTTGCCGAGATTGCCGTGGGCGACCATCGAGCCGAGCGCCTCGACGACCACCCGCACGCCAAACAGCGCCGTGATGTCCGACGTGTCGTAGGGCGGCGACACCTCGACCACTTCCAGCCCGCAGATGCCGGGTGCCGAAACGAGCCCGAGCAGCTTCAGCGCTTCGCGCGGCAGGAAGCCGCCTGGCTCTGGCCAGCCCGTGCCGGGCACGAAACCGCAATCGATGCTGTCGACGTCAAAGGAGATGTAGACCGCGTCAGTGTCCTTCCACGCGAGTTCGAGCGCGATCTCTGCCGCCTTCTCCAGCCCCATCTGTTCGATGTCGGAAATCGTCAGCACGTTGGTGCCGCGCTTCCTCGCCTCGGCGACGCCGTAGCGGGGCACCTGCCAGCCGCCGATGCCGAGCTGCACCAGATTGGTCGCCGAGACGTTCGGCAGGTTGGTCGCCCAGTACCAGGGCGTGGTGTGCATGCGCTCGTCGAGATCCTTTTCCTGGATGTCGATATGGCGGTCGAAATGGATGATGCCGATGCGCTTGGAGGTCACGTCGGCAATGCCGCGCACGCACGGAAATCCGATCGAATGGTCGCCGCCCAGCATGATCGGCAGCGCGCCGGACGAGGCGACATGGCTGACGCCCTTGGTTATCTGGTCGAAGCTCTTTTCGAGATTGGCGGGAATGGTGAAGACGTCGCCGGCGTCGCACAGCGTCATCTGCTCGCGCAGGTCGACACCGAGCTCATAATTGTATGGCGTGTAGAGCGCCGAGATGCGGCGCATGCCTTGCGGTCCGAAGCGGGTTCCGGGCCGGTAGGTGGTGCCGCTGTCGAAAGGAATGCCCATGACAGCGGCGTCATATCTGCCGACATCGCGGACATTCTCGACATAGGGCGCCTTGAGGAAGGTGTTGATGCCGGCGAAATGCGGCAGCTCGCCGCGTGCGAATGTCGGGATCGACTTGTCGATGATCGAATCCGATCCCGGCAGACCCATGTCCAGAGCCCATTTCTGTTCCTTGCGCCAGCCGTCCTCGGGCAGCTTTCCTTCCGCCTCGATCGACTTCCAGCCCTGCATGTCGCGGATTTCGAAGTTCGGATGATGGAACCGCTGGCGTGGCTGGCGGTCGATGAGCCCGGCGCGGCGATGCCGGCGTTCTGGACTGTCTGTGTGCATGAAAACCTCCTTCACGACGCCGTCGTCGCAATTGCGCTATCCAGTCGGGTCGTCCCGACCATCGCGGCCACTTTGGCCACGTCTCGTGCGGAAGCCCGGTTCTTGCGGTCGAGCTTCAGATCGTAGGTGATCGTCGCGCCATAGGCGGACGGGAACTGGGGGTCGTGGCGCACCTTGTCGAAGACCAGCACGCGGGTGCCGAGCTTGAAGGCCTCGCCGATATCGTGGGTGACCATGACGACGGTCATGCTGTGCTCGCTCCACAGCTCGGTCAGCAGTTCGTGCATCTCGACGCGAATGCCGGGATCGAGCGCGCCGAACGGCTCGTCGAGAAGCAGGATCTGCGGTCTGCCGAGCAAGGTCTGGGCGATCGCCAGCCGCTGCTGCATGCCGCCCGAGAGTGAGGCCGGATAGAGATCGCGCGCATGGGCGAGGCCGACGCGTTCCAGCATGGTTTCGGCCTGTTGCCTGACGCTTTTGCGCCTGGCGCCGAAGACGCGGCCGAACGACCCGCCAGAGCGAAAGTCCTCGACCAGCAGCAGGTTCTGCAGGGCAGTCAGATGTGGAAACACCGAATAGCGCTGGAAGACGATGCCGCGTTGCGGCGTCGGTTCCGGTACGATCGGCCGGTCGCCGACGACGACCACACCGCTGCTCTGCTGTTCCTGGCCGAGCAGGATGCGCAGGAAGGTCGATTTTCCGCAGCCGCTGGCGCCGACCAGCGACAGGAACTCGCCGGCCTCCGCGGTGAGATTGACGCGCTCCAGCACGCGGGCATCGCCGTAGCTCTTCTCCAGCCCATGGACGACGATGCGGCTCATCTGTTTTGCACCGGATGAGCCCAGGGGGAGATGAGGTGCGAAAGCCGCACCAGCAGCCAGTCGGTGATGACGGCAAGCAAAGTGATCCAGGCGACGTAAGGCAGGATCACATCCATCGACAGATAGCGGCGAACGAGGAAGATGCGGTAGCCCAGTCCCTCGGTGGAGGCGATGGCTTCGGCCGCGATCAGGAACAGCCAGGCCGGTCCGAGTGCCAGCCGCACGCAGGTGATGAGGCGCGGCATGACTTGCGGCAGCACCAGCCGGAGCACCATGGTCCAGCTGTTGCCGCCGAGCGTCTGCGCCTTGGCGACGAGTTCGGGCGGCAATTCCATCACCCGGTTGGCGATGTCGCGCACCATGACCGGTGCGACGCCGACGGCGATCAAGGTGATCTTGGCGGTTTCGCCGAGGCCGAGTGCGATGAACAGGATCGGCAGCAGCGCCAATGGCGGGATGACGCAGACGACGGTGACAAAGGGCAGCAGAAAGGCCCTGACGCGCGGGATGAAGCCGATGGCGATGCCAAGGCAAAGTGCTGTCAGCGTGGCTACACCGACGCCTGCGAACAGCCTGATCAGACTGGCAAACGTGTCGGCCCAGAGAATCAGGCCGCCGGAACGCTTGTCTGGCACCGTCGCCAGGTCGAAAAAGGCCGACCACATCTGTGCCGGGGAGGGCAGCAGCTTGTCGCTGGGATTGACGGCCAGTCTTTGCGCCGAAGCCAAGAGATAGGCGATCGCCACGGCGGCAAACGGCAGGGCCCCAAGCAGCAAGGCTCCGCCGCGCGAGACCGTCGCGTTGATGAGGCGAAGCCGCACCCTCGGCCTGCGCCGGGGCGGGGGCGCGACTTCAGCCCCCGACTCGGGCACAGCGTTCATGGTGCCGGTTCCTCTGGCCAGCATGTCGCGCCCTACAGCGTTCCAGCCGCCGCCAGGGCCATGTAGGCCGGATCGAAACGCAATTTGACGTTCTTGGCGTCGCCCAGCGTCGAGCCGTCGGGGAAGCTCATGCCGATCACGTCGACGCTCGGCGCATTGGCGCCGAGGATGCCGTGGCTGAACAGGAAATTGCGGACCAGATCCATGGTCTTCGGCAGCTCGGCGCCGTTGGTGAATGCGACCGCCTTGGCCGGCTCGAAGAACATCGCCGTCGATGCAAGCTGGGCGTCGAAGCCGGCGAGGTCCGTGCCCGATGCCTTGGCCATTTCTTCCTTGGCGGCCTTGCCTTCGGGCGTGCCCGAAGTCATCAACGCCATCGCTTCGTACCAGGCGCCAACCAGCGCCTTGCCCAAGGCCGGATTGTCCTTCAGCGTCGCGGTGTTGACGACCATCATGTCGATGATCTCGCCGGGAATCTGCGTCGAATCGAACACTTTGTGGGCGCCCGGAATGGCGGCGATTTCGGAGACCAGCGGATTCCAGGTGACGACGGAGGTGACGTCGCTGGTGCCGTAGGCAGCGACCATGTCGGCGTCGGAGGTGTTGACCACCGTGATGTCCTTCTCGGCGAGCCCGACCGTGTCCAGCGCGCGCGCCAGCAGATAGTGCGAGACCGAGAGCTCGACGAGGTTGACCTTCTGGCCGGCAATGTCCTTGAGGGTGTCCTTGTCCTTGAGGATGACGGCGTCGTTGCCGTTGGAGAAGTCGCCAACGATCAAGGCGGTCGTATCGACGCCGCCGCCGGCCGGGATCGACAGCGCGTCCATATTGGTCATCGAGCAGCCGTCAAAGCCGCCGGCAGTGTATTGATTGATGCTTTCGACATAGTCGTTGATGCGGGTGATCTCGACATTGATGCCGTATTTGTCGGCCCACTTCTTCATGATGCCGCTGTCGGAGAGATAGCCCCAGGGCATCCAGCCGACATAGATCGACCAGCAGATCTTGAAGTCCTTCTTGGGCGCCGCTTGCGCGGCTGCGAGGAAGGGAAGGCTGAGTGACGCGGCGAGGATGATTGCGGCCAGCTTGCGAAGCATTGCGTACCCCTGTTTGCGATCCGGATTGCGTCCGGACGTCTGTTGGGGGTTCACGGAGCGCGCATCCGGGAGAGGTTCGCGCCAGCAAACCCGTGCAGGGTTCTCCCGGGATTTTGGCCCGCCGTGTTCCGCCGGATGCTTCAATGCACCCCTGGCGGTCGCGTCTCTTGGACCAGCGCCGTGATCGACACGGCCGGAACCCTAGACGCTCTGCACATCAGCAACGAAGCAAGGGGCGTGCCAGTCCGGAAATGCCGCGCTGCGGCTGTTTTCGCCTGGATTTGAAGGCAGTCGCATCATCCGGTGGCGCAAAAATCATCGCTGCGCCGCCAGATTAGGCAGCCGGATGGGCAGGGCGCACGCGCGGCCGCTTGGCACCCCGGCGAGTTCGGAGAGAGCGCCAAGGCGTTTCCCCGGGCAGGAGGAAGAAGATAGCCGGCGCCGCAGGGGGCGGGGGGTGGGA
Organism: Mesorhizobium sp. P2_C4; assembly: GCF_056404575.1. Classification (NCBI taxonomy): domain Bacteria; kingdom Pseudomonadati; phylum Pseudomonadota; class Alphaproteobacteria; order Hyphomicrobiales; family Phyllobacteriaceae; genus Mesorhizobium; species Mesorhizobium sp. P2_C4. The sequence continues at coordinate 224,201 of NZ_JBFUDT010000009.1, forward strand.
TTGGGGTTTCCCGAAGCGCCGGCCAAGCGGAAATCAAGTCCGCTGCAGGAACAAGCTAGCAGAGGTCGGGCCAGTTCATATTCCGTGATCGCGGAACTGGCGGAGAGAGCGGGATTCGATTTTCGGCCGCAAGCCAAGCGATCCAAGGCTTTCAGCAAATATTGCTACAAAGAATGTTGCGCCAGCGGTGCGGACACGAGCCGGCCGGCCGCACCCTTTGTCACCGGAGGAGATTTCGTCGCGATCGTTTCGGCGCTAGTTGTGAAGGTGCGACAATTGAAATCCAGTTTCGAGGTCGACGCCGGATAGCAGCGATTCCGCTGATCGGAACATGTCTTCGAACTGCAGCTCGCTTTCAAACACCACGCCGCCAACGCTGATAGCCAGGGCATCCTCGGTTCCTTTTGGCGCGAAATAGACTTGCGCCACGCGGGTTCGGATACGCTCGCCGATTTCCTTGGCGTCGGCTTCTGTCGCGCCGGGGAGAAACACGCCGAACATGGCAGTTCCGATGCGACCGACCAGATCTTCCTTGCGCACCGACGATTGGATCGTCACCGCTATCAACCGCAAGGCTTCGTCTCCCCATCCGAGACCAAAGCGCAGATTGATGGACCTGATATGCTCGGGGTGGATGACCAGGAAGGCACCCGATCTTGGACCCGGCGCTGACGGTCTTGTTGCTCGCCTTTCAACCATCGACGTGAAGGCCGCCCCGTTCAAGCAGCCTGTCAGGCTGTCAAAGGTTGCCGACTTGTTGAGTTCTTGTCGATAACGACGGCTCTCAATCTGCTTCAAACCAATGAATAGAAAAAGCGGGACACCAACGACGACTGGCAACAGGATTGCCGTGATCATGCTGCGGCCAAATGGCGTCAGCCCTTCAGCGAACAACAGCAGATAGTTGAGGACAAGAGAAAACCCCAGAATTCCCGCGGTTCCGAGAAAGGTCAGCCATGCGACGCCTTTCCATGCCTGGGGGGAGGTGTTCGCCATCTCTTTTGTCACTAGCCGATCTCCTGTCAGATAGGCTGGTATAAGGCCGGCAAGTTACAATTTTAGCCTGAAGAAACAATAAAATTTGATGAATTGGGCTGAATAACCTCTGACCCCAACTGGCCGCAAGGCGAGCTTAAATTGTCCAGAAGAAAATTACGCCCTGACGGTTAACAAGATCGTCAGCGTCACCTGAACAACCCCGCGCGGTTCCCTTGTCCGGCTGATGTTGCTCCAGCTTCGTCCGGTGATGGTTGCATGGAGGTTAAAAAAAGGCGAGCCGACTATCGTGGCGGGCCGAATATGCCCATCTCCGCGTGCCTGGCCGTCGCCTCGGCCTTGCCGTAGATGCCGCTCGGCAAGGCGGTCGCCCAGCCGTTGGAAACAAGCCAGGCGCCGACATCCTGCTTGCCCAGCTTGCACGGTGCGGCAATGGTAAAACGATCGATTTCCGGCGGCACGAAGCATTTAAGCGCTCGGCCGCGCAGCCAGGAATTGAAAGCTGCGCGTGCACGCTGACCGCATGGCCAGGAGGCGACATCGTTAAGTGAGCAGATCTGGTCCGGATCGACGCTCTGGACCCCGCTGATGACCACCTTTCGACCCATGGATTCGAAGATCGCGGACGACGTGGCAATCGGACGGTAGAGCAGGATCTCGCGCCAATCGTTCGGCATTGGCGTTTTCGGAGGTACAGCGAGACTGAGTTCGCTGAGCGGCGGACGAGGCTCGATCCGCACGATTTCCGAGGGATCAAGTGGTGGTGGAGCGATCAGGTCCTGCGCAATCTTGCGTGCCGGTTCTCGCCGTCGCGCGTCGGGCACGGCCGCGACCGGTCGGGTTGCCGGCTCGCCGCCAATATCCAGGGACGGCACAAGAACTGGTCGATCGACCGAAAGCCACGCTGCGGCCTGAATGATCAGGAAGACCCCGGCTAGAAGCTCGAGGCCGCCGAGCGTGATCGCCAGGTGGTTGCGGCCCAGCCTGGCCATCAGCTCGAGCAGGTTCCCGAGGCTTCTTCCCGCTCAGAAGCTCGACGTCGATTTCGCAACCTGTTTGAGAGCACCCTTTTGAACCTGATAGAACGGCATCGATCGTTGGCTGGACCCATCTGGGCGAAAGCGGAACAAACCTGTCGATCCGCGAAACCCGTTCGGATTTTCGAGAACCTGCTTGCTGAAGCCATTAGGTCCGACCGCGCTGGCAATCCCTGCAGTCAGGGCAACCATATCATAGGCATAGGCGACGTTGACGTCTGCCTGGTAATTATAGGTGGCCTTGAAGCGGTCGGCGATAGGCCCGGTTTCGCTCGGATCGAGCGTGGCGATATAAGCCCCTTCAAACAGCGGGTCCATCGGGCGCTCCAGCCAGCGGTTTGTTCCCACGACAGCAATTGCCTTTCCCGGGATACCCTTCGACTTCAGGGCGGCAAGGACTTGCGAGGGGCTGTCGTCTCCGCTGGCGAGGATGACGGCGTCGGGAGTGTCCACGAGGGAGCCCATGTCGGTCACCGCCTTAGTGCCGCCATCGCCGGCCGAATAGGGGATGGTGACCGCCAGCGTCGCACCATAGATGCTGAGGCTGTTGGCGACCCGCTTTTCTACCGCGCTGGCGTCGGCGCCGGCCGCGACAAGCAGCACGAACTTCTTGCTGCCTTTCGCCGCCAGGCCCGCGGCGCCAGCTGCCGCGCTGTCGGCTTCGCTGAGGCGCACGGCATAGACGCCGGGACCGCCGGCGAAATTGTCGGCCAGCGCCAACACCGGTGGCCGCGTTGATCCCGACAGTTTGGCAACATGCTGGGCTGACGGCAGTTCAACCGGGCCGATGACGACTTTCGACTCGGTGGTGATCGCCTTCACCGCCATTTCGCTGGCGTGCGCGCTGTCGCCCTTTGTGTCCTCGACCGTCAGCGTGAGCAATCCGTTGCCAAGATCCGCCATAGCGAGCTTGGCGCCATCGAGCATCTTCCTGCCGTTTTCCCCCACGGTTCCAGGTGCGGATAAAGGCAGCAGCATCGTGATCTTGGTCGAGCCGGTGCCGAGTGACTGGGTCGCCTGGGCCGGACCGGCCACAGCGCCGCCAGCTTGCGCTCCTGGCGCGGCAATCGCAGCCGGATCAAGAGCATCGGAAACGCTGCCTTTCGACTGGCAACCCGACATTAGTACAGCGAGTGCAAATGCGATCGCCCCTGTCCGCAGACAACGGACCTGTCGGCCAGCTTCCATGAATGCTCCACCCTATATGCCGCCGGGTGTTCTTCCCGGTCTGATCTTCAACTCACATTACGGCGGACTTGCATCGCCGTCTTGTAATTCCTGGATCATGGTTTAGCCGTCGAAGAGCCGGCCTCTGAGCGCCTTGATCCGGCTCGCTTGCCCTGCACTTCGATAGTCGGCGCATTTCATGTATCGCGGCCCGGGAACGAACACTCGGCGCACGCAAACCCGCTTTTCCTGCACAGAGGCACCGTCGTCTTCTCCAGCCGAAAATGCGGAAAAGCCGAATGTTGCCACCGGCAAAGGCCCCGTCACCTCGAAGCCTTCCCTGGCTAGGATCGCGCGCGCACGCCGGCAGTAGCGGACCGAAAGTGCAGAGAACCTGTTTTCATTGTGCCCGGCGCGATACTTCATGACCGTCGTGCACAGGTCGCCGGCGGCAATTCTGTTTGCCTGCGCAAGGTATCTTACGCCGAGCGCTATGTTGGTTGCGGGCAGGCCGAGTTCATCAAGCGAGCCTCGGAAGCCAAGCATTCGCGCCGTTGCCGGCATCACCTGCATCAGGCCGACTTCGCCGTCGGCGCCGTGCACATCGGGATCGAACCCGCTTTCTATCTCCATCACCGCATGCGCCAGCACCGGCTCCAGGCCGTAGATCGATGCCTGACAGCTCGCAAACGCCTTGAACGTATCCCGCGTCCATTCCTGGGCTGCAAGACAGCGAACTGGCGGAGACTGATGGTATCTGCTGGCCAACGGTCGTTCCAACCAGTTGGCGTGGGCTTGGGTGGCAATTTGGCTAAAGCCGACCAACGCGATCGCTCCAGCGATCGCGCTCAACACTGGTCCGTCGGCTATCATTGTCAGCCAACCGGCGCGTCTTCGCCCTTCCGGTCAGTGCATGTACTCGACCATGCGATCGTGAAAACACTCGCATTTGTTGAGGGTATCTTCGTCCTTGTAGTTTGTCTTCAGGTAGCCGTAAGCCATGCCGCAGGCGACCTTGGCTTCCGATGCCCAGACGAAGACAGGGCGGGACGAATTGATCCATTCCGAGCTGTTGGCGGCGGCGACCGACTCGTCCATCAGCTTCACCACCTGGGCCTTGAGGTCGACGATGTTGTCGGTCAGCACCAGGTTGGACGTGCCGACCGTGCGGCAATAGTCGGCCGTCGGACCTTCGATGATGTCGGCGGCATAACCCGTCGACCCGACTGCCAGCAACAGCGTCGCAGCGGAAACCAGCAGTCTTGCAGAACGTTTCATGATGAGCTCCCCTAGGTATTAGCAGTGTATAACATGATCGCGTGGCCACGCGCCATGCCGTTAAACCAAGTTTGCCGTGGTTGTATGCTGGGTTACGCCATCGTCGTAGAGAAGCGTGATCGTGTTGGCCGCAGGCAGGTTCTGCAGCGTCGCGACGTCGACGAAATTGGCGCCGCCGGTGGTGCCGTTGGCGTCGACGCTGAGCGTGCCCGTGGCCGCATCGTAGTTGACGAAATCGCCGACATTGGCGCCGCCCGGTGCGGTGTCGAACAAGGCCGTCAGGTCGATCTTGTCGCCATGCCCGCCGACACCGCTGTAGTCGACAATGAGGTCCTTGATGTCCAGGCCGTCGAGCTTGAACGTGTCGGCTCCCGCTCCACCGGTCATGGTGTCCTGGCCGAGACCCCCGATCAGAACGTCGTTGCCGTCGCCACCGCTGATGAGGTCGTTGCCGGCTCCGCCGCTGATGAAGTCGTTGCCGCCCCGGCCGATGATGACGTCGTTGCCGCCATTGCCGTTGAGATTGTCGATGCCGGACGTTCCGTAGATCTGGTCGGCCAGCGTCGCATCGCCATTCACCACAATGCCGGGGTCGCCCGGATCATGCGAGAAGAACGAGAAGTTGACGTTGCGGGCCTGCCAGTTTCCACCGTCGTTGTCGAAGTAGGACAGGGTCCAGGTGTCACCGGCTGTCGGCGGATGCGCGATCAGGTAGCTGGCAAGTGTGGTGGCAGTGGCATTGCCGCCGGCGTCCAGAAGGAAGATATGATCGTAGTCTACTGTCGCCTTCATCTGGCCCGTGGCCGCATCGTAGAACCAGGTCTGTTCGAATGTTCCAGCGGTCAGATCGTCTTCGACGACAGCGAAGTGATTGGTGCCGATTCTGATTTCAACCTGAACCTCCTGTTCGCGATGAGATCCGGCGCTGCCGTCGTTGAAGGTTCCGGGGTCTCGTTCGCCGACCGGAATAGGTACCGTATTCGGCTGTTGCTGGAAGTCGGTATAAACCACCACCGTCGCGCTATGTGGATCGGCCAGGATCGCGTTCACTGTCGCTGCCGACAGGGCAAGCGTCGTGACCTGATCGTTGCCCGACGTAAGCGGGCTGCTGCCATTGCCGATCTGTGACGTGTCGCTAGGCAGGCTGTTCGGTGGCACTTCATGGATGCCGACCGTCTGCGCGACGTGGGTGTGGCCGTCATAGACGTCCAGCGACAGGTTGTTGTTGACCGTGTCAGTTTGCGATGCGGTCGGCCGATAGACGAGGTCGTCCAGCAAGTTGATGCCGCCGGACGGATTGTAGAGGACGGTTCCGGCGGTCAGGGCGACATAGGTCACACCGTTGAAGTAGAACGTCCCGGTCGGGATCGTTCCTGTCGCCGTGACGATGAGGTTATCGCCGTCCGCGTCTGTCGGGATCGAGACCAGCAGCGGATATCCGTTCGGATAGCTGGGCGTGCTGAGCGTCTGCTGCGCCGGGTCGCTCGACATCCAGTTCTGGGTGTTCGCGACAACCGGTGCGTCATTGATGTCGGTCAGGTTGATGGTCAGCGTCGTCGTCGACAGGTCGCCGTCACCGTCCTTGATGGTGTAGACGAACACGTCTGTCGTGTTCGCGTTGATGCTGTGGGCCGTCGACTGGTAGGTGTAGGAGCCGTCGGCGTTGAGATGCAGCGTGCCGTGGAGGCCGGCAATATCGGTGTTGACACCGCCCGATGCCGCTGTCGTGGTGTTGCCGCCGGCCGCCCGTACGCCATCGATCGTGGCCCCGTCGGCGCCGGCGACGTCGTTGACGAGCACGCCCGCCGCTGCCAACACGGTGAGCAAAGCGCCCTCGTTGACATTGCCGATGTCGGCGACTGCCGTCGGCACGTCGTCGACGATGTTGACGGACAGGGTGCCCGTGGCGTTCTGGCCGTCCTGGTCGGTGAGCGAGACGGCAAGGTTCTCGAACAGGCTGTTGGTGGCTAGGCCGGTGGCATGGGCCTCATTGTCGAGCAGCGTGTAGGAGTAGCTGACGGTGCCGGTTGCGGGATTGTAGCCGGTCACGTTCAGCGTATTGCCGAGCGCGGTGGTGAAGGAGCTGGCGGTGAATACGCCGTTGGTGATGAAGGCGTGG
>NZ_JBFUDT010000010.1:0-212290 GCF_056404575.1 Mesorhizobium sp. P2_C4
CCGGCAGGACAGAGGGGGGCGCGAAGGATCGCGGCCTGTGGCCTAACAGCTACCCCGCCATGGCCAGTGGCACGGCGCTCTTGTTGGGGATCTGGATGTCGATTTCCAGCGTCGACATGGTCTCGCCGCGGTCCATCGAGACCTGCAGATAGTCCTGGTCGATCTGCACATGCCGGGCAATCACCGCCATGATCTCCTCGCGCAGGATGGAGACGAGGTCGGGCTGGCTGCGGCTGCGGCGCTCATAGGCGAGCAGCACTTGCAGCCGCTCGCGCGCCACCGGCGCGCTGGAGCGCCGCTTGAAAAGGTCGAGCAGGTTCATGCCGCCCTCCTTCCCAGCAGACGGTCAAGGAAGCCCTTGCGTTCGAAGGGAACGACAACCGGCAGGTCCTCGCCTTCAAGCCGCCTGGCGGCATCGATATAGGCCTTGGCCGCGGCATTCAGCGGATCGCTGAGCGTCACCGGCGAACCGAGGTTGGAGGCGCGCAAGACATCCTGGCTCTCTGGAATGATGCCGAGCAGCGGCGTCGACAGGATTTCCAGCACGTCGTCGATCGACAGCATTTCGCCGCGAGCCGCGCGGGCGGCATCATAACGCGTCACCAGCACGTGCTTGGCGATCTGCTCGCCCCGCTCTGCCCGCAAGGTGCGGGCATCGAGCAGGCCGATGATGCGATCGGAATCGCGCACGGAGCTCACTTCCGGATTGGTGACGATGACCGCCTCGTCGGCAAAGCGCATGGCGAGCTGGGCGCCGCGCTCGATGCCGGCCGGGCTGTCGCAGAAGACGTAGTCGAAGACCGAGCGCAGCTTGTCGATGACTTCGCCGACGCCCTCCTCGGTCAGCGCATCCTTGTCGCGCGTCTGCGAGGCCGGCAGCAGGAACAGCGTTTCGACCCGCTTGTCGCGGATCAGCGCCTGCGAGAGTTTGGCCGAGCCCTGGATGACGTTGACCAGGTCGAACACCACGCGGCGCTCGGCGCCCATGATCAGGTCGAGGTTGCGCAGGCCGACGTCGAAATCGACCAGGGCCACCTTCTTGCCGGTCTTGGCGACCGCGGCACCGAGTGCGGCCGTTGAGGTCGTCTTGCCGACGCCCCCCTTGCCCGAGGTGACCACCACTACCTTGCCCATCAAACTGCCTCCATTCTTGTTCGTTAATTGCCTGATATTTTTCGTCGATTTGCCGTCAGCCGAGCATCGTTCAGCCAAGAGGGGCTATGCGCAGCATGCCATTGTCGAGAAAGGCCTGGACCGCCTTGCCGCGCACGGAAGGGTCCATCTCTTCGGCCGTGCAATACCAGCCGTCGACCGACAGCAGTTCGGCTTCGTTCTTGCGGCAGAAGATGCGCGCCGCCGCATTGCCGAGCCCGCCGGCCGAGGCGCGCCCGCGCAGCGTGCCGTAGACATGAATGGAGCCGGCGGCGACGATTTCCGAACCGGAGGCGACGGAGCCGAGCACGATGACATCGCCATGCGGATGAAAAACCAGCTGTCCCGAGCGGATCGGCGCCTTGATCATCAGCGTGGCAGGAGCCTCTTGCGGCTTGCCCTCCCCCGCCTTGCCGGTCTGTTCCGGAGCGACGGCCTTGCGACCGGGCTGCGTCAGCAGGCCGTCCGTTGTGGCCTCCTTGGCACCGATGAGCACCGGCGGCAAATTGGCCTCAAGGGCCGGATTGCCGTCGAGCTCGATGGCGTAGATGCGGATGCCGCGCTGGCCAAGCACGGCGACCAGCGAACCGATCGCTGCGACATCAGGCTTCAGCGTGTTGAGATCGAGCAGAACCGGCCGGCCCGAGAAATAGCCCGGCGAGTTGCCGATCCAGCGATCGAGGCTTTCCAGCCAGGCATCCAGCGGCGCCTCCGGCGTCAGCGTGAAGGCGACGAAGGAGCGGGCACGAAAGCGAATGGATTTGGTCTCGAGGGGGGCGGCGAAGGTCACGGACAGCGATTCCTTACTGATCGGTAAACGCTAGCCAGCCATGGTTAATGAAAGGTTAATGAAGGGGGAATTGCGTGAGCCGGAAGGCGGTTTCTGACAGCACTGGCGGGAGGGTGCGAGAGTCTGCTCAGCGCCAGAAGCGGTCATCCGCCATGTGTGCTAGAATGATCATAGCGGGCCGAAAACGGAACGTCCGCTTTCGGGTGACTGGGCTAGAAAGCGGACTGGGTCCAGGGTGTCGTGAACCGGCTTTGCCAGGTCAGCTAAGGCCTGCACGGCAACACGTCTTTGGTCCTTCGTTGATCCGTCGTAGGGTTCGTGGCCAAGCGGAGGGTCCAGACGATGTCCAGTGCCGACTATTTGCTGTCGGACAGCGCTTCAGAGCTTGAGCGCCTGCGCCTCCAGGCGCGCGTGTGGGAGCCGGAGACAGAGGCGTGGCTCGACAGCCTTGGCCCGATGGAGGGCTGGCACTGCTTGGATCTCGGTTGTGGGGCCATGGGCATCCTTGGATCTCTGGCGCGGCGCGCTGGGGCGTCAGGGCGCATCGTAGGTGTCGACATCGATGCCATGCAGCTTCGCGCCGCCCGCGCCTTTATCGCCGAAAACAATCTGCCGAAGGTTGAGATCCTGGAAGCTGACGCCTACGCTTCTCCGCTTCCCGCCAACTCGTTTGACCTCGCGCACGTCCGTTTCCTCTTTGCGCCGGTCGGCCGGGATGCGCAGCTGATGGACGAGCTTTGGCGGTTGACGAAGCCTGGCGGCATCATTGCGATCCAGGAGCCGGACAGCGCGGCTTGGCGCTGCTACCCGCCGTCTGACGCGTGGGACCGGCTGAAGGCGGCAATTCTCGCAGCATTCCGCCGCGGCGGAGGTGATTTCGACGCAGGCAGACGTACTCACAAGATGCTGCGCGAGCGGGGAGCTGAGGACTTGCGCGTGCGCGCAGCCGTTGTTGCCCTAGCGCCCGGTCACCCGTACCTGCGGCTGCCTATCCAGTTCGCGACGTCGCTAAGGAACCGAATTCTGGACGCTGGCCTGATGACCAAATCCGAGCTGGATGAGGCGATCGTTGAATGCGAGCAAGTTGCAGGTGATCCACAAACCACGGGTCTGACATTCGTCGTCACTCAAGTGTGGGGTCGCAAGCCGGTCTGAAATCGCGCCCAAACGACACTTAGCCGCGCTCTCGCGATATCCATGAATGGCCCCTGATGTCGGCGAGCACAACGACGCCGTGCTGTTCCATCTTTGCGAAGTAGAGCGGCAAAACCACGTGGTCACCAACGATGTCTGTTTTCAGGAAACGGAGAAGTGTGATCCAGCGTCTGAAATGAGGCGCAAAGCAGCCATGCCGCCGTCGCGTGTGAGACTCTGATTTGCAAGCAAAACCGCAGCCCCCTACGACTCGTCCCTCTCATCGCGCAAATTGGACACAACGCGGCGGTTCTGCGACCTGCAGGCGGTGTCGGGGCAGTCGCGGACGAGCCTGTCCTTGCCGTAGCCCTTGGCCCACATGCGGTTGCGGTCTATGCCGCCGGCGGCGAGGTAGTCCATCACCGCATCGGCGCGCTTCTGCGACAGCGCCGTTTCGCTTGCGCCGGGATCGTCGGCGAAACCCTGCAGCTTGAGCAGCCAGCGCGGATACTTTGCTAACCAGGCGATCTGGGTGTCGAGGGTGGTCTTGGCGACAGAATCGAGCGCGGCCGAACCGTTCGTGAAATAGGTGCGGCGGCCGACATTGAGGATAAAATCCTCCTCGCTGCCCGGCTGTACGTTCTGGAAGCCGGCAATCTCGGCGTTGGTGACGTCGGGCGTGGGCGGGGTCAGCGTGTTGCTGGTCGAGCAGGATGCGGCCAGAACCAACAGTCCGGCGGCGAGCAGCCGGCGCGTATTTTCAATCATGCGGTTCATGATGCGCCATCATTCGACAGTGGTGGAAGCGGGCGCCTGATCGGCGATGTGCGGCAAGACCTCCACCGCGGTGCCGATCGGGCAACGCTGGTAGAGGTCGATGATGTCTTCCGGGAACATGCGGATGCAGCCGCTGGAAGCATCGGTGCCGATGCTCCATGGCTCCAGCGTGCCATGCAGCCGGTAGCCGATGTCAGCGCCGTCGCGGTACAGATAGAGCGCGCGCGGCCCGAGCGGATTGTTGGGCGCGCCGCCTGCGACCATGGGCGGTAGCTCCGGCCTGCGCTTAAGCATTTCGGGGGGCGGGACCCATTGCGGCCACAGCGCGCGGCGGTCGATCGTCGCGCGGCCGTACCATTTGAAGCCCTCCTTGCCGACGCCGACGCCGTAGCGGATGGCGGTCTTGTTTTCCATGATGAGGTAGAGGAAATGGTGGTTGGTATCGACCACGACGGTGCCGACCGACTCGCTGCTGAAATACTTGACAATCTGGCGATGCCATTTCTTGTCGATCTTGGCGAAGTTGGTCTTGCGATAGACAAAATTGTTGTCGGTGGCGGTACCGGCAAAATAGGATTTTGCCGCCGCGGCTTGAACAATATTGCCGGTTGCACCGACCGCGACCAGTGCCAGGCCGCCTGTCACGACACCCCTGCGTGATAAAACCATCGGCAATCCCCCATGCCTTTAGTCTGCGAACCATAGTTGAGAACTATTTCGCCTCAAAGTGGAAAATGCCGCAGTTAGCCGGAAGCAGTAGGTCCGCATGTGGTGGAGGGAACAACGATAGCGGACGTTGAGCTTCCAATGTCCGAAATCGTGAGTTGGCCCGTTCCGGTCGTCGCATCCCCCCGACGGGAAAGAACCTGCCCGCACCATCGAAAGACATATGGGCGGCCGAGCGCAGATTCCCTGTCGACTTCAGCATTTCACAACGGATGCACGACCCAGCGACGCAGGCTATATTGCCTCCCGGGCCGACGTCATCGAAGGGAGGGCATGACATGCAGGCAATGCCGATAGCGCATCAAGCCGCGCAACCCGTGGTCGGGCCAATACCCTCTCGCATGTCCTCCTTGACCGGCTATCCGGCCGCCGTCCTGTGCTGGCTGCTTTCGGCCGGGGTCTATATCGCGGCCAAATGGGTGGCGCCTGAAATGCCGCCCTGGGGCCTCTGTTTCTGGCGGCTGACGCTCGCTTGCGCCATCCTGCTACCGATTGTGCACCGTTATCACGACGCGATGATTGGGCTTTTGCGAACTCGCGCCGTGGAGATCGTCGCCGTGGGGGCGATCGGCCTCACGCTGTGCCAGGGTATGATCTACCATGGCCTCAACGACACCGACGCCACCACGGCCGGCATCATCATGGCGCTGTCGCCTGTCATGACGATGGTGCTCGCCCGTTTCGTGCTTGGCGAGCCGCTCGGCCTGTGGAAGTCGCTTGGCGCGCTGGTTGCGCTCGCCGGGATGATTTTCATCGTTGCCCACGGGAACCTGACGGCGCTGCTGCAACTCAAGTTCAACGCCGGCGAGCTGTGGATCGTAGGGAGCGCGTTCTGCTGGGGCCTGTACACCGTGCTTTTGCGCCGTGCCAAATTCGGCATCGAACTCCTGCCAATGGTCGTGCTGCTGCTCGGCGCCGGTGCGCTGGTCGCCTTGCCTTTCCATTTGTGGGAATTGTTCAACGACGAACGCTCCGCCATGGACGTCGACAGCATTCTCGCGCTCGCCTATCTGGCAGGTCCCGGCGGCGCCTTGATGTACTATCTCTACAACAAAAGCGTGGAAACGCTCGGCGCGAGCCGGGCGAGCATGTTGCTCTATCTGCAGACGGTGTTCGTCGCCATACTCGCCTATCTGCTGCTCGGCGAGGAGTTGCACGATTACGATCTGGTCGGTGCGGCCTTCATCGTCGCCGGCATCGTACTCGCCACGGTGGTCAAACCCGGGCCGGCTCAACCACGGGTGGCGTAGAAATCTTGCGCGTGACGGCGAGGAACTGACCTGGAGCTTGTGGAAGGAAGAGCCGCGACTGTTTGAGTCTTTAATTGCCAAGTCCTTGAAAAACGGCCCTCTTGCCATGCCGCCTAATCTGGCAAGCCGGCCAGATGCCAGCCATCGACAAAGGGCTGCGCAGCGCTCATGGTCTTAAAGGGCAAGTTCGTCATGAAATCAGCGATTTTCCAGTCTGGATTCCCAGCAAGAAATAGGCGGGCTTCCTCCCGTGCCTCAGGAACACGGCCGGCAAGGGCAAGCGCGGCAATCAGGTGCTCCCTCGAACCCGTCCCGTAGGTTTCTTCCCGGCTCAAGGAAGCAACGGCTTCTTCGTAGTTGCCGGAGGAACAATGCGCCATTCCCTCGATCCAGAAATACCAACCAGGTGGACGAGGATTCAAACGGAGCGCCTCTGCACAAGCTATCAGCGCCGCTTGCGGCTTGCCTAAGTAGATTTGAAGCTCACCAATCCATGCAACCGCATCTGCATTGTTGGGATTTATCAGAATGGCAGCATCGAACTGGAATTTTGCTTCATCCCAATTGCGCTCAAAAAGCTGAACGCAGCCCAGGATCCTGCGAACGTTGGAATCGCCGGGATCGATTTCCATGGCGCGTTGCGCGTGCATCAGCGCCTTTGCGCGACCGGGTATCTGTGGCTCTCCCCAGACAATCCAGCCAAACAAGAGCGCAAGGGCGAGATTGCTGTGCGCTTCGCAATAGTTTGAATCAAGCGCAACGGCACGTTCCAAAGCTGAGCGCGCCTCGCTGTTGTCTGATCTTGAAATGTTCCATTTGCCTCGCGACCTAACACAAAGATCATAGGCTTCGAGATTTGACGGTCGGGAACGGGCAACAAGTTTCTTTTCACCAAGCTTGCCAGAAATCGCTTCAACAACGCGTCGCGTGACCTCGTCCTGAACGTCGAAGATGTCGGCGATATCGCGGTCGAAGCGCTCGGCCCACACGTGATTGCCGCCTTCTGCCGCATTGATAAGCTGCACATTGACGCGCAACCGCTTGTTGGATCGCCGGGCGCTGCCCTCGAGAACATATTTGACGCCCAGATCGCGAGCGATCTGACGGACGTCGGTGGGCTTGCCTTTATAGGCAAAGGTGGAGTTGCGGGCGATGACGAAGAAGCCGGACACATTCGACAGATCGGTGATGATGTCCTCCGTCAGCCCGTCGGTGAAAAATTCCTGTTCGGCATCGCCACTCATATTGACGAAGGGCAGCACGGCAATCGAAGGCTTGTCGGGCGGTGCGAGCGGCTGCGAAAGCTTCTCCAGCACAAGGGACTCAGCTGGTGCCGCGGGCTTGGCCTTGGAGGGAACGCCGACCTGGAGCGAATAAACCCGGACCGGCTCGGCGATGTTCTTGAGCTGAACCGCCCCGCGATCGTTGATCGCGATATCGAGCCTTGACTTTACCTGCCAATAGGCTTGCTCGGAAAGACAGATATTGCCAGGTTCGCAGATGCCTTCCAGGCGCGCGGCGATATTGACGCCATCGCCCATCAGGTCGCCATCGCGTTCTTGCACGACGTCGCCCAAGTGAATGCCGATCCGGAACTCGATGCGGCGATCATCCGGCACCCCGGCATTACGCTCAAGCATGGCGTTCTGTACTTCGATCGCGCAGCGCACTGCTTCCACCACGCTGTTGAACTCGACGAGGCTCCCGTCGCCTGTGCGCTTGACGACGCGACCACGATGAACAGCGATGGTGGGATCGATGAGATCGCTGCGCAGCGCCCGCAGCCGTGCCAAGATGCGATCTTCATCCGCGCCGGCCAGCCGGCTGTAGCCGACCACATCCGAGACCAGGATCGCTGCTATTTTGCGGGTCTCACTCATGTCGTGCTCCCTCCATCCAGTCTGGCACTACTGCCCAGCCAAAGGAAGATAGCTCCGAGCCATTGGTCGGATGATCCGCGTAGCCCGAGAAATAACCCGGCGAGTTGCCGATCCAGCGATCGAGGCTCTCCAGCCAGGCGTCCAGCGGCGCCTCCGGCGCCAGCGTGATGGCGACGAAGGAGCGGGCGCGAAAGCGAATGGATTTGGTCTCGAGAACGCTCGCAGCCGATTTTGTAACGTACCGCATCGGAGAAGGGACTGTTTGCTACTACCTCTCGCTAGCCAGTGCGTATGGTCTTGCCACTACCCTTTCCTTATAGTTCTGCCTGAAATGGAACAGGGTCAACATCTGGAACGAAAGTTGGTCGCTATCCTCGCCGCCGACGTGGTGGGGTACAGCCGCCTGATGGGCCTGGACGAGACAGGCACACTTTCTCGGCTCAAAGCATTTCGCCGCGAATTCATCGAACCGTTGATCAATGGGTACCACGGCCGCGTCGTCAAGCTCATGGGCGACGGGGCGTTGGTCGAGTTCACCAGTGTCGTTGATGCCGTGGCATGCGCTGTCGAAATTCAGCAAATTGCCGCGCAGCAGAACCTTAATGTTCCCGAGGACTCCCGGATCGTTTTCCGAATGGGGATAAATCTGGGTGACGTGATCATCGATGGGGATGACTTCTATGGCGATGGCGTCAACATCGCTGCCCGGCTGGAGGGGTTCAGCGATCCAGGCGGCGTAGTCATCTCGGGAGCTGCTTACGATCAAGCCAGGAACAAGCTTGGCTTGGCCTTCAAGTCGTTGGGCGAACAGCACCTCAAGAACATCGCCGAGCCAGTCCGCGTCTATCGGGTCCTGTTGGAGCAGACCGCAATCCCCAAGAAGCTGCGTTCCCGGCGATGGTTCATGATCCCCGCGGCAATGTTCGTGTTCCTAGCGGTAGGCGGCGTTGTGTTAATCCTTTGGCCGCAGGCGACTGCACTTCTTCCTCGCCACAGTCCCACCACTGTCGGCGCGGCGGCGGGCAAGCCCTCCATCGCCGTATTGCCGTTCGTTGATATCAGCGACAAATCCGAGCAGGACTATTTCGCCGAAGGGCTCACGGACGATCTCATCACTGATCTATCGAAGATTTCGGGGCTGCTCGTTATCGCTCGCAATTCCGTATTCTCATTCAAGGATCGAACCCTGGACGCCCGGCAGATCGCGGAGCAATTGAACGTCCGTTACGTGCTCGAGGGCAGCGTTCGCCGTGAGGGGGACGCAGTTCGCATCAACGTGCAGCTCATCGATGTGACGACGGGAAGCAACGTTTGGGCAGAGCGGTATGACCGCGACTACTCCAAGATATTCGCGCTGCAGGACGAACTGATCGGACGCATCGTCGAGGCCCTCTCGGTACGGCTGACGGAGGGCGAGAGAACCCAGATTGCGCGCCTCCCGACCCGAAATCTGGAAGCCTACGACTTCTATATCCGAGCCGAGCAGAAAGTGTATGCACTCGACTACAAGTCTCTCGGGGAGGCTCTCGCCCTTTATCAAAGCGCGATCAAGCTCGATCCTGGGTTCGCAGACGCCTATTCGGGCTACGCCCGGGCTACCGTGGACGTGCTCGGTTTCGACTACCAGCTCATCATGCTGAGCGCCGTCGCTCGCCAGCGCGCCTATGAGGCGGCGGGGCGAGCGCTGGAACTCAACCCCCAGTCTTCGCGCGCCTATGCCGTGCTCGGCATCCTGCAGATGCTCGACGGCGAAATGGACGAGGCGATCGTGTCGGTCCAGAAGGCGGTGGCACTCGATCCGAATGGGGCCGAGGCAGAGCTCAACCTGGCGATCGTACTGACCTACGCCGGTCAGAACCCGGAGGCGCTAGCGGCCATGGAACGCGTGCTGCAACTCGATCCCAAGCCGCGGGCGCAGGTCTTCGATTATTATGCCTTCGTGCTCTACATGAACCGGCAATACGAGAAGGCCATCCAGGCGCTGCACGAACTCCAGCCGGAAGAGCGGAGCGACCTCGGCCTTGAAACGCTGGCCATGACAAACGCGCGGCTGGGCCGAATGGCGGAAGCGCACAACGCGGTCGCAGCAATGCTGGAAAGGTCCCACGAGCAGAACCTCGCCGGCCTTCGCGTCGTGTACGCCCATCATCGGCGGCAACAGGATCTCGATCACCGGCTGGACGCTCTTCGCGCCGCCGGGATGCCGGAGTGGAGCTACGACTTCCGCGGGCGGGCGGAGGACCGCCTCGACGCCTCTGCTATACAGGCCCTGACAATCAACCACACATGGATCGGGCATCAACATAATGGTGCGCCGTTTGTGATGGAGCTGAATGCAAACGGCGATTTCGCCCTGAGCTCTCAAAACAGCATGATCGCCGGCGCGTTCACTCTAGAGGACAACCTGTTCTGCACGCGATCGCCAGCGACTTTGCTCGGCCGCAAATTCTGTAGCCCGGTCTACCGCAATCCCAACGGGAGCAGCGAAAAGCGCGACGAGTATGTTTTGCCGGACTCTGTCACGGTATGGTATTTCTCAGCGTCTCCATGACCCGCGCGGTTCGGCGCGAGATCGCAAGATTCCGCTCGAACCAAGTCAGTTGTCTCCCGCTCTGGCATTGAATTCCTTCGCTTCGATTGCGGGCCATTCGGCGTCGGCCTTGGCAATGACAGCACCGGGGGCAGCATCGAAGTCTTCCTCCAGGCCTTCCTTGCCGGAAAAAAGGAAGAGCTTGCCGTCGACGATACGCCAGGCTTCCGGGTCAATGTTCGCAGATGCCTCTTTGAGTGCCATCCCCCCCGTGCAGAAGCCGCCATACTGAGGGGCATAGCGGACCGGCTGAGAAGCGAACGCGTCGCGATGTTTTGCGCTAGCAAAATACCAGGTCGCCCCGAGCCATTTCTCCGTGATCTCCGGCGAACCCTTGGTCGCGCGACCGTCGGTGAAATACGCCACCGGATCGTAGCCGAGTATCGCGACATTGCCGAAGTATCCCGTGTTCGCTCCGTCGACAGCGTGGGATGCATTCATGCCAATGAACAGGAGGCACGCGGCTGTCATAGCTCCGCAAAGCAAACTGCCAAACGTTCTTGAGCGGTGCGTTGTCATATCAGTGTCTCCAATGATGTAACGCTTAGTTGCCGGCTGC
The DNA here is from genome assembly GCF_056404575.1 of Mesorhizobium sp. P2_C4. Classification (NCBI taxonomy): domain Bacteria; kingdom Pseudomonadati; phylum Pseudomonadota; class Alphaproteobacteria; order Hyphomicrobiales; family Phyllobacteriaceae; genus Mesorhizobium; species Mesorhizobium sp. P2_C4. The sequence continues at coordinate 10,859 of NZ_JBFUDT010000010.1, forward strand.
GACGCACGCCGCGTACGATGCTCCAATTGTTTCCTTGGGTTGACATTTTGCTCCATGCTTCTTGAGCAAAACCATCACTTGCGCGCTCTGAAAGAATGTCGCACGGCTTAGAGGCGTATAGCCGTACTCTTGGATGGCCTCGACCTGGGCACCGTGCGCAATCAACATCTCAACCACCGCTGCCTGGTTTTCTTCGGCTGCTACGTGCAAGGGGGTGATTTTGTGAGCGCTCAAGGCGTCGACCTCGGCACCGTGGTCGAGCAACAGCGAGACTATCTCCACGCTTCCGGAATAGGCGGCGGCGTGCAGCGCAGTGAAGCCGCGGTCATTACGGGCTTCGAGGTCGGCATTGGCCTTGATCAGCACTGCGACAACTTCCGCTTTACCGGAAAGCGCCGCATCGATCAGAGGCGTCTCGCGGTTCTCGTCACGGCTGTTCACGTCGACGCCTTGAGCCAGGATATGGGCGACTCCAGCGGCATCGCCTTCCCGCGCAGCTTCATGAAGAGGCCCTGCGGTCGCCGCACCACCAGCAATTCCGAGCCAGGAAATGCACGCAACGAGCGCAGCAATACAGACGAGCCGCTCTGGGCCTATTTCCAAGGGCGTGACCCTCAGAGAGACCATCAGCGACAGTATTCGCTTGGTGACGGTCACGATAAACCTCCGGGCGACGTTCGCTCGCAGACCGATTTATGACTCCACTGTACTCCATTCGGCGCACAGGGGCTATGGATTCCGTCATTTCACCAGAGCGCAATTGGCAATGCGCTCTAGGAGATTCTCTGCTCTGGACGGGAAAGGCAGCCCTCGCGCGGTTGTGTTTCCGAACCCAGCGCATTGCGTCCGCGCGCAGCTCCCATGCGCCACAGCAATGTCCAGATTGGGGTCAAACCCGGACACCGCGCCGCCCAATCCGAACGTCTGCTTTCAGGAAGTAGCAAAACCGACTTTTACGGCCGACATAAGGCGCAAAGTTGCCGTTCGCCTCGTGGAAGACGTACATCGACTTAAGGTCAATTGCGGCCCGTCCCTGGCCTCGACATGGCACGCCTTCGATTTGCATCCTGGCCCGCCTTCCGGCAGGTCAAGCGGCGGCCGTCGACCGGCCTCCGCTTCTCTTCAACTCACGCCGCGAGCTGCACCTCGCGCGCCGCCGCGATCATGACACTGGCGAGCAAGCCGTAGGCTGCCTCCCAGGCCTCGCGCACCGCCGGCGTGAAGGCTTCGCCGAGGCCGGCCGCCAGTGTCTCGATCAACGCCTGGCCGACGATCGGGTAGTGATGCTCTTCAACGCCGTAGCCGACGTGCCGTTTGGCGAGCTCGCGCACGGTCGGCAGAATGGTGTCGGCCCGATCCAGTCCATGCACGACGAAGCCGAGGGCCGTCATCAGCTTGGCGCCCTGCTTGGTCATGTCCCGCACCGGAAACAACGCTCGAAGGCTGCCGTCGATGGCAAACAGGCGTTCGTAGAACAGGGCGGCGGCAGCCGCGCGTATCGGGACCACCTCACGAAAACTATCCTGGACAAGTCTGATCTGGTCGGGTGTCATCGGTCGCTCCTCTGGTTCTGATCCGGGTGACCATCCTCCCAAGGCGTTTCGCAGGCATGTCGCCCGTTGCGCCGGATGTTTCAGTTATGTCTCAATCTGGTTTCAGGTTGCATTCGGTTGCTTTCACACTCTTCTGCCCCTACGACCCAAACCGCACGCGCCGCGCCGTCTCCCTGCTTCCCTCCCAGTATCCCGTCACCCCGCCATCCTGCCGTATTCACCCGCCAGTGTCGCACCTGCGCCGGCGAGCCATGCTGCACCGCCCAAAGCCAACGGCTCAAATTCATTCGTCATGGGACAAGTGTGTAATCGACCTGCTTGAAACATATTTCTGTATAACTTCTCGCGATTTGTCGAAATATTGAATATTTTTCACCCGCCAATCCGAGAATGTCCTGAGCAACCTCTTTCAGGCGAAGCTAATGCAACTTATGCGATAGGGAGAAATGCCGTACAAATCGCCGTATCGGCGAAAGCCTGGCTGTTTTCATTAACTTTTTAGCATTTGCTCACGCAAGTATTTCAGTGAGGTAGATATTTTGTGTTGCGCTGCACAATGGCGTAACCGATCCATCTCCTGGGGGACTCATTTTTGCGACTGGAAATACGCCGTGAAGGATCCCACCGGCTCGACCGCCTGTCCGTTCGTTGATTGCGAGGCCGCAAAGCGCGGGTTTGATGGCGCCGGCGCCCAGGCGCGGCCCGTCCCCGCGCCCCTTGGCGTGAAGCTGGAAACGGCTAGCTGGCGGCTCGGCGGAAGCCGGTGATGGAAAATACCCGCGACACCCAACTGGATGCGCTGAGAGCCATCGCGGTGACGATGGTGCTGTACTCGCATTTCTTCGCGGCGGGCGGATCTTCGTTCTGGGGCCATATCGGCGTGCGGCTGTTCTTCGTGCTGAGCGGCTTCCTGATCACGCGCCTGCTCCTGGAAGCGCGCGCTGCCGCCGCGTTTGAAACCGGCCCGGCGCTGCGATCCTTCTACATCAGGCGCGGCTTGCGGATATTCCCGCCCTATTTTGCCGTTCTGGCTTTCGTCTGGCTGGTCGACCTGGAGCAGTCCAGGGGATCGCTGGTCTGGCATGCGCTTTATTTGTCGAATTTCTGGTATGCGCTGCACAATGACTGGAACCCCTGGGTGCTGTGCCATTTCTGGAGCCTGAGCATCGAGGAGCAGTTCTATATAGCCTGGCCACTGGTCGTCCTTTTGGCCCCGCGCCGGCGCTTCGAACAGATCTGCATCGGCGTCATCGCGCTGTCGCTGGCCTATCGCTTCTACTGGCCGCTCACCGCCAACACGGCGCTGGCGCGCGACCTGCTGCCGCCGGCATCCATGGACGCGCTGGCGACGGGCGCGCTGCTTGCCTGCTGGCGGGCCAGAGGTGCGGCCGTGCCGCAATGGATGCGGCTGGGCTGGCCTGCCCTGGCGGCCGCATTCCTTGTCATCGAGTGGTTTGTCCCGGCGCCTGCCGATCCGATGCTGGAATGGGCCCACTGGCTGGTGCGGCAGGTCCTGCCGCTGGTGCCGCTGATGGTCATCGTCGCCGCCTGTTCGAGCGGCCTTGGCGGCACAATCGGCAAGCTTCTCGAACTGCCGCCGCTGCTTGGTCTCGGCCGCATCAGCTACGGCGTTTATCTCTATCATCCGATATTGCTGTCGCTCGCCGTCAAGTCGCAGCCGTGGATTCCGCTCAATGTCTCGGAGCAAGGGCCGGGGCGGTTCCTGGTTGCGGGCGCCGCCACGCTTGTCGCTGCCTCGATCTCCTGGGTGGTGTTCGAAAGGCCGCTCAACAGCCTGAAGCGCCACTTCCCCTATGTCGCGCGCGCCCCGAAAGCAGGCGCCGGCCATGCCGGCAGGTTCGCGATGACGCCCGACGGTCGCACGCCAGCGCTCGACCTGCAGCGAACGGATCCGAGACGATGACCGCCGCGCCGCTCGTCTCCGTCGTGCTGCCGGTCTTCAATGCCGGGCCGTATCTCGCCGCCGCGCTTGGAAGCATCCTGCGGCAGGACTATAGCCGCCTGGAGATCATCGCCATCGATGACGGCTCGACCGACAATTCGCTTGAGATCCTCGAGCGATACCGGAGGGACGACAGCCGCGTCTCGATCATCTCGCGCGAAAACCGCGGCCTCGTCGCAACGCTCAACGAGGGGCTGGGGAAAGCCCAGGGCGAGCTGATCGCTCGGATGGACGCCGACGACGTCGCCTATCCGTGGCGCCTGTCGCGCCAGGTGGCGCTGTTTGCGCGGCGGCCCGAGCTCGGCTTCTGCGGCGCCGGAGTCGACATGTTGATCCGCGGCCGCATCGCCAGGGGCAGGCCCGATCCGGTGTTCCAGTTCGGCCAGCTGCCCATCTTGGCGATGTTCTTCACCATCTTCATGCACCCGACGGTCGTCTACAACAGGAAGGTCATCGCAGACGACGATCTCTTCTACGACAAGACCTACAGGCACGCCGAGGATTTCGATCTGTTCAGGCGGCTGGCCGGCCGTTACCCCGCAGCCATGATGCCCGAAAACCTGGTCGTCTACCGCACCCATGAGGGGAGCGTGACCCAGCGGCACAGCAAGGAGATGCGCAGGACGCATTTGCGGATCGTGGCCGAAAACCTCGAGCGCGAGGGCCTTGCGGAAGCCACACGGGACCTGCGCGCCATCGGCGGTGCGGTCAGCCTCGACACCGTCACCCGCGCGGCCGACTTCATCGTCGCGCTGGAGCAGCGGATTTGCTCGCTGCCGGCCGAGACGCGGCCGAGCTTTGCGGCCGGCGCGCTCAACCTGTTCTATTTCCTCTACCAGCTCGTCGCCGACGAAAAGCAGCCGCCGCTGACGCATGAATTGCTGACGCGGACCGCGAAGTGGAACGTCATCCGGCGGCGCGAGAAATATGCACTGCGGCCCGGCGCCTGGGCGCCCTGGCTCAGCCTTGCCTCGCTGGAGGCAGGCAGGCGGGCGGACGCGGTGGAGTATTTCTTCAAATCCGCGCCGGCTGCGGCGGTTCTTGCATCTTATCAGTTGAGTTAGGGGATGACCGTCAAAGCCCACCAACCCCTGCAGCGCGATCGCTTGACCTCGCTTGAGCCCGGCCCGGCCGATCCGCGGCCGGAGCGATCGGCGCCGGAAGTCAGCTTCATCATCTGTACGCGCAACCGTGTCGCCGTGCTCGAGGCCTGCATCAAGTCGGTGCAGGCCGCGTGCCGCGCCCATGCCGGCTTCGCGGCCGAGCTCGTGGTCGTCGACAACGGCTCGAGCGACCGCACGGCGGAACGCCTGGCCTGCATCGCCGAAACCTCGGATATTCCGTTCACGGCCGTCAGCGAGCCGCGCCCCGGATTGGCGGCTGCCCGCAATGCCGGGTTGCGGCGGGCGCGGGGCCGTGTGCTGGTCTTCGTCGATGATGACTGCGCCGTCCACCGCGATTATCTCAGCGATCTGGAGCGGCACTATGCGTCCGGGGAACAATGGCTGATCCGGGGCGGCCGCGTCGAACTTGGTGATCCCAGGGATTTGCCGTTCACCATCAAGCGGTCGCGGGTCCGCGAGCGGCTGACGCCGGATGTTCATCCCGGCGGTTTCGTGCTCGGCTGCAACATGACGATGCACCGCGATGTCGCGGCCCGTATCGGCTGGTTCGACGAACGCTTCGGCGCCGGCGGGCCATTGCGGTCGGCGGAAGATACCGATTACCTCGTGCGCGCGATGCTGCTCGGCATCGCGGTCGAGTATGTGCCTGATATGACGATATTCCATCATCACGGCCGGCGGGATCGCAAATCCATCGAAAAGCTCCACCGCGACTACAGCCTGGGCAATGGCGGGCTTTGCCTGAAACATGTTCGCCATGCGCCCTGGCTGCTTCGCCATTTCTACTGGGCCGCGCGAGGCGCTTTGCGGGAACGGGCGGGCGGGCCTGCATTCGATCGCGAGCTGAAGCTGTCGCACTGGCCGATCGTCGCCATGAATTTGCTCGGCGCGGCCAAATTCGCGGTTCTCCTGCTGGCGCGACGGCCGCAGCGGGCCCCCGTGCGGCAAGATCAACACGCAAATGCCGAGGCGAGGTAGGCCACCATAATGCTATTGCTACCGCCAAGCCTGCCCATGCTGTTCCGGACGTTCGGAAAGCGGCAACTGCGCCTGCTTCCGGCCGTGGTGGTTCTCGGCCTGGTCGGCGCTGTGCTGGAAGGGTTCGGCATCGGCCTGATCATCCCGCTGCTGGGCATAATCATGGGGCACGGGGATGCGGCCGGAATGGCCGGCTTCTCGGCTGTCCTCCAGCATGTCGGCTCGGGCATGAGCGAGCGCGACCGGCTTGTCGCCATTTCGGTCGCCATCCTCGGCTCAATCATCCTGAAGAATGTTTTCGCCTTCGCCAACACGCTGCTGACCACCTTCATCTATGGCAAGGCCAGTCATTCGATCCGCAGCGCGTTGTCGGAGCAGCTCCTGAGAGTGGGCTATCCATTCTTCCTGCGGCAAAGTCCGGGACGCCTGCTCAACATCATCTCCAACGAATCCTGGCGGGCGTCGGATGCAATCCAGATCATGCTGTCGGCCATCGTCAGCGCATCGGCCGCCATCATCCTGCTGGCCTTTCTGCTGCTGCTTTCATGGCGCATGACGCTGCTGGTCACGCTCGGACTGGCGCTCGTCCAGATCGCGCACGCCATCCTCTCGGCCAATCTGAAAGAGCCCAGCCGCAGCGTCGCCTCGCGCAACGGCCATCTCGCGTCACAGATGCTGCATCTGGTGCATGCCGGGCGCCTGATCCGCATCTTCGGACAGGAGAGCCGGGAGAAGGCGATATTCGATGCGGCATCGGACGGGGTTCGCCGCGCCGCTTTCGTCCTGCAGGTCCGCCAGGGTGCGTTGCCGCCGCTAACGGAGGTTCTGCACGCCATGCTGTTTCTGGCGGTGGTGGTCGGCGCCTGGCTCGCACAAGTGAGTTTCCCGCTGATCATCGCGTTCGTCGTCCTGCTCTACAGACTGCAGCCGCATATGCGGGCCCTGCAAGGCGCGTGGAGCCAGCTGCAAGGCCTGAGCGGATCGCTGGAAGAGGTGACATGGATGCTGGATCCCACCGGCAAGCCCAAGCCGCCGCAAGGCGACGGGCCGTTCCACGGCTTGCGCCAGCGCATCAAGTTCGATGACGTGACGTTCACCTATTCCGGCACGGACCAGCGTGAGGTGGTGCTGCATGCGGCGACGTTCGAAGTCCGCAGCGGCCGCTCGACGGCACTGATCGGCCGCTCGGGCGCCGGCAAGACGACGATCGTCAACCTACTGTGCCGCTTCGTGGAACCGGACACCGGCAGGATTCTGGTCGATGGATCGCCGCTCGATGAGATCGATGCCAGCCAGTGGCGACAGCACATCGCGCTGGCCAGCCAGGAGCTGGAATTGGTCGACGGCACCATTTTCGAAAACATAACCTACGGCCAGGACGCGGCGACAGCCGGCGACGCCGAGCGTGCCGCAAGGCTGGCCGAAGCGCATGAATTCATCGAACGGCTACCCCTGGGTTACGACACGCTCGTCGGCTACAGGGGCGTCAATCTCTCGGCGGGACAGAGGCAGCGGATCGCGCTGGCGAGAGCCCTGGTGCGCGATCCCGATCTGCTCATCCTGGACGAAGCCACCAATGCGGTGGACGGACTGTCGGAAGCGGCCATCGTCGAGACCCTGAAGTCGAGAGCCGGCCGCCGCACGACCATCGTCATCAGCCACCATCACAGCACCATCTCGTTCTGCGACGACGTGGTGATCCTCAGCGGCGGCCGGGTGAAAAAGCAGGCACCTTTCGGCGCCCTGGCATCGCTCACCATGGACGAGCTTTATCAGCACGAGCCGCTCGACTGAGAGCCCGAGTCGCGATCCTGCAGCGCGGTATTCGAGATCGCGGCTGCCGGCATCTTCCGTGATCGCGCCAATGCCATGCTGCTGGGATGCGCTATCTTGCCTGAGCGGCGGACCTGTCGATCCGCCTGGCCGGCGTCCATCAACTTACTCTCCTGGTGTGGCGCCGGCTTTTCTTTGCCCTCGTCGTTTGCCCGCCGAGCCGTCCCCCTTAGCCGCGACGCTTGCAGTCCGGTGCCACTCGGCGAATGCGCGGTTTTCTTGTTCACCAACGATCTCGACATCCCCCTCACCGCCCACAGCGCGGATTGCAGTTGCTCGGCACGCGCAAATCCTTGTTCGGCGTCGCCCGCGCATGATAGCGGTGCGCCCCGAGGGATGGAGCCTCTGGCGCGATGAGGGAGTTTGAACGCGTGAACGACGACACGACACTGATTGCCGAACTGCGCAAGGTGGTCGGCACGGTCTGGGACCAGGCCGAGCTCGCCGGCCGCGATCCGGGCTTTGACCGGCGCAATTTCGGCGCCTCAGCACTGGTGCGCCCTGCTGATACCGCCGGGGTGGTGGCGCTGGTGAGGTTTTGTGCCGCGCATGGGTTGAGCCTCGTCGCCCAGGGCGGGCGCACCGGGCTCACGGGCGCGGCCAGCACCGTGCCCGGCCAGATCATTTGCGACCTTGGCGCCATGGCGCGTGTCGACGAGATCGACCCGCTCGCCCGTGTCGCGATCGTGCAGGCGGGCACGCCGCTCTGCACACTGCAGGAGGCGGCGCTGGCGCAAGGTCTCGATCCGGGCATCGACTTGGCCGCGCGCGGCAGCTGCACCATTGGCGGCATGGTTTCCACCAATGCCGGCGGCATCATGGCTTTTCGCAACGGCACGATGCGCCATCGCGTGCTGGGGCTGGAAGCGGTGCTGCCCGATGGCAGCGTGTTTTCTGATCTCACCCGCGTGCTGAAAACCAGCGCCGGCTACGATCTGAAGCATCTGTTCATCGGTGCTGAGGGCACGCTCGGCATCGTCACCCGTGTCGCGCTCAGGCTCGATCCGGTGGCGGGCGCCAGCGCCACGGCGCTGGTCGGCGTGCCGGATGCGGCCAGCGCGCAGCGCATCGTGCGCCATTTCCTCGGCTCGACCGCCACCAGCCTGCGCGCCGCCGAGATCCTGTGGCACCGCTTCGCCGTGGCCATGAACAGGATGCTCGGCTACGCGCCCGGCCAGCTGCCACTCGACGCGCCATGCCTCCTGGTGCTGGAACTCGGTGCCGACAGCATCGAGGGTGCCGCCAGCGCGCTGGAGGAAGGGCTGGCGGCGATCTGGGAGGAGGCCGGCATTGTCGACGGGCTGGTTGCCAGCTCGGTCGCCCAGGCCGAGGCGATCTGGCGGCTGCGCGAGGAGACCGAGATGATCGAGCGCATGCACCATCTGCCGCCGTCCTTCGACGTGTCGGTGCCGGGCGGTGACATCGATGCCTATGTCGCGCGCATCGAAGCCGGCCTCAAGCGCATCGACGCTGCCTATGCGCCGTATGTGTTCGGCCATCTCGCCGACGGCAATTTGCATATTTCGATCAACACAGACGGACCGGTTTCGCATGCGCTGCATGAGGCGATCGAGGACGTGCTCTATGCCGGCTTGCGCGAAAGCGGCGGCTCGTTCTCGGCCGAGCACGGCGTCGGCATCGAAAAGCGCGACGCCTATGAGCGCTACGCCGATCCGGCGAAGCAGGCGCTGGCGCGCGCCATCAAGGGGCTGATCGATCCGAGCAATATGCTCAATCCGGGGAAGGTTATTTCCGGCAGGTGATGTTGGAGGGAGCCCAAGCCCACTGAGGTAATTCCAGGCGGCGATCCGCCGCCTGGAAGTCTGTTATCAGCGGCCCCAGATGCCCTGGCCATAGCCCGGTGCGGGCATGGCGGAGGTCGCCTTTTCCGCAGCGCTGTCGGCAGCGATGCTCTTGGTGGCGCTCATGTCGACCGCGCCGGACACCATCGAATGGGTAGTCGGATAATCGCCAACGGCGGGGACGAAGTCCGAGCCAAAGTGGTCGCTACCGGCAAAAGCCATGCTCGAGGCGAACAACAGCGAGGCAATGGTAAGAACGATCTTCTTCATTTCAGTTTTCCATCTTTTGAAAGTGGCCTCAACGCGCCGCCCGCACCGCGTTCATGAGGCCGTCTTTTGTTGCTCTTGGGCGAAACTGACCGACCGCATTCCTTCTGGATTTGCGGAGGCAGGTTGCTCAGCGGACGGTCGTCTTGGGCCGTCCCTGCGCTGTTGGGCCACTTCATAGGGCCATGGTGTTTGGCGGAGTGTGGGAGCCGGCGTGGTACGAACCGCCGCAAGTGTGGTATTTTGCGTGGAATATGGCCGGGGAGCCCGGGGACTGTCATCAAGGGCCTGCCCGACCCCAGATTGCGGCCGGCACCTCTCAGGGCAATGCGGCTGCAAGTGCCGGTGCGTACGCATACTGCCAAGCGGACGGCAGAAGATATTCTTGCCGCAAATTTTCGCAAAGCAAGGAGGCGTCGATGAGCGCAAGGAGCCGATATTTCCATAGCCTGGTGGTCGGCATATGGGCCGGTGTCTTTTGGGCGGATACCGCGCTCGCGCAGGACGCAGGGTGTACGTTCGAGCCGGTGGCGGGTACGTCCCGGCAGATGCTAAAATGTCGGGAAGGCCTTACCATCATCGTGGAAGGTGGCGCTCGTTTTACGCTGGTGGACCGCGATGGAAACGGCAATGCCGATGCGGTCAGATTGCGGCGCAAGGCGCTGCTGCTCGAGACTCCGGCCGGCGCGGTTCCGGGCGGCTTCGTGGTCCTCACCCCGCAGGCGATCGCCGCCGTGCGCGGCACGAAATGGACCGTCGACGTCGGCCAGGGCAAGACGTCCGTCTTCGTCCTTAGAGGTCGCGTTGCCGTGCAAAGGCCGGCGTCCACTACCGGTGTGGTGCTGGCTCCGGGTGAAGGCGTCGACGTCGAAGCAGGGACAGGCAAACTGACCGTCAAGCGCTGGCCCGCCAAGCGCGTTTCGGCATTGATGGCCCGTTTGGGTCAGTGAGCCGCAATGAGCGGTCGAGCGCTTGCGACGCTGATCGCGCTCATCCTGGCCGGGCTTTGGGGCGCCGGCCTGGGCTACGCGCACTGGCGCGGCAACCTGTCGTTTCTCGATCGCGTCGAAGCGACGATGACCGATCTCCGAACGCTTGCCCGCGGACCGGCAAAGCCGCCGGAACTGATCACCATTGTCGCCATCGACGACGAGGCGGTGCGCAACGAGGGCAGCTATCCGCTCAGCCGCGCCACGCTTGCCCGGCTTGTCGATACGATCGCGCGCTTTGGGCCGAAAGCCATTGCGCTCGACCTTTTGCTGGTCGATCCCGGAGCAAAGGACGATGACGCGGCGCTAGCGCGTTCGCTGAGCGGGAGTACAAGCATCATCGCAGCCGCGGCGGTCTACCCGGACGGCAGGCAATGGGCGGTGGCCGAGGGCGAAGGCCCCCTCGCCCGGGTGCCGGACGCCGAGCGGTTTCTGTTGCCCCTGAAAGCGTTCTCGAATGCCGCCGCGGTCGGCGTCGTCAACGTGATCACCGACCGGACGGGAACGCCTCGCTTCGTGCCGTTGCTGTTTCGGGCCGGCGACCAGTTGGAAGCGTCCTTCTCCCTGCGTGTTGCCGCGCTGGCGGAGCGCGAAGAGCCAGCCATTGCGCCCGATCATCTGTCGCTGGGCAGCCGCTCGATCCGGACGGACATCGGCCACATCCTGCCGCTGATGTTCTATGGCCCGCGCGGCACCATCCGCACGATCAGTGCGGCGACCGTGTTGGCGGGCCAGCTCGATCCCGGCATCATCCGAGATCGAATTGTCGTGATCGGAGCGACCGCAACCGGCGCCGGCGATGTCTTCCCGACGCCGTTCGATCCAGTGCTGCCGGGCGTCGAAGTGATGTCGACGGCGATTGCCCATCTGATGACCGGCGACGGCATCGTGCGCGACCAGTCCGTACGCCTTGCCGATGCCGGCTTTGCGGTGGTGCTGCCAATGGTTCTTGTGGGGCTGTTGGCATGGCGGCGAAGTGCTGTCGGCCTCGCAGCGATCGTCGGCGTGGTCTTGATCTGGTTCGTGGTCAACATGGCCGCCTTCTCACACCATATCTGGCTGAGCGCCGCGCTGCCGATGGCTGCTGCCGTACCGCCGGCCATCCTGTTCGGGGCAGCGCAACTTTGGCTGGGCCGGAACCGGGCCCAGTATTTCGCCACGCAGAGCGAGTTGCTGCAGCGCGTCGAGGCCCCGGGCCTGGGGGAATGGCTCGCCCGGCATGGCGACTTCCTCGCGGAACCCGTCCGGACCGACGCTGCCATCCTGTTCATCGACCTGTCCGGCTTCACCGGACTGAGCGAAACATTGGGGCCGAGCGCCACACGCGAGCTGTTGAATGCGTTTCATGCGCTGGTGGACGAAGAGGTCGCGGATTGCGGCGGCGTCGTCACGTCTTTCATGGGCGACGGCGCCATGATCCTGTTCGGCCTGCCGGAACCGACTCCGGATGACGCCTTCAACGCCGCCCGCTGTTGCGTCGGGCTCTCCAGCCGCACCAACGACTGGCTCGCCTCGTTGCCGGTAACGACCGCATCCCGGCTTGGCTTCAAGATCGGAGCGCACCACGGAACGATCGTCGCCTCTCGACTCGGCGGCGAAGGCCGTCAACACATTGCGGCCACGGGCGACACGGTCAACGTCGCCAGTCGCCTGATGGAGATCGCCGCCGACCAGAATGCCGAAGTCGCGGTGAGCGACACGATGCTAAAAGTCGCCGGCCGCGACTGCGCGCTCTTCAAGTCCGGTGCGCTGAGAGGCCCCGTGGACACACAGATCCGTGGTCGATCCGGGTCGCTGGCAATCTGGTTCTGGCAGAGTGCGGGGGTGCGGTAATGGGCCCGCGATCGATGGCCATCCTACTCCCCCAAGACCTCCCGATAGGCCCTCACCTCACCATCGAGCCCGCGTATCCGCCAGCTCTCCCCGTCCCGCGCCTCGACATGGCACGGCCCGATCGGCACCTTGCCGCCGCCCTCGGGCAGGTCCAGCACATAGACCGGATTGCAGATGCCCGACATCCGCGCACGCAGGGCGGCGGCCAGCGCCTGCCCCTGCGCAATCGTGGTGCGCCTATGCGCCATGCCGCGCGCGAGGTCGCCGTGGTGCAGGTAATAGGGTTTTATCCCGAGGCGGTACATCAGCTCGCGGCACAGCTCCTCCAGCACCTCGATAGTGTCGTTGACGCCTTTCAGCAAAACGCTCTGGTTGAGCAGCACGAAGCCGGCTTGCCGCAGGGTGCGGCAGGCCGCTTCGGTGGCCTCGGTGATCTCGCGCGCGTGATTGAAATGGGTGACGATCGTGACCATCAGCCGGCCCTGCAGGGCCGCGACCAGCCCTGAGGTGATGCGCGACGGCAGCGCCACCGGCACGCGGGTGTGGATGCGCAACAGCCGCACATGGGCGATGGCTTCGACGCGGGCGCGGATTTCGGCCAGCACCTTGTCGGGCAAGGACAGCGGATCGCCGCCGGTCAAGATCACCTCGCGGATTTCGGGATGATCAGCGATATAGGCGAGCGCCGGCTCCAACGCCTCGCGTGTGTAGCCGCGGCCGATCGCAGTCAGCGATTCCTTGCGAAAGCAGAACCGACAATAGACCGCGCATTGATAGGTCGGGAACAACAGCACCCGGTCGGCATGGCGATGCGTCAGGCGCGGCACCGGGCTGAAGTCATGATCGGCGATCGGATCGTCGAGCTCGCCCTCGTGCTCCACCAGCTCGTCGGGCGACGGGATGACCTGCGCCCGGATCGGATCGGCGGGGTCGTTCCAGTCGATCAGGTCGAGATAGGCTTTGGGAATGCGCACCTTGTGGTTCGCGGCCGCAGCTTGCGACGCCGCGCGCTCGGCCAGTGACAGTGGCAGGGAGGCGAGATCGCGGACGTGGCGCACGCCGGCGCGAACGTCGTCCTGCCAGGCAGTGTCGGCGGAGCGCTCGATTGTGTCGTGAAGGTTGGCGTCTGAAGTCATCGGGGTTCTCAGGGCATTTTCCGGCGGAGCTATCGGCCGGATGACCAGTCGGGTCAACCACCGTGGTTGCTGCTGATTGTCACCCATTGCGTTCATCCGCAACCAGGCGCCGGCGCGCTACCCTTCGCGGCCCATGCGGGCCAGGCAGCGGGCCTGGTCGCGCGGGCGGCCAAGCTCGTGATAGCGCGAGGCCGCCTCGTCGAAGGCGGCGAGCGCGCGGATCTCGTGGTTCTGCGCCCGCCGCTGCACGCCGCGCGCTTCCCAAAGGGCGGCCGCCCAGGGACCGCCATGCCACATGCCGGCGATCCGCTCGGCGTCGTTCAGGCGGCGGTCGACCTGGTCCAGCTCGCCAGCCTCGGCGAGCGCGATTGCCGAGGCCGTGCGCAGTGCCATCGAACAGGGCTGGCAGGCGCCTGGGGTCAGCAACCGGTCGCCGGCCAGGATTTCTTCCGCCACCATCTTGGGCGTCGAGGCCGCCCGCACGGCCAGCGCCTGCATGCGCATGATCAGGTGAGGCGACAGCCATGAGCGTTCGGCGTCGGTGAGACCGCGCTGGATCATCCGGCTGGCGCGCCACTTCTGGCCGCGCTCCAGCGCAATCTCGGCCAGCCGCTCGATGGCCAGCACGCGGCCGGCCACCGCATCCGCCTCCAGCAGTAGCCGCTCGGTCTCGGTCAGGTGGCGCTCGGCCTCGTCGAGGTCGCCTGAAAACAGCGCCGCCTCGCCCAGAAGCAGGCAGGCAAGTCCGCGGCCGGCTTGCGATCCGGCCTGCTCGGCGACGGTGAGCAGCTCGCGGGCGAGGCCCGCGACTTCGGCATGGCCCGAAGCGCTGCACAGGCAGAACTCGGACAGGCACAGGTGACCATCGAAGACATGCTGCACGAAGGCCGGCTTGGCACGAACCCATTCGATGAATTCGGAGCGGAACAGTTGCGGCCACTGCGCCCGCATCATCGAGGCGAGGCCGAGCAGCGCACTCGCCTCGCCGACTTCGCGCGGCAGGTCGGCGCCAAGCGCCAGGTCGCGCGTGTGCCTGGCGATCTCGCTTGCCTTGTCGAACTCGCCGCTCTGCAGATGCACCAGGCCCCAGGCGAGCGAGGTGCGGATGCGCTCCGACGGGCTGACGGTCTCGGTGCTGGAGAGGGCCAGCGCCTTCTCGTAAAGAGCGATGGTCGCCGCACTCGGCCCGACGCCGAGCTCGGCGTGCAGGTTCGCGCGCAACTGGTTGAACTGGCGAATGGCCTCGACGCGGTTGCCGGCATCGAGTGCCACCTGCATCAGCGCGCACTGGGCCTGCTCGTCGGCGGGGTCGAGCGCGATCAGCCGCTGCCACAGGCCGCCAGCGCGCAAAAGGTCGCTGTAGCGCTGCTGCATTTGCGCGCGCGGCGTGTCGAGCCACTCGACGAAAAGATCGTCCGGCAACAGCCTGCCGCCATAGAAGTCGGCAGCACGCTCATAGGCGCTCTTGTCACCACCGCTCAGCGCCGCCTTGGCGGCGGCCTCGAAGCTTTCGGCGTCGATCTCGAGCTCGGCATGCGGGGCAAGCGCGACGATGTCGTTGCTCACCTCGATCAGGTCGTGGACGCCGAGCGTGCGGCGCGCGAAATGAATGGCCTTGCGCAGATTGGCGCCGGCCGCCTCGGGATCGGCGTCGGGCCAGAAAATTTCCATGGCCTGCTCGCGGTGGATGCGATGGGCAGGCCTGAGCGCCAGCAGCTTGACCAGGGCCGCGGCGCGATCGCGCCGCCAGTCGGCCGCCGGGATCGGGCGGCCATCGACGCTGACGGCGAAGCGGCCGAGCAGATGGATCGAAACGCGCATGCAGGCACCATCAGGAAAGGATCGGCCCAGGCGGGCGCCAGAGCCGTCACCAACGAGGAGGCGTCGGGGAACGCTGGCGGAACATAGATTTCCTAATATGCCCCCGCAATCAAATTCCAACCGAAAGGAAGCAACCATGTCACTCCGTATCGCAGACATCGCCCCCGACTTCACCGCCGAGACTACCGAAGGCACGATCAGCTTTCACGAATGGCTGGGCAAGGGCTGGGGCATCCTGTTCTCCCACCCCAAGGACTACACGCCGGTGTGCACGACCGAACTCGGCTACATGGCCCGCCTCAAGCCCGAGTTCGACAAGCGCGGCGTCAAGGTCATCGGCCTCTCCGTCGACCCGGTCGAGAAGCATGCCGGCTGGGCCAAGGACATTGCCGAGACGCAAGGGATGGCGCCGAACTTCCCGATGATCGGTGACCCGACGCTCGCCATCTCGCAGCTCTACGACATGCTGCCGGCGTCGGCAGGCAACAGCGCCGACGGCCGCACCGCCGCCGACAACCAGACGGTGCGCAACGTCTACGTCATCGGCCCGGACAAGAAGATCAAGCTGGTGATATCCTACCCGATGACGACGGGCCGCAACTTCGACGAGGTGCTGCGCGTGGTCGACTCCCTGCAGCTGACGGCCAAGCACCGCCTGGCGACGCCGGTCAACTGGAAGCCGGGCGACGACGTCATCATCGCCGGGTCGGTGTCGAACGATGAAGCCAAACAACTCTACCCGCAGGGCTGGAAAGAGCCGAAGCCCTACATCCGCATCGTGCCGCAGCCGGTCCTGACCTGACATCGATCAAACTGCAAGGACCTGGACGGCCAGGACTTTGGCGGCGAGGACATGGTCTCCGCCGCCACGACGGGAATGATCGATCAACCAGCAAATATTCGTGGGGAATAAAGATGAACACCGCAAGCAAACCGCGTATCGTCGTGCTGGGAGCCGGTTTCGGCGGCCTGGAGCTGACGACGCTGCTTTCCGAGGCGATGGGCGACAGCATCGACGTGACGCTGATCGACCAGAGCGATTCCTTCGTGTTCGGCTTTTCCAAGCTGGACGTGATGTTCGGCCTGAAGACGCCGCAGGCCGTGCGCCTGCCCTACAAAAGCTACGCCAAGCCGGGCGTCAGGATGCTGAAGCGCACGATCACAGGGATCGATCCCGAAAGGCGCCGGGTGACCACCAATGACGGCGTGTTCGACGCCGACCACCTCGTGGTCGCGCTGGGTGCGGAATATGATTTCGACGCCACGCCAGGGCTTTCGGGAACCAACGAGTTCTACACAGTGGCGGGAGCGGAGCGGCTGCGCGACGTGCTGCCCACGTTCAAAAAAGGCAAGGCGATGGTCGGCGTCTGCGGGGCGCCCTACAAGTGCCCGCCGGCGCCCAGCGAATGCGTGCTGATGCTGCACGACTATCTGGTCAGGCAAGGCGTGCGCGCGGACTGCGAGATATCACTGGTGCTGCCGCTGGGCAGCCCGGTGCCACCCTCGCCCGAGACGTCGCGGGCGCTGCTGGCGGCCTTTGCCGAACGCGACATCAAGTTCATCCCCAGCCGCCGCGTCGCCTCCGTTGATAATGCCCGCAACGTGGCGGTGCTCGACGACGGCACGGCGATGCCGTTCGATCTCTTCCTCGGCGTTCCCAAGCATCGCGTACCGCCGGTGGTGCTGGAAAGCGGCATGGCCGAGAACGGCTGGATCCCGGTCAATCCGCGCACGCTCGAAACAAAATACGAGAACGTCTATGCCGTCGGCGATGGCGCCAACACCGGCACGCCCAAGGCCGGCGTGTTCGCCGAAGGTGCGGCGCGCGCCGTTGCCACCGGGCTCATTGCAAAACTGCGCCAGAGCGGCAGCGCCTCGCTCTATGACGGCTTCGGCACCTGCTATATCGAGTTCGGCGGCGGTCGCATCGGCAAGGTCGAGGTCGACTTCTTTTCAGGCCCCGCGCCGACCGGAAAATACCACGAGCCCTCGGTAGCGCTGCGCGCGGATAAGGAGACTTTTGGATCGAGCCGGCGCTCGCGCTGGTTCGGCCTCTGAGCCCAGAGGATGCAGGCCGCCCAGGGGCTGAGGGGCCCCCAGGGTGGTCTTGGCTTCTCATCGACCACGAGCGCGATCTTGGGTATCCTGCCGGCCATGACGATGGTCCACGAGGAGGTGGACGCCGCTACGGGAGGAATGCCGCGATGGTTGGAGCTTCGGCCGGCTTGCCGCGCTATGAGGATGCCGTTCAACGCTTTCGCATCGACGATGAAGTCGCGCGCCTTGCCGGCGACCCCGCGACCGGCATCAACGCCTATATCGAATGCTGCGGCCGCTACACCGGCCAAAACCGTCTGGCGCTGCGCGCCGTCTCCGCAAGCGGGAACTTGAGCGAATTCAGTTTCGACGCTCTCGCCGATCTATCAGGACGTGTCGGCACCCTGCTGAAGGATTTGGGCGTTGGCCCCGGCGATGTCGTTGCCGGCATGCTGCCGCGCATTCCCGAACTGGTGGCGCTCATTCTTGGCACATGGCGCATCGGTGCCGTCTATCAGCCGCTGTTCACCGCTTTTGGCCCAAAAGCCATCGAGCACCGGCTTGGCTATAGCGGCGCGAAGCTGGTGGTGACCAACCCGGCCAATCGCGGCAAGCTCGACGAGGTCGAGAAGCCGCCGCAAATCGCGACCGTTCTCGGACCCGGCGAGGTGCTGCCCGCCGGCGACATCGATTTCCGCGCCGCCCTTGCCGCCGCCTCCCCCAATTGCCAGCCGATGCTGCGCAAGGGCGACGACCTGTTCATGATGATGTCGACCTCGGGAACGACCGGCCTGCCCAAGGGCGTACCGGTGCCGCTCAAGGCGCTGCTGTCGTTTGGCGCCTATATGCGCGAGGCGATCGGGCTGAGGCCTAACGACGTGTTCTGGAACATTGCCGATCCCGGCTGGGCCTACGGCCTCTATTACGCGATCACCGGGCCGCTGCAGCTCGGCATCGCCACCACCTTCTATGAAGGCGCCTTCAACGCCAAAAGCACCTACGACATCATCGAGCGGCTGGGCGTCACCAGCCTCGCCGGCTCGCCCACCGCCTATCGCCTGCTGATGGCGGAAGGGGCCGAGGCCGCCGCCCGCATCAAGGGGCGGCTGAGGGTGGTGAGCAGCGCCGGCGAGCCGCTCAACCCGGAGGTGATCCGCTGGTTCGACGCCCATCTTGCCGCCCCGATCCACGACCATTACGGCCAGACCGAGAACGGCATGATGGTCAACAACCATCACGGCCTGTCGCACACGGTGCGGCCGGGTTCGGCGGGCTTCCCGATGCCGGGCTATCGCATGGTGGTTCTTGACGAGGCCGGTCAGGAGCTTGGCCCCAACCAGCCCGGCATTCTCGCCGTCGACATCGCCAAGTCGCCGCTGCGCTGGTTCAATGGCTATCATCAGGCGGAGACGCCGGCGATTGCGGGCGGCTATTACCGCACCGGCGACACGGTCGAGTATGAGCCGGACGGCTCGGTCTCCTTCATCGGCCGGGCGGACGACGTGATCACCTCGGCCGGCTACCGGATCGGGCCGTTCGACGTCGAAAGCGCGCTGATCGAGCATCCCGCGGTCAACGAGGCGGCGGTGGTCGGCGTCCCCGATCCGCAGCGCACCGAGATCGTCAAGGCCTTTGTGGTGCTGGCGTCCGCCTGGCAGGGCAGCGAGGCGCTCGCCGAAGAGCTGGCGCAGCATGTCAAGAAGCGGCTCTCGGCGCATGCCTATCCGCGCGAGGTCGATTTCGTCACCGAGCTGCCGAAGACGCCTAGCGGCAAGATCCAGCGGTTTTTGCTGAGGAAGGCGGAGGTGGAGAAGCGCAAGGGGTGACGCGGCCAGGGTCGTCGAAGCTCGATCTTTTTTTCAACAAGCTCGTTGCGCATTGTCTTCCGAATGGGATCGAAGGCGGGAGGTTTTGTCATGCGGCTGGTCTGGACGTTTCTGTTCGCGCTCGCGAGCAGTGCTGCTTTCGCGGCCTCGCCGGAGGACGACTATGTCGCCGCGCGCGACAAGGCGATTGCCGCAATCGCGGCACTGGAAAGCTCGAACGCACCGGTGGAAACGCTCGATGCAGCCGGCGCCAAGGCGCTGGCGGATCTCGAGAAGCGTCTTTCCGCCCTTGTCGGCCCCGTGACGGTCAAGGATTTTCCGGCAGCCGGCACGATCAATCTCGAAAGCCTCAGCGACGCCGATATCGGTTTCGGCATGCTCGACGGGTTGAGATACGCCAAAGGCGACGACGGCCCGAGCCTGGTGGCAACGACGCGGGGGCTGCTCGAGCGCTGGCTCCAGTCCAGGGCCGCCGAGACCGACGAGAGCTTCAAACTGCCCGCCGGCATCGATGCGGCGCTGAAGCTCGATGGCTTCTACACCCAGGCCATCAACAGCGACGCCGCCTTCGAGGGGACGCTCGACTTTCCGCTGAAGAAGCCCGAAGGCGCCGACCTGGCTTTTGCGCGGCTCGGCGGCTGGACGCAGGATTTGGGGCCGATCGACGACCAGCAGGTCATCGTTACGCTCGTCAAGGGCAACAGCGTCATGATCGCCTCGGCGCCTGCGGCACGCCCTGTTCCCAAGATCGCGGCCTGCGATGCCGTGTGGACCGCGGCGAATGCTGCCGCCCAGAAATTCCAGGATGCCTATCAGGCTTCTGACCTCAAGGACGAAACGGCGTTCGATGCCGCCAACGCCGCTTTGGAAAAAGGCGACGGCGACTATCGCGCCTGCATGGGCGAGCACCTGCCTGATGACCCGGCCTTCCCGGCGCTGCTTGCCCAGGCGCAGGTGCTTGCCGATCACATGGCGGGAAAGTAGGGCTCGGCGCTTAGCGACACAGGCCAGTTTCGCATCTATTCGGAAGAATTCGGAACTATTGATGCGGCCTTTGAGACGCTGGCTCGAAGCTTCTCCAATCTGGGGCCTGCCGTCATGCAGACGGTGCAGGAGCTCAAGGAGGGCGCCATGAACGTCGTCACGTCAATTCCCGAAAGCGATTTGGCCGCCAGCAAGCAAGCGGCGTATGAGCCTCTTTTCAAACGGCCACACAGCTTCGAGACCCACGAACAGGAGCGGCAACACCGCAAGGAAAGGCTTGCCGCCGGCTTCCGCATCTTCGCGGCGCTGGGTTTTAGCGAAGGCGTCGCCGGACATATCACGGCACGTGATCCGGAATTCACCGACACGTTCTGGGTCAATCCGTTCGGCATGCATTTCGCGCATGTCACCGTCTCGGACCTGATCCGCGTCGACGCCACCGGCGCCGTGGTCGAGGGCACGATGCCGGTCAATGTCGCCGCCTTCGCCATTCATCATCAGATCCACGCGGCGCGGCCGGATGTGGTGGCGGCCGCCCACACCCACTCGATCTACGGCAAGGCTTGGTCGGCGGTCGGCCGGCTGCTCGACCCGATCACGCAGGACGCCTGCGCCTTCTATGAGGATCATGTCTTCTTCGACGACACGCGGGTGATGGTCACGGAGGCGAGCGAGGCGGCGCGGATCGCCGAGAGCCTCGGCGGCCACAAGGCGGCGATCCTGCGCAATCACGGCCTGCTGACGGTTGGCCTGACCGTTGACGAGGCTGTCTGGTGGTTCATCTCGATGGAGCGCTGCTGCCAAGCGCAGTTCCTCGCCGAAAGCGTGGGAACGCCTCTGCAGGTCGACCCCGAAAACGCCCGCGCCACCCGCGCCGTGAACGGCACGGCCCAGGCCGGCTGGTTTCAATGCCAGCCGCTGCACGACCGCATCCTCAGGCAGCAGCCCGATCTGCTCGGATAGGCTCGCGGAATACACCTGGAGGAAGCTGGTGGGGGCGCGGCGAAAGCCGTCAGCCCCTATCAGCTTGTGAGGGAGAGGAAACGCCAATTACCGGAGTCGCGGCCTTGAAAGGCTGGGGTTTCCCCTCCCCCATGACTGGGGGGTGGCCGCGCAGCGGCCGGGGTGGGAAGCTGGCGCCGCCATATGCGATTGGGCTCGGAATGGAGAGGGAAGGCATCGCCGGGGACGAACAGGCTTGATCTCGATGTTGCATCACGTCCCTTCGTGCTGCGCGGCGGCATTCCTGGCCTCGGAGCAACGTTTCTGGCAGGCGATGTAGTCAGCCATGTAACGGTCGAGCGCGGCGCGGAATTCTTCTTCGCGTGGGCGCGGTCTGCTCACCGAGGCCGCTTGGCTGGTCTCAGTCTCAAACCCGATACGGTCGAAAGCAATTGCGGACATTTTCGGCTCTCCTGTGTCAAAACGTGGTGGCAGGATGAGCCGGGCGCCCGGTGGGGTCGCGGGCGGATGCCCGAATACTTCCGAAAAGCCCCGAAAAGATGTTAGTTTGCGCCATGGTGGGGACGCGTTTTGCCTTCGGCCCGTTCGAGCTCAACCCGGAGGCGGGAACGCTGCTCCGGCAGGGCCTGCCCGTTCCCGTGGGTTATCGCGGCGTGCTGCTGCTGGCAGCGCTGGTGGAGCGGCCCGGCGAAGTGCTCTCCAAAGCCGAGCTAATGGATGCCGCATGGCCTAACGCGGCGGTCGAGGAAAGCAACCTTTCGGTCCAGATCGCGTTGCTGCGCAAGCTGCTCGGGTCGGGCACCGACGACGCCGAGTGGATCGCGACCATCCCCCGGATCGGCTACCGCTTCGGCGGCGCGGTGGATTGCCTCGACGCGGCCTCGACCGCATCCGACAACGTGGAGGCCGGGCCTTCGATCGCTGTGCTGCCCTTTGCCAACCTCAGCGACGACGCCGAGCAGCAGTATTTTGGCGACGGCCTCGCGGAAGACATCATCACCCGCCTGGCGCGGCTGCGCTGGCTGTTCGTCTCGGCGCGCAACTCGTCGTTCACCTATGGCGGCAAGGCGGTCGACGTGAAGCAGATCGGGCGCGAGCTCGGCGTGCGCTATGTACTCGACGGCAGCGTGCGCCGTTCGGGACAGCGGCTGCGCATCAATGCCAGGCTGAGCGACGCCGACAGCGGGCGCCAGATCTGGGCCGAGCGCTACGATGCCGAGATCGCCGATTTCTTCGCGCTGCAGGACGAGATCGCCCAAAGCGTGATCGGCGCCATCGAGCCCAGGCTGTACGTCGCCGAGCAGGAGCGTTTCCAGAGCCGGTCGCCTGGCAACCTCGACGCCTGGGGCTTCGTGATGAAGGCGATGCCCTACGTCTGGACCTGGGCCTCGCTGCCGGATTTCGAGATCGCCGAGCGGCTGCTCAAGAAAGCCATCGACATCGACCCCGACTATCCGCGCGCCAATTGCCTGATTGCCTGGGGCCTCGGCGCAAAGTCGATGCTTGGGTTGGCGGATAGCGAAGCCGCCCTGCCCGCTGCCCACGACATGGCGCAACGGGCGATCCGCAGCGATCCGGAGGACCCGTGGACCCACTTCGCCACCGGCTTCGTGCATATGGCCTCGCGCCGTTTCGATCCCGCCGTGAAGGCCCTGTCCGAGGCGATCACCCTCAATCCGAGTCTGGCCTATGCGCATATGATCTTAGGATCGACCTATGCCTATGCCGGCATGCCCGAAGACGGCCTGCACCATGTCGCGCTGGCCGACCGGCTGAGCCCCCGTGATTTCACCCAAGCCGGTAGCCTCTCCGTCATTGGGCTCTGTCATTTCATGGCCGGGCGTTACGACGAGGCCGCCGAATTCGAGCGGCGAGCGGTTGATCTCAGGCAGAATTTCGGAACGGCCTGGCGCACATACGCCGCCTCGGCCGGCATGGCGGGCGATCGCGCCACCGCCGCCCACGCGCTGTCGCAGACACGGCGCCTGCATCCATCCGTGTCCGTCGACTGGGTCGAGAAATACCACCCCATCGTCCACGAAAAGGATCGGGCGCGCTACATCGAGGGGCTGCGCATCGCCGGGCTCGACTGATCGGCGAGGCCGGGGCTTCCTGTACCGATAGTAGCGCCCGTCAGCTTCGCAACCCCGGCGCTTCCTGTCCCGTGCGCTCGACATATTCTGTATAGCCGCCGCCATAGGTGTGGATGCCCTCCGGCGTCAGCTCCAGCACGCGGTTCGACAGTGCCGCGAGGAAATGCCGGTCGTGCGAGACGAACAGCATGGTGCCTTCGTACTGCGACAGTGCCGTGATCAGCATTTCCTTGGTGGCGATGTCGAGGTGGTTGGTCGGCTCGTCCAGCACCAGCAGGTTGGGCGGGTCGAACAGCATCAGCGCCATCACCAGGCGCGCCTTCTCACCGCCAGACAGCACGCGGCATTTCTTGTCGATCTCGTCGCCAGAAAAGCCAAAGCAGCCGGCAAGTGCCCTGAGCGGCGCCTGGCCGGCCTGCGGAAACGCGTCCTCCAGCGTCTGGAACACGGTGCGCTCGCCTTCCAGCACTTCCATGGCGTGCTGGGCGAAATAGCCCATCTTGACGCTCGGGCCGCGCGCGACCGTGCCATTGTCGGGTTCGGAGGCGCCGGCGACCAGCTTCAAGAGCGTCGACTTGCCGGCGCCATTGACGCCCATGATGCACCAGCGCTCGCGGCGCCGCACCTGAAAATCCAGCCCCGCATAGATCGACCGGCTGCCATAGCCCTTGTGCACGTTTTTCAGCGTCACGACATCCTCGCCGCAGCGCGGCGCCGGCTGGAAATCGAAGGAAACCGTCTGGCGGCGTTTGGGCGGCTCGACGCGGTCGATCTTGTCCAGCTTCTTGACCCGGCTCTGTACCTGGGCGGCATGCGAGGCGCGCGCCTTGAAGCGCTCGATGAAGGCGATCTCCTTGGCCAGCATCGCCTGCTGGCGCTCGAACTGCGCCTGCTGCTGCTTGTCGGCAATCGCCCGCTGCTGCTGGTAGAATTCGTAATTGCCGGAATAGGCGGTGAGCGAACCGGCATCGATCTCGACCACCTTGTTGACGATGCGGTTCATGAACTCGCGGTCGTGCGAGGTCATCAAGAGCGCGCCGTCATAGCCCTTGAGGAAGGATTCCAGCCAGATCAGGCTTTCGAGATCGAGATGGTTGCTCGGCTCGTCGAGCAGCATGACGTCGGGTCGCATCAACAGGATGCGGGCCAGCGCCACGCGCATCTTCCAGCCGCCGGACAGTTTGCCAACATCGCCGTCCATCATCTCCTGGCTGAAGCCAAGGCCGTCGAGCACTTCGCGGGCGCGGCCGTCCAGCGCGTAGCCGTCGAGTTCCTCGAAGCGATGCTGCGCCTCGCCATACTTTTCGATGATCTCGTCCATCCGGTCGGCTTGGTCGGGATCGCCCATGGCGTGCTCGAGCTCACGCATTTCGGCGGCGACATCGCTCACCGGCCCGGCGCCGTTCATCACCTCGGCGACCGCGCTGTGGCCGGCCATGTCGCCGACATCCTGGCTGAAATAGCCGATGGTGACGCCACGATCGACCTGCACCTGGCCCTCGTCGGGCTGCTCCTCACCGTTGATCATGCGAAACAGCGTCGTCTTGCCGGCGCCGTTGGGGCCGACGAGACCGACCTTCTCGCCCTTCTGCAAGGCGGCTGAGGCCTCGATGAAGACGATCTGGCGACCGTTCTGCTTGCTGATGCTTTCGAGACGTATCATGGGGAGTCCGGGAGGCTGATGCGGGATTGAGGGGATTGCCCCGGCCCTTACGCGAATGAGCGCAGCGGGGGAAGAGGCAGAAGCGCCGCAGATGGTGGCGAGGACCCCGTCATCGCGCACGAAAACAAGAATCCAGGGAACGTCGAAAACCGCCCTCGCGGAACGACATTGGCGCGGCGGCCTGCATGGCCCCCGAACAGCAACGCCAACAGGACAGGAATAGGACGATGGCCAAGATGCTCGTGATCTACAAAACCCCGGCCGATCCGGAGGCATTCGACCGGCACTATTTCGAGGTTCATGTGCCGCTGGCCAAGAAGCTTCCCGGCCTGCGGCGCTACGACATCAGCAGGCGGCCCATCATCAAGCGCTCGGCGGGCGAGATGCCGTATCTGGTGGGGACGCTCTATTTCGACAGCCTCGCCGATATGCAGAGCGCATTTGCCACCGAAATCGGCATTGCCTGCGCCGCTGACCGGCGGATACTCGCGCCAGGAGACGACGACTTGACGATGCTGCTGTTCGACGTCGACGAAGTGTGAGCCTTCGCCGGTCTCGGAGCGGAACGAAGGAGCCGCGCCAAAGCGGACGACGTTATTTCGCGTCGTGGAAGATGATCCCCACCGTATGCCGGCGTCCCGAGCGCAAGCGGCTGACACCGTGCCTGAGATTGACCCGGTAATTGCCCTTCGCACCTTGCACCGGCCGGTTATGCACGGCGAAAACCACCGCGTCACTCTGGCTGAGCGGCACCACCTCGGCGCGGCTTTGCATGCGCGGACGCTGCTCGGTCAGCACGAACTCGCCGCCGGTGAAATCCTCGCCCGGCTGGGAGAGCAGGATCGCCACCTGCAGCGGAAAGGCGAGATCGCCATAGAGGTCCTGGTGCAGGCAGTTGAAGTCGCCCGGCACATATTGCAGCAAAAGCGGCGTTGGCCGCGTCTGGCCCTGATCGTGGCATTGCCTGAGGAACGCGGCGTGTTCTAGGGGATAGCGCCGGGCGATGCCCATGCGCTCGTTCCAGTCATTGGCGACAGAGGCCAGCCGCGGGTAGAGCGCGCTGCGCAAGGCGCCGATCAGGTCAGGCAAGGGATAGCGAAAGTAACGATACTCGCCCTTGCCAAAGCCATGCCGCGCCATGTGGACATGGCTGCGGAAATGGCTTTCGTCGGGATAGAGGCCGGCGATCTGCCGGCACTCCTCCGGCGTCAGCAACTTTTCGATGACCGCGCAGCCATGGTTTCCGAGCTCGCCGGACAGTGCCGGCCAGTCACAGGCGGCGACGCGGGTCTCGGCCGCACGGGCCGCTTTTGCCGTATCGAGGGAATGGATGGTCATGGATCTTGCCTCCGATCTCGCCATCAGGGTCGGCGAAAGACGGTGCGTCAGCCACCCGTTTCCTGCCGGACGCACGTTGGCAATTTGCCTTTCTCGTGCACAATGGCGCCATGCGTGAGGCTCTTGTCGGAGTGACGATCTTTGTCTGCCTGGCCGGGGCGGCACTCTGCAGCCTGGCGATCTACCATCGCTTCCCCGACAGGCACCGCCAGGACGACACCAACGCCATCGTGCGGCTCATCGCCAATCTGTTCGTGGTGATGACCTCGCTGGTGATCGGCCTGATGATCAACTCGGCCAAGAACACCTTCGAATCCATCGACCACAATGTGCACGCCTATGCGACGGAACTGATCCTGCTGGACAGGACGCTCCTGCAATATGGCGCCGAAACCAACGCGGTCCGCGAGCCGCTTGTCGCCTATGTGCAACGGGTGGTGAGCGACGTCATGCCCCAGGGTGAAACGCCGGTTATCGCCAACAGGCTGTCGGAGCACCTGCTCACCGAAGTCGGCGACCGGCTGGGTACGATGACGCCGCCGGATGCCGCCCATGGCGCCCTGCTGCAGGATGCCCACCAGCACCTGCAGAAGGTTCTGGAGCAGCGCTGGGTGCTGATCGAACAGTCGGAGGGCGCCATTCCGCTGCCGCTGATTGTCATGCTGGTGCTTTGGCTGATGCTGATCTTCGGCAGCTTCGGCTTCCGCGCACCGCGCAACGCCGTCGTCGTCGGCTCCTTCGTGCTGGCAGCAGCGCTAATCGCCAGTTCGCTCTATTTGATCCTCGACATGGACATTCCGTTTTCCGGGCCGATCCAGATCTCGCCGGCGCCGCTCGAGCGTGCCCTGGCGGAGATCAGCCGATAGGTCGGATCGCCAGCCTTCGTCAGTTGCCGACTGCCCTGATGACCAGCTTCCCGCCGCTCAAGCCTTCCTGCGATAAGGCTCGAGTTCCGGATCGAGGTCGACCCGCACCGCATTGGTGAACACTGACGTCGCCACCATGATGCCGGCGAAGGCGACCAGGTTGACCAGCACCGTCTCGTCGTAGCGGGCTTTCAATGCATCCCAGATCGCGTCGGGAACGGCGTTGGAATTGGTGGCGATGGCCTTGCCGAAGGCGATCAGCAGCGCCTCGTCGGCTGTTGGTGTGACAGCTTCAGGATCGAACCCGGCGCCGATCAGCGCGCGGCGAAAGAAGGTGACGGGTATCTCGGCATGGCAAGCTTCAGATATCGCCAGCGACAACAGCCAGACCGCACGGTCGTCGAGATCAGGCCGCAGCAGATCGCGCAAGGTGAACCATTCGGCGTAGATGCGATGAGCTACGGGCGAATGCAGCAGGATGCGCTTCATGTTGGTCATCCGGCCGCGAAGGCCGAGCTCCCGATCATGCTCGGCACGGATCTCGGGCGAAGCGGTGGCGTAGTCGATTGGGGAGATGCGTGCCATGGGGTGGTCCTGGTTACCCGGCGAGCGTGGTGTGAAGCTCCGGCGGCGTGCGCAGTGTGTTGCTCACCGTGCAGATCGTTTCTGCGTCTTCCACAATCCGCTTTTTCGTCGCTTCGTCGAGATCGCCCTGGACGTCGAGCGTGATGGTGAAGCGGCCGACGCGCGAGACATCGCCTTCCGCCTTTTCGCCTGATACCTCGGCGCGAACCTCGCCGAGGCTGGCAGCGACGCCGAGGCGGGTGGCGGCGATGCGGGCACTCAGCACCATGCAGGCGGCGACGGAGGCATAGAGCAGGTCGAGCGGGTTGAAGCCCGGCGCGCTGACCCCGGTGACGACATCGACCGCGCCGCCAGTCGGCGTGGTGACAACAGGCAGAGCGCCCGGCGGCAAGACGGCGAGCGCACCGGTCACCCGGGTCCTGATCTTGAGTTCACTCATCACGAAAAATCCTTTCGGCCGGCTGGCAAACGCCGCGGCGCGCGCACCGCGTTGCGGTCATATGGTATCGCGCTCCTTGGACATCATCGATCTCTTTCCCGTTCGCCGTGGAAAATGGCCAGCCTGTTGCGCGCCTGATCGATCACGAGTTGCGCCTGGAAGCGGCTAAACTGCGGCTCTGGCATCGCAGGCGACATCGGTTGATACGGCAAATAAAGGCATTGTTATTAGCGCTTCCTAAACCGCGCCGCGGTAATGCTTGCCGATTGACGGTGGGAACCGCGGATGAACGCCTTCAGGCGAATGGTCGGATCTGCTCTGATCCTGCTTACCGGCACGGTGATGCTGGGGGCATTGCACATCGACGCTCAGCGGAACTTCGCGCTGGCCAAGGAGCGCTATCTCGAAAATTCCCAGGCGACATCCAAGGCGACCGCCAAGACCGTCGAAGACGCCTTGCGGGCCATCTACGAAAACGTGCGGACCTTGGCCTATCTGCCAAGCGTGCGAAACCTCGACCGGCATGGCACCAACCTTGGCGACGAAGGCCGCGCCACGATCCAGCAGATCTACAACAACCTTGCCAACAACGTTTCCATTTCCGAGGTCTACTTCCTTCCAGTGGATTTCGACCCCGATCGCTTCGATCCGGTGACGGGCAAGCTCGAAGAGCCGATCCTCCAGTTCGACCAGCTGATCGTGAATGCCAGGGCGAGGTCCGACGCCGCCGGCGAGGCAAAACCCAGAAAGCTGGATGAAAATACGCTGGCCCGTCCAGCCGAAGAGGTTGAAACCTATGAATATCATGAGTTGGCCAAACAGCTTGCCTGGCTGAAGACGAACTATCCGAATTCGAGCAACATCGACGGGCTCAACGTGCCGATTATCGGCACGAAGGAGCTGATCACCTGCGACAACACGGATTTCGTCCACAGCGGCAATGACGCCGACAGATCCGGCTTTATCCTTTCAGTCCCGGTGTTCGGGCAAGATGGCAGCCTACGTGGCTCGGTTTCGGCGATCATGCTCACCTCGGCATTGAGGAAACTGCTGCCCGGCAATGACTATGTCATCGTCAATTCGGGCTACGGCTTCGAATCCGACCAGCATCGGCTGTCGACGTCGCTGGCGGCAGATTCCCGCTCGTTCACGGCGCCCGACCAAAAGCTGATCTATTCCGAGGTCATCCCGCTTTCCGTCAACGATCCAAGAAGCGCATGGCGGCTCTGGGTCGGTTTTCCCAACAGCAGATTCGCCAGCAACATAGACGCCCAATCGGTGCGGGAGTTCGAGCTGGCGGGCTATGCCGCGGTCGCAATAGTCACCCTGTTGGCGTTGGCCTGCTGGTATGCGATCGGGCGCACGATGACGATGCAGGTCGATGCCGCCGAGACCCTGGAACGGCGGGTGGAGGAACGCACCGCCGAGATCCAGCACCTCGCCACACATGACATTCTCACCGGCCTGCCCAACCGCGGCCTGCTGGCCGACACGATGGACGAGGCGCTGAGGAGCCTCAGGGACGGCGAGAAGCTGGCGGTCCATTGCGTCGACCTCGACCGTTTCAAGCCGGTCAACGACACGTTGGGGCATCCGGTCGGCGACGAGCTTCTTGGTGCCGTTGCCAAGCGCCTGAAGCAGCAGGCTGGCGAAACCGCCATGGTGGCGAGAGTGGGTGGAGACGAGTTCGTCATCCTCCAGTTGCTGCTCGATGGCGACGAGCAGGCCGGCGTACTGGCAAGCCGGGTCATTCACGCCCTGGCAGCCGAATATTTTATTCAGGGCCACAAGGTCAACATCGGCAGCAGCATCGGCATCGCCGTTTTCCCCGATGACGGACAAAGTTCCGAGATCCTCATTCGCAATGCCGACCTCGCCTTGTACAAGGCCAAGATGGAGGGACGCGGCACCTGCAGGTCGTTCGAGCCGGGAATGGACGCGCGATTGCAGGAGCGTCGCCAGCTCGAAGCCGAGTTGGCGCTCGGCGTGCCGAACGAAGAGTTTGTTCTACACTATCAACCGCTGCACGACGCAAAGACCTCGACACTCACCGGCTTCGAGGCGCTGGTACGATGGAACCATCCGCGCCTCGGCATGCTGCCGCCGTCGGAGTTCATCCATCTCGCCGAGGAGACGGGCGTGATCGGCGCGCTGGGCGAGTGGATCATGCGGCAGGCGTGTAGCGATGCGGCGAAATGGCCCTTGCCCGTCAAGGTCGCGGTCAATCTCTCGCCGGCCCAGTTCAAGCAGCAGGCGCTGCCACTTCAGGTTGCGTCGGCACTCGCTGCTTCAAATCTGCTGCCGTCACGGCTCGAACTGGAGATCACCGAGTCGGTGCTGCTGGCGCACAACGAAAACACCATTCAGACGCTCTACAGCCTGCGCGACCTCGGCATCAGCATCGCCATGGATGATTTCGGCACCGGCTATTCCTCGCTCAGCTATCTCAGGTCGTTCCCGTTCAACCGCATCAAGATCGATCGCAGTTTCGTCAGCCTGATGTGCGAGAGCAGCGAAAGTCGGGCGATCGTCAAGGCCGTTGCCGAACTCGGTACCACGCTCGGCATGACGACAACGGCAGAAGGTGTGGAGACCGAGGACCAGTACAGGCTGGTCAAGGAGAACGGCTGTACCGATGTCCAGGGGTGGCTGTTTGGACGTCCAATGCCGGTATCCGACGTCTACGCACTTTTCGAACAGCCGAAAGCCTTGATGGCGTAGGGCAAGGCGCAGCCCGCCCCGAGACGCTCTGCCAAGCAACGCCAACATATGGTAGTTTTGAGGCCAACACCGCAACATCGACCGACGAACAAACCGTCTGCTTCGAGGTGCAGAAATGAGGCGCAGTCTCGGTTTGAGCTTGATTGCCGGCGTTGGCCTGCTCTGCGGCGCCGCGTTTTTGATTGTCGGTCAGTCCGCAGTCTCGCCAGACGCAATCCAGTCGTCGGTTACCCGTACCCCTGAATTGATTGACAGCGCCTGGAAGCTGCCCGTGGCTGCCACTTTCAATGCCGACCTCACATGGCAATCAAACAGTTCGCGCTGCGGTCCGGCAAGTGTTGCAAACACATTCCACTCGATCGGCGAAGAGGAGACAACCGAAGCCGAAGTGCTCGAGGGAACGGGAAAATGCTGGACCGGCTTTTGCATTGTCGGGCTGACGCTGGACGAGCTTGCCGACGTCGCCCAAGCGAAAACCAGGCGCAAAGTCTCCGTGCTGCGGAATCTGAGCGCCGACGAGTTTCGCGAGCACATGAAGCATGCCAACGACCCCGGCCGCCGCTACATCATCAACTTTACTCGAGAGACGATATTCGGCGCCGGCAGTGGTCATTTTTCACCGATCGGCGGCTACCTGGAGGCGGAGGACCTGGTTTTCGTCCTCGACGTCAACGAGCGCTACAAGCCTTGGCTGATCGAGCGTGAACGGCTGTTCTCGGCCATGGACACCATCGACAGCGATGGCGACAAGAAGCGGGGATTGCTGCTGATCGAGTAGCACGGTCGGTTTCGGGGCAAACGCGATCCCGGCGCTACCACCCGCGCAAAATGTGTTTCTGGATCTTGCCCGACGCAGTGCGCGGCAGTGCGTCGGTGAGCAGGAACTCCTTAGGCACCTTGTAGCGGGCGATGTGGGCAGCGCAGTGACCGGCCAGTACCGCCGGGTCGAGGATACGGCCGGGTTTTGCCACGACGAAGGCGCGGCCGACCTCGCCCCAGCGCTGGTCGGCAACGCCGATGACGGCTGCTTCGGCGATGTCGGGATGGTCGAGCAGCACCATCTCGATCTCGACCGGATAGACGTTCTCGCCACCTGAAATGAACATGTCCTTGCGGCGGTCGACCAGGGTGACGAAGCCGTCCGCGTCGCGGCGGGCGATGTCGCCGCTGCGCAACCAGCCATCGGCGGTGAAGGCACGCGCCGTCTCTTCCGACCGGTTCCAGTAGCCCGGCGTGACGTTGGGGCCGGACAGCCAGATCTCGCCCGCCTCCCCCACTGCGACGTCGCAGGCTTCGTCGTCGACGATGCGGAGCAGGACCGATGGCCCCGGTAAGCCGGACGAACCGGCCTTGCGGGCGATCTGGCCGGCATCGACCGGCATGCAGAGGACGGTGCCGGCCTCGGTCATGCCGAAGCCGTCAGCCATGCGCACACCTTGCTCCAGCCACCAGAGGATGTCGGAAGCTGGATTGGGTGCGCCGCCGGTGAAGATGGCGGTGAGTGAGGTCCAGTGCTGAGGCGCGAAGTCCTGGTGATCGCGCAACATTTTGGCCATCTGCGGGACGCAGAAATAATGGGTGATGCCGAGGGCGGGATCGGCCAGCCGGCGGTTGGTGAGGCCGGCGTCGAAGCCGGACGAAATCAGCACCGTGCCGCCCTGCAGCAGCGGCGGACGCAGGCAGGTGATGAGCCCGATGACATGGAACATCGGCGCGTCGCAAAGGAAAACGCTGGCATTGCCGACATGGCCCAAAACGCTGAAATTGACGGCGGTGGCCAAGGCGTTGCGCTCGGTAAGGATGACGCCCTTGGGCCGGCCCGACGTGCCTGAGGTGTAGAGAATGATCGACGGCGCATCGCCCGCCGGCAAAGCGCGTCGCGGCGCCGGTTCTTGCGCCTCGACCGCCGCCGCAAAGGCCGCGACTTCAACCAGCGCGCAGCCTTTTGGCAGCGCCACGTCAAGAACAGCATCGTGCAACAGCAGCACCGGATCGCAATCGGCAAGGATCGCCTGCTGCTCGGGTCCGGCCAGGCGCCAGTTGACCGGCACGAAGATGGCGCCGAGGCGCATCGCCGCCTGCTGCAGGATCAGCAGATCGGCGCTGTTGCGGGCGAGCGTCGCGATGCGTTGCCCCGGCTCGATGCCGCAGTCGGTCTCAAGGACGGCAACTGCGCGCTGGATGGCCTCGTCGAGCTCGGCATAGGTCCAGCGCCGCCTGGAGGCCAGGTCGACGCAAGCGACGCGATCCGGCTGCGCGGCGGCGTGCAGCGCCACGGGGTCAGAAGTCGTCCAGGCCGGCATTCGCATCTCCTCCCCGGATTGCGTCGTCACTCTCGGCTCAGTCGGTCATCTCGCCTTGTCGTAGGCAGCCAAGCCTGGCTTGTAACTCTTCTCATCGATGAACTGGCGGATGCCTTCCTTACGGCCGTCATTGTCATAGGAATTGGCCGCTTCCTGCGCCCGCACCAGATAGTCCTCGGCATTGTCGTAGGTCATCTCGGCGACGCGGCGGATTGCGTCCTTGGTGGCCTTGAGAGCAATCGGGTTCTTCTTCAGCAAAATGCTGGCGACCTCGGTGACGCGCGCCTTCAGGTTCGCCAGCGGGTGGCTCTCGTTGACCAGCTTCCAGGCGGCGGCCTTCCTGCCATCGATGAGCTCGCCAGTCAGGGCGTGATACATGGCGTCGCGCATCGACAGGAGGTCGACCACCACCTTGGTGGCGCCGCCGCCGGGCAGGATGCCCCAGTTGATCTCGGACAGAGCGAACTGCGCCTCATCGGCAGCGAAAGCGAGGTCGCAAGCGAAGAGCGGACCATAGCCGCCGCCAAAGCACCAGCCATTGACCATGGCGATGGTCGGCTTGCGGTACCAGCGCAGGCGCCGCCACCAGCCATAGGCTTCCGCTTGCGCCTTGCGAACCGCGCCGAGGCCTTTTGCTTCGGTCTCGCGAAAATACTCCTTGAGGTCCATGCCCGCCGACCAGGCGCTGCCCTCGCCCGACAGCACGAGCACGCCGACATCGTCGCGATATTCGAGCTCGTCGAGCACTTCCATCATGCGCCGGTTGAGCGGCGGGTTCATGCAATTGCGCTTGTCCGGCCGGTTGAAGCGCACCCAGGCGATGCCGTTCTCGACATCGAAAGCAACTGTCTCTTCGGTCATGCTCATGTCCTCCCCATTCAGCCGCTTGCGCAAATAATTGCTATGCAGCATAGCGATCATACCCGCTATGTCGCATAGTCTTTTTCGCTTGACAAGAGCCTTGATCAAGGGGATCGGTTTCAACATGGACGAGACACAGCTTCGCACCCATCCCGACGACACGCTCGACGCGCAGATCGGCTACAATCTGCGGCGCGCCTCGGCCTTGGCGCTGAATGATTTCGCGGTCGGGCTGACTGACGCGTCGCTGCGCCCGGTGACCTATGGCATGCTGGCGCTGATCGATGAGAAGCCCGGCATACGAGCCGCCGAACTCTGCCGCCTGCTCGGCATGAAGAGCGCCAACATGGCGCCGCTGCTGGCCGAGCTCGAAGAGCGCGGCCTGGTCGAGCGCGACGACCATGCTGAGGATAAGCGCGTGCAGATGCTGACCCTGACCAGGGCGGCAACCGAAGCGATGCCGGCATGGCGCCGGCAGGTGCGCCGGCACGAGGACCGCTTCCTGCGCCGGCTGACGAAGAAGGAACGGGCGACATTGCTGCGCCTGCTGCGCCTGATCTGGGTCGACGAGTCAGAGTGAGGCTGGCGGCGACGCCTTCAGCGCGCTTGCCAAGCTGGCCCTCTACGGCGCCCCCCTCTGGCCGGCAGGCCAGAGGGGGGCGCGCAGGATCGCGGCGTTGCCCAACCTTGTCAGGAGACTTCACCACCCCGTTTTCGGTCCACCCTGCACTGCGCTAGGCTCGCGAGACCCACAACAGGATCGCTTAGCATGATCGTCCAGACCTGCATCAATGGCGCGCGCAGCGCCGACTTCCACCCTGACCTGCCGCTCGACGCCGACGCCATGGCACGCGACGGCGCGGCTTGCATTGCCGCCGGTGCGGCCGAGCTGCATGTGCATGCGCGCGGGCTCGATGGACGGGAAAGCCTGGCGCCAGCGGCGATGGACCGGACGGTGCTGGCGCTGCGCCGTGCCTGCCCGGGCACGCTGATCGGCGTCTCCACCGGCTCCTGGATCGAGAACGACGAGCTGCGCACGCTTGTCTCCATCGCCGGCTGGCGCGAATTGCCGGACTATGCCTCGGTCAATCTCAGCGAGGCGGCAGCGCCACTGGTAATGGAGAGCCTGCGCCAGCGCGGCATCGGGATCGAGGCCGGACTTGCCTCGGTCTCCGATGCCGAGCGGCTGGTCCACCTCGACCATGGCGGGCGCGTGCTGCGCATCCTGATCGAGATTTCCGAGCAAACGCTGGACGAGGCACTCGCTGTGTCGGACGGCATCGAAGAGGTGCTCGAACAGGCCGGCATCCGCCGCGCTATCCTGCTGCATGGCGAAAACACCACGGTCTGGCCGTTCGTCCGGCGGGCGGCGGAGCGCAACTGGTCGACGCGTGTCGGACTGGAAGATGGCAAGGAACTGCCGGATGGAGCGGTGGCCTCCGGCAACGCCGCGCTGACGGCTGCGGCGGTGGCGATCTTTCGGGCTGGGCGGTAGCGGCGGCGCAAGCCAGGGTCAGCCCCGCCGAGGATACCACTGCCCGGGCACTCGCTTGGGCGATGATCCCTGAAAACGGGTTCGAAAAGAGTCCAATCAACAAGATAGCAGCCTCTCCTGCCGCAATGATTCAAGCGCCGGAACCTATTCGAGGAGGCCGCCGCCGTGCCTTCGACAGATTCTGGGACGAGGCGCCGACCCTTTGCCGCTGCGAGCCTCGCACCATCAGTTAGATGCAGCGCGCCTCTTGCTGTTGTTAAAAATTCCTCATAGGGTATTTTCATATCAGAAAGAAATTCACATCGATTTTTCTCTTTTATGAAAGTATGTGCCTTTGCGGGAACATCTCGATCAAACCGACCGGCGACTGGTCAAACTGCTGTCGCAGGACGCGCAGCTTGGCGTTAACCGCATCGCCGAGACGATGGCGATCTCGGTGCCGACGGTGCGCACGAGGCTGCGCAATCTGCTCGACCGCAATTTGCTGAAGATCGTCGGGCTGCTGAACCTGACAGAGCGCCCGGAGTTGATTTCGGCCATTGTCGGCATCAATGCGCAAGGCCGCGGACGTGCCAGGGAATTGGCGCAGCGCATTGCGGAACTGCCCTTCGTCAACTCGGCTTCGGTGGTCACCGGGCGTTTTGACATCATCGTCGACGTCACCGTGGCCGGCGATGTCGCCGACCTCTACCGCGTCACCAGCGAGTTGATCCCGGGTGCCGGCGAGCCCGGCGAAGTCATGCGCAGCGAGACCTTCGTCGTCATGGCCTCCTGCAACAAATGGGTCAGCTTGCCGGAAGGCTGCTGGTCCGAAGACGCCCAGGCGCGCAAGGAGCCGGCATGAAGATCGCGGTTCTCGGCGGCCTCGGCCTGCAAGGCCGGGCGGCCATCGCCGATCTCGTCGCCAGCGGCGATGTCGAGGAAATCATCTGTGTCGATACATCGACTGACGGCCCTGCCCGGCTCGGCGGCCTGACCGATCTTTCCCGCGTGCGTTTCGTCGTGCCCGAGGGCGCCATCGGCCCGGCACTCGCCAACGTGCTGGCCGATGCCGATGCCGTCATCGACCTGTTGCCGCAACCGCTGATGCGCGAGGCGGTGCAAGCGGCGATCGCGACGCGCACGCCGCTGGTCACCACCAATTACGGCAAGGCCATTGCCGACCTGGCGCCTGCGGCGGAAGCGGCCGGCGTCTCGATCATGACCGAATGCGGGCTCGATCCCGGCATCGACCTCGTGCTCTATGCGCGCGCCGCAAAACAATTCGACAGCATTTCTTCGATCGACTCCTATTGCGGCGGCATCCCCGAGCCGAAGGCGATGGCCAAGCCGCTTTGCTATAAGGTGAGCTGGAATTTCGACATGGTTCTGGTCAGCCAGAACCGCGACAGCGTGATGATCGAGGACGGCAGGCGCGTCGCGGTGCCGGCCGAGCGGCAACACGACAATCATTTTATCCACGAGATCGAGGTCACGGGCCTCGGCCGGCTGGAAGCCTTCCCCAATGGCGACGCGCCGCACTACGTCGAGATGCTCGAGGCCGCCAAGGGGCTGCAGCGCTCGGGCCGCTATACGCTGCGCTGGCCGGGCTGGTCGGCGTTCTGGGCGCCGCTGAAGGAGCTCGGCTTCCTCTCCGAAGACAAGGTTTCCGGCACCGCTGTCAGCCCGCGCGAATTTCTCGGCCGGCTGCTCGGCCCGCAATTGCAGTACGGCGCCGACGAGAAGGACCTTTGCGTGATGCGCAATGTCTTTTCCGGAAGCGAAGGCGGTCGCCGCAAGACGGTGACGTCGGAGCTGGTCATCGAACGCGATCTCCAATCCGGCTTGTTCGGCATGAGCCTCGGCGTCGGCTACCCCGCCAGCATCGTGGCGCAGATGCTGGCGCGGCGCGAGATCACCACACCCGGCGTGCTCAACCCGCTGCTGCACGTGCCCGACACCAGCTTCTTCGACGAACTGGCCAGGCGCGGCATCAAGGTTGCCGAGACGGTCGACTGGGACTGAGGATTTTCGAACGGTGGCTGCCGCCGGCAACGGCGCTGCCGCTCAAAAAGAGCCCAAGGAAACCCGCGGGCAAAACAACAACGACAACAGGGAGGAATGCCCAATGAAGATTGCCAAGCTTTTCATCGCCGGACTTGCACTTGCCGGCCTCACCACTGCCGCCAGCGCCGGAACGCTCGACGAGATCACCAAGCGCGGCGAACTGCGCGTCGCGGTGCAGACGCAGGGACCGCCCTTCTCGCTGGTCGGCGCCGCCGGCGAACGCACCGGCAGTTCGGTCGAACTTGCCGAGCTGATGGCCAAGGAAATGGGCGTCAAAATCACCTTCCTCGACTTCGATTGGGACGGTCTGATCCCGGCGCTCTTGTCGGGCAAGGCCGATCTGCTGGTCGCCGACATGACGCCGACGCTGGCGCGCGGCATGAAGGTCGCCTTCACCACGCCCTACATGTACACGGGCAGCACCGTCTTCACCAAGGCCGACAGCAAGTTCAAGACCACCGAGGACTGCAAGGCCAAGGGCACCAAGATTGCCGTGCTGCTGGGTGCCACCGGCGAGAAGGAAGCCAAGACCGCTTTCCCCGATGCCGACATCAAGAGCTACAAGGGCGGCGGTCCGCTGCTGCTCGATGCCGTCAACAACGGCCAGGCCGATTGCGGCGTCAACGACGTCTCGGCGGTTAAGGGCCAGTCGACCGCCTACCCGGCTGGCAGCTTCACCATCATGCCGGAGCTCCTCTCTAAGGAGCCGCTGGCCTTCGCCACCCGCTATGACGAACCGGACCTGCTGGTCTGGATGAACCTGTTCCTCAACCAGGTCAGCATCGACGGCCGCCTGCAGAAGAACCTCGACTACTGGGTCAATTCCGACGCCTGGAAGAAAGACCACTAAGCAGACATAGATCCGAACGGTTTCGCGCGCCCCGGCGGCGCGAGACCGTTCGGAATTCGCTTCGTCCGTATTGAGGACACGCCCAGCGATGCTCGAAAATTTCAGCTTCCGCACCATCGTCGAATATCTGCCCTTGTTCGGGCAGGGCCTCGTCACGACTGTTTGGCTGTCGGCGCTGTCCTTTGCCGGCGCGCTTGCGGTCGGCATCGTGCTCGCCGCCATGAACCTGCAGCGCGGCCAGCTGTTTCGCGTGCCGGCCAAGGCCTATATCGACGCGGTACGCGCCACGCCGTTGCTGGCGCAGCTCTATTTCCTCTATTTCGGCCTGCCCCGCCTCGGCTTCGTCCTGCCCGAGCTCGTCGTCGGCATCCTGGCTTTGTCGCTCAACAGCGGCGCCTATGTCGCCGAGATCATCCGCGCCGGCATCCTGTCGATCCCGCGCGGCCAGGTGGAAGCCGGCGTCGCCTCGGGGATGACCTATGTCCAGCGCATGCGCTTCGTCATCCTGCCGCAAGCGTTCAAGGTGACGATCCCGCCGCTGCTCGGCCAGGCGATCGTGCTGGTCAAGGATTCGGCACTGCTGTCGCTGATCTCAGTTTCCGAACTGACGCGCGCCGGTCAGCTTCTTGCCTCCGACCGCTTCATGCCAGCGGAGGGTTTCATCACCATCGCCGCCTTCTACCTCCTGCTCTACTACGGCCTCAAAGGATTGGCGGCGCTGTCCAGTCGCTGGCTCGGCTTGCAGCCGGCAAGGAGCGGCACATGATCTGGCAGCAGCTGCAAAGCCTCGCCGGCAGCTATCCCCTCGCACTGCGCGGCCTCGGCATGACCGTGGTCTTGTCGCTGATCAGCCTGGTGCTGGGCACGCTGCTCGGCTTTGGCCTCGGCATCTTGCGCACTGGCGGCAACCGGATCATCAGCAGCGCGATCGGCGCCTGGGTCGACCTGATCCGCGGCACGCCGTTCCTTGTGCAGATCTTCCTGATCTTCTTCATCCTGCCGGAGTTCGGCATCGAGCTCGACGCCTTCACCGCCGGCATCATTGCGCTGACCAACCTCGCCGCTTGCTTCATCTGCGAGATCGTCGCTGCCGGCATCCGCTCGGTGCCGACCGGCCAGGTGGAGGCGGCGCTGGCATCCGGCCTGTCACGCTGGCAGCGCATGCGCCAGGTGGTGCTGCCGCAAGCGATGCGTATCGTGCTGCCGCCGCTGGTCGGGCAATATGTGCTGCTGATCAAGGATTCCTCTGTCGTCTCGGCGATCGGGCTGACCGACCTCACCCGCGTCGGCTGGCTGGTGGTGCAGCGTGTGCCCAACGGCCTGCTGGTCTTCTTCCTGGTCGGCGTCGGCTATTTCATCGTCTGCTACCCGCTGATCATGCTCGCCCGCCGGCTCGAACGTCGCATGGGTGCGGCGCATGGCGAGGTGCAGCTGTGACATCGAACGCAAAAGGGCCAACAGCTATGACCAAACCAAGCCTGGCCAAAACCGGCATGATCGACTTTCGTGGCGTCAACAAATGGTTCGGCGCGCTCAACGTGCTGAAGGACATTACGCTCAGCGTCGAGCCCCGCGAGGTGGTCGTCGTCTGCGGCCCGAGCGGCTCGGGCAAGAGCACGCTGATCCGCTGCGTCAACGGGCTGGAGACGATCCGCGATGGCGATCTCGTCGTCGACGGCCAGCGCCTCGGCGACCCCGCCACCAACATGACGCGGCTGCGCACCGAGATCGGCTTCGTCTTCCAGTCGTTCAACCTCTACCCGCACAAGACCGCGCTGGAAAACGTGACGCTGGCGCCGATCCATGTGCGCAAGATCGCGCGCGCGGAAGCCGAACAGGCCGGGCGCGACTTGCTGGCCAAGGTCGGCCTGGCAGACAAAGTCGATGCCTATCCGGCACAACTCTCAGGCGGCCAGCAGCAGCGCGTGGCGATCGCGCGCTGCCTCGGCATGCGGCCCAAGATCATGCTGTTCGACGAGCCGACCTCGGCACTCGACCCCGAGATGATTTCCGAAGTGCTCGACGTGATGGTAGCGGTCGCCGAGGAAGGAATGACCATGATGGTGGTGACGCACGAAATGGGCTTTGCCCGCAAGGTCGCCCAGCGCGTGGTGTTCATGGACGCCGGCGCCATCGTCGAAAGCGGCACGCCGGAGGCGTTTTTCTCCGATCCGAAGACCGACCGCAGCCGGGCGTTTCTGAGCAAGATTCTCAGGCATTAGAGGAGAGTAAAAGACTCGATATGTTGGCTGCTGCCGATGGCTGAGTTGGGCGAAGACGGCGTGGCGAAGCGACTATTCTACCATCGCGTCACGGGCTGGCATCACCGCGTCGACTGAATATGTTTGCGCCCGGGTGACTCCGGTATGTGGAGCAGCACCCGGTTGCGGCCGGTTTGCTTGGCGAGATACAGCGCCGCATCCGCCTGACGCTGTAACTGCTCCGATGAGATGGCCTCGTCGGCCCTCTGAACTGCAACTCCAATGCTGAGGGTGACGCGGCGCGACACGCGGGATGCAGGATTGGGAAAAGCGGCGGCCTCAACGCTCTGGCGAATTCTCTCGGCCACAGAGATGGCCTCTTCATTGTCTACGCCAGGCAAGAGCACCAGGAATTCTTCGCCGCCGTATCGGGCCACGAGATCGTTGTCGCGCCTGACGTTTTCCTTGATAACGCGGGCGACCTCGACCAGACAGCGATCGCCCTCGGCATGACCGAGGTGATCGTTCAGCTTCTTGAAATCATCAATGTCGCACATCAGCATGGCCGCACCGCCGGGGCATGTCCCGCCATCGGCCCAAAGGAGATCGAGCAGCTCTGTCATCCAGCGCCGGTTGGCAATGCCCGTGAGCGGATCGGTGCTCGCCAGTTGCTGAAGCCGATCGTTCGCTTCCGCCAGTTCGGCGACTCTGTGTCGGTCGCGAAGCTCAAACAGGAAAGTCTTCTGAGCGAGAATTGTCATGATGCGCCGCGCGGCGACCGTTGCGATGATCCCGCTGGTGAAGAACAGCGTGGCAGCCGCGGCGCTTCCAAATTCGATGCCCGGGTTCTGCAGCTGAAAAACGAGATAGAGACCGAGCGCCGAGGCGGCAATAGCCATCGTCCAGGCCAGCGGGATGCCGAAGATGATGATGGCTGTAATGGCCACGAACAGCATGATGTTCAGGTGCCGTTCGTAGAACTCGCCACCAGCGCTCACCCCGACCAGTGCAACTGACAACAAGATGAGGAACATGCCTGCGATCAGCGAAGCCCCTTGGAGCCAGTGCGCCTGCGGTTTCCG
The DNA here is from genome assembly GCF_056404575.1 of Mesorhizobium sp. P2_C4. Lineage (NCBI taxonomy): Bacteria > Pseudomonadati > Pseudomonadota > Alphaproteobacteria > Hyphomicrobiales > Phyllobacteriaceae > Mesorhizobium > Mesorhizobium sp. P2_C4. The sequence goes on from NZ_JBFUDT010000010.1 coordinate 52,511, forward strand.
CCAGAGAAGGATAACAATCACGACGACAGGTGGAATGATGGCGCCAGGCAGGAGCATGGAGAGCGCGACCGCCTTTGGTAGCATCAACAGGTTGAGCGCAAGGGTCAGCACATCCAAAAATGCCACCCAGATCATCCAGGCCCGGATGATTTTCGCCGTTTGTGACCAGACACGGGTTCGAAATAGACGTTTGATCTCGCCTTTGAGGCGGATATCGCGCGTGCGGCGCGCCAGCTGTCGCTCGACTTCCGCAATTATGGCAGGATCATCCTGCACGTCGAGATCCATCCTCTCCGACACGGTCGACGGACCCACAAGCTGGTTTCACCTCGACATTCATCCGAGCCATCCGGTCGTCGGCAACGGGCAAGCATGTCAGGTTAATCCTGAAGATTTGATTTATCGGGCCATCACGAAGTCCCTCAGGCTTCCAACCGAGGAAATGTCTCCTGTCTGCTGTCAACACCGGTGAGGCAGAAGAGCAAGATTCTGAGGCATTAGAGCAGCGACAGAAACTCTTCGATGCGCGCGCATACCAGGTCGACCGCCAGGAACGCCTGGAAGTGATTGCATCCGGCGAGTTCGAGATGGTCAGCGCCGGCAAGGGCTGCAAAATCACGAACCTTGGGACATAACGGATCGGCCTCTCCGCTGATCGCAAGTATCGGTCGATCAAAGCTGACAAACGGTGCCGACCGATCGGCCCGATCCAGCGCTACGCATGCCCGCAAGGCCTCAAGATCATTGCTTCTGAGCTGTCTGACGTTCCCGTCTGTCAACGGCCAGTTCTCGGTGCGCAGATACGAGATCCAGGGTTCTATGCCAACGCTCACGGCTGCCCTCAGTAGACGCAAATCCTGACCGAAGGGATGCGCGCCGTTGATGACAAGCGAGCGCACCCGGTTCCGGTAGTGGGCGGCAAACGCCAGGGCAATCGTGCCACCCAGAGAATGCCCGCAGATGTCCGCATCTACCGCGCCGATGTCATCCAGAACAGCCGCGACGTCTGTCGCGCATCGCCCGGGATCATACCCTTCGGGCACATGCGGCTTGTCGCTTCTCCCGTGACCGCGAGCGTCGATCAGCACCAGTTGCCGCCCAGCTGCCAACCGCTCGACATAGCCCACTTCACGCCAAATCGTGCGATCTGCTGTAAAGCCGTGCAACAGCACGAGCGGTCTTCCAGTCCCGACCACCTCATAGGCAATGCGGGTTCCGTCTTCCGAGACAGCAAACATGATCACTCCTTTTGCCGGGCGCGCAAAAACCTGTGCTTCACAACTGACATCAAGAGTTGTGAGCGTTACCCTGCAGTGGAGGTGTCCCCTGATCGTCCCCGGCGGGGTCAGCTGTTTCGTGCAAACGCGCTGATGCTATCGAGCAGTGGCTGCTGGTCGCCGACCCAAAACCAATGGTCGTCACCAGCTAGTTCGATGAAACGCGCGCCCGGGATCTTGGCTGCGAGGAAACGCCCGGCCTCGACGCGCACGGCGCGGTCGCCGGAGCGGTGCAGAACCATCGTCCTTGCCGAGACTTTTGCCAGGAGATGGCGGACATCGGTATCACGCAGCGCTTCGAGCAGGCCTGCGACCGCGCCTGGACTGGAGGCTGCCCTGAGCAACCCAGCCCACCAGGTCTGCGCTTGGCGGTCTGCGGTCAGGCTCGGGGCGAAAGTTTCGATTTCCGCCGGGCCGCCCCAGCCGGCGAGCAGCCGCTGCTTCCACAGATCGTATTGCGCGACGGTCAGGGCAAAAGGATAGTCGGGTGCGCGGCTGCCTTTCGCCAGGGAACCCCACAGAACCAGACCGATCAGGCGATCGGAGTGGTTTACGGCAAAACGGACACAACCCGGACCACCTTCTGACGCGCCGATGAGCAAGGCCCTACGACTGCCGGCCGCGTTCATGACCGCCAGAATATCCTGCGCCGTCGCTTCAACGGTAGGGCGGGCACCGACACGGTCGGAAAGTCCCATGCCTCGCCGGTCGAAAAGGATCAGGCGGCCAAGGCGCGAAACCGCGGTGAGCCAGGCGCGGCAGCTCCTGTCTTCCCAGACCCGTTCGACATGCGAAATGAACCCCGGAACAAGCACGATGTCCATCGGGCCCTTGCCGACGATTTGGTAGGCGATATGGATGCCGTCCACTTCGACATAGCGCGTTCTGGGCATGTCCAGGGTTGCATCGTGAGTTGGCTCACGCAGCATGGCAAGCGTTGTGGGGTCCGGCGCGATGCCGAGTTCGTCCCGCAGCAGCCTGACACAGGTTTCGGCCTGACGCTCGGCTGCTGCCCTGTCCCCGGCCATCAGGTGCGCCCGGATCAGGTGACGGTGCGCGCTTTCGCTCAAAGGGTCCAAGCTCGTCAGGCGCGTCGCGTACACTACCGCGGCGCGCGGCTCACCGCCGGTAATCTTCGCTTCGACGAGCCGCTCCAGCGCCTGCACCAGCCGGCTGCGCAGGGCCTCGCGCCTGAAGAAGACCCACTCCTCGAATTCCATACAGTCGGTGAGTGAGAAGCCGGCGAGATAGTCGCCCTTATAGATGTCTGCTGCCTGGTCGAGAGGGCCGAGATCACAGGCATCCTCGAAAACCCTTGAGTCGACCTCGACGGACAGCGCCGGGTGGAGGCTTAGGGATGTTCCGCTGGCAGCGATAACCTCGCTGCCGAACGCGATGCGGATCTTATACAGCGTACGCCGAAGTCGTGCGCGTGCGGCTTCCTCGTCGCTTTCGGGCCACAGAAGCGTGGCTGCGACCTCACGCGCCACGGGCCCGGCGGCCTCGGCGAGGTAGATGAGGAGCGCTGCCGCCTTGCGCAAGGCAAGTTCCACCCGCCGCCCGTTCAGACGGAACTCCGGAAAACCCAGAAGTCGGAACTGCAATCGCTCCATGGATCCGTATGCGCCGGGCGGGGACGTTGAGGGGACGCAGACCTTCTACCTATCCCCACGACGGTGGGCCGATCTGGCCCGTCTGAAGACAGACTTGGAGCTAGAAATGTCACTGGTCAATACTCTCACCCATCATTGCAACTCCGCGGCTGTTGCCGGGGATGGCGGCCTTATCCACGCTCGACAGGGAGGCTGAGATATGTGCCAATCCTGTCTCTCCTGGTACGCACGCTGCGTTGCTCCCTACTTCGTCCACGCCGGCTGTTCGGCCAACACATTCGCGCACATGCGAAGGCACATGATCCCACAGGCAGAGGGCATCGTTGTGGAAGTCGGCTTCGGGTCCGGCCTGAACCTTCCCTACTACGATCCCGCCAAAGTGAAGCGGCTGGTGGGCGTCGATCCCGACGGCACGATGCTCGGCTTGGCCGAACCGAAGAGCCGTTCCATGCCCTTCGATGTCGAATGCCTCCGGGCCCGCGGCGAGACCCTGCCATTGGCCGATGATTTTGCCGACACGGTCGTCGTCACCTACGCTTTCTGCACCATTCCGGACCCTGAGGCGGCGCTGAGCGAAATCCGGCGCATCTTGAAGTCCACGGGCCGGCTGATCTTCATCGAGCACGGCCAGGCCGATGGGCCGCGTCGCCGCAGGTGGCAGGAGCGCCTGAACCGGATGTGGGGAGCGATTGCCGGCGGCTGCCACCTCAATCGCGACCCACTAGGTCTGATTGACGGGGCCGGCTTTAGGCTCGTTCATGAGGAGCGAAGGCGATTTCCGCTGCTCTTCTGGCAGTTGGGAAGTCACTACGCCGGGGTGGCCGTCCCACCGCCAGCTTGACTGCGTCTTCAGCCGAGCTTCGCGAGAGGCTCGGCTGTGATCTCGACCCACTCGCAGCGCCGGCTGTCGTGGTAGAAGGACTGGAAGGGCGGCGGGAACAACGGGTCGGCGAAGGCGCCCACCGGAATGGCGATCACGCCGGGCTGGGTGTCGATCCGGTAGTGAACATTGGTGCCGCAATCCGGGCAGAAACTGTAGATGACGCGGCCGCCCTGGTCGCCAATGCGCGTGAACTCGGCCGCGCGTCCCTGGACCGATACGTCACCTTCGGCAAACCGGACATTGTAGCTGAAGGCGCTGCCGGTGCGGCGTTTGCAGTCCAGGCAGTGGCAAACCGAGATGCGGACCGGCTCGCCCGAGCAGACGGCTGAAAGCTGGCCGCAGGAACATTCGGCGCGACGCGTTGTCATGGCGGACCCCTCCTCCCGTGGAAAGACATCACTGCGTGTCGGCGTTTGCCCTGAGTTCAGTCCGTTTCTCGTCCGAAACCACGGCAAGGTCGAGCACCTTCTGCAATTCGGCTGCATGGCGAAACGACGGTTCGGCCTGGACGCCGCTCTTCACCGCGTCGACAAAGCGCCGGTAGTTGGTCGGCACGGTTCCGGCATCGAGCACCTGCCACTTGGCGGTCTCGATGTTCTTGCCCAGACAGGCTTTCAGCTCCGAGCCGTCCGGATTGTGCACGACTTCGATACCGCCCTTGTCGCCATATATGCGCAGGCGCAATTCGTTGAGATGACCGGTCGCCCAGCGGCTGGCATGGACAACACCGAAGGCACCGTTCGAAAAATCCAGCGCCATGGCGAAACTGTCGTTGGCGTCGAGGTCGTATTCGCCGATGCGGTTGCCGGGCGCCTTGTCGAAGGCCTTCAGCCGGCAGAAGACGTGGTCGATGTCGAGGCCGGCGCCATAGCTGGCGAAATCGAGGATGTGGACGCCGACGTCGCCCAGCACGCCATTGGAGCCGTGGCTGCGCGACAGGCGCCACAGCCATTTCGGTTCGGTGCGCCAGTCGCCCCAGGCCTTGGACACCAGCCAGCTCTGCAAATAGGATGCCTCGACATGCCTGATCTCGCCGATCTCGCCGGCAAGCACCATGGCGCGCGCTTTCTGCAATGCGGCGACGTTGCGATAGGTCAGGTTGACCATGTTGATGATGCCGGCTTTCTCGGCGGCGTCGGCCATGTCCCTGGCCTTCTCGAAGTTTTCGGCCAACGGCTTTTCGCACAACACCGGCTTGCCCGCCGCAATCAGCGGCATGGTGGTCGGGTGGTGGATGGAGTCGGGCGTCACATTGGTCGCCGCATCGAATTCTCCCCATTTGAGCGCGTCGGCAAGCGAGGTGAAACGGTTGGGAATACCAAAACTGTCGGAAAATTCGGCGACGCGCTTCGCATCGACGTCGACGGCGCCGACCAGTTCGACGCCCTTGATCTTGCCGAACTGCCTGGCATGCTCCTGCGCCATCCAGCCGGTGCCGAGTATCAAAAGTCGCATTTTTGCACTCCGAGCGAATTGGTTCGATTCAATGATATGGTCGATGTGGTCTAGGGGTTATTTTTACGCGAATCCAGACGGAAAGCCGTTGCGCCCGTTTTTCTGGAACTGCCTTAGCGGAAGCCGGCCTCGCCCGCGGCGTGAAGTTTGCCGCCGCGCTCGACGATCGGTTCGATCGCCTTTTCCACCGGCACGTTCGGCGCATCGAGGATCGTGGGGTTCGAGCCCTGCGGGTTGTGCGCCCAGTTCACGGCGTTGCGTAGCACCTTCTGGACATTGGCGTCGTGATAGGTCGGATAGGTCTCGTGGCCGGGCCTGAAATAGAAGATGTTGCCGGCGCCCCGGCGATAGGTCAGCCCGGAACGAAACACCTCGCCGCCCTGGAACCAGGAGATAAAAACCGTCTCCAGCGGCTCCGGCACGGCGAACTGCTCGCCATACATTTCCTCGTTCTCAAGCTCGAAATACTCGCCCACCCCGGCGGCGATCGGATGGCTGGGGCTGGTCACCCAGAGCCGCTCGCGCTCGCCGGCCTCACGCCATTTCAGCGTGCAGGGCGTGCCCATCAGTCGCTTGAAGATTTTTGAGAAATGGCCGGAATGGAGGACGATCAGCCCCATGCCTTCCCAGACGCGGCGCGCCACGCGCTCGACCACTTCGTCGGCGACGGCGCCGTGATCCTTGTGGCCCCACCAGACCAGCACATCGGTTTGTGCAAGACGGTCGGCCGGCAGGCCGTGTTCGGGCTGCTCGAGGGTTGCCCAGGACGCGGAAATGCCGGGGTCGACATTCAACGCCTTGGCGATGGTCGCGTGCATTCCGTCGGGGTAGATGCCGGCGACCACCTCATTGGTCCGCTCATGGATATTCTCGCCCCAGACGACAGTGCGAATTGTCATGACTTCCTCTTGATCGTTTGAAGCTGGAGCCGCCGCGCTCCACTCATAGTATCCTCAGCCGGAATTGAAAACGCTTTCAATGCCGGCTGCTGACAATTGAGGGGAAAGGCGTAGCGTCGAGACTGTGGTCTCGGATCAACCGCGCGGAAAAAACCATTTCAAACAGGATGATAGAGGCTCATCCTGCTAAAATGATTCAGGCACCGCGCCCGTCCTGGGCGACCTGCGTCAAGGGCTTGGACATGCGCGGCACCACGACGAGGCGCTTGATCTTGCCCTTCTTGTAGGCCGAGAGGAAGCGGGCATAGTCCTTGAAGACGACGCAGCCATTGGACTCCGCCCGACCGCCGCGCAACATGTAGGTGTGGGCAAGCAGGCCGTTGCGGCCATATTTGTTGTTGCCGCCCACCGGTGTGAGGCGGATCGCCTCGACGCCGTGGAAGCGCGATTCACGCAGCTTCAAGTCATAGGTGTCGGGCGGCGTCGGACCGGTGTTCTTGCGGTCGACATAGCGCGGCTGGTCGACCATCGCACCCAGCCCGGAATGTGCCTCGAGCCGCGAACCATCCGGCATGTAGACGGTCTTGGCCGAGATGTCATAGACGGCGACGCCGTTGCCCATGCTGGGCTTGGTGAACAGGTTGCGGAAGACTCCACCCGAGCCGCGCTCGGGCATGTCGGGCTTGGCATAGGCCAGCATCTCGGCTGCTTGGGCCTTCGACCGCTTGGTCGGCTTGCCCTGGCTGGCCTGGCTGCTGCCGATGCCTGGCACGATCGGCTGTGACGAACTGCGCGGCGACAGCACGCCGGGTAGCGTGTCGACCGTTGGCGCATCGGCGGTCTGGACCCCGGTTGTCTGGGCCTTCGTTGTCTGGGCCTTTGCCGCCTTGGGCGATTGGACCTTGGCAGGAGCTACGGCCTTGGGGGCTTCGACCGGCTGGTCGATTTCCGCCTGCGGACGCCGGCCCGGCAACGGCATGTTGTCCGGCAGGTCGTCCTGTGGCGGCAGCGAGGCTACCTGAACCTCGGCGGGCTGCGGCTCCTGCACCGCAACAGGTTCGACAGTTGCCAGCGCAACCGATGGCGTTACATCGACCGTCGGCAAGGCATTGGCGAGCGCCAGCGCCAGGCGCGACGAGCGTTCGATCTCCGCCACCTCCGGCCCGAAGCGTGCCGGTGCCGGACCGTGCTTGTCCGCTGTACGCACCGGCTCAGCAAAGCGAGCGTCCGTCGGCAGGCTGGCAACCATAAAGGGTGCGCCAGAGGGGTGGGAAGCGGCGCGGGCGAAGGCGGCAGCCAGCTTTTGCGGCGACAGTTTCGCTTTCGCCACCACGCCGTCGAAGCGCGCGTCACGCGGCGTGACCAGTGCAATGGCATTTGGGGCAGCAGGCGCGTCACTGGTTGAAGCCGCCGGCCTCAGCCGCGCCATCTTGCCGTCATGCGCGAAGCTCGACGCCAGGCGCAGGCAAGCGGCGTCGCATTGATTGAGCAGAGCCACCTGACGCTGCCGGCTTGCCGCCAGCGCCGGCGCCCAGGAATTGGCAAGGGCGCGCCGGGAATCGGCGAGCGCGACGGTGTGCGGCAGAGCCAGGCTTTGCGGAAGACTGTCGGAAGCGGCGGTGAGCGAGGTCCCCACCGAATAGAGGCCGGCCATGGTCGCCATCGACCATAGAACGACCGCGGCGCCAACGGCCGGAATCGCGACCCAGCTCAGGCGGGGCCTCATCGAAGTCAATCCGGAAACTGGATTGTCACCCCGGTCTTTCAAACGCACAAACGCCATACAACCACTCTCAATCGGCTGCCGGCTGCGGTCTCGCAGCCGTGACGATCACAGTTCGCCTTGGTGCCCCCTGCACCCTTCGCGTCTGTTGCCGATTGATTCAAAAGATGGACAAGTTTGGTTAACCAATCACTCTATCGGTCGCCGATTGCACCGCGATTGATGCCAAAAAGCGTCCTCCCCGGCCGTCAAAATGGCCTAAATCCTCTCCGTTAACGACTTTGCTGCCCTTTTTTGGCGGCCGAGTCAAGGAAACCTGGCTTGGGGCTTTTGCAGGCAGGGGTCCCGTCGAGGGTTGGAATGCCGCTTTGCGTGGCGCAAAGTTGGGTTATTCTCGACCCTGCGCGGCAGGGGGAGCATGTAGGTGCAGCCATGTCAGTCGTGCTTGACGATCAGGTCTTTCAGTTCGGCGGCTATACGCTCGACCTCGGCCGAGGCACGCTGCGTCATGCCGACAGACCGGCGTTCCTGCGGCCCAAGGCCTATGCGCTGCTGACGCTGCTGGCCCGGCATATGGGCCGCGTCGTGCCCAAGTCGGAAATCATGGACGCGGTGTGGCCGGGCGTCTTCGTCACCGAGGATTCGCTCGCGCAGTCGATCCGCGAGATCCGCAAGGTGCTGGGCGACGAGCTGGTGCGCACGGTGTCGAAGCGCGGCTACATGCTGGCTGCGGAGGTCGAGACGGCGCCGGAAATCGGCTCGCAGCCAATCGTTGCGGTGCTGCGCTTTCGCAACGAAAGCGGCAACCCGGCCGACGATCCGATCGTCGACGGCTTTGCGGAGGACATTATCAACGGCCTGGCGCGTTTTGGCACCGTCACTGTGCTGGCCCGCAATTCGAGCTTTTCCTTCGCCTCCTATGCGCGTTCGGAGTGGCCGCTGATCCGCTCACGCATCGGCGCCGATTATCTTGTAGAAGGTTCGGTGCGCCGGCAGGGAGAGCGCATCCTGGCCGCCGTCAACCTTGTCGACGCGGCCAATGCGAGCCAACTCTGGGGCGATCGATACGAAGCCACCGACGGCGGTTTCTTCGCCATCCAGCAGGATATCATCGAGGACATTGTCGGGCGGCTGGCAAGGCGGGTGAGTAATGCCGGCCTGCAGCAGGCGTCGCGCAAGCCGGTTACCAGCCTTGCCGCCTATGAACTGGTGCTGCGCGGTGTCGCTTTGCTGCGCGACCCTGCCCAGACCGACCTCGAAGGCGCAAGGACGTTTTTCGAGGCAGCCATCGCCAAGGACCCAGCCTATGGGCCGGCCTACACGTATCTGGCCTTGTCCCATGCGCTCAAAGGTGAGTTCGGGAAGACGAGCCACGCGGTGCTGGCCAAGGCGCGCGACCTCGCCGCCAAGGGGCTGGCGCTGGCGCCCGACCAGGCGACCGGGCATCGCATCCAGTCGCTGGTGCGCCTCTACATGCGCGACCACGAGGCCGCCGAACAGCATCTGCGGACGGCGCTTGAGTTCAATCCCTACGATGCCGAATGCATCGAGCAGATGGGCCTGGTGCTGACCATGCGCGGGCGGCCGCTGGAAGCGCTGGGCTGGCTGGCGCGCGCCATCCGCATCGATCCGCTGCACCCGCACTGGTATCAGTTCGATCGCTCGCTGGCGCTTTACATGATGGGTGATTACCGGCCGGCGGCGGAAGCACTGGAGCTCGCTACACTGCCGACGCCTTGGATCAGGACGCGGCTTGCCGCCTGCTACGCTCAGCTCGGCGCCATGGATGAGGCGAGCCGGCAAGCCAGCCTCATCAACGAAAGCGACCCTGATTTCTCGCCGGTCGACTATGCGACCAAGGCAGTGCCGTTCGAGCACCCGGCCGACGCCGCGCATCTGGCGGAGGGCATCCGACTGGCGCTTGGCGTGAAGGCTGTGCCCAGGTCGGGCTAACCTGGGGCGGGTCAATCGACGACAACGACGATATAGCGCCCCTGGTAGGCCCGGTAGTAGGTGCCGCCACAGCGCCAGACCTCGAAGCCGTTGACTTTGGTGCGGACGCAGCCGGCGGGCAAGGTGGCGACCCAGGCCGTGGTGTGCCTGAGCACGCGCCATGTGGCGGTTCGCCGCGCGACGCCTGCGGCACTACGGGGCGTCCAGGGCTGGCCGACGCGGGCCTCGGCCTGACCGACCAAGGACAGCGAGGGCCCGACGGTGGCTATTTCGGCGATCGTGATTGCCATCGCCAGGCCGATCCCGAGGGACGGGATGCGGCGGAAAGGTACGGTCATCATTTTCATGTCTCCTAAGGGTTGAGTTGGTTGTGTCATCGCGGCCAGGTCGTGCATTCTGAAAGCCCTGCCGTTTTCCGGATGCCGCGGCGTTGCCGCCGCGGCCTGTTCGTGGTCGTTTCAGGCAGCCAGTGCCGAAGGCTCAACGATCGGCTCGATGTGGCCGGCGGCCGGCTGCATCGATTGCGCCTCCGGCGGCCGACGCGCTCCTATTTGCGCGATGCGAGGCGACAAATCCCGATCGGGTTCTGAAAAAAATCTGAAAATTGTGACGTAGCGGCAGCGTATTGACCTTCCAGTGGCTGGAAGGTCTAATCTCCTGGGCAAAGGAGATCTCCAGCCATGAACATCGGCCTCGCATCCGAAAAATCCGGCCTGCCTTCGAAGACGATACGTTACTACGAGGACATCGGCCTTCTGCGCCCGGCCCGGACAGACAATGGCTATCGTGATTACTCTGCGGCGGACGTCCACCGGCTGCGCTTCCTGCAGCGCTCGCGCAGTCTGGGGTTTTCGGTCGACGAATGCCGCCAGTTGCTGTCGCTCTATCACGACAAGGACCGCGAGAGCGCCGATGTGAAGGCGGTCGCGCAAGCCAAACTGGTGGAGATCGACAGGAAGATCGCCGAGCTGACAGGACTGCGGCACCTGCTGCATCATCTGGTCGAGCACTGTCATGGCGACGAGCGGCCGGACTGCCCGATCATCGACGAACTGGCCGGCCAGGTTCAGTGAGGCCTGTTGCCATCGCCGCGATGCTGGCGTTTGCCTGCGCTGCCGTGGCTGGCGCCGCTGCCGGCGGCGAGGCGATCGTCCTTGACCGCCAAGCCTCGATGAAGGAGATGGCGGCAGCCGCCAAGACGATCGCCGGGATGTTCGACGGCAGACAAGCCTATGACGCCGCGGCCTTCAAGGCGGCGGCGGAAACCATCCGCGCCCGCACCGGTCCTGCCCTCATTGCCGAATTCCCCGGCGCCTCGCTGGGCGCGCCTTCGGGCGCCAGGCTGGAGATAGATCAGGCCCGGCCGGAGTTCGAGGCGCTGGCCCGTCACATCGGGACGCTGGCGAGCGCTCTGGCCACAAAGGCCGGGCAGGCGCCGGCCGGCATCACCGACGAGATGAGAATGGGTTCCGGTCTGGTGATGGGCGGCGGCAGCTTGCTCGGCAAGCGGCCGGGTGCCGTGCAAGCCGATCCCGCCAAGCTGCCGGCGGAGCATCTCCTGCACCTCATCCTGCAGGATTGCTCGAGCTGTCACTCAAAGTTCCGGCAAAAGATTCAATGATGGTCGATTTTGCGGGACCCAGCGGGCCGACCGTCGATACGAAAAAGCCCCGCCGTTCAAACCCGGCGAGGTCAACTCCGAACAGTGTGCCGCTTAAACTGGCACCCGTGCCCTCAGGTTACGCTCAAGGCACCTTCGATGCGCCGCCGGCGGCAAGCGATCCGAGCTTTCCCGCCTTGCGCAGCTCAGGCTTTTCGTAGGTTCTTTTCATAGATTCTCTCCTCGAATATGCCGAGTCTCGCCCTCTGACGGCATTGTGTCAATGTGCCGGAGGTCGGAAGCTACCTCAGGCCGGCTCGCGCTTCAGCGCCTGCGCCATGCAGTGGATGCCGCCGCCGGTTTTCGAGATCTCGCTCATGTCGATCGCCGCCACCTCGAAGCCGCGCGCCTTGAGCTGGCCGATCAGCGTCTGGCTCGACGTCGGCGCGATCACCCTGTCCTTGCCCAGCGACATGAAGTTGCAGCCGAGCGCCATCGTGTCCTGGAAGGGCACGTCGATGATCTCGTGGCCCTTGCCCTTCAGCCAGTCGACGATGCCGGGCTCGGTGCAGGCGAGGCAGACCGCGGTCAGTTTTTCCGCAATCGGCACCACCATCAGGTCGATATGGACATAGTATTCGTCGATGAAGGCGATGCGAGTTTCCCAGCCTTCCTTGTCGAACCAGGCTTGCACCTGACGGGCACCTTCTTCCTGCGTGCGGGCGCCGCCGCAGCCGATCAGCACGACGCCCTCCTCGATGACGTTGAAGTCGCCGCCCTCGAAGGTGCCTGCGGTGACCATGTCGTAGATCGGAATGCCGAGTTTTTCGTAGGTGCGGATGGCGGCATAATTCTCACCCCGCCGCCACCAGTTGGCCATGGCGGTGATGAAGGCCCCGTAGGGTGTCATGACACTGGAATCGCGGGAATAGACCTGCATCGGCAGTTCCGGCGTCGGCTCGTGCCAATGGATGTTGACGCCGAAATGCTCGTAGGCGGCGACAAGGTCCTTGTGCTGCGCCTGCGCAATCTGGACGTTGCAGGGCGCTTCGCGCAGATGTTTCCTGGACAGTGAGCTGGTCGAGAGGTGGCGCAGGAAATTCGGCGAGCCGAGCAAGACATCGGTCAGCACATCGGTCTCGTTGGCAAAACCCCATGATGTCAGCGGCTTGGTGCCGCCGGCCGGGTTGCGGCGCTGCAGCGAAAACGGCTCGGCGACGATGCGGTCATGAACGGTCATGGGGTTCTCCTCATAGGGCGGTTTGGGATGATTGATTGCTCGGGATCCACCAGTCGCGCCCGCGCTGTGTTGTGACATATTCCGGCCAGCGAAATCCAATCGGCGGCTCGTAGTCGCAAAGCGGCGCGATCCAGTTGGTGCCGCCAATGCCGCCGCCGGTGCGGGCGACGAATTCATCCATCGCCGCGTCGCGGGCGGCCTTGTCCTCGAACAGGCGCAAGGCTGCGAGCACGATCGTGCGTGAGGCGCAGGCAACCATCGGATCGATTGTGGCGGGAATGCCGCCCAGCGCATTCATCGCCCAGGACGGGTAGGCATGGCCATTCTCCGAACGCAGCGCCGGACGGGCGACATAGAACCGGGCCGTTGGCGTATGCCACGACATGTCGGTGTAGTCGTCGGAGGTCGAATTGAGCTGCGACGGCGGCAGGTCGCGGCGCAGCAGCGCTTCGGCGTCCTGCGGCGCAATCAGCCGCTCCAGCTCGGCGATGAACGGTTCCTCGGTCGCCACCCCACCGGCATTGACCTGAATTTCGCGCGCAACCGCCTTGGCTGTGTCGTCCCAGCGCGGCGGGCCGACTGTCGACAGCGCTTCGTAGGCAATCGTTGCCATGGCATGGTTGGCCAGCCCTGGCCGCGATTTCGACACCCAGTGCCGCTCGTACCGGCAGCCGCTCATCGCGGCGGCGGCCTCGGCATTACGGTCGAGCACTGATGTGACCTGCTCGGCCATGGCAAGCGTCGGCACGCGGATCATGTACTGGATCTCGGCCAGCCCAGCCGGCAGATTGTCGGCAGTCGCCTGGCCGGCGGTCAGGATCGCCTCGCTGATCGACCAGCCGCCCTGATGCGGCAGCATGGAATCGCGCAGTGCTTTTGACGCCATGTACATCATCATCAATGCGTCGTTGGCGCCCGGCGCCCTCACCGCCGAGTGCGCCTGCGGGATGGGTGCGCCATCGCTTGCGCGAACCCAATTTTCGGGTTCGTCGCAAACAAAGCGGTAGATCATCGCGTAGGCGGCACCGCAATGCGTGTCCCAGCGCGCCGTATTGCAGAGCGGCAGCATGTAGAAGGGATGGAAGGAGATCATGCCGGCAAGGCCGTCATAATAGCCTTTTGCCGCATGAATCGGCTTCGATCCGCGCACCTTCTCCGCCGGCTCGCCAGTGAAGCGCAGCGTGCCCGCAATACCGTGGCGCTGCATCGCCGCCTTGGTTGCCAGCAGACCGCCAAGGCTGGCAATGCCGAGCCCCGAATGCGGATCGGTGTGGCCGCCGGCCTCGACGCCGAGGCCCGGACGCGGCCGTTTCACCGTTGCCGCATCCTGGCAATTGCCGGGCACCGCGTCATATTCGGCGTAGAGGCCGACGGTCGGACCGGGGCCGTTGGTCCAATGGGCGCAAAAGGCGGTCGGCATGCCGCCGGAGCCTTCCTCGACCGAAAAGCCCTCGCGCTTCAGCCGTTCGACATACCAAGCAGCGGATTGGTATTCTCGCCAGGCGGTCTCGCCGAAATCGAAGATGGTGCGCGTCCACGCCGACAGCGACGGCTGGATGCCATCCAGACAGGCAAGCGCGGTTGCTTGTGCCGATGTGGTGACCGCTTTCTCCATGGCGAGAGAAGAAAGCAGTGAAGCGGCCTGCCAAAAAGTGATATGTTTTCCCGGTTCCTGCAAATTCGGTTCACCTGAGGCCTCTTGCGAATACCCTCCACTCAAGCGCTGCGCGCCCTCGACAGCTTCGCCCGCCACGGCAGCGTGTGGCGGGCCGCCGACGAACTGCACCTGACCCGCAGCGCGGTCAGTCATCAGTTGCGGCTGCTGGAACGCGACCTCGGCTTCGACCTGCTGGAGCGCATCGGCAAGGGTGTGGCGCTGACGCCGCGCGGCCAGCGCTACGCCAGCGACGTGCGCAAAGCGCTCACCGTGCTGGGCGATGCGGTGACGCGCCATGCCGGCACCGGCGTCGGCGGCTCGTTCAGCGTCTCCTGCACGCCGGGCTTCGCCTCGCTGTTCCTGTGCACGCATATCGGCGAGTTCCGGCAGATGTATCCCGATGTCGCGTTGCACATACTGACGCCCAGGCGGCTCGAAGACGTCAGCAATCCGGACGCCGACGCCTTCATCGCCTTCGGCGTCGGCAACTGGCCGAACCGGGCGGCCGAGCTGTTGTGCGAGATTTCCTTCACGCCGCTCTGCAGCCCTACTCTGCTCAACAAGGTCGGCGGCTTTGCCAAGCCGGCCGACGTGCTGCGCGCCAATCTCCTGCATCTCGGCGACACCGAGGACTGGGCGCGCTGGCTGGCGCTGTCCAGGGTCGAGAACCCCGACACCGAAGGCGGCATCTTCTTCTCGGACATGAACCTCGTCTTCTCGGCGGCGATCGCCGGCCAAGGCATCGCCATGGGCGACGAACTGACCAGCCGCCGGGCGCTGAGCGAAGGCCGGCTGGTGCGCCCCTTCGACATCGCGATCAAATCGCCGCGGTCGTATTTCCTGGTTTCGGAGCATGCCAAGGCGAGCCATCCGGTGCTGGTGGCGTTCGGGGCGTGGCTGAGGTCGAAGCTGTCGGAGAACAGGGTCGAGCCGTATTGACGCCGGCCGGGACTATGGCGGCGGATGCAGATCGGCAGAGCAATCTCGAACGTATTTCAACGCGCTGACAGGCATGACGCAGAAACATACGCATCGCTCCTCGCCCCATCCCTGGATCGACAGGGTTTGGCAGACGGTCTGCCTGGAGGATGGGGTCTACAAAGCGACTCCCGATGGCTCCTGGGATCTGATCCTGAGTGTCTCTCCCGATGGGCAACCGACGATCTTCCTGAGCGGGCAGGCCACCGAGCCGGTCGATGTTCCCTACCGCGCCGGCGAACATTCGGTGGTCATATCCTTTGCGGCCCATGTCTACCTGACGACGGACAAGGAGGTTAGAATCGGTGCTGCGATACGGTTTTTGCCGGTTGAGGGCGAGGTCTTCGTGCTTGACGGCGTTGAACTTCCATTGCCGACCTTCGGCAATGCCGAGGATCTCACCGAGATGATGGTTGCGGCACATCTACTGCAATCCAATGACCTGGTCGCCAAGGCATTCACCGGGAAGCCCAAGGCCGCCTCGCGACGCTCGGTTCAGCAACATTTCAAGAAGACGACCGGGATAACCCAGAAGTATTTTCAACTGATCAGGCGGGCGCAGGAGGCTGTAAGGCGGTTGAAACTGGGCGACAATTCAGCCGCTGTTGCAGCTGATCTCGGCTACACCGACCAACCGCACATGATCAAATCCATCAAGAAAATCATGGGGCATCTGCCCTCTGATCTCGCCCTGGTCCATAAAATCTGAACACCGGGGCAAGACAGGCTTGCCCCGGCGAGCACGAAACCGCGCGTTATTTGTTGAGAAGCGCCGCAAACCGCCTGATGTCGCCGGCATAAAACGCCGGATCCTCCCAGGCCGCGAAATGGCCGGCGGTCTCCATGTCGTGGAACTGAACGACGTTACCGGAGGTCTGACGCTCCGCCCATTCGCGCGGCAGCCGCACGCCGCCCGGGATTGGCGCCTCGGTCGCCACGGCGACCGGAACCTTGGTGTCCAGCCCCGTGATGGTTGGCGGCTGCATGGCGTTCTTGTTATAGATGCGAAACGATGAGGCCGCTGTTTCGGTCAACCAGGTGATCATGATGTTGGTGAGCAATTCGTCACGTCCGAACCGCGCATCCGCATCGTCTCCCAACCCCATGCCGGCCATGAAGCTCATGATCCATGCGGCGAGACCGACAGGGGAATCATTCATGGCGAAGGCCAGACTTTGCGGCTTGGTGGCGTGCACGAGATTGAACGCGCCATGCGCGAAGAACCATCGCTGAATGGCACCGGCATAGGCCTGCTCCGGCTGGCTCAGCGAGGCGAAATCAGTCGTGTGGTCGGGATAGCCGACATCCGTGACATGGTAACCCAAAAGCTTTTCCGGATGCCGCTGGGCCAGCGACATGGCAATCACGGAACCTCCATCGCCGCCGGCAGCGATGAATTTTCCATAGCCAAGCACATTCGTCATGAGCTTTGCGAAGATGTCCGTGACCTTGTCCATCGCCAGCGCGGTCTTGCCGGAGAAACCGGTTCCCGGGATAGATGGAACGACGACTTGAAAATCCTCCGATAGCGGCTCGATCACCTTGTGGTAGCGGTAGAAGGTATCAGGCCAGCCATGCAGCAGAAGCAACGGCGTTGCATCCTTCTTCTTCGAAGGGTGATGCACGAAGTGGAGTTCGACTCCATCGATGTCGACCTTGAAATTGTTGAGGGCGTTTATCGCCGCCTCGGCCTTGCGCCAGTCATAACCATTGATCCAATGGTCGGTCAGCCGCTTCATGTAGGCAAGATTTGTACCGAGCATCCAGCCGGCATCCGCGGGCTCATCCGGCCAGCGCGTATGCTCAAGCCGAAACTTGAGGTCGGCGAGCTGCGATTCAGGGATGGCGACGGTGAAGGGGGTCGGGGTGGCCATGGACGTATTCTCCTGTGAAAATTCTCGGCGTTTCCGCAGTGGTTTCTCGGCTGCGTTGATGTGACCAACCTATGGGCAATGGCGGAAAACCGATTGTAGAAATACGCAAACTTTCAGCGCGTCCTCGAAGCAAGGGACACCCACCCAAAACCCGCCACCCGTGAATCAAATTTGCCGATCAAGCGAAAACTATTCGGTTGCGGTGAGGCCGCGCCCTGCCCTACGATTTCATTCTACGTCAGGGAAAGGGCAGGATGCAGCAACCCGGCCGGGCCGCAGAGATCAAGGCAATCGGGATCGGCAAGAGCTTTGGCTCGTTCCGTGCGCTGGACAATCTGTCGCTGAATATCGGCCGCGGCGAGTTCCTGACGCTGCTCGGCCCCTCCGGTTCGGGCAAAACCACCTTTCTGATGATCCTTGCTGGCTTCGTCCAGCCGAGCGATGGCCGTCTCTACAGCGACGGTGTCGACATCACCGACCGGCCGGCCGAGCAGCGCGCCGCCGGCATGGTGTTCCAGGGCTATGCGCTATTCCCGCATATGAGCGTCGAACAGAACATCGCCTTTCCGCTCAAGGTGCGCAAGAAACCGGCGGCCGAGATCAAGCGGCGCGTCGGCGAGATGATCGAACGCGTCGGGCTGGTCGGCCACGAGAAGAAACTGCCGGCGCAATTGTCCGGCGGCCAGCAGCAGCGCGTGGCGCTGGCGCGTGCTTTGGTGTTCGAGCCCGGCGTGCTCTTGCTCGACGAACCGTTCTCGGCGCTGGACAAGGGGCTGCGCGGCCAGATGCAGGCCGAGATGAAGCGGCTGCACCAGGAGAGCGGCACCACCTTCGTCTTCGTCACCCACGACCAGAGCGAGGCGCTGGCGCTGTCGTCGCGTGTCGCCATCTTCAACCACGGCAAACTGCTGCAGGTCGGCGCGCCGGACGAGGTCTACGACCGGCCGGACAACCGCTTCGTCGCCGAATTCCTCGGCGAGATCAACATGCTGCCGCTGAAGGGCGTCAAGCCCGCCGACAATGGCTCGACGGGCCTGTGCGAAGACCGCGCGGTCTCCATGCACTGCAAGGCCGAGAAAGTCCGTGGCGACGCCATCCTGGCGATCCGCCCCGAATACATGTCGATCGCGCGTGAAGCGACCGTGGGCGAGAACGGCATTGCCGCCACCGCCATCGCCTCGACCTATCTCGGGGCTGCGACGAGGCTCGACCTGACCACCAAGCAAGGTGCCAAGGTGACGGTCTCGGTGCCGAACGAGGTCGCCGCCGCGGCACTCAGCAAGGGCAATTCCGTCTGGCTGACCTGGCCGGCGGAAAAGGGTTTCCTGCTTCCGGACGGGAGATGACGACTTGAGTGGCGAGCCTTCGAGCGATGATTCGAAGGTTCGCGCCAACTATCTGAACCACCAACAAAAAAAGGGGAACTGACATGACAAATGAAACCAAGAAAAACTCTATCGAGGCGCTGTCCGCCAGGGCCGTGCGCGGCGAGATCTCACGCCGGCAATTCACCCAGCTCGCCGCACTGGTGCTGGCCGGCACGCCGATGCTGCTGCGCTCGACGGGCGCCTTTGCGCAAGCCAAGGAACTGGTGCTGGTGAACTGGGGCGGCGACGCCATCACCGCCTATGACGCAGCCTATGGCCAGGCCTTCACCAAGGACACCGGCATTGCCGTCAAGATGGATGGCTCAGGCCCGACCGAAGGCGCCATCGCCGCACAGTTCAAGAGCGGCGCGCCGACCTGGGACCTCGTCGACGTCGATCCGTTCTCGGCCATCACGCTCGGCGCCCAAGGCATGCTGGAGCCGATCGACTACGCCATCGTTGACAAGAAGAAGATGCGCGAGGGCTTTGGCTGGGAATACGCCGCCTCGACCTATTTCTTCTCCTATGTCATCGCCTACGATTCCGAGAAATATGGCAAGGACGCGCCGACCGGCATGGCCGACTTCTTCGACGTGAAGAAATTCCCGGGAAAACGCTCGCTCTACAAATGGGGCGTGTCGAGCTGGGAAGCGGCGCTGCTGGCCGACGGCATCGCGCCGGCCTCGCTCTACCCGCTCGACCTCAAGCGCGCGCATGACAAGATCGCCGCCTTCAAGGAAAACGTTGTCGCCTATTGGGGCGGCGGCGCCGAGAGCCAGAGCGTGCTGCTCAACGGCGAAGCCTCTATGGCCATCGTCTGGTCGACCCGCGCCTCGCTGATCGAGCAGGACTCGGGCGGCAAGATCAAGTTCATCTGGGACCAGGGCCTGATCTCGCCCGGCGCGCTCGCCGTGCTCAAGGGCAATCCCGGCGGCAAGGACGCAGCGATGAAGTTCATCGCCAGCGCCCAGGATCCGGCAAAGCAGCTGGTGATGTTCGACAAGCTCGGCCAGGGCCCGGCTAATCCGGCCGCCGACGCGTTGATCCCTGCCGACAAGAAGCGCATCAACCCGGTCGATCCCGAGAACATGAAGAAGCAGATCGCGCTCGACATGGACTGGTACGCCAAGAACTACGGTCCGGCGCTCGACGAATACACCAAGATCATCTCCGCCTGATAAGGGCGAAGATGAGAGGTTATCTCTCCGACAGGATGGGCGCGGCGCTGTTGATGGCGCCGCTGCTCCTGTTTCTGGTTTTGGCCTATGCCTGGCCGTTCCTCGGCGTCGTCAAATGGAGCTTTACGCTGCCGACGCCAGGACTAGGCCAGTATGGCGCGCTCGCCACCGACGAGCTGGTGCAGTCGGTGTTTATCCGCACGCTGCGCATCGCGGCCATCGTCACAATCATTTCGGTCACCGCTGCCTATGCCATCACCGTGGTTTGGGTGCGTGGCACGCCGGTGCAGCGCGTGATCGCCGAATTCTGCATCCTGGTGCCGTTCTGGATCTCGGTGCTGACACGCGCCTTCGGCTGGGTGGCGCTGTTGTCCAATCGCGGCCTGATCAACACCTGGCTGCAGGCGATCGGCTTCATCTCCGAACCGCTGGCGCTTGTGCGCAACGAATTCGGCGTCATCGTCGGCATGACGCATTTCCTCATTCCCTTCGCCGTCTTCCCGCTGGCATCGGCCATGCGCAGCCTCGACGACCGTGTGCTTTTGGCGGCGCGCGGGCTGGGTTCCAGCCGCATGCGCACCTTCTGGTCGGTGTTCGTGCCGATGACCCGTTCCGGCATCATCGGCTCGGCGATGATCGTGTTCGTGTTTTCGCTGGGCTTCTTCGTCACGCCAGCGATTCTCGGCGGCGGCCGCAGCGTCATGATCGCCGAACTGATCTATCTCAGGATTTTCCAGAGCCCTGACTGGGGCCTGGGTGCGGCGATCAGCGTCGTACTGGTGCTGTTCGTCGGCGCGCTGATGGCGCTTCTGTTCCGCTACGTCAGACCGAAGCAGTTGATCTGATGCCGACCTATCGCCCCGGTCCCGCCTCGCTTGTTATCGCCGCCTTCGTCGCGCTGTTCCTGCTGATGCCTCTGCTTGCCGTCATCCCGGTGTCGCTGACACCGAGCCGCATGCTGGCGATGCCATCAGGGGAGTTGTCGCTGCGCCACTATCGGGCGCTGATAGAGGATCCGCGCTGGATCGACGCGATCCTGCTCTCGATCCGCATCGGCATCGTCAGCAGCGCCTTTTCAACCGTGCTGGCGCTGTGCTTCAGCCTTGGTGTGTGGATGTTCCAGCCGCGCTTCACGGCGGCGCTGGTCGGCTTCGTGCTGTTGCCGATGGTGGTGCCGCCTGTCGTCTCGGCGATCACGCTCTACTTCCTGTTGACCTCGATTTCGGGTTTCAGCTCGTTCTTCGGCTACGACACCTGGCTCGGTGTCGCCATGGCGCATGCGGTGATGACGGTGCCTTTCGCCACGGTGCTGATCCTGGTGTCGCTCAGCCAGCTCGACCGCCGCATCGACCTTGCCGCGCGCGGCCTCGGCGCCACGGTGTGGGAGCGCGCCACGCGCATCATCATGCCCAACATCAAGTTCGGCATCATCACCGCCGCACTTCTATCCTTCGTCTTGTCCTGGGAAGAGATCGGCGTCACGCTGTTCATCACCTCGGTCAACGCCATCACCTTGCCCCGGCTGATGTGGATGGGCCTGCGCGACAACATCGACCCGGCGATCGCGGCGCTGTCGGTGATCCTGATCATCATCACCGTGCTGGTATTGGCGGTGCGAAGTGTGGTGGTCAGGCAGCGTGGAGGACATTGAGGGCCGCCGCAACGAATCCTTCGACTAGATGATGGATGCTCGGTGCGGATCAGTCACCGGAAAGAAACCAAGTGGCTGCAGCCGATTGGTGAGAGCGTCGGTGCTATTCTCCTTTGCGAAGTCTCTTTCGCGGTCTGTGACACCGGTAAAGGTCAGGAACCCGACCTGCCCTGAGGGCAAATTGAAATCGGACGGAAGGGAACTGGCGCGCGAAAGGATCACGTTTCTGATCAGGCAGTTTTCCTTTCCGTCGATCGGCGATCCGAGTGGAATTCTATTACCTTCTGCCAGTGGCTCACGGCCTTCGAAATAACCGGCGCTCAGAAGCAAGTCGTAAGCCAGCAGGTTTTGCAGGCAGCGGATTGCCCAGTCGCCGCGCTCGGTGGTGGCAAGGATAAACTCAATCCCGGCTCCCGACTGTGCGCTTGGATCGTAGGCATCGTCTTCCTGGTCCCACGGATTTGAATGGCCTGAAGTCACATAGAGCCAGTATGGCCTTTGTTGCGTCGGGCCGAATTCAAACACACCGTAGAATGGCCACGTGGAATCGATCTCCTTGAGGCCGAATTTACGCGCAAACAACTCAGGCGAAAGCGTGAAGATGCCGCGTTGCTCTCCTCCGAAGAGGGTCGGATAGATTTCCTTTTCCCGGATTCGCCAGACTTCCTCCAGCCCCATGATTGATCCCCCAAATCCAGACTTCTCTAGGTAGCCGCAACGAAGGACTATATTCCCGATCTCGATAGTGCCGGCAAGAGGCCGCCGAGCACTAGACAAACCGCACCGAGACGCGGCCAAACCTGCCCAGATCGCCGATGACCTCGTCGCCGGCCTCGACGCTTATCGGCGTCACGCAGGTGCCGGTTATCACCACCTGTCCCGGCTGCAGGGCTATGCCAAGGCCCGACAGTTCATTGACGATCCAGGTGAGCGCGATACGCGGATCGCCCAGTACTGCTGCCCCGTTTCCCTGATGCTGCGACTTTCCGGAAACGGAAGCCACCACGGGGTGCTTGGCAAGATCCACGTCGCGCCAATCGTCATCCGTCGCCTCGCCGATGACAAACAGATTGGCGCAGGCGTTGTCGGCGATGAGCTGCGCCGCCCCGACAGCGCAGAAATCGTCATATCGCGAGTCCGGTATCTCGATCGCCGGGTGCAAGCTCGCCACGGCATCCATCACCTCAGCGATTTCATAGGGTTCTGGACGAGGCGGCAGCTGGCGGCCGAAACGGAACGCAAATTCGATCTCGGCCACGCGCATCTTGCTCGTCGCCAGGGAAACGGTGCCGCCGACCTCAACCGCTTTTTCGGCCAGCAGACGCCCGGCCATCGGACCGTCGACGTTGATGTGCCTTTGTCCGGCCAGACTGGTTGCGGCAATCTTCCAGCCGAAAAGCGGCGCCACCGAGCGATCCGTCACATGCGACTGGATGGCGTAACCTTCGATCCGCGTTTGTGGCCGCAACGCCTGGGGTATGGCGTCGAGACGGGTACCGTTGTCCCAGTGACGAACCAACAACTGCGACGCGGCTTTGGCTTTTTCTGAATCGAGCATCGTCAGTTCCGGAAATCCGTGGGGTAAATGATGTCGTCGAGATGCGCCACGCTAAGCGAAGAACGGATGAGGCGCGCCGCGCGTCCCTCGTTGTTCCATATGAGCGAGCGCCGTTTGCAAATTGGTTTCGGAAAGATGGAGACCAAACTCGTTCGCAAGCACATCGCGAAACCCCTCGATGCCGGTGATCGTAAGCCGTTCTACCTCACCTGATGGGTATCGCCTATTGAAGCGCGAGTTAAACAGGGTCAATCGCATCCTATTTGGTCCGGGACGCGCAGCGATCAGGTTGTTGAGGTATGGGCTCTGCGGATGACTGGCGGTGAACCAGTTGCAAATCTCGTACTCGGCATCGACACGAGGCAGGAAGACAACCCTGTAGATATGCTCCCATCCGGTGCCCAGCTTGGACTGCAGCACTAGCTCATCCCCCATCTCCAAAAACCGCATGACCTCGTGGGGTGTCTCCTGCTCTTCCTGCGTAAAGAGCTTCAGAGCGGTTGTCGGCGCAAGATTTCCAAACCCGACGTCCGCGAGGAACGAGCCCTCCGGCAGTTCCACCCGCAAAACCATGTGCAGCATGGGTCGAGGCGCATCGATCTCCAATCCGCGCACCACGCGAGCTTGAAGGCTTGTCACCTTGTATCCGAGCGCCAGCAAGCCGGCGCGAAAGAGCATGTTCTGTTCAAAACAGTAACCGCCTCGTCCGCCAGAAATGATCTTGGCCTGCAGCGAGACGGGATCGAGAGCGGGAGGGATATCCAGAAGAACGTCGATGCTCTCGTAGGCAATGGCCGTCGCGTGCGCGGTCACCACCGCCTTGAGTGTTTCCAACGTCGGCTCGCGCGACCCGTCGTATCCGATACGGGAAAGCCAAGCGTCGATGTTGAACTGGCTGTCTGGCATTGGGGCCTGCCCCTCGCTCGCATCGGCCAAGGGTGCCAATGAAACAGGCCTCGTTCAAGCCAAAAATCGGTCCCGGGGTTAATGGAATCCAGACAGGATCGAAGCTGCGACCATCGGCTCGGAAGGCTTCGCCAGCCGTGCCGATGACGCGAGGATCAAGGCCCGGCGGGTCATTCGATTGCCGGCCACGGGGCGTTCCGAACCGAAGCTCATTGCGGCAAAATCGGTTGCGATATTCGCTCGCGCAAATCTCCGGTCCGGGACACGCTTGCCGCCTCAAGCGGCGCGCAGGCCTTCTTTCGGCCGCAGATTCTGGTTCATGCGGAACAGGTTCTGCGGGTCGTAGCGCTGCTTGATTTCCAGAAGCCGGCGATAGTTGCCGCCATAGGCCGCTTCGACCCGATCGACCTCATCCTCCGGCATGAAGTTCACGTAAGCCGTGCCGGCGGCATAGGGCTTGGTGGCCTCGTAGATACCGCGAGCCCAGTCGATGCAGGCCTTGTCCATAGCCGGTTCGCGCCAGCGGGCGTGGACATTCATGACGAAGTGCGAGCTGCGCTGCGGAAACGCCGTTGCATCTGCTTTGACGCGGCCTGCCGCACCACCGACATGGCCGAAGAAGACTTCGCATTCGGGGCCGGGAAGCCTGGTAATCGCCGCGGTGGTGACGCCAATCGCGCCGTCGGAAAGCTCGGTCAGGTCATGGCTCTTCCAATAGTTGCGGGCGCCGGGCGCCAGTAGCGGGTCGAAGGCCTGCTGCCAGCCGGTGAACGGGTTGGGGCCGACGACGTCCGCAATCGGCGTGCCGATGGCGCGAAGCTTTTGCGTCGCCTTTTCGCCCGCCTGGATGTCGCCGCAATAGCACATGGCCAGAACCAGCACCTCCTTGCCATGCCACTCGGCCGGCAGGAAGGGCAGCGGCGGCGCCTGCCGCATGACCACCCAGCAGGTCAGTTCGTCGGGCGCGGTTTCAAGCGCCTTGCGATAGTCGCGCAGCACCTTTTCGGCGTCGGCGAAGGGATGGACGACGAGCCCCGACAGAACCTGCGGACC
Source organism: Mesorhizobium sp. P2_C4 (assembly GCF_056404575.1). Lineage (NCBI taxonomy): Bacteria > Pseudomonadati > Pseudomonadota > Alphaproteobacteria > Hyphomicrobiales > Phyllobacteriaceae > Mesorhizobium > Mesorhizobium sp. P2_C4. The sequence continues at coordinate 77,376 of NZ_JBFUDT010000010.1, forward strand.
CATCTGGTGGAGCTGGAACTCGAACGCAGTGACGATGCCGAAATTGCCGCCGCCGCCGCGCAGCGCCCAGAACAGGTCCGGATTGTCCTTCTGGCTGGCGCGCAGCAACTTGCCATCGGCGGTAACCACATCGGCTGAAACAAGATTGTCGATGGTCAGGCCGAATTTGCGGGTGATCCAGCCGAAGCCGCCGCCCAGCGTCAAGCCTGATATGCCTGTGGTCGAGTTGATACCCGTCGGCACCACAAGGCCAAAGGCCTGCGTTTCCCGGTCGACATCGACCAGCGTGGCGCCGGGCCCGACCCATGCCCGCCGCGCTGCGACATCGACCCGCACCGACTTCATCGCCGAAAGGTCGATCATCACGCCGCCATCGCAAACGGCACTGCCGGCAATGTTGTGGCCGCCGCCGCGTACGGAAACGAGAAGCCTGTTTTCCCGGGCGAAATTCACGGCACTGATGACGTCGGAAGCGCCGACGCAACACACAATCAGCCCGGGCCGCCGGTCGACCGTGGCATTCCAGACGGTGCGGGCTTCGTCGTAAGCGGCATCGCTCTGCTGAAGGACTGTGCCGCGCAATTGCGCCGAAAGCGCTTCAAGTGCTGCGGCGTCGACGGTCGTCTTGCCGCGGTCAAGCGTGGTGAGGCTCATGCTGTTCATGGTTTCCTCCCGATTTGCTTATGAGCCGTTCTCCCTCCGCCCGCTTTGAACTGTGCGCCTATATTAGATGTCGCGCAAGTTCGACGCGGACCGCGTTGCGCCTATGTTGGCGCCCAACGATGTTCGGTCTGGCCGGTATTGAAGCCCAACGCTGGAGGGGCGCAAAATCGATGAAAATACTGGCGATCAGCGCCGAGATGGCGCCGAATTCGACTTCGCGCGTTAGCGACAGTGAAGTCCGGCCTTGAGGCCGGCCACCCAATCAGGCCGATGCCTGGTCTCAGGCTGCTTTCGCCTGGCGCAGCCTTTCGGCGACGTAGCGCGGAGCCTGCCCCCAGAGCGGTGTTTCCGTCACCAGAAAGCCATCCAGCATCGCAAGCAGTTCGCGCGCCGCACCGGATGAGGAGGAATAATAGACCATCTGGCCGTCGCGACGGGCGTCGACAAGGCCGAAGGCCCGGAGCTTGGCAAGATGCTGCGACAAGGCCGATTGGCTGAGCTGGACTTGCTCTGCAAGAACGCCGACCGAACGTTCGCCGGCGGCCAGATGGTTCATGATCAAGAGCCGCTTTTCGTTTCCCATCAAGTTGAGAAAGGCTGCGGCAGTATCGGCATTGGCGATAAGTTCTTTCGAGATCATCGATTTCCTATGCTTTCGCGCTCGCATGACGCCATGGCGCCAGCAGACCTCTGGATTCACCGTTGCGATGGTTTCGTCGGTCTCGCCCCATCGGCACAATCAGACTAAAGTCTTATCAAGTATCAGACCAAAGTCTACCAGCACTGCGTTCCTTCTACAAGACCATAACGATTTCCGCCGGCGGCCTGCCTTTCAGGGCAGCACGCAAGAAGGGTGCAGACGTCCACTTCGAGCTCGCGGAAAACAGGGGAAGACGTTGGAACTTTTGACGACGCCTGAGCCAAGCCATTGAAATATATGGCGATCCCGACAGGATTCGAACCTGTGACCATCGGCTTAGAAGGCCGGTGCTCTGTCCAGCTGAGCTACGGGACCGCTGGGGCCGGCCCAGGGACCGGCTGATCTTTCCTTTGGCGCTGGCGCCGCACGGCGATGCCGGTCAATGCGTCCAGGGCGTCCTGCGGTCATAGCGGAAATTCTCCGCATAGGAAATCTGGCGGCGCTTGGTTTCCTTCGGCTCTTCGACGCGGAAGGCGAGCCCTTCCTTTTCGGCATAAGCCACCGCTTCTTCCCTGGTGTCGAAGGTCAGCCTGATCTGGCTTCTCATGTCGCCGGAGGTCGTATAGCCCATCAGCGGGTCGATCTTCTTGCGCGATTCCGGATCGAATTCCAGCACCCAGTGGCCGGTCTTGGCCTTGCCTGACTGCATCGCGGTTTTGGCTGGGCTGAAAATGCGCGCGGACATGGGCACCTCGTTGCTGGGTCAAGGCGGCTGCGCCACCTTGTTTCCGTCAATACTGTGCAATGATCCCGGCGGCAAGGCTTTGCAACGGCGGCGCATCCCGCACCTTCGCCAAGCGGCATCGGCCAGATACACTGGCGTGCCAATCAAGGCTATGGTGATGGCGGCGACAAACACAGACCTGGAAGCGGGTATCTTGCACGCCCTAACCGACCAGCAAGCGATTTTTGATGGCGTGATCGTGATCGGCGCCGGCGCAGCCGGACTGACAGCGGCCCAGGCGCTGATCAAGGCCGGCCTGCCGACGATCGTGCTCGAGCGGGAAAACCGGCTTGCCGAGCCCTGGCACCGGCGGCACGAAAACCTGCACCTCAACACGCATCGCGATCTCTCGGCACTGCCCGGCGTCACCTTTCCCGCCGACACCCCGGCCTTCCCACACAGGACCGCCGTCATCCGCCATCTGAACACGTTCAGCGCAATGCACCGGCTGCCGGTCGAGTTCGGCGTCGCGGTCGAGGAGGTCGTCTTCGACGGCGACCACTGGCTGGTGCGAACCAGCGGCGGGCCGCGACTGGCACGCCACGTGGTGATCGCCACCGGGCGCGACCGGGAGCCGTTCCTTCCGCAGTGGAAAGGCATGAAGGATTTTGCCGGGCGGATCATCCATTCGACCGATTTCGGCGCGGCCGAGGACTATGCCGGCAGACGAGTGCTGGTGGTCGGCGCCGGCAACTCCGGCTTCGACGCGCTCAATCACCTGGCGAGCGCCAACACCGCACAGATCTGGCTGTCGGCGCGACACGGCCCCGCTTTGTTGCCCAAGCGCATAGGCCAGATCGCCGTCCACCGGTTCTCGCCACTCCTGGCGCGCCTGCCGCTCAGGCTCGCCGATGCCGTGATGGCGGCGACGCAGCGGCTGGTCTTCGGCGATCTCAGCAAATTCGGCTTGCCGCCAGCGCTTTCGGGCGGGGCAAGCCGGCTCACCTCGGACTATACGGCGATCGCCTCCGACGACGGCGCCGTTGACGCCATCAAGGCCGGCAAGATCATCGTCGTGCCACAAATTCGGGAATTCACCCGCGACGGCGTTATCCTCGACAACGGCATGCTGATCCAACCCGATATCGTCATCGCCGCGACCGGCTACCGCACCGGGCTCGAGACCATGGTCGGCAAGCTCGGCGTGCTCGACGGCAAGGGCGTGCCGCTGTTCAACGGCGCCGGCAACGACCCGAAACTGCCCGGCCTGTGGTTCACCGGCATGCGGCCGAGCATTCGCGGCTGTTTCGCCAACGCCCGCATCCAGGCGAAGGCGATCGCCGACGGGATCGGGCGCCTTGAACTTTCGCGGCTTTGACTTCAAACTTCGCGAAAAGACATTCAGGCTGGAGACGCAGCATCGACCGGGCCCAACGATTGTCCAGCCGCGCCAGGAACTGGGCCACGACATTGACCCTGCAGCAGAGCGTCACCGGGACGCCCGGCGAAGCCGCGTTCGGACCATGGCTTGCAGCAAGGTTGCGCGGCGATCCGGTCTTTGACGGCGCCGAGATCTGGACGATCCCGGTAGCCGACGGCGATCCGCGGCAATGCGTGGCAATGTTGATGCGCGGCAGCGGTCGCGGCACGGTCATTCTCACCGGCCACTACGACACGGTGTCGATCGACGACTATGGCGATCTGCGGCCGGTGGCGACCGATCCCGAGCGGCTGCTGGACGGCTTGCGAAAAAGACTGGCTGAACGTGCCGATACACCGGCTGCCATGCGGGCCAAGGCCGACTTTTCGACGCAGGATTTCCTGCCGGGGCGCGGCCTGCTCGACATGAAGGCTGGTCTCGCCGCCGGGCTGGCGGCAAGTGCGGCTTTCTGCGAAGCCGTCGTCAAAACCGGCAACCTCTTGTTCCTTGCTGTCCCGGATGAAGAAAACAATTCCGCCGGCGCGCGGCGTGCGGCACAGGAACTGCCGCGGATTGCCGGGGAACGCGACCTCGATTTCGTCGCCGCGATCAATCTCGATGCCATCGCCGATGACGGCGACGGCAGCGAGGGCCGCATCATCGCGCTCGGCACCGTCGGCAAGGTGCTGCCGACGGCTTTCGTCGTCGGCATTCCGGCCCATAGCGGCTTTCCGCTGAACGGCATCAACGCGGCAACGCTGGCCGCGGCAATCGCGGCGCGCGTCGAATGGGCATGGGAATTGACCGATGCGCAAGCCTCCCTACCGGGCACGCCGCCAAGCCTGCTCAGCATGCGCGACGGCAAGTCCGGCTATGACGTGACGACACCGGCGACGGCGTTCGTTACCTTCAACGTGCTGAACTATCGCCGCACGCCGGCCGACGTGCTGGAGCGTTTCGACCGGCTTTGCCGGGAGGCAGCGTCATCCCATTTCGACCAGTTGCGCCAGCGCATCGCCCAGTCCGGCCATGCCGGTTCCGCCAACGCGCTGGGCACGGCGATCCCGATCCATCGCTACGAACAGGTGGAAGCGGAGGCGGGGCGGGTCAATCCCGGCAACCGGGCAGAATTGCAGGCGACCGGCGTTTCGCTCACCGCCAGCGGACTGTCGCTGCCCGAACAATGCCTAGAGATGACCGAGCAGGCGTGGCGTGTCAGCCGGCTGCCCGGCCCGGCTGTCGTCACCGGGTTCGGCTCGATCCCTTATCTGCCGACCAATTTGTCAGACAGCCCGGCCGCCGCAAGGCTGCGGGCCATTGCGTTGGCGACCGCCGCCGGCGCGCAGGCCCGCTATGGCGTCGCGGTCGGCTGCACCGACTATTTCGCCGGCATTTCCGACATGAGCTTCCTTGGCGAGGCAGACGAAGGCGACATCGCGGTCGTCGCCCGCAACACGCCGATGTGGCAGGCCGCCGTGCGCTGGCCGGACAAACACGGCGTCGGCAACATTCCAACAATCAATGCCGGCCCATGGGGGCGTGACTATCACACACCGCTCGAAAGGCTGCATGCCGGCTATGCTTTCGAAGTGCTGCCGCTCCTGGTCGCCGACCTTGTCGCAGCGCTTCTTGGGCCGAACGCGACATCGCCGATCCTTTAAGGACAAGGTACCGGCAATCAGGCTCAAACCCCAGCGGATGCATGCAAAACATCGATAATTGCATGCTTGTGCAGCAGGTCTCGAAATTTTTCAGGCGCTATGGCAAGTCAAAGTTAAGTAGTTCGGGCTAACGTGACTGCGGCCCTGTTCGGGCCTGGAGGCAAAACAGGTCGACGCGCAATTGACTTCTTTCAACACCAGCTTCGGCCGCATTCGTCAGGCCGTATTCTCGCCGGCCAACATTCCGGCGATGATTGCTGTTGTCGTCATCGCGATCTGCGTCGCGTTTGCTGACCATCAAAACCGAGTTGTCGCCGATCAGGCGGCGCGGGCTGATGTGCTGGCGCGGGTCAACCTTGTGCGAACCAAGCTCGAAGGCAATATCAGTGGCAGCCTGCACCTGGTCAGGGGCCTGGTCGCGACGATTGTGACCGAACCGTATATGGGCCAGCAGCGCTTCGCCCAGTTGGCCGGCAATGTGCTCAGCGAGGACACGTTGTTGCGCAACATCGCCGGCGCTCCGGATCTTGTGGTTTCCCTGATGTACCCGATGGCCGGCAACGAAAAGGCCATAGGTCTCGACTACCGCATCGATCCAAAGCAGCGCGAAGCCGCGCTCAGGGCGCGCGACGAGAAAAAACTGATCCTGGCGGGGCCGGTCGACCTCAAGCAGGGCGGCAAGGGCTTCATCGGGCGCTTTCCCGTCTTCGTCAAAGGACCCGCCAACAGCGACCGTTTCTGGGGCATCGTTTCGGCGGTCATCGATGTCGACCGGCTTTACGAGGCCAGCGGCTTGCTCGACCCCGATCTTGGCCTCGACATCACCATCACCGGCAAGGATGCGATGGGCGTTGCCGGCGCCCGGTTCTACGGCGACCACACTGTCGGCAAGAACAATCCGGTGACGGTCGGTGTCGTGCTTCCGTCCGGCTCCTGGCAGATCGCGGCGATCCCCAAGGGCGGCTGGACGTCGACGGATAGCGAGGTCTGGTGGCTGCGCGCTGTGATGGCCGCTGCTGCGGCTGCGATGGTGATACCGATCCTGGTGGCGGGCCGGCTGGTCGGCGAGCGGCAGCGCAACTACTCCGAGCTGCGGCGGCTGTCGCGACGCCTGGAACTGGCGATGGAAGCGTCTTCGATCGGCGTCTGGGAGCACGATATCGCCAGCGGCTCGCTGGTGTGGGACGACCGGGTCAACGAGATCTACGGCAAGGAACCAGACGGCAAGCCGCGCGGCTATGAGGACTGGGCCGGAGCCATCCATCCGCTCGATCTGCCCCGGGCTCTGGAGGATTTCGATCGCTCGGCCTCCACCAAGGGACCTTACTCGTCGGATTACCGGATCGTTCTTCCCAATGGCGAAATCCGCTATCTGCGCACCAGGGCAGCATTCTTCCAGGACGGCAACGACACGCCAAAGATGATCGGTGCAGAATGGGACGTAACTGCCGATGTGCTGTTGAACCAAGACCTGGAACGAGCGAGGCAACTGGCGGAGACGCGCAATTCCGAGCTCGAACTCGCCAAGTCGCGCATCGAGCACAATGCGATGCACGATTCGCTGACCGGCCTGCCGAATCGGCGATTTCTGGACGAGATGCTGGAGAGCTTCTCCCGCAAGCCGGGTGATGGCCGTATCGCGCTGCTGCACATCGACCTCGACCGCTTCAAGCAGATCAACGACACGCTTGGCCATGCCGCCGGCGACGCAATGCTGATCCATGCCGCCGAAGTGCTGAGCGCCAATGTTCGCGATCATGATTTTGTCGCCCGTATCGGCGGCGACGAGTTCGTGGTGGTCTGCTGGAATTGCGACGACAAGGAACTCGCCCGGCTCGCCGAGCGCATCATCGCCGAGATGCGTCGGCCGGTTTACTATCAGGGGCACCAATGCCGCTTCGGCGTCAGCGTCGGCATTGCCACCGACGACGGCCCAAACTTCGTCGGCAAGGACATACTGGTCAATGCCGACATCGCGCTCTATCGGGCCAAGAGCAATGGCCGCAACCGCTATGAGTTCTTCTCCAACGCCCTGCAAGAAAAGATCGTCAACACGAAGCGGGTCGCGGACGAGATTCTGGGCGGCCTGGAACGCCACGAATTCGTCGCCTATTACCAGCTGCAGTTCGACGCAAGGACGCTCGAGATCGCAGGCGTCGAGGCGTTGGCGCGCTGGAAACACCCGACACGGGGAATTCTCGCCCCGGACAACTTCCTGAGCATCGCCGAGGAATTGAACGTCGTCTCGACGATCGACAGGACGGTGCTGGAGCAGGCGCTGGCCAGCTTCGACGAGTGGGCGAGCGAGGGCCTCAGGATTCCGCGCGTATCGGTCAACGTGTCGGCACGGCGGCTTCAGGACAAGGAACTGATCAAGGGCCTGCGCGACCTCAACATCAGGACCGGAACTGTCTCCTTCGAACTCGTCGAATCGATCTTCCTCGATGAGAGCGACGATCTGGTGACCTGGAACATCGAGCAGATCAAGCATCTCGGCATCGACATCGAGATCGACGATTTCGGCACCGGCTATGCCTCCATCGTCAGCCTGCTCAAGCTGCGGCCACGGCGCCTGAAGATCGACCGCCAGCTGATCAGCCCGATTGTCGAATCCGAACAGCAAAGGCAGCTTGTCGCATCGATCATCGAGATCGGCAGGTCGCTCGGCATCGAGGTCATCGCGGAAGGCGTCGAAACCATGGAGCATGTGCGCATCCTGCAGACGCTCGGCTGCGACATGCTGCAGGGCTACGCTTTCGGCGCCGCCATGGATGTGGACACGCTCAAGGGATTTGTCCGGTCACGGCGATGGCGCGCGACTGGCTAAAGCGCGTCGCGTTCGTTGCGGTTTCGCGGTTTAGGGGTTGCACAGCCGCGCCCGGAACCTTATACGCCGCAAAGCTCGGAGTGTAGCGCAGCCTGGTAGCGCATCTGGTTTGGGACCAGAGGGTCGGGAGTTCGAATCTCTCCACTCCGACCATTCTTTTTCTCAGGAGCGGCCATTCGGTCGGTCGTCTTGGCCATATGACGCCGAGCGCACCCTGTGGCACCGACAATCCCCTCGCTTCCAGCGCTGCAGCCGGTCTAGACTTCGGCAAAAGAGGGGATTGTGGATGCCTGGTCTTGAAGCGTGGCTGTCGCTGATTGGCCCTGCCCTACTTCGCTTATTACGGTTTCACGATTCCGGTCATGGTCGTCTGGGCAATTCTCTGCGCCGCCCTGTGGATGTGGAACAACCGGCCAAGCAAGAGGCAGGACGGCAGCGCCGCCCGGTCAAGGTTCGCCAGCCTGATGTTTTTTGTCGTCGTCGCCGCCTGCTATGTAGCGGCGCATACGGCGGTTTATCTGGTGGTCCGGCATCTGGCCGGGCTGTGGGCGTGAAAGGAGCGCCCTTTTACAGGACGCTCTGGCGACCACTCGATCTGAAGGCAAGCTCGCCGGGCGAGAACCCCAACAGCCTCATTCCCGACGAGCCTACTAACCTGATTTGGAACGCAATCAGGACCGGGGTTAGCCGGCAAGGAGACAGCTGCAAGACGGATGCCAGCAATTGCATCCCGAAATGGGACAGTGAGCCGACGCGTCGCCCGTTGTGGGGAGGTAAGGGGTAAGTTGGCGCCAAACTGGAACAGAAGGAAGGGCGCGTGCTCTAAATCTCAAACTCGCCCTGCCCTTCATCCATGGCGTTGACGGTTTCAGCGGCCAGCGCCCTGGTGATCGGCGTCTTGCGCTCGAGGGCCGTGCGGTCCAGCCGCTCCACCACCCGCATGGCAGTGGCCAGCGAGCGCTCGATGCGGCGCACCAGATATTGCACGACATGCGGCTCGACTTCGACCTGGCGGTCAGCGAACAGCTTGGTGATGACGCCGGCCAGCAAGAGATCGTCGGGCTCGTGGATCTCGACCGTCGCCGCTGCCCTCAGCCGCGACGCGAGGTCGGGCAGCGCAATGCCCCAGGCCGCGGGAAAGCGCCGCGCGGTCAACAAAAGCTGCGAGCCGGCGCCGCGCACCGCATTGATCAGATGGAACAATCCGGCTTCGTCGACAGGGCCGGCATCGACATCGTCGATCAGGGCCGGCCGCGCGCCAAGATTTGCCATGCAGTCGCCGATGCGCCGGGCGTCAACCTTTGTTGCGCTGGCGCGGGCGCACCAGATCGAGGCCAGATGGGTTTTGCCGGAGCCGGCCGGGCCGGCCAGCACGACCACCGGCGAGGGCCAGTCCGGCCAGCGGTCGACCAGCGCTACTGCTTGCTCATTGGTGCCGGAGACGACGAGATCGTCGCGCGAATAGCCGGTGCCATGGCCGAGATCGAGCGGCAACTGGCGCGGCGTTTCGGATTGGTCCGCCATCAGGCTCAACCGCGCGGCCCGCCCCTGCGGCGGCTGGCCGGCAGCGGCGCAACAGGCTCGGTGCCGTGGCCCTTGTAGAGCGGCGATTCGAGATAGCGGGCAATGGCAAAGCGCACCAGCACGGCAATGGCGGCAGCGGCCGGCACGGCGATCAAAAGGCCGACGAAGCCGAACAGCGCGCCGAAGGCAAACAGCGCAAACATCAGCCACACCGGATGCAGGCCGACGCTTTTGCCGACCAGCCTGGGCTGTAAAATATTGCCCTCGATGAACTGGCCGACGAAGAACACGCAAGCGACCGCCACCACCATGGTCCAGTCCGGCCAGAACTGGACGAAGGCGACGCCGACCGCCAGCACCAGCCCGGTCAGCGAGCCGACATAGGGGATGAAGGAGATCAACCCGGCGAACAGGCCGATGAGGATGCCGAAATTGAGACCCGTCAGCGTGAGCCCAGTGCCGTACATGGCGCCCAGCACCAGGCAGAGCGTGCCCTGGCCGCGCACGAAGCCGGCTGTTGCCGTGTTGATGTCCTTGGCGATACCCCTGACGGTCTCGACATAGTCGCGCGGCACCCAGCTGTCGACGATCGCCACCATGCGGTCCCAGTCGAGCAGCATGTAGAAGGCAACGACCGGCGTGACCACAAACAGGCTGACCACAGAGACCAGCGCCACGCCGGAGCTCCAGATCGAGGTGAACACGGTGGTCAACAGGCCGAAGCCGGAGGTGAGCAGCGAGTTCAGCCCGTCGCGCAGGCCGTTGGCGTTGACGCCGAATTTCTGTTCGATCCATTTCGGATCGAAAGAGGTGATCAGGCTCTGCAGCCGGGTCAGATATTCCGGCAGCTTGCTGGCGAAATCGGCCATCTGCGTCGCCAGCACCGGGATCAGGATGACGAAGGCCAGCACCAGGATGACGATGAAGGCGATGAGGATGACCACCGTCGCCATCAGCCGGGACAGGCCGACCCGCTGCAGCCGGTCGGCTACAGGATCGAGGAAATAGGCCAGCACCATGCCGGCGACGAAGGGCAACAGGATGCTGGAGAAGACATAGAGGAACAGCGCCAGCAGGACGGCGCTGGCCAGCCAGAAGAAGATCTGACGCCGAAACGCCGCCGATGCGGCGGCATCGGCCAGTTCGTCGTCAGGTGCCCGGTGTGCCGCCTTCGCCATAGCCGCTCATATGCCTCAGCCAAGCCACGAGATAGGCCGCGGCCGAAGCCACGGTCAAGACCCCGGACAGGATTATGAGCGCCGGTCGCAGCGGGTCGAGGTGGACCGAAAGCGCGAGTTCGCCCAGCACCACCGCCGCCAGCACGATCTGGATGGCGGTGTTGGCCTTCGATACGAACAGCGGCTTCACCTCCACCGGGTGGGCCATGACGGTGGACAGGACGACGGCGCAGACGATCAGGCCATCGCGCGACACCATGGTGACGACCAGCCACAGCGGCAATTGCCCGATGAACCCCATGACCACGAACACCGAGACCAGCAGCAATTTGTCGGCCATCGGATCGAGATAGGCGCCAAGCTTCGAATGCTGGTTGAAACGGCGGGCGATGAAGCCGTCGACGCCGTCGGAAATGCCGGCGACGAGAAAGCCGGCAAAGGCCCAGTCCCAGCGCATGTTCAGCATGGCCAACACCACCGCCGGCACCAGCACGAAGCGCATGATCGTGATCATGTTGGGGATGGTCAAACGCATGTCCCGTCGCTTTTGTTTTGCTGATACATGATGGAGACTGGGGGTGCGTGCAAGGACCAAGGACGAAAGGCAGGCTGTCCACGGTTTTATCGAGGGCAAAAGCCGGCATTTGGCCGTTATCCTTGCAGACCGAAACTGTTCATGCGAAGAGCCCGCAAGGGAAACAGCGACGAGCCGGACATGACGAAGCGCGATACAGCCAAGCGCAAGAACGGGCTCACTTATGCCGAAGCAGGTGTCGACATCGATGCCGGCAATCTCATGGTCGAGAAGATCAAGCCGCTGGTGCGCGCGACGCGCCGGCCGGGCGCCGATGGCGAGATCGGTGGTTTTGGCGGCCTGTTCGACCTCAAGGCCGCCGGCTTCACCGATCCGGTGCTGGTTGCCGCCAATGACGGCGTCGGCACCAAGCTGAAGATCGCCATCGATGCAGGAAAACACGACACGATCGGCATCGACCTCGTCGCCATGTGCGTCAACGACATCGTCGTGCAAGGTGCGGAGCCGCTGTTCTTCCTCGATTATTTCGCCACCGGCAAGCTCGACCCCGACCAGGGGGCTTCTATCGTCGGCGGCATCGCCGAAGGCTGCCGACAGGCCGGCTGCGCGCTGATAGGCGGCGAGACGGCCGAAATGCCCGGCATGTATCATGGCAAGGACTACGACCTTGCCGGCTTTGCCGTGGGCGCCGCCGAACGCGGTCAGTTGCTGCCGACCGACGACATCGTCGAAGGCGACGTGCTGCTCGGCCTCGCCTCGTCCGGCCTGCATTCCAACGGATTTTCGCTGGTCCGCCGCATCGTCGCCGCCAGCGGCCTGGCCTGGAGCGATCCGGCGCCGTTCAACGACGAGGCGACATTGGCCGAGGCGTTGCTCGAGCCGACCCGCATCTACGTCAAGTCGATCCTCAAGGCGATCCGCAACACGCACGGCATCAAGGCGCTGGCCCATATCACCGGTGGCGGCTTTCCCGAAAACATCCCGCGCGTGCTGCCGAAGGATTTTTCGGCCGAGCTTGACCTCGACGCGATAGAAGTGCCGGCGGTGTTCTCTTGGCTGGCCAAGACCGGCGGCGTGGCGGCGGAAGAGATGATGCGCACCTTCAACTGCGGCATCGGCATGATCCTCGTCGTCACCTCCGGACAGGCCGCGCAAGTCGCCGCCGTGCTGCAGGAGGCTGGTGAAACGGTGACGCCGATCGGCCGCATCGTGCCGCGCCGTGATGCCGGCGTCATCTATCGGGGTTCGATCGGCCTATGAACAAGAAACGCACCGTTGTGCTGATTTCGGGACGCGGTTCCAACATGACGGCGCTGATCGCCGCGGCCAGCGACCCGGCCTATCCCGCAGAGATCGTCGGCGTCATTTCCGACCGGGCCAATGCCGCCGGCCTTGGCATTGCCGCGGCCCGCGGCATCACCACCAAGGTCATCCAGCGCTCCGACTATGCCAGCAAGGAAGCCCATGACGGGGCGATCGACGCGGCTCTGGTCGGGTTCGGCACCGAGATCGTGGCGCTGGCCGGCTATATGCGCATTTTAGGCGCGCGTTTCGTCGAGAAATGGCTGGGACGGATGGTCAACATCCACCCTGCCCTGCTGCCGGCCTTCAAGGGCCTGGATACGCATGCGCGGGCTCTGCGCGCCGGCATTCGCATTCATGGCTGCACGGTGCATTTCGTTACGCTGGACATGGACGACGGGCCGATCATCGCCCAGGCGGCGGTGCCGGTGATGGTTGGCGATAATGAGGACACGCTGGCCGCGCGCGTGCTGAAGGCCGAGCACCGGCTCTATCCGCTGGCACTGGGATTGGTCGCCGAAGGCAAGGCACGTATGGAAGGCGGCCGCACCGTGCTCGCCCACTTCGCCGACGACGCCGACAACGGCACCTCGGTGGTGATGGCGCCCGACCCGCTGCGCGAGGAACGCGATCTCGAGCAGCTGGCGCGGATTACGCCCTGAAAGCTTTATCTGCAATCATAATTTGATTGCATTTTGGATCATGCTCGCCTATTTGTGCTTGCATGAACAGCAAGCACAAGCGCGTGCTCAAAGCGATCTTCACGGATCCGGTTTCCGGCAGTATCGAATGGATCGCCATCGAAGCCTTGCTGATAGCAGTCGGATGCCAGGTGATCGAAGGCAGTGGCTCGCGCGTGCGGTTTGTGTTCAACGGCGAAGTCGAGACCTTCCATCGGCCGCACCCGTCAAAAGAAGCGAAACGATATCAAGTGAGAGATGCTCGCCAATTCCTGTCGAGGATCGGAGTGAAGCCATGAATGCGATGACCTACAAGGGCTATGCCGCCCGTGTCGACTATGACGATGACGACGAGATTTTCTTCGGCCGAATTGCCGGAATTCGCGACGGTGTGTCGTTCCACGCGGAAACGGTCGCGGGGCTGAAAGCAGCCTTCCATGAAGCCGTGGACGACTATGTCGAAACCTGCGCGAAAATCGGCAAATCACCGCAAAAGCCCTATTCCGGAAATCTCATGCTGCGCGTCGACCCGTCAGTCCACTCGAAAGTAGCGCTTGCCGCAGAAGTCGCAGGCAAGAGCCTGAACCAGTGGGGAGAAGAGGTTTTGCGCGAGGCCGCCGACAAGCTGATCGCCTGAGTTTTGTCGATGAAACAGCTCCTCCTCCTGCGCCATGCCAAGTCGAGTTGGGACGATCCCCGGCTTGCCGATTTCGACCGGCCACTGTCCGGGCGCGGGCTGAAAGCGGCACCGCTGGTCGGACGCGAACTGGCGAGGCGCGGCTGGCTGCCCGATCTGGCGCTGGTGTCACCGGCGCTGCGCACGCGCGACACATGGCGGCTGGTGGCTGCCGAATTGCCCATTGGCGTGCCAGTCGAATTTACCGAGGCGCTCTACGAAGCGACGGCGGCGGACATTCTCGCCGCGGTGGGCAAGGCAAGTGCCGCGACCAACAGCGTTCTGGTGCTCGGCCACAATCCCGGGCTGGAAGAATTCGCGCGGCGTCTTGCCGGTTCGCGATCGGATGGCTCGGCGCAGAGCCGGCTTGAGGAAAAATTCCCGACCGCGGCGCTGGCCCGTTTCGTCGTTGGCACCGACTGGACCAAACTCACCTTCGGCGCGGCGCGGCTGACGCATTGCCTCGGGCCGAAGGATCTGGCGTAACAGCCGGATTGGATGGCTGGCAGGACGACAGGAGCGACGAGCCATGCCCGCCGCTCCTGGAGGTCTGAGCGATCAATTGCCCCAGATGCCCTGGCCGGGCTCCGGCCAGTTTTGGGTTGCGCCGGATGAGGTCGGCACCTTGGGTTTTTTGAGGCCGTCGTGTTCGACCATGTCCGGCTTGCGGAACGAACCGGTGGCCATCGTGTCGACAGCGGCAACTGGCTGGTTGTCGGAACCGTAGTGATCGCTGCCAGCAAAGGCGCTGCCACAGGCAACGAGCAGCGCAGCGGCGACGAGAGTGATCCTGGTCATTTCGATGTTTCCTTGTTTGTCGGTCAAGCGGCGCCTTGGGAGGATGGCCCCGCTAACAGCAAGACCCCGAGCGGCCCGACTTTATTCCCGGATACGCCGGATATTTGGCGGATTGCCGAGGACCGCGGCTCGGCCTGGCGTGGGCGACTATCCCGAATCCCTGCGCGCAAGGATCATGGCCAAACAAGAAGTTGGAACCGAATGCTGCCGGAGTGATTCAAGTTCTGGCCGGTAGAATTTCGGCCCCGAAAAAACAAGAGCGGCGGGCCAAGCCCGCCGTTCTTTGTGGTCGAAGATTTGGTGGAATCAACGGCCCCAGATGCCTCGGCCGGACTGAGCCGGGACATTGGCATTGGCGTCGCCCTGTGCCTTTTCAGACTTCACAATCGAGCCGGTGAACGAGTGGTCGATGTAGGAAGAAGAAGAAGACTGGCTGGCAACCGGCTGGTTGGCATTGTTGTCGCCATAGTGGTCGCTACCCTTGGCAAAAGCGGTGCCCGTGGCGACGAGGATGGCGGCGGCGGTAAGAGCGATCTTGATCATCTTAAGTACTCCAGTATTTCTAATGTTCTGTCCATCAAGTCGCGTGCCTTGGGAGGAATTCGCGTCGCTCGGACTACTCCGAGATGGGCCTGCCTTGGTGCCATTACCAATCACGAAAATGTGCGAACCGAACCGTTCGGTTCGATCTTGAAATCTGCTAAATGACACTGTGGCAACAATTTTCTGTCGTAATATCATGCAGTTAAGTCATAGCACTGGCTATATGACGCGACCAATCGCCGGGCCGGCGTTCACCGATCACGATACAGTGCGACGATGGTAGCCCGGGATTAGCGGGTCAGCGTCCTGTCTTTTTGTCGAGCCCGAGCACGTCGCGCATGTCGTATTGGCCGGGCGGACATCCCACCACCCAAAGGGCTGCGGCGATTGCGCCGTGGGCGAACATCGAGCGGTTGTCGGCTGAATGCGAGAGCGTGAGCGTCTCGCCCTCGGCCAGCAAGCTGACGCTGTGTTCGCCAACGATGCCGCCACCGCGCATCACTGCAAAGCCGATCTCGTCTTGCACGCGTGGCCCGGTAATGCCGTCGCGGATGCGCCTTGCAACACCGTCCAATTCGATGCCGCGTCCGCGCGCGGCCGCCTCGCCTAGCATCAGTGCCGTGCCCGATGGCGCATCGACCTTCATGCGGTGATGCGCTTCTAGGATCTCGATGTCGCAGTCGTCGGTGGCAAGCGCCCACGCAGCCTGCTCGACCAGCCCGATCAGCATATTGAGCCCGAGCGAGTAGCTGCCGGATCGCACGATGGCGATAGACTTCGCCACCTCGGCGATTGCGGCGAGTTCGGCCAGTTCAAAGCCGGTCGAGCCGATGACCAGCGCTGGACCGCCACGAGCGGCGCAGGCCCTTGCCAGTTCGACGGAGGCCGCCGGCGTGGTGAAATCGACAACGACATCGGCAAGCGCCAGCGCCTCGTCGCGATCGACCATGCCCTCACTGGTGCTGCCCGGCCGATGGAAGCGGGCGACGAGCGCCAGCCGGGGATCGGACGCGACGGCTTCCGCCATCTGCCGCCCCATGCGGCCGAGCGCGCCGGCTATGGCTATCTTGAGCGGCTGCGGCATGGCGATCCTGCGAAAGGCGAGTCGGAACAATCGTCTAATACGCCGCCTTGCCAAATAAAATCATCCAGCACCATTCGTTTTCAGCATCATGCCGGCAATCTCCTTCACCAGCTTGGCGGCGACCAGCGCTGTCAGGTTGGAGACATCCTGGCTCGCATTGTATTCAACGACATCGGCGGCGACGATTCGTTGGTCGATCCCCTGGATCAGGCTGATCACCTGGCGGGTCGTGAGACCTCCGGGCTCGCGGTGGGAGACGCCGGGCGCAAACGCCGGATCGAGGCCATCGAGATCCACCGAGAGGTAGACGGGCGTCTTGAGGTCCAGCCGCAGATCCTCGCCGAAGTGACGCGCCTCGATCACCTCGACGCCGAAACGCTTGGCCTGGTCGCGAAGCTCGTCGTTGAGGGTGCGCAAGCCGATCTGGATCAGCCGGTCGGCGAGCCGCTTCTCCATGATGCGGGCGAAGGACGAGGTGTGCGATCGCAGATTGCCCTGATAGGCATCATACATGTCGGGGTGGGCGTCGATCTGGACGATTGTCAGGCTGGGCTGGCGGCGACGCACGGCGCGCAGAACCGGCCATGCGATCGCGTGATCGCCGCCGAGGCTGATCAGCGGATGGCCGGCATCCAGCGCGCGGCCGACCTCGCTCTCGATCCGCTCCCAGGGGTCGCCCGCGCCGGCGAAGTCGATGTCACCATGATCGACAAACCGGTCGGTCAGGTCGAAGCCGGTTTCGCTCCACGAGCTGTGGGCGTCGCTGTGCAATTCGCGCCGGATCAGCGGCGGCGCCGCGGCTGCGCCACGCAGATAGGACGAGTATTCGTCATGCGGTATGCCCAGGAGCGAAACCTTGGCCATGACATCCTCCCTCGTCTCGACTGACAGAATGTCTCTATAGACGCGGGAGCTGGCAGCCGCGACATGACGCGCTTGGGCCAGATGCCGATTGCGAAAACCGCTAGGCGCCCAGGTCCTGAGGCTTACGCAGCCAGACCTTGTTGTCGTGGAGTGCCGCACCGCCATAGGGCGCCGGGGCGTCGGCGCCGGTCAGAACGTTGATGCCCTCGCCGCGTTCATGGGCGCTGTTTGGCCAGATGCCTTCAGCGATGACGACGCCACGCTTGATGCCGTCGAAGAATTTGGCGTGCAGCACCACTTCGCCGCGCGTGTTGCCGACCTCGACGCGGCCGCCATCGGCGAGCCCAAGGGCTGCCGCATCGTCGGGGTGCAACAACAATTCCGGCCGGCCTTCCTTGGCCTTCGACACCGGCGTTTCGGCAAAGGTCGAGTTGAGGAAGTTGCGCGCCGGCGATGTCGTCAGCCGGAACGGGTGCGCCTCATCCGCAACCTCGATCAGATCGACGTGATCAGGAAATTCCGGCAGTTGTTCCACCGGCCCGAACAGGCCCATGCTTTTCGGCGGCCGGTTGGGGGCGGCCTGCCCGGTCCAGTCGGCGCGGAAGCGGAATTTTCCGTCCGCATGGCCAAAACCGTTGACGAAATGCGCGGTGTCGAAATCCGGCTGCAGGTCAACCCACTTCTCTTCCTTCAAGCTGTCGAAGCTGCCCAGCCCGCGCTTGCCGAGAATGATGTCGATGTGCTGCTGCTCGGTCAGGCCAAAACCTGGCCGGTCGGCGATGCCGAGGCGTTTTCCCAGTTCCTCGATGACGAAATGGTTGGTGCGCGGCCCTTCCGGCGGGTCGATCAGTTTCGGCCCGAGCGTGATGTGCTGGTTGCCGCCGCCCTTGTAGACGTCGTCATGCTCGACAAACATCGTCGCCGGTAGCACGACATCGGCGAGCTTGGCCGTGTCGGTCATGAACTGCTCGTGCACGCAGGTGAAAAGGTCGTCGCGCAAGAAACCTTGCCTCACCAGCCGCTGTTCAGGCGCGACATTGGCCGGATTGGTGTTCTGGATCAGCATCGCCGTCACCGGCGGTCCGCCATAGAGCGCGTCGCTCGCACCCGTCAGCACCGGGCCGATGCGCGAATGGTCGAGATAGCGGATGCTGGGATCGCGCATCTTCGTGCCTTCCAGCACATCCTGGTTGAGTTTGAAGATACCCGAATTGGAATGGAAGGCGCCGCCGCCTTCATACTGCCAGCTGCCGGTGACCGCGGCGATGCAGGACGCCGCGTGCATGTTGACCGAGCCGTTGCGCTGGCGCGCAAAGCCATAGCCGAGACGAAAATAGGTTTTCTTTGTCGTGCCGACGAGGCGGGCGAAGGCCTCGATCTCAGCGACCGATAGTCCGGTGATGTCGGCGGCCCATTCGGGAGTCTTTGTCCTGAGATGCGTTTCCAACCCCTTCGGGTCGTCGGTGTATTTTTCCAGATAGGCGCGGTCGGCCATCCCCTCCCTGAACAGCACATGCATGACCGCGCAGGCCAGCGCGCCGTCGGTGCCGGGCTTCAGCAGCAGGCCGAGATCGGCCTGCTTCATCGTCGCATTCTCATAGACGTCGATGACGACGATCTTCGCCCCGCGTTCCTTGCGCGCCTTGATGGCGTGGGTCATGACGTTGACCTGCGTGACCACGGCATTGGTGCCCCAGATCACCACGCAGTCGGATTTGGCCATCTCGCGCGGGTCGGGCCCGCGCAATGCGCCGGCGCCCACCATCCAGCCGGTCCAGGCCAGATTGGTGCAGATCGATCCGAAAAAGCCGGAGTATTTTTTCGCGTGGCGCAACCGGTCAATGCCGTCACGCTGCACCAGCCCCATCGTGCCGGCATAGTAGTAAGGCCACACCGTCTCCGAGCCGTATCTTTCCTCGGCCGCTATGAATTTCTCGGCGACGAGATCGAGTGCCGCCTCCCAGCTCGCTTCCTTCCAGGCGCCCTCGCCTTTGGCGCCGACGCGGATCAGCGGCTTCAGCAGCCGGTCCGGATGGTGGACGCGGTCGGCGTAGCGGGCAACCTTGGCGCAGATGACGCCTGATGTGTAGCTATTGGCCTTGGCACCATGGACGCGGCCGATGCGCTTATCGTCAAGCAGTTCGACCTCGAGCGCGCAGGTCGACGGGCAATCATGCGGACAGGCGGAGTGGCCGATGCGAAGCTTGGCGTGTTGATTCATGCGGGCATGTCTAGCGGGTTTCAAAGGGCGCGTGTAGGGCCAGACGATTAGCCAATCTCCCCACTTGTGGAGGAGATGTCCGGCAGGACAGAGGGGGGCGCGAAGGATCGCGGCCTATCTATTCGTCACGGAAGCCAGCGGTGGGAGATTGCAAGAAAGGCTGACAGGTTGGCGGGACAGCGCCCCCCTCTGCCCTACCGGGCATCTCCCCCACGAGGGGGGAGACTACGCACTCACTCCGCCGTGCCTTCTTCATACTCCGCCGACATCGACAGCCATTTTTCCTCGTGGCCGGCAAGGGTCTGGGCTAGTTGCGAGCGCTCCTTGGCCAGCCGCGTCGCGGTTGACGGGTCCTTTTCATAGACCGCCGGATTGGAAAGCTCGTCCTCGATGCCGTCGATGCGCTTGCGGATGCGGTCCATCAGCGCCTCGGTGGCGCGGATTTCCTTGGCTAGCGGCTCGAAGGCGGCGCGCCGTGCCGCCGCATCGCGGCGGCGGTCGGCTTTTGACGCCTTCTCGGCCTCGCGCTTGCCGCGACGGTCGCCTGATACACCGGTGACCAGCGTCTTGTAGTCTTCCAGGTCGCCATCATAAGGATTGACCGCGCCGTCCTTGACCAGCCACAGCCGGTCGGCAGTCGCTTCGAGCAGATGGCGGTCGTGCGAGATCAAGATGACGGCGCCGGGAAACTCGTTCAGCGCATGGATCAGCGATTCGCGGCTGTCGATGTCGAGATGGTTGGTCGGCTCGTCGAGGATGAACAGGTTCGGCCCCTCGAAGGCCGACAGGCCCATCAACAGCCGCGCCTTCTCGCCGCCCGACAGGTCCTTGGCGGCGGTGTTCATCTTCTCTGTGGTCAGGCCGAACTGGGCGACGCGGCCGCGCACCTTGGATTCCGGCGCCTCCGGCATCAGCCGGCGGACATGCTCGTAGGCATTTTCTTCAGGGCGGAGATCGTCGAGCTGGTGCTGGGCAAAGATCGCCACCTTCAGCCCCGGCGCCACAGTCATGGTGCCGGTCTCCTGCTTCAGCCGGCCGGACAGAAGTTTGGCGAAGGTGGACTTGCCGTTGCCATTGGCGCCGAGCAGCGCGATGCGGTCGTCGGCATCGATGCGCAGCGTCATCTTCTTCAGGATCGGCTGGCCTTCGGTGTAGCCGACATTGACGTTGTTGAGCGCCACGATCGGCGAGGCTACGGTCTTGACCGGCTCGGGGAAGGAGAACGGCCGCACCGTGTCGTTCACGATCGCGGCGATCGGCTTCATCTTCTCCAGCGCCTTGATGCGCGACTGCGCTTGCCTGGCCTTCGACGCCTTGGCGCGGAAGCGCTCGACGAAGGATTCCATGTGCTTGCGCGCGGCTTCCTGCTTGACGCGGCCCTTTTCCTGCAACTCCTTCTGCTCGGTGTACTGGCGCTCGAACTGGTCGTAGCCGCCGCGCCAGAAGGTCAGCTTCTTCTGGTCGAGATGGACGATCGAGTTGACGGCGCGGTTGAGCAGATCGCGGTCGTGCGAGATCAGCAAGACAGTGTGCGGGTATTTCGACACATAGTTTTCCAGCCACAGCGTGCCTTCGAGATCGAGATAGTTGGTCGGCTCGTCGAGCAGCAAAAGATCGGGTTCGGAAAACAGCACCGCGGCAAGTGCCACGCGCATGCGCCAGCCGCCGGAGAAGGAGGAGGCCGGGCGCCGCTGCGCCGCATCGTCGAAACCGAGGCCGGCGAGAATGGTGGCCGCGCGCGACTCGGCCGAGTGCGCGTCGATATCGGCCAATCGCATGTGGATGTCGGCGATGCGGTGCGGATCGGTGGCGGTCTTTTCCTCCTCGAGCAGAGCCGAGCGTTCAAGGTCGGCCTTGAGCACGATCTCGATCAGCGCATCCTCGGTGCCGGGCGCTTCCTGCGCCACCTGGCCGATGCGGGTGTTCTTGGGCAGGCTGATCGAACCGGTCTCGGAAGCGAGGTCACCGGTGATGGCCTTGAACAAGGTCGTCTTGCCGGTGCCGTTGCGGCCGACAAGCCCGGCCTTGGTGCCGGCCGGCAAGGTCAGCGAGGCATGGTCGAGAAGCAGGCGTCCGGCCATGCGGAGCGAAAGGTCTGAAATAACAAGCATAGCGGCGCTTTTGCACGGGAGACCGGCGCTTCGCAAGGCCTTGCGGACCAAGAGACGAACAAGTTCGCTCTGGGTTGGCCGTATAAGGATGGCTTAGAAGTCAATGTTTATCGGCTCGGCCGTCTGCGCCCGGTGGTCAATATTGAACAGACTGGCGCCCGGCGTGCGGCCTAAACCTTGGATAGCTGACGAAAATCCAATTGCCCCCAACCCCCCCGCCGCGATTGGTTACGTCAGCAGAAACCCCGGCCGGGGATTTTCAGCATGGCGGCGGAAGCTGGCTTGAAGCGGAAACCGGGAGGCGCGTACAAACTCTCAGTCGGACCCGAATGAACCAGAGTGGCATTGGAGTTTCGAGGATGCCCGCGCTTCCCCTGGCGCTCAAGATCGCGGATGCCGTTTCCGATGCCGGGCGGCGTCGACGCAGGTTGGACGTCGCAACCGTTGCCGGCCTGTTGCACGACGCCCATCCCGAGGCCGGACACAGCCTGGCGGAGATTGCCGACACGCTGCGAGAGGAAATCGCATCCCAGCGAACCCTGGCCGCCCAGCAAACCCTGGCCGCGGACACTTAGCACTGTTAGGTTAGTTCGACGCTTGGGTAACGTAAGTGTTGCGACTGGCGTTCTGCTTCCCACCACCATCAAGTCGTCGGCGTCGAGCCGCCGGGCATGCCTTGCCTGGCGAAAAGCCCCGGCCGGAGACTCATCAAGACGCCAGGAGATCGGGAGGGAGGGATAACCCGAATGACGCCGATCGCAACTGGATAGCCTTCGCGGCGCGCCGCGTCTGGTCAAAATTGACCGGATTTTGTTTCACCGAGGCTGATGCCTTGCCGGCGTCATGATATTATCCGCAAAGAAATCGAACCTTGTCGGTGGATGGGGGCATTGATGGAAGGAAAATCAGATCAGCCATTCGATCCGAAGGCATTTTTGGCGAAAGCCGATCTTGGGCGAACGATCACATGGTATGGACCCAACCAGAAGATATTCTCGCAAGGCGATGTCGCGGATTCGGTCTTCTACATCAACGAGGGTCAGGTCAAAGTCAGCGTCCTCTCCAAACAGGGAAAGGAAGCCGTCGTCGCCATAATGGGGACCGACGATTTCTTTGGCGAAGGCTGCCTGGCCGGCCAGACACGACGCATGGCCACGGCAAATGCGATGACGGATTGCGAGATCATGCGCCTCGACAAGAAGGCGATCATGCGCGTTCTGCACGACGAGCCGGCCTTTTCGGAAATGTTCATCGCCCACCTTCTGGCGCGAACCATCCGCGTGGAAGAGGATCTGGTCGATCAGCTTTTCAATTCGAGCGAAAAGCGCCTGGCACGTGCGCTTCTATTGCTGGCAAATTTCGGCAAGGAAGGGAAGCCCGAACCCATTCTCGGCAAGGTCAACCAAGAAACGCTTGCCGAAATGATTGGCACAACGCGACCGAGAGTCAGCTACTTCATGAACAAGTTCCGCGAACTTGGATTCATCGACTACAATGGAAAGCTTGTGGTGCATAGTTCGTTGCTGAGCGTGGTCCTGCATGACCAGCCCCAGATAAGGCGATGAAGGTAAGAGCTGCCGGCCGGTGCCGTTGCGGCCGACAAGCCCGGCCTTGACCGCACAATGCGCATAAAACGGCGCGCCGACAGCGCGCCGTTTATGACTGATACTGCAAGCGACGACCGCTTTTCGGCGGTCGGCCTGCGCTCAGGTTTTTGCCTTGCGCTTCGTCACCTTGGCTGCGGCGGCAGGCGTGGCCGGCTTGCGGCCAAGCCCCGAGGATTTTGCCAGCGCCGAGCGGGTGGCGGAGTAGTTTGGCGCCACCATCGGGTAATCCGGCGGCAGACCCCACTTGGCCCGGTATTCGTCCGGGCTGAGATGATGGTCGGTGCTGAGGTGTCGCTTCAGCGACTTGAACTTCTTGCCATCCTCCAGGCAGACGATGTGGTCGGGAAACACCGACCGCTTCGGGTTGACGGCTGGAGTGAGGGTGACGCTTTCCGCTTCGGCCATGCTGCCCAGCTTGCGAACCGATGCGCTGACGCTGGCGATCAAATCCGGCAGGCCGGATGCCGGAAGCGGATTGTTTCCGACATAGGCAGAGACGATGTCGGCGGTTAGTTCGATAGCTGTCTTGTTGTCGATACTGGACATTCTTTTTTCTCCCGTCGGTTGTAAATCGCCGACTTTTTCTAGAGTTTTCTTGATGTATCGATTTAAATTCATCCCCCCAACGGGACGCCCAAATCTCAGTAAACCATCAAGACTCGGAACGAGATGATGTTTCTACCGAAGACTCGGGCCGTGCAAATTAGAAAATCTAATACTTGGCAGCGGCAGACTTTGAATCCGCAGACTTGGCGGGACTGGAGTCGGCCAGTATCTCCAGAATACGCTTCCAATGGGCGCAGCGACCGAAATCTCTGTGCTCGATCGCCTTTTCCGCCTTCATCGCGGCGTAAAGTGGCGCTTCGGCCCCGAACTCCCTGATCAGCCAGTACGCTTCCTGTCTGGCGAGACGTTCATCGTCGTCAAGCATGGTTTCCAGCCTCCGAGCGTTCGACGCCCACCGCAATGCAGCTGCCGATGACGAGGACGGCACCGGCAATCGCCGTCATCGTCAGCCTTTCGCCGGAGAGGGTCAGCAGAAGTGTCGAGGCGATCGGCGTAAGATAGGCGACGATCGCAACCTTGCCGCCGCCTTCGAGCTTGAGGGCGCGCGACCAGAAGTAGTAGCCGAGCCCCATCGGACCGGCCCCGAGATAGAGCCCCAGAAGCAGATCCGCAGCGGTCGGCCAGACGATGCCGTCATGAACGCACCACAGCAGCGTCAGAACCACACCGATCAGGGCCGACGGCAAAAGCAGCCGGTCCGGCGAGGCGGCAAGGCGACCGACGACGATCGAGTAGAAGGCCATGCACAGTGCCGAACCGAAGGCTGCGAGGTAACCGACAAGATTGCCCTGGAACCAGGAAGCTTCGCGGCCGCCGGAAATCACCAACGCCACGCCGATAAAGCCAAGCGCGGCGGTCAGCCCGAGCAGCACCGGGCGTCGCGGGTGTTCCAGGACGATCACCGCCGCAGCGACCATCAACGGCCAGGTGTAGGCGACGAGGTTGGCTTCGATCACCGGCATCGAGGCGAAAGCAATGTATTGCAGCACCATCGTGCCGACCAGGCCGACAAAGCCGACCGCGACCGGCACCAGTGCGGCCTTCGCCGCCGTGATGATGTCCTTTGGCACGGCGTTTTCCGGCGGGGCATTTTCCGACCGGACGTTCTCCCTAGACATCAATCGGATAGTGACGAAGACCAGTGCCGCTCCGACGAATTGCAGAAACTGCACCAGCGATACCGGATAGTTTGCCAGCAGGGATTTGCCGACCAGTGCGTTGGTCGACCACAAGGCGACCGCGCCGGCGGCAAAGACCAGCGCGGATTTGGCTACCATGTGTCCCTTGCCCCGCCCGAAACCGGCGCATCCGTGGCTACCGGCACCGGACGTTCCTCTTCGAACCGGCGATAGGCCGGCAGCTGGTTGGTCCAGACATCCTCGGCCAGTTCGTTGACCCATTCGCGGTCATGATCGTTGTCGGCAGCAAGATAGAACATGCGGTTGTCGTCGACATAGGGCTTGGCCACCGAGCGCTGGTTCAGCACCAGCGTAACGCGCTCGCCAAGCTGGATGGGGGCTGTGCGATGCAGGACGCCGAGGAACTGGCCAAGCGTGGCGTAGTTCATCTTGTGGTCGATACGCATGACGCGGTTGCGCGGGATCTCGCGGCCGGTTTCGAGGATGGCACGGCCGGTTTCCGAATCGTCGCAGTAGATTTCGAGATGGCCGCCGACCAGCGGGTCGCTGATCGACAGCGGAATGAGTTCGGTGACCGGAACGCCGTCGCAATGCCAGTCGACGGCGCCATCCCTGGGATTCATGAAGGTGACGGTCGAGCCGACGATCGACAGCGGATACGGCTCCAGCTTGGTGCCCATCATGTCGGACAGCCGCTCCAGACGCAGCTTGTCATGCAGGAGTTCCTTGATCTCCGGAATGAAGCGGTCGGCGCCAGTGATGAAGGTGAGATCGAGATGCTTGTGAACGGCGTGGCTGCCCTTGAGCTTCAGCGCAGCCTCCTCGATCGCGGCAAGCAGTGCCGGATCATAGCCATGGCGATACTGCGCGACACCGAAGCTCGAGATCTTCCACGCCGTTTCGTGACCGATGATGGCTTCGCGACTCATCGCGTAACGCAGTTCGGGAATGCTATGTGCGTTCATGTTACTTCTCCAGGATGGGGGCGGGACTTAAATGACAGTTGATTAAATTAGCCCCCCCTGTAAAATTAGGAATGCTGGTGCTACCGTAAGCCAAGCTTAAGGTCGAAACCCGTGCGTCTGCTCAGTCAGGTCAACCTCAATTCGCTGAAAATCGTGGAGAGTGCTGCGCGGCATAAGAATTTTACGCGCGCCGGAGAAGAGCAATTCATAACCGCTTCGGCGGTCAGCCAGCGCGTCAAGAGCCTGGAGGACCAGCTGCGCTTCAAGATTTTCCTGCGCGGCGGCAATGCCGTTTCGTTGACGCCCGAGGGCGAGACCTATGTGTCGCGGGTTCGCGAAGCGCTCGAGCGCATCGTCGCGGCGAGCATGGAAGCGACCGGGCAGTCGCAGGAGCATGTGCTGAAAATATCGGTGCTGCCGACATTTGCGGCGCGCTGGCTGTTTCCGCGCCTGCCACTGTTCCAGCAGCAACATCCCGAGATCGAGTTGCACGTTGCAACCTCCTACGCGACGCACGAATTCCCGACGTCCGAATTCGATGTCGAAATCCGCTATGGCGACGGCAGCTTTCCCGACCTGCAATCCGAACTGCTGTTCAGAGAAGACCTGACGCCGGTGTGCAGCCGCAAACTCTTCCATCAGGTTCTCGGCCACAAGCCGCTGTCGAAAGTGACGCCGGACGATCTCAGA
Source organism: Mesorhizobium sp. P2_C4 (assembly GCF_056404575.1). Lineage (NCBI taxonomy): Bacteria > Pseudomonadati > Pseudomonadota > Alphaproteobacteria > Hyphomicrobiales > Phyllobacteriaceae > Mesorhizobium > Mesorhizobium sp. P2_C4. Next base: position 103,795 of record NZ_JBFUDT010000010.1, read on the forward strand.
TACTTCACGCTGCTGCATTCCGACACCTGCACCCAGAACTGGGAATCCTGGCTCGGCTTCGCCGGCGCCAGTTCCGTACTCGATGAAGCCAAGAGCATCTTCTTTGACTCGTGCATGATGTCCTACGAGGCGGCCAATGCCGGGCTGGGATTTGCCGTGGCCAACCGTGCCTACATGGCCAGCGACATCCGCGCCGAAAGGCTGGTCGCTCCGTTCGCCATCCACCACCCGAATACGGCCGGGTGGTATTTCGTCTGCCCGGACAAGGCGCTTGCCGCGCGCAAGGTGGCGCTGTTCAAGCACTGGGTAATGACCGAGGCGGCGATGACGCAGAGCCAGCTGGATCTCGAGACCAGCGGCTGAACGGCGACGGCCTTCTGCAGCCATCTGCTTAAGCCAGCATCGGATTGATTGTCCGCCGACACGCCCCCGCATCCGACAAGAACCATGTGCCGTTCCATGGTCTCACTTGACTCACATATATCTCGGCGGTTATACGTCAATCAATAGCCAGCGGGTTATCGATCTCACATGACGAACGCTCACGATATGCTCTTCAGAACATTGGCCGATCCGACGCGTCGGGGGATTTTCGAGCGCCTGTGCCGCCAAGGTGAACAGACAGTGGGGGCGCTGACAGCGCAGTCCGGGGTCTCACAACCGGCCGTTTCAAAGCATCTCGGCGTGCTTAGGCAGGCCGGGTTGGTGCGCGACCGCCATGAAGGACGACAGACCCACTATAGCGCGCAGCTCAACGCGCTTGCACCGCTGCTCGACTGGACAAGTGAGATGGCCGGGTTTTGGGAAAGCCGGTTCGACGACCTCGAAGATCTGCTGAAAAGGATGGACCAATGAGCAATACCGCGACGCAAAGGCGTTCGGTCATTGTCGAACGTGAAATCCCTTACCCGCCGGAAAAGATCTGGCGCGCGCTGACACAACCGCACCTGATCGCGGAGTGGCTGATGAAGAACGATTTTAGAGCTGTCGTGGGCCATAGTTTCAATCTGAGCGGAGACTGGGGCGGCGTGTTGGACTGCGAGGTCCTCGCCGTCGAGCCGAACAAGACGCTCTCCTACACCTGGAATTTTGCGCACGACGATGCCGCCTACAATCTAGAGAGCGTGGTGACCTTTACGCTCACGCCAACGAGCGCGGGGACTCACCTGCGCATGGAGCAGTCGGGCTTCCGGCCGGATCAGAAGCAGGCCTATGGCGGCGCCCATGCCGGGTGGCGGCAGTTCTTTGCAAATCTGGAACAGGTCCTGGCGCGGACAGATTGAAGTCTGCCGACGCAAATCAGAGCAGGCCCTGTCTCCAGAGCGGCACACCCAAACGCAACAACGGAGCAATTGCAATGAAGATCAAGTTGACCAGCGTGTACGTGGACAACCAGGAAAACGCCCTGCGCTTCTACACCGACGTGCTGGGCCTTACCAAAAAGGCCGATTTCAGCAACGGGCCCTATCGTTGGCTGACCGTGGCCTCACCCGACGAGCCTGATGGAACCGAGCTGCAACTCGCGCTCAACGACAACCCGGCGGCCAAGGCTTACCAGCAAGCCATATTCCAGCAGGGTCAGCCCGCGGTCATGTTCTTCACCGACGACGTCAACGACGACTACGAGCGCATCAAGGCGCGCGGTGCCGAGTTTGCCATGCCGCCGACCCAGGTGACCGGCTCGACCATCGCGCAGCTGAACGACAACTGCGGCAACCTCATCCAGATCACCCAGCTGGCGCGCTGGTAGGGCGGGCCTTGTTCGTTTTTCAAAGGAGGTTGCATTGAACTGGAACAATTGGATCCGGCAGAGTCACCGTTGGTTGTCCATCGCCTTTACGGCGACCGTCATCGCCAACTTCGTCGCCATGGGATTGGGGCAACCTCCCGCCTGGGTGGTCTACGCGCCGCTCTTGCCACTCTTCCTGCTGCTGTTCACGGGGCTCTATATGTTCGTGCTACCCTATGCCACCAGATGGCGTGGCGAACGGCGCGCCGGCGCTTGAGCGCAATGGCAAGCAAGACGCCCAGGAAGGCCGACGACGAGGCTGCGGTGATCGCGAAGACCGCCGCAGGCAAATCGCACCGAGAGACAAGAGTTCGAGGCATGCAATGAACCCATCACAACAAATCGATCAGCTGATCGCGGGGCTCTCAGACTGGCGTGGCAAAAAGCTCGCCAGCATCCGCAAGTGCATCCTCGAAGCCGACCCTGGTATCATCGAGGAATGGAAGTGGATGGGAAGCCCGGTGTGGTCTCGCGACGGAATGATCGCGGTCGGCAACGCCCACAAGGACAAGGTGAAGCTTACCTTTTCCCATGGCGCGAGCCTCGCGGATCCCGACAAGCTCTTCAACGCCGGTTTTGGCGGCAAGGTGTGGCGAGCCATCGATCTTTTCGAGGACGATGAGATCGATGAGCAGGCTCTGAAAAATCTCATCTGCGCCGCTATTGATTACAATCAGGCCAAATCGAAAAAGAAAGCACCTGCGGGCACGCGAGCGAAGGTACAGAAGCAGACGACATGAAGCGTGTTGGGGAAGCGGCCAAGACGAACAAGGCCGAGGCGCTGCCGAAGGCAGGCGCGAAGGCCGAGCCTATGAAGCTCCTCTCGGGCGGCAACCCTCAGATCGCGAAGGCGGACGGCGACGCCCCGGTGCAGGCCTACATCGCCGCAATGCCAGGCTGGAAACGGCATGTCGGGCACCGCCTCGACGCGCTCATCGTGCGTACCCTCCCCGGCGTGCGCAAGGCGGTCAAATGGAACTCGCCATTGTACGGCATGGAGGGCCAAGGCTGGTTCCTCGGCGTCCATTGCTTCACGCACTACGTCAAGGTGACCTTCTTCCGCGGCATGTCGCTGCGACCGATCCCGCCCGGCGCCAGCAAGGGCAAGGACACGCGTTACATCGACATCCGCGAAGGCGACGAGCTCGACGAGGCGCAGATGGCGAGCTGGGTAAAGCAGGCCGCCGCGTTGCCCGGCTTTCTCGCGCCTTGACCCTTCTGCGAGTGGTCAAACGGCCGTCCGCAATAGCACCATGACGCAAGGGAAAGACTCAGCTATCCTCCGCCGCGCGGCGGACCTGATATCCGCCTGGCCGGCGCTATCAGGCAACCTCCCAAGCGGCGCCGGCCTCCTTTCCCCACCCTGCCCCGATCGTCATTGCGCGGTTGGCGTAGCCGGTTCAGCGCCTGTTGCCGGCTTGAGCGTGGGAGCGACCTGACGATTCTGATCGCCACCAGTGGCCTTGGTTGGTGGAACATTGTTGTCGCAACCCGCGACAGCCAGCGCCGCCGCCAGGACGAGCAAGATCGGGAGCTTTTTCATCGCAACCTCCTCTCGTTGGACAACGACGCGGTGCCCGATTTGGTTGCGTGGACTCAATGTTGCAGGACAATCGCGGAACCTAAGGCCGCCTCCCCGGTTGGTCTAAACCAATGGAGGTGCAACCATGATCCGTCTGCTTATCGCCGGAACCATCGCCTATGTGGCCTATCGCGTCACGAAACAGCTGATCGACGACGTGCCGGGCAATGTCGATCCGCTGCTGATGCCATCGAAGGCCAATCGCGAGGCGCTGCGGCGACAGTCTGCGGCGATAGGTGTCGACCCTCTGCGTTAGCCCGCAGCGTCGTTCCTCGGCTGTCCCCGCTCTGCGGAATGCCGCCCCGTTGCGAACAAAGCGGAAACGATGCTTGATGGGCGATGACCATCGTCGCCCGTGATTCGACTTTCCAGCCGGCCTATCTCGCCAAGCTGAACGACCAGCAGCGGCTGGCCGTTGAGCATGGCGACGGCCAGATTGCCGGGCCGCTGCTGGTGATTGCGGGTGCAGGTTCCGGCAAGACCAACACGCTGGCGCACCGCGTCGCGCATCTGATCGTCAAAGGCGCCGACCCCAGGCGCATCCTGTTGATGACGTTTTCGCGCCGGGCCGCATCGGAAATGGCCAAACGCGTCCAGCGCATCGCCGGCGAGGTGCTGGGCCGCGATGCCTCCATCATCACCGATGCGCTGACATGGGCCGGCACCTTTCACGGCATCGGCGCCCGGTTGCTGCGCGATTACGCGCTGGAGATCGGCCTCGATCCGGCCTTCACCATCCACGACCGCGAGGATTCCGCCGACCTGATGAACCTAGCCCGGCACGAGCTGGGTTTTTCCAAGGCCGAAAGCCGCTTCCCGACCAAGGGCACCTGCCTGCAGATCTATTCGCGCGCCGTCAACGCGCAGGCGCCGCTCGGCGAGGTGCTCGAATCAGCGTTTCCCTGGTGCGCCGGCTGGGCCGACCAGCTCAAGGAATTGTTCGCGGCCTATGTCGAGGCAAAGCAGGCGCAGAATGTGCTCGATTACGACGACCTCCTGCTCTACTGGGCGCAGATGGCGGCCGAGCCGGAGATCGCGGCGCATCTCGGCTCCCGCTTCGACCATGTGCTGGTCGACGAATACCAGGACACCAACCGCCTGCAGGCCTCGATCCTGACGGCGCTGAAGCCGGATGGCGCCGGGCTGACCGTGGTGGGCGACGACGCGCAGTCGATCTATTCGTTCCGCGCCGCCGAAGTGCGCAACATCCTCGATTTCCCCAAACAGTTCGCCAGGCCGACCGAGATCGTCATGCTGGAGCGCAACTACCGCTCGACCGAGACGATCCTTGCCGCCGCCAATGGGGTGATCGGCGAAGCCTCCGAGCGCTTCACCAAGAACCTGTGGACCGAACGCCGGTCGTCGCAGAAGCCGCAACTGGTCAGCGTGCGCGACGAGGCCGAGCAAGCGAATTATGTCTGCCAGGCGATCCTGGGCGAGCGCGAGGCGGGCACGGCGCTGAAGGCGCAGGCGGTGCTGTTTCGCACCTCGCACCACAGCGGGCCGCTGGAGGTCGAGCTGACGCGCCGCAACATCCCCTTCGTCAAGTTCGGCGGGCTGAAATTCCTCGACGCCGCCCATGTCAAGGACATGCTGGCGATGCTGCGCTTTGCCGAGAACCCGCGCGACCGCGTCGCCGGCTTCCGCGTGCTGCAATTGATGCCGGGCATCGGCCCGTCCGCCGCCTCGCAGATCGTCGAGGCGATGGCGACGTCGCTCGACGAGGCGATGGGCCTTGCCCGCTACCGGCCGCCGCAGCGCGCCGCTGAAGCCTGGCCGGGCTTCCTCGACCTCTACAGCGGGCTGCGCGGCGGCGCCAAGTGGCCGGCCGACCTCGAACGGATCAGGCTCTGGTACGAGCCGCATCTGGAGCGCATCCACGAGGACGCGACCACACGCAGGGCGGACCTTTTGCAGCTCGAGCAGATTGCGTCGGGCTATCCGTCGCGCGAGCGTTTTTTGACCGAGCTGACGCTCGACCCGCCGGACGCCACCAGCGACCAGGCCGGCCCGCCGCATCGCGACGAAGACTATCTGATCCTGTCGACCATCCATTCGGCCAAGGGTCAGGAGTGGAAGAACGTCTTCGTGCTCAACACCGTCGACGGCTGCATCCCGGCCGATCTCGGCGTCGGCACCAAGGAGGATATCGAGGAGGAGCGCCGGCTGCTCTATGTGGCGATGACGCGGGCCAAGGACGGCCTGCACCTGGTGCTGCCGCAGCGCTTCTACCCGCACCAGCAGCAGGCGCGCGGCGACCGCCACATCTATGCCGCGCGGACCCGCTTCATCCCGGCCTCGCTGCTTGCCGTCTTCGAGCAGACATCGTGGGCCAGTGTGCAGGCGAAGGACGATCCGCGCCGGCGGCCGGAGGTCAAGGTCGATCTCGGTGCCCGCATGCGCGGCATGTGGAAATAGTCTTGTTGGCGCCGACCGACGAATGTCGTTTTACGTGAATGTCGCCGACGAAAAATCTCGATATTTTTGGAACCTCAGGCCACCATCTGCGTTTCCCGGCGTCCGACCCTGATCGGAGAGCGGCGACCGCCGTCACCTCCGCCCAACTCGAGAGGCCAGAAATGCACGACAGGATGTTCTTCACCCCGGTTGCCGTGACCGTTGGCGCCGGCCACAAGCGCATGCTCGCCTCGCTCTCCGAAATGCATGAGTTTCTGACCGAGTTTCCGCCGTCGCGCCGGCGCCTGAGCTATGGCGCGGCCGTAAAGGCCTGCGAGGCGGCAAGTGCCGGCGAGATCTCGACCGAAGCCGCGCGGGATGCCCTGATCACCTTTGCCGTCACGGCGGGTGTGCTGTGGCCTGCCGCCGCGCCGATCGTCTCGGTCAAGCCGGTCGCTCGGGGCCATGGTGGCTACGCCGCCTGACATCAGGACGCAAACCACTGAGCCATTTTGAACGGCCCGCGTTGGTGCGGGCCGTTTTTCAACAACCGGAGGAACAGCGAGCCAGGCCAATCTCGCTACAGCGCTAGACGACCCTGTCGCGCTCGACCAGGATGTCGGCCTCGATTGCCGCATTGATGAATGCCGCGCGGGCGTAGCGCGCCTCCTTCAACCCTTCCAGCGTGGCGAGGCAGGCCTTTCGGGCGGCAATGTGAAAGCGGCCTGTCTTGGCCGGCCAGCGATTGAGCAGGATGTCGGCCGCCTGGGCGACGCGCTCGACGGTAAAGATGATGTTCCCCGATCGGCCGAGCGCGACGCGAACCGGCTCGTCGAAATGTTGATCCCGCATGGCGCCATCTCACCAGAAGCTGAAGCCGAACGCGACTCAATTCGCGATACTATGATAGGGATCTGTTGACATCGTCACACCGTGCCGCAGCCTCGTGCGTCGGCACTCAACAGACCCTGGGTTCCCAACATGTCTGATGGCCAAAAGAACCCGAAGCTGATCGTCGTCGTCGCCTTTGACCGCGGCGAGGACGGCGAGCTGTTCGCGGCCTTCGGGCCGGTCGACCAGCAGAGCGAGGACCGCGCCGTCCGAACGGCCAAGGGGCTCGCCGCAAAGCATGTCGGTGTGATTGCCTGGAGCCGCGATGCCGACCCGGCGCTTGGTGACTACGGACCACCGACCGTGCTTTTCGCCAGCGGCGACGTACCCGACATGGAATAGACTTGGAGCGACGGGTTTTCCGGGAGACCGCAGACTTTCCAAAATCGAGTTAGCGAGACAGATCGCTCCGACTGGCGGGCTGGTGCAAGCGAGACCTCGCCGCCGCGCCGGTGACTGCTCCTCGTCCAGAGGCAAAAGCCGCTCCAGCGGAATGAGCGCGACAATCAGTATCGCCTTGAGGACGATAAAATCGGACACCGTGGTCTCGCTGTCTGGCCGACGAATGGCTCGTGGCCGATTAACGGCGAAGGGATGAGCGGATTGTTGATGGCGGAGAGAGATGCGTCCGGAAAACGATATTTACGGCATATCATTTGTAATTTCGTACAAATGCCAAAATTACTCATAGAGACGACAGTCGTCATAGAAATCATAAAACCCGATTTTTTTGCAATTACGATGCGAAACCCGTCATACTTTCCGATTGAGCAACATAAGTCATATATTCTACCAGAAGTAGAATATACTAGTTGTAGATAATCGAAGAAAGCATATTGCGATATGAATCTTTGGGGGGTAACCTTCCCCCATAAGCATGGATGATGACGAAGGATTCTGTATAGCCTTCACGCCCTAAACGTGACATGAAAACGAATAATGAAATATAGATGGGTGGAGCCTTGGTAAATACACGAGGTATACTGACCGCTCGAACAGATCATCCGTCGAATAAAGCCAATCTTGGCTCTCTGCTCACGACAGCTGGACGTCTCGGTATTCAGCAGTTTTTTGATTTTTTTGCTTTTCGAAAAGTGCCCGTCATCGACCAGGCCAATTCACCGCCTCCCAAAGCACTGCCTTCCGGAACACGCTCCCCTGCAGATCCAACAGAACCCAGGCTTCTGTGCGGAATTGACGTTCCTTCCGGTCGTTCGATTCACGTCGGCAAGGGGCTCGCGCTGTACCTGCAGGGCTGGGCTTTTTGTCCCGGCAATCCGATCAGACGACTCTACGTCCTGGACGGAACCAGGCAGCATGAAATCCGAAACCATTCCTGGGCCCGACCGGACGTTTTGCAATATTTCTATCCAGCGCAGGACCCGAGTGGCGGTAGCCTGTTTTCCGAGTTCATCACGATATTGCCGATCGATGAGATTACAGCGCCGGAGACCCGCGAATTGCGACTTCGTGCCGAGCTGAAATCGGGAAAGATCATCGAGCAAGCTCTTGGCGTCTTCGAGTTCCAGCCGGAGAGCAACCGACGCCCGCTGGCGGTAGAATGGCCGGCGAACGGTCCCAAGGTTGCCATCTGCATGGCAGCGTACAATCCGCCTTTGCAACTTCTGAAGCAGCAGATCGGATCGATACGCGCGCAGGATCATGAGAACTGGATCTGCATTATTACAGATGATAGTTCTATAGCCGCCTGTCGCGACGATATTCTTGATATGATCGAAAACGACAGCCGGTTTATCTATGTGCGGAACAAGGCACGCAAGGGCTTCTACAGTAACTTCGAAGAATGCCTTTCTCTAGTACCCGCCGATGCGGAGTTCGTTGCGCTGGCGGATCAGGATGATCATTGGCACCCCGACAAACTCACGAAGCTCCTTCAAACTTTGCCGGCGAATAAGAAACTCGTGTTTAGCGACTGCCGCATCGTTACAGACAATGTGGTTGTCTCCGAAACATATTGGAACCACCGCAAAAATGAATACGCGGATTTCCTCTCGCTGTTCCTGGCCAATTCTGTGACCGGTGCCGCGAGCCTGTTTCGCAGCGACATTCTCGACCGGATCCTGCCGTTTCCGCAACGGCTGATGGATGCCTACCATGATCAATGGATTGCACTTACGGCCGAGGCTGCGGGCGGAATTTCCTATGTCGACGAACCTTTGTACGACTATCATCAGCATGGAGCGAACGTTGTGGGGCAAGTGGTCAAACGCTACCCCGGCGTTTCCCATTCAATAGGGGCCATCCTCAAAGGCGCAGGAAACAAGCACGCCTTGCTTGATGCCGGTCGCACCTTGCTGCAGCAAGCACGCGTGGACTTCTCGGGGGCGCTGGAAAAGGCCGTATTCGCAGAGACACTTCGGCTGCGAAATCCTGGAATGCCGGGAAGCCTGAAGAAGACGACCAACCAAATCCTACGTCTGACGACCAGTGTGATCGAACCGATTCGCCTGAAATTTTCGGGCATGTTGCGGCGGCATTCGACATTGAACGTCGAGGGACTGTTGATGAATGCCGCCTTCGGCGCCAGAGCAAGGAATCTCGCCTATCGATTGAAGAAAGCCCGATACCTGCAGCATGCCCGCAGGGTCGCTACAGGATCTGCAACCGCGCCGAATGTCGCGATCCCCGGCGGAATACCGCGCGTTGAGGATATGGAGGCAAACTGGATTTTTCACAACATCCAGCCGCTGACGCTGCGGGTGTCGAGCCGCGAGCCAAAGCGCGTCAACATCCTCCTGGCCACGATAGATTTCAAATACATCTTCGGCGGTTATATCGGCATGTTCAGTCTGGCGCTTCGGCTCCGTCGGGAAGGTTTTCTCGTCCGGATCGTGACGCTGGAATATACGGAACTGGACCTGGCGCTCGCTCGCGAGCGCATCAAAGGCTACCCTTGCATCGAGCACTTGTTTGACGAGATTGAAATCGAGCATCGGCACGACCGCAAGGAGGAATTGTCCGTCAATCCCGACGATCGCTTCATCGCTACCAATGGCTGGGGCGCGCATATCGCGCACCATGCCAGCCGCCAATTGGGACAGGACCGTTTCATGTTCATGGTCCAGGAATACGAACCCTATTTCCTGCCCATGAACACGATCGCCGCGCTGTTCCGGCAGTCCTACGGCTTCCCGCAGTTCCAGCTTTTCTCGACGCCCTTGCTGCGCGACTTTTTCAAGCTGAACAAGATCGGCATATTCTCGCAGCCTGACGCGGAAAAACACCATGCTGTGTTCCGCAACGCGATCCAGAAATTCACGCCCTCGCTGAACGACATGCGCCATCACGAGCGGCGCATTCTTTTCTATGCTCGTCCGGAAGCGCATGCATCGCGCAACCTGTTCGAACTCGGCTTGAAAGCGCTCGCAGAACTGGCCACTTCCCCGGATTTCGACGCCAGCAAGTGGAAATTCTACGGCATGGGCTCGATCGGCGGCGCCAGCAAGATCAGGCTGGCTCGCGATGTGGTCATGGAGATGATGCCCAAGACCGATCTGCAAACCTATACCGAACGGTTGCCGCACCATGATGTCGGCCTCTCGCTCATGATGACGCCGCATCCCAGTCTGGTGCCGCTTGAAATGGCGTCGGCGGGAATGTGGACCGTGACCAACACGTTCGAGAACAAGACGGCGAAGAGCCTGCGGAATATATCGACCAACCTCATCGCCGTGGAGCCGACGCTGGAAGGCGTGATCGCCGGGCTCAAGGACGCCATCTCGCGTGTCGATCAATACGACCGGCGACTGCAAGGCTCGCACCTCGATTGGCCGACCAACTGGGACGACGCTTTCTCCGGGGCAACCATGAAGAAGATCGTCGACTTCCTGTCCGATCGGCCAGCCCTTTCGGTTGCTGCCCACTCGCCGCGGAACAAGGTGCATACGCCCCGGAACCGGGCGCATGGCGCTCAGGCTGCCGGCAGGCCTGTCTCAGCCAGCCGCCAAAGCCTTACGCCAAAGGGACAAACAAGTTAGGGAACCCGGATGATCCATTCATCCTGCAAGCCCCACCATCCGGCCGGCTTGAACGAAACGACGCGCGCCTTCGTGGCGTTGTAGATCGCCTTGAGCACATAGGGCGGTAACACGATGGTGGAGCCGTAGATCGACGAATCGAGATCCTTCTGATCCGATCCATCCAGATAGCCGTATTGCTGACCATCCTTGATGACTTCGGCAAGCTGGGGAACGACGGTTGCTGCATGCGCCCCGTGCGTGGAGAACATCAGATAGCCGCCCGGTTTGAGCGCGTCGCATACTGAGGACAACCAGCGCTGGAACAAGCCATCCGGCAGATGGGACCACAGCGAAATCGCGAAGATGAAATCGTACTTTTCGCCTGGCTGCCAATTTTCGGGGATACTGGCGGAGGGAATCGCCGGGACCCCCAACACATCCGCACAGAAAGACACCGCTTCGGGGTGGATGTCGCATGCGACGAAATTCAAGTCCTTCAAATGGCGCGTCACGCGTCCATAGCCGCTTGCGAACTCCAGCACCCTCGCGTCCTTGGCCAAGCCCAGTGATGCCATGAGTTCGCGCACCTGTTGCGCGTTGGCAGCTCCGTTCTCGAAATAGTGCTTCAGCGCCTCGAATATCTTCATCTCCTCGCCCGCCGACAACCGGGCGACCAGATGGCCGAAAATGTGGTCATACTCATGAAGTTCGGGACTAACCGAATATCTGTCTGCCCATACTTTGGCGAGGGCCCGCAGGAAATCGCTCGTTTCAAACGCCTGTGACGACCGGACCGGCTCGCTGTTGCGGCTCGGTTCATTCACTGGCTCCATCGTTGAGTCCTCCCCCTTGCCTTTGAACCACCGCGATGCGGCGAAAGCGTCAAGCAGGTTTTTGTACAACGTACTGGTCCTGATACTTCCACCACACGCCGGCCTTGTAGGATATCAGCCGTGCTCCCGGAAGCCTGCCGACCTGAACGCCGACATAGTGCGGATGAACCGTCGCATTGCCGTAGTCCTGCGTGTCCAGGTCTTTCTGTTCCGACATGGGGTCGAAGGCCATGCCATCGGGCCCTGGCGTTGGTATTTTTGGGTTGATGGCACGAGCGGATTCGCCGATCGTCGTAAAGATCAGATAACCGCCTGGCGCCACGAGCGCATAGAGTGCCGACAGCCATCTGCCAAAAGTGCGATCCGGCAGATGGGAAAAAAGCGATATGACGGCGACGACATTGAATTGACCCGGAATCTTAAGCTGGTCGGGGTCTTTTGACGACACATAGGTCGGGCATCCGCAATGTTTACTCACGAACTCCACCGCTTCTGGGTGGATATCGCTTACCGTCAGGTCGCATAATTTCTGCAGGTGACGGGTGAGCCGCCCATAGCCGGCGGCAAATTCGAGAACCCTCAGATTGTCCATGTCGACGCCGAGGCCTTCGATCGTCGTCATCAATTGTTCCGCGTCGGCCAGCCCACCCTTGAAATAGAATTTCAAACCGCCCTCGGCGTTCATCTTCAGGAAGTGCGCCAACATATGATCTTCGGAGTGAAGCGCCGGACTTACCCGATAGATCGCGGCATATCGTTTTGCCGCAGCCTCCATCTCCTCAACGGCAACGGTTCCCACGGCGCTCTCCCTTGTATTCTCTTTGACCGGGGCTTGTTGGACTTGCGCCTGGTTGTTTTGTGCCGCGGCTCTCGGCAGGCGACCCTCACGCCGCCCAGAACGCAGATAGTGCAGGAGCGGATTCACACCTGCGCTCGCAACATCGGGGTTGTTTCTGAGGTAATATTCTGAATCGAAAAACGGCATGGTACCGTGCTCCTCCCTATCGCCATGGGCAAAATGTTCGACAGCAAATGTCAGAGCTTCATCCAACGACAAGTTTTCAGTTGCGACCCTGTCTCGCTGCTGGCTCAGATGTTCGGTCCTCGCCACGAGCTCGACCCTTTCGCCTCTCAAGGCTTGAACTTCCTTTGCGAACTGGTCGTTCTCCGCTCCGGTCGCTGCTATCTGGTCGAAGATTTTCCAGTAGACATCATAGCTTGCGCTGACCAGAAATGAGGCCTCCAGCGCTGGCAGGCTGGCCTCGTTCGCGGCGGCAACACCGATGTAGTACATGGTATCAGGGATTTCGCCTGCGGTCCTCTCAACACTGCTTCCGTCGCGAAAAACGCTGGCTATCCCGCCCGCGTCACCCTGACAGGACAGGATCGACGATGCCACGGTCAACCGCTGACCAAACAGCCGAAGTGCAGGAAATTGCTCTCTCAACAAATTCTCGAACTGCTGGCCGGTCAGTTCGCTGATATGAAATTCGTTAACGTGACCCTGTCGGTGTGAATAGACCTCAGTGTTGGGCGAGGATATGATAAGAAACCCGGCAGGTCTGAGAACGCGACGAATTTCGGCCATCATGCCGGCTTGATTGGCCAGATGCTCAATGGTCTCAAAGGAAACGACCACATCAGCGCAGTGATCGGCCAATGGCAGGTTGACTGCGTCGGCACATAGGAAAGAAAGGTTCTGAACCTGATATCGTGACTCGGCATGCCTGACAGCGCTGTCTGAAATGTCGATGCCAATCACCCGTCGGGCAGCCGCAGCGAGCATGGCCGAACCAAAGCCCTCCCCGCAAGCAAGGTCGATTACATCAAGTCCGTCAACCAGGCCACGCGCCCACGCATAGCGATGCATATGCTCCTGGCGAATTTCGTCCAGCAGCTCCGGATGATAACGCTCGCCGGTGTAGTTCAGCGCAGATTTCCTGGTATTCTTCATGGTCCTCACCAAACGCCACCGATGAATTGCGCCAGCAGAAGCGTCTCGTCAGATTGCGCCACCTTCGCATCATATCGCTCTGAAACCGGAGCACCAGTTGTGTGTGCATGCTCGAGATAGTCCTCCGGCCATACGCCTCGACGAACCACATGCCTGAGCTATCTGCGCGCCACCATTGCGAGTGCTGCGGGATAATCCACCGGAAAAATTGTCAACTCGGAATAACCTGCCTCCATGAGGAAGCACCAAGCATCGGCACCGAATTCCGTATGGACCACATAGTCATCGCCGCTCTCTTGCGGGCTGCCGTGATGACTTTTCGGAAGGCCCGTTCGCCCCCTGCTCATTCGCCCGACGATGATCGGGACGGTCAAGCAGAGCGCACCCCGCGGCTTGAGAACTCGGCGGCACTCTGCCAGCGCGTGGACGGGATTGGCGACATGCTCCAGTGTATCGGAATGGACAACTATGTCGAAAGTATCATTGGGCCAGGGCAAGGCGTGCAAATCGACCTGCGGATAGGCACCGAAAACATGCTTCGGCATTTTGGACAGAACTGGATTGAGCGTGCCGGCGTCGTTCAATTCCAGAATGCGAACATGCGCAGCATCGGCAGAGACGACAAAATCCCGTAGCATATGCGTCGTTCCGCAAACGGCGCGCAGCGCATTGGCAAGTGCTATCGATCTCAGATTTGCACCGCAGCTTGCGCAAATTTCGCCTTGCTGACGGTCGACATAGCTTACTTCAGCGGGCGAGAGTTGCCATTGATCGATCAGTTGTGGCCACAGGACTGTGTGTGCCGTGAACTCGGTTCCGCCGCATACCGTGCACAACATTCAACAATGATCCCTTTGTTTGCTTTGCAGCTGTTCGCGCTCATCGCACCGGTGACGCCTGCAGCAGTGCGCGCGACGGAGCGGCTCTGACACCGAAACAGGATCATCGGATTGCTTCGCCAGCGGAGGAACGCCAGCCAAACTCTACATCCCTCATGGTCGTCTGCTGCCCGGAATCGCCTGGATCGATACGAATGGAACGCCCCGCCAGATAGTCAGGAAGAACCAGCGCAATCGCGTGGTCGCCGGCGTCGAGAGGCAGTTGAATCGAGCGACCGGCAACAAAAGCTCCATCCGGGCCATCATGGGGTGAAAAATAGATCTCGAATGTATCGGGAACTTTCAATGTCAGCTGCAGCCGAACGCAGGGGGTTCTTCCACCACCAGCCGAGACGGGCACGGTGGTGACCATTTGGGGATCGGGGGCAGTGGTGAGATAACCGTTTGCGTCCGCAACCATGGCCAGGAGCCTCGGCACGCCGGAGGCAGGAGCAAAATCCCCGCAGTCCATGGCAGCCAGTTCGTTGCGTTTGACCAGAGCCTGACCCAGCGGGCTGGGCCATGAAAGAGGGCCGGTCAGCGCCGACTCAACCACCGCTCGCTCGACACGGCTGACGATCAGCCGGTTGCTGGCGAGTATTGCGTTCGTGATCTCTTGTTGACCGGCACCCAGACCAACTGCGACCGCGTGTCGGAAAGGGTCCGTCAAGCCTACGATTTTTTTAAAGAATGAATCATGCAGGATGACGGTGGAACTCGCCTGATCGAACTGCTTGACCGAAGATAGCGCTTTTGTTTCCGCCGGGCGGTCGATCTCGCTTTCCGCTTCACCGTTGCCGACCAACAGCATCAGTGTTTCAAGATCTGCCTGGCGCAACGTCATTTTCCCGGTCAGTGCGGGCGGCTGTATCTCTTTTGCCTCCGGAAAAACCGCAACCAGCAATTGGCGAAGGGCGATGGCAGCGCCAACATAGGTCCAGTGGGTGTCCACCTTGCTATACAGCCTGTCTCCCGTTGAATTTCTTTTTGCATCCAGCTGTGAGGTCAGGTGGTCAATGACGCGAGGCGCTTCGGTCCTGATCGTCGATCGCAAAAGGTCGGCGCTCTGCTGTTTGCAGGCCCATAACTTTTCAAAATGAGGGTCGAGAAATTCTGGATAGACCGTTGATTTGTCGGGCGGAATCGCAAAGTACATCTCAATTCCGGACGCGCCGGCAACGTCGAGCATGGCGTCCATGCGGGAGACGGCCATTTCCACGTCATATTTCTTTTGACATTGGCCCTCGAACCAATCGCCCTTCCAATAGAGCCAGCCGTCCTTTCCGGTAACGACGTTGTTGTGGTCGTATTGGTGAACGATCTTCAGCAAAACGGTATTCCGAATCGAAATGGCCGATTTCTTTAGCTGGGAACGCTCCAGAAGAGCGGAAGCCATCTGATCGAATGCGCCGCTCGAGCCGGTAGAAAGCACTTCCATTGGGGGAAAGGGCGTAAATTCTCTCTGGCCATAGGGCTCAACAGCCCCCCGCACGGCAAGCACCAGCAGCGGAGACGCGACCACCGCCACGAAAGCCGCGGTGACAATGGCGTCGCATATTTTTTTTGCTGTTGTCATCAGAATTGGAAATACAAAAACGGGGTGTAGCCACCGCTCAGCGCCAACACCTGACAGACCAGCAGGGCAACAACCGTGTAGCAGGCGCCGGCGACATAGAGCCTATCGCCTCTGGTCTCGCTTGTCAGCAACTGGCCGAACGAGAGCCGGCCAGGCAGAACATAGATCGCCGCACCGGCCGCTAGGGCGATTAGGCTGGTCGTGGCTATCGGGGCTGCGGCATCAAGGCTGAATGCGCCGGCGGCGGCCGGCAAAGCCATCGCCTTCCACAATGAAATTGCCTGCTCGAGCGACGTCGAACGGAACAGCGGCCAGCTCAGCGTTACAACGGGCAGGAAGTAGGCATATCGCAGCCATTCCTTCTCGAGCACTTTGGGCCATGCGCCGGTCGCGACGCGTTCGCCCAGGATGAAAACCCCGTGGAACAGCCCCCAGCAAAAGAACGTCCACGAGGCGCCATGCCAGAGACCTGTCACCGCGAAAACGATCAACAGGTTTCGATAGGTCGCGATCCTGCCATGCCGATTTCCCCCCAAGGGTATGTACAGATAGTCGCGAAACCAGCTCGACAGCGAGATGTGCCAACGTCGCCAGAATTCGGTGATCGAACGGCTGGCGTAAGGCCTCTCAAAGTTTTCGGCAAAGCGGATGCCGAACATGCGGGCAAGGCCGATGGCCATGTCCGAATAGCCGGAGAAGTCGAAGTACAACTGGATGCCATAGGCGGAGGCCGCCAGCCATGCTGAGATGAAGGTGATGGAATCGTGCGGGGCGGCAAAAATGGCATCCGGAATAGGCGCGACGCCGTCGGCTATTATCACCTTTTTCATCAGACCATGAGCGAAGCGGGTGGCTCCGGCGGAGAAGTTCGACAGAGATACCTTCGGCGCTCGAAAGTCCTCGACTACGTCGCGATACCGTACAATCGGGCCAGCGATCAAATGCGGAAAAAACGCAAAGTACGTGCCAAAAAGCAGGACATTGGGCTCAGCCGGAATTGCGCGACGATAGACGTCGATCAGGTAGGACAATGCCTGGAAGGTAAAAAAGGATATGCCGATTGGCAGAACGACGCCGGCGAATTTCATCGCAAGGCCACTGCCGGCAACTGAATCGACGTTGGCCGCGACAAAGCCGAGATATTTGAAGAACACAAGCAAGCTGACGGGGAGAGCTATTGCTACCGCGGCAATTGCCTTTCTCGATCGAGCCCCCTTGCAGAAATCCAGGGTGAGCGCCCCGACATAGGCGACCATCAGGTCTGCGACGAGTATTATGACATATGACCCGGAGGACCAGTAGTAGAACACCAGGCTCAAAACAAGAAGGCTTGGCCTGAAGGCCGACGGTCTGGCAAAAAAGGCGATGGAAAGGGCGACCGGAAGAAAGAAAAATAGGAAGTTACTCGCCGAAAATACCATCCATCCCTCAGTCGTATTCCACGAGTTTTTAAGGTTTGAAGAGTCGACTCGACAGTCAGAACACGAAAAGCGTCCTAACATCACCACCGGAACTGCTCGATCACCTCCCGCTTTGGGATAGTAGACGGCCCGTCTAATCTGTAAATACTTATTTCTGAATCTCTGACTCCTGTTGATGAAGCCCTGTGCATAATCGCCCGCCAATGGCGCGCGGCGTCGTTGGGGGGTGGCGCGACGCCGAAATTGGGGAGGTGCTGAAGGCTCTCGTTCGAGCACGCGACCTTGACGGCCGCGGTTCACCGATCCTGGCCAGGCCGATCCCCAACCGTCGCCAGGCTCGCCGTCTAGTGGATTACTGTCGGGTCGCCGGCCATCTGGCTGCGCGGTCCTGTTATTTCAAAGCTGACCTGGTCGCGGCCGTTCGACTTGGCCTTGTAGAGATGCGTGTCCGCCACCACGAACATTTCGGCATAGGTGGTGGGGCCGCTGAAGGCGATGCCGCCAATGCTTACCGAAAGCGGGCAAGGCCGCCCGCCCGGGGCAAACTCGGCTTCGCGGATTCGACGCCGGATGCCCTCGGCGACCAGCCATGACTGCGAGGAGTCGGCGCCGGGAAGGAAGACCGCGAATTCTTCGCCACCAATTCGTCCGACGATGTCGGCACCGCGCAACTGCCCCTGGATCGTCTTGGCAATCAGCTTCAGCGCCTGATCGCCGCAATCGTGGCCGAGGCGATCGTTGATGGTCTTGAAATGGTCGGCGTCGACGATCAACAAGGCGCCGGCATTGACGACGGAATGGCTGCCCGCCTGGTCGAGATATGCCTCGACAAGCATGGAAAACGCGCCGCGGTTGAACACCGCCGTCAGGCTGTCGGTCGCCGCGACAATGCTCAGTTCCCTTTGAGCGATGGCCAACTGGCGCATCTTGTGCATCAGGAAAAAGAAAAACGATCCCCCCAGCACCAGCGGCAGCAGCAGGTCGGTGAGCTTCGCCCAGCGCAATGCGTCAGGCGACAGAGACGGAAAATTGAAGGAGTCGACGAAGAAGGCGGCGGCAATGCAAACCGCCGTGCCGGCGATGGTTACAGCTATGACCCTGCCCCAGCTCGTTGGGGACAAATCGATCCGCATGCCGTTACTCCCGCTACGTCAGCCATTTTGCAGCGGCAAGGCAAACGAAGTCCTAAGGCCATGCTTCCAACTCGAATGTGGTTAACCGCGCGTCAAAGGGTACGGATGCGCCTGCGCAGCCCGCGCCTGCAGCAAAAAGCCCGCCACCTGGGTGGCGGGCTTTCCGACTGGCCGGAGGCCAGGAGTGTGCCGTCGAAGCC
The DNA here is from genome assembly GCF_056404575.1 of Mesorhizobium sp. P2_C4. Lineage (NCBI taxonomy): Bacteria > Pseudomonadati > Pseudomonadota > Alphaproteobacteria > Hyphomicrobiales > Phyllobacteriaceae > Mesorhizobium > Mesorhizobium sp. P2_C4. The sequence goes on from NZ_JBFUDT010000010.1 coordinate 122,429, forward strand.
TCCCGGCTGGTTCGACACTTTTGCCGGAGTTAACCGGGCCTACAGTGCGGCGCGTCCGCTCTGGACGCGCCGGGCGCTGTAGCACCCTCATGCGTTAGCGGCGTGAGATCAGCAGGCAGAGCTGCCGCAGGTCACTATCATAGGTGCCTTCGCTGGCGAGCACGTCGACGCAGCGCTTCTTCATGTGTGCGATCTGGCTGTTCGACATGCTGGCGACGACGCCAGGGAGACCAGGCGTGCCGGGTGTACCCGGGGTGCCAGGCGTGCCTGGAGTGCCGGGCGTTCCAACGCCGACTCCGACACCGACATTGACGCCATTGTTGGTACCAACGGATACGTTGGCAGTGGTGCCATTGTTGGTGCCAATGGATACGTTTGCAGTGGTGCCATTTGTACCGATGGATGCCGTGGCACCGCCACCGCCAATGGTGGCGTTCGCATCTGCGCCGCCAGCGCCGCCGATCGAAGCGTTGGCACTGGTGCGGTTACCACCCAACGACACACTGGCGTTGGCCCCGTTGGCGCCGCCCACATTCGCGCTGGCTCCGCCATTGCCGACGGTAGCGCCGCCGACGCCACCAAGGCCAATACTTTGAGCGTTTGCGGGCATGGCAAAAATAGCGATAATCACGCCACTCGCAAGTGTTCTAGCGATTTTCTTGCTGATACTATGCATGACACTCTCCTGTTTGGTCCTTCTATTTGCTGCACTGCAACAGCCTGGAATCAAACCCCGCCTCTTTGCTTGTGCATCTGAGGATACGTACGCGATCTCCTTTTAGTTTCTTAATTTTTTCTGTGGTCAAAAATTTTAGTTTGTAACCATTTCATCTCTATTCTAAAAAACTATACAATTTTTCTTAAAGGTTTAAATTTTATCGAATCGGCCAACAAAATTTCAACCAAAGATTAAGTATAAGCTCACCCTAATTTAGCGCGATGGCCGAACGGCACCGCGGACCGGCTCGGAAGTGGTCAATGACCGACTTCCAGGTCCGTGCAAAAATCCTGAATGCCGTCGCTGGACTGCACCGTTTGCGGCGCCTCAGTGAAGCGAAAAGTCGTCATGGTCAGGCTAGCGAGGAAAGCGCCGATGCCGCCGATAGCTTTCCCGCAGAAGGGGCCAGTCCAGGTGTTGTGAAAAGTTCTCGCTAGCTAGCGATGACAGCTGCGCAAGCACCCTTCGTCAGGCGTAGACGCGCCCTTCTTCGGTGCGCTGGAACAGCATCAGGTCGAGCGGCACCGAAGGCCGGCCCAGGATCGTCAGGATCGCGTGCGCCTGGCCACGATGATGGGTCTGGTGGTTGAAGACGTGAGCCAGCGCCGGCGCCAACCGCTGCGAGACGGTGCGCATGTCGGAGACGGTCATGTAGGTGAAGCGGCCCGACAGCGCCTTGTCACCGAGGCCGCCGACCCAGTCGATGATACGCCTGTCTTCGGACTCCCGCGCCATCCGCAATACGGGCAAGGCACGGTGCATGATGGCGTCGAGGCTGGCCGGTGCGTCGCCTTCGCCGGTGAAGCGTTTCATCCAGATGCGATCGGCGGTGAGCAGATGATTGAGCGTGCCCATCATCGAGCCGAAGAAGGCGCCGACATTGCGGTTGAATTCTTCGTCGTTGATTTCGCCGGCGGCATCGTAGATGCGGCCATTGGCCCATTGATTGTAGGCCGCAAACATCATGAAATGCTGTTTCATCTTTTTCTACCCGCCTCGCATCGAATCCCGAGCCTACCTAAACCGCAGGGGCGACCCCGCCAATGACCATTCTGCTCTATGAGCTCGTTGGACGCGATGCCGCGCGTCCCTTCAGCCCGCATTGCTGGAAGGCGGCGATGGCGCTTGCCCACAAGGGGCTCGACATCTCCAGCGTGCCGACGCGCTTTCTCGAAGTGCCTGCCGTCGAAGGCGGCGTCTCGAAACTCGTTCCGGTGATCCGCGACGGCGATCATGTGGTCGCCGATTCCTTCGCCATCGCGCTCTATCTCGAGGAGGCCTATCCTGAGCGGCCGACGCTGTTTGGCGGCGACGGCGGCAAGGCTGCGGCGCGCTTCATCGAGCGCTGGTCGCAGCTGACTATCCATCCCTATGTCACCACGGCCGCGATCATGGATCTTCACGCCATGCAGGACGGGGCCAATGCCGCCTATTTCCGGCAGAATCGCGAGCAGCGCTTCGGCAAGCGGCTGGAAGAGGTGATGGCGGCCCGCGACGCCGGGCTTGGGGCTTTTCGCGCCTCGCTGGAGCCATTGCGCTCGATGCTTACGTATCAGCCGTTCATCGGCGGTCCATCACCGCTGTTTGCCGACTACATCGTCTTCGGCGCACTGCAGTGGGCACGCATCGCGACGCCCTATCGGTTGCTCGACGATGGCGACGTGGTGGCGCAGTGGTTCGAACGCTGCCTCGATTTGCACGGCGGCCTCGGCCGCAAGGTGGCGGCGGCAGCCTAGGACGGCACGTCTCCCGAAAAAAGGGAGCGGATCTCAGCGGTTCTTCGCCAATCGCCAACGAAATGCGACAATGTGGATGCACAAGCGTCGCTTCACACGCCTCACCGTTGCCCTGATCCGGGCAAAGAAGACGAAAAATCCCGTGACCGGGCAATCGAAACAAGGCAGCGCGACGCCATGACGTCAGGCCCGGAATTCCGCGACGATTTTCGCGCCGAACTCGTCAATCTCTTCCTGTGGCGCCGGGACGTCAGGCGATTCAGGCCGACGCCGCTGCCCGAAGGGGCGCTGGAGCGGCTGCTCGACCTTGCCAGCGTCGCGCCGTCCGTCGGACTTAGCCAGCCCTGGCGGTTTGTCGTGGTCGAGAGTGCCAATTGCCGTGACGCCGTCAAAGCGTGCTTTGAACGCTGCAATGCGGAAGCGCTGACATCGTTCTGCGGCGAGCGCGCCGCCCTCTATGCCCGGCTGAAGCTCGCCGGCTTGAACGAGGCGCCTTGTCAATTCGCGGTTTTCGCCGACCGCACGACGGAGCAAGGGCACGGACTTGGCCGCCTGACGATGCCGGCGACAATCGAATATTCGGCGGTGATGGCGGTCCACACGCTGTGGCTGGCGGCGCGCGCCGAGGGCATCGGCATGGGCTGGGTGTCGATCCTCGACCCAGTCGAGATGGCGACGATCCTCGACGCGCCGCCGCAATGGACGCTGATCGGCTATTTCTGCGTCGGCTATCCCTCGGAGGAGCACATCACGCCGACGCTGGAGCGCGAAGGCTGGGAGTTTCGGCGGCCCTCGATGGTGATAAGGCGGTAGAGCGGCCTGCATGGGTCGACAGGCCGGAGCGGGAACCCGGTCACTTCGAGCCATCGGGGTTGAGCAGGCGGACGCAGATCGGCTCGCCTTTTTCTATGCGGGCGCATTGCCAGTCCGGACTGAGGCCGAAATTCTGTCTTTGCCCCAACCCCGGATGGAAAACCAGAACAAGGACCACAATACCAAGAGCCACGGCAATCAGCAGGATGCCGGCGACGTCGCCGTGTTTCAGCCAGGGCCAGGGCATCGTGTCCGGCGCTTGCGCTGTCCGGTCTCTCCTCTCAGGCCGCCTTTTCGCCGGGCCGACGTTTCGACCCGCGTGCAACCGCTTCCATTTTCTCGCAAAGACCGGTGCTTGACCAGAACGCCCGCGCCCCTTGGCAATAGGCCGGGCGGCTTGTATAGAGCCCGCCACCCTCAATTCCATTCTCTTAAACAAGGACGACCCCATGGCGCTCGAACGCACCTTTTCCATGATCAAGCCGGACGCGACCCGGCGCAATCTCACCGGCGCCATCACCCAGATGCTGGAAGCGGCCGGCCTGCGCGTCATCGCCTCACGCCGGGTGTGGATGAGCCGCCGCGAAGCCGAAGGTTTTTATGCCGTTCACAAGGAGCGTCCGTTCTTCGGCGAGCTGGTGGAGTTCATGTCGTCGGCGCCGACCATCGTTCAGGTGCTGGAAGGCGAGAACGCCATTGCCCGCAATCGGGAAGTGATGGGTGCCACCAACCCCGCCAATGCCGCCGAAGGCACCATCCGCAAGGTGCACGCGCTGTCAATCGGCGAGAATTCGGTGCACGGCTCGGACGCGCCGGAGACCGCCGCCGAAGAGATCAAATACTGGTTCTCGGACACCGAGATCGTCGGCTGAGCCGAAATCCCCCGCTCTGATCAAAGAGGCCGGCGTTTCGCCGGCCTTTTTTCGTTTGCGAATAGCCGGTAGGCTCCTCGACCGGTTAGACCTACGCTAAGGTCAAGGTCACGGCATTGCCGACAGTGGAGCCGAGCCGAGCATGACCAGCACCATTCCCGGCTTCTTCCAGGGCACAGAGATGCCAAACAGCGGCTGGTGGGAAGCGCTGTGGCCCGACCCGGCCGGCGTGCTCGCGGCAACGGGGATCAAGCCGGGCATGGTCGTAGTCGATCTCTGCTGTGGCGACGGTTGGTTCACGCTGCCGATCGCCAGGGTCGCCCGGCGTGTCATAGCCGTAGACATCGATCCCGATCTGCTCGAAGCCGCACGGCACCGGCTGACCGAAAGCGGCGTGGCGAATTGCGATTTTGTGGCGGGCGATGCCTGCGAGCTGGCCAAGCTGGTATCTTCACCTGTCGACTTCGTCTTCATGGCCAACGCCTTTCATGGCGTTCCGGATCGGCCGCGGCTGGCAGGTACGGTGGGCGCGACGCTTGGCCCGGGCGGCCGCTTCGCCATAGTCAACTGGCACCAGCATCCGCGCGAGAACACCACAGTGCTGGGTGAGCCGCGCGGTCCTAAGACCGAGTTGAGACTGTCCCCGCGACAGACCATCGCGGCCGTCGAAACGGCTGGCCTCAAGTTTGCCGAACTGGTCGACGTGCCGCCTTATCACTACAGCGCAGTGTTCGAAAAAACGACAGTTTGAGTGTCTTCTGGGAACCGGCAGGCCGGCACCACCTGAAGATCAGCACATTCTAGCTCGCTGCGTTGAAGCGCAGGATATCGCGGCCGTCCTTGTCGACGATGGTAAGCTTGCCGGCGTCGACATGGTACGACGCGGCCTTGGCGAGCGCCTCGAACAGCGCCTTTTCCTCGGCCATGATCTCCGGCGCACAGGCCTTGAAGGTCGAGCCGATGTCGCTGATGGCGATCGTAGAACCATCGACCTTGGCGGTGGCGAAGTAGACATTGCACGGGCCGCTGCCGCCAGCCTTGCCGGCCTCGCTGATCCGGAACGTCGCCTGCGGCTCGGCGATGACGCCGATGCCGTCAATATATTCAACCAGCCAGCTCTGCCCGATCAACGCGGCCGCCGTCGGCGTGTCGCGAGGCGCCACCATTTTCAGCACGATGGCCTGCGGCGCATCGCTCAGCGGGTCGACCTGATAGCTGACATCGGTGATGAACAGCAGCCTGTCATCGGCGGTGATGCGCGCCTGCAGCGCGTAGGTCATCTCAGGCCGGATCACGGCCGGGTCGAAGCTGATTTCGAACTTGATCGGCACCTGGCCGGCCGGCGCCACCTTGCGTTCGCCGATGATTGCGGCCGGCGCGTCGGCCAGCGACACATCGGCAAGCTGCACGGACAGCACGGCGTTGGGTGGCAGCGCGATGCGCTCGCGATACATCACCTCGCCCTTCAGGGTTTTCTCGGCAGCGACCGACAGATCGGGCACCGCAAGCACGCCGACGACCAGCGGCACGAAGCCGAAGATGAAGAATTCGGCGATCCTGTCCAGCATGACCTTGCTCCCTTTGCCTGGTGCAATTTGGCCAAGGGATTGCGGTCAATGCATGGCTGCGGCACGATTTTATTCGGTCGGCCGCTGCTTCCAACGGCGTGCCGCCGTGTTGTCGGTTTCCTTGGCGTCGACCCAGCCGCCTGCGGAGCCGTCGGCGCGATGTTCCTTCTTCCAGAAGGGTGCGCGCGATTTCAGATAATCCATCAGGAAATTCGCCGCTTCGAATGCCGCCTGCCGGTGCGCCGAGGCGGCCACGACCAGCACGATGTTTTCGCCGGGCGCTATTTTGCCATGGCGATGGATGGCGGTGAGCCCCTGCAGCGGCCAGCGCTGAATCGCTTCTGCCGCAATGCGACTGATCTCTGCTTCGGCCATGCCGGGATAATGTTCGAGTTCGAGCGCCGACAAAGCGCCCTGCTCGTCGCGGCAGAGGCCCGAGAACGTCACCACGGCGCCGATATCGGCGCGACCGGCGGTCAGCCTGGCGATTTCGGCGGCGATATCGAAATCCTGCGCCTGGATGCGCACGACAGGCACCACCGGGGACGGCATATCAGCCACCGGTCATCGGCGGGAACAGCGCGATCTCGCGCGCGCCCGATATCTTTTCGCGGTGCTCGACATGTTCCTGGTTGATGGCGACGCGGATCACATCGGGATATTGCAGCGCGTGTTCGTATTCCTCGCCGCGCGATTTCAGCCAGCGCAACAGGTCGGCGACCGTCTCGATGCCGGCGGGCAGTTCGACATCCTCTTCCGGCTTGCCGATCCGCTCGCGCACCCAGGCGAAATAGATGAGCTTTGTCATCTCACTCGTCCATGATGTGCTTGAGGCCGGCACGGAAATAATCATAGCCGGTATAGAGCGTGACCAGGGCCGCGATCCACAGCAGCACCAGTCCGGTCTGGGTGGTCAGCGGAAAAATCTTGTCGCCGGCCGGCCCGGCCAGCAGGAAGGCGATGGCGACCATCTGGATGGCGGTCTTCCACTTGGCCAGTTGTGTCACCGGCACCGAAACCTTTAGTGCCGCCAGATATTCGCGCAGGCCCGAGACCAGTATTTCGCGGCACAGGATGATGATCGCCGCCCACAGCGACCAGCCGGCGATGCCGGCGTGGCGGTCGGTGTCGGCCGCCAGCAGCAACAGGCATGTGGCGACCAGCAATTTGTCGGCGATCGGATCGAGCATCTTGCCGATGTTGGAGGTCTGCTGCCAGGCGCGCGCCAGATAGCCGTCGAGATAATCGGTGATCGAGGCCAGCAGGAAGATGATCAGCGCCGACCAGCGGGCGAAGTCGCTCGATTTCAGATGCCCTTCGAGAAAAAAGCACAGCACCACCAGCGGCACCGCGATAATGCGGGCGTAGGTGAGCATGTTGGGCAGGTTGAACGCGCGCTTGGCCATGTGCGGGGGGACTCTTTCTTCCTGCGTACTCAAATCAGAAGCGAATGTGGGGGGTCAACTGGCGAGTGTCGATGGACCAAGCGAAAATAGCTCATTTCGTCATCCCAGGACCAACGCTCAACTCTCGTGGAAATGGTTGTAGACCAGTTTGGCCACCTGCTCGGAAATGCCGTCGACCACCATCAGATCCTCCATCGCGGCGCGGCTGACCGCCTTGGCGGTGCCGAAATGCATCAGCAGCGCGCGCTTGCGGCCGGGACCGATGCCGCTGATCTCGTCGAGCGGGCTCTTGACCATCTCCTTTTTGCGTCGCGCACGGTGCGAGCCGATGGCAAAGCGGTGGACCTCGTCGCGCAGCCGCTGGACGAAATACAGCACTGGATCACGCACGGGCAGCGAGAACGAGTCCCTGCCCCTGACGAAGAAGCGCTCGCGGCCGGCATCGCGGTCCTGGCCTTTGGCGATGCCGATCGCCACGACGCGGTCCTCGATGCCGAGATCGGCGAGAATCTTGCGCACCGCCGACATCTGGCCCTGGCCGCCATCGATCAGGATGACGTCGGGCCAGGCCGGGAAACTGCCGGAAATGTCGTCTTCAATGTCGTCGCCGGCTTCCGCCGCAACCGCAGCGTCGGGCGCAACATCGCCATGTTCTTTGAGCAGTCGCGAAAAACGCCGCTCCATCACTTCGCGCATCATGCCGAAATCGTCGCCCGGCGTGATCTCGGTCGAGCGGATGTTGAATTTGCGGTACTGGTTTTTCACAAAACCTTCCGGCCCGGCGACAACCATGGCGCCGACCGCATTGGTGCCCATGATGTGCGAGTTGTCGTAGACCTCGATGCGCACCGGCGGTTTTGCCAGGCCGAAGGTCTCGGCGAAACCGGCGAGCAGCCGCCCTTGCGTCGAGGTTTCGGCCAACCGGCGACCGAGCGCCTCACGGGCGTTCTGCAGCGCGTTGTCGGTCAAATCCTTCTTCTCACCACGCTGCGGCACCGAGATCGCCACCTTACGGCCGGCGCGGGTGGAGAGAGCCTCGGCGAGCAATTCCTGGTCCTCGACGCCATGCGACAACAAGATGGCGCGCGGCGTCGGCTTGTCGTCATAGAACTGCGCCAGGAACGAGCCCAGCACCTCGGCCGCCTCCAGTGCCGGATCGGCCTTGGGGAAATAGGCGCGGTTGCCCCAGTTCTGGCCGGTGCGGAAGAAGAACACCTGGATGCAGACCTGACCGCCTTCCTGGTGGATGGCAAAGACATCGGCCTCGTCGACGGTCGCCGGGTTGATGCCCTGGTGGCTCTGCACATGCGAGAGGGCCGCCAGCCGGTCGCGATAGATGGCGGCGCGCTCGAAATCGAGGCTTTCCGAGGCCAGTTGCATGGCGGATGAGATTTCCGTCTTCACCTTCTGGCTGCGGCCCGACAGAAAATCCTTGGCCTCGCCGACCAGCTCGGCATAGTCGGTATGCGAGATCTCGCCGGTGCATGGGCCGGCGCAGCGCTTGATCTGATAGAGCAGGCACGGCCGGGTACGGTTCTCGTAGAAGGAGTTGGTGCAGCTCCTCAAGAGGAAGGCGCGCTGCAACGAATTGATGGTGCGGCCAACGGCGCCGGCCGAGGCGAAGGGGCCGAAATAGTCGCCTTTGCGCGAGCGCGCGCCGCGATGCTTGTAAATGCCCGGCGACACATGATCGCCGGTCAGCAGGATATAGGGGAACGACTTGTCGTCCCGCATCAGCACATTGAATCTTGGCCGCAAGCGCTTGATAAGATTGGCTTCGAGCAGCAGCGCTTCGATCTCGGTGCGGGTAACGACGAACTCCATCGTCGAGGTCTCGCGCACCATGCGGCCGATGCGGCTGGTGTGGAACCGGCCTTGCGCGTAGCTGGTCACCCGCTTCTTCAGGCTGCGCGCCTTGCCGACATAGAGAACGTCGCCGGCGGCGTTCATCATACGGTAGACGCCGGGTGCGTTGGGCAGCCGCTTGACCAGCGTCTGGATGACCTCGGCGCCGACCATGCCGTCGGCGTCACCGGCATGCGGCGTCCAGTCGATGGCCGTGAAGGCGACGTCCGGGCCGGCCGGCGTGACGATCTCTTCTACCGCCTCGTCCTCGATGTCGATTTCGGGAGGCAGGTCGTCGGCGCCGCCGCGCGTCTTGTGTTTCTGCTCTACAGGACTCATTCCGTCATGCCTGTCACATCCGGCGTCTGCCATGCAAGATGCTGGCCGCCATCGAGGGCAATCATCTGGCCGGTAACCGAGCGCGCCGCCCAGAAATAGCGGATGGTGGCGCCGAATTCCGACAGGTCCGGTGCACGCTTCAGGATCAGGCCGTCGACCTGCGCGGCAAAATCGTCGTCGTCCTGGCGGGTGTTCTTCAAGGTCGGGCCGGGACCAATGGCGTTGACGCGGATGCGCGGACCCAGCGCCTGCGCCATCATCTGCGTCGCCGTCCACAGCGTCGACTTCGACAGCGCGTAGGAGAAATAGCGCGGGGTTGGCCGCCAGACACGCTGGTCGATGATGTTGACGATCAGCCCCTCCTTCCCCTCCGGCAGGGCGCGGGCGAAGGCCTGCGCCAGCAGCGCCGGTGCCTTGATATGGACGGCGAAGTGGCGATCCCAGGCCTGCCAGTCGAAATCCTGGACACTGTCGTCGACGAACAGCGAGGCGTTGTTGACCAGAAGCGTCACGGGGCCGAGCGCTGCCTCGGCGCGGCCGACCAGATCGCCGACGGCGTCCATGTCGGTGAGGTCGGCCGCAAGTGCCGCGGCGCGGCCACCGGCATCCCTGATCAGGGCAGCCAGCGCTTCCGCCTCGGCCAGCGAATTGTTGGCGTGGATGGCGACGGCAAAACCATGCGCGGCAAGATCTTCGACGATCGCCTTGCCGATCCGCTTGGCACCGCCCGTTACCAGTGCGGTCCCGGCCGCTTCATTCATCTGTCAATCCTCAAATTGCGGCCTCGATTCCGGTCCGCCGGCAAATATGGCCCGCCAGGGGGTTAAATGCCGTTTCCACCTGGGGCGGGATTGTGGCGAACGGCCCTATCGGCTCTCCGAGCCTGCCAAGACTCGGGGTGGGCCGAACCGCAATATAGGGCGCTGGACTCCTTGCACCAAGCCGTGTGCAGCGCAGCATGACAAGCTTGCTGACATCTCGCTGTTGCGAAGATGCAACGTCAAGGTTCAGCCTCATTCGCGCCGGGGAATGACCCAAGTTCAGGTTCGCTTCAGCCGCATTTTGACACGACATTTGGAACTGTTGAACGCCAGATCCGTTTCACCCCCCGGATGGGTCGATGGCGCTCATGACAAACAAGCCTGTGTCCTGTGGCTTAAGGAGTAAAGAACAATGCAAGCCAATCTTAAATTTGCGCGACCTCTTGCGGTGGCGCTCGGGCTCTTCGCCCTCAGTGGAACTGCCTACGCCGCGGACGTCGTCTCGGAAGAGCCGCCGGCACCCGCCCCGATCGCCGAGCTCCCCGTCGCGTCCTGGGCTGGTCCCTATGCCGGTCTCAACGTTGGCTATGGCTTTAGCGGCCATACCAAGGAAAGGGATTTCGACGTGGACGTCGGCACCAAGGGTTTCGTCGGCAGTGTCTTCGGCGGCTACCAGTGGCAGCAGGAGAACTTCGTCTACGGCGCTGAAGCCGAACTCGGCTACAACGGCGTCAAAGGCGATGAAGCCGGTGTGAATTCCAAGGCCGGCTTCGATGGTTCGCTGCGTGCCCGCCTCGGCTACGCCGTGACCCCGGAAATCCTGCTCTATGGTACCGGCGGTCTCGCCGGCAGGAGCTTGAAGGTAGAAGATACGGTGCTTGGCACCAGCGATAGCGCTACCATGCTTGGCTGGACCGCCGGTGTCGGCACCGACATCAAGATCACCGACAATGTGTTCGGCCGTGTCGAGTATCGCTACACTGACTATGGCGACAAGGACTTCGGCGGCGGCATCGGTAACGTCAAGGCCACCGACAACCGCGTCACCTTCGGCGTCGGTATGAAGTTCTAAGTCGTTCAAGCCACGACACGAAAAAGCCGGGCCTCGTGCCCGGCTTTTTTATGGGCGGTTTCCCGGAATGGGAGCTGTCACCAACTCATCCGGATCACAAGCTGTGTGGGTGACCCGACGGCTGTTGCTGGAAGCCGTCATGGGTCGGGATCGACGGCAGCCCGTCGAGCCATTTCGCCCGCGAGCGCACGAGGACTTGCGCGTCCGGGCGGTAGTCGCCCGGATCGGTCATCGTGGCGGCATGGACGTGAATCTCGGTCGGCCATCTGTCCGAGCGGAAATAGAGCCTTGAGCCGCAGGACGGGCAGAACCCGCGAAATGTGTTAGGGCTGCTCTCGTAATGCACAATGTCGCCGGTCCAGCTCAGCTGCTCCGACCTCAACCCCAGGAAGGCCGTGAAGGGAGCGGACGTGGCGCGCTGGCAATCGGTGCAGTGACAGACCAGGTTGCGTGTGATTTGCCCGGAATATGTCCAGGCGACTGCCCGACACATGCAATGCCCTGCTAGAAATGCCATTGCTACCTCCTTGCCGGCTGCGCCTCGGAGCCGGGCTGCAACAACCGACCGGCGCAGGATAGCCAGCGCGATCGGCTCAGGCTTGTCGCTTTGCGACCTTGGTGGGTTTCGATTTCGGCGGCAGCGTCTTGACGAAGGCCAGCGCGAGATCGAGCCAGCCGGCGAGATCGGCGTCGGTCGCCGTACCCTCCGGCGCGATATGGACATAGCCTTCCATTGCCCGCCCGCCCATCTCCATCGGACGTGCGTGCGGACGCGCGGCGGCCGTCTCATGCGCTGCCTTGCCGACACGCACCAGCAGTCCGCGCTTCGAGGTGCCGATCAGCATGTTGCCGTTGAGCATGAAGCAGGTGCCGCCGAACATCTTCTGTTCGGTGAAGGCGCGCTGGCCAAGAGCGGCACGCAGGCGCTCGACCATGGGGTCTGCTGTGCTGGCTGATTTCTGCATGTTCGCCACCTGTGTGCGATTTGCCTAGCGTCAGGCAAGCACGGAATCAGGCGGAGGTTCAACAAGGAAGTGAGGCCCTTCCCTTCTCCCTCTTGTGGGGAAGGAAGGGCGCGCATCATCTCACGCGGGAATACAGGGCTTCAGTTCGGGGAACTTCTCGTCGAAGCGCGCCGCCCAGCGTGTCAGCCGGCCGCGGCCCTTTTCCCATTTTCCGGCAAAGCGCAGCGAGAGGTAACCAAGGCAGGCGCGCAGCGCCATCTGGCCGGCGGTGATCTTCTTCGGCAGTTTCGGCGGATTGGCGTTGAGCAGATCAAGTGCCGCGGTGATCTTCGACCACTGCTTGTCCAGCCACGGCTGGTAGACCATGTCTTCCGGCCGCACACGCCGTTCATAGACCATCGACAGCGCGCAATCGCAGATGCCGTCGGCCAGCGCCTCCAGCACCTCCGCCTCGAGGCGCTTGTCGGCATTGCGCGGAAACAGCACGCTCTTCGACACGCGGTTGAGATGCTGGGTGATGGCACGGCTGTCGTGGATCGAGCGGCCGTCATCGAGCACCAGCACCGGAATCTTGCCAAGCGGATTGGCGCCCATCAATTCGGCCGGCTTGTCCTCGGTCCTCAGCGGAACCAGATCGATAGCGATGCCGGCATAGGCTGCCGCCATGCGCACCTTGGAACTGTAGGGAGAGGATGACGCGTAGAGCAATCTGGGCATGGTCGGGTTCCTGTTTGCCGATGCGGCAGTGTTGACCGATCAGGCACAGCCGAGCAATGGCCAGAAGCGAAAAACCAAGCCGCCAGAAGCGGCGACGGTGATGCCGGCCTCAGCGAGAGAATAATTTCAAAACCCTGAAAACAAAAAAGCCCCACCGGACTTCGCCTGACGGCGAAGTCCTGGGAGCTGCGAAAAGATATCCTCCGTCCGCCTCTGTTCTCGCCTTCCGAATACCAAGCCACTGAGCGAGCGGAGCGCCCGTCCGGCACCCGCCCTCAACTGTCCTGGCACCGTCCCCCGGCGAGGGAAGAAACGTTACTTCTTGCCGGCCTTCGCGGGTGCTGCCTTCTTGGCCGCGGGTGCTGCTTTCTTCACCGGCGCCGAAGACTTCGCTGCCGCTGCCTTCATTGCCGGTGCAGCCTTCGCAGCCGGCTTCTTGGCAGGTGCTGCTTTCTTCGCGGCTGGTTTCGCCGCAGCCTTTGCAGCCGGCTTCTTGGCGGGTGCCGCCTTGGCAGCCGGTTTCTTGGCAGGCGCTGCCTTCTTCACTGCGGGTTTCGCCGCAGCCTTTGCAGCCGGCTTCTTGGCCGGTGCTGCTTTTGCCTTGGCCGCCGCGGCCTTCGGCTTGGCAGCGGGTGCTGCTTTCTTCACTGCAGTCGCAGCCTTGGCCGCTACTGCTTTTGCGGGTGCTTTCTTTGCCGGTGCCTTGGACGCCGGCGCTTTGGATAACTGCTTAGCCATGCGATGCCCCTTTAGTTGTGCCGATGGCCGTTAATGACCCGGCGCGCAATGCATATCTGACTCGCGGCTTGCTAGCCAGCGAAGCAATGCACTGTTTTTGCAGTTTAGATCTTAGAGATTAACTGGAAGCGAAGATCGCGATCCGCATAAAGATCCGTGCGAGCTTTGCGCTGCAATTCAGCGCCCTCTATCGCGCTCTCTGTTCTCGTGATGCGCTGAATTTCTGCGGCAGCAAAATCCATTTTGAAATCTGCCCACAAGATGCGGCGGCATGAATGCGGCACCCGATGCATCGAGGAGTACAGGATTGATCTTTGCAACGAAGTTGATCGCGACAAACACAGACAACTCTGCTATGCAGAGTCATCTGTAGAAGAATGCGAAGGGCTTCAATGTCGATGACACAGGAGCAAATGGCGCCAGCCGCCAAAAGCCGGACACTGCGGGCGCGCGATGCGGGCTGCGCCGTTCCAGTCCTCCAGAACCGTGCCGCGGCAGCCGCCTTCGCGCGAGCCCGCCGATGAGCGCCGACGAAATCATCCACCAAAGCACGCGGCTCAGGATCATGGCGGCGCTGAACGGTCTCGACCGCAGGGAAGCGCTGGAATTCACCCGGCTGAAGGCCATTGTCGATGCCACCGACGGCAATCTCGGAGCCCATCTCGATACGCTCGCCAGGGCCGGCTACGTCGATGTCGAAAAGCTGTTTGTCGGACGCCGGCCGCAGACGCGCATCAAGGCAACAACGAGCGGACGGCGCGCCTTCCGCGGTCACGTCGCCTTTCTTCGCAAGATCGTCGATCAGTCAGAGCCGGCGCAGCGCCGAAAATAGCGCGGCGATCGATTGGAACCCGGCCGGCATTTTTAGCGTAGGACGCGGCAGCGGCCGTTATAGACCATCCAGCGATCGAATCCGGAAACGCAGAATTCGACATTGTCGCCGATCGAGGCAAAGCCCTGACCTTCCTCGATCAGGTACCAGATAGTGCGGGCGCGGCCGTCGGAGAGGCTGACGGTGGCGCCGCAATAGCGGCGGCCGATCGGCCAGGTGTCGTTGGCCGGCAGATAACGGTGCTGGTGGATGCGGCGGAAATCGGTGATCGCAACATCGGGCAGATGCGGCACGTGATGCACCTGGTAGGAGAACCGGTTGGTGATCTTGTTCAGCACCCAGGCCTGACCGCAGACACTGCCATCATCGTCGGAATAGACGCCAAGGTCAGCCGCCTGCACCGCCTGGGTGAGGCCAAGCGAGGTACCGAGCGGCGTGCAAAAGGCGATCAGTGCGGCAAGACAGGATTTGGCGAAGCGAGTCATGGCAGCCTCTTATGGTCGATTGCGCGCACTGTGCGGATTCGCTCACCCGCGGTCAAGCGGTTGCACTGACGATGGTTTCCAGTTCGCAATTGCTTTTGGTAAATCCGGCCTGCGGCATGGAACCGGAAGCGCATTGGCGCGTTGATATCCAGATCCGAGACCCCAAAGACTTGGGTCGTTAAAGAGCCCGCCTTCCCGACCCCTCAGGAAAGCGGGCTTTTTCGCGCCTGCCGTCACTTCAAGGCACTGGCCTTGCTTTTGCGGCGCAGGATCTCGGTCTGCGCTGACAGCATCGCGCAAACCTCTTCGATGAATCCGAGCAGCAGTTGCATCTCGGCCGCCGAGTACCTTGCCAGCAGGGCGGCACCCGCCTCGAAGATCGGGTGGTATGCCCGCTTGACCAGCTCTTCAGTCTTCTTGCCCGCGGCCACCATCACCTTGCGCCGGTCGTCAGGGTCCGGCTGGCGACGAACGAAGCCACGCTTTTCCAGCCGGTCGATCAGGGACGTGACCGCCGCCGGCGTAAGGTTTGTTTCCCTGGCGATCGCGCTTGCAGGCTGCGGGCCGCGACTGATCGCGCCGAGACAGCGGTGCTCGGCAGCGCTCAGCATATAGATTTCCGCGACCGTCCCATCGAACGTCTCAACGGCATCCTGCCAACGCGAAATCGCGAACCCTATCGCATTGACCAGTTCGCTTTTGCTCATTCTTGGCATTTAGTTCGAAAATCTTATTATCAGAATATTTGCCTATCTGATTTTGGAATGATCGTCAACGCCGTTGAATAGGCATCGCTACGCGACAGGCCTATGTCCTTGAGCTGTTCGTCGGTCATTTCGAGCAAGGCGAGCCGGCTTCTGCGCCTCACCATCTGACGGTTGATCCAGCTCGCCACCGCTATGGCTGGCGCCGAGAAGAATTTCCAGATTGTCAGCAGGTTTGAGGGACGAGCCGCCGCCCGGCATTGCGCCGTCGCGACATGACCCGCGCGCATCGGTCAGCCCTCACCAAGGCTGGTTGCCGAAACCGGTGCGTCGGCATCCAGTTTGCAATCGCAGGCCGCAAAAATTTTCTCGGTCATGCTGTCCATCTCCGTGGCGTTCGGTTCGATGGACACAGAGGAGCACTTGCGAAGGGCACCCGGCTGTCAAATTCTTTAGCGACTTTGCTTCGCTGCCGCGGGCTCGCCAGCTGTGAAAGCGGTCAGCACATGAGCACCAGCGGTCGAGCGGCTACTCGCCGGCCAGCCACTCCAGCGACCAATGCGCCGGCTTTTCCACGACAAGCAATTTGTGCAAGGCCGGCAGCACGGTTCGCAGTTCGCCTTCCAGTGTGAATGGCGGGTTGACCACCAGCATGCCGCTGCCGTCGAGGCTGGGCTCTCGCGACGCCGGCCTGATCTCGAATTCGATGTCGAGCAGCTTCGGGATGCCGGATTGCTTCAGCGCCTTCCTGAAGGCGATGACCGCCTTGCGGTCCTTGATCGGATACCACAGCGCATAGATGCCGCCCGGCCAGCGCTTGTGCGCTCTATGCAGCCCGTCGACGAGGCGCTCGAACTCGCCCTCCTCCTCGAACGGTGGATCGATGAGCACAAGGCCGCGCTTTTCCTTTGGCGGCAGATGCGCGCCGAGCGCCAGCCAGCCGTCGAGCTCGATCACGCGGGTCTGGAAATCGCCGGCGAACAGCGTCTTCAGCCTGGCGACGTCCTTGGGGTGCAGCTCGATCGCCGACAGCCGGTCCTGCTTGCGCATGAGGTGGCGCGCGATCAGCGGCGAGCCGGGATATTTCTCGACGCCGCCCTCGGGATTGAGCGAACGCACCGCATCGAGATAAGGCGCCAGCAGGGCCGCTGCCGGGCCGCCGGGCGCGGCATCGATCAGTCTTCCGATGCCACCCTGCCACTCGCCGGTCTTCTGCGCTTCGACCGACGACAAATCGTAGCGGCCGATGCCGGCATGGGTGTCGATGACGCGAAACGCCTTGTCCTTCTGCTTGAGATAGTCGAGCAGCCGCACCAGCACGACATGCTTGACGACATCGGCAAAATTTCCGGCGTGATAGGCGTGGCGGTAATTCAATTGGCGCCCCTGCCCCAGCGCGGCGGTGGCGGCTGCGAATTCGGATTTTCCGGCCGGCCGCTACCGCCACCACGAAAGCGCCTGGCCAGCAGCAGCCCGATCAGGCCGGCAGCCATCAGCGAAAAACCGACCGGCCGGGCTCTGCTGTCGATCGCGCCGGCGCCCGAGCGCAGCACGAGATCCACCGCCCGCATCTCGATGCCGTCGGCATCGCCCGGGCCGACGGTGAAAAGATACGGGCCAGGGCTGACGGGAGCGATCGCGCCGGCCTCGTCGCGAAAAATCTTGTCGGGCAATTGCGGGCTCGCCTGGCGCGGATTGTCGGCATGGTTGAACTGCAACGTCGAGGCCAGCACCGTCTTGCCACCTGTCGCGGCGGTCAGCGTCAGCACGGTGCGCTGCTGCGACACAATGCGCTCGGCTTTTGCGGTGAGATCGACCAGCACGCGCACCGGCGCGTCGCGCGCGCCCAGCGGCACCGTCACCGGCTTGAAGCGGCCCTGCTCGTAAACCCGCCAGGTGCCGATCTCATGGCCGGAGAAATTGCTCATCGCCCAGGGATAGACGATGCCAATGCCGGCGCCGGCAAGCAGGATCAGGACAAACAGAAAGCGCATTGAGGATCACCCGAGTGTTCGACCAGCTTGCCAATAGCGCTCTAAGGATCAAAAGGCGATGGCCTGCGCTGCGGGCCTCGTCTTTCCAAAACAAAGATAATCGCCAGATCGATGTTTGCGCGGATTCCGCCAAATCGAGTTGCTCGTCGCCCGACTGCTTCGGCGTCACGGCTGCGTCACAACGATCATGAATTTCTACCTATGCGCTCAAAAGCCATCGCTAAATTAAAAACATCTACATAAATGGATAGGAGCCGGGACCGTTCCGCGATTTTGATTATCGAGAGGCATATTGTGCCCGAGGGGAATTTTAACCCCAAAGTCTACAAGCAGCACGATGGCACACATTTCGATCATAAGCGTCTTAGATATGAACATTCATGCATAGGATTCCAGTAATTATTTCTATATTAACTGCAATAAACCACAGAACCCCTGCCACTGACGAGTCCGTACTGTTAAATTATCATGATACCCTAGAATCTTACATAGGCAATCTGAATAGAAGCCAGGCAATAAAGAGCACGAACGCGCCTATTCCAATCGGCGGGGCGAATCTAAACCCCTACATTGGGAATGCTGCGAACATTTTTACCTCGAGCCGCCTCGGGCGCCGATCGCATCGTTTTCCAAGAATTTATGGACGAAACGCGGCGCTAAGATATTTTGATATTTTACAAATCGGAACAACCTCAAATATATGATGTGACATACAAGGTCGGTATAGGCCTTTGGCTGACTCGTTCCGCTCCGAATTCGAAAATACTTCGTCGTATCTTCGGTCACGGCCATCGAGAAACCCCATACATATTCTTATTTTCTACTGGCATATTGCCAATTGTGCGTTTAATGCTCGAGCGGCGGCGGCAGACGCTACCGACCTCATGATTAACCACTCCCAAACGATTACGGTTAAGGATTCGCTAATTTAGTTGACTATGCTCTCCACAGGTATATTTTTGATGCGTTGGGATGTGCAATTTGGGCGAGCAATGGGCGATGGCGGTACCAGACGCGTAACCGTGATTTCGGGGCGTATCGAATGCTGAACGGCAGCCAATAGCCGCATAGCGTCGCGCAGCGAACTCAGAAAGCAATCAACAGACATCAGGAGTGACGATTCCGCAGAGGCGGAAGGTTGGTGACGTCCGCAAGGACGTGGCCGGGCAACGCTATGTCCCGGTCTGGGCGGAGCGTACGCAGTGCGTAAGGGCGAAGGGGTGGGCATATGGGTAGAAATGTCAACGTACTAAAACTCGAGTCTAGGAACAGCCGAAGGCGCGCCAACATTAATCGGGGCCGCGCCCTTGTTGCCGGCGGGGCAGGATTTCTGGGTTCGCATCTGTGCGAGCGCCTCTTGTTGGATGGATACGAGGTTGTTGCGCTGGACAATTTCCACACCGGCAAAAGATACAATCTCAATGCCCTCCTGCGTGATCCGCGATTTAGCTGCATCGAGCACGACATTGTCGATGCACTGCCTTTGGATCTTCAGGTCGATGAAATCTACAATCTCGCCTGCCCGGCCTCCCCGCCGCATTACCAGGCAGATCCGATCCATACGTTCAAGACAAGCGTGCTTGGCTCGCTGAACCTGCTGGAACTCGCGCGGCGGAACAATGCCAAGATATTTCAGGCTTCGACGTCCGAGGTCTATGGCGACCCCCTGGTGCATCCGCAGCCGGAGGGCTACTTCGGCAACGTGAACCCGCATGGTCCGCGATCCTGCTATGACGAGGGCAAGCGTTCGGCCGAGACGCTGTTCTTCGACTATTCGCGAATGTTCGGCCTCGATATCCGCGTCGCTCGGATTTTCAACACCTATGGCCGCCGCATGCAGCCGGACGACGGCCGCGTCGTGTCGAACTTCATCGTCCAGGCTTTGCACGGTGACGACCTGACCGTCTACGGCAGCGGCCAGCAGACACGTTCATTCTGCTACGCGGACGACCTGATCGAAGGCTTCATCCGGCTGATGAATGCACCAAGCGCACCGCAGCACCCGGTCAATCTCGGCAACCCTGCCGAATTCACCATTCTGGAGCTGGCGACACTGGTGATCGAATACACCAACTCGCGGTCGAAGATCGTGCATCGGCCGCTGCCCGTGGACGATCCCAAACAGCGCAGACCGGACATCTCCTTTGCCAGGGACAATCTCGGTTGGGAGCCAAAAATCAGCCTGAGCGAGGGGCTCGCGCATACTGCGGCGTATTTTGACGCCCTGCTCTACGCACGCCGGCCCGTCAAAGAGGCTGCGATGTAAATGAACCGCCCGGCAATCCTGGTGACGGGTGGGGCCGGTTACATTGGCAGCCACACCTGCAAGCTGTTGTCGGCCGCCGGCTACCTGCCCGTCGTTTTCGACAATCTGAGCCGCGGCAACGAGAAATCCGTTGCCTGGGGCCCGCTTGTCGTTGGCGATATCCGGGACCGGAAGGCGCTGCAGCAAGCGATCAGGACGTATCAGCCGAAAGCGATAATCCACTTTGCGGCGCTGGCCTATGTCGGCGAGTCCGTTCATGAGCCCGCGGAATACTATTCGACCAACGTGTCGGGTACCATCGCGGTGCTTGATGCGGCGCGCGCGAGCTCGATCGAAAACATCATCTTTTCAAGCAGCTGCGCGACATACGGTGTGCCCGAAACACTGCCCATTCGCGAGACCTCAGCGCAGAATCCCATCAGCCCCTATGGGCGGACCAAGCTGATGGGCGAGCAGATCATCAGGGACTATGCCTGCGCCTACGGAATGAAATATGCGATCCTGCGCTATTTCAACGCCTGTGGTGCCGATCCCGACGGTGAGCTCGGTGAGTGGCACTCGCCTGAAACGCACCTGATCCCGCGCGTGCTCATGGCCGCGTCCGGAATGATCGACGAGATCGAGGTTTTCGGCACGGACTACGACACGTCTGATGGAACCTGCGTGCGCGACTACATCCACGTCAGCGATCTGGCGCGCGCGCATCTGAGGGCGCTCATGCATCTGGAGTTGGATGGCGAAAACCTGTCGGTCAATCTCGGCACCGGCCGTGGGGTGTCCATCAAGGAGATTCTCCAGGCGGTCACCCGGGTGACGTCAAAATCGGTTCCGGCCGTCTTCAGGCCCCGGCGCCCGGGAGACCCGGCAGAACTCTACGCCGACCCGGCCAATGCACTCAAACATCTCGGCTTTGCACCGGAATTTTCCGACATCGATACGATCGTCAGGACAGCCGCCCCATTCTTCGGATTGGCGGCCACCGCGTCCACAATGCCGATGCCGACGGCGACGCGCAGCCGGTCAACTGCGCCAGGCATGTCAAATGCATCGGAAAGCAATACCAGCTCGCAAGGCTGGTAGTCGTCCCTGTTTGTAGTGTGCCGGGGACGTGGGCTCGCTGAGGTGGGTGGGGCTTCTCAGCGAGCCTTTGCATCAATTTTTGGAATCGATCAGGCTACGGATCCTTTCGAACTCCACGCCCTTCGTATCGCCTGCCTCGAATTTGCGTTGCTCGTCGGAAGGGTCTTCCGCGGCGTGCCTGAAACTGTACCAGGCGCCGTCCGGATCCTTGCGCTGCTCGAGTATCCCACCCTGGATGCGGTGGCTGAAGCAGGTGCGAATCGGCGCTGCGGCGTAGGTCTTGGACCGCCAGACGAGATCCATGCACATCTTGCCATCGTTGGTCAGATGCCATCTGCCTTCGCCGACCGAAGCCGTCTCCTGTACGGAGGTCCAGGCCCGGACCGGTCGATCCTTCTGTCCGAAATAGGCCGCTCCGTCATTCCATATCCATGTGCGGTCGGCATAAAGAAGCTGAAGCTCGAAAGCCGTCGGGACGGTAACGGCATCCGCAGGTCCGCTGTCTTTGGCGGCGGCTGCGTGCGCGGCTCCGCAAAGCGCCACCTGGCACCAAATGGCCAGGAGGGGCGCAAGGGAGACAGGCCTGGCACGTCGATCGCGCCTCGCCTGGCTCGCTGATTCAGATGGCAATCCGGTCCGGGTCGTCATGCTGAGCGATCGCATTCGATGTTCGTTTTCCCAAGCGGGCGTCGACCAGCCAAGCATACCGCAAGAACGGGCCCGGTCCGTCCTGCGCTGACAAGTGTTCGGGATTGGCGCCACACCACAGCCGTCAGTATTTCACATGCTATTGACTGCCGCGCGAAGATGTCAACCAGAGAGCCGACAGTGTCTGTCGCGACGCTCACCAGCTGTAAATCCGGGCTGTAAATCAGGGACGACGATGTGCTCGACGCACCGTCGGTGGGGTCCAATGCCGTGCCGCTGGAAATGGGGAAATGAAGCGACCCGCCCAGGCACGCGGCGCTCACACACATCCCTCGACGAAGGGGCCGCTAACCCATAGCGAGCCGTTGCTGTACATGGCGGTGCCATTGTCGTCGGTGTAGCCATGAGACTGCTCGTCGACACGCAGCCTGGCGTTTGGCACCAGCTGACCGTTGACCTTGACGCTCTTGATGAACAGGTTGCGATCACCTGGCTTGCCCTCTCCGCCCCACAGGTCGTTGACATAGCGAAGCTCGATCGTCTTCGGATTCGGCACGCTGCTGAGATCGATGTGGAACGGCTGGGCTTCGGTCGACGCCTGCATAAGCTCCGCCACGGCGGCTTCGGGCGTCGATGCGGCGCTTTCCTTGCCCGGGACGTCGATCTCGGCGACGGTCTTTCCGTCGACCAGGACGTCGAACCGAGGCGCGCCCTGAAGATTAATGCCGGCAGCGTCGACCTCCAGACTGGTGAGGGTGCAGCGTCCTGTGTCTTTCGCTGCGGCGGCCACCAGGTCGGCCACGCGTTGCCTCTGCGATTGCACCCATCCGGCGATGGGCTGCAGCAGCGCGTCTCGGTCGCCGGTATCGACCTTGAAGAGGTTGGTTCGTTCACCGGAATCGGCCTTGAGGTCGTATTCCTCGACCTTGCCGGTGGTAGCGTTGAAGATGATTTTTCGATCGTTCTCGCGATAGCCGAACAGGAAACCGGCCCAGGGATTGAAGAAGAAGGTCTTGTTTGGCCGTTGTTCGCTGAACAGGCTGCGCCCCTGCCATTGCTTCGGCAGCGGAAGCCCGAGTATGTCGAAAATCGTCGGGGCGATATCGATGATGCCGCCGACCGGGTGCGCCACCTCGTCATGAAAGAGATGCTTGTTGATCATGATGAGCGGGATGTGGATGTTTTCCTCGTAGATCGCGCTGGCATGGATGTAGTCGCCATGCTCCCCGAACGCCTCGCCATGATCGCCCAATATGACCACGAGCGTCGAATCGAGCTTGCCGGACTGCTTGAGCGATTCAAGGATCTCGCCGAGCGCTGTATCGCCGACCTTCAGGGCGTTGAGATAGGCATTGAATTTCTGGTCATCCGAGTAGTGGACCAGCGTGTTGCCATAGGAGGACAGCGCCATCTTCGAAAACATCGGGCTGTCGGTGATGTAGGGATAATGGGTCATCGCCGTGAACATTATGCCGAAGAAGGGCTTTTCCGCGTCCTTGTTCATCCAGTCGATGATCGACTGCGCCGTGCAAAGATCGCTGTTGTAGTCCATGTTCTTCCACTGCTCGGAGCTGAGCTTGAAGGTCGGGGTGCCACATTTCTGCCCCCGGTAGTCCTGGATTACATCCAGTCCCTTGTTGAGCAGAAACTCATCGACCCGCTGAAATCGCGAATCCGCGCTCCAGAAAAACCCTGTGCGGAAATTGTTCTTGGACAGAGTGTTGGAGATCGTGTCCAGAGGCAGATATGGATACCTGATGGTCATGCCATAGTATGAAATGTCGTTGTACATCGAAGTGAGCAGAGAAAATACCGAGTAGTGCGTGGAAGGAGCGTGCGCGTATATATTGTCGAATCGTATGGAGTCCCTTGCATAACTCTTGATGTTTGGTGTGATTGGATACTTGCCGCCAAACGTCTCGATGTATTTGGATGGCACCGACTCCATCATGAAAACCAGCACGTTCTTGATCGGGTTTGGCGTCGGCGCCTTGAAGCTCGACGTTTCCGGCGGACGCTCGCCGACGCTCGCGACATCCGGGTCATTGGTGCTGGCATTCATGGTCAGCACGACCGGCGTTGGGCTGAGCAAGGCCGATTCGACAAAATACAGGATCGGATTGTCGATCTTGGCCGCCGGCAGCGCCTCCGCACGCACGTGATATCCGGTACCGACGAACGCCGCGCCGACACCCAAAACGAGCACGCCCAGCAACGCCCTGTAGCCAGTGGCGCCCAGCCGCCGGCACAGACTGGCCGCGGCATGGCCAAGGATGAACACCAGAATGACAGACCCGGAAAGGGTCGCGAAGTCCCGGATGTTGAGCGCGTCGCCCATCGCATTCCTGGCATCGGCATTCTGCAGGAAATCGCCATAGACCAGCCACTGGAACGTGAACGGTTCGCCCAGCATTTTGACGAGATTGATGTTGGCAAATCCCCAGGCCAGCGAAATCAGGATGGCAAGATAGAAAAGGAAGACGACGATGGCGGAACCGATGCGGCTGGCCTTTGCCAGGAACAGCAGCATCAGAGTCATCACGGTCAGGAACGCAACGACAATCAGGTCATAGTAGCTTGATGCCAATCCCTTGGGGATGGCCCCCAAAAGGCCTGGAAACGTCGTTTGCGGATCAACGATTGCGCTGCGGTAGACACCCAGAAGCAGCCATGACAGCAGTCCAGTGCAAATGATCCGCAGGCTCGTGCGGCGGAAGCGCATGTCCTGCGACAAAGCGATACTCGTCTTCGATTCCGTCAGGCCGCCCTCAGGTCGGCCGGCCGACCCCATACTGCCGCCGATGTTCATACAACTACCTGCCGCCAGTTTGCGCTTCGGCCCCAACCACGGCCGATAGTCTTCAAACCCCTACCCGCAAAATCGGCTTGCGCTAAAAAAGAGTCAACAAAATCAAGTTTGGGTTAACCACGTCTCTTGAGAACTGGTTAACCGAACGCATTGAACGCGATGCGTTTGGCCAAGTGACCTACTCAACCGAGTGTGCACCCGCCATGGGAATCGGCGACGGCGGGCGCTGTCGAGCACCCGCCGTCGTGACGTTTCAGTACTGGCTCCAACAATCAGCCGCCACGCAGCCGCGTCGGGCTCAGGCTGGCGATTGTCATGCTCCGCTGTTCGGAAGGGCACGTCGGCAAAAAGCGGCTCGCATCCGCGTATGTCATGGTCGCGATGGAGCCCTTCAACCCACCACGCTTGGCGATCCAGCCGCGAACCCAGCCGGGGTAGTTTTTCATCATGAAATTCGCGGCGACCTGATTGCCCCGCGCCCCAGCGCCATACGGCAGGTGAAAGCCGAACGATGCGTTGTGGGTGACGCACACCTTGCTCTTGGGCATCGACAGATACAGCGTGCAGGCCGAGTCGCACGCACCGTTGAACCGCACAAAGGTGCCGGCGCGGCGCATTTTCAGCGCACGGATGGCGTAGTCGATCACATAGCCGCCGCGATCGCCACTGACCGTCTTGACGTTGGCAGCGCCGAGGCTGATGCGCGGTCGCAGCAGTTCACCTGCGGAGCTCGCCGAGACCATTGCGCCCATCAAACCGAGCGCACCGAGAAACTTCATTATCGTTTTCATTCGCGCCTCCTGCTATGCCGTCAATGACTAGCTGGGAGGCGTAAAGATTGAATATTCCGCGTCGCTAAAGTTGTATCAGTCGGTTGATTGTACAGCCGTTTTAGGACCTGCTTGAGGATTTGGTTTACTAATGGCGCAGAAGGATAATCACTGAAAAGTAAATCCGGCGCGGGCATCCTTGCCGATCGACTGCACGGAAGCGCACGCGGCGGGATTGGATCAGAGGAATTTGGATGGCCGTTGGTGGCAAGGAGCAGACGCCGTCAAGATCGGAAGGCAAGCCCCGCCGCGTCTGCGTCGTGACAAACGTGATCGATCCGGGTGGCGAAGACGCCGCTATGGTCGAACTGGCCAGGCTTTTCGCCGAAGATGGCGACGACGTCACCCTGCTATGGGTTCCTGGCAGGAATGCATCATCTCCAGGTGAGGAGGAGGCGCGCCACCGCGACCTGGAGGCGGCCTCGGTGCGACTGGAGATTCTCGACAAGTCCGATCAGTTGCTTCCTTCGCTGGCGACGCCCGAGAGCCGGTCCGCCGCGATGCTGCATTATCTCGAACGGTCCGGCTACGACCTGGTCTACGCGCCGCTTGAGGGCGGATTGCCTTACTACACGCTGCTGGCGGTCGAGACTGCTGCCTTTGCCGCGCCGCCGATCGTGGTCGTCGCCCACGCTCCGGAAGAATGGGAGCAAGAAGCCGACAAGGCGTTCATGGGCAGCACCGAGGCGATTGCCGTCGCCTACATGGAGAAATACTGCGCCGAGATGGCGAACAGGACGATCTGTGTATCAGCCGCGTTGCGACAGTGGATGCTGTCGAAGGGCTGGAAGGTGAAGAAGGCGACAGTGACGCCGATGTTGCCGTTGCAGGATCGCCTCGGCCCTGCCGGAGCGCGACCGTCGATTGCGACGAGAAGCGCAAGAGAACTTGTCGCCCTGGCCGGGTGGCGCTTCCGCGATGGCCTGACGCTGTTTTGCGACGCGCTCGACATCATCGCGCCAACGGCGCCAAAAGGGCTGACGGTCACCGCATTCGGTCCATTCGGAAAGATCATGGGCGAGCACAGCGGTGGACTGCTTCTGAGACGCGCCCAGCGGTGGCCGTTCAAGCTCAACCTGTTGGCGCGCGCAAGCTTCGCCGCAAAGCTCGACTATGTCGCGCGGACCGGCGCGCTTGCTGTCATTCCCGCCCGCGCCGCATCGACGGGCAGCATCGTTGCCGCATGTGTCAAGGCGGGATTGCCTTTTGTTGCGACCAATGTCGACGCGAACGCCGAGACCTGGAATGCGCAAGCGAGGCAGCCGGGGCTGGTCGATGCTGACGCCGCCGCGTTGGCACTGGCGATTTCGGCGGCGCTCAATGACCCGCCTCGCCCACTGCCTGTCGACAGCCTGCGCCAATGTCGGCAATCCTGGCTCGATACGCGCAATTTGCCGACGCCAACCAAGCGCAGGCGCGCCGATAAAAGTGCCGGGTCGTCACCGCTGGTCTCTATCGTCATGGCCCATCGCAACCGGCCGCTCTATCTGAAACAGGCAATCGCGGCGATCGAGGCACAAACCTACGATCACCTGGAACTGGTTCTGGTCGACGACGGAAGCGACCTGGACGAAGCCAGGCGATTGCTGGATGCGCTGGAACCGACCTTCCGTCAGCGCGGTTGGAAGATCCTGCGCCGACCGCACAAGCATCTCGGCGCGGCGCGAAATGCCGGCATCCGCGCTTCGCACGGCGAGCTGATCCTGTTCGTCGACGATGACAACGCGCTGTTTGCGGAGGCCGTCGATCATTTCGTGCGTGCCATGGCAGCATCGGGCGCTGACATCTGCACTGCGTTCCAACTGATCTTCTACGAGGATTTCGTGCCCGAGGATCGTGCCGACGGGCTGATCCAGTACCTGCCCCTGGGTGGTCCAGACACGCTCGGCCTGATCCATAACGTCTATGGTGACGCGAATGCGATGATGCGCCGATCTGTCTTCTCGCAGATCGGGTTCTTGATCGAAAAACCCGGCTACGCCATGCACGACTGGGAATTCTTTGCGCGAGCCTCCCTCGCCGGACTCAAGATCAGGACTATACCAAAGCCGCTATACTGGTATCGCTCGAAACCGGATGGAATGTTTCGGACGTCGAATTGGTACGACAACCGGCTTCCCGTGCTTGAGGCGTTCAGGTCGAGCCAATCCGATGATTTCCGCCTGCTGTATCATTTGGCCATCGCCCAGAACACGCAGCGGTCCGAAATTGAAAGTGCCCGCGAAAACCTGAAATATACCCCCGGCAATCGAAAATATCTGGAACTGTGCGACATCGAACCGAACAGCGATGCAGCCATAGAGAAACTTGCGAGCATTGCTGAATCGATCGGCCGCCCCGATACGGCTGCCACCCTGCTTGGACGCCCCGCCGCCGCCATATCTAGCGATGCCCCGGACCGTCCTGATGTCGGCGGCGGTTCGATCACCCTCGGCCACGACATGCTGAGGAGCGCAAGGCTGCTTACACCGCGCGTCTCGGCTCTGCCGTTGCTGCTTGTCGCACCGGATGGCGGCGGGGTGTTCCTGCGTCCGCATGCGGACGGCCCGGTCGCGGCATCGCTTGATCACCAATTTCCAGGCTTCTTCCGGAAGGTGGAAGCAATCGTTGAAATCGCTCATGTCGACGCGCCGGTAATGGATTTCGGCCTCGCCCTTGCTCGCCCCGATCAGACCATAGATTGGCAACAGGATATCGCTACGCAAACGATCGCCTTTTCAGGCTGGATGAGCGTCGAACACAAGTTCGTGCGCCATCCCTTGGTGGCAGTGATTCGCACACGACGGAAGATGCCGCTTTCGATCGTTCTCGCCGTTCGCTTCGCTGACACGCCCAATGGTTCCGCGACCAATGCCTTCTTTCGGAAGCTGACACTGTTCGGTGATTAGCGGCGATCCGACAAGGCTGGTGAGGCCCACGCGCAGTTCAATGGCGCGCGTTAACCATGTTGGCTCAACGTTGCCAAAATGGTTGACAAAACGTTAACAGATGCTAATATTTCCAGTGGGTTATTTAGTGTGTGGGGTGTATTATGCGCAAGGTTCAATCACTGCTTTTGGGCGGCCTTAGTCTGCTGGGGTTGAGCGTCGCTTTCTCCGGGGCGGCGCAGGCGAGAATGAACGTTGGTGTCAAGGAAGCCGAGCTTGCCTGCGAGCAAGCTCTTAAAACCGGCACCATCGAGGCGCTTGAGGATTATCTGCACCGTTACCCGAATGCTCCGTCCGCCTGCAAGGCGCTTGCTCTCAACAGTCTGTCCCAGTTTGGGCCAGGTGGTGGGGACACCAACAAGGGTGATGGTGGCCACCGCTACGGCGGATAAGCGTCAGCCGGATTTTTGCCTTCAATAGTTTCGGGCACATCAGGTGGCCGCGTCGGTGCGCTGGTGCGGCATGGGCAGGGTTGACACGAATCCGGCATAGCGATCCGAGGTTTTCATCCAGCCGAGTTCCACGAGCTGCGCGGCGTCACCGCGATAGCGGACGGACCTATGGTTACGGAGCGCCAGTTTCGGATCGCGCTCCAGGGCTTCCATGTAGGCGGCGCGTTCCTCAAGCGTCTTTTCCTTGAGTTGCGCATTTTCACTCAGAGACGACGCTGATTTCTGGCGGAAGCCCCAGACGAATTTGAAGTGGAGCAACGCGATCCGCAGCTCACTGAATCGGACCTCGCTGATTGCATGCTGTGCCACGTGGTAGTGCCTGCCTCGTCTCCATCGTACGATCGGCACCTTTGTCAGGCATGGAGGAAGCGTTTGCTTGAACCGGCCGTGCCAGAAGGCCCGTTCCCTGACGCCACCGAACATCTGCTCCGGTGGATACCTACCGTCGCGGGCGCGCAGCCAGCCTGGCTCCGGATCGAAGTACGGTGAAGCCTCAAGAAGCGGGATCGTGCCGTCATAGCTGCATTCGGCCAACGGGCCGTCAGCATACATGTCAACCAGGGATCCGATTACAGCTTCGGCGCCGGTGGCGTCCAGATAGCTGCAAAGCTGCCGCAGGTCTGCCCGCTCATAGTCGGGGTAGACGAGAAGCTCGTCGGCGTCGACCGAAAGGCACCAATGGCCGGTGCCGAAGACATTTATGAGCGTGTTGTTCCACCGCGGCGGATCGATGTTTTCAGCGAAATGCGATCCTTCCGTGTGGAAGCAGTGGCTGTCCGGCTGCTCCAGGATCAGCTCACGCGTCCCGTCCGTGGAGCCGTTGTCCAGGAAGAAAAAACGATCGACGCCGAGGCCACGGTAATGGTCGAGAAGCTGCGGCAGCAACGTTGCTTCATCGCGCAGTCCGATGAAGCACAGGATCTCTCCATCGGTCACATCGATCGGCCGATCGTCCAGTCGCGCGAGATGTTTTGGGGATCGAACCATCCGAAACTCATTAAGTCCGTTCGCGCGAAAGGCAAGTGCGGTATGGTGAGCTCCGCATGATAGTTATCAAAGTATTATCCTACAGTTGGCAAGACTGTTCGAGCGAGGCGGGCTGAAAAAGGAGGACTGATTGAGCGTTGGTTCCAAGACAGGCGCGACGTCCGGGGATAGGCGACAGGCAAGCAAGACGGTCCGCAGTGTGTGTATCGTTTCGGAGATTGAGTTCGGGTCGACGATGACCACGGATTCCGGGTCGGCAACCTACGCGCTGGCGCAGCATATGGCGAGAGCCGGTGACACCGTGACGCTGCTTTGGGCGCCAAGCCCGCTCGGTGCCCAGCCCGATGAGCAGGAGATCGCCAAGGTAGGCAAATGGTGTTTCGACAATTTCCTGGTGAGGCTGGAATTGTTGCCGCCGTCACCCGAGTTGCTGCGGGGCCTGGAGTCGAGCGACAAGAACTCATTGGCTGTCTACCACTATCTCAAGCAGAACGCTTTCGACGTCGTCTATTTTGCGCTTGAGGGCGGACTGGCGCATTTCCCTACCCTCGCCAAGCGCACGGGGGTCTTTCCCAATCCTCCCTCGATCGTCGTGCTCGCGCATGAACCACTTATGTGGAGGCTGGAGGCCAATGCCCGGACGGTCGAACGCAAGGAACAGATGACCGTCGCGCACATGGAAAAGATGTCGGCGGAGACGTGCGACCATCTCGTCGTTGTCGGCCAGTCGCTGCTCGACTGGATGGCCAAGGCGGCATGGAAGCTGCCCGCAAGCTGTCACATTGCTACGCCCCTGGAGCCGGAGGAATGGCGTTCGAACTTCGCTGTCGATCACTACAGGCCGCGAGGGCGGCCAACCGCCGAAGTGGTTCATTTCTCAGGCACGGAGGAGCGTGACGGACTGACGCTGTTTTGTGACGCGCTCGATCGTCTGGCCGACAGCGGCGTAACAGATTTGGCAGTGACGGTTATCGGCGCGTTTGGTCATGTCCTGGGCGAGCATTCGGGCGGCATGATCGTTCGGCGGGCGCGGCAATGGCCGTTCAAACTGAAGCTCCTGCCCATTCGAGACGAGCCCGACATTTTCCGATATCTGCGGCAGAGCCATGCGCTGGTGGCGATCACGCACTCGGCTGCCCAGCTTCCGCTGGATGTGGTCACCTGCCTGAACGAGGAGATCCCGTTCGTCGCGACCGACGTCGGCAGCATACGCGACATGCTTCATCCGAAGTCGGCTGACGCCGTCATGATGGAGGCTTCAGCTTCCTCCATCGCCGCCAAGATCGCGTCGGTGCTGGAAAGCCGATCGTTCGGCCCGGCGAAGCCGCTGCAAAAACGGGAAGCGCGCGAGAGGGTCTGGAACAAGCTGCACGCAAAATTTTCCAGCGGTCCCAACAAGGTCTCCAGCCGTAACCGGAGCCGACCACCGCTCGTTTCGATCATAACGGCGCACTACAATCGGGCGCGCCTGCTGCCGCACGCGATTGCCTCGGTTCGCTACCAGGATTATTCCAACATCGAATTGATCGTCGTTGATGACGGCAGCACCGATCCAGACGCGATCCAGCTCTTGGCGCAGCTCGAGCCGGAGTTCGAGCAGCGAGGCTGGCGGATCATCCGGCAGAAGAACGGCTTCCTCGGCAAGGCGCGCAACACGGGAATCCGCGCCGCCAAGGGCTCGTTGATTCTGTTCCTGGACGACGACAACGCACTTTTCCCGAACGCCGTCAGTACGTTCGTCGCCGGCATGCAAAAGTCCGGCGCCGATATCTGCACGACCTTCGCCAAGTGGTTCAACGAGCCGTTTGTGCCGCCTGACACAAAGAGCGGCTACATACGCTATTTCCCGGTCGGCGGACCTACGGACATCGCTATGCTCACCAATCCGTATGGCGATGCCAATGCGATGTTCCGGCGCGAGGTATTCGACAAGATAGGTTACCTGAACGAGGAGCGGGGCTTTTCCGCGAGCGATTGGGAATTTTTCGTTCGCGCGGACCTGGCAGGCCTCGAGATCGTCCCTATCCCGGAGCCGATCTATTGGTATCGGTCGGCGCCGACGGGCATGAACCTGAATGCCGAGTGGGTGAGGAACCGCAAGCCAATCATCGATGCCTTCCGAAAGCACAAGTTCGCGCATACGGACATGTTCGTGCTACTCGGCATCAGCACGAACACCGCCTACTATGAAAAGGATCTCAACCTCCGGAATCTGGAGCTGCGGGTCAACGACGAACGGTATCTCAGGCTAAGCACGGGTTCCGCCAACAGCGATGATGCAATGCAGTTGCTGGCCGAGATCGCGGCGCGCGAAGGCAGGGCCGATACGGCGATTTCGCTTCTTGCTCATACAGGGCGAATCGACTTCGCCTTGGGCGTGGTTGAAATGCTCAACGCGGCGGCCGACGAGACCGTGCCGGAACTACACTCCTCGCTTTACCGCGAGCAGTATCTCTCCGCCGAGCCTTTGCGTCTGGCTCACGTCAGTTCGCATCCGACTGCCGATCCAGACCTGCTGAGCTATGTCGAACAATCGCCGGACCAGCTGTTTCTCGAAGCCAAGGGCAGCAATGTCACCATGGCTTTGCTGAAGGGCGTCTGCCCCCCGGGCGTCACCAGCGCGAGCTGCTGGGTTTACCTCGACGAGGAGTTGGCAGACCCGGCTCAATTTCAGCTCGTCATCGTAGACGCGGAAAACCAGGCCGTCAGCGATCTCGCCCAGCTCCTTGAAATCGGCAACGGGAGCGGCTGGGCCGATCTCCGCCGAGCGCGCGAGGCGCGCGAAATAAGGGCGACAGTCAGTTCACCGGCATCAGGCAGGCGCGATCTGTTGCTCGCTGTGAGATGTGGCGGCAGCAGTCCGGACGGGCGCGTACTCGGCGGCTTTTCAGGCATCCAGATCCGCCATGCCGTTTCGGTCGGTGCAACGCGCCCGCGCCTCAACGCGCCGCAACAGCGCCAACGTACCCGCCGGATGACCGATGATGAACTGAAGCGCGCGACGCTTGTGACCGATTATCCCTCCGAGCTGCCAACACTGCTCGTCGCCGGCGACAATGGCGGCATTTTCCTGCGGCCGAGCACGCATGGCATTGTTGTTGCCGCCCTCAATTCCGCTTTCCCCGCCTTTGCCAGAAGTATCATGGCAACGGTGGAGATCGCTCACGAGGACGCGTCCCCGTTCGAGTTCGCCATGGCGCTGGGCAGGCAGGAAGAAAAACTCGTGTGGAAACACGATGCTCCGGTCGGCGCCTTGGCATTCTCCGGATGGACGCGCGTTTCGAGACCTTTCGAACTGCATGACTTGAAAGTTTCGATCCGGGAGATAGATCGCAAGTGGCTGACGATCTATCTGGCAATCCGGCTACCACGCGGCTCGAAACCGATGCCGTCCAATGCTTTCTGGCGCAAGTTGTTGTTGCTGTGGGACTGACAGGCGCGTCGTCAAGGCGCGGTCGCACACTTGTCGAGGCATAGGTGCGGCAGTAGATTAAGCCTGCGTGGAGGCACCAAGACAATGAAGAAATCACTGGGTCTTGTCCTGGCATTTATTGTTATTGCCGGAAGCGCAATGTCTTTCGGCGCGGCCGCCCAGGAACGCGACGTGGGGCCTAAATGCGTGCAGTGGAATGCGCATCGCGTCCTCTTCAAGAAAGGTGACGGCACGATATCGAAGGATTCCGCGAACGCGTTGACGGCTTTCATCAAGGAAGCGGGGCGCGATTGCGGCTACAGGCTTTATGCAACGGCCAGCAAGGAAGGCAATTTCAACAAGGCGTTCGACATTGCTGGTCGCAGGCTCAACGCAACCGGCGACTTCCTCAAGGCCCAGGGCGTCAAGCCCGAAATGGTGCTGGCGCTTTCGCATTGGGTTGACGACGGCGCCGCCGACACCAACACGGCGCGAAGCGCGATCCTGTACACCCTGCCAAAACAAGGAATATCGTGCCGGCAATATGAGAAGCGCAGCCCGGTGCAGGTCGTCTTGTTCTTCGATAACCAATCGTATGTGATTTCAGCGCGGGTCAACGACGACCTTGAGAGGTTCGCCGCCAGCATTCGAGACTCACGCTGCAATGTCGCACTGACGGCTTTCGCGGCCACGGAATTCACCGGCGCCGACGCTGCAAAGACGAACAAGGAACTGGCCAAGCAGCGCTTGAAGGCGATCGAGGATATCTTGACCGCGGCCGGGATCGACAGTGACCGTCTGGTAGACACGAAAGTCGAATACGTTGGCGACCAGAAGCCCAACGTCGTTCGCAGTCGTCTGGCGACCGCATCGCTGATGTAACGGCTCGCCCTGCGGTCGCGATCAGACGATCTCGGCACCAAGCGCCTGACAATTACCTTGTGTTGGCGCTGTCGCGCAGACGCTCCATCTCATCCAGCAGCATGTCGAGGCCGAGCTCGAATGTCGCATCGAATTCGGCGGTGCCGAAGAAGCGGCCGGCGGCCATGACATTGGGAAAATCGCGCGCCAGTTGCTCGTCGCTGACCGTGCTGACCGCCGACGGACCCTTGGCATAGCCTGATGTCTCGTCGAGGATGGCGCCCATAAGGTAGTATCCGGCAGTGCGGAACAGCCGCGCCCCCAGCTCGGCGCTGAAGCCACCGGCTTCGAACAGACCGAGAATGCTGTTCAGCCAGGCGAGGCAGGTCGGCGAATTCATCCGGTAGGTAACGAGGAACGGCGCGAATGCCGGATGCTCACGGCCGACGCGGCGGAAATCCTGCATGGCCATGCGCATCCTTTGCCGCCACAGGAGGCTGGCGTCGGGCATTTCAAGCGCGCCGACCAGCCGGTCGACCAGCGCCTCGTGCAGATGCGCCAGCGAGGGAAAGTGATGGTAGATGCTCATCGCCTCGCAGCCGAGTGCTGCCGCCAGCTTGCGCATGGAAAAGCCGGCAAGCCCTTCCCGCTCGATCACCTCGAAGGCGGCATCCTCGATCATCTGTCGGGAGAGCCGGCCTCCTGTTCGCGTTTTTTTGATCGATGAGTCCATGGCGTTGCTTGACAACTTACACTGTAAGGTTCATTTTTCACATCACCTTACATCGTAAGGCTAACAAACACCAGAGGAGAAAATCATGCCCGCCTACCGCATCCTTTCACCCGTGCCGTCTTCAATCCGCCGCGCGTCCCTGCTCGCCTTTGCCGCCTGCGCGCTTGCGCTGCCGGTGCCTGCCCATGCCGACGATTATGACGCAGCCATCAAGGACATGCAGGCGACGATGGGCGGTGTGCCAAGCTTCGTGAAGCAATTTCCGAAAGCCGGTCTGCCCGGCGCCTGGGCCGAGGTCAAGGCTTTGCAGTTGAGTGACAAGACGGCGCTGCCGCCCAAGGTCAAGTCGTTGATCTCACTGGCCGTCGCAGCGCAGATCCCGTGCACCTACTGCATCTGGTCGGACACGCAGGACGCCAAGCGCGCCGGCGCTACCGACGAAGAGATCCAGGAGGCCGTGGCCGTGTCGGCGCTGACCCGCCATTGGAGCACCGTCTTCAACGGCATGCAGATCGATTTCGACACGTTCAAGAAGGAAATGGGAGGGCAGTAAAGGCTTTGAAGACAGGGAAGCGATGGCCCGGAGAAGCGGGCCGTCGCTTGTCTTGACTTGGAGGCTCATCAGACGATCTCCGCACCAAGTGCCGCGGTGGTCTCATCCGCAGTCTTGCGCGATTTGTTCTGGCTCCGGCTGAGCAAGGCAATCCCGGCAAACGCTGCAATTCCACATAACCCAACCAGCACATTGAGCCACAGCGCCGGAAACACGCCGACGGCGGCAATCATGAAGGTCAGACCAAACGGTGCGAAGGCGGAACAGAACTGACGCGCCGCGGTGATCCAGCCGACATAGGAGCCGTAACGCGCGTGGCCGAACAATTCGAGCGGCAGCGTGCCCGAGACGATGCTCATCAGACCCGAACCGAAACCGAACAGCACGGCAAAAAGGATGGCGCCCGGCACTGACGGCGCCGCGACAAGCAGCACCGCAAGACCGCCAGCCAAAGCCGCGGTGGCGCCGAGCGCCAGCCATGCCTGGGACAGGCCATGGCCGAACAGCATGTTGACCAGGCGGCTCGCCACCTGCGAGGGGCCAAACAGGCTTGCGACAATCACAGCTGCTCCGCCAAGCCCGACCATCGTCAGCAACGGCACCATCTGGACAAGGATCGCCGACAGCATGAATCCTTCGATGGCAAAGCCGGCCAGCATCAGGACGAAGATCGGTGACCAGCCATGGCGTTGCGTGGGCGCCGAGATGCCTGATGTGGCAGGAATGATCCTGTACTCTTCGCCAATGCGGCGCGAAAACCGTGCAAGCCACCAGTGGACCGGCAGGCAGACGCCGACATTGAGCGCGGCGAAGATGGCGAGAACCTCGCGCCAGCCGAGATGGTTGTGCAGCACCGTCGTCAGCGGCCAGAACAGTGTCGAGGCAAAGCCGGCGATCAAGGTGAGATGGGTGATGCCGCGACCGCGACCGCCCAGTTGCACGATGGCAACGAACGCCGTGCTGTAGAGCACGAAGCATGAGGCAAGTTCCATCGCCAGCACCCCGACGGCAAAACCGATCCGTCCGGGCGCCAGTGCACACAGCAGCAGCGCGCCGGCCGCGGCCAGCGATCCAGGCACCATAAGGCGGGCGGCGCCGTATCTGTCCGCCAGGCTGCCGGCAATGGGTGCCAGGGCAGCACTTGCCAGCAGCGATGCCGAAAGCACGGCGAACACCCATTTCGGTGACCATGCCAACTCCGTGGCGATGGCCGGCGCAAGGATGCTGTAGCTGTAGTAGAGCGTGCCGTAACCAATGATCTGGGTGACGCCGAGCGCCCAGATCGCCGAAGCGGGAACCTTGCGGTCGGTCACTCCGCGGCTTCCATCGCGCTCGACTTTGCCACGCCGCAGCCGCAGCCAGCCTTGCCGTCGGCTTTTGCCTCGGCATCAGCGACGCAGCAGGCATCGACCTCGCTTGGCGCCGGACCGCCGCAGCAGCCTTTAGACGTCGCGCCAACTGTCGACGAAGGCACCGTGCAGACGCCCGTTTCCGGCAAAACCAATTGCACGGTGTCGGCGGAAGCGATGTCGCCGGCGATCGCTGCCGCGACCGAGCGCACTTGCTCATAGCCGGTCAAAAGCAGGAAGGTCGGCGCGCGGCCATAGCTCTTGATGCCGGCGGTGTAGAAACCGGGCTCGGGATGGCTGAGTTCGCGGTGACCATGCGGCGGCACGTCGCCACAGGAATGCTCGTTGGGATCGATGAGCGGCCCCAGCGCTTTGACGCTTTCGAGCCACGGATCGAGGTCGAGCCGCAGTTCCCGTGTCAGCGTGAGATCTGGCCGCTGTCCGGTCGCGGCGATGATGCGGTCGACAGGACCGACCTGCCGCAAGCCGTCCTTCGTTTCACCGTCGACGATCAGGCGGCCGTCGACCAGGCGGATGGCCGTAGTGGCAAAGCCGGTCACCAGCGCGACGCGACCGCTTTCGGCGAGGTCGCGTACGTCGGCGCCAAGCTCGCCGCGCGCCGGCAGCTGGTCGGCATCGCCGCCGCCATAGATGCGCACAAGGTCGGTGCCGCGCGTCGCCCAGATGAACGCCGTGTCCGGCTCGACATCGGCCAGTCTGGCAAGATCGAGCAAGGCGGTGGCGGCCGAATGGCCGGAACCTGCGACCAAGGTCGTACGGCCGGCATAAAGCTGGCGGTCGCGGCCGAGAATATCGGGTATGCCATAGGCGATGCGATCGGCACATTCCGCCTCACCTTCGGCAGCAAGGCCGCCGGCGCCGAGCGGATTGGGCGTCCGCCATGTGCCCGAGGCATCGATGACGGCGCATGCCTTGTCGCGTCTTGTGCCATCGGCGGTCTCGACCACCAGCATGAAGGGCCGCGTCTCACGTGCCTTGCTCACAACCTTGTCGGCGCCCCAGCGCGAGATGCCGACGACACGTGCGCCGGTTTCGATCGATGGCGCGAGCGCCGGAAGGTTTGCAAGCGGCTCGAGATAGCGTGCGACGAGCTCATTGGCGGTTGGAAATGCCTCGGGCTCCGGCATCTGCCAGCCGTGCGCCTCCAGCAGTGCTCGGGCCGCCCGATCGACGCAATAGCGCCAGGGCGTGAACACTCGGACATGGCCCCAATCCCTGAGGTTGGAGGCAACGCTGCTGCCAGCCTCGTAGAGTTTCACCGGCAGGCCCTGGCTCAGCAGATGGACGGCCGCCGCCAGACCGACAGGGCCGGCACCGATGACGGCGACAGGGAGATCACTTCGCATGGCCATTTTACGCCTTCCATATTTCCGGGATTACCGAAATACTAGACAAAAAAGAGATCAGGCGGCGGCGTCTTCCGCTGGCGAATTGCAAGCGGCGTCGGCGCAGCATTCGTCGGCGAGGAAGCCGATGAGGTCGTTCATGATGGGATAGTTGGCGCGGCAGATCAGCGTCGTCGCCTGCCGCTCCTGCGTCACCAGGCCTGTGAGGATCAGCCGGTGCAGATGATGCGACAACGTCGAGGCGGCGATTCCGAGGCTTTCCTGCAGAGTGCCGACCGGCCTGCCCGCACCGCCGGCCCTGACCAGGATGCGATAGAGGTTCAGCCGCGTCGGGTTGCCGAGCGCTTCAAGCTGTTTTGCTGCTTGTTCGAGTTTCATCGAAATAGCATAGGCCAGCGAGCGCGGTGGTCAAGCCCTATTTCGACAAATATCGAAATATAGCTCACACAAGCCGTCTGCCCTCGGCGTCAATGACGACTTCGCCGTCTTCCTTGGTGAAGGGGCCAATGTCGGGATTGGGCAGGATATCGAGCACTGCTTCCGACGGCCGCGCCAGAACGACGCCGCGCGGCGTCACCACGATCGGGCGGTTGATCAGGATCGGATGCGCCAGCATGAAATCGAGGATCTCGTCGTCGCTCCATTTGGGATCGCCAAGGTTGAGCTCGGCGTAAGGCGTGCCCTTCTCGCGCAGCAGTTCGCGCGGTGTCATGCCCATCGCCGCGATCAACTCGACCAACTTTTCACGCGATGGCGGCGTCTTCAGATATTCGATCACCTGCGGCTCTTCACCGGACTGCCTGATCATCTCCAGCGTGTTGCGCGACGTGCCACAGGAGGGGTTGTGGTAGATGGTGATGGTCATTGCGCGGCTTTCGTTGTTGGCATGGTTTTGGGTTCAGCGAGCAGCCAGCCGGCCAGCGCGATGGCGAGCAGCGCGCCGACCAGCTCTGCGCCGATGAAGGCCGGGACATCGAGCGGCCTGATGCCGGCAAACGTGTTGGAGAAGGCGCGCGCAATGGCGACGGCCGGGTTGGCAAACGAGGTCGAGGCGGTGAACCAGTAGGCTGATGTGATGTAGAGTCCGACCAGCCAGGGAATGGCGTCGCCGCGAAAGCGCAGGCCGGCCAGGATGGTGAAGACCAGGCCGAAGGTGGCCACCAGTTCGGCGATCCACTGGCCGTTTCCGCTCCGCACTGTCTGGGAAATCTGCAGGATCGGCAAGTCGAACATGGCATGCGCCAGGAAGGCGCCTGCGATGCCGCCGAGAATCTGGGCGGCGACATAGCCAAGCGCCGCGGTCGTCTCGATGTCGCGCCGCAAGGCAAAGACCAGCGTCACCGCCGGATTGAAGTGCGCGCCGGAGATCGGCCCGAGAATGGTGATCAGCACCACCAGCATGGCGCCGGTCGGGATGGTGTTGCCGAGCAGCGCCAGCGCCACGTCGTCGGTCAGCCGGTCGGCCATGATGCCCGAGCCGACGACCGCGGCAACCAGCATGGCGGTGCCGAGGGCTTCGGCGACGAGGCGGCGGGACAGATCAGTGGTCATGCTGTTCAGCCTGCGTTGGACGATTGCGACCGATCTCATCCAGCCGTTTCTGCAAAGCGAGCTTGTCGACCGTATTCATCGGCAGACTGACGAAGATCGAAATCCGGTTGTTGAGCATGCGGTAGGCATCGGCGAACGCCAGATGCTTCTCCGCATCCGTGCCCTCGACGGCGGCAGGGTCGGGCACGCCCCAATGCGCCGTCATCGGCTGACCGGGCCATACGGGGCAGGATTCATTGGCTGCGTTGTCGCAGACGGTAAAAACGAAATTCATTTCTGGCGTACCGGGCACCGCAAATTCTTCCCAGTCCTTCGAACGGGCAAAGGACGTGTCGTAGTTGAGGTTTTTCAAAAGTTGCAGAGAGTAAGGATGAACCACGCCCTTCGGGTGCGATCCCGCCGAAAACGCCTTGAACCTGCCGGCGCCGACGCGGTTCAGTATCGCCTCGGCGAGAATCGATCGGGCGGAATTGCCGGTGCACAAAAACAACACGTTATAGATCTGATCGCTCATGGCTTCCTCCCCTAACACTTGCCCGGCTTAACAATTGCCCGGCTTAACACTTGCAGGTCACGGCCTGGATGATCGGTTGGCAAAGCTCCGGCGCGCCGTTGCAGCAATCCTCCATGAGGTAAGCAAGCAGGTCGCGAAAACCGGTCATGTCGGCGACGTAGCGGATGGTGCGCCCCTCGCGCTCGGCCCGAACCAGCCCGGCATGGTCGAGGATTTTCAGATGCGCCGACATGGTGTTCTGGACGATATTCAGCCGCGCGGCGATCTCGCCGGCGGCCACGCCATCGGCGCCGGCTCGCACCAGCAGGCGAAAAACCTCAAGTCTGGTGTCCTGGCCGAGGGCAGCGAGTGCGAGAAGTGCTTTTGTCTTGTCCATGCATCCATAAATCCGGAATTAAGGATGCTTATCGCCGCGATATGACAGATGGATGACAGGCAGCGCCCGAAGGTCGGAAGGCGACGGTCCAGTCAATCCGGCCGGAAAGGGGGGTCTGTTTCGCGAAGCTGATGGCCCAATGCAGCGGTCTCGTTTACTTT
Organism: Mesorhizobium sp. P2_C4; assembly: GCF_056404575.1. NCBI lineage: Bacteria > Pseudomonadati > Pseudomonadota > Alphaproteobacteria > Hyphomicrobiales > Phyllobacteriaceae > Mesorhizobium > Mesorhizobium sp. P2_C4. The sequence continues at coordinate 162,870 of NZ_JBFUDT010000010.1, forward strand.
CAGAAGATGAACCTCCCCCTCCGTCGCATCGTCTTTATCGTCGCGCTGCTCAATCTCGCCTATTTCGGGATCGAGTTCGCTGTGGCGCTAGCCATAGGGTCAGTGTCCCTGTTTGCCGACAGCATCGACTTTCTGGAAGATGCCTCTGTAAATCTCCTTATCCTGCTGGCACTTGGCTGGTCGGTACGCTCTCGCGCACGTGTGGGGATGGCTCTGGCACTCATCCTGCTCGTGCCCGGTCTGGCCACGCTCTGGACGGCCTGGGAGAAATTCAACGTGCCGGTGCCGCCGCAGCCGAACGCCTTGACCCTGGCGGGACTGGGCGCTTTGGCCGTCAACCTCTCCTGTGCCTACATGCTCGCCGCGTACCGTCATCGTGGTGGCAGCCTCACAAAGGCCGCTTTCCTGTCGGCCCGCAATGACGCCTTTGCCAACGTCGCCATTGTTGTCGCCGGGCTGGTCACGGCTTTGCTCTGGCACTCCGCCTGGCCCGATTTGATAGTGGGTTTAGGGATCGCGGTTATGAACGCCGATGCGGCCCGCGAAGTGTGGGAAGCTGCCCGTGAAGAACACCGTGCGGCGGCCTGAGACCTAGGCAGAGCTGGGCTACCGGATGGAACGCACAGCTCGATCGGTCGGGAAAATTCTCAATCCACGCTTTGCACAAATTGAGATTGAGACGCCACCCGCCAGGGTCTTGCTAAGCCTTGCGCTCCCAGCGCCGGTCCGGCGTCTGCTGCCAGTATGTCACGGCGTGGCCGGCACCCTTCATCGTCTTCCAGTGCCCCCGCGCCGCCTCGACCTGGACGGCGTCGTGGCCGTCGAACATGAATACCGCGCGTTCGTAGCCGGCAAGTTCCGGCGGCATCGCGCCGTCGACCAGGAAGCGTATCTTTGCCTCGTTCGGATTCTCCTGGCCGGTGGTCAGCAGAATCGGCTGCTCCGCCGGAAAGGCTTCGCGATCCGTTGCATGGGCCAGGAACGAATCGTCGCGAAAAGTCCAAAGGTGCTGGTCGAGCGCATCGCGCCGCTCTTCGGTGCCCGTCTGCACCACGGCGCGCCAGCCGCGATCGACGCTGCGCTCCAAGAGGCCGGGAAGCGCGTCCTCCAGCGTCGATTCAGTCAGGTGGTAGAACAGGACGTCGGCCATGATTGCGCCTTGAAAGCCTATCCCTCGTAGTTGTCACGCACCAGCCGGTCGAGCAGCCTGACGCCGAAGCCGGAACCCCATGACTGGTTGATCTCGCTCGGTGGCGAACCCATGGCGGTGCCGGCGATGTCGAGATGCGCCCACGGCGTCTCCTTGACGAAGCGCTGCAGGAACTGCGCGGCGATGATGGCGCCGCCGTAGCGACCGCCGATGTTCTTCATGTCGGCATTCTTGGAATCGATCAGCTTGTCGTATTCAGGCCCGAGCGGCATGCGCCACAGCCGCTCCTGGGTCGCCTGCCCGGCCGCCGTCAACTTTTCCGACAGTTCGTCATTGTTGGAAAACAGGCCGGCATGATGTTGGCCGAGCGCGACCATGATGGCGCCGGTCAGCGTCGCCAGGTTGACCATGAATTTCGGCTGGAAGCGGTCGTTGCAGTACCACAGCGCGTCGGCCAGCACGAGACGACCTTCGGCGTCGGTGTTGAGCACCTCGATGGTCTGGCCCGACATTGAGGTGACAATGTCGCCGGGGCGCTGCGCATGGCCGTCGACGGCATTTTCGACCAGCCCGATGATGCCGACGACATTGGTTTTCGCCTTGCGCGCGGCAAGCGCGTGCATCAGCCCGGTGACGGCGGCGGCACCGCCCATGTCGCCCTTCATGTCTTCCATGCCGGAGGCCGGCTTCATCGAATTGCCGCCGGTGTCGAAGGTGACGCCCTTGCCGACAAAGGCCACGGGTGCGTCCTTGGCCTTGCCGCCATTCCATTGCATGACGGCCATGCGGGCGCCGCGCGGCGAGCCCTGGGCGACGCCGAGCAGGGAGCCCATGCCGAGCTTCTTCATCTCCTTCTCGGCCAGGATCTCGACCTTGACGCCGAGCGCCTCCAACTCCTTGGCACGGGCGGCGAATTCCACCGGTCCCAGCGCATTGGCCGGTTCATTGACAAGATCGCGAGCGAGAAGCACGCCGTCGATCACCGCCACCTCGTCGGCAAAAGCCTTTTTCGCTGCGGCAGGGTCGGCGGTGTGGATGGTCACCTTGACCGGCTTCTTCGGTTCGTTCTTGCCGTCGTCCTTGTCTTTTTTGGTCTTGTATTTGTCGAAGGCATAGGCACGCAGAAGGATGCCCGCGGCAACGCTCGCCGCTTGGCTGCCGGCAATGGTGGCGCCCGGCACGTCGAGCACGACGGCCACTTCGGCCGCCTTGCGCAAAGAGGCGGCGATGGTGCCGCCAAGCTTCAGCCATGCATAGTCGTCGAGGCCGGACACCTTGCCGGCGCCGATCGCCACCAGCCGGTCGAGCGCTGTCCCCTCCGGCGCCAGCACTTCGACGAGACTGGCGAACTTGCCGGTGAAATCGGCCACCGGGAACGCCCGGTCGAGGGTTTTCGCCGGATCGCAGGCCTTGGCCGGCTCGCCAAGGCCGCCATCGTCAGCCGCCAGCACGAAGACGCTGCCCTTTTTGGGCGCGGCAAATTTGGCGAAGGCGATCGAAGGTCTCGAATTCATCAGGTCCTGCTTTCGGGGAACGGCTAGGCTTTCGGGGAAGTGTGCGCGACATTTGGTCGTTTTCCGGCATTTGGCAAGACTTTGCCGAAATTGCATCCCATATGCGCGGTTGAATCGATGGCGATTCGTCGCGGCACGGCCCCGCTTCCTGCCGCAACCTGTTGTTAACCATTGATGTTCGCCCTTTCTTATCCATTGCCGCCGACACTCCGGCACGCGGGACGGCGATGTGGAACGGGACCGGATCGAACCGCCGGATGGAAGCAGTTGTACAGGCGCCTGCGGACGACTACCTTGTCGGCAGGCATGATGCCGTTCGGCAAAATCGAGAAAAGCCTTAGATGAAGGTCGTTGAACGCTACATCATGCGTCGCGCTTTGGCGGTGTTCCTGGCTGCGCTGGTCTGGACGCTGGCCATTGTGTGGACGACGCAGGTGCTTGCCAAGATCGACCTCGTCACCGACAGCGGTCAGTCGGCGCTGACCTTCTTCGAGGTCGCGGCGCTGATCATCCCGACGATCGTTCCGATCGTGGTGCCGTTCGCCCTGGTGGTGGCGGTCGCGCAGACGCTCAGCGTCATGAATTCCGATTCGGAACTGGCCGTCATCAACGCCGCCGGTTCCTCGCGCTGGACCATTGTGCGGCCGATCATGCTTTTGGCGCTGGGCGCGGCGGTCTTTTCCTTCGCGGTCGACAATGGCGTCGAGCCCTATGCGCGGCAGAAGAATCGCGAGTTGGTGGCGTCGTCGCGCGCCGATCTGTTGTCGCTGATCATCCAGGAAGGCACGTTCCGCAAGATCGATGAGGGCCTGTTCCTGCAGATCGGCGAACGGCTTCCCGACAACCGGTTGGGCGGCATCTTCGTCGCCGATTCGCGCGAGGAAGGCGCGGATCTGGTCTACTACGCCAAGACCGGCAGCGTCGTCGAACGCGGCAACGAGAAGGTGCTGATGATGAATGACGGCGTCATCCATCGCAAGACACTGACCGGCGACCTCTCGGTCATCCGCTTTTCCTCCTATGCCTTCGACCTCTCGGCGTTCATGTCGGCGGCGAACGAGGTCACGCTTTTGCCCAAGGACCGCACGACGCAGTACCTGCTCAATCCTGATGCCAACGACAAGATGTACCAGCGCCAGCCGGGCCGCTACAGCGCCGAAATCAACCAGCGTTTTTCCGAATGGTCGTACTCGCTGGTGTTCGCGCTGATTGCGCTGGCGGTGGCCGGTGACGCGCGCTCGCACCGTGAGGCGCGTATCCATCCGCTGATCACGGCCATCGCGATTGCACTGTTCGTGCGCTGGCTCGGCTTCTTTGCCGCCGGCAAGGCCGACAAGATCCCGCAATACGCCTATATGGTCTACGGCGTGCCGATCGTGGCTTCATTGGTTGCGATCTGGTTCATCGTCTCCAACCGGGCCATGGAACTGCCCGGCGCCTGGGCCGACTGGATGACCAATTTCGCCGGCCGCGTCAGCGACGGCTGGACCGCCGTCAAGCTGCGCTTCGCCAGGCGCGGCGCGTCCGGGCAGGGAATCGGCTGATGGGCTGGACTCTGGGCCGCTACTTCTTCTTCCGCTATGTGGCGATCACGGTGTGGTTCTTCATCGGCCTGCTGGCGCTGGTGTTCCTGATCGATTTCACCGAGCTTTCCGGCCGCATCGTCGGCCTGCCGGGCTTCACCTATGGCTCGGCATTCGCCATTTCGGCGCTGCGAATGCCGATGATCATGCTGCAGACGGTGCCGTTCGTCGGCCTGTTCTCGGCAATGGCGACGCTGGTGTCGCTGAACCGCAAGTACGAGCTGGTCATCGCGCGCTCGGCCGGCGTTTCAGCCTGGCAGTTCCTGTTGCCGTGCTGTATCGGCGCGCTCTTGTTCGGGGTGTTGTCGGTCGGCATCATCAATCCGATTGCCGCGCACGCCTTCTCCTGGTCCGAACAGATAGAAACCGAGCTCCGCTCCGGCAAATCGAACGCTGTTTCGCCCGACGCGACGCCCTGGATCCGGCAGAAAACCAGCTCCGGCGACACCATCATCGGTGCCCGCGCCATTCTCAACCAGGGCCTTGAGATGTCCGACGCCGTCTTCTTCGTCCTGTCTCCGCAAGGCGACATCGTCGAACGCAAGGATGCGGCGCGGGCCTTCCTGCGCGACGGCTACTGGGAGCTGCAGGACGTCAAGGTGTTCAAGAACGGCACCGTCCAGTCGCTGCCCAGCGACCGGGTGGTGACCAATCTCAAGCCGGAATTCGTGCAGGAGCGCCTGGCGCGCCCGGAAACCATCCCTTTCTACGAGCTGCCGGGCAAGATTGAGGTTGCCCGTTCCTTCGGCCTGAAGGCAAATGCCTTCGCCATGCAGTTTGATTCGCTGGTGGCGTTGCCGTTCCTGCTTGTCGCCATGACGCTGATTGCGGCAACAGTATCAATGCGATTTGCGAGGATGGGGCAGTCGGCAACGATGATTCTGGGTGGCGTCCTGGCCGGCTTTCTGCTTTATGTCGTTTCGGTGCTGGTCAAGGCATTCGGCGTTGCGGGATTCGTTCCCACAGCCGTGGCTGCATGGGTTCCGGTTGTCGTGGCTATGTTCTTCGGGGTGACATTCCTGCTATACAAGGAAGACGGCTAGTGAGGGAGGCGGTTTTGCGCAGCCATAGGCAGGCCGGTTTGGCGCGCCTTTATGGGGCGAGCGCCTTGGCATGCCTGCTCGCCTACGCCGTGCCGATGGCCCCTGCGCTGGCGCAGGACGTTACCGACATGGCGTCGAAGGTTCCGGCCGGCACACAGATGCTTTTGGCCGCGGATACGCTTGTCTACAACAACGACAACCAGACCGTGACCGCCGTTGGCGCCGTCCAGATCGACTATGGCGGCAATCGCCTGGTCGCCCAGCGGGTCGTGTACGACCGCAACACCAAGCGCCTGGTTGCCAGCGGTGCTGTTGAAATCGTCAACAGCGACGGCACCAAGATCAATTCGGACCATATCGACATCACTGACGATTTCGCCGACGGCTTCGTCAACGCGTTGCGCGTCGAAACCCCGGAAAAGGCCTATTTCGCCGCCGAGAGCGCTGAGCGCATGGGCGGCGTGCTGACGACCTTCCACAACGGCGTCTACACCGCCTGCGAGCCCTGCGAGGACAAGCCGGACAAAGCGCCGACCTGGCGGGTCAAGGCCAGGAAGATCATCTGGAACGGCGAGAAGAAGACGGTCCGCTTCGAGAACGCGAATTTCGAGTTCTTCGGCTTTCCGCTGGCCTACCTCCCGGCATTCGAGATCGCCGACCCGACAGTCAAGCGCAAGAGCGGCTTCCTGATCCCCGGCATCGTCTACAAGAGCGACCTCGGCATCGGCGTCAAAATCCCCTACTATTTCGCGCTGTCGCCAACTTATGATCTCACCGTCACCGGCAGCGGCTATACCAAGCAGGGTTTCCTCGGCGAGGCCGAGTGGCGCCAGCGCTTCAACAATGGCGAGTACAGCCTGAAGATCGCCGGCATCCGGCAAGAGAATCCCGACGAATTCATCGACAGCAGTGGCAACAACGTCAATTCCGGTGCCGTCGGCGACCCGAACAAGTTCCGCGGCATGATGGGCACCAAGGGCCAGTTCGCCATCAACCCGCGCTGGGATTTCGGCTGGGATGTGATGCTGCAGTCCGACAAGAACTTTTCGCGCACCTATGCCATCGAAGGCTACAACGACGCCGTCCATCAGTCGACGGTCTACCTGACCGGCCTCAACGGCCGTAATTATTTCGACGTGCGCGCCATGCGGTTCCAGGTCCAGGAAAACACCCTCGACAGCAACATCACCGCACGCGCCGACAAGCAGCCATGGGTGCTGCCATCGCTCGACTATGCCTACATCCCCGACATGTCGGTGGCCGGCGGGCAGTTGTCGTTCAACGTCAACGCTCGGGTCATCCGCCGCGACGATCTCGATGAAGCCTATTTCACCCCCTATGTGCCGGCTTCGGGCACCCAGCGCGTGCGTGGCATCGAGGGCGAATCCGGCCGCCTCACAGCCGAGGCCGAGTGGAAGCGCACCTTCACCACCGATGGCGGCCTGCAGCTGACGCCGCTGCTGGCGCTACGCGGGGACGCCAACTACCTCACCGCATCCTCAGCCTCGCTGGCCGCTGTCAACGCCATGGCCACAGATCCTCGGATCAACGTCGACGACGACATGCGGTCGTCGCTGGCTCGCTATATGGCGACCGCCGGGCTTGAAATGCGCTGGCCGGTGCTGTTCTCGATGCCCGGCTCCAGCCATATCGTCGAACCGATGGCACAAGTCTTCATGCGCCCGAACGAGCAATATGTCGGCGGCCTCAGCGTTCCCAATGAGGACGCACAGAGCTTCGTCTTCGATGCCACGACGCTGTTCGAACGCGACAAGTTCTCCGGCTACGACCGCATGGAAGGCGGCACCCGCGCCAATGTCGGCTTTCGCTACTCCGGCGCCTACGACAATGGCTGGAGCACCAATGCGATCTTCGGCCAGTCCTACCAGCTGGCCGGCCAGAATTCGTTCACCGCGCCAGACCTGGTCAATGCTGGTGTTGCTTCGGGCCTCGACAAGCCTACCTCCGACTATGTCGGCCTCGTCGGCTTCAACAGCCCCAGCGGCTTCTCCGGTTCGCTCAGCGGCCGTTTCGACGAGCAGAGCTTCGAGGTTCGCCGCGCCGAGGTGAAGGCGGCCTATTCCGGCCTGCCGATTTCGCTGAGTGCAAAATACGCCTTCATCCAGGCGCAGCCGCTCTACGGCTTCACCACCGACCGTCACGAGGTCACACTTGGCGCCTCGACGCACCTTGCCGAGAACTGGCGCATCTTCGGCACCGGAACCTATGACCTGCAGCAAAGCGTGCTGGTCAAGGACGGGGTCGGCTTTGCCTACAATGATTCCTGCTTCACCTATTTGATGACGTTCTCGGAATCGCGCGACTCGGTCACCAAGGAAGTGTCGCAGAATGTCGGCTTCAACCTGTCGTTCCGCACGCTGGGCGATTTCGGTTCGTCCACCAGCGCCGTCGACACGATCCAGTAACAGGCGACCGGCTAACGAATCGGCCCGAAGTCCGGAATTGATTTTGCTGCGCTGACCTTCGATCAGGAAAAGCGCGATGTTTGGATTCAAAGTGTTAGAGCGTATTTTGTGCGTCCCGGAGTGGACGCACGCGACGCTAGCGACATTGTTTTGCCGCATAAAGCAGGCACGGGTTTTGGCTCCCTGGCACGGGGTTGGGCGGGAACCAGGATAGATTTGGGATGCTTTCGATGAGGAAATACCTCTTTTCTGCAGGTTTCGCGCTGCTTGTGGCGGCGACTTCGGTCTCGATCACCATGATGACGCCGCCGGCTTTCGCCAGCGAGATCAAATACGTCGTCAACGACGTACCGATCACCACCGGCGACATCGCGCACCGGGCCGCGTTCCTGCGCCTGCAGCACAAGAAGGGCGACGCCGCCAAGGAAATGGTCGACCAGACGCTGCGCGTCACCGAGGCCAGGCGCCTCGGCATCCGCGTCACCGACGCCCAAGTCGAGGCCGCCTATCAGCGCTTTGCCTCGACCAACAAGATGCAACTCAAGCAGCTTGACGGCGTCATGGCGCAGTCCGGCGTCAGCAAGGAGCATTTCAAGGAGTTCATCCGCGCCCAGATGGCCTGGAACCAGGCACTCAGCGCGCGTTACCGCGCGGACAGCGGCGGCGGGGCAGTCAGCGAACAGGATCTCGTCAAGAAGATGCTCGAGAAAGGCGGCACCAAGCCAAGCGCCACCGAATACATGCTGCAGCAGGTCATCTTCGTGGTGCCGGCGGCCGAGCGGGGCGCCACGCTGGCCAAGCGCAAGCGCGAGGCCGACGCCATGCGCGCCCGCTTCAACGGCTGCAACACCACGCGAGAATTCGCCAAGGGCCTGATCGACGTCACCGTGCGCGATCTTGGCCGGGTGCTGGCGCCGCAATTGCCACCGGACTGGGCCGAGCAGATCAAGGCCACCAAGGTCGGCGGCGCCACCACCACGCGCGAGACGGATCGTGGCGTCGAGTTCATCGGCATCTGTTCGTCGCGCGAAGTCTCCGACGACAAGGTCGCCCAGATGGTGTTCCAGGCCGAAGGCAGCACCGACAAGAACGCCGACGAGCTCAGCGTGAAGTATGTCGAGGAGCTGCGGAAGAAAGCCCGCATCGTCCAGCGCTGACCTGGCTTGGCCGTGCTTGACGCAGAGCTTCCGCTGGCGCTGAGCGTCGGCGATCCTTCCGGTGTCGGGCCGGAGATCGCCATTGCCGCGTGGCAGGCGCGCGACAGCGCCGGTGTACCGCCGTTCTACCTTCTCGCCGACCCGTCGCTGATTGCCGCGCGGGCGCATCGGCTCGGCGCCGATGTGGCGATCGTTGAGACGACGCCGGTGCAAGCGGCACGCGTCTTTCGCCGCGCCCTGCCCGTCGTGCCGCTGGTTGCCGGCTTCATCGACAGTCCCGGCCGGCCGGACCCGGCCAATGCCGCCGGCACCATCGAGGCCATCGACCGCGCCGTGGCCGACTGCCTTGCCAGCCGGGCCGCGGCCGTCGTTACCTGCCCGATCGCCAAGAAGCCGCTCTACGATGCCGGCTTCGGCTTCCCTGGCCACACCGAATATCTGGCGCATCTGGCGTCGCTTCACAGCGGCGTCGAGGTGACGCCGGTGATGCTGCTGGCCGGGCCTGAGTTGCGCACCGTTCCGGTGACCATCCACATCGCGCTGGCCGAGGTGCCGAAGGCGCTGACGACAGAGCTGATCGTCACCACCGGCCGCATCACCGCCGCCGATCTTGCAAGTCGTTTCGGCATCGCCAAGCCAAGGCTCGCCATTGCCGGGCTCAATCCGCATGCCGGCGAAGCCGGTGCGATGGGGAGCGAGGACGAGCGCATCATCCGCCCGGCGATCGACATGTTGCGCGCGCTTGGCATCGACGCCTTCGGGCCGCTGCCGGCCGATACGATGTTTCATGCGCGCGCCCGCGCGGGCTACGATGTGGCGATCTGCATGTATCACGACCAGGCGCTGATCCCGGCCAAGGCACTGGCCTTTGACGAGGCGGTCAACGTGACGCTCGGCCTGCCCTTCATCCGCACCTCGCCCGACCATGGCACCGCCTTCGACATCGCCGGCAAGGGCATAGCGCGCGCCGACAGCCTGATCGCGGCGCTGGTCCTCGCCCGCAGGCTGGCCAATACCGGAACGAAGGTCGCAGCCGCATGAGCCCTCGGACATGAGCATCGACGGGCTGCCGCCGCTGCGCGAGGTGATCGAGCGCCATGGACTGCAGGCGAAGAAGGCGCTCGGCCAGAATTTCCTGCTCGACCTCAACCTCACCGGCAAGATCGCGCGTACCGCCGGCGAGCTGACAAACTGCACGGTGATCGAGGTCGGCCCCGGCCCTGGCGGGCTGACCCGGGCGCTGCTGCTTGCCGGCGCCCGCCGCGTCGTCGCCATCGAGCGCGATGAGCGCTGCCTGGCGGCGCTGGCCGAGGTGTCGGACCACTATCCCGGCCGGCTCGAGATCATTGCCGGCGATGCCCTGAAGACGGATTTCGCCGCCCTTGCCCAGGAGTCATCAGAAAGTGGCATGCCTGGAAGTGGCGGGTCGGTGAAGATCGTCGCCAACCTGCCTTACAATATCGGCACCGAACTTCTGATCCGCTGGCTGACAATTGCCGAGTGGCCGCCCTTCTATGCCTCGATGACGCTGATGTTCCAGCGCGAGGTGGCAGAGCGCATCGCGGCCAACCCCGGCAGCGACGCCTATGGCCGGCTGGGCGTGCTGGCCGGCTGGCGAACAGAGGCGAGGATCGCCTTCGACGTGCCGCCGCAAGCCTTCACGCCGCCGCCCAAGGTGACGTCCTCGGTGGTGCATCTGGTGCCGCGCGCCAGCCCCTTGCCCACCGAGGTGGAGAAGCTCGGCCGCGTCACCGAAGCGGCCTTCGGCCAGCGCCGCAAGATGCTGCGGCAGAGCGTCAAAAGCCTCGGCGGCGAAGCCCTGCTGACCCGCGCCGGCATCGATCCGACACGGCGTGCGGAAACCTTGAGCGTCGAGGAATTCGTGCGGCTGACCAACGCGGTGTAAGCCGAACCGCTCGTTGCCGTCACGTGGCGCTGTTCGGCGTCGCCCGACCGATGCGGCCAAGATGGGTGTCGGAAAACGCAGTCGCATATTTGAGGCCATAGCCCAGCGCACGATCTATGCCGATATGCGCGACCCAGATCAGTGCCAGGCTGACGAACCAGGGCGCATGCGCCACCCAAGCCAATGCTGCCAACAGACCGGGTCCGACGTAGGTATGCACTGCGTTGTAAGCGATGGCACCGGCGCGCGGGCCGGCGAGAAAAGCAAACATCGAAAGGTCGGGTACCAGCAGCAATACGGCAAACCAGCCCCAGCTGCCGCCGGACAGCTGATAGGCCCACACCGTCGCGGCGACAGCGGCCAATCCCTCAAGGCGAAGCAGAATGCATGGGACGCCGGTGACCGCGAACGGCGACGAGGAAAAGCGCGAGCCGGGTAGAATGGCGTTGCTGGTCACAGTTCAAATACCTCAAAAAAATCAATGACACACGAACATTGCCTGGCATTCAGCTTCGAGTCTATCGTCGCAACATAACCAGCGCTTCGAATGAAAATGACCATGACGGCTTCTCCCAACTGGGATCTGTACACGACCTTTTTGTCCGTGATGCATAATGGCAGCCTGTCTGCGGCCGCACGCGCGCTTGACAGCGCGCAGCCCACGGTCAGGAGGCAAATTGCCGAACTCGAAGCCGCCCTGCGCTGGGTGTTGTTCACCCGATCCAAGGCAGGCCTGGTGCCCACCGAGGCTGCTCACGCGGCTTATCCTTTCGCGCAGACCATGGCCGGCCAATGCTCTGGCCCGCTCGATCTCGGGCCAGGAGCACGATAAAAGGGCTGGGTCGTCATGCATGAAGATCTGAAGGCGGTGCGCAGGGTGCGCCTGGTGTTCGACGCCCTGTCGAGAGGCCTGGCCGCCTATGCGCATGGATAGGTCTCGGGTTGGCGATCTAATCCGTCTTCTCGTCGAGCAGGCCCGAGACAAAATCGAACAGGCCCGGCCGGCGGTCGCGCCTTAGCCGCTCTGCGGTGACGATGCCGCGCACCTCGGCGAAGGCGCGGTCGAGATCGTCGTTGATGATGACGAAATCATATTCCTTCCAGTGCTCGATCTCGTTGCGGGCGTTTTTCAACCGCATCTCGATCACCGATTCCTGGTCCTCGGCGCGGCGCTTCAGCCGTGCCTTCAATTCCTTCATCGACGGCGGCAGGATGAAGATCGAGACGATGTCGGCGCGCATCTTCTCCTTGAGCTGCTGGGCGCCCTGCCAGTCGATGTCGAACAGCATGTCGCGGCCTTGCGCCAGCGCCAGTTCGGCCGGCTCGCGCGGCGTCGCGTAACAATTGCCATGAACCTCCGCCCATTCGAGCAGCGCGTCGGAATCGCGCAGCCGCTCGAACTCGCGCATGGTGCGGAAGTGATAGTGGACGCCTTCGATCTCTGAGCCGCGGCGCGGCCGTGTGGTGACGGAGACCGACAGTTCGAGGCTCGAATCGCTTTCCAGCAGATTGCGCGCGATCGTCGATTTGCCGGCGCCGGACGGCGACGACAAGACCAGCATCAGCCCCCGACGGCGAATGCGGGAACCTACATCCTTGGCGGCCATCGGGGTTACTCCAGATTCTGGACCTGTTCGCGAAACTGGTCGACCACTGCCTTCAGCTCCAGCCCGATGGCGGTCACCGCCGCGGCGTTCGACTTCGAGCACAGCGTATTCGATTCGCGGTTGAATTCCTGCGCCAGAAAATCGAGCTTGCGGCCAATGGCGCCGCCATTTTCCAGCAGTGCCCGGCCCGACGCCACATGCGTCTTCAGCCGGTCGATCTCTTCGCGGATGTCAGCCTTGGTGGCGAGAAACGCCGCTTCCATGTGCAGGCGGCCGGCGTCTAGATTGGCCGATGCGTCCATCAGCAGCCGGACCTGCTCGGCGATGCGTTCGCGGATCGCCGCCGGTTCGCGCGACGGATCGGCCTCGGCGCTGAGCGTCAGCACCTCGATGGCGTCGATGTGGCCGGACAGCAGCGCGGCAAGTGCGGCGCCCTCGCCCTGGCGCGCCAGCTCCAGCCCGCCCAGCGCCACTTCCAGCGCCGACACTATCGCCGTATCGAGGGCTGCCCGCGCCTCTTCGGTTTCAGTGCTTTCGGGAATGTCGAGCACGCCGCGCAGTGCCAGCAGTCCGTCGGCCGTCGCGGGTGCTACGCCGAACTGTTCCTGCAGCCGCTTGGCCAGTCCGGCCAGATCCTGCAGGAAGGCTTCGTTGACCACCGGCTGAGCTTGTGTGCCGGCGGCGCGACCGATGGTCAGCGTCGCCTGGAAATTGCCGCGCGAAAAGCGCTTCTGCAACGTCTGCCTGACCGCCGGCTCCAGCCGCTCAAAACCTTGCGGCAGCCGCAGCCTGACCTCGACGCTCTTGCCGTTGACCGACTTGACCTCCCAGGCGATCGACGTGCCGTCCTGTTCGGCGACAGCGCGCGCAAAACCGGTCATGCTCTGCAAACTCATGGTTTCCGTACGTCCCCCTGGCGGCACGACCCCGAAAGCGCTCCGGATCATGCCTGGCTTCAAAATGCCGGAGCGTCCCATGCGTGTTCAATCCGACGCTGGGCGCTCTTATTAAGTCTTAGAGCGTCCCTGGCGCGTTCAAATGGACACGCGAGGGGCGATTTCAAAATCGGCGCTACTGGGCGGCTCCGGCATCGCCGCCGGCGTCGCCATTGTCACCGGTATCGCTGCCGTCAGCGTCATCGCCGGTTTCGGCCGGCTTGTCGGCGCCAGTCTGGTCGGCGCCGGTTTTGGCGGCATCTTCGGCCTGCTTCTTCTGCAGCGCCCGGTAGCGGGCAACGTTCTCATTGTGCTCTTCGAGCGTCGCCGCAAAGACATGGCCGCCAGTGCCGTCGGCGACGAAATAGAGATCACCGGTCTTCGACGGATTGGCGACGGCTTCGAGCGCGGCGCGGCCTGGATTGGCAATCGGCGTCGGCGGCAGGCCGTTGATCAGATAGGTGTTGTAGGGCGTCGGCTTCTGGATGTCGGACTGGTAGATCGGGCGGTCGGCCGGTTTGCCCTTGCCGCCGAACAGGCCGTAGATAATGGTCGGGTCGGATTGCAACCGCATGCCCTTGGCCAGCCGGTTGAGGAAGACGGCAGCCACGCGCGAGCGCTCGTCACCCCTGCCCGTCTCCTTCTCGACGATCGAAGCCAGCGTCACGAAGTCCTCGACATTGGCCAGGGGCAGGTCGGGCGCGCGCCGCTGCCAGACGTCGTCGACCAGCTTCTTCTGGTCGGCCAGAAGCTTGTCGACCATCTGCTGGCGCGTGGCGCCACGGGTGAAGCGCAACGTGTCGGTGGCGAGGCTGCCCTCCAGCGGCATGGCCGCCGGCATGTCGCCGGTCAACGCTGCCTGATCGGCGATGCGCTGCATCGCCTGCTCGACGGTCAGCCCTTCGGGAATGGTCAGCGAATACATCACCGACTTGCCGCTCTTCAAAAGTTCCATGATCTCGCGCATCGAGGCCTTGGGCTTGATCTCGTATTCGCCGGCCTTCAGCGCGGAATCGTTGCCGTAGGCGCGCACGCCAAGGCGGAAGATGCGGGCATCGCTGATCAGTCCGCGCCGCTCGAGCTGGTCGGCGATATCCTGGACGCCGGAGTTCGACTTGACCAGGAACGTGTCACCATTGGCCGAAGGGCCGGCCTCGTTGAATGCCTGCTTGCCAAAATAAAGCGTGATGCCGGCCGCCAAAACCATCAGCATCACCGAGGAGATGACGAAGTTCATGAACACGACGACCTGGCTGCGCGAAGCGCGCGAACGCCGCGGCGGCGGTGTGCCGGCTTCAGGCCGCAATGCCTCGCTGGCCGTCTTCGGCACGATCGGACCGGGAGCAGCCTGTCGCTGCCCGAATTCTCCGTTGCCTGCCGGATTTGTGTTCATTGTGCCCTGCCGTTTGATCTCTCAACGAATCCCCTCGGGCAGAGTAGGGGCGAATATGGCAAAATTGACGACAGCGCGTTGACGGGCCGGTCAGCCATTGTAGCGCTGGAAGACGAGCGAGGCGTTGGTGCCGCCGAAGCCGAAGGAATTGGACAGCGCCACATCGATCTGGCGGACCCGCGGCGTGTTCGCCACCAGGTCGATCGCCGTCTCGCGCTCGGGGTTGTCGAGATTGATGGTCGCCGGCGCGATGTTGTCGCGAATGGCAAGGATCGAGAAGATCGCCTCGGCAGCACCCGCCGCCCCCAGGAGATGGCCAATCGACGACTTGGTCGACGACATCGAAATCTTCGACGCGGCATTGCCGACCAGCCGCTCAACAGCGCCGAGCTCGATGGTGTCGGCCATGGTCGAGGTGCCATGGGCGTTGATGTAGTCCAGATCGGACGGGGTGAGCTTGGCCCGGTTCAACGCCGCGGTCATGCAGCGGAAAGCGCCGCCGCCGTCTTCGGCAGGCGCAGTGATATGATAGGCGTCGCCGGTCAGGCCGTAGCCAGTGACCTCGGCATAGATTTTTGCGCCACGCGCCTTGGCGTGTTCGAGTTCTTCCAGCACGACAACGCCGGCGCCCTCGCCCATGACGAAGCCGTCACGGTCGCGGTCATACGGACGCGAGGCTTTTTCCGGCGTGTCGTTGCGCTCGGTGGACAGCGCCCGGCAAGCGGCGAAGCCGGCAAGCGAAAGCCGCGTCACCGGCGATTCGGCACCGCCGGCCAGCATCACGTCGGCGTCGCCGAAGATGATCAGCCGGGCGGCATCGCCAATGGCGTGCGCGCCGGTCGAACAAGCGGTGACGACGGCGTGGTTGGGGCCTTTCAGCCCGTGCCGGATCGACACTTGCCCGGACACCAGGTTGATGATGTTGCCAGGAATGAAGAATGGGCTGATGCGGCGCGGGCCGCGTTCCTTCAGGATGATGGCGTTTTCGGCGATGCCTTCAAGGCCGCCAATGCCGGAGCCAATCATGACGCCGGTGGCGCAGCGCTCCAGCTCGTTCGCAGGCTCCCAGCCGGAATCCTTCAGCGCTTCGTCGGCGGCCGCGATCCCGTAAAGGATGAAGTCGCCGATCTTGCGCAATTCCTTGGGCTCGAGCACGGCTTCGGGATTGAGCGTACCGTTGGAGCCATCACCGCGAGGAATGACGTGGGCGATCTTGCAGGCAAGATCTTCCACTTCAAACTCGGTGACGCGCTTCGCCGCACTGCGGCCGGTCAGAAGTTCCTTCCAGCTGTGCTCGAAGCCCATGCCGAAAGGCGAAACCAGGCCAAGGCCCGTGACGACGACACGCCTCATCGCAGGTCCTCCCCGGTGATGCCTGCGAAAAGCCTCAGGCCGAGGCCTTGTCGATGTACTTCACAGCGTCGCCGACGGTCAGGATGGTCTCGGCCGCATCGTCGGGAATCTCGACGCCGAACTCTTCTTCGAACGCCATGACGAGTTCGACCGTGTCGAGGCTGTCTGCGCCCAGATCATCGATGAAGCTCGCCTGCTCCGTCACCTTGTCGGCTTCGACGCCAAGGTGTTCGATGACGATCTTCTTGACGCGCTCTGCGGTGTCACTCATTTGGGGCATCCTCGTCTTTTGTTTGTCTGTCTTCGTTAGCGGGCAGAATGCCGCTAATCAAGCTGAAAGATGGTCCTGCCGGAAACGCAACGGCGACGGACCGGTTTTTGCCCGAACCGCCGGGTTGCGGGCCGCATTACACGAAAAATAGCGCGCGTCCAAGCCGAAATGGGGTGTTTTCCCGCAACTGTTAGATCATTGCCATGCCGCCATTCACATGAATGGTCTGGCCGGTAACGTAGGCCGCCTCGTTGGAAGCGAGATAGGCGACGGCAGAGGCGACTTCGGCGCTGGTGCCCATGCGCCGGGTCGGGATCGCTGCCATGATCGCCTCTTTCTGCTTGTCGTTGAGTTTGTCGGTCATTGCCGATTCGATGAAGCCCGGAGCGACGCAGTTGACGGTGATGTTGCGGGTGGCGATCTCCTGCGCCAAAGACTTGGAAAAGCCGATCATGCCGGCCTTGGTGGCACAGTAATTGGTCTGGCCGGGATTGCCGGTGACACCGACCACCGAGGTGATGTTGATGATGCGGCCGTGCCGGCGCCGCATCATCGGATGGGTTAGTTCGCGGGTCAGCCGAAACACGGCGGTCAGGTTGACCTCCATCACGCTGTCCCAGTCGGCGTCCGCCATGCGCACGAACAGCCCGTCCTTGGTGATGCCGGCATTGTTGACCAGAATGTCGACGCCTTCGAGATCGGCCTCTGCCTTCTGGCCGAGCGCCTTGACCTCGTCGCGGTTGGCGAGGTTGGCCGGAAAAAGTTTGACCCGGTCGCCGAGTTCGGCGGCTAGCGTCTCCAGTTTCTCGACGCGCGTGCCATGCAGGCCGACTATGGCGCCTTGCTCATGCAGTATCCTTGCGATCGCCTCGCCAATGCCCCCCGATGCGCCGGTGACGAGCGCCTTGCGGCCGGTCAATTCGAACATTTTTGTCTCCTGATCCAAGCGAGCCCCCTTCGCAGGGGTGGGGTCAATCACAGTCAATCACAGTTGATTATGCAAGCCCTGCCAGCGCCGCCTCGGCATCGGCCGCCGTGCCGACTGCGCCGGTGGCGATGTCGCGGTTGATGCGCCGCGCCAGCCCCGACAGCACCTTGCCGGCGCCCACTTCGTAGAGCGTGGTAACACCGTTTTGGCCGAACCACTCAACCGTTTCGCGCCAGCGCACGCGGCCGGTCACCTGTTCGACCAGCCGGCTGGCGATAGCGTCCGGATCGCTGGTCGGGGTCACCGACACGTTGGAGACGACGGGAACAGCCGGTGCGTTCTTCGTCACGCCGGCCAGCGCCTCGCGCATGACCTCGGCCGCCGGCGCCATCAGCGCCGAATGGAAGGGGGCGGAGACCTGCAGCATCAAGGCCCGCTTGGCGCCTTTTTCGGTGCACAGCTTCGCCGCCAGTTCGACCGCGGCCCTGGCGCCGGAGATGACCAGTTGGCCGCCGCCATTGTCATTGGCAATCTGGCAGACTGAGCCTTTGGAAGCCTCCGCGCAGGCGGCTTCTACATCGGCCTGCTCCAGGCCGATGATCGCCGCCATGGCGCCCTCGCCGGCCGGCACCGCCGCCTGCATGGCGTTGCCGCGAATGCGCAACAGCCGGGCGGCATCGGCGACGGACACGAAACCGGCGGCGGCAAGTGCCGAATATTCGCCGAGCGAATGGCCGGCGACATAGGCGACCTTGTCCTTCAGCGAAAAGCCGCGCGCTTCCAGCGCCCGGATCGCCGCCAGCGACACCGCCATCAGCGCCGGCTGGGCATTGGCGGTCAGCGTCAGCGTCTCCTCCGGCCCTTCCCAGATCAGCTTCGACAGGTTTTCGCCGAGCGCTTCGTCGACCTCCTCGAAGATCCGGCGCGATTCTGGAAAGGCGTCGGCAAGGTCCTTGCCCATGCCGACAGCCTGGCTGCCCTGTCCCGGAAAGGTGAATGCGACGGCCATGTGAGGCTCCAGAGGCTGGTTTTTCCCTGCCTGTGACGCAAGGCGGGCGGCCAAGTCAAGTCCACCGGGGGTCAATCGCGACCGGTTTCGGCACGGCTTCACTGGGCGAGTGTCTGATCCAAAAGGCTTTTTGGCGATCACTCATGATGAAAACCGAACACGATTCGTTTGCTGGCTCTTCTCATTTTCGCCACAGGCGCTAGCTTTGCGTGACAGTTCGATGACAATTCGATGACGCATTTGTTGCGGGCCGGGGATATTAAGGTGGCAAACCGTTTGAAGCGCGCTGGCAAGGCCGCGCCGCAGTTTCTGGAAGGCGATCCGTCCACCGGCTATCTGCCGGGCCGGAAATGGCCTGTTATCCGCTATGGCCTGCTCAGCCTGCTCGCGTCCGCGATCCTGGTTTTCGCAATCGAACTGATCGTGCGCGGCGACTTCATGGGCACTGTCGGCTTCTTCCTGCAGCCGTTCAAGCCGGGCTGGACCACCATCATTATCTTCGCGCTGATCCTCATCGGCCTCGATGCCGTGCTCGGCCGCAGCCACCAGAGCCTGATGATCGTCGCGCCGCTGACGTTGGCGCTTGCGTTTGTCGGCCACCAGAAGTCGCTCTATCTTGGCGACCCGCTCTATCCCACCGACTTCCTCTACTCCCGCCAGATCGTGGCGCTGATGCCGCTTCTGGTGCGTGATCGCCCGGGAACCGCCATCATGATGGCGGTTGGCATCGTCGGCGGGCTGTCGCTGCTCGTCTATGGTTGGCGGCTGTGGCGCCGCCGGGTGCCGGCGCTCAGCCACAAAGGCCGGCTTGCCCGGCTGACGCTGACCGTGCCGCTGCTCGCCTTCGTCGTCTCGATCATGGACTATGCCACCTTCTCGTGGACCCGGGATCGGCTGCAGATCATCCCGATCATGTGGGACCAGAAGGAAAACTACGCCTCAAACGGCTTTGCGCTCGCCTTCGCGCTCAACGTGCCGATGGCCCATGTCTCGGCGCCGGCGGGCTACTCCGAAAAGGCGATCGCGGCGATCGACAGGTCCGATGTGACGGCCTCGGTGCCGGCAGAGAAGCCCGACATCATCATCGTTATGAGCGAATCCTTCTGGGATGCGACCAAACTGCCGGGCGTCACCATCACGCCCGACCCGATCCCCAATGTGCGGGCGCTGCGCTCAGGCTATATGTTTTCGCCCGAATTCGGCGGCATGACCGCCAACATCGAATTCGAGGCGCTGACCGGCTTTTCCAATGCCTTCCTGCCGGCCGGCAGCATCCCTTACCAGCAGTATGTGCGCACGCCGACGCCTTCGCTGGCGACGTTCCTGAAAAGCGAGGGCTACAGGGCGCGCGCCATCCATCCCGGCACCAACTGGTTCTGGAACCGCGGCGCGGTCTATGCCGATTTTGGCTTCAACGACTTCAAGTCGGAAGAAAACCTGCCCTATCTGGAAAAGCGCGGACCCCTGGCCTCGGACGCGGCGATGACCGACGAGATCATCCGCGAGGCCGATGCCAGCGACGATCCGGTGTTCTTCTTCGCCGTCAGCCTGCAGAACCATGGCCCCTACGAGCCGCATCGCTATTACAATCCGACCCACAAGGTCGAAGCGCGGATCAGCCCGTGGGCGCGTGAATCGCTGTTGAGCTATGCCGAAGGCTCCGCCGACGCCGACCGCGGCCTGGAGCGGCTGATCGAATGGGCGAAGAAGCGCGACCGGCCGACGGTCATCGCCTTTTTCGGCGACCATCTGCCGCCGCTCGGTCCGGTCTATGTCGAGACCGGCTTCCTCAAGGACAATGTCGCGCCGCGCAAGGAGCCATCGGCCGAGGCAGCGCTTGAGCATCACCAGACGCCGCTGATCCTGTGGTCGAACCGGACCGGTCCGGCCGAGGACATGGGCGCGGTCAGCCCGGCCTTCCTGCCCTACCACATCCTGACCATGGCCGGCATCAGCCACCCCTATTACACCGGCTTCCTCGGCGCATTGCGCGAACACTACCGTGTCGTCGACCGCAATCTGCTTTTGACGCCTGCGGGCGACGCCACGCCCGACTGGGCACGGCAGAAGACGATCGATCCGGCGATCAACGACTTCCGCCTGCTGCAATACGACATGATGTTCGGCAAGCGCCACGCAGCGCCCGACTTCTTCCCCGAAACGGTCGACAAGCTCGTCGCCCATACGAGCTGAGGCCGGCGTTTTCGGCCCTGCGACGCCAAGGACACTGCCTGCAACGCTGCTTGCGCTTGCCTTCCAGCCGGATTGCTGTATAGACGCCCGCAATCTGCCGGTCCTTGCTGGGGGCTGAACGGAGGGCCGGAGGTTTTATGCAAAACCTTCGTGTGAAGCCAGAAGCGCTTCCGCCTCCCGTGTCTCCGCTCTCGACCGTCTCGAAATGCTCCTTTCTTCCCCGCCCCCTCAAGGGATCAGCGGGTCAGAGAAGTTGCAGAGGCTTTTGCCGCGAGAACCGGGAGAGAAACGAAGAAAGGCACTGAACCACTATGGCTCTATACGAACATGTGTTTCTTGCCCGGCAGGACCTCTCGCAGCAGCAGGTCGATGCGCTTGTCGAACAGTACAAGGGTGTCATCTCCGCGAATGGCGGGTCCGTCGGCCGGGTCGAGAACTGGGGATTGAAGTCCCTCACCTACCGGGTCAACAAGAACCGGAAGGCATACTACACGCTTATGGACCTCACCTGCCCGCCGGCAGCGCTCAACGAGATGGAGCGCCAGATGGGTCTGTCCGAGGACGTGCTGCGTTTCCTGACCGTCAAGGTCGAGGCGCATGAGGAAGGCCCGTCGGCCATGATGCAGAAGCGCGAAGAGCGCTCGGAACGCGGCGGCTTCGGCGACCGCGACCGTGGCGATCGTGGCCCGCGCTCGTTCGGCGACCGTGATCGCGGCGACCGTGGCGATCGTCCGCCGCGCTCGTTTGGCGACGCTGGTGCCGATCGTGGTCCGCGCCGTCCGCGCGAAGGCTTTGAAGGGGGTGCAGAATAATGGTCGACATCAATCAGATCCCGACCCGGCGCCCGTTCCACCGCCGCCGCAAGACCTGCCCGTTCTCCGGCGCCAACGCGCCCAAGATCGACTACAAGGACGTGCGTCTCTTGCAGCGCTACATTTCCGAGCGTGGCAAGATCGTGCCGTCGCGCATCACCGCCGTCAGCCAGAAGAAGCAGCGCGAACTCGCCAAGGCGATCAAGCGCGCCCGCTTCCTCGGCCTGCTGCCCTACGTGGTTCGCTAAGACTTTCGAGCGGGCGGTTCGCCGCCCGCTTTTTTCTCCCCACGGCGACGGGCGCCGCAGGGTTTGCTTCAAATCCCGGGTTGAGGTGAGAACCTCTAACTGCCGCGACAGGCAGGACAGCGACACCAGCGCCCAAGGCGCTCAAGCTTCCTGACCTGTTCCAGACAATTCGGCGCCGATCCCATGGATTGGCGCCTAAACCAAAGGAACAAAACCATGGAAGTCATTCTTCTCGAACGCGTTTCCCGCCTCGGCCAGATGGGCGACACCGTCAAGGTCAAGGACGGGTTCGCCCGCAATTTCCTGCTGCCGCAGGGCAAGGCGCTGCGCGCCAACGAAGCCAACAAGAAGAAGTTCGAGGGACAGCGCGCCCAGCTCGAAGCCCGCAACCTCGAGCGCAAGTCGGAAGCCTCAGAGGTTGCCGAAAAGCTCGACGGTAAGAGCTTCATCGCCGTGCGTTCGGCTGGTGAAACCGGCCAGCTCTACGGTTCGGTGTCGACCCGCGACATCGCCGATCTGCTGACGGCTGGCGGCTTCTCGGTCAACCGCAACCAGATCCTGCTCAATCAGCCGATCAAGACCATCGGCCTGACCAATGTGGCGATCGCGCTGCATCCGGAAGTCGAGGTCACCATCACCCTCAACATCGCCCGCACGGCCGACGAAGCCGAGCGTCAGGCCAAGGGCGAGACGCTGACCACCGCCGAAGCCATCTATGGCGACGACATCAACGACAACGCCCGCCCGGAAAACTTCTTCGACCCGAACACCGAGTTCGAAGGCGGCGAAGAGAACGCCTGATCAAGTCTGCGGGAGCGCCAGAGAGGCGCTCCCTCATCACTTTGTCGGCATCCAGCATTTGTGGACCAATGCCCGGGCCTCTTGCCCGGGCATTTTTGTGCCAAGCGGAACTTTTCGAAACCCTATATATTGTTGCAGAATTGGACAGGCTGTCTGACCGAAAGGGGACAATTGGTCATGAATATTCTGCTCAAACGGGTTCTCGACCGCCTGGTGCGCACGGGCAGTCTCAAGGTTACCGGACCCAAGGGCGCGTCAGTGGTGTTCGGCGACGGCAGCGGCGAGATGGTGCACATGCACATCAAGACCGCGCATGCCGAGCGCGCCATCACCTTCGACCCGATGCTGGCGGTGCCGGAAGCCTACATGGACGGCGAACTTGATATAATCGAGGGCGGCGCGCTGGGCGTGATGCGCATCGCCTTCCAGAACATGGGCAGCGGCGGTATCGACGCCACCTGGGCGAAGGCGATCGAGGGCCTGCGCCACGCTTTCCGCCGCCTGCAGCAGATCAACACCGCGACACGGGCACGCCGCAACGTACAGCGCCACTATGATCTGTCGGGCGACCTCTACCGGCTCTTCCTCGACGAGGACATGCAGTATTCCTGCGCCTATTTCGAACAGCCTGATATGACGCTCGACGAGGCGCAAGCGGCCAAGAAGCGCCATATCGCCGCCAAGCTTCGGTTGAAGGCCGGCCAGACGGTGCTCGACATCGGCTCCGGCTGGGGCGGGCTTGGCCTGTTTCTGGCAAGATCCTTCGACGTCGACGTGCAAGGCGTGACCCTGTCCACCGAACAGCACGGCGCCGCCACCGACCGGGCGCACGCGCAGGGCCTGGAAAACCGCGTGCATTTCGAACTCAAGGACTACCGCGAGCTCAACGAGCGCTTTGACCGCATCGTTTCGGTCGGCATGTTCGAACATGTCGGCGTCAACCACTACCGCACCTTCTTCGACAAGTCGGCGACGCTCTTGAAGCCGGACGGCGTCATGCTGCTGCACACGATCGGCCGCTCCGGCGTGCCGTGGGCAACCAGTGCCTTCATCCGCAAATACATTTTCCCGGGCGGCTACATCCCCTCGCTCTCCGAAGTGATGCCGGCGATTGAGAAGTCGGGCCTCGTCGTCACCGATGTCGAGATTCTGCGGCTGCACTATGCCGATACGCTGAAGCACTGGAGCCAGCGCTTTGCCGCCAACCGCGACAAGGCCAAGGCGATCTATGACGAGCGCTTCTGCCGCATGTGGGAGTTTTATCTGGCCGCCTCGGAAGCCGCCTTCCGCTGGCAGGATCTGGTGATCTTCCAGATCCAGATCGCGAAGAAGAACGATACGCTGCCGGTGGCCCGCGACTACATCGCCAAATGCGAGAAGGCGCTGGAAATGCGCGAGATCGGGCATCGCCACGAGCAGCCGGCGGCCAAGCCGGCTCGACGCCGCAAGGTGGCGGATTAGGAATAGACCGCCGAAGCTACCAATCGGCCATTGTTCTTGCCATTGCCTGCCCAACCATGAAAAAGGTCTCGTTATCGCGAGACCTTTTTCATGAGTGCCTGAACGATGGAACTGCCTGCCCCACTGCGACAGGGCGTCGAGCGCATCCTCGAAACGGTGCCGCTGCCGGTGCTCAAGCAAGCGGCGAAAACGCTGTCGGACCGCTACCGCGCCGAATTGCGGGACGGCCGCCTGCACATGGCCGAAGATATGGCGGTCAAAGCCTATCTGGCGACGCGGCTGCCGGCGACCTATGCCGCCGTCCGCGCCAGCCTCGACCAACTGAATGCGGCCCGGCCGGATTATGCGCCAAAGACCTTGCTCGACGTCGGCGCCGGCCCCGGCACGGTGCTTTGGGCGACGACCGACCTCTGGCCCGATCTCGAACAGGCGGTGCTGCTGGAAGCCAGTGCCGCAGTGCGCAAGATCGGCCAGTCGCTCGCTCTTGATGTCATCGCCGCCACGACAGACTGGCGCGCGGGCGACGTCACTATCGATCTTGGCGATCTCAAACCGGCCGATCTCGTCACCTGCGCCTATGTGCTTGACGAGATCGCGCCGGCATCGCTGCCGAAGCTCATCGGTCGGCTCTGGCAATTGACAGGTGATACACTGCTGATCGTCGAACCCGGCACGCCTGCTGGCTGGCAGCGCATCCTTGCCGTGCGCCGGCAGCTGATCGAGGCCGGCGCGCATGTGCTTGCCCCATGCCCGCATGACGCGCCCTGCCCTGTCAGCCCACCCGACTGGTGCCATTTCGCCCGCCGTGTCGCCCGCTCGCGCCTGCACCGGCTGGCCAAGGACGCCGACGTGCCGTGGGAGGACGAGAAGTTCATCTATGTCGCCGCCTCGCGGCAGGCCGCGTCCTCACACCCCGCGCGGGTGATCGCGCCGCCGAAATCGGGTTCCGGCAAGGTGTTGCTCAAACTATGCCAGCCCGACGGTAGCGCCAGCGAGACACTGTTCACCAAGCGTGACGGCGAGCTGTTCAAGGCTGCGCGGCGGCTGGACTGGGGCGACACACTTGGCGCTGACGACTGATCCGGCGGAGAAATCGTGGGCTTGTCGTGCTGGCAGGGAAACATCGGGCCGGGTATCCTGCTGATATGGAACACGGCAACCCAGCAACTTTGCACCTCCTTTGCGGAAAGATCGCCGCGGGGAAGTCGACGCTTGCGAGGCGCATTGCAGCGCGACCGGCGACCTTGCTCATCAGCGAAGATCACTGGACCTCACATCTGTTCTCGGATGAGCTGAAGACAATCGACGATTACGACCGTCTTTCAGCGCGGCTGCGCGTTGCCATGGCACCGCACATTGTCGATATCTTGCAGCAAGGCCTTTCGGTGGTTCTGGACTTTCCGGCGAACACTGTCAGCCATCGCGACTGGATGCGTTCGCTGATCGCCCAAGCCGGTGTGGCCCACGAGCTGCATCTGCTCGATATGCCCGATACGGTCTGCAAGCAAAGGCTCCTGGAGCGAAACAGACGTGGCGAACATCCGTTCCAGGTCAGCGAAGCGGACTACGATCTGTTCACAAGCTACTTTGTCCCTCCGCAGCCCGACGAAGGCTTCAACATCGTTACCCACACATCCTGAGCGGACAATCGAGCGCGGCCGGATTCACAGGTGTGATGAAGCCAACGGCAGGACACCTTAGCTCACGAGGTTCCGTCGATTGTTCTTGCTTCGTTCCTGACGCTCCCGTAGAATCACCAACTGGCGAGTCAACTGGAATCGGTGCCCGGGAATTCTGTCCTGTGGACGGCTTGCCGTCCCCTGTGAAAAGCGTGCATCAACGCTGATTGGGCGCAACTGATGCATATAAGTCAGCACCGGATCTTTCGCGTTCTGGTATCGAGGAGCCGGGATCGAAATCGGGGACATCATGGCTGAGGCAGCACGCAAATTCGGCGTGGCGGAAACACCGCTCTATCGCGAGGCACCAAACAACATCGAGGCCGAGCAGGCGCTGCTCGGCGCCATCCTCGTCAACAACGATGCATTCTACCGTGTCTCCGACTTTTTGAAGTCCGGCCATTTCTACGAGCCGCTGCATCGCAAGATCTTCGAGGTCGCGGCTGAACTCATCCGCATGGGCAAGGTGGCGACGCCGATCACGCTGAAAACCTTCCTGCCGGCCGACGAGAAGGTCGGCGACATGACGGTGGCGCAATATGTCGTGCGTCTCGCGGTCGAAGCCGTCACCGTCGTCAACGCCACCGACTATGGCCGCGCCATTTACGATCTGGCGACGCGGCGCGCGCTGATCACCGTCGGCGAGGACATGGTCAACATCGCCTATGACGCTCCGGTCGACATGTCGCCGTCCGAGCAGATCGAGGATGCCGAGCGGCGCCTGTTCGAACTGGCCGAGACCGGGCGCTACGATGGCGGCTTCGAAAGCTTCACCGATGCGGTCAAGACCGCCGTCGACATGGCCAATGCCGCCTATATGCGCGACGGGCATCTGTCGGGCCTTGCCACCGGCATGCGCGACCTCGACCGCCGCATGGGTGGCCTGCAGTCATCCGATCTGATCATCATCGCCGGACGCCCGGGCATGGGCAAGACATCTTTGGCCACCAACATCGCCTTCAACATTGCCGAGATGTATGAGCCGGCGCAGCAGGCGGATGGCTCGTTCAAGGCGGCCAATGGCGGCGTCGTAGGCTTCTTCTCGCTGGAAATGTCGTCCGAACAGCTCGCCACCCGCATCATTTCCGAACAGACGGAAATCTCGTCCTCGAAAATCCGCCGCGGCGAGATTTCCGAGATGGATTTCGAGAAGCTGGTCGCTTGCTCGCAGACAATGCAGAAGATTCCGCTGTTCATCGACCAGACCGGCGGCATTTCGATCGCCCAGCTGTCTGCCCGCGCGCGCCGCCTGAAGCGCCAGCGCGGCCTCGACCTCATCGTCATCGACTATATCCAGCTGATGCAGGGTTCCAGCGCCAAGTCCTCGCAGAACCGCGTGCAGGAAATCACCGAGATCACCACGGGCCTCAAGGCGTTGGCCAAGGAACTGGCCGTGCCGATCATCGCGCTGTCGCAGCTGTCGCGTCAGGTCGAAAGCCGCGAAGACAAGCGCCCGCAGCTCTCCGACCTGCGCGAATCCGGCTCAATCGAGCAGGATGCCGACGTGGTGATGTTCGTCTATCGCGAGGAATATTATCTGAAGAACCGCGAGCCGAAGCCCGGCACCGACGAATACATGAAGTGGCAAAACGAGATGGAAGAGATGCGCGGCAAGGCCGAGGTCATCGTCGCCAAGCAACGCCACGGCCCGACCGGCTCGGTCAGCCTCGCCTTCCACGGCGAATTCACGCGGTTTTCCGACCTTGCCGAAGAGCATCATTTGCCGGATCGGTTTGAGTAGCTTGTCCGAAATCGAAGCAAAGATGGGGGATCTTGGCGCTCTACGGCGCCCCCCTCTGTCCTGCCGGACATCTCCCCCACAAGTGGGGAGATCGGCTGTCGCCCACTGCGGCGCTCTTCGTTGCAACGTTGAAAATTGGCGAAACCTTTCGCGCAATCCGATCTCCCCCCTAATGGGGGAGATGTCCAGCAGGACAGAGGGGGGCGCGAAGGATCACTACGCTCGCCAATTGGCGGGAAGGTAACAGCGTGGCTAAATCCCGCGTTCAGTTCATCTGCCAGAATTGCGGATCGGTGCATCAGCGCTGGGCCGGCAAATGCGATGCGTGTGGCGAGTGGAACACGCTGGTCGAGGAAGGCACGTCGGGTGGCATCGGTTCGGGTCCGGCCAACACGCGCAACGCCCGCAAGGGCCGCGCCGTGGTGCTGACCACGCTGTCGGGCGACATCGAGGATGCGCCGCGCATCATCTCCGGCATCGGCGAATTCGACCGCGCCACAGGCGGCGGGTTCGTGCGCGGCTCCGCACTTCTGGTCGGCGGCGATCCCGGTATCGGCAAATCGACGCTTTTGACCCAGGCTGCCGCCGCACTCGCGGCAAAAGGCCACCGCATCGTCTATGTCTCGGGCGAAGAGGCGGTCGCCCAGATCAGGCTGCGCGCGCAGCGGCTTGGCGTCGCCGACACCCCGGTCGAACTCGCCGCCGAGACCAATGTCGAGGACATCCTGGCGACAATCGCCGATGGCAAGCGGCCTGACCTGGTGATCCTCGATTCGATCCAGACGCTGTGGACCGACATGGCCGATTCGGCGCCCGGCACCGTCACCCAGGTGCGCGCCTCCGCCCAGGCAATGATCCGCTATGCGAAATCCACGGGCGCGGCGATCGTGCTGGTCGGCCATGTCACCAAGGAAGGCCAGATCGCCGGCCCGCGCGTCGTCGAGCACATGGTCGACGCCGTGCTCTATTTCGAGGGCGAAGGCGGCCACCATTACCGGATCCTGCGCACGGTGAAGAACCGTTTCGGGCCGACCGACGAGATCGGCGTCTTCGAAATGTCGGACAAAGGCCTGCGCGAGGTCGCCAACCCGTCCGAGCTTTTCCTCGGCGAACGCCATGCGAAATCGCCGGGGGCCGCAGTTTTTGCCGGCATGGAAGGCACCAGGCCGGTGCTGGTCGAGATCCAGGCGCTGGTGGCGCCATCGTCGCTCGGCACGCCGCGCCGCGCCGTCGTCGGCTGGGACGGTGCCCGGCTGTCGATGATCCTGGCGGTGCTCGAGGCCCATTGCGGGGTGCGTTTCGGCACCCATGACGTCTATCTCAACGTCGCCGGCGGCTACCGGATTAGCGAGCCCGCCGCCGATCTCGCGGTCGCGGCGGCGCTGGTTTCCTCGCTCACCGGTCTTGCCCTTCCCGCCGATTGCGTCTATTTCGGCGAAATCAGCCTTTCGGGGGCGGTGAGACCGGTGGCGCATGCGCTGCAGCGCCTCAAGGAAGCCGAAAAGCTGGGTTTTGCAAGTGCGGTTCTGCCCTTGGGCAGCGAGGAACTTGCCGGGGGGATAGGGGCCGGCGCTTTCCAGCCCACCGAGCTTGCCGATCTCGTGGCGCGCATAGCCGGCTCACGGCGCAGCCGCGCCGACGAGGAAGAGTGACGCGGCTCGCCGAGCCGTGAAAAGAAAATCGGAGTGGGGCGAAAAACATGCCGATTACGCTGCTTGACGGAATTCTTGTCGGCTTCACCCTGGTTTCGGCGATGCTCGCCATGGTTCGCGGCCTTTCGCGCGAGATCCTGTCCGTCGTCTCCTGGGCAGCGGCGGCAGCGGCGGCGTTCTTCTTCTACAAGCCGGTGCTGCCCTATATCCAGCCTTATGTCGAAAACGACAAGATCGCCATGGCGGCTGCCGCCGGCGTCGTCTTCATCATCGCGCTGATCGTCGTTTCCGTCATCACCATGAAGCTCGCCGACTGGATCATCGATTCCAGGATCGGCGCGCTCGACCGCACCCTCGGCTTCCTCTACGGCGCGGCGCGCGGCATCCTGGTGGTTGCAGTGGCGCTGTTGTTCTTCAACTGGCTGGCCGGCGCCAAGGCACCGGCGTGGATCGCCAACGCCAAGTCGAAGCCGCTTCTGGAATCGATCGGCGCCAAGCTCGAAAGCCTGCTGCCCGAGGATCCGGAAAACGCCATCCTCAAGAAGCTCAATCCGAATCAGCCGGCCGCGCCCGAGGCGCCCCCGGCAGCCGACGCGCCGGCAGCCGATGCGCCTGCAACCGGCGACGATGCCGATGCGCCGGCGCCCGACGACAGCGAGACCGACGCGCCGCCGGCCGACAATGCGCCGGCCACTCCGGCCCCGGCTGCGCCGGCAAACTGACTTTTGGCAGGATGGCGCCCGCCAGACGGCGCCATCTTCGAACTGACGATGATGTGAACGCCGCGCGGCATGCGTTGCTTTCGACGCGCTATCACCTTATATGGCGATTTTAGCGGAGCTTGAGCCCCACATGGCAGACGCAGACGACGTGCTTTCCGCCGAGGCCGACGATCATTTCCACGACGAATGCGGTGTGTTCGGCATTTTTGGCCGGCAGGATGCAGCGGCAATCGTCACGCTCGGCCTGCATGCACTGCAGCATCGCGGCCAGGAAGCCGCCGGCATCGTGTCCTATGACGGCACCCAGTTCCATGTTGAACGCCATGTCGGCCTGATCGGCGACACCTTTACCAAGCAGCGCGTGATCGACAGCCTGCAAGGCAACCGCGCCATCGGCCACACCCGCTACGCCACCACCGGCGGCGCCGGCGTTCGCAACATCCAGCCGTTCTTCGCCGAGCTTGCCGATGGCGGTTTCGCCGTCGCCCATAACGGCAATCTCACCAACGCCATGACCGTGCAGCGTGCGCTGCAGAAACAGGGCGCGATCTTCTCGTCGACCTCCGACACCGAGACGCTGCTGCATCTGGTCGCCACCAGCAAGGAGCGCGATCTGAATTCGCGCTTCATCGATGCGGTGCGGCAGGTCGAAGGCGCCTTCTCGCTGGTGGCGATGACGTCCAAGAAGATGATCGGCTGCCGCGATCCGCTCGGCATCCGCCCGCTGGTGCTCGGCGATCTCGACGGCGCCTGGATCCTGGCCTCCGAAACCTGCGCGCTCGACATCATCGGCGCGCGCTTCGTGCGCGACCTGAAGCCCGGCGAAATGGTCGTCGTCACCAGCAAGGGCATCGAGAGCCTGTTCCCGTTCGAGCCGCAGAAGACCCGCTTCTGCGTCTTCGAATATGTCTATTTCGCCCGACCCGATTCATCGGTCGAAGGCCGCAATGTCTATGAGGTGCGCAAGCGCATCGGCGCCGAACTGGCGCAGGAAAGCCCTGTGGAGGCCGACATCGTCGTGCCGGTGCCGGATTCGGGCACGCCGGCGGCGATCGGTTTTTCCCAGGCCGCGGGCATTCCCTTCGAACTCGGCATCATCCGCAACCACTATGTCGGCCGCACCTTCATCCAGCCGGGCGATTCGATCCGCCATATGGGCGTCAAGCTCAAGCACAACGCCAACCGGCGCATGATCGAGGGCAAGCGCGTGGTGCTGGTCGACGATTCCATCGTGCGCGGCACCACAAGCCAGAAGATCGTGCAGATGGTGCGCGATGCCGGCGCCAAGGAAGTGCATATGCGCATTGCCTCGCCGCCGACACGCGCTTCCTGCTTCTATGGCGTCGACACGCCGGAGAAGTCGAAGCTTCTGGCCTCGCGCATGTCGGTTGAGGAGATGGCCGAGTTCATCCGCGTCGATTCGCTCGGTTTCCTCTCGATCGACGGGCTCTATCGCGCCGTCGGCGAGACGGGCCGCGACAATGAGCAGCCGCAATTCTGCGACGCCTGCTTCACCGGCCAGTACCCGACCCGCCTGCTCGACTTCGAAGGCCACGACAATGTGCGCACGCTGTCGCTGCTGGCGACGAGCGGGGCATAGGATTGGCGGACCGCCATTTTCCCTAGTCAAGTTTCCGGAATCCATCGCATGACCCTCGACCTTTCCGGCCGCGTTGCGGTCGTCACCGGCGCCTCGCGCGGCATCGGCTACTTCATCGCCAAAGAGCTTGCCGCTGCCGGCGCGCATGTCATCGCCGTTGCCCGCACGGTTGGCGGGCTGGAGGAGCTCGACGACCAGATCAAGGCCGAACACGCCAAAACCGGCAAGGGCGAAGCGACGCTGGTGCCGCTCGACCTCGCCGACATGGCCGGCATCGACCGGCTGGGCGGCGCCATCCATGAGCGCTGGGGCAAGCTCGACATCCTCGTTGCCAACGCCAGCGTGCTTGGCGTCATTTCACCAATCGGTCACATCGAAGCCAAGACCTTCGAGAAGGTGATGACCATCAATGTCACCTCGACCTGGCGGCTGATCCGCTCTGTGGACCCGCTGCTCAGGCTTTCCGATGCCGGCCGCGCCATCTTGCTGTCCTCCAGCGTCGCGCATTCGGCACGCGCCTTCTGGGGGCCCTATGCGGCCTCGAAAGCGGCGGTCGAAACCATGATGCGCTCGTGGGCGCATGAGACGCAAAGTCTGCCGCTGCGGGTCAATGCCGCCGATCCTGGCGCCACGCGCACCGCCATGCGGGCGCAGGCCTTGCCTGGCGAAGATCCGGAGACGTTGCCGCATCCCTCGGAGATCGCCCGGCGCATCGTGCCGCTGGCAAGCCCGGACCTGAAAGAAACCGGGCTGATCTTCCAGGCCAAGCACAACCGGTTCGTCGCCTACCGGCAGCCGGAATAGGCCTGCTTTGGGATGCCGGCATCACGGGGCTGTGATGTCGTCGTGGAAGGCTGCGCGACGGCCACGCTTTCCCCATCGGTGCGAAGTTGATAGGATCACCCGACTCCCACAACAGCAGAACGAGGAATTCCCATGGCTGCTCCAAGCGTAGCGTTGGTCTGGTATCTGGTGATCGCCGGGCCGCAAGGCGGCATGGTGGTGCTGCCCAGCACCTTCGACACCCGCGAACAATGCACCAACGCCGTCACCGAATATCAGAAGCAGCCGTCGCCGGCCGGCTGGGCGGTGAACTGCGTGCCGAGCGCCTCGCCCTTCACCGACGAGGGTGATGCGGAAGAGCCGGCGGCGCAGTAAAAGCTTGGTCTGCCCCTCCGGGGGAGATTGGCAGCGTCAGCGCCGTGCGCTGACCGTCATTTCCGGTTTGGTGTTGATTGTCTGGAACACCACGCAGTAGCGTTCGGTCAGCTTGAGGAGCGCATCGATGCGCTCCTGCGGCTCGTCGGTGTCGAGGCTGAAACTCAGCCGTATGGCGCGAAAGCCGACCGCCGCGTCCCTTGCCACACCCAGCGTACCGCGAAAGTCGAGATCGCCTTCGGCCTCGACCGTGGCGCCGCCCAGCTTGAATTCCAGCGCCGTCGCCACCGCCTTCAGCGTCACCCCGGCACAAGCCACCAACGCCTCCAGCAGCATGTCGCCCGAGCACAGTTCGAGCCCGGAGCCGCCGGTTGCCGGATGCAGGCCGGCCACCGCCAGCGCTCTGCCCGTCTCCACCTTGCAGGCGATCGACTGGTCGTCGATCGAGCCCTTGGCGCGAAGCGTGATAAGCGCCCGCGAGGCATCGTCGCGATAAGCCTCCTTCAGCGGTGCCTGCATGGCCTTCAGTGCGGTGGCGTCCATTTCCGATCCTTTTCGATAGTCCTTTGGCGCCATGGCGCCCGCCAGGGTTTGGAACGAAGCGATTGCGCGCGGTTGCGTCCATGTCTGCCGTTCATGGCGGCCACATGCTGATGCAGGTTCGGCCGGCCAAGACCAACGGCCAGGTTCGGGAACAACTACATACCAGATTTCGCGAGCCTGAGCCGAACGGGCCTTCCCCCCTTCAAGGCCCAAATACCCCTTGGGCGCATAGCCCAGCGAAGCTGTCTCCGCCGCGGGCGGTGATAAGGTCAGGAACCGGTTCCACTGCTGGCTGTTGGCGGACGGCGCCCGGAGAGGGCTTCAACCGCCTCTTCGATGCCGACAACCTGCCGCTCGACGTCCTCCAGATACAGGCGCCCGGCCACAATCTGACCCTCGATGATCTCGAACAGCGTGACCCCGCGCACCTCGAAGATTTGCCCGTCGCTGCGAGTGCCTGACCAATGCCATTCGCTCCACGTCGTGTCACCGTCTTGGACCGAGCGCGTGACCGCAGCATGGAAGTCAGGTATTCCAGAGAACATGGCCTCCCAGTTGGCGCGCATCTGGTCCCGCCCGACGAAGGCCCTGCTCGGGTGCGCCGGCTGAACGCTCCTATAGTTCTCGTGGATGAGAGCGGTGACGGCATCGAGGTGATGCGCGTTCATCGCCATCACCAGTCGATCGATCACCTCGGTCATCGAAACTCCCGGACTTATACAGCGCACGCGCCGGCCAGCCCTCTCCGTGGTCCGGGACGCGCCATGCCATTCGTGGCCTCGAAATTACCTGATTAAGCTGTAGCCGTCCAGCATTGCAACACGCCGAGAACGCGCGTCCGCCGCCTCGCATAACAGCATCAGCGATCACTGCGGAGTGGTTTTGTCAGCGCAAGCATCGGCCGAATGAAAGGCCGCCAGTCCCTGCCCCAACACAAGCCCGAAGTTGGCTTAGCTGCATCAGCCCTTGCCATGGGATCGTAGCTGCTGCTGACAGCAAGGTGTCAGGACAGGAAGCGTAGTCTGGTGACATGGCTGACTCTCTCGATCGACCTGAGACGCAGGTGCAAGGCGCGCCCGACCTCGCCGCCGAGCGCACCCTTGGCATTATCCTGGTTTCGTCGTCGGCGGCCGTCTTTGGCCTGACCGGCGTCTTGACCAAGTCGATCCATACCGACCCGCTGACCATCATCTGCTGGCGCGGCTTTGTCGGCTCGATCCTGGTCGCACTCTACGTGCTGTGGCGACGACACCGTTCCGGCGGCCGCGAAAGCCTGCGGCTGGGATGGCGGGGCTGGCTGCTGGCGGTGGAAGGGGCGCTGGCCAGCATTGCCTTCATCTCGGCGTTCAAATTCACCTTCGTCGCCAATGTCGCCATCATCTACGCCACCGCGCCCTTCGTCACCGCGCTGCTGGCCTGGGTTCTGACGCGTGAACCATTCCGATTGCAGACAATGGTCGCCGCCACAGTGTCGCTTTGCGGCGTGGCAATCATGGTGTGGTCCGGATTCGGCACCGGCCACCTGTTCGGCGACGGGCTGGCGCTGCTGATGACGATCGGCAGTGCGCTCTACATGATCATGGTGCGCGCCTTCCGCGACACGCCGGTGGTGTGGGCGGGTGCGGTGTCGGCATTCCTTTTGTTCGTACTCGGCTGGTTCGTCACCGATCCGCTGGCGGTGTCGGCCAGGGACGCCCTGCTGCTTGCCACGTTTGGCGCCTCCTTCGCGCTGTCCTCG
The DNA here is from genome assembly GCF_056404575.1 of Mesorhizobium sp. P2_C4. Lineage (NCBI taxonomy): Bacteria > Pseudomonadati > Pseudomonadota > Alphaproteobacteria > Hyphomicrobiales > Phyllobacteriaceae > Mesorhizobium > Mesorhizobium sp. P2_C4. The sequence continues at coordinate 197,493 of NZ_JBFUDT010000010.1, forward strand.
ATCCTGTGGACGGAGGGCGCTCGGCTCATCCCGGCGACCGAATCCGGCCTGCTCGGCTCGGCCGAAGTGCCGTTCGCGATCCTGTTTGCCTTCCTGTTCCTGGGCGAGATCGCGCCGGCCGCCAGCCTGATCGGCGGCGCCATCGTTTTGTGCGCGGTGTTTGCGCATGCCGGCCGCGACTGGCTGGTGGCCAGACAGAGTGTGGTCGACACGCAGAGCGCGCCTGTTGCCTGAAAAAAATTTTCGATGTCACGGAACCATCATCGGACTCACGCATTGTTGGTGCGACGGGCCACCCCCAAGTCCCCCCAAACCCCTCGGCCCGTCCTACTTAGAAGCCGACCGCAAGGTCGGCTTTTTCTTTGCGTTCAGGGCGGAGCAACCGACAGAGCAAGGTTGCCGCTGAGCAGCGCCGCCAGATCCTGCGCCGGACGGTCGGCGCCCTCACGCAGCCGGATGGCGAATTCGGCAACCGGAACCGGCGGCAGGCCAAGCTCGCGCGGCGCTTCGACAATGCCGGAATGGGCAAAGCGCGTCGTCCGCAACGTCAGCGCAATGCCGGCAACCACCGCGGTGCGCAAGCCGGCCAGGCTGGCGCTGCCTGCGGCGATGCGGTAGCGGCGGCCGGCGGCGTCGAAGGCCGCAATTGCTGCTTCGCGAAAGCCGCAGTACGGATCGAGCAGCGCCAGTGGCACCTCGTCCTGGCGCGAGACCAGCCCCTTTTGCGAACAGAGCCAGACCATCGGCTCGCGCAGCACGCCGACTTCGTCCGCCGAAGCGGCCTGGCGCATGGCGATCGCCAGATCGAGCGAGCCGGATTGCAGCCCCTGCCCAAGTTCGGCGGAGCGGCCGACGCGCAGTTCGATGCGGACGCGCGGATGGCTGACGGCAAAGGCCCTGAGCAGCTCAGGCAGGCCGCTGTCGGCGAAATCCTGCGTCGTGCCGATGGTGACGCGGCCGTCAGCGCGCGCGCCCTTCAGCGCCAGCCACGCCTCGCTGTGCACGGCAAGGATGCGCCTGGCATGTCCCACCAGATCCTCGCCGGCCGGCGTCAGGCCGCGACCGCGCCCCTGTGCGAGAAGCAGCGGTTCGCCGACAATCTCCTCCAGCCGCTGCATCTGCGTCGTCACCGCCGAGGGTGAACGGCCGACGGTCGATGCCGCCTGCGCCAGCGAGCCGCCGTCAACGAAGGCGAGGAAGGTTTTCAGAAGGTCGGGATCGAGCGTTTGCATAATTTGACATTATCGAATCATAAATTAAAAACAATTCGATTTTTCTGATCTATGGGTCGTGACATGGTCTCCTCAACGGCGAACAGACGCCGCGAGAAACCAAGGAGACAAGAACATGCCGATCATCAATGTGAGCGTCACCGGCAAGCCCAACGCCACCCTTTCCGCAGCAATTGCCAAGGAAGTGACCGAACTGACCGCAACGCATCTGCGCAAGGATCCAACCATCACCGCGGTTGCCATATCCTATCTCGACCCGCAGCACTGGTTCGCCGGCGGCAAGTCGCTGGCCGAGCACGGCGCCAACACGTTCTGGCTCGACATCAAGGTGGTCGACGGCACCAACACCAAGCTTGAGCTGGAAGCCTATCTGAAGGCGATCTTCGCCGCCTTCGGCCGTTTGCTGGGCGCGGTGCACGAGGAGAGCTACGCCTTCGTGCATGAAGTGCCGGCCGCAGCCTATGGCTATGGCGGCAAGACGCAGGAGTTCCGGTTTATCAGCGGGCGGTTGAAGGCGGCTTGAGACATCGGTGCCGCCCCTCATCCGCCCTTCGGGCACCTTCTCCCCGTGAACGGGGAGAAGGAAAAAGCTGCGCATTGACCTTGCCCGCACTTCGGCTAGGCTCTGCCCCGAAGCGGCCGGAAAAGAGCCGCAGCGTGAAAACGCTGGGAGAGATGCGGCATGTTCCTGACACTGGCGCTGCTTGCGGGTCTGGTTGTGGCCTGGCTGCTGATCGGCGTGGTGGAAAAATTCCGCCTCGGCCTGCGCTTCACCCAGGCGCTGCTCTACGTGCCGTTCAAGCTCGCCTACCGGATCGACGACGATCGGATGAAGATCGCGCGCGCGGCACCGGCGCCGGTCATCTATGTCATCTCGCACCAGTCGCGCTTCGAGCCGGCGCTGATGCTGTCGCTGCTGCCGGAGGACACGCTGCACATTCTCGACGAGGTCTCGGCGCGGTCGCCGTGGCTCGAGCCGTGGCGCGAGCTTGGCCGCACGATCGCCTTCAATGCCGAGCATCTCTTCGTCAGCCGCCGGCTGGTGCGGGTGCTGAAGGGCAAAGGCCGGCTCGCCGTCTATCTGCCGGATGCGGTCGAGCCTGACGTCAAAACGTTTCGGCTGTTTCGCGCCGTCACCCGCATCGCCATGCAGGCGGATGCCCGCATTGTCCCGATCTTCGTTGGTGGCGCGCGCAGCCTGCCGGTGTCGCTGACGCCGGCCGACAAGGCACCGCGGCACTGGTTTCCACACCTGTCGATCAGTGTGCTGGAGCCGATGACCATCGCCGAGCTTTTGGCGCAAAACCCCGACCAGTCCTCGAACACCAATGCGCTGTTCGATCGCGTCGCCGAGGCCCGGCTTTTCGGCACGAATCTCGATCGCGGCCTGTTCCTGGCCATGCGCGATGCCGCCGACCGGGTTGGCGCCTCGCATCCGATCATCGAGGACGTCATTTCAGGCGCGCTGAGCTACCGGAAGATGTTTATCGGCGCGCGGGTGCTGGGCCGCCGCTTCGAAGCGGTGACGGCGCCGGGCGAAGCGGTGGGTATCTTGCTGCCCAACGCCAATGGCGTGGTGCTGTCCTTCGTTGGCCTGTTGTCGGCCGGGCGGGTTGCGGCGATGATCAACTACACCGCCGGGCCGGCGAGCGTCACAGCGGCGGTGCGCACGGCCGTCATCCGCACCGTCGTGTCCTCCCGCGCCTTCATCGAGAAGGCCGGCATCGACGATATCGTCGCCGCGGTCGAGGCGGGCGGCGCGAAAATGCTGTGGCTGGAGGATGTGCGCGCCAGCGTGACAACGCTGGACAAGCTTGCGGCAGCGGCGCTCTGGCGTTTCCCGCTGCAGCCGCAGGATGCGGCCAAGCCGGCAGTGATCCTGTTCACCTCGGGTTCGGAAGGCACGCCCAAGGCAGTGGTGCTGTCGCACAAGAACCTTGTGGCCAATGCCATGCAGGCAGAGGCGCGCATCACCATCTCACCGGTCGACATCCTGCTCAACGTGCTGCCGGTGTTCCACTCGTTCGGGCTGACCGGCGGCACCATCCTGCCGCTGGTGACCGGGGTAAAACTGTTCCTCTACCCCTCGCCTCTCCACTACAAGATCATCCCCGAGATCGCCCGCAAGGTGAAGCCGACGATCATGTTCGGCACCGACACGTTCCTCGCCAATTACGCGCGCACCGCCAAGGATGGCGACTTCTCCAGCCTGCGCTTCGTCGTCGCCGGCGCCGAGGCGGTGAAGCCGGAGACGCGCCGCGTCTACCGCGAGCGCTTCCAGGCCGAGATCATCGAAGGGTTCGGGTTGACCGAGGCGGCACCCGTGGTTGCCGTCAACACCGCCATCCATGGCCGCGACGGCACGGTCGGGCGGCTCTTGCCGGCGATGCGCATGAAGCTCGAACCGGTCGAGGGCATCGAGGATGCCGGCCGGCTGTGGCTCGACGGACCCAACCTGATGATGGGCTACATGACATCGGACCGGCCCGGCGAATTGCAGCCGCTCGAGGGCTGGCACGACACCGGCGACATCGTCGCGGTCGACCGCGAAGGCTTCATCACCATTCGCGGCCGCGCCAAGCGCTTTGCCAAAATCGCCGGCGAGATGGTGTCGCTGGGCGCAGTCGAGATGCTGGTGCAGTCGCTGTGGCCGGAAGAGCGCCATGCGGCGGTGGCGGTGCCGGACAAAAGGCGCGGCGAGCGCATCGTGCTGGTCACCACCGCCGACGACGCCAACCCGGAAGAACTGCGCAAGTTCGGCAAGCAGGCGGGTGCGGCAGAGCTGATGGTGCCCAACGACATCGTCAAGGTCGAGGAAATCCCGGTGCTGGGCTCGGGCAAGACCGACTATGTCTCGACGCGGAAGCTGGCGATCGAGAAGCTGGGGCTGGGTGTAGCGGCTTAGCAAGCTCGAAACGTAGAGCGGGCGATGATCCAGCCTACCCTATATCCGAAGGCGGAACCTTCTCGCCCTCGCGCTTGGCGCGTTTCGTGTAGGCGCGGACGCTGAACGGCAGGAACAGCAAATAACCGGCGACCGACGCGGTCAGCGTGTACCAGGGATAGGTCATCAAAAGCAGGATGTAGAGCACGACGGCGAGGATGATCGGCAGAACCTTGTCGCCCGGCACTTTCAGGCTCTTGCCGGAATAGACCGGCAGCCGGCTGACCAGCAGGAAGGCGACCAGGATGGTGAAGCCGGTGGCGACAAAGGCGGCGGGGCGGCTGGGCTCGACGCCAACCCTGAGGAACGACAGATAGAGCGGCAGCATGACCAGCACGGCGCCCGCCGGCGCCGGCACGCCGACGAAATATTCGCTCTGCCAGATCGGGCGATCGTGATCCTCGTCGAGAACGTTGAAGCGGGCAAGCCTCAGCCCGCAGGCGATGGCGAACAGCAGCACCGCGATCCAGCCCGGCGATCCCGCCCGGTCGAGCAGGAAGGCATAGAGCACCAAAGCGGGCGCGACGCCGAAATTGACGATGTCGGCCAGCGAATCCATCTGCGCGCCGAATTTCGAGGTCGCCTTCAGCATCCGCGCCAGGCGCCCGTCAATGCCGTCGAGAAAGGCGGCCAGCAGCACCATCACCACCGCCGGCTCGAAGCGGCCTTCGAAGCCGAAGCGGATGCCGGACAGGCCGGCGCAGATGGCAAGCACGGTGACAAGGTTGGGCAGCACCATGCGCATCGGGATTTCGCGGATGCGCGGACCGCCGCTGCCATGCGCCTCGAATTTCTTGAATGGCGCGCCCATCGCCTACGAAATCCTGACCAAAGGCGTTGCAGCAACGCCGCCGAATTCGGCGATCACGGTTTCGCCGCCGACAGCGGTCTGGCCGACGGCGACGCGCGGCACGGCGGTCAAGGGAAGGAACACGTCGACGCGCGAGCCGAAGCGGATCAGCCCGAAACGCTCGCCGATGGCAATCGAGCCGCCGGTCTCGGCCCAGCAGACGATGCGGCGCGCCACCAGGCCGGCAATCTGCACCGCGACAACCGTGCCGTTGGGGCTGTCGATGATCAGGCCGTTGCGCTCGTTTTCGGTGCTGGCCTTGTCGAGTTCGGCATTGAGGAATTTGCCCGGCCGATGCTCGATCCGGGAGATGCGGCCGCGCACCGGGGCGCGGTTCACATGGCAGGAAAAGACATTCATGAACACCGAGATGCGGGTCATTTCGGTGCTGCCAAGGCCAAGTTCGCGCGGCGGCACTGCCGGGCCGACGGCCGAGACGATGCCGTCGGCGGGGCTGACCACCAGCCGGTCGTCGACCGGGGTGACGCGCTCTGGGTCACGGAAGAAATAGACGCACCAGGCCGTCAGGATGAGGCCGATCCAGAACAGGATCGAGGAGAAATAGCCGAGGAAAAGCGTGCCAGCGCCGAAGGCGGCGATGAACGGATAGCCCTCGCGATGGATCGGAACGAGCGCATTCTTGACCGTGTCGACGAGGCTCATGGGATGGGGGCAACCCTTGTTTCAGGTCCGGCCTCAATAGCGGAAAGCCCCCGTCGTCGCAACGCAACAATGGGCGACGCCCAAGGCATGGGATAGATGCGTTCTGGCCGGCTGATAAAAACCAACGCTATTGTCGGGGCGAACCTCGCTCGCTCGTCCTTGGGAGATAGCGCTCCTTCGAAGCGCTGCCGAACCAACCATGGAGCCCGCAATGCCGTCGCAGAAATCAGCAGTCCGTAAAGCGCATATCGTGATGACTGGCCTCGCCTTCGGCGAGTCGCCGCGCTGGTATGACGGACGCCTTTGGCTTTGCAATTGGGGCACCGGCGAGATCGTCGCTGTCGATGCCGAAGGCAACAGTGAAATCGTGCTGACCGGGCCAGCGACCCTGCCCTATTCGATCGACTGGCTGCCGGACGGGAGGCTGCTCGTTGTCTCCGGGCGCGACGGGCTTGTGCTGCGGCAGGAGGCTGACGGGACGCTGGTCACCCATGCCGATCTGAGAGGGCTTTCAAAGAGCCCGTGGAACGAGATCGTCGTTGACGGGCGCGGCAACATCTATGTCAATGGCGGCGGGCCGGCGCCTGCTCCGGACGAGCATTTCGGGCCGGGCACCATCGTGCTGATCACACCGAACGGCGCGGTCCGCCAGGTGGCCGAGGACATCGCCTTCGCCAACGGCATGGCGGTGACGCCTGACAACAGGACGCTGATCGTCGCCGAATCGCATGCCAACCGGCTGACGGCCTTCGACATCGGTGCCGATGGCAGCCTTACCAACCGGCGGGTCTGGGCCGATCTCGGCGACGGCTTTCCCGACGGCATCTGCATCGATGCCGAGGGCGCTGTCTGGTATGCCGACGTGCCCAACCGGCATTGCGTGCGGGTGCGCGAAGGCGGCGACGTGCTGCAACCCGTCGACGTCGATCGCGGCTGCTTTGCCTGCATGCTCGGCGGTCCCGACGGCAAGACGCTGTTCATCGTCGCCGCCGAGTGGCGCGGCTTCGAACATATGATCAGCGATGCCCGCACCGGCCAGGTGCTCGGCGCCGAGGCGCCGGCACCAGGTGCCGGCTGGCCCTCCTACAGCTCGGGCAAGCGCTGATAGTTGGCGATGTCGGCCCGGACACCGAGCCGGGCGATCGTCTCCTGCGGGTTGAAGGCGATGCGCTCATGCGCGGCCTTGACGATCGGCACGACCTTGTCGACTGCCGCCTGGCTTTCCCATTCGACGATGGTGACGAGGTTGAACTCGCCCGGTCCCGAGAACTGCTCGAGCAGGAAATCCTGGACGAAGCCTTGCTGCTGGCGCAGCAATTCATGCGTCGTGCGGACTTTTGTGAGGATCTCATCGCGGGCCGCGACTGGCACGACAAACTTGTCGACCCGGAACACGCTGCCATTGCCATGCTGTTGATTTACCTGATCCATTTCTCGTCGCTCCAATCGCAAACAGGCGCGTCATGCACCTTCGATCGGCGGTCTACGATCTCAACCTAAGTTGAGGTCAAGCGGAATTTTCAGCGAACGCGGAGGCAGCGCACTCCCCTTCTCCCCTTGTGGGAGAAGGTGGATCGGCGCGCAGCGCGAGACGGTTGAGGGGTGCTGGACGGAGTGCCGACGCTGCCAAGCTGGAACACCTCTCATCCGGCCGAGCTGCGCTCGGCCACCTTCTCCCACACGGGGAGAAGGAAAGTGGTGCTAATTCACCTCTGCGGTACGTCGGCGCACCACGACACCCAGCTCGTCGCTTTCGCGCGCAATGCGCAGCCGCTCCTCGGCCTCCGTCGCTTCGCGCTGGCGATCCCACATCGAGGCGTAGAGGCCGCGCTTGCGCATCAGGGCGGCATGGGTGCCGCGCTCGGCGATCTGGCCGTCCTGCAGCACGATGATCTCGTCGGCGGTGATCACCGTCGACAGGCGGTGCGCGATGACGATGGTGGTACGGCCCTGGCTGACCAGGTCGAGCGCTGCCTGGATCTCCTGTTCGGTGTGGCTGTCCAGCGCCGAGGTCGCCTCGTCGAGCATCAGGATCGGCGGCGCCTTCAAAATGGTTCGGGCGATCGCCACGCGCTGCTTCTCGCCACCCGACAGTTTCAGCCCGCGCTCACCGACCATCGATTTGTAGCCGTCAGGCAGCCGTTCGATGAACGGACCGATCTGGGCGAGTTCTGCTGCCTTGCGGACATCCTCCTCGCTGGCACCGATGCGGCCGTAGCGGATGTTGTAAGCGATGGTGTCGTTGAACAGCACGGTGTCCTGCGGCACCATGCCGATCGCGCCGCGCAGGCTCTCTTGCGTCACATCGCGCACGTCCTGGCCGTCGATCAGCACCGCCCCGCTCTGGATGTCGTAGAAGCGGAACAAAAGCCTGGAAATGGTCGACTTGCCGGCGCCCGAGGGCCCGACGATGGCGACCGTCTTGCCGGCCGGCACCTCGAAGCTGATGCCTTTGAGGATCTTGCGGTTTGGGTCGTAGGAAAAATGCACGTCGCGGAACTCGACCTTGCCGGCGCCGACCGCCAAAGGCCTGGCACCCGGCTTGTCGAGGATCTCCTGCGGCACATCGAGCAGGTCGAACATCTGCTCGATGTCGGTCAGCCCCTGGCGGATTTCGCGGTAGATGAAGCCGATGAAATTGAGCGGCACCGAAAGCTGCACCAGCATGGCGTTGATGAAGACGAAATCGCCGACGGTCTGCGTGCCGGCCTGCACTTCCAGCGCCGACATGCACATGACGACGACCGTGCCGAGGCCGAAGATGATGCCCTGGCCGAAATTCAGCCAGCCGAGGGAGGTCCAGATTCTGGTGGCGGCAATCTCGTAGCGTGCCATCGAGCGGTCGAAACGCTCGGCCTCCATACCCTCATTGTTGAAATACTTGACCGTCTCGTAGTTGAGCAGCGAGTCGATCGCCTTGGTGCTGGCGTCGGTGTCGCTGTCATTCATGTCGCGGCGGATGACGATGCGCCAGTCGCTGGCCCGGACGGTGAACCAGATGTAGAGCAGCACCGTGACCGCAACGACCGCCACGTATTTCCAGCCATAGGTGACGGCGAAGATGCCGGCAGTCAGCCCGAATTCGAGGATGGTCGGCAAGGTGTTGAGCACGGTGAAGCGCACGATCGTCTCGATGCCCTTGGTGCCGCGCTCGATGATGCGCGACAGGCCGCCGGTGCGGCGTTCCAGGTGAAAGCGCAGCGACAGCTCGTGCATGTGGACGAAGGTGCGGAAGGCGAGCTGGCGCACCGCATACTGGCCGACGCGGGCAAACAGCGCGTCGCGCAGCTGGTTGAAACCGAGCTGCACCAGCCGCACGACATTGTAGGCGACGACCAGCATGACCGGCGCCAGCAGGAAGGACGGCAGCGGCGGCACCGATTTGGCGTCGCCAGCCAGCGCATCGGTCGCCCATTTGAAGAAATAGGGGCCGGCGACCAGCGTCAGCTTGGCGACGACCAAAAGCACGGTTGCCCACACCACGCGCGCCCTGAGGTCGGCGCGGTCGGCCGGCCACATATACGGCCACAGATTGCGCAAGGTCTTGAAGGTCGAGCCGGAGTCGGCGGAGACGGTTTTTTCGGCCATTTTTGGTGCCTTCTTCTTATCTCTCTAGCGGCCGGAGCAGCAGGAATTGACGAGCGCGGTCAGCGATGCCGAGACATCGGCGAGCGCCACACGGTCGACCTCGTAGCGCGAGCGCTGGCGGTCGGGCTCGAAGCGGACCAGTCCGGCGTCGACGAGGATCTTCAGATGTTGGGAAACGGTGGATTGCGCCAGGTCGAGATGGTCGACAACCTCACGGCAGCAGCAGGAATTGCTGGCCGACAGATGTTTCAGGATTTCGATGCGCGCCGGATGCGACAGCGCGGCAAGCCGGGCGGCGACGGCGCGGCTGTCAGGAACGCAATTGGCCGGGCCGCATTTTTCTGCGGCGCGGCGTCCGTTCATCTCAAGGGGGGATTCGGTCATCGTCCATCGGCGATAAACGATGACCGTATCCAGGGCAAGCTGCCCTTATGGGCAGATCAGGCGTGGTGTTTGCGGAACGCCGCTCAGGCAATGTTAATGTGCGTGTCGAACCAGTCCAGCACCAGCTGCGGGTTCCTGCCGAAGTAGTTGTAGCCTTCGAACCGCTGGTCCGTGCCTTCGATCCAGAACAGTTTCTTGTCCTTGGAGGAGATGGTGTCGTAGATTTCCTGCACATTGGAGGGCTTGGTCAGGAAATCATTGCGGACCTGCGCGACCAGCGTCGGAACCGTCACGTCCCTGGCATAGTCCATCGGCCAGACGTCGGCGAGGTGAAAGCCGGTCTGCTTGTGAAAGGCCACGTCGAACAGTTCGACACCGTTTGCGATTTTCTGGTTCTCCATCGCCGTCTGGACGAACACCGCCGGCGACACCGGCTGCAAGGCGATCATCGCCTTGACGTGGGCGAATTCTTCCGGGTGCTTCTTCATTCCGACGATGGTGGCATTGGCCCCAAGGCAGCGGCTGTAGAGCGCCGTCTTCATGTCCTTGGTATCGGGCCGGGATTTCGCGTAACGCAATGATCCGATCACGTCACGATATTCCAGCACGCCATGGCCGTTGATGCCGCCGCTGCCCGTGCCGCTGCGGCCATGGTTGCGCATGTCGTAGGTAGTGATGTTGTAGCCGGCATCATGCAGGATCTTGTATTCCGGCAGGAAGTTCACCTCGAAGCCGCCGAAATTTGTCCAGGGTTCCAGATGCCCCGGATAACCGTAGCGATTGCAGGGCATGGGGTGATTGAAGACCAGCAATTTGTCGGAGTCGGCAGGAATGAACCAACCCTCGATCGTCACGCCGTCCAGCGCCGGAAAGAAAATCTCCTCGTAGTCCATGCCGTACTCATTCGGCCACCGCAGGATCGGGGTACGGGTTGAGTGCGCCATCAAATCGGCCATGCCATTGATGAACTCTGCTGATTTGGCGTCTGTCATGATTGCACCTGTTGTCGTTTGATTGTCCGCGGCCGTTGCAACGGCAGATGAGGCGGCGATGAGAGGGAGCGCGGCGAGCGCCGCTCCGGCTTTCAGAAGCTGTCGGCGGCCATTCGAAAGAGCGCCTTCCTGCTGGACGGAATTGTCACGTTCGTTGCCCATTGGGGGCTCCTTGATTCTCGGTGAAAGGTCGATGTCGACTGAGACTTATGGAGCAAGATGCGATGATCGTCGCACCCTACTCCAGTCAGCGGTCACTGCTGCGGCGGGACAAAGCCTTCAGTAATGATGACCGAGCCTTCGGTCGAAGCGACGCGGAATTTCCGTGCGGCTGTGTATTCCGGCGAGTTGTAGAAGCGCTGCGCGTCGGCGACGCTCGGGAACTCGGCGATGGCCATGACCTTCTTCGGCTGGCCTTCCACAGCGGTCGCATTCAGGTTGAAGACGATGATCTTGCCGCCGAACTTCGGCGCCAGCGGACCCGCCTCCTGCATGTACTTGTTGTAGCCGGCCTGATCCTTGATCGTGTAGTTGGCGATCATGTAGCCTGGCGGCTGCGTGTCCTGGGCATAGCCGGTTGCGGCAAGAGCGATGGTGAGGGCTGCAGCAGCGGCCACGCCGATTGCGCGTTTCTTCATTGTATTGGTCCCTTTGAGTTTGAGTTGGAGTGATCAGAAAGAGCCGTCTGTCGACCTCGACAGGTTCTCGTAAGCGCGCAGTTCCTCGAGGCGTCCTTCGAGGACCGGCTGGTAGGCCGCCAGGGCGTCGCTGCCGGCCAGGAACTGCCGTGGCGGATTTTCCATCCCCGCGAGGTCCACAAAGACCTCGCCGAGCCTGGCCGGATCGCCTTGCTGCTTGCCGTCATAGCCCGACCACATGTCTTCGGCTGCGCCTTCAGCGGCATAGTCTTCGATGGTGCTGGCGCTGTACTTGGCGTTCTGCGCGTCGAGGAGATCCGTGCGGAAGAAGCCCGGTGCGACCACGACGATCTTGATGCCGAACTGTTCGACCTCCTGGGCCACCGAAAGCGATAGGCCTTCGACGGCAAATTTGGCGGCGCTGTAGGCGCCGCAATGCTTGAAGCCCATGATGCCGGCAAGCGAACTGATGTTGATGATCCGGCCTGATCGCTGCTTGCGCATGACCGGAAGCACCGCGCGCATGACGTGGATCACGCCGTACAGATTGGTCGAGATCAGCCCCTCGATCTGAGCGCTGCTCAACTCCTCGAAATTGCCGAGCAGGCTGTAGCCGGCATTGTTGACGAGAACGTCGATGCGGCCGAACGCCTGCATCGCCTCGTCGACCGCAGCCTTCGCCTGCGCTTCGCTGGCGACATCCAGTTGGACGAACACGAGCCTGTCGCCGGCGACATCGTTCAGGGCATTGCGGACCTTGTCGAGATTGCGGCCAGTCGCGATCACTCGATCGCCTGCCTTCAGGGCCGCCCTGGCAGTGGCGGCGCCGATGCCGCTGCCGGCACCCGTGATGAACCAGACCTTGCTCATGTTTGTCTCCTGTTTTCGATGAACAGGAGATAGATCGCGCTAATCAATCTGATTAGACGCCATTATCCGCATGAACTTAGAAATGGGATAGATAAATGGCGAGCGCCTATCGCCTCACCAGTCGCACTTACCCTTTGTGGCGGAGCGCTTCGAGCAGCAGGGCAAAAGCCGGGGTCTGCTGCCGTCTGCTTGGATAGTAGAGGTGATAGCCGGAGAATGGCGGGCACCAGTCTTCCAGCACACGGATCAGACGTCCGTCGGCAACATGCTGGGCAACCTGAGCTTCGAAGGTGTAGACCAGCCCCAGCCCGCCAAGGGCGGCGCCTACCAGCATCTCGTTGTCGTTGATAACGAGCGGCCCGTTGACCCGGACCTCGAGTTCGACGCCATCGCGCTCGAACTCCCAGGCATAGAGCCCGCCCCCGGCGCTCTGCCGGTAGCTTACGCAACTGTGGTTGCTCAAGTCGCGCGGCGTTAGCGGGATCTCCCGATTGGCAAAGTAGGATGGCGAGCCGACCACCGCCATGCGGATATCCGCGCTCACCCGAACCGCAATCATATCCTTCTGGACCTGCTCGCCGACGCGGATGCCGGCGTCGAATCTGCCGGCGACGATGTCGGTAAGCCCTTCATCGACATTGATCTCGACAGCGATGTCCGGATAGTCCGGCAGCAGCTTCAACAGGACGGGCAGGAGCACCATCCGCGCGGCGTGGCGGAAGGTGGTGATGCGGATCGTGCCAGCGGGCTTGTCGCGCAGAGCGGAGAGCTGGGCAATTTCACTGTCGATGTGGTCGAATGCCGGACGCAGGCTATGAAGTAGCTTTTCTCCTGCATCGGTGAGCGACAGGCTGCGCGTCGTTCGCGAGATCAGTCTGACTTTCAGCCGCTCCTCGAGCATGCGGACGGCATAGCTGAGTGCCGACTGGGAAAGCCCAAGCTTTGCCGCCGCTCGTGTAAAGCTTCCCTCTTCGGCGACCGCGATGAACATGGCCAGTTCGCTGAAGTCGCCTTTTCTCATTTATAAACACCGTTTCTAACCAAGCGCCGATTATAGCGCCCAATCAGTATGCTCGTCCTCGGCTATTTGCTCTCCGAGGCCCTGTTCTGTCGAACGCCAAACCGATCGGCTGGCCGAGGCGGACGGCGAACGGATAGACTCCCCTTGGAAGAAATAACGCCCGCCTCGTGACGGAGGCGGGCGCAATGGCTTCAATGCAAGTTGGTCTTGGACGTCTAGTTCGCCTTGGTGGGCGCTGTCGTCATCTGGTCGCCCATCGCTTTGAGGTCGGCGGCTTCGCCTTCCTTCGACTTTTCCGGCACCTTGAACACCTGCCCCGGCCAGATGCGGTCGGGATCGCTGATCTGGTCCTGGTTGGCGAGATAGATGGTCGAGTAGCGGACGCCGTGGCCGTAGACGCGCCGCGAAATCCGCCACAGCGTGTCGTGGCGGCGGATGATGACGGCGCCGTCGGCATGCTCGAGCTTGGGCGCAACGGTCTCCGGCACTTCGGCCGGCGGCGTCGCTGCCGCCACCACGGCCGGGGCCTCGGCGGCAGGAGCCGGCGTCGTCGCCGGTGCCGCGGCAACGGCCGGCGCTTCCGCGGCGGGTGCCGCGGGTGCGGGCGTTTCTGCGACCACTGCCGGCGCAGGCTGCGCGGCGGGTTCGGTTGCCGCGGGCTGTGTCGCCGGCGCGGCAGGCGCTTCAGCCACCGTCGCCGGCGCGGCTGGCTTGACCTCGGCAGGCGCCACGGCGGCAACCGCCTCGCCCGGCTCACGCTCGAACGGCACGGCGGCACGGGCCACCACCTTCACCCCGTCGGCATCGAGGCCGTCGACATGGATGGTGTAGCTGCCGACCGGAATGTCGCGCGTCGCCTCGACCAGGAAGTGGCCATCGGGCGAGGTCAGCGCGTCACCGAGCAGGATGTCGTTGGCATAGGCGCGCACCTTGCGGCCGGCGTCGGCGAGGCCGGCGACGAAGATCTTGTTGCCGTCGATCTCGACCGCCTCGACGACGATCTTGGGTTCGCCCACAGCTGTTGCCGGCGGCGTCGCCGGAGCGGCGGGTGCCGGCGCTGCCTCGACCACGGCCGGCGCGGGGCCTGCAGGTTCAGCGGCTGCAGCCGGCGCTGGCGCTGCAGCGGCGGGCGCTTCGGGCGCTGGAGCGGCGGCCTGATCGCCAGCAGCCGGAGCGGCAGGCTTTGTCTCGGGCGCCGGAACGGTCAGCAGTTCGGCCGGTTTGCCCGGCTCCTCGACCATCGCCAGCACCTGGCCGGCGGCATCCTTGGGAACCGAAACGACGGCGGTCTGCACCGATGGGGTGACGACATCGCCGGTCGTCGCGCGCAGCGCGATCGTGTAATCACCGGGCTTCAGCGGATCGTCGAGAACGATGACAAAGGCGCCATCGCGGCCGGCGACTGTCGAGCCGAGTACCGTCGAGCCGTCGAGGATCTCGACCTTGGCGTTGGGCGCCGCATTGCCGGCAACGACGATGGAGCCGTTGCTTTCAACGCGCACGACATCGAAGCTCGGCGCAATCGGACCGGTCGTGGCCGGCGCTGCGGCAGGCGGGGTCGCCTCCGCGGCAGGTGCCGCGGGCGCCGCCGCAGGTGCTGCAGGCGCCGCCGGTGC
>NZ_JBFUDT010000011.1:0-155145 GCF_056404575.1 Mesorhizobium sp. P2_C4
TCGCAAGAAGTGCCCGCAGCGTGGCATCAAGCTGATCCATGATATCCTGAGCAGCGTCCGCAATCGCATGCTTGCCGTCCATGGTCGCACCCAGTCACCGATCGAGTAGCGGTAGCACGATCGCCATAAGCTGTGAGCTTAGCCATTCGAGGGTGTTCGCTAGCGTGCCGCGCGTCCTAGCGTGCGCCTGTGGCAGCTGCCACCGCAACCAAGCCTGTTCGGCATCCTGCCCATATCCGGCCGGCATAGACTTCCAATCGGCAGGCGGCAAGCGCATGGTCCACTTGGCATCGCGAAAGCCCCAATGCTCGAGCCCGACCATTTCGGACCCATCAAACCAGACTGTCACATTGAGCTTTGGAAAATGCAGGGGCTTCGCCTGCCACCATGTGCGTTCGATCTCGTATTCGCCGACGCCTTCCGCCCACCGGGCCCAGCCGCGGCCGGGACGCTTTGTCAGTTCGCTATCGCGCATTTGCCACCCGCGATGACCGGCAAGATCCGAGCCAGAGCGGCCATCCAATGGTGCGAAGCCAATGACGCGTCTATCGGTGGAGCACTGAATCGGCCGGCTGAGCCGTCGTTATGGGATCGGCATGACGATGCACAATCTTCCAGAGACCATCTTCTGGGCGAAAGACGCTCGTCACGCGTAACGCCAGAGGCGTGACATCGCTCCGACCGCCAACTTTGGACCTGAGCCGCTCTACTTCGACGAGGTATGCCAGTTCAGACGTCACACACTTTGCTATGTTCTCGAAGCCGGTAGCGTCGCCGTCCCTGTAATTAGATGCCGCTTGCTCCATCGTCGCAACGACCTGCTTCCACCCATGCGCGAAAGGGCCAAAGGGATTGCCCAGTGTTACATCGTCTCGTTGGGAATAGAGCTTCGTCGCAGGCGCTGGGTTTCCTTTCATGAACTCATCCAGAGCCAGGTGGTATTTTTCAACCGCCTGATCGAAGTCATTGGCGTCGAGGGCCATGTCATCTCCCTGTTGGCTTGGTCAGTGTAGCACAGCGCGAGACAAGTCAGGCTTTCACCGCTACGGCCACCACGCCAGCGCCAGAACGACGCCAGCCGATAGGGTGAAGGCGAGCCAGGACGCGATCATCGAGAGCTAAGCGTGAGCATGATTTCGCCCTTCGCCTCACCAGTCGGATGGCGCTGCCGTTGATGGCCTGGCTTTCGACGAACGCAATGGTGCGTTCCTGGCCGTGAGGCCGTGCCGAAGATAAACCCGGCATCGCCGTAAGCAGTTCGCTGAATTGAATGCGAAGGCCACCCTGGCGTGCTACACTGGTTGCTTGGCGCGAAGAGTGAGCCATCTCACAGTGGAGACTGGCGGCACGGGTTAAGTTGGCAAAGCACGCTACTTGATCATGAGTGCGATCGATGCGGTTCTGGGCCGTCATTGTTGGGATGCTTTTGCTGACTGCGGCAGACCTGTCGCAGGCAAGCCTGTTCGCGGCTGACAGCAATCGCGTGGCGCTGGTCATCGGCAACAGCAAATATGTCTATGCGCCGGCGCTCCCCAACCCGGCAAGCGATGCGCGCCTGATGGCCGAGACGCTGCGGCATGCCGGGTTCAATGTCATCGAAGGCGTCGACCTCGACTATGCCGGCATGCGTGACCGGCTCAACAGGTTTACCGAGGCCTCCTACGACGCGGACACGGCGCTCATCTACTATGCCGGCCACGGCATGCAGGTGAACGGCAAGAACTACCTCATTCCGGTCGACGCCGAATTGACGGCGCCGTCGCATCTCAAGACGCGCACCATTCAGATCGACGAGCTGCTGGCCGCGCTGCCGCCGGATCCGGCCGTCGGCATCGTCATCCTCGATGCCTGCCGCGACAATCCTCTGGCCAGAACCTTGGCCGCTTCGTTGCCGAAGAGCCGCTCGACCACAGCGCCGGGCCTGGCGCCGATCAATATCAGTCCGACGGATGTTGGCACCGGGGGCGTGCTGATCGCCTTTGCGACCGACCCCGGCGCGGTGTCTTATGACGGCAACGGCGCCAACAGCCCCTATACGACCTCTCTCGCCAGGCATCTCGCCGAGCCCGGCGTGGAAATCCAGAGCGCGCTGACCCGCGTGCGGGGTGAGGTGGCGGCCGAGACAAACGGCCGCCAGCGGCCCTGGCACAATGCTTCGCTTGGTCGCGAGGTCTTCCTCGGGCCGCAGGCGCCGGCGGCAGCGGTTGCACCTCCGCAGGCGCCGAGCGGCGAGCCTTCGAACCAGGCCGCTGGCAACGACTCTCGCTCATGGGACGTCGAACAACGCGTGTGGGACGAGGCCTCCAAGCGCAACACGGTTGCCCACTATGAAGCCTATCTGAAGCAGTTTCCGAACGGAGCTTTCGCCGCTCTGGCGCGTCTCAACCTGGATGAGATCGAGAAGGGGAAAGTGGCGGCCAAGGCGGAAACCGATACGGCAAGATCCACCACCCCGGAGCAAACTCCGGCCGCGAACGCCGATCCCGGCAACGAGACCGGCACGGAATTGACGGAGAGTGCGCTCGGGCTTGATCGTCAGGCAAAAGTCGAGCTGCAGGAGAGGTTGCTGGCGCTCAGCTATGATCTGGACGATGCCGACGGCACTTTCGGCGCCAAGACGCGCCGGGCCATCGGCCTCTGGCAGGAAGCGAACGGCCTGTCCGCGACCACCTTCTTGACCCCAAAGCAATATGCTCGCCTGAAGCTCGATTCCGACGCCGCCCTGAAGACCTATCGCGCCCAACGGGCGTCCGCGGCGGAGGCGAGCAAGCAGGACAGCGTCACGCCGCAAAAGGCGGGGAAACCGCAGCCGGTTGTCCGTGCGAAGCCGAGACGTGAGCCACAACGCGAGGCGGCAAATCCGCGGCAGGCGCCGAAGCCAAAGCCGGCCAAGCCAGCGACGGGCAAGTTTCGCACCTGCAAGGGCATTGAAGGTCCCTATTCTGTTCCCATAACGCAGAAATGCCCGGTAAGCGGCTACGCCGCTCGTTAATGTGTCATTGTCGTCGCCCCTTTTCTCCGGCAGGCTATAGCCTCCCGCGCTAGGTGTTTCGATAACCCCAGCCATGTGCGGCGCAAATTGGCCACGCCCGTTGCAGCGGGGCGCTAGCTACCCGGACTAGGGCCCAAACCCTCTCAACCGGACGCCGGATCCGGATGCGCGTCGATCGCACTCAGAAAAACCTCGCCGAACTCCTTGAGCTTCGCCGCACCCACGCCATTCACTTCGGCGAAGGCGTCGAGGTCATGCGGGCGGCGCTCGGCCATGTCGATCAGCGTGCGATCGGAAAACACCACATAGGCCGGCACCCGGCGTTCCTTGGCGAGACGCAGGCGCACCGTCTTGAGCGTGGCCAGCAGCGACGCATCCACGTTTTCGCCTTGGGGAGTCTGGCCGGCGCGGGCCTTGCCGCGTGCGGCTCGCGTGCGCATCTCGACACGATACTGGAACGCGATTTCGCCTCGCCCAAGCGCATGGCCTTTTTCCGCAATGGCAAGGCCGCCATGGCCGCCCGGATCCGGCACCAGAAACCCACCCGCGACAAGCTGGCGCATCAGCGACAGCCAGAAATCCTTCTTGTGTGCCAGTCCGGTCCCGAAGCTGGCGAGCCTCTGGTGCCCCCTGGCCAGCACCTTCTCGGTTTCATGGCCGAGCAGAATGTCGACGACATGGCCCGCGCCGAAGCGTTCGCCGGTCTCGCGCACGGCAGCGAGGATGATCCGCGCCTCCGCCCCGCCATCGGCGCGCGGCGCCTGGTCGAGGCAGGTGTCGCAATTGCCGCAAGGCGAAGCTTCTTCGCCGAAATAGCCTAGCAGGATCTGGCGGCGGCACTCGGCCGTCTCGCAATAGCCGATCAGCGTATTGAGCCGGCCATGGGCGCGTCTCTTGTGCTCCGCCGGCGCGTCCTCGTCGTCGATGAAAAGCCGGCGCATGCGGATATCGCCGAGACCAAACAGCATATGCGCCTCGGCTGCCCGCCCGTCGCGGCCGGCACGGCCGATTTCCTGATAGTAGGCCTCCAGGCTGCCCGGCAGGTCGGTGTGGAAGACATAGGCGACGTCGGGCTTGTCGATGCCCATGCCGAAGGCGATGGTCGCCACCATGACGACCCCAGACAAGGTCATGAAACTGTTCTGGTTGGCGTCACGCGCCTCTTTGCTCATGCCGGCATGATAGGCCAGAGCGGTGACGCCGTTCTTGTCGAGGAACGCCGCCATCTCTTCGGTCTTCTTGCGCGACAGGCAATAGACGATGCCGCTGCGGCCTTGATGACGCTGGACGAAGCTGAGCAACTGGCGCTTGCTGTCCTGCTTGGCCTCGATGCCAAGCTTGATGTTCGGCCGGTCGAAACCCAGCACAACGGTTTCGACGCGTCCGGCAAACAATTGCGCCTCTATGTCGGTGCGCGTGGCCTCGTCGGCCGTCGCCGTCAGCGCAATGATCGGCACATCGGGGAAAATATCGCGCAGCCGCGACAGTTCTTCATATTCGCGCCGGAACGCCGGCCCCCATTGCGAGATGCAATGCGCCTCATCGACGGCGATCAGGCGGACATCTAGCCTGGCCAGCGCCTCAAGCATCCGCGCCGTCATCAACCGCTCCGGCGCAAGATAGAGCAGGCGCGTCTGGCCCGCCGCGACGCGGCGCCATGCGGCGATATTGGCATCGCGCTCGATTGAAGAGTTGATCGTGTCGGCGGCGACGCCGGCAAGCCGCAATGCCGCGACCTGGTCCTGCATCAGCGCCACCAGCGGCGAAACGACAATGGTGAGCCCGCCCAGAACCAGCGCCGGAACCTGGTAGCAGAGCGATTTGCCCGCGCCCGTCGGCATGACGGCCAGAACATGACGCCTGGCCAGCAGCGCCTCCATCACATCGGCCTGGCCGGGACGAAAATCGTCGAAGCCGAACACGTCCTTCAAGACACGCCGCTTGGGATCCTGCGCCGGGAGGCTCGCCGCCGATATTTGCATCACCTTGTCGCCTGCTGTTGAAGCGGATGCATGGTTGAGTCCGCCGGCGCTATTCGTTCCGCCGGCATTCGACTCGCCAAAGACCTGCCGTCCTGCTTGGCCGATAAAGCGGGGCTAATCCAGCCCTGTTAAATCTATTTTCACCATCTTGCGGCACCGTCCCGACCCTGCGGTCATGTATCGAGTACCGCGGCGCCACAAGCGCCCAGGCAACAAGCCCGCGCCTCTCCGGAGGCGCGGGCTTTTCGTTTCGGAACCCTGCAAGAAGATTTGCGTCAGTCCAGGAAATCGGCGCGGTGCGGGGTAAAGCTGTCGACCAGACGCCCGGCCTCGAGCGCTTTGACGCCATGCACGAGGTTGGACGGGACGATGAAGCTGCCGCCAGTCTCCAGGATTTCGCTCCTGCCGTCGATGGTCACCTCGAAGCGACCTTCGGCGACATAGCTCGCCTGGACATGCGGATGCGAATGCAGCGCGCCGACGCCGCCCTTGTCAAAGCCGAACTCGACCATCATCAACTCATCGGTGTGCAGCAGAACCCGCCTGCGATTGCCGTCCGGGGTCGGCGTCCACGCGCCCTCGCCGGCATGCGCAAAGATCTTTGCTTCGGTCATTGCTACTCCTATCGCGCCAGCCAGCCGCCATCCACCGGCACCACGGCGCCATGCATGTAGTTGGACGCCGGCGCCAGCAGGAACACGGCGGCGTCACCGATGTCTTCCGGCCCGCCCCAGCGACCGGCCGGTATGCGCGCCAGGATGGCTGCACTGCGATCGGGATCGGCGCGCAGCGCCTCAGTGTTGTTGGTTTCGATATAGCCCGGCGCGATGGCGTTGACGTTGATGCCTTTTGCTGCCCACTCGCAGGCGAGCAGCCTTGTGATGCCGAGCACGCCATGTTTCGAGGCGGTGTAGGAGGCAACGCGAATGCCACCCTGAAAGCTCAGCACCGAGGCGATGTTGACGATCTTGCCGCGCCGTCCCGGATTGGCCAGCACACGCCTGGCAAGACTCTGGCTGAGAAAAAAGACCGTCTTCAAATTGACGTCGGTGACGTCATCCCAATCGGCTTCGGTGAGATCGACCGCATCGGCACGGCGGATGATGCCGGCATTGTTGACCAGGCCGTCGAGTGGCCCGGTTTCCTCCCAGACGCGGTCGAGCATCGCTTGTGCGGCGGCATGGTCGGCGAGATCGCAGCCTACCGCCTCGAACTGTCCGCCCGCTGCGGCGACTTTCTCAGCTGTATCGTCCATCGCCGAACGGCCGACGCCGATGACTGCGCCGCCGGCGCGCGCGATCGACAAGGTTATGCCCTGCCCGATGCCGGTGTTGGCGCCGGTGACGAGGATGCGCTTGCCGGCAAGGCTGAAGGCGGAGAGATCGATCCTGGTCATGCTCATCGTGTCCACCGTTTGCGTGTATTCCATGGCCCGCGACCCCAAGGCGCTGAAAAAGCGCAAGCGTCAGCTCAGAGTCGATAGGCCTTTTTTGCCAGCGTGTAGGCCAATTCCCGCGCCAGCTCATGCGCCTCGTCTTCGCGCAGCCGGTGCTCGGCAACGAGGCGCGCGAGAAAGGCGCAGTCGACCCGACGCGCCACATTGTGGCGAGCCGGGATCGACGGAAAGGCGCGGGTGTCGTCGTTGAAACCGACGGTGTTGTAGAAGCCGGCGGTCTCGGTGGTCATCTCGCGGAATCGGCGCATGCCCTCAGGACTGTCATGGAACCACCAGGCTGGGCCGACTTTCAGCGCCGGATAGACACCGGCCAGCGGCGCCAGTTCGCGCGCATAGCTGGTTTCGTCGAGCGTGAACAGGATGATGGTGAGATCGCGCTCCAGCCCGACACGGTCGAGCAGCGGCTTCAGCGCCGTCACATAGTCGGTTCGGGTCGGGATATCAAAACCCTTATCCCTGCCGTATTTCTGAAAAATAGCCGGCGAATGATTGCGCCGGGAACCGGGATGGATCTGCAGCACCAACCCGTCATCGCGGCTCATCTTGGCCATCTCGGTCAGCATCTGGGCGCGAAACAGTTTGCGCTCACGCTCATCGTCCGAGCCGCTGCGGATGCGGCTGTACAGTTCTTCAGCCGCGGCATCCGAGAGATTGGCGGTGTCGGCTGTCGGATGGCCGTGATCGGATGACGTCGCGCCGAAACCTCTAAAGAAGGCGCGCCGCTGGCGATGCGCATCGAGATAGCCGCTCCAAGCACCGGTGTCGCAGCCGGTGATCTCGCCAAGCCGATCGAGGTTGGCGGAAAACCCTTCGAAATCGGGATCGACGACCGCGTCCGGCCGGTAGGCGGTAACGACACGCCCTTGCCAACCACTCTCGCGGATCGCTCTGTGCCATTTGAGATCGTCGAGCGCGCCCTCGGTCGTCGCGATGACCTCGATGTTGAAGCGCTCGAACAAAGCGCGCGGGCGAAACTCGTCGCGCTGCAGCAGGGCAGCGATCGTGTCGTAGTGGCGGTCGGCTGTTGCCGCATTCAGCGGCTCGTCGATGCCGAACAGGTGGGCTAGCACATGGTCGAACCACAGGCGGGTCGGCGTGCCGCGAAACAGATAATAGTGCTCGGCAAAGCGCCGCCAGATCGTCCTGCCGTCGGTCTCCACCGGCGCGCCGTCGAGTGTCGGCACGCCGAGATCCTCAAGGCGAACGCCCTGGCTGAACAGCATGCGGAAAATGTAGTGATCGGGCACGATCAGCAATTGCGCCGGATCGGGAAACGGCTCGTTGAGCGCATACCAGCGCGGATCGGTATGGCCGTGCGGGCTGACGATCGGCAGATCCTTGACGCCGGCGTAAAGGTCGCGGGCCAGCGAACGCGACTGCGCTTCGGGCGGAAACAGCAGATCCGGATCGGTCAGCGCGATCATCGAAAAGCGGCTCCTCCCAGGCCCGGTATCGGTACGGTCGGGCCGGAATGATGTCAACGCCGTCGCCGGACATTGGCGTCCTTGCGGCATCGGGAAACAGGTGTTACGCCGCTTGTGATTTGCCGCGCAGGAACCCCGCCATGCACACCACCTCTCAACCCTTCTGCATGCCATGACGCACGGCCATCTCTCCATCAGCACGCTACGGTCATTGCCGAAACAGGTCGCCATTCCCTCGTATGACCGCGGCAGTGTCGCGCCGGGCATCGTCCATCTCGGCGTCGGCGCCTTCCACCGCGCCCATCAGGCCGCCTATGTCGACGACTGCCTGGCGGCGGGCGAAACCGGCTGGGGCATCGTCGGCGTGTCCTTACGCAGCCCCGACACGCGTGACGCGCTTGCGCCGCAGGACGGGCTCTATACGCTGGCGGTGAGAGGCAGCGACGGTGAGAGCCTGCGGGTCGTCGGCTCGATCCAGTCACTGCTGGTGGCGCCGGAGGACCCCAGCGCGGTGCTGGCCGCGCTGACCGATCCGCGCACCCTTATCGTCACGCTGACGATCACCGAAAAGGCCTATCTCAGAGCCGCCGACGGCAGTCTCGATACAACCCATCCCGACATCGTCCACGATCTGGCGAACCCGCAAAGCCCGAAGACGGCGCATGGTTTCCTGACCGAGTCGCTGGCGCGCCGCCGCAGTGCCGGTCTCCCGCCTTTCACCGTGCTCTGCTGTGACAACCTGCCGGCCAACGGAGCCACGCTGCACCGGCTGCTGGTCGAATTCGCCAAGCAGCGTGACCCCCGGCTCGCCACAGGCGATGCCCGGCTCGCCACTTCTGGCGATGCCGACCTTGCCCGGCATATCGCCGACGAAGTGGCCTTCCCCTCGAGCATGGTCGATCGCATCGTGCCGGCGACCACCGACGTCGACCGGGCGCGTATCGCTGTCGAGCTTGGGCTCAACGACGCCTGGCCGGTGATGACCGAGCCATTCTGCCAATGGGTGGTCGAAGACAATTTCCCGGTGGGCCGGCCGTCCTGGGAAAAATTCGGCGTCACCATGGTCAGCGACGTCGGCCCTTTCGAGGACATGAAGCTGAGATTGCTCAACGGCTCGCATTCGGGGATCGCCTATCTCGGCCTGCTCAGCGGGCACGCCACGGTCGACCGCGCCTTCGCCGATCCGGCGATCCGGCAGTTCGTCGATGCCTTGTGGGCCGAGGCCGCTTCGACGCTGCCGGAGGATGCCGGGCTCGATACATCGGCCTACACGGCCGAGCTCACTGAGCGTTTTTCCAACACTGCGCTCGCCCACCGCACGGCGCAGATCGCCAATGACGGCAGCCAGAAACTGCCGCAGCGGATTGTCGCCTCCGCCATCGAGTGCCTCGAAGCCGGTACTGAGTTCGTTCATCTCACGCTTGTGGTGGCGGCCTGGATCGCCGCTTGCGGCGCGCGCGGAACAACATTGCCCGAAGGCCATTTCACCGATCCGCTCGACACGGCTTTGACGGCGCTTTTGAGCCAGCATCTGCCGGCGAACGAAACCGTGGCCGCGGTGTTCGACCTGGCCGGCTTCGCGAGGGACCACGCCGAGCGTCAGACGCTGATTGAACTCGTCGCCGTCCATCTCGTCCACCTGCGGCGGGGCGGTCCGACCCTGGCCTTCGCCGCGCTCGGCATACAGAGTGAACAATCCTGAGCTATGCGCTGGGATCAGTGCGCGCCCCTCTGTCCTGCCGGACATCTCCCCCACAAGGAGGGAGATAGGCAGCCCGGATGCCGGTGCTGGTCCTGTAACGTTGGAGATGGCGCAAGCCCCGCAGTGGCAGCCGATCTCCCCACCTGTGGGGGAGATGTCCGGCAGGACAGAGGGGGGCGCGAAGGATCGCTACCGAACACTCATTCGGCGCTACT
The DNA here is from genome assembly GCF_056404575.1 of Mesorhizobium sp. P2_C4. Lineage (NCBI taxonomy): Bacteria > Pseudomonadati > Pseudomonadota > Alphaproteobacteria > Hyphomicrobiales > Phyllobacteriaceae > Mesorhizobium > Mesorhizobium sp. P2_C4. Next base: position 9,772 of record NZ_JBFUDT010000011.1, read on the forward strand.
AATGTCGCGGCATGAGTCCCAAGCCTGCGCTCCGCTTCGCGTTCGCTCCGCTTGGAATGACGAGGAAATAGCCGGCCCTTACGCCGGCAGAATGGCGCTTTCCAGCGTGGTGAGCTGGCTAAGGAACTGCTCTGCCTTGCTGCGGGTCTGGTCATCCTTGGCGTCGGCAGCGTCTTCCCTGGCTTCCTGGATGCGGCGGGCGAGATCGGTGCGATCGACATCCTTCACGGCCACGGCCGATTCCGCCAGCAGCGTGCAGCCCGACGGCACGATGTCGGCAAAGCCGCCGAACACCACATAGCGTTCTTCCTGGCCTGCCGCGGTCTTCAGCGTGACGACACCCGGCTTGATCGTCGTCATCACCGGCGCGTGATGCGCCATCACGGTCATCTCGCCTTCGGCGCCCGGAATGACAACGGACTCGACCTGCTCGGAAACCAGCAGGCGCTCCGGCGAAACCAGTTCGAATTTGAAAGCTTCAGCCATGCCAATCTAGCGAGTAGGGAATAGCGAGTAGCGAATAGTTCAGGAACCCTCGCCACTCATACGCCCTATTCGCTACTCCCTATTCGCTATTCGCTTCTTTTCGCTTCTTTATGCTGCTTCGGCCGCCAGGCGCTGTGCCTTCTCGACCGCTTCCTCGATGCCGCCGACCATGTAGAAGGCAGCTTCCGGAAGGTGGTCATAGTCGCCGTTGCAGAGGCCCTTGAAGCCCTTGATGGTGTCGGCGAGGTCGACCAGCTTGCCCGGCGAACCCGTGAACACTTCGGCGACGAAGAACGGCTGCGACAGGAAGCGCTCGATCTTGCGGGCACGCGCCACAGTCTGCTTGTCCTCTTCGCTGAGCTCGTCCATGCCCAGGATGGCGATGATGTCCTGCAGCGACTTGTAGCGCTGCAGAATCGACTGCACCTGACGCGCGACGCCATAGTGCTCTTCACCGACGACCAGCGGGTCGAGCATGCGCGAGGTCGAATCCAGCGGATCGACGGCCGGGTAGATGCCCTTTTCCGAGATCGCGCGGTTAAGCACGGTCGTCGCGTCCAGGTGGGCAAACGAAGTCGCCGGCGCCGGGTCGGTCAGATCGTCGGCCGGCACGTAGATCGCCTGCACCGAAGTGATCGAGCCCTTGGTGGTCGTCGTGATGCGTTCCTGCAGCGCGCCCATGTCGGTGGCCAGCGTCGGCTGATAGCCCACGGCCGAAGGAATACGGCCGAGCAGCGCCGACACTTCGGAACCTGCCTGCGTGAAGCGGAAGATGTTGTCGACGAAGAACAGCACGTCCTGGCCCTGGTCGCGGAAATATTCGGCGACCGTCAGTCCGGTCAGGCCGACGCGGGCGCGCGCGCCCGGCGGCTCGTTCATCTGGCCATAGACCAGTGCCGCCTTGGAGCCTTCGCCGCCGCCCTTCTTGTTGACGCCGGATTCGATGAACTCGTGATAGAGATCGTTGCCTTCGCGGGTGCGCTCGCCAACGCCGGCGAACACCGAGAAGCCACCATGCGCCTTGGCGACGTTGTTGATCAGCTCCTGGATCAGCACCGTCTTGCCGACGCCGGCGCCGCCGAACAGGCCGATCTTGCCGCCGCGGGCGTAGGGCGCCAAAAGGTCGAGAACCTTGATGCCGGTGATCAGGATCTGCGCTTCCGTCGACTGCTCGACATAGGACGGGGCAGGCTGGTGGATGGAGCGCATCTCGATGCCGTCGACCGGGCCTTCTTCGTCGACCGGCTCGCCGATGACGTTGATGATGCGGCCGAGCATGCCCGGGCCGACAGGAACGGTGATCGGCGCGCCGGTGTCATAGACCTCCTGGCCGCGGACCAGACCTTCGGTCGAGTCCATGGCGATGCAGCGCACGGTGTTTTCGCCGAGATGCTGGGCCACTTCGAGCACGAGGCGGTTGCCGACATTGACTGTCTCGATCGCGTTCAGGATGGCCGGCAGGTGATCGCCGAACTGCACGTCGACGACAGCGCCGATGACCTGGCGGACCTTGCCGACAACACCCGTCTTCTTGACCGAAACGACCGGCGTCTTGGCTGCGGCTGCCTTGACGGGAGCTGCCGCCTTGGCGGGCGCAGCTGCCTTCTTGACCGGAGCGGCCTTCGCCGCTGCTGCCGGAGCCTTCGCTGGTGCCGCCTTCGCGGCAGTCTTCGGGGTCGCTGCTTTCGCCATCGTCTTTACCCTTTTCGTCCTTTGTTTCTCACGCTCCATCAGAAGGCCGATGACCCTCTGGCGGTCGCGCCTAGAGCGCTTCGGCGCCCGAAATGATTTCGATCAGTTCCTTGGTGATCTGCGCCTGCCGCTGGCGGTTGTAGGTGATCGACAGCTTGTTGATCATGTCGCCGGCATTGCGCGTCGCATTGTCCATGGCGCTCATCTTGGCGCCCATTTCGCCGGCTGCGTTTTCGAGCAGCGCGCGGAAGACCTGGACGGAGATGTTGCGCGGAATGAGATCGGAGAGGATTTCGCCCGGCTCCGGCTCATACTCATAGACGGCATTGCCGCCGTCCGCAGCAGCGGCCGGAGCGGAAGCCAGACCCGCCGGAATGATCTGCTGCGTGGTCGGGATCTGGCTGATCACCGACTTGAACTGCGAATAGAACAGCGTGCAGATGTCGAAGCCACCCTCGTTGAACAGGTGGATGACCTTGCGGGCAATCGCATCGGCGTTGACGAAGCCGAGCGTCTTGACCTCGCGCAGATCGACGCGGTCAATCACCAGCGACGCGTAGTCGCGACGCAGTATGTCAAAGCCCTTCTTGCCGACGCAGATGATCTTGACCTGCTTGCCGTCGGCCAGGAGCTTGCGGATGTGGTCGCGGGCGAGGCGGGCAATCTGCGAATTGAAGCCGCCGCACAGGCCGCGCTCGGCGGTGCAGACGACGAGCAGATGCACGTCATCCTTGCCGGTGCCGGTCATCAGCGCCGGGGCATCGCCGCCGCCGCCGATCGCCTGCGTGATGTTGGCCAGCACCGCGCCCATCCGTTCCGAATAGGGGCGTGCAGCTTCCGCCGCTTCCTGCGCGCGGCGCAGCTTCGCCGCGGCGACCATCTGCATCGCCTTGGTGATCTTCTGCGTCGCCTTGACCGAGGCGATACGGTTACGAAGGTCTTTTAATGAAGGCATGCTTCAAACCTGATCCCGTCCGTACGTCTTCGTTCAAGCAAAGGTCTTGGCGAAGGCGTCGATTTCCGCCTTCAGCTTGGCGCGCAGATCGTCCGACAGCGCCTTCTCCTTGCGGATGGCGTCGAGCACGTCCTTGCCGGCTGCACGCATATGCGACAGCAGGCCATGCTCGAACTTGCCGACCTGGTTGATCGTCAGCTTGTCGAGATAGCCGTTGACGCCGGCGAAGATCACCGTGACCTGCTCCTCGACCTTGAGCGGCGAGAACTGCGGCTGCTTCAACAGCTCGGTCAGGCGCGCGCCGCGATTGAGCAGGCGCTGCGTGGCGGCGTCGAGATCGGAACCGAACTGCGCAAAGGCGGCCATTTCGCGGTACTGCGCGAGCTCGCCCTTGATCGAGCCGGCGACCTGCTTCATCGCCTTGATCTGCGCCGAGGAACCGACGCGCGACACCGACAGGCCGACGTTGACGGCCGGGCGAACGCCCTGGAAGAACAGATTGGTTTCCAGGAAGATCTGGCCGTCGGTGATCGAGATGACGTTGGTCGGGATGTAGGCCGAGACGTCGTTGGCCTGCGTCTCGATGATCGGCAGCGCGGTCAGCGAACCGCCGCCATTGTCGTCATTGAGCTTGGCAGCCCGCTCGAGAAGACGCGAATGCAGGTAGAATACGTCGCCCGGATAGGCTTCGCGGCCCGGCGGGCGGCGCAGCAGCAGCGACATCTGGCGGTAGGCGACGGCCTGCTTCGACAGATCGTCATAGCTGATCAGCGCGTGCATGCCGTTGTCGCGGAAATATTCGCCCATGGTGCAGGCGGTGAATGGCGCCAGGAACTGCATCGGCGCCGGGTCGGAAGCGGTGGCGGCGACGATGATGGAATATTCGAGCGCGCCGCGCCCTTCGAGAACCTTGACGAACTGCGCAACCGTCGAGCGCTTCTGGCCGATGGCGACGTAGACGCAGTAGAGCTTTTCCTTCTCCGGGCCGTTGTCGTGCACCGATTTCTGGTTGAGCATCGTGTCGAGAATGATCGCGGTCTTGCCGGTCTGACGGTCGCCGATGACAAGCTCGCGCTGGCCGCGGCCGACCGGGATCAGCGCATCGATGGCCTTGAGGCCGGTCGACATCGGCTCGTTCACCGACTTGCGCGGGATGATACCGGGCGCCTTGACGTCGACGCGCTTGCGTTCGGTCGCCTTGATCGGGCCCTTGCCGTCGATCGGATTGCCGAGCGCGTCGACGACGCGGCCGAGCAGGCCCATGCCGACAGGCGTGTCGACGATGGCGCCGGTGCGCTTGACGATGTCGCCTTCCTTGATGTCGCGGTCGGCGCCGAAGATGACGACGCCGACATTGTCGGCTTCGAGGTTGAGCGCCATGCCGCGGATGCCGCCGGGGAACTCGACCATCTCGCCGGCCTGGACATTGTCGAGGCCATAGACGCGGGCGATACCGTCACCGACGGACAGCACCTGGCCGACTTCGGAGACCTCGGCCTCCTTGCCGAAATTCTTGATCTGGTCTTTCAGAATTGCGGAAATTTCCGCGGCGCGGATGTCCATCAGCCGACCTCTTTCAGTGCAAGCTTGAGCGAATTGAGTTTGGTTTTGAGTGACGTGTCGATCTGGCGCGAGCCCATCTTGACCACCAGCCCGCCGAGCAGCGACGGATCGACGGTGACGGTGATGGCCACGTCCTTGCCGGCAACGCTTTTCAGCGCCGCCTTCAGTTCAGTCTGCTGGCCGGCCGTCAGCTCATGAGCCGAGGTGACTTCAGCAGCGGTCTCGCCGCGATGTTCGGCGGCGATCTGGCGGAAAGCCTTGATCATGCCGGGGACAGCGAAGAGACGGCGGTTGCGCGCAACGACACGCAGGAAATTTCCGGTCAGCCCGGTGATTTCAGCCTTGTCGGCGATTGCCGCGATCGCCTTGGCCTGGTCCTCGCTGGAGAACACCGGGCTGTTGATGAGGCGGGAAAGATCGGCGCTGTCATCGAGCATCTTGGCGAAACTGTTGAGGTCGGCCTCGACCTTGGCGATCGAATTTGCCTGCAGCGCGAGTTCGAACAGCGAACCCGCATAGCGTTCTGCGACACCTGAGATTGGCGATGACGATTGGGCCACGGACCGTCTTTTCTCTTGTCTGACAGGCCGCAGATTGTTGGCGCGAGCAAAAACTCTGGCTAAATCTTTGACCTTACTACGTTTTTCCAAGCACGGAGGCGCGGCTTCCGCTATCCCCGGCCGAAAGTCGATTGCCGTCTAGCACAGGCATTTTAAGACCGCAATGCGTCGTTCCGCATGCTTCTCAGGCACTATTGTCGCATCCGGCGGCTGAGTTCAACCGAAGCCGTTGGATTCAAGGCAAAAAGCCGAAGGCGAAGGCGAGCGGGAGCCCGGCCAGCACCAGTTCCACGACGATGGAAACCCAGTTGAAAGGCGTGTTGGCGCCATCCGACATCATCGACAGCAAGCGGCCGAAGGCGGTGAACAGCCAGGAAAAGCCAAGTGCCATGTAGAGCAAGGGCTGCGCCAGCAGGAGGCAGCACAGGCTGACGCCAAGATAAAAGCCCGACATGCGGCCGCGCCCTTCGGCGATGGCGGCGAGTTTTTCGGGCTTGGGCTGCAGCCGAAGAATCCTGAAACCAATTCTGGGCGCCAGAAACAGCAGCAGGCCGAAGGCGAGCGTGACGACGGCGCTCGACCATGCCAGCCACTCGCCCTGGCTCGTCGGCCACGGAAATGCAAATTCCATTTTTTGGGTCCCCTCACAGCAATGGATGCATTGAATGTCGCTGGGAAAGGAAGTCAAGCGTGCAGCGGGCCAGCCGAAGGTTCGGCACCAGGGCGCTGGCCTGCTTCGTCCGCACGCATGATCGGTTTGCCGCCAACTCGACCGGTATTTAAGAAAACTCTTAAACAAGAAGATCCGGTGTGATTTCTTCTACAGTATAGGCTGCCTGTCTTGCCCTAACGTAAAGTCAGTACTATGCTTCCAATGTTCTTTTAGCTGATTTCTTGTTTGCTTCGCCAATTTCGCATTTTTCGCAATCACTTGTGAAATCTGTGCCGATGAATTGCTGCAGGCAGGATCTGAAAATTCGGAGAGGATCATGCCAGGTCTTTGTCGGACGTTGCATCTGGCCGGGATCTGGATTGCTGCGGCAGCCCTTGCGGCGATCGCGCAGGGCGCACGCGCAGACTGTATCGCCGAACGACCGACGGCCATGGTTCCTGCCGATCCTTTGGCCTGCCAGCAGCTCGAGGCGACGATCCGCAAGCCTTCGGCGCTGTCCCTGGGGGACTACGAGAACAAGCTCAATCAGTATCTGGGCAATTACTGCTATCGCAGCGAGGCTGCCGGATGGGTGCACGACAAATTCGTGCGCCCGGCCGGACCGCGCATCGCCACCCTGGTCAACGGCGCGTGGCAGGGCAAGGATTTCGGAACCCATGCGCCTGTGATGATCTGGTATTCACCGGAGATGGCGGACTGGCTTCGCAAGAACCGCCCGGCCGAAGGCGAGGTCGATCATCCGCCGCCGGTTCCCGACGGCGCCATCATGGTCAAGGAGATGTTTTCCGAGCCGGCGTCGGATTGCCGCGCCGTCGATCCTCGCAAACTGTTTCCGACCAGCGGCGCCGCCATCATGATCCGCGATGCCGCCGCCTCCTATGACGGCTGGTTCTGGGGCTGGTACGGCTTTGGCAGCCAGAGTGGCTGGACCCCGGACTGGCCGGCGCTGCCGGCCGACAACAACAGCCTGCCGAATATGGGCTTTGCCCAGTACTGCATGAACTGTCATGCCTCGGCGACCGACAATCTGACCTTCGCATCTCCCAAGAACATCGCGGGTGAACCCGGCAAGCCGCTCAACTATCTCGCCCAGGATTTTTTCCAGGGGTCGCCGGCGCCGACCTTGCACCAGACCGTCGTTCTGCCGGTCAATGCCAAGCCGCGGCTTGGCGAACCGCTTTATAGCCCGAACGCCGGCGTGATCGCGGCGCTGCGGGCCTATGTCCGCGAGATGCCGACCTATGACACCGTGTCGCGAATGCCTTCCGAGACCTACGACAACACCTGGGTCGGGGCCAAAGGCCCTGACGCATCCGACACCTTCCTGACCTCGAGCCAGTGCCTCGGTTGCCATGACGCCGGCAGCACCGGGCTGCAGTTCGACATGACCAAGCCGAACCCGCATGGCGACGGCCTGATCAACCTGTCTCCGCTGGCCACCTGGCGAACCTCGCCTATGGGGCTCGGCGGCCGCGACCCGATTTTCTTCGCGCAGCTGGCGAGCGAAACGCAAAGCTTTCACCCCAAAATGTCTGGTGTCGTGCAGGACGTTTGCCTCGGGTGCCATGGCATAGCCGGGGAACGGCAATTTCATATCGACGAGAAGGCGCGCTCGGGCAAATGCGAACTGTTCCTGCGCGACATGGTCGATGCGACGCCTTGGCCGGCCGATAATCCGAGTGCTGCACTTGCCAATTACGGCATGCTTGCCCGCGATGGCATCACCTGCACCTCCTGCCACCGCATGGTGCTCAACAGCAAGGCCAGCGAGCCGCTCGCCGACAAACCGCAAAACGCTTGCGTGGAGGAGCGGCAGGCGCTGCTCAATCCGCACGCCAGCGGCTTTGCCAAGACCTTCACCGGCAGCTTCATGGTCGGTTCGCCGGATGCGCTGATCGGCCCCTTCGAAAAGCCGGAAGTGGGACCGATGCACACCGCGCTTGGCATCAAACCGGTCCACGACGCCACGATCATGAGCTCCGAGGTTTGCGGTACATGCCACACGGTTCACTTGCCGGTCCTGCAAGGCACCAACACCCTGGCGCATATCTACGAACAGACAACCTATCCGGAGTGGGCGTTCAGCGCCTATCGAACCGGCAGCACGCCCGACGGTCCGCTGCCGCTGGGCGCCGGCGCCACGCCGCGGAGCTGCCAGGGGTGCCACATGCCGTCGACGGAAGCGGACGGATCGCCGACGATGAGCAAGATCGCCAGCATCCAGGAAAACCTGAATTTCCCGCAGACCGAGTCCAGCAACGCCCCTGATCTTTCGGGTCGCGAGGGATTTGCGCGCCACACGCTCGTCGGTCTCAACGTCTTCCTGGTCAAGATGGCGCAGCAGTTTCCCGATGTCTTCGGCATCAGGACGCGCGATCCGATGATGGGCAAGAAGGCGCTCGATCCGCTCGTCCTCACCGAGCAGTCGATGCTGGACATGGCGTCGCAGACAACCGCCACCGTCGCCATCAGCGATATCGCCATGACCGGACATGCGCTCGACGCCAAGGTGACGGTGAAGAATTTTGCCGGTCACAAGTTTCCCTCCGGCGTGGGGTTCCGGCGTGCGTTTCTCACCTTCAGCGTGCTCGACCAGAATGGCGAGCAGCTCTGGGTCTCCGGCCGAACCAACGCCGCCGGTGTGATCACCGACGCGGATGGCAAGCCGCTCGATGGCGAGCTGTGGTGGAAGGACGATTGTTCCGGCCGGATCCATCCTGGCGAGCGGCCGCATCAGCCGCACTACCAGAAGATAACCCGGCAGGATGAGGTTCAAATCTATCAGGAACTGGTCTCGACGCCGCCCGCCAATACGCCCAATCCGGTCTGCAATGCGCATTCGAAGCCGGAAGGCGAACTGACCACCAGCTTCCTGTCGATCTGCACGGAGGTGAAGGACAACCGTATATTGCCGTCCGGCTTCCTGCCGCTCGAAGGCCGCCTCGAAATCGCCAAGGCGCTGGGTGCAGACGAGGAACTCGCCGTCGATGTCGGCACGACCGCTGTCGAGGACGATCCCGACTATGTCTCGGGCGGCAGCGACACGCTGACTTACTCGATCCCGCTTGCCGATCTGCCGAAGGGCACGCGCCCCGCCAGCATCGTGGCGAACCTGTACTACCAGGCGACGCCTCCCTCCTATCTGCAGGACCGCTTCTGTACCGCCAAGGGCCCCGACACCGATCGCCTGTATTTCCTCACCGGGCATCTCAACCTGGCCGGCACGGAAGCAGATGGATGGAAGCTGAAAGTGGTCGGCAGCGGAAATGTCGCCGTGGCCGCCCAGCCCTGAGTCAACGGCAGCAGGCTACGGCAGCAGCCTATGGCAGCATGAACGCCACCGCCGCCTCGGCATGGATGCGCGTCGTGTCGAAGACCGGAATGTCGAAATCCGGCTGACCGATCAGCATGGTGATCTCGGTGCAGCCCATGATGACCCCATCGATCTTTTCATCGCGCCGCATACGGGCAAGTTCATCGATGTATGCCGTCTTCGACTCCGTTGTGACGATGCCCTGGCAGAGCTCCTCGTAAATGACGCGGTGAACCATGTCGCGCCCGGCTTGATCCGGCACCACGGGCTGCAGCCCATGCTTCTCGATGAGCCGGCCCTTGTAGAAATCCTGTTCCATGGTGAAGCGCGTCGCCAACAGAGCTGGACGGCTGACGCCGGCAGCCTTGACCGCGACGGCCGTGGCATCGGCGATATGGATGATCGGGATCGACACGGCCGCCTGCACGGCGTCGGCCAGTTTGTGCATGGTGTTGGTGCAGATCAGCAGCCCTTCGGCGCCTGCGGCTTCCAGTTTGCGCGCGGCTTCGATCAACTGCACACCGGCGCCTTGCCAGTCACCTTCATGCTGCCGTTCGGCAATCTCGGCGAAATCGAACGACCACAGCAAAAGCTCTGCCGAATGCAGCCCGCCCAAACGCTCGCGAACGATCTCGTTGAGCAGGCGATAATAGATCGCCGTCGATTCCCAACTCATGCCGCCGATCAGGCCAAGGGTTTTCATGACGTTCGCTGCTCCGATCCGACTTGCATCGTCGATTTCACAAAAAGCTCTGCGGGTCGATGTCGACCTGCACCCGCACCGAGCCACGCTGCTTCGGCCCCTCGGCCAGCATGGTGCGAATAAAGCCTTGCATGTCGGCGCGCCGCTCGCCCTGGATCAGCAGCCGGAAGCGATGGCGTCCGCCGAGCAAGGACAACGGTGCTTCCGCCGGGCCGAGCACGAACAGGTCGGTCGCTTGCGGTGCGGCACGGCGCAGGCCGCGCGCATGACCCTCGGCTTCCGCCCGCGACGCGGCGCTGACGATGACGCCGGCGAGCCGGCCGAAAGGCGGCAGTGCCGCCCGCTCGCGCTCGGCGATCTCGCGTTCGTAGAAGGCATCGGCATCACCGGAGACGATCGCCCGCATCACCGGATGCTCGGGTTGAAAGGTCTGCAGCAGGCCAAGGCTTTTCTTGCCGGTGCGGCCGGCACGGCCGGTCACCTGGCTGAGCAGCTGAAAAGTGCGCTCGGCGGCGCGCGGATCGCCATTGGCAAGGCCGAGATCGGCATCGACGACGCCGACCAGCGTCATGTTGGGAAAGTTATGGCCCTTGGCGACCAGCTGCGTGCCGATGACGATGTCGGCTTCGCCATCGGCGATGGCTTCCAGCTCCAGCCGCAACCGCCGCACGCCGCCCATCAGGTCTGACGACAGCACGATGGTGCGGGCGTCGGGAAAGTGCGTGAAGACCTCTTCGGCGATGCGCTCGACGCCCGGACCGCAAGCGACGAGATGGTCGAGCGTGCCGCATTCCGGACAGGCCTCGGGCCGGCGCTCATTGTGCCCGCAATGATGGCAGACGAGCTGGCCGCGAAAACGGTGCTCGACCAGCCAGGCCGAGCAGACCGGGCAACCGAAGCGGTGGCCGCAGACCCGGCATAGCGTCAGCGGCGCATAACCGCGCCGGTTGAGGAACAGCAGCGACTGTTCCTGTTTCTCCAGAGTGCGCCGCATATGGTCGATCAGCACCGGCGACAGGAAACCGCCGCGAGCCGGCGGGGCGCGGCGCATGTCGATCGTCTTCAGGTCGGGAAGGGCGGCCTCGGCAAAGCGCGCCGAAAGCACCGCCCTGCCGTAGCGGCCTTGCAGCGCGTTGACCCGGCTCTCCACCGACGGTGTCGCCGAAGCCAGCACCACCGGAAAGCCGCCAATATGGCCGCGCACCACTGCCATGTCGCGCGCATTGTAGAAGACGCGGTCCTCCTGCTTGTAGGCGGGGTCGTGCTCCTCGTCGACGACGATCAGCCCAAGTTCCCGGAACGGCAGGAACAGCGCCGAGCGGGCGCCGGCGACGACGCGCACGCCGCCTTCCGCCACTTGCCGCCAGACCCTTTCGCGCATTTTTGGCGGCAGGTCCGAATGCCATTCCGCCGGCTTGGCGCCGAAGCGTTGCTGGAAGCGTTCGAGAAAGGCGTGCGTCAGCGCAATCTCCGGCAGCAGGATCAGCACCTGCTTGCCTTGGTCGAGCGCGGCCGCCACCGCTTCGAAATAGACTTCCGTCTTGCCCGATCCTGTGACGCCGTCGAGCAGCGTAACGCCGAAGGCGCCGGCCATCACATTGCTGCGCAGCGTGGCGGCCGCATCGGCCTGGTCCGACATCAGCTCGGGCGCGGCATAGGCGGGATCGGGTGCTGCGACCACCAGTCGCGGCGGGATCATCACCGTCTCGAACACGCCTTGCGCCTTCAACCCGTCGATGACGGTCGACGACACGCCGGCCGCATGCGCCAGCCCGGAGCGCGTCCAGGCGAGCCCGCCTTCGGCTGTCTCCAGCACCCGTATTCTCGCGGCCGTCATCCGGTCGGGCTCGGTCACGGTGCGCAGCAAGCCCTCGATCCATGGTTCCGGGTCAAAGGCTTCCGGCGCCCGGAGCAGCATGCGCGCCACCATGCCGGGCGGCGACAGCGTGTATTGCGCGATCCAGTCGACGAACTGGCGCATCGCACGATCGATCGGCGGGCAGTCGAAGACCTGCTCGATCGGCCGCAATTTCTTCGCATCGACCTTTTCGACAACGCCGTCCCAGACGATGCCGGCAACCTGGCGCGGACCGAGCGGCACGCGCACGATCGAGCCCGGCACCACCCGCATGCCGGCAGGCACGGCGTAGGTGTAGGGGCGTTCGGCAGGCATCGGCACCAGCACCGGTGCGGCTGCGGCAAAGGGCGAATCTTCGATCATGAGGCGTGACCTTGCCCCGACTTTGGTCTAGATCAAAGGGCAACCCCGAATGTGCATTGCATGCACATGAAAATCTTCAGGAGACCCCCCATGAAATTTTTTGTCGACACCGCCGATATCAAGGACATTCGTGAGCTGAACGATCTGGGGCTGCTCGACGGCGTCACCACCAATCCCTCGCTGATCCTGAAATCCGGCGGCAAGATCGCTGAAGTCACCAAGCAGATCTGCGACATCGTCAAGGGCCCGGTCTCGGCCGAAGTCACCGCAACTGAATATTCCGAGATGATGCAGCAGGCCAAGGTTCTGGCCAAGATCGCCGACAATGTCTGCATCAAGGTGCCGCTGACGCTGGACGGCCTGAAGGCCTGCAAGACGATCCGCACCGAGATGAACCGCCTGGTCAACGTCACGCTCTGCTTCTCGGCCAACCAGGCTTTGCTGGCAGCCAAGGCCGGCGCCTCGTTTATCTCGCCTTTCGTCGGCCGCCTTGACGACATCGGCCTCGACGGCATGGAGCTGATCCAGGAGATCCGGCAGATCTACGACAATTACGATTTCCAGACCGAGATCCTCGTTGCCTCGGCGCGCACCGTAAACCATGTCAAGCAGGCAGCCCTGATCGGCGCCGATGTCGTCACCGCGCCGCCGGCGACGCTGAAGGCGCTGGTCAAACACCCGCTGACCGACAAGGGCCTGGAACAGTTCCTCGCCGACTGGGCAAAGACCGGCCAGACGATCGGCTGAGGTCAAGGCGCATCGCGCTACAAAAAAGGCCGAGCGATCGGCCTTTTTTTGTTGCCAGGAATCTAAGCGGGAAAGCCTCTAGCTCGAGGCCTTTCCATGCTTGACCAGGTCCTGGGCGACGGACAGGGTCACCATTTCGGCCAGTTCGCGCGCAGCGCGGTTCTCGGCGTCGATCTGCGCCCGGTAGGAGGCGAACTCCTGGGTCGGCTTGTCGAACGACGATGGGATCGAGCGCTTGCCCGTGGCGATGACCACGCCGGTCTTGGCGTCGGTCAGCACGTAGTTCGCGGTTAGCGTCACCGTACCCGCGGTCGGCTCGTCCTCGTCGGTTTGAATCTGCACCTGCGCCGCCGATTCGACCAGTTCGGTAACGCCAAGATCAAGCATATAAACCGGCGCGGCCGGCTCGCCGGCACCCTGGCCAAGCGCGAAGATCAGATTATTGCGGACCTGCTGGGCGTAGCGGGTCTTGACCGGCTTGACCGAGATCGACGCCAGTTCGGCCGAAGCGCCGACCGTGGAGCCGGCCGTCAGCGGCGCGCTCGAATAGAGCGGGCGCACCGTGCAGGCGGAAACCAGCGCGACCGAGGCGATCAGGCCGAAAAGCGCGGTACGGCGCAGCAAACGCGTCACTTCTGTCTTCCCCAGGTCAGGCAACGACATTGACGATCCTTTGCGGGACGATGATGACCTTGCGCGGCGCCTTACCTTCGAGCGCTTTTTGCACGAAGTCGAGGGCCAGCACGGCTTTTTCGACAGCACCTTGGTCCGCGTCGCGGGCAATTGTCAAATCCCCGCGCTTCTTGCCGTTGACCTGCACCGGCAGCACGATCTCGTTGTCGACGACCAGCGCCGGATCGTAGACCGGCCACGGCCTTTCGGCGACCAGATCGGTACCGCCCAGCGTGTGCCAGCACTCCTCGGCCAGATGCGGCATGACCGGCGCGACCACATGCACCAGGATCTCCACCGCTTCGCGGCAGGCGCCCTTTAGCGCCGCATCGGCCTTGCCCTCGGCAACGTCGTTGAGCGGCGTGGTCAAGGCATTGGCCAGTTCGTAGATGCGGGCGATGGCGCGGTTGAAGCCGAGCTTCTCGATATCCTCGCCGATCGCTTTCAGGATCTTGTGCGCGGCCTTGGAAACAGCACCGGCCTCGCCGTCGCTGGCCGCCTGCGGCTTGACGCCGTCGAGCGTCTCGGCGGCGATCGACACCAGGCGCCAGACGCGCTGGATGAAGCGATGCGCGCCGGCAGCGCCATCGTCGGTCCATTCGACATCGCGCTCGGGCGGCGAATCCGACAGCATGAACCAGCGCGCGGTGTCGGCGCCGTAGCCGTCGGTGATGTCTTCCGGGCTCACCGTGTTCTTCTTCGACTTCGACATCTTTTCGAGCGAGCCGATCGTAGCCTCTTCGCCGGTGGCGATCTCGATGGCGCGGCGCTTGCCGCCGACATCCTCGATCTTGACCTCGCCCGGCGACAGCCAGCGGCCATTGTTCGACGCACCGCCGACCCGGTAGGTCTCGTGCACCACCATGCCTTGCGTGAACAGGCCCTTGAACGGCTCGGCCAGGTCGAGATGCCCGGTCTCGCGCATGGCGCGGGTGAAAAAGCGCGAATAGAGCAGATGCAGGATCGCATGCTCGATGCCACCGATATACTGGTCGACGGCCAGCCATTCATTGGCCGCGCGGGGATCGGTCGGGTCGTTGGCCCAGGGCGCGGTGAAGCGCGCGAAATACCAGGACGAATCGACGAACGTATCCATCGTGTCGGTCTCGCGCCGCGCGTCCTTGCCGCATTGCGGGCATTTGACATGCCGCCAGGTCGGGTGACGGTCGAGCGGATTGCCGGGGCGGTCGAACTCGATGTCGTCGGGCAGCTTGACCGGCAGGTCGGCCTTCGGCACCGGCACCACGCCGCAATCCTCGCAATGGATCATCGGGATCGGACAGCCCCAGTAGCGCTGGCGCGAAATGCCCCAGTCGCGCAGGCGGAAATTCACCTTGCGCTCGGCCATCGGCCGGCCGCCAATGCTCTTCTGCTCCAGCAGCTTCGCCACTTCGTCGAACGCCTGCTCCGGCTTCATGCCGTCGAGGAAGCGCGAATTGATCATCACGCCGTCATCGACATAGGCTTCTTCGGTGACCTGGAAGGTCTTGGCGTCGGCGCCTTCCGGCATCACCACCGGGATGACCGGCAGGCCGTATTTGTTGGCGAAGTCGAGGTCGCGTTGGTCGCCCGACGGGCAGCCGAAAATGGCGCCGGTGCCATATTCCATCAAAACGAAATTGGCGACATAAACCGGCAGCGTCCAGCTGTCGTCGAACGGATGCACGACACGGATGCCGGTGTCGAAGCCTTTCTTCTCGGCCGTCTCCAGCGCCGCCACCGAAGTGCCCATGTGGCGGACCTCTTCGATGAACTTGGCCAGCTCGACATTGGTCTCGGCGGCCTTCCTGGCCAGCGGATGGTCGGCGGCAACCGCCATGAACGACGCGCCGAAGATGGTGTCGGGCCTGGTCGTGTAGACTTCCAGCTCGTGCGCGTTGCCAACGGGTGCCGCCAGCGGCCAGCGGATCAGCAGCCCTTCCGAGCGGCCGATCCAGTTCTGCTGCATCAGCTTGACCTTTTCCGGCCATTCACCGAGGCCGTCGAGCGACTCCAGCAGGTCCTGGGCAAAGTCGGTGATCTTGAAGAACCACTGCGTCAGCTCGCGCTGTTCGACCAGCGCGCCCGAGCGCCAGCCGCGGCCGTCGATGACCTGCTCGTTGGCAAGCACCGTCATGTCCTCCGGGTCCCAGTTGACCTTGGAGGATTTGCGCGTCACCAGCCCCTTCGTGACGAAATCGAGGAACAGCATCTGCTGGCGGTGGTAATAGTCGACGTCGCAGGTGGCGAATTCGCGCGCCCAGTCCAGCGACAGGCCCATCATCTTGAGCTGCTCGCGCATGGCGGCGATATTGGCGTAGGTCCACTCCTTGGGATGGACCTTGTTCTGCATGGCCGCGTTTTCGGCCGGCATTCCAAAGGCATCCCAGCCCATCGGGTGCAGCACGTTGAAACCCTTGGCCCGCTTGTAGCGCGCCACCACATCACCCATCGTGTAGTTGCGGGTGTGGCCGATATGGATCTTCCCCGAGGGATAGGGGAACATCTCCAGCACGTAGTATTTCGGCTTCGGGTCGTCGTTCTGCGCTTCGAACAGCTTCTTTTCGGCCCAGGCTTTCTGCCATTTGGGCTCTGACGCGCGCGGATTGTATCGTTCGGTTGCCATCGGATGATTTTCACTTAAAAGCAGGCGCAGACCGCCGGACAAGGCCCGGTGGCCAAGGTAAATGTCGTCGCGGTGTTCACCATGGATTGCCGGACCCGTCAACTGCGGCGAGCCGGCGAGCACGATTAAAGACAGGCAGGATGTAGGCATGGCCAAGGCCGTCGAACAGTTTTTCGCCGTCAAGACGAGGATCGCTGCTGCCGAGCGTGAGGCCGGCCGCAACCCCGGTTCGGTGACGCTGGTTGCCGTGTCGAAGACTTTTGAGGCCGACGCCATCCGCCCGGTCATCGAAGCCGGCCAGCGCGTCTTCGGCGAAAACCGGGTGCAGGAGGCGCAGGCCAAATGGCCGGCGCTGAAAGCTGAATTCCCCGACATCGAGCTGCACTTGATCGGCCCCCTGCAGTCGAACAAGGCGAAGGAAGCCGTCGCGCTCGCCGACGTCATCGAGACGGTCGACCGCGAAAAGATCGCCGCCGAACTCGCCAGGGAAATTGCACGACAGGGCCGCGCGCCAAAACTCTACGTGCAGGTCAACACCGGCTCGGAGCCGCAAAAGGCCGGCATCGAGCCGCGCGAGGCCGTCGCCTTCGTCGCCCGCTGCCGCGACGTCCATGGCCTCGCCATCGAAGGCCTGATGTGCATCCCGCCCGCCGACGAGAATCCCGGCCCGCATTTCGCGCTGCTGGAGAAACTCGCGACCGAGGCCGGCGTCGCAAAACTGTCGATGGGCATGTCCGGCGATTACGAGACCGCAATCGCCTTCGGCGCCACCAGCGTCAGGGTCGGGTCGGCGATCTTCGGTAGCCGGTAGCCAGTCAGGTCTTGGTCCAGAGCCACCGGCCGGTTGCACCAACACTGGAAACGAAACGTGTCGTTCCTATATGACCGGTGTCATCACCACACCTCTGGAGCCGCACCATGCGCTACAATCAACTTGGAAACACGGGGATGTTCGTCTCCGAACTTTGCCTCGGCACCATGACGTTCGGCGCCGCCGGCGAAAACGCCCAATGGGGCCTGATCGCCAGCCTCGACCAGAAAGGCGTCAACGAGATCGTCGGCCGCTCGATCGCCGGCGGCGTCAACTTCTTCGATACGGCCGATGTTTATTCCTTTGGCCAGTCCGAGAAACTGCTCGGCCAGTCGCTCAGGGATCTCGGCGTCAAACGGTCGGACGTGATCATCGCCACCAAGGTGCATGGCGCCATGGGCAGCGGTCCGAACGAGCGCGGCTCCTCTCGCGGCCACATCATGGATGCGGTCGATGCCAGCCTCGAGCGGCTGCAGCTCGACCATATCGATCTCTACCTGCTGCACGGCACCGATGCGGTGACCCCGATCGACGAAACGCTGCGGGCGCTCGACGATCTCGTCGCCAGCGGCAAGGTCCGCTATGTCGGCGTTTCCAACTGGCAAGCCTGGCGCATCGCCAAGGCCTTGGGCATCGCCGAGCGCAAGGGCTTCGCACGCTTTGAGACCGTGCAGTCCTACTATTCGATCGCCGGCCGCGATCTCGAGCGCGAGATCGTGCCGCTCATCAACGAGGAAAAGCTCGGCCTGATGGTCTGGTCGCCGATGGCGGGCGGGCTGCTGTCCGGCAAATACGGACCTGGCGCGCCCGGCAATGGCGAGGGGCGCCGCGCCTCCTTCAACTTCCCGCCGGTCAACGAGGACCGCGCCTGGGCAGCAGTGGCCGTGATGCGCGAGATCGCCAAAAAGCATGATGTCAGCGTCGCCACCGTCGCGCTCGGTTATGTCCTGGCCAAACCCTTTGTGATGAGCGTCCTCATCGGCGCCAGCCGCATGGAGCAGCTCGAGCAGAATCTCGCCGCGACCGAGCTGAAGCTCGACGCCGACGATCTGACGAAGCTCGATGGGGTGAGCGCACTGCCCGCCGAATACCCTGGCTGGATGCTGGAGCGGCAAGCGGCAGCCCGGCGCCCGGCGCCGTTCGTGGCGAAGACGTAGGGGTTTTCGACGACAGGTTGCGAAGGCCGCGTGCCCCGTCGGTACGCGGCCTTTTGCAGTTGTTCAGAGCCGCACGGTCTCGACAAGGAAATCGAGAAAAGCCCTCACCCGCGCCGGCAGATGCTTGCCCTGGCCGACATAGACGGCGTGGGTGAACTCCTCATCACCCGGATTGAAATCTTCCAACAATGGCAACAGCCGCCCGCCGGCGATGTCGGCCTCCACGTGCCAGCGCGCCAGCCGGGCGATGCCGGCGCCTGCCAATGCCATCAGCCGCATTGCCTCACCGTCACTGACCAGCGCGTTGCCAGTCGTCGGGACAATCACGCTTCCGCCCGCGCCGTCGAGGAATGGCCAGCCGTCAATGTGCCGGACGAAGCCGAAACTCATCCGGTTGTGGCGCTCGAGGTCGGCCGGCATCAGCGGGGTACCGTGCGTCTCAAGGTAGGAAGGTGCCGCGACGACGACGGTCCGGCTTTGCCCGAGCTTGCGCGCCACCAGCCGTGATTCGTTGAGCGGGCCGGCGCGGATAGCGACATCGGCGCGCTCCTGCATCAGGTCGATGACGCTGTCGGTCAAAACCAGATCGACTGATACTTCAGGGTAGCGTTCGAGGAAGCGCGGCAAAAGCGGGATCAGCCGGTGCTGCCCGAAAGGCACATAGCTGTTGACGCGCAACAGCCCGCGCGGTGCCGCACCTGCCGCCGCCTCGCGCTCGGCCGCCGCCATGTCGGCCAGGATGCGCACGCCGCTGTCGTAGAAGGCCGAGCCTTCCGGGGAGAGCTGCAGCTTGCGCGTCGAGCGGCTGACCAGCCGCGCGCCGAGCCGCCCTTCGAGACGCGCGATCAGCTTGCTCACCGCCGAAGGCGTCATGCGCAAAGCGCGCGCCGCCGCCGAAAAGCTCCCGGTCTCGACGACGCGGACGAACACTTCGATCTCGCCGGAGCGGTTGATGTCGGGTCTCGCCATTCATGAATCTATTTCACAGACAATGTGCCTCACGCAAGTCTGGTTCACAGTGCGTGACATCACGATCTTCCAGCTCGGGGGCGTGAGAAGGCCCTTCCTCCTCGAAGTGGAAACCGTCATGCCTGTTGCTCTATATGCCCTCGCGGCCGGTGCCTTCGGCATCGGCGTCACCGAATTCGTCATCATGGGTCTGCTGCTTGACGTCAGCACCGACCTCGGCGTCTCGATCTCGGCCGCCGGCCAGCTGATTTCGGGCTATGCACTCGGCGTCGTCATCGGCGCGCCGCTGTTGACCATCGCCACCGGCCGCTGGCCGCGCAAGACCGTTCTCTTGGCGCTGATGGCGATCTTCACACTGGGCAATCTCGCCTGTGCGCTCGCCCCCGACTACTGGACGCTCATGGGCGCCCGCGTGCTCACCGCCTTCGCCCACGGCACCTTCTTCGGCGTCGGTTCGGTCGTGGCGACCGGACTGGTGGCGCCCAACAAGAAGGCCTCGGCGATCGCGCTGATGTTCACCGGCCTGACCATCGCCAACATCCTTGGCGTTCCCTTCGGCACCTGGCTCGGCCAGGCTTTTGGCTGGCGCGCGACCTTCTGGGCGGTAACCCTGGTCGGGCTCGCCGCTTTCGCGATCATTCTCCTGCTGGTGCCGCGCAGCCAGGCATCACCGGAAAAGAGCAACCTGCGCAGCGATCTTGCCGTGCTCGGTCGCACACCGGTGCTGCTCGGCCTTGCCACCACCGTGCTTGGCTATGCCGGCGTCTTTGCCGTCTTCACCTATATTGCCCCGCTGTTGACTGAGATCAGCGGCTTTGGGGAAGCCGCCGTGTCGCCGATCCTGCTGGTCTTCGGCGGTGGCTTGATCGCCGGCAATCTGCTCGGCGGCAAATTCGCCGACCGCTGGCTGGTGCCGTCGGTTCTCGGCAGCCTCGTCGTGCTGGCGCTGGTCCTCGGCACCATGACCTTCGCCCTGCACAGCCAGATAATGGCCGTCATCTATGTCGGCCTGCTCGGCGCCGCCGCCTTTGCCACCGTGGCGCCACTGCAGATGTGGGTGCTGGAAAAGGCGCAAGGCGCCGGCCAGAGTCTCGCCTCGTCTTTCAACATCGCCGCCTTCAATCTCGGTAATGCCGGCGGCGCCTGGCTCGGCGGCATGGTCGTCGCCCACGGCCCCGGCCTCGGCGCCGTCAGCTGGATCGCGGCCTTGCTGCCGCTCTCGGCGCTCGCCGCGGCCACGCTGACGCTGCGCCTGGATCGCAACCCGGCGCTCGGCGAACCAGCGCCTGCCCGCTCCTAGCGAGCCCTAACCCTTTCGACATCACAGGAGAAAAAAGATGGACTATCGACGTCTCGGCGTATCGGGCCTCAAGGTCCCGGCACTCTCATTCGGCACTGGGACCTTCGGCGGTTCGGGGCCATTGTTCGGCGCCTGGGGCACCAGCGATGCCAATGAAGCACGGCGACTGATCGACATCTGCCTGGAAGCCGGCGTCAATCTGTTCGACACGGCGGACGTCTATTCGAACGGCGCGTCCGAAGACGTGCTCGGCGCAGCCATCAAGGGCCGCCGCGACGCGGTGCTGATCTCGACCAAGACGTCTTTGCCGATGGGTGACGGGCCGAACGATTTCGGCTCCTCCCGGTCGCGGCTGATCAAGGCCGTGGAAGATGCGCTCGGGCGTCTCGGCACCGACTATATCGACCTTCTGCAGTTGCACGCCTTCGATGCCGCGACGCCGATCGAGGAGGTGCTGTCGGCGTTCGACGAACTCGTGCGCGCCGGCAAGCTGCGCTATGTCGGCGTCTCCAATTTCTCCGGCTGGCAAGTGATGAAGTCGCTCGGCCTCGCCGATAGGCATGGCTACCCGCGCTATGTCGCGCATCAGGTCTATTATTCGCTGCTCGGCCGCGACTATGAATGGGAGCTGATGCCACTCGGCCTCGACCAGGGTGTCGGCGCGCTGGTGTGGAGCCCACTCGGCTGGGGCCGCCTGACCGGCAAGATCCGCCGCGGCCAAAAGCTACCGGAAAAGAGCCGGCTGCACGATACCGCAAGCTTCGGCCCACCGGTCGAGAACGAGCATCTCTACCGGGTCGTCGACGCGCTCGACGCGGTGGCCGAGGAAACCGGCAAGACCGTGCCGCAGATCGCCATCAACTGGCTGTTGCAGCGCCCGACCGTGTCCTCCGTCATCATTGGCGCCCGCAACGAGGAACAATTGCGCCAGAACCTCGGCGCCATTGGTTGGACCCTGACGCCGGACCAGATGAAAAAGCTCGACGCCGCAAGCGAAGTCACCGCGCCCTACCCGTATTTCCCCTATCGCCGCCAGGAAGGTTTTGCCAGGCTGAACCCGCCGGCGGTGTGAAGCGCCGGCTGACTCAGCGCAAGCGCTTGTAGTTTGGCCGCGGCCTTGGAGGTTCGTCATCCTAGGGCGAAGCAGGAGCGCAGCTCCGTCGCGGAGACCCTAGGATCCATGCCGTGACATCAGCCGAGGAATGCAACGGGGTAGAATTCTGCACCGTAGCAACGCCTTGATGTCGCGGCATGGATCCTCGGGTCTGCGCCGCGTCGCTACGCTCCTTGCTCCGCCCGTGGATGACGAAGCGATGGGTGTTCCGCCAATCACTTGCGGTCTGCGCTGCCCCTAATGCAGCACGAATTCGCCATCCACCTTGCGCCACTCATTCGGCGCGATCAGCTTCTGGTGCGTGTAGACGACCGAATGCAGCGGCCCGTCGAGCTTGGCCTTCCAGAACTCGATGAAGCGGACCAGCACCGGGAACTTCGGCGCCAGGTCATAGTCCTGCCAGATGAAGCTCTGCAGGAGATGCGGGTGGTCGGGAAAGTGATAGAGAATCTTGGCCGTGGTCAGGCCATAACCCCTGAGCATCAGGTCCATTTCGGCATGGTCGCGCATTGCAGCCCCCAGGTTGATTAACCTCGCCTCCCACGCAACATTGTGCGCGCCGTTGCTTAACTGTCTATTGATTTTTCCTGATCGAAGCAGGCTTTTCCTCGCGAAAACATGTGGTTAGCAGCGAGCTTGATCGAGTGCTGACAGCGATGGGTAGTACCCCTGCGTCATCCCGCCACGCAAACCCAACGTCTAATATTGCCGTCACCGCGGAACTGGTAATAATGCCGCCGAATTCGCGGCCGCGTCGCCGCGATCCCGCCGGCGTTTCAAGCCGGCGGATTGGTTTGGGAGGAAATGAAGAAATGTCCGAGGTTCATGTCCATCGCGTCCAGCCGGCGTGGAAGAAAAACGCACTGATCGACAACGACACCTATCTCAAATGGTACGCCGACAGCGTGAAAAACCCGGACAGGTTCTGGGGCAAGCACGGCAAGCGCATCGACTGGTTCAAGCCTTTCACCAAGGTCAAGAACACCTCCTTCGACGGCAAGGTCTCGATCAAATGGTTCGAGGACGGCCTGACCAACGTCTCGTACAATTGCATCGACCGCCACCTGAAGAAGCGCGGCGACCAGACCGCCATCATCTGGGAAGGCGACAATCCCTATGACGACAAGAAGATCACCTACAATGAGCTCCACGAGCATGTCTGCCGGCTCGCCAATGTGATGAAGAAGCACGGCGTCAAGAAGGGTGACCGCGTCACCATCTACATGCCGATGATCCCCGAAGCGGCCTATGCGATGCTCGCCTGCACCCGCATCGGCGCCATCCATTCGATCGTCTTCGGCGGCTTTTCGCCAGATGCGCTGGCCGGCCGCATTGTCGATTGCGAATCGACCTTCGTCATCACTGCCGACGAAGGCCTGCGCGGCGGCAAGACCATTCCCTTGAAGGAAAACACCGACAAGGCGATCGATATCGCCGCCAAGAACTTCGTCATGGTCAACAAGGTTGTCGTCGTGCGCCGCACCGGCGGCAAGGTCGGCTGGGCGCCGGGCCGCGACGTCTGGTACCACGATGAAGTCGCTTCGGTGAAAGCCGAATGCAAGCCCGAGAAGATGAAGGCCGAGGATCCGCTGTTCATCCTCTACACCTCGGGATCGACCGGCAAGCCGAAGGGCGTGCTGCACACCACCGCCGGCTATCTCGTCTATGCCTCGATGACCCACCAATATGTCTTCGACTATCATGACGGCGATATCTACTGGTGCACCGCCGACGTCGGCTGGGTCACCGGCCACAGCTACATCGTCTACGGCCCGCTCGCCAATGGCGCCACCACGCTGATGTTCGAAGGCGTGCCCAACTACCCCTCGCAGTCGCGCTTCTGGGAAGTCATCGACAAGCACAAGGTCAACATCTTCTACACCGCGCCAACGGCGCTGCGCGCGCTGATGGGCGCCGGCGATGAGCCGGTGAAGAAGACATCGCGCAAGTCGCTGCGCGTGCTGGGCTCGGTCGGTGAGCCGATCAATCCCGAAGCCTGGCAGTGGTATTTCAACGTCGTCGGCAACGGCAAGGTGCCGATCGTCGACACCTGGTGGCAGACCGAGACCGGCGGCATCCTGATCACGCCGCTGCCGGGCGCCACCGACCTCAAGGCCGGTTCGGCGACGCGGCCCTTCTTCGGCGTCAAGCCGCAGCTGGTCGACAGCGAAGGCAAGGTGCTGGAAGGTGCGGCCGACGGCAATCTCTGCATCACCGATTCATGGCCGGGCCAAATGCGCACCGTCTATGGCGACCACGAGCGCTTCATCCAGACCTATTTCTCCACCTACAAGGGAAAATACTTCACCGGTGACGGCTGCCGCCGCGACGCCGACGGCTACTACTGGATCACCGGTCGCGTCGACGACGTCATCAATGTCTCCGGCCACCGTATGGGCACGGCGGAAGTCGAATCAGCACTGGTCAGCCATGACAAGGTTTCCGAGGCCGCGGTCGTCGGCTATCCGCACGACATCAAGGGCCAGGGCATCTACAGCTATGTCACCTTGATGAAAGGTGTCGAGCCCAGCGAGGATCTGCGCAAGGAACTGGTCGGCCATGTCCGCAAGGAGATCGGCGCCATCGCGACCCCCGACAAGATCCAGTTCGCGCCCGGCCTGCCGAAGACCCGCTCGGGCAAGATCATGCGCCGCATCCTGCGCAAGATCGCCGAGGACGATTTTGCCGCCCTCGGCGACACTTCGACGCTGGCCGACCCGGCCGTCGTCGACGACCTCGTCGCCAACCGGCAGAACAAGAAGAGCTGATGCAGCCGACAGTCGGGTCCGTCACCGAGCTTTGGCGTTATCCGGCGAGTTCGCTCGCCGGCGAACGGCTGGACGCGATTTCGGTGGATCTGGAAAGCATCGACGGCGACCGCATGTTCGGTCTCGTCGATGTCTCCGACAACGAGATCGCCCGGCCCGATCGCGACGCGAAATGGCACAAGGTGCCGCGCATCCGCACCCGGCTTTCGCAAGCTCGCCAGCTTGAGGTCGCCATTCCCGGCGGCGACTGGCTGGCGGCACCCGGCGCCGAAAGCGACCGCGCCGTATCAGCCTATCTCGGCTTCGAAGCCTCGATCCGGCCGCTCGACCCTGAAAATGCCGCGCCCGGCTATTCCGGCCCGCTGACCGCGGCGCGCTACCGCAAGGCGCCCATCCATCTCCTGACCACGGCGTCGCTGGCGCGCCTGAAGGCGTTGCATCCGGAAGGTGCCGCCGACCCGCGCCGCTTCCGCCCCAACATCGTCGTCGACATGGCGGCGATTGAGGGATCGTTCCCCGAGACGGAATGGATCGGCAAGAAGCTGGCCATCGGCGACCTCAAGCTGACCATTTCCGAGCCGTGCCGTCGCTGCGGCTTCACCATCATCGCCCAGGACGGCTTCGACCACGACCCGGGAATTCTGCGCAATCTGGTGCGCCACAACGCGCACAATCTCGGCGTCTACTGCACGGTCGACCAGCCCGCCCGCGTCGAGATCGGCGCAACGATGCGGCTTCTCTGAGGGTTGTGGTTTCGTCATACTCGGGCGAAGCAAGGAGCGAAGCGACGCGGCGCAGACCCTAGTATCCATGCCGTGACGCTAACGCGTTGCAGCAGTGCAGAGTTTTGTTTCCGCCGCATTCCCCGGCAAAGGTCGCGGCATGGATCCTCGGGTCAAGGCCGAGGATGACGAAGGCGCGAGGGCATCGGCCAATCTCGAAGCTTGGCGACGAGCGAAGGTTCCCGGTACGCTTCGGCGCGGAAAACCCGCGCGCGGCTTTTTCGACTGTGGCGACTTGCCATTTGCCAAACGAGACCCCATCATCATGGTGTGTTCAACAAATCGAAAGGAGGTGATCCGATGTCGAGTGATTTCGTTTTCCAGAACGTGGCCTCAGCGGATTGCACTTTCGGGAAGCAGTCTTCCCGTTAAGGCGCGAAATGCGCGGCGGGTGACTTCGGTCACCGCCATGGGCCGCGCCACGGACGGAAACACGGAAGGCCGCCGGCTTCGCAAGAAGCGGCGGCCTTTTCCGTTTTCGGCCCTTCAGGCCAGCATCTGTGCGCTGACCGTCCTGTCGATGCCGTGATAGGGCGGGTTGAACAGATTGCCTTCCTGCTCGTAGGTCCACACCTTGAACAATGAGAGCTGGTGCTGGCCGAAACTGTGCAACAGCGGCACATCGGTGGCGTCGCGTCCGCGCGCAATGACGACGCGGCCGATCCTCGGGCGATTGTGGCGCGGGTCGAACGTGTACCATTTGCCGTCGAGGAACACTTCCATCCAGGCAGAAAAGTCCATCGGCGCCGGGTCAAGTGGCACACCGATGTCGCCAAGATAGCCATTCACGTAGCGGGCCGGAATGTTCATGCAGCGGCACAGCGTGATCGCCAGATGCGCAAAATCGCGGCAAACGCCAACGCGCTCCTCATGCGCCTGCGCCGCCGTGCGGGTCGAGCGCGCATAGCCGTAGCCGAAGGACAGCCGGTTGTGGACATAGTCGACGATCGCCTGCACCCGCGCCCAGCCGGATGGAAGCGAACCGAAGCGCTGCCAGGCCAGTCCGCTGAGGTGATCGGTCTCGCAGTAGCGGCTGCCCAGGAGATAGAAGAGCACCTCGTCCGGCAACTCCGCCACTGGCACTTCCCTGGCCAGCGTATTGACCGCGTCGGTCTCGCCGCTGTCCTCGACGACGGCGTCGTAGAGGATGCGAAAATTGCCGGCAGGTGCGGTGAACCGCCGGCAGGCATTGCCATGAAGGTCGTGAAAGATCTTGGTCGGCACTGATGGCGAGGTGAGCACCTTGGTCTGCCGCTTGATGTCGGCCTGCCTGTCCTTGTGGATTTCGAGCAGCGAGACGACCGGCGTGGTGGCGACACAGTCAATGGCGATTTCGTAGCCGAGTCGGATCAGCATCGCAGTCCCCCTGTTGGTCATCGTGGAAAACAGTTGGTCAAACGCAAGAGGTCGGGCCGTGGTTCCCTTGGGCTGGCCGAAAAGACAGCCGCGCGCCTTCCCATCCGGCTGCCGCACCGTTACGGTCAGTGACACCTCTCCCCTCCCCAAGCGCTCCCAGGATTTCAGATGTTTGCAGGCAGAAAATTCGCGGCCTTCCTGTTCGATATGGACGGCACGGTGATCAATTCGATAGCCGCAGCGGAAAGGGTCTGGGCCGCGTGGGCGCTTCGGCAAGGTCTCGACGTCGTGAAATTCCTGCCGACGATCCATGGCGTGCGGGCGATCGAGACCATCGGCCGGCTGGCGCTTCCGGGCGTCGATGCCGCCAACGAAGCCTATTTGCTGCTACAGGCCGAGGCGGCCGATCTGGATGGCATTGTTCCAATCGCCGGCGCCGCGGCGTTCCTGGCGTCGCTGCCGCCCGAGCGCTGGGCGATCGTCACCTCGGCGCCGCGCTCGCTGGCGCTGTTGCGTATGCAGGCGGCCGGCATCCCGGTTCCCGCCTTGATGGTCGCGGGCGAGGACGTTTCCCACGGCAAGCCGGCGCCCGACTGTTTCCTGCTGGCGGCAAAACAGCTCGGCGTCGATATCGGCGACTGCCTGGTCTTCGAGGATGCCCCGGCCGGTATCGCGGCAGCGGAGGCCGCGGGCGCCTCGGTGATGGTGATCAGCGCCACCCACCAGCACCCACTGCCGACGCAGCACGCTGCGATAGGCGGCTACGAGGGGGTCGGCATCACCGTCGACGAAAACGACTGGATTGCCCTCGAACCCCAGCGCAACGCCGCCTAAGCCAAGGGTGTGTTGAGATTCAGGTCAGGCCGAGTCGAATGCGGTGGTTCCCGAGAACCGGAGCGGAGCGTACTTAAAGTACGTGAGCACCGGCCTACGCCGGCCGTAGCCTAAACTGCCGCGACCACTCATGAGTGCTTCGGCCGGCGAAGGCCGGAAGCGCAGGAATCGGTTGTTCGCAGGCCGGCATCACCTGAATCCCGGCATATCCTCAGAAGTCGCTGGTCAGGCCTTTGACCTCCCAGTCGCCATAGCGGCCGGGCTCCTTGCCGCCGCGGCCGCCGATTTCCTTCGGCAGCGCGGCTTCCTTCTCGCCATAGGATTCGCGGCGCGCCTTGGCCTCGGCCAGAGCGCGGCTGGCCGCCGGCGACAGTGGCTTTTGTGGCGTGTCGCTACCGGGAACGGCGTCGGTTTTTCTGGTTTCGTCGATCATGCGATATGTCCGGCGGATTGAAACGAGCGCAGGCGTTTCCCATCATATAGCGATGAGCCCACGAGGATCGACCCTTTTTTACCGCCGCCCCAAACCTAGCCACGAGCAAAGACGGAGCAGACGATGAACACCTTGCGCACCGCCATGCTTCTCGCCGCCATGACGGCACTGTTCATGGGCGTCGGCTTTCTGATCGGCGGGACCGGCGGCATGGTGATTGCGCTGCTGTTCGCCGCCGGCACCAATCTGTTCAGCTACTGGAACGCCGACAAGATGGTGCTGTCGATGAACCGCGCCGTCGAGGTCGACGAGAAGAACGCGCCTGAATATTACGCCATTGTGCGCGACCTCGCCAATCGGGCCGGCCTGCCGATGCCGAAAACCTATCTGATCGACAACCCGCAACCCAACGCCTTCGCCACCGGCCGCAATCCGCAAAATGCCGCGGTCGCCGCCTCCACCGGCCTGTTGCAGGCCCTGACGCGTGAGGAGGTTGCCGCCGTCATGGCGCATGAACTCGCCCATGTCGAGCACCGCGACACATTGACCATGACCATCGTCGCCACGCTTGCCGGCGCGATCTCGATGCTCGGCAATTTCGCCTTCTTCTTCGGCGGCAACCGCGACAACAACAACCCGTTCGGCTTTGTCGGTGTGCTGGTGGCGATGCTTGTCGCCCCCTTCGCAGCCATGATCGTGCAGATGGCGGTGAGCCGCACCCGCGAATATGAGGCTGATCGGCGCGGCGCCGAGATCGTTGGCAACCCGCTATGGCTGGCGTCTGCCCTTGACAAAATCGCCCGCGGCGCCGAACGCATCCGCAACCCGGATGCCGAACGCAATCCGGCGACCGCCCACCTCTTCATCATCAATCCCCTTTCCGGCGAGCGCATGGACAGTCTGTTTTCCACCCACCCGAACACCGACAACCGTATCGCCGCTCTGCAGGCGATGGCGCGGGAGATGACTGAGACGGCTGCAGCACCACGGCAGGCGGACGAGCAACGGCCGTCCGGTCCATGGGAGAAGGCAGTGCAGCCCGAGCAGCCGGCTGAACCGGCCAGGCCGAAATCCAATCCCTGGGGCCGCAATCCGACCGGACCCAAAGGTCCGTGGTCGTGAGCGGAGCCAGGCCCCGGCCCGCAGTTTCAGCCGATCGTGAAACAGGCGACGCCGATGGACCGGTGGCCGGCCTCGCCGCCCGCAAGGCTGCCGCCCGCCTGCTCGCCGCCGTCATCGACGCCAGGACACCGCTCGATGGGCTGACCGACCACGAGAACGGCCACCCGCAATACAAGGCGCTCGACCTGCGCGACCGTGGCCTGGTGCGCGCCATACTGGTCACTGCGCTGCGCTACCGCATGACCATTTCGGGGCTGCTGGCGCGGCGTCTGGAAAAGCCGCTGCCGCCCAACGCCACGGCGCTGTCGCACATACTGCATGTGGCGGCGGCGCAGATCCTGTTCCTCGACATTCCCGACAGCGCCGCCGTCGACCTTGCCGTGACCCACGCCAAGTCCGATCCACGCACGCAGCGTTTCTCCGGCCTCGTCAACGGTGTGCTGCGCACGCTGGCGCGGGCGAAAGAGGCCGAACTGACCACCGCCCTTGCCGCCACCGACGAGGCGCCAAAATGGTTTTCCGACCGGCTGAAGGCCGCCTATGGCGCCGACAAGACCAGGCAGATTCTCGCGGCCCACCGTGTCGAGGCGCCGGTCGACTTCTCGGTCAAATCCGACCCCTCGCTGTGGGCTGAAAAGCTCGGCGGCATCGTGCTGCCGACCGGCACCGTGCGCGTGGAAAAGCTCAGTGCCTCGGTCACCGAACTGCCCGGCTTCGCGGACGGCGCCTGGTGGGTGCAGGATGCGGCAGCCAGCTTTCCCGCGCGCCTGTTCGGCGATGTGCAAGGGCTTCGCGTTGCCGATCTCTGCGCCGCACCCGGCGGCAAGACCGCGCAGCTGATCCTTGCCGGCGCCAAAGTCACTGCCGTCGACACTTCCAAGAACCGGCTGGCGCGGCTGACGCAAAACCTCGAACGTCTCGGCCTCGCCGCCGAGATTGTCCAGGCCGACCTGCTGAAATACCAGCCGGCGGAACTGTTCGACGCCGTGCTGCTCGACGCGCCCTGCTCCTCCACCGGCACTGTGCGTCGGCACCCCGACGTGCCCTGGACCAAAACGGCGGCCGATGTCGAGAAACTCGCCGACCTGCAGCGAAAGCTGCTCGCCCGCGCCGTCACTTTGGTCAAGCCGGGCGGACGCATCGTCTTTTCCAACTGTTCGCTCGACCCGCTCGAAGGCGAGGAGCTTCATCGAGGCTTCCTGTCCGGCGACAAGAGCGTCATCGACGATCCACTGCAGCCAGGCGAGATCGCCGGCCTCGATGCCTTCCTGACGCCTCAAGGCACGCTGCGCACCACGCCCGCCGACCTCGACCTCGGCTCGCCCGGGATTTCCGGTCTCGACGGCTTCTTCGCCGCCCGCATGCGGCGCTTAGTCTAAGGTGCAACGCGCAGTCAGGATGTGTCGAGATTCAGGTCAGGCCGAGCCGAGAGCGTCGGTTTCCGAGAACCGGAGCGGAGCGTACTTAAGTACGTGAGCACCGGAAGCGCAGGAAACCGGCACTCGCAGGCCGGCCTCACCTGAATATCGATACATCCTAAAGCATGTCGTCGAGCGACCAGTGGTTCCCCCACCGCGCATCGATTTCATCGTCGACGTTCTGAAAGCGGATATCGGTGGAAAGCCGGATGCGCCCGTCCATGCTCCGGTTGGTCGTCGAGGCATGGATCATGTAGGGCGAGTGAAGCACGACATCGCCGGCCTCGAAATCCGCGATCAGCCAGCGCGCATTGAAGCGCTCCGCCATTTCGGGCAGATCCTTCGACACCCAGCCACCCTCGGCCATGTTGCGGTTGTAGGCGCTGATGCGCTCTTGGGCGTCCATGCCGGCATTGTCCCTGTTGAACCGGGCTTCCATGCCAGCGCCGATCGCATGCGACCCCTCGAGGTAGACCAGGCCGCCCATATCGACTGAAATATCGCCCAGCGGTATCCAGGCCGTGACGATGCGGCTGGTGCCGCCACGCAGATAGACAAGATCGTAATGCGCCGGCGTCGCGACCGGCGATCCGGGCTGGGTGAAGCGCATGATCTTCCGTTTGTGCAGGTAGGACAGCCCATCCAGGAATTTGTCCATGAAGCGGGACAGAGGCGGCTGCGCGCAAAAGCCTTCATAGGTGGCAGAGCGAACCAGCGACATCAGGCGGCGGTCGGCGAGCTGGCGGTCAAAGGCGTCGGCTGCCGCTATGCCGAGCGACGGATCGAGCCCGGGTTTGAGCAGCCCGGTATCCGCCATATGCGAAAACACAAAGCCGCGAAAATCGACCACGTCGCTGCGCGGCAGCAGACCCTTCAGCCAGACATAGCCCTGCGCCGCAAAGAGCTTGCGGATCGTCTCGATGCCGACCGAAGGATCGGTCGGGGTGAGATATCCCAGCCGGTTTTGCGCTGTCGACAACACCTTGCCGTTGGCGATCAGATCGACAGCGGCTTCGCGTTGTCCGCCGGCGGCAAGGCTTGACATTTCGATCACCCATGGCGTGTGATTTCGACGAATGGTGCCATGAGGCTTCTCACTTTGCCCATGGACAGAAAGCAAAGCTGGACTTTTCGCTCATGCCGGACCGGGACTTCGCGCTGTACAGATCGCCGCCGGCCGCTGCCGGTGGCCTGTCGGCAACGGGCGTCGGCCGGCATCGCGTCACCCAGGCAATCACCAATCGCAGGCTGCCGGATTTTGCCGTCGTGCTCGTCGAGGAGGGGCAAGGCTGGCTTGAAACCAGGGCTGGCGGCCCGCAGGCGATCGCGGCGCCGGCCTTGTTCTGGCTGTTTCCCGGCAAGACACATTCCTATGGACCGGACGCGTCGGGCTGGACCGAACGCTGGGCGCTCTTCGACGGCGCCATGACGCGCGATTTCACGCGGCTGCGGCTCATCGTCGAAGACGAACCTGTCGTTGCCTTGCACGACCTTGGCGAAATGCAGCGCCTGTTCGACAGGCTGCATGCCGAACTGTCGCTGGATACCGTGCTCAGCCAGTCGGAAGCCGCTGCCACCATGCACGCAATCGTTGTACGGGCCGCCCGGCAGGCGGCCCAATGGAACAACCGCAAACGAGATCCCGATTTTCGGCGCGCCACCGATTTTCAGCACGTCGTGGACAACTTGCGCAATTGCGCGCTCGATCCACTCGACCTCAACGCGTTCGCAGCAAAATTCGGCATGTCGCCGGCGACGCTGCGCCGCAAGTTTGCGCTGGCCACCGGCATGTCGCCCAAGGCATTCCAGCTGCGCATACGGCTCGACCTTGCCAAGCAATTGCTGGTCGCCTCCGATTCCCCAGTGGAATCTGTCGCGGCTGCGGTCGGTATCCACGATGCATTTTATTTTTCCCGGCTCTTTCGCGATCGCGAGAATTGTTCGCCCAGCGCGTTCCGTAGCCGCCACAGGCGGACATGAGCGCCGGGATGATCAGGGACTTGATCCCCGAAATGTGCTGACTTTTTTGGGGTTGATCCGGCGGCAACAGCGTGAACTCCTTCACGCCGGTGGAATTCGCCTTCGCATAAGTTCTTGAATCATATAAACTTGTATCGGGGCAAATGACGATCAGGAGGGGTTTTGGCACTCGCTGCCGGCAGCACGACGCGTCTTTGGACACTTGTCGCGAAGGAGTTCTGGCGCAAGGCGCGCCGGCGCCTGCGTGCCGGGCCTGTCTATCGCTGGCGTTATTCCGGTCGCACGCCCGAACGCGTCCTCATCGCACCGCCGGATCTGCGCCTCGCCGACCCGCAAATTGCGCTCGAGATCTACTATGGCCGCTATCCGCTGTCGGGACATCTGGTCGAGACCGGCGGCAAGTCGCCGTTCCAGATCGGGGTCTCCAACCGCGGTTGGCTGAAGACACTGCACGGCTTTCGCTGGCTGCGCCATATGCGCGCCGCCGGCACTGAGCTTGCCGCCGCCAACGCCCGCGCGCTGGTTTCCGACTGGATCGCTATCCATGGCGGCAATATTTCCGGCATCGCCTGGGAGCCCGGCACCACGGCCAAGCGCGTCATTGCCTGGTTGCAGCATTCCTCGGTTGTGCTGCAGGGCGCCGAGTTTCCCTTCTACCGCGCTTTCCTGAAATCGCTTGCCGTCCAGATCCGCTATCTCAGGTCGATGGCGCGCGAGATGCCGGATGGCAAGGACAGGCTGCGCGCCCGCATCGCGCTGGCCTTTGCCGCTCTGTCGCTGCCGGCGCCGGCATCGGCGCTGCGCGGCGCCACCCGCAATCTCGCCGAGGAGCTCGACCGCCAGATCCTTGCCGACGGCGGCCATATCTCCCGCAATCCAATGACGGTTCTCGAGCTGCTCGCCGACCTTCTTCCCTTGCGCCAGACTTATGCCAACCAGGCGGAGACACCGCCTGCCGCGCTGATGGGCGCCATCGACCGCATGCTGCCGGCGCTGCGCTTTTTTCGCCACCAGGACGGCAGCCTCGCCCGCTTCAACGGCATGGGCGCGACCATCCATGACCGTATCGCCACCATTCTGCGCCACGACGACACTGCCGGCGCGCCGCTGCTGCACGCCCCGCATTCAGGTTATGAGCGGCTGTCCATGGGCGGCGTGACGGTGATCGCCGATACCGGCCTGCCGCCGCCTGTCGACGTGTCCAACGCGGCGCATGCCGGCTGCCTCGCCTTCGAAATGTCCTCGGGCCGCCAGCACTATGTCGTCAATGCCGGCATCGACACCTATGGCGCCGCCGAATTCCGGCCGCTGGCGCGTGCCACCGCGGCGCATTCGACCGCCACCATCAACGACACGTCGTCGGCGCGCTTCAGCCATTCGCTGCGCGTCAACGATCTGCTCGGCACACCCTTGATCGGCGGCCCGCAGCATGTGCCGTGCAAGCGCATCGACCAGAAGGGCATGCAGGGCTTCATCGCCCGCCACGACGGCTATGTGGCACGCTTCGGCTTCCTGCATGAACGCGAACTGAAACTGTCGTCGGACGGCAATGTGCTTGCCGGCAGGGACCGCATTCAGCGGCCCGGCAATGCGGCGATCCGCAACAACGGCCGCGATTTCGTCACGCTGCGCTTCCACATCCATCCCGACATCAACGTGCTTCAGGACGAACATGACCGGCTGGTGCTGGCCGCCGACGGCGCCGACACCTGGGTGTTCACCTGCGCCGAAGTGGTGCCGGAGGTCGATGAGTCGATCTACTTCGCCGGGCTGGGCGGCCCGCGCCGCAGCCGCCAGATCGTGATTGCCTTCAAGGCCTCGGAGATTTCGGAGGTCCACTGGCAGCTGACGCGCACGACCATCGCCGGCTACCCGGAAAACAACTGACCGCTGCTCTGCGGGCAATCAGTCGGTCAGCTCAGGCCTGTTGCGAAACACCGAAGGCGTCGTAGGTGCTCAGCGACGGCGGACCGGCGAAGGCGAAGCGGATCTTGTCCACCATCGCCGCCGCCTGGCCGCTTCGGTCATAGCGCTCGGCGTCCTCCACAGTGCTCCAAACGGTGATCGCCATGAATGTGTCGCACGCCTGATGCTGCTGCAGCAGCACGGCGCTGATGTTGCCGTCTGCGGCGCGGATGGCGGGGATCGCCTCGGTTTCGTAGATTGCCCGCAACTGCTCGGTCGTGTCCGGCAACGCTTTGAACTGGCCAATACGCACAAATGCCATGATTTTGCTCCTCCAGGATGGTCAAGCCTATACCCGGGGCCAGCAAATACGAAACCTTGGAACGGCGCGCGGCGCTTGATTTCCTGATCTCATGTGCTACGGCCCGCGGACGCTTCAAATCAAGCCTTGAAAGGCCGCCAGCCCATGGCCGTCGCCGCCAAGAACATTCCCGCGCCCGACCTCGTTCCCGTCCGCCGCGCGCTGCTTTCCGTTTTCGACAAGACCGGCCTGATCGACTTCGCCAGGGGATTGGCCGCGGCCGGCGTCGAACTGGTCTCGACCGGCGGCACGGCAAAGGCCATCGCCGAAGCCGGCCTCGCGGTGCGCGACGTCTCGGAGTTGACCGGCTTTCCCGAGATCATGGATGGCCGCGTCAAGACGCTGCACCCGTCGGTGCATGGCGCGCTGCTGGGCGTGCGCGACGATCCCGACCATGCCAAGGCGATGCGAGACCACAAGATAGAGCCGATCGATCTGTTGGTCTCCAACCTCTATCCCTTCGAGGAGGTGCGCCGCTCCGGCGCCGACTACGCCTCGATCGTCGAGAACATCGACATTGGCGGCCCGGCGATGATCCGCGCCTCGGCCAAGAACCACGCTTATGTCGCCATCGTCACCGACCCCAGCGACTATGCCTCGGTGCTGAATGCGCTGGAGATGAATATCGGTTCGCTATCATTGGATTTCCGCAAGAAGCTGGCGGCCAAGGCCTTTGCCCGCACCGCCACCTACGATGCGGCGATCTCCGGCTGGTTCGCCGAGGCGCTGGAGATCGAACATCCGACCTGGCGTGCCTTCGGCGGCAGGCTGGAGAGCGTCATGCGCTACGGCGAGAACCCGCACCAGAGCGCCGGCTTCTACGTCAATGGCGACAAGCGGCCGGGCGTCGCCACCGTGCGCCAGTTGCAGGGCAAGCAGCTTTCCTACAACAACATCAACGACACCGACGCCGCCTTCGAGCTGGTCGGCGAGTTCGATCCGGCGCGCTCTGCTGCCGTTGCCATCATCAAGCATGCCAACCCGTGTGGCGTCGCCGAAGGCGCGTCGCTGATATCAGCCTATGCCAAGGCGCTGGCCTGCGACCCGGTCTCCGCCTTCGGCGGCATCGTCGCCATGAACCGCCTCCTCGATGCCGAGGCGGCGGAAGAGATCGTGAAAACGTTCACCGAAGTCATCATTGCGCCGGACGCCAGCGAGGAAGCAATCCGCATCGTCGCCGCCCGGAAGAACCTGCGGCTGCTGGTCACCGGCGGCCTGCCCGATCCGCGCACCGCCGGCATCACCGTCAAATCCGTTGCCGGCGGATTGCTCGTCCAGGGCCGCGACAATGCCGTCGTCGACGACCTCGACCTGAAAGTGGTGACGAATCGCGCGCCGACGCCGACGGAAATGGCCGATCTCAAATTTGCCTTCCGCATCGCCAAGCACGTCAAGTCGAACGCCATAGTCTACGCCAAGGATGGCGCCACCGTCGGCATCGGCGCCGGCCAGATGAGCCGCGTCGATTCCTCGCGCATCGCCGCCCGCAAGGCGCTCGATGCCGCCGAGGCCGCGGGATTGGCTGAGCCGCTGACCAAGGGCTCGGTCATCGCCTCGGACGCCTTCTTCCCCTTTGCCGACGGGCTGCTGTCGGCAATCGAAGCCGGCGCCACCGCCGTTATCCAGCCCGGCGGCTCGATGCGCGACGACGACGTCATCGCCGCCGCCGACGCGCATGGCATCGCCATGGTGTTTACCGGCGTGAGGCATTTTAGGCACTAGCGCCTTTTGCCCTCCCCCTCGTGGGGAGGGTCGGCGAACGACTTTTGCGAAGCAAAATTCGTGAGACGGGGTGGGGGCAGCGCCGCACCCCCACCCCGCTCCGCTTCGCGGATCGACCCTCCCCACAAGGGGGAGGGTAAGTCACTCCACCGGCTGGTCCGCCGGATAAGGCGTCTTGATCAATATCGCGATGCCAATGCCCAGGAAGAGGATGATCACCGCCATGCCGAGCCGCGCCGAGTCGGCGGCCCAGCTGATCGTTGCCAACAGGAACGGCGCCAGGAAACTGGTCGCCCGTCCGGACAGAGCATAGATGCCGAAATAGCGGCCTGATTCGGCAGCGGTCACGCTGCGCGCCATGTAGGAGCGCGACGACGCCTGCACCGGCCCGAAGGCCAGTCCGATCAAAAGCCCGTAGAGAATATAAGCCTTCTCCGCCGCCGTGCCGAACAGGCCGCCCGAATCGGTGGTCGAGAGCTGTATGAGGCCAAGCAGGGTGAACCCCGGCCCGGTCGAAACGATGCCGGCGGTGGCCACCGTCAGCATCACGAGCGCGATCATCACAACCACTTTGGAGCCGAAGGCGGTGTCCACGCGGGCGGCAATCCAGCAGCCGAAGATGGCGACGACATTGAGGATGATGCCGAAAATGCCGATCTCGGTGATCGACCAGCCGAACATCGCCGCAGCAAACACGCCGCCCTGCGTCAGCAGCGCGTTGACGCCGTCCTGATAGATCATGCGGGCGATAAGAAAGCGGAAAATGCCGACGCGCTTGCGTGCTTCGGCCAGTGTCGACTTCAGTTCAGACAGGCCTTGGCGTACGGCCGGTCCGATGGGGATGCCTTTGACGGCATCCGGGGTGAAAAAGAACATCGGCAGGATGAACAGGAAATACCAACCAGCCGACAGCGGCCCGGTGGCGCGTGCATCTTCGCCGAGCTTCGGGTCGAGCCCGAAGATGGGATTGAGCCCTATGATCGTCTTGCCGGTTTCCGGCGTGCCGGCCATGCAGGCAATGACAAAGATCAGCGCGACCATGCCGCCGAGATAACCGAGGCCCCAGGCGATGTTGGAGATGCGCCCAATCTCGCTCTTCGGCACCAGGCGCGGCATCATCGAATCGTTGAATACGGTTGAGAACTCCGCCGCGACGGAGGCCAGCGAGAACAACGCCACGATCAGGAATGCATTCGAGCCGGGCGCAGCCAACCACAACAGGCAAAGGCTGGTGATCTTGATCGTTGCGAAAAAAGCGATCCACGGCTTGCGCGGCCCGGTCTGGTCGGCGATCGAGCCGAGAATGGGCGACAAAACGGCAATGACCAATCCGGCGGCGGCGATGCCCCAGGCCCAGATTGCCTGGCCCATGACCGGATCACTGACCATGCGCGAGGCGAAATACGGGCCGAAGATGAAGGTGGTGACGACGGTGAAAAACGGCTGCGCCGCCCAGTCGAAGAACATCCATCCCCAAATGCCGCGTCCCGATGCCCGCTGCACTGTTTCTACCGCCGCCATGCTGAAAGTCCCTGCTCCGCCCGTATCGGGCGCCATGTCTGCATGTTTCGAATGCTCATGCAAATAACAAGCGCCAACCCCTACCTCCCCCTTGTAGGGAGGTCGGACCGCAGGTCCGGGTGGGGTCGGTGCCGCACCCCCACCCCGCTGCTTCGCAGCGACCCTCCCCCCAAGGGGGGGGTAAGGTGCACAGCCGGAGGAGGGGCGGCGCCAGCCTTGCGAAGATGATCACATCCCCGTGAGATCGCTCATCAGGCCCGATGCCACCGACAGCCGCGATACGGTGATATCGCCGCCTTCGGTCAGCGCCTGCAGCCGCTCGCGGATGCGCGCCACCCTTTCGCCGCCGGCCTCAAGCCATGCCGCCACCGGGTCCGCCGCCTTGGCGTGGCCGGTGAGTGCTGCCACCGCGATGCCGCGCCGGGCAGCGCCGATCGTGTCGGTGGCGCGGGAAAGCGCCAGCTGGTCGTAATAGTCGGATGGCGTGATGGAGCGCGCCGCGTCCTCGACGCGTGGAATGCGGAAGGCATCGCTGACCGCAAAGAAAGCCTTCGCCGCAGCGACGATATCGGCATTCGCCATTCGCGCCGTCAGCGCGATGTCGGGGATGAGTTCCGCCATGTCGGCCAGCGCCAGCTGCTCGGCCAGTTTTTCCGGCGCACCGCCCTTGAACAGGCCATGCCGCTTTTCCTCGATCCGCTCGCGCGAGAAGGCCGGCAGCAGCGAGCCGAGTTTCGGCTCCAGCGCCTTGCGTGCCTCCTGCAATTCGGCGATGCGCTGGCCGAGCGGCGCGGTGCCGGCATCGTTCTTCAGATACCAGCCGCTCGTCATAAAGATAAGCCGGCTAACCGACTGGTAGAGATCGAGCTGCACCTGGCCGTCGATCTGGTTGTCGAGCGCATCGATCTCGCGATAGAGCGCCGGCAGCGCGAAGCCGTCGCGCACCACGGCGAAAGTGCGCACCACGTCTGCGGCACTGCGGCCGGTGGCTTCCTGCAGCCGGTTGACGAAGGACGGGCCGCCGCGGTTGACCAGATCATTGGCGACGACACGGGCGATGATCTCGCGGCGCAGGCGATGGTTGCGGATTTCGTCGCCATACTTCTTCGCCATGCGATCGGGGAAATAGCCCATCAGATCGCGGTCGAAATGCGCGTCATCAGGCACGTCGCTGGCAACGATGTCGGAAAACAGCACGATCTTGGCATAGGCGAGCAGCACGCCAAGTTCGGCCCTGGTCAGCGGCTCGCCGCGCGCTTCGCGCTCGGCAAGGGCTGCCGGCGACGGCAACGTCTCGACCGCACGGTCGAGCAGACCGCGCGCCTCCAGCGCCGCCATGAAGCGGCTCTGGTGCGCGATGTCGGCGAGGCCGCGCTTGCGGGCGATGGAGAGCGCCAGCGTCTGCTCGTAATTGTTGGACAGCACCAGGCCGCCGACCTCGCCGGTCATCTCGGCCAGCAATTTGTTGCGCGCCGGGCGGGTCAGCGATCCCTTGCGCATGGCGGAGGCCAGCGCGATCTTGATGTTGACCTCGACGTCGGAGCAGTTGACGCCACCCGAATTGTCGATGGCGTCGGAGTTGCAGCGGCCGCCATTCAGCCCGAACTCGATGCGGGCGCGCTGCGTCACGCCGAGATTGGCGCCCTCGCCGATCACCTTGGCGCGCACGTCGAGCGCGGTGACGCGGATGGCGTCATTGGCGCGGTCGCCGACATCGCTATTGGTTTCGGTCGATGCCCTGAGATACGTGCCGATGCCGCCGAACCACAAAAGGTCGACCGGCGCCTTGAGGATGGCGTTCATGATCTCGACCGGTGTCGCGGTCGTCTTGCCAAGCCCGATTGCCGCTGCCGCCGCCGCCGGCAGCGTGATCGACTTCTGGCTGCGCGAGACGATGACGCCGCCTTCCGACAGCTTGGCCTTGTCGTAGTCCTGCCAGCTTGAGCGCGGCAGGGCGAACATGCGCTCGCGCTCGACCATCGACGCCACCATGTCCGGATCGGGATCGATGAAGATGTCGCGATGGTCGAAGGCGGCGATCAGCCGCGTCTGCGGCGACAGCAGCATGCCATTGCCGAACACATCGCCCGACATGTCGCCGACACCGACGACGGTGAACGGCGTGGTCTGGATGTCGCGGTTGATCTCGCGGAAATGCCGCTTCACCGCTTCCCAGGCGCCCTTGGCGGTGATGCCCATCTTCTTGTGGTCGTAGCCAGCCGAGCCGCCGCTGGCAAAAGCGTCGTCGAGCCAGAAGCCATGCTTCTCCGAGATGGCGTTGGCGGTGTCGGAGAAGGTCGCCGTGCCTTTGTCGGCGGCGACGACGAAATAGGGATCGTCCGGGTCGCGCCGCACCACGCCGGCCGGCGGAATGATGCCGTCCAGGCCGATATTGTCGGTGATCGACAGCAGGCTGGAGACGTAGTTCTTGTAGGCCGACGTGCCGGCTTCGAAGATCGCGTCGCGGCTGCCACCCACCGGCAGACGCTTGGGGAAGAAACCGCCCTTGGCGCCGACCGGCACGATGACGGCGTTCTTGACCTGCTGCGCCTTGACCAGGCCGAGCACCTCGGTGCGGTAATCCTGGGCGCGGTCCGACCAGCGCAGGCCGCCACGCGCGACCGGACCGAAGCGCAGATGCACGCCCTCGACCTCGGAGCCGTAGACGAAGATCTCGCGCCACGGCCGCGGCGCCGGCAAACCGTCGACCGCGTGCGAATCGAGCTTGATCGCCAGCGACTGGCCCTTCGCTTTCGTTTCGGCGACGAAATGATTGGTGCGCAGTGAGGCTTCGATCAGATTGAGATAACGGCGGATGATGGTGTCGTCGTCGATGTTGGGGACGTCTTCCAGCGCATCCTTGATCTTGGCCTTCAGATGCTTTGCCGCCACCAAGCCTTCCCCTTCGGCCGTCGGGCCGAGGCGGGCGATGAACAGCGCATGCAGGCCGCGCGCGATCTCGGGATAACGGTTGAGTGCTGCGGCGATGAAATCCTGGCTCTGGGGGATGCCGACCTGCTGCAGATAGCGGCCATAGGCGCGCAGGATGGTGATCTCGCCCGACCACAGGCCGGCGGTCTGGGCAAGGCCGTTATAGCCGTCATTGTCGACATCGCCGCGCCACACCGACAGGAAGGCGTCCTCGAACAGCGCGCCACCATCGGCAAGGTCGATCGGCTTGCCGTAGCTGTTCTCCAGCTCCATGTCGTGGACGAAGACCATGCCGGAAGCTTCGTCGCCGACCTCGAAAGTGCGCTCGCTGATGACGCGGAAACCGATGTTTTCCAGCACCGGCACCCGCCGCGACAATGCCACCGGACTGGCGTGGTGATAGATCTTCAGCGCCGCCTGATGCGGTTTTTGGTCGGCATGCCGGTAATAGTCGATGGCGATCGGATTGGCCTCGGCAATTTTGGCGATGCGACCGGCGTCGGCCAGCGCCACCGCCGGCGGGAAACTGTCGCGGTAGCTTTCCGAAAAGCGCGAAGCAATTGCCGTCAACGCCGCGTCGGCGCCGGTTTCTGCCGCGGTTTCGCGCAGCGCGTCTTCCCAGGTGCGCACGATGTCGCGGATCGCCGCTTCGATCGTCGCTTGCTCGACCTTCGGCGTCTTGCCGCCGGAACGGCCGATGATGAAATGCACGCGCGCCAGCCCGCCTTCCGGGAAAGCCGGGTAATAGGCCGACAGCCGGCCCTCGAACACCGTCTTCAAATAGGCGCCGACCTTCTCGCGCACGACGCTGTCGTAGCGGTCGCGCGGCACGAAGACGAGGATGGAGACGAAGCGGTCGAACTGGTCGACGCGCACCAAAGCGCGCACGCGCGGCCGCTCGACCAGTCCCAGAATGGCTTCGGCGTGCTTGCGCAGGATCGGCACCGGGACCTGGAAAAGCTCGTCGCGCGGATAGCTCTCCAGCACGTTGATCAACGCTTTGCCGGAGTGATCGCCGGGATTGAAGCCGGACTTGGCGATGATGGTTTCGGCCTTCGACCTGAGATAGGGGATCTTCATCACCGAGCGCGTGTAGGCGGTCGAGGTGAACAGGCCGACGATGCGCAGTTCGCCCGACAGCACGCCCTTGGCGGTGTAGGTCTTGACGCCGATGTAATCGAGATAGATGCGGCGGTGCACGGAAGACTTGGCGTTGGCTTTGGTGACGATCAGCGGCTCCGGCCCATGCAGGAAGGCGCGGATTTCCGGCGTCGTCGTCACCGCTTCGGTGCCGCGCCTGAGCACCAGCACATCGGGATCGGACAGGATGCCGAGGCCGGGCTTGTCGGCGCGCTCCAGCGTGCCGCTCTTCTCGCCGCCAGTGTATTTGAACTCGCGCATGCCGAGGAAGGTGAAATTGTCGTCGCGCAGCCATTCGAGGAAGGCGATCGCCTCGGTGACGCTGGCCTTGTCGAGCGGCACCGGCGCGTAACGGAACTCCGAGATCGCCTGGTCGAGACGGGCCAGCATCGGCTTCCAGTCGGTAACCGCGGCGCGCACCTGGCCCAGCATCTTCTTTAGCCGCCCGGCCATGGCCTCGGCCTGATCGACCGACAGGCGGCCGATATG
This sequence comes from Mesorhizobium sp. P2_C4, assembly GCF_056404575.1. Taxonomy (NCBI): domain Bacteria; kingdom Pseudomonadati; phylum Pseudomonadota; class Alphaproteobacteria; order Hyphomicrobiales; family Phyllobacteriaceae; genus Mesorhizobium; species Mesorhizobium sp. P2_C4. Next base: position 52,075 of record NZ_JBFUDT010000011.1, read on the forward strand.
GACGTGGATGACGCTCAGCCGGTCGTGGCTGTGGTCGCCCTTGGCGAAACCGCCATCGCCGAGGATTTCATCGACGCCGCCCTTGCCGTGCTTGACGACGATGACCGGGTGGGTGACCAGCAGCGGCTCGCCGGCACTCTCGGTGATCTCACCGAGGATGGAATCGAACAGGAACGGCATGTTGTCGTTGACGACGGTGATGACGGTCATCGGCCGGCCCTGGCGCACGACACCGGAATCGACGTCTATGGCAACGACGCAATCGCCCTTTTTGTGCCTGGCGACGGCGCGGCCGGCCAGATCGGCGGCACGTTCGAGATCGGCGGCATCATAGGCGGCGACATCTTCGGCGGGCGCGCGGGCCAGCAGATAGTCGGCGAGCCTGCCGGGCTTTTCGCCCGCCTTTGCCGCACCTCCCTTGATCGGACTGGTCTTTTTCGGGCTGCTTGCGGATTTCAGGCTGGCCATGACGCTAATTCCCTCCCGTCACATGCTTTTGCGACTATGGTAGCAGATGACCGGTATTTGGCGACAAAGGTTTGACGGCTTGCGAAGAAATATCGGCATTCCGCGACAGATCGCCGCCCAACGAGGAGAAATGCCCCATGTCCGGCAAGATTTCCGCGCTTGACCTCGCCCAGGCGGAGCTGAGCGACGCAACAAAAGCCTATTTTGCCAAATGCGAGGAAAAGCTCGGCCTCGTTCCCAATGTGCTCAAGGCCTATGCCTTCGACGAGAAGAAGCTGCGCGCCTTCACCGACATGTACAACGATCTGATGCTGGGTGTGTCAGGCCTGTCGAAGCTGGAGCGCGAGATGATCGCGGTCGCCGTCTCCTCGATCAACCACTGCTACTACTGCCTGACGGCGCATGGCGCGGCGGTGCGCCAGCTGTCCGGCGACCCGTCGCTCGGCGAGATGATGGTGATGAATTTTCGCGCCGCCAACCTGTCCGCCAGACAGACAGCGATGCTCGAATTCGCGGTGAAACTGACGGAAGAGCCGGCAAAGATCGTCGAGGCCGACCGGGCGGCTTTGCGTAAGGCCGGCTTTTCCGACCGCGACATCTGGGACATCGCCTCGACCGCCGCCTTTTTCAACATGTCGAACCGGGTGGCGGCGGCAATCGACATGCGCCCGAACCATGAATATCACGCCATGGCGCGGTAGCGACCCCCCCGTTGCTTCGGTATGTTAGCTACTGCGCATTCTCGTTGCTTGTTTGCCGATTTGGTCCGATGATCGCCGGGCGGCATGACCGCATGCCGGTTCGATGCCGCTGATCAAGGGAGGAGAACATGGCAAAGTTTCTCTACGTCTATCATGGCTCGGGCAAGATGCCGACCGGCGAGGCCGAGCGGAAGGCCGCAACGGATGCCTGGACCGGCTGGTACGGCAAACTCGGCAAGTCCGTAGTCGACGGCGGCAATCCCGTCGGCAGGTCGAAGATGGTGCTGCCCGGCGGCAAGGTCGAGAACAATGGCGGCAGCAATCCGACCGCCGGCTACACAATCATCGAGGCGAAGGACATCGACGATGCCGTCGCCAAGGCCAAGGATTGCCCGATCCTGATGGACCCGGCGTTCACCGTCGAAATCGCGCCGATCATAGAAATGATGTAACGCGCCGTTAGAGCAATTTCAGGAAAAGTGTAATCGGTTTTCCGTCCGGAATTGCGCAATAAACAAAGAGATAGAGCGGTTCGCCGTTTCCGTGAAACGGTGAAACGCTCTAGGACCGCGCCGCGATAGCCGCAGCGGCGCCGGCCATGGTGCCGGCGCTGATGCGGTTGGCGATCTTCATCGCCCGCTTGCTCCTGAGAAGCTTGCGCGCCTGCGATGCGGCAAGCACCCAGGCGAGATCGATGGCGACCAGGACCACCGCCATGGTCGCCGTCAACTCGACCCAGCCGATGACGCTGACCGAAGCGAGGTCGATGATCGTCGGCAGCAGCGCTAGATAGAACATCATGATCTTGGGATTGCCGAGCGTCACCGCCATGCCGGCGAAGAACAGCTTCGCCGGCGAATCTTCGCGCGGCATCTCGCTTTCTTTTGCCTGGACCGGTGCCGTCCACATCTTCCAGGCGAGGTAAGCGAGATAGGCGACGCCCACCCATTTCACCGCGACGAAGGCGAAGTGAAAGGTCTGCGCCACCACCGCCAGCCCGAACACCGCCAGCGACAGCCAGATGCCCTCGCCGATCCACATGGCGAGCAGGAACGGAAACACGTCGCGAAAGCCCTTTGAGATCACACGCGCTACGAGCGCAGCGATCGACGGGCCGGGCGAACCGGCGGCGACGAAAAGGGCCGCGGCGAAGATCAGAAGCGAGGTGAGGTGCATGGGGGGTCTCAGATTTGAGGTTTGGCAGGCATACTAACCAGCGGCGGCGGCGCTGGCAAAGACGGAACGACAATCGCTTTGGTCAGCGCCGCCCCTCATTGTCCTGCCGGACATTTCTCCCCGTATGGTGACGGGGAGAAAAAGCGCCGTCACGAATGGTTTCGCCAATCTCTAGCGTCGCAGAATGGGCGCGGCCTTGCGGCCAGCCCCCTTCTCCCCGTCACTGTACGGGGAGAAGGTGCCGGCAGGTGGATGAGGGGCAGCGCCGACCTCGACAATTGCCACCCTTGTCGTCCTCATCGGTCCCAGCTAGAAGGGCCGACGCGAAACAATTTCGAGCTTCACTTTGCCCCAGTAACCGCCGGTCTCGCCAACTCCCCTGATCACACTTGGCAGGGCGCCGCATAAGCGGTGTCTGCTTATTTTTCATGTGTTCCTCAGGCGGCGGTTCGAGACCGGTTTGGCAATGCTGAACCGCTGTCGCGTGGCTGTCGCCCGTGACACCTGACTTCCAACATAGCTAGCTCTCGCCACGCCGTGCCCGCATGGGCATCTCGACATTGCCGGCCTGGAGAACTTCCACACTGGAAGGTTTTCGGCTTGTCTCAACATCTCGCTGTTCGCTGGACGGTCGCGCCCGTCACCGCACCTCAACCTCTCATCAACTGCAATCGCTGCGGCACTGTGAAGGCCTATCGCTGCAGCTCGAAATTTCGCGTCAACGCCAATGGCAAGCGCATCGACGTCTGGCTGATCTATCGCTGCATCGACTGCGACAATTCCTGGAATTTCGGCATTTTCGAACGCTGCAATCGCCGCGACATCGGACCGACGCTGCTAGCATCCCTCGAAAGCAACGATCCCATGCTCGCCCGCCGCCACGCCTTCGATGTCGTGGCATTGCGAAACCGGGTCGGGCGCGTCGAGGAATTTTCGGACGTTGCCGTTCACAAGCACCGGCTCGGCGACGAAGGCGCAACCGCGCTTGAAATCCGGCTCGCGCTTGAGGCACCAACATCACTGCGGCTCGACCGGCTGCTCGCCGGCGAACTCGGCATCTCGCGGTCGCGCCTTCAGGCGCTGGACGAGAAAGGATTGCTGGTTGTCGTTCCCGACGGCGCCAGAGCTTTGCGCAAGTCGGCCCGCGACAGCACGACGATCCACATCGATCTCGCCGGCGAAGCCGACCATGTGGCCATCATCTCAGCGGCCGGCGGATAAACGAAAAGGGGCGAAGCACATCGGTGCTTCGCCCCTCAAAAGTCTGGAAAATTAAATGATTACGCCGCGCCAACCACCTTGGCCGATTTCTCGAAACGCTTGCGTTCGTTCGGGTCGAGATAGAGCTTGCGCAGGCGAATGGTCTTCGGCGTCACCTCGACCAGTTCGTCGTCCTGGATCCAGGCCAGAGCACGCTCCAGCGTCATGCGGATCGGCGGCGTCAGCTTCACCGCCTCGTCCTTGCCGGCGGCGCGGATGTTGGTCAGCTTCTTGCCCTTGAGGACATTGACCTCAAGGTCGTTGTCTCTGGAGTGGATGCCGATGATCATTCCCTGATAGACCTTGACGCCCGGATCGATGACCATCGGGCCGCGGTCTTCGAGGTTCCACATGGCGTAGGCGACCGACTCGCCCTGCTCGTTGGAGATCAGCACGCCATTGGTGCGGCCGGGCAACTCGCCCTTGTAGGCTTCGTAGGCATGGAACAGCCGGTTCATGACGGCGGTGCCGCGCGTGTCGGTCAACAGTTCCGACTGGTAGCCGATCAGGCCGCGCGTCGGCGCGTGGAAAACGATGCGCTGGCGGTTGCCGCCCGACGGACGCAGTTCGACCATCTCGGCCTTGCGCTCCGACATTTTCTGCACGACGACGCCGGCATGCTCCTCGTCGACGTCGATGACGACTTCCTCGACCGGTTCCAGCAATTCGCCGTTCTCGCCCTTCTGCATGACGACGCGCGGACGCGACACGGCGATTTCAAAGCCTTCGCGGCGCATCGTCTCGATCAGGACGGCCAGCTGTAATTCGCCGCGGCCAGAGACGAAGAACGAATCCTTATCAGGCGATTCCTCGATCTTCAGCGCGACATTGCCTTCGGCTTCACGCAGCAGGCGGTCGCGGATGACGCGGCTGGTCACCTTGTCGCCCTCGGTACCGGCGAGCGGCGAGTCATTCACCAGGAAGGACATGGTCACGGTCGGCGGATCGATTGGCTGCGCATGCAGCGGCTCGGTCACCGCCGGGTCGCAGAACGTGTCGGCGACCGTGCCTTTCGACAGGCCGGCAATGGCGACGATGTCACCCGCCTGCGCCTCTTCGATCGGCTGGCGCTCGAGGCCGCGGAAGGCCAGGATCTTGGAGATGCGGCCGGTTTCGACCAGCGTGCCGTCATGGTGCAGCACCTTGACCGGCTGGTTGGACTTCAGCGTGCCGCTTTCGATACGGCCGGTGATGATACGGCCAAGGAAGGGATTGGCTTCCAGGATGGTACCGATCATGCGGAACGGGCCGGGATGAACGGTCGGCGCCGGCACATGCTTGATGACGAGATCGAACAGCGGCGCAAGCTGCTGGTCCTTTGGGCCTTCCGGATTTTCCGAAACCCAGCCATCGCGGCCTGAACCGTAGAGAATCGGGAAGTCGAGCTGGTCGTCGGTGGCGTCGAGTGCGGCAAACAGGTCGAACACTTCGTTGACCACTTCGACGTGGCGGGCGTCCGGGCGGTCGATCTTGTTGATGACGACGATCGGCTTCAGGCCGACCTTGAGCGCCTTGCCGACGACGAACTTGGTCTGAGGCATCGGGCCTTCGGCGGCATCGACCAGCACGATGGCCGAATCCACCATCGACAGGATGCGCTCGACCTCGCCGCCGAAATCGGCGTGGCCGGGGGTGTCGACGATGTTGATGCGGGTATCCTTCCAGTCGACCGAGGTCGCCTTGGCCAGGATGGTGATGCCGCGTTCCTTTTCGAGGTCGTTGGAATCCATGGCGCGCTCGGCGACGCGCTGATTGTCGCGGAAGGAGCCGGATTGCCGGAGCAATTGATCGACCAGGGTGGTTTTTCCATGGTCGACGTGCGCGATGATCGCGATATTACGAATTTTCATGTTGTGGTCTCGGGAGCGTTGCAGGCAGCAGGCCAAACGGCGCCGCCTCTTTCGGTTGCGCGGCTCATACAGGGTTTTTCGCAATTGCGAAAGAGGCGGGTCGTCACCAAATACTCATCAAATCTTAAACATCCGCGTGTGAAATGATTTCATTAACCAAGGCGGGAACCTTTCAGGACCCGGGCAGTTCGACCTTCATGACCGATCCAGTCATCAGATTCCGGCAAATCTTCGTGTGGACCGCCCTGGCGGCCGTCCTTGCCGCGGGCGCCGCACAGTCGGCCGCGACGCTGAGAGAGCCCCCGCCCGGAGAGCCCCCGCCCGCGCTGGCGTCCGATACCCCGACCGCAGAGCAGCTTTTTGCCGACGCCCCCGATGGCGTCGACCCGATGGTGACCGGTCCGGTCAGCGCCGCCTTCAGGCAGCGGCAGGAAGCCGCCAACTGCGACAACGCGGTCTGGCCCAACATTCCGACGGTTTGCTATCCGAACTAGCCTGAGCTCTTACGCCGAGCGCACCGGATCCAGCGTCACCTTGTAGAGCTCGTTGTCGTCGCGATCCATCAGCCGCACCGTCAACTGCTCGGTGGCGCCGGAAATGTCGACGAGGCCGAAGAACTGCAGGCCGGCTGACGGCGGCAGGTTCTGGCCCTGCTCGGCGGTCGGCGCCTTGATGAATTTCAACTCCGGACCAAACGTCATGTCGAAATCGTTCGGACCGAACGTGCCGGCGTGGATCGGACCCGAGACGAATTCCCAGAACGGATTGAAATCCTGGAACTGCGCCTTTTCGGGGTTGTAGTAGTGCGCCGCCGTGTAGTGCACGTCGGCGGTCAGCCAGACAGTGTTGCTGATGCCGGCATTCTTGATGTAGCGCAGCAGATCGGCAATCTCGAGCTCGCGGCCCTTGGGCAGGCCGTTGTCGCCATTGCTGACCGCCTCGGCGCCCACCTTCTTGGCGCCGTCGTTCCAGACGACAAGGCCGAGCGGCATGTCGGCGGCGATGATTTTCCAGGTCGCCTTGGAGTTTGCCAGTTCTCGCTTCAGCCATTTCGTCTGCTGTTCGCCCAGCATGCGCGATTCCGGCGTCATCGTATCCTGCATGTCCGGGCCGTTGGGGCCGCGATAGGACCGCATATCGAGGAAGAAGACATCGAGCAGCGGCCCGTAGGCGATCTTGCGGTAAACGCGACCGGGCTCGGACGGCTCGTAGCGGATCGTCGTCATCTCATGGAAGGCGCGCGCGGCGCGCGCCGCCAGCACATGGATGGATTTTTCCTTGTAGCGGTCGTCGGCGGTCAGGTCCTTTGAATCCGACCAGTTGTTCAGCACCTCATGGTCGTCCCACTGGTAGAAGGTCGGGCAGATGGCGCTCAAGCCCAGCACATTCTTGTCCATCATGTTGTATTTCCACTGGTCGCGGTATTCCTCCAGCGTCTCGGCAACCTTGCGCTTGCCGTCGATGAGCACGACGTTCTTCCACTTGCCGCCGCCGGGCAGGTCGACCTCGTCCTTCATGGCGCCATCGGCATAGATGGTGTCGCCCGAATGCAGGAAGAAGTCGGGCGTATGCTTGCCGATCGTGGCGTAGGTCTTCATGCCGGTCTCGTCGATGCCCCAGCCCTGGCCCGCGGTATCGCCCGACCAGGCGAACTTGATGTCGCGCTTGGAGGCTGGTGCTGTGCGGAAGCGGCCAACGATCGGCTCGGACACCGCGTTGATGTCAGCCAGATCGGCCGCGACCATGCGGTAGAAAATGTCCTGGTCGGAAGCGAGGTCGGTGAGCAGCCGCTTCACCGTGTAATCGCTGGCCGGTGAGGTATCTAGCGGCGCCAGCCGGGTGGCATTGGCGAAATTTTCGGTGGACGATATCTCGAACATGACGCGCGACGGGCGATCGGTGCGCGTCCACACCATGCCGCTGGTGGCGTCGACGTCGCCGGACTGGATGCCGTGGATGAAAGCCGGCCGCTGGTTGGCGCGCGAATAATAGGGCATCGCCAGTCCCGAGACGCCGACCAGGCCGACGGCGCTGGCGGAGGTGACGAAAGCGCGGCGGGAAATCTTGTTCATGGCTGTCTCCTGGATGGCTTCGAACGGTGCCACCAGAGTCCAGCTTCAATGTTTCAGGCGCATCTCGGGATGATGAAGGTTTGATAACAACGGACAGGCAAGCTGCCGATCTCCCCCCGTGTGGGGGAGATGGCCGGTAGGCCAGAGGGGGGCGCTGTCCCGCCGACGTAGCAAATCAAACAGCGCAGCCTTTGCGGCAGAACGCTAGGTAGGACCAAAGGCTGGCGATCCTTCACGCCCCCCTCTGCCCTGCCGGGCATCTCCCCCACGAGGGGGGGAGATTGGCAGTTCCGCCGCCGCGCCTTAAGCCGCCTGCGGTTCCGGATCAAACGCCGGCTGGCTGGTGTTGATCAGCAGCGAGATACACGCCGCGGCAATGGCCGTCATGCCGGCGATCAGGAAGGCCAGTTCGTAGTTGCCCTGCAGCTCGCGCATGGTGCCGCCGAAGAAAGCCGCGGACGCCGCCCCGATCTGGTGGCCGGCAACGATCCAGCCGAACACGATCGGCCCGCTGCGATCGCCGAACGCCTCGTTGGCGAGCCGCAAAGTCGGCGGCACGGTGGCGATCCAGTCCAGACCGTAGAGCACGGCGAAGATGATCAGGCTCATCGCCGAAAAGCCGGAATAGGGCAGGTAGATCAGTGCCAGACCGCGTATGCCGTAATAGACGCCGAGCAGCTTGCGCGGATCGAAACGGTCGGTCAGCCAGCCCGACAGCGTCGTGCCGATCAGGTCGAATATGCCCATCAGCGACAGCAGGCCGGCGGCCTGCACCTCACCGATGCCCATATCGCTGCAGAAGGAAATCAGATGCGTGCCGACCAGCCCGTTGGTCGTGAAACCGCAGATGAAGAAGGTGGCAAACAGATACCAGAAGACGCGGGTGCCGGCGGCGCGGCGCAGCGTGTTCAGCGTATGCGCGAGGAAATTGCCTTGCGATGCCGGTGGCACCGGCGGCACGTCGTCGAGCTCGGCGCCGTAGCGCACCATGCCGATCGAGGCCGGACGCTCCGGCACCAGCAGCCAGACCAGCGGCAGTAGGCAAGCGGTGGCGACGGAAATGGCGATGGCGACCGGCTTCCAGCCGCCCGACTGGGCAAGCGCGGCGAGCAGCGGCAGGAACACCAGCAGGCCGGTGGCGCTGGAGGCCGACATCAGCCCCATCACCAGGCCGCGATTGGTCTTGAACCAGCGATTGACGATGGTGGCGCCAAGCACCGTGGCGACCGCGCCTGAACCTATGCCGGAAAACACACCCCAGGTGATGAGCAGATGCCACGGCTTGGTCATCAGCAGGCTGAGCGCCGTCGAGCCCGACATCACCACCAGCGAGGCAAGCAGCGTGCGGCGCAAGCCGATCCGCTCCATCAGTGCCGCGGCGAACGGCCCGGTCATCCCGTAGAGGAAGATGCCAACGGCAGCGGCCAGCGAAACCACATCGCGCCGCCAGCCAAAACTTTCCTCCAGTGGCAACATCATGACGGCGGGCGCCGAGCGCAGGCCGGCTGCGATTAGCAGGCAGAGGAAGATGACACCGACCACGACGAAAGCGTAGCGCTGGCCAAACGGACGAGATTGAGCTATCATGTTACTGACCGGTACGTTGCAGTTGAGGCAAAGGTATACGTACCGATCGGTAACACTGTCAAGCGAGTCTTCGGATGCCATCGGGCAAAAATATTGAACCACCCATCAAGGACGCTCACGCATCGCCGCCGAAGGCTGCTGAGAAGATCCTCGACGTGGCGTACGATCTGTTCTACCGGCGCGGCATCAGAGCAATCGGCGTCGACGAGATCGTCAAACGCGCAGGTGTCACCAAGCCCAGCCTCTACCGCAGCTTTCCTTCCAAGGATGAGCTGGCGGCGTCCTATCTCAGGCAATACGACCTCGAATTCTGGGATCGCTTCGACGAGGCGGTAGACGCTCATCCCGGCGACCCGCGCGCGCAGATCAAGGCCTTCCTGACCCGTGTCGGCAAACGCACGCAAAGACCCGACTATCGCGGCTGCGGCATGACCAATGCGGCGGTGGAGTATCCCGAGCACGGCCACCCGGCCCGCGTGGTGAGCGAGGCCAACAAGCAGGAATTGCGTCGCCGCCTGCGCGCCATGGCGACCGCGATGGGCGCCGACGATGCCGACACGCTTGGCGACGGGCTGCTGCTTTTGATCGAGGGCGCCTACATCAGCGGCCAGTTGTTCGGGCTGGGTGGCCCGGCACAGTCGGTGGCGCGTAATGCCGACCTGCTGATCGGGGCGAGCTTGAAGAAGTAAGACTTTCGAGCGTCGGCGCTGCCCCTCACCTGCCTGCCGGCATCCTCTCCCCGTAAACGGGGCGAGGGACGCTCCCACCGCCGATTTCGCCAATCGCCGGCGTTGCAGGAATAGCGCCGAGGCTGCGTTCAGCCCTTTCTCCCCGTCACTATACGGGGAGAAATGCCCGGCAGGGCAATGAGGGGCGGCGCCCACCCTACGAATGGGACGCTAGGCCTGTCGAAAATTTGACGATAGGCTGAAACGAACTCCACGGGGATTCTACATGCGCACCCTGCTGCTTGCCTCCCTTGCCCTCTCCGGCCTCTGCCAGGCGGCACATGCCGATGGCATTTCCAGCACCTACACCGATCTCGACTGGAAGAAGGACTGCGTCACCTATGCGCAGGCCGAGGAAGGCGATGGCGACTGGGCTGAACTCGCCTGCTCCGGCTATCGCGGCTACCCTGTGCTGGTTGCCTATGACGACGCCCGTGAATCGCTGTTCTATGGGTTTCCGCCCAGCAGTGACATGACGACGGTCTGGGAGAGCTTTTCCGGCTTCAATTCGTCCGGGGCCAAGGTCGAGTGGCGCATCGAGACCAAGGGCGATGTTGCCGTGCCCTTCGCCGCCATCCACCGCCGCTCGATCAGCAATCCCGACGACGAGAACAAGCCGACGGAAGTGCTGCTCGTCGCCAAGGTCGCCCAGATCGACGCGCGCGACGGCTGCACCGTCGGCCTTGTGCTGGCCACCGGCAATCCCGCCGCCAACGATCAGGCGCGCAAGCTAGCCGACGAAAAGGCGAAGACCTTCGCCTGCGGCAAGGACAAGCACACCGTCATCGGCGATGTGCCGGCTTTCGGCCGGGTGGATAATTAGGCACTTTAGCGATTGGCCGCGGCGCCCGTGCGAGGCTCAGCCGTGTTTAGCCGCCTTGGCCCGCGCGATCGCGTCGACGATCATCTTCTTGGCATATTTGGAATCGTGCCAGCCTTCGATCTTGACCCATTTGCCGGGCTCGAGATCCTTGTAGTGCTCGAAAAAGTGCTGCACCTGCTGGCGGGTGATGTCAGGCAGCTGCGTGTATTCGGTGACGTTTTCGTAGCGCAGCGTCAGCTTGGGTGAAGGCACGGCGATGACTTTCTCGTCCTGGCCGGCATTGTCTTCCATCACCAGCACGCCGATCGGCCGCACATTGATGACGCAGCCCGGCACCAGCGCGCGCGTGTTGCAGACCAGCACGTCGATCGGGTCGCCGTCGCCCGACAGCGTGTGCGGCACGAAGCCGTAATTGCCGGGATAGCGCATCGAAGTGTGCAGGAAGCGGTCGACAAACAGCGTGCCGGCTTCTTTGTCCATCTCGTACTTGATCGGCTCGCCGCCGATCGGCACTTCGATGATGACGTTGATGTCCTCCGGCGGATTCTTTCCGATGGCGATGGCTTCAATGCGCATGGCTTTGTCCCTCTTTTGATGGGAGATCGATAGCGGGCGCTGTCGCCCGGCGCAATGCGGCGAATGGTGCTGGACACGATAGCAAGACGTGAATGGCAGGAAGGCCGGGGATTACTCCCAGACGAAAGCGACCTTCTTCAGCGCCTTCTGCTCGAAGATCTCGACGCCTTCGGCGACATCGCGGCCGCCGGCGCCGGTGTAGAAGTCGAGCGCGTTCTGGTTGTCTTCCAGCGCCCACACCACCATGCCTTTCAGCCCGTGGTCGGCGAGCCGTGCACGTGCCGCCTTGAACAGCCGGCTGCCAAGCCCGATGCCCTGATATTCCGGGCACATATAAAGCTCATAAATCTCGCCCTGCTGCCTGAGTTCGCGGGCGCGGTTCTTGCCGATCGTGGCGTAGCCGGCGATCTTGCCGCCGATTTCGACCACCAGCACGGTGGCGGCGCGGCGAATGGCGTTCGCCCACCAGTCGGCGCCACGGCGGTTGATCATCGACGTCAGCGTGCGGTGCGGGATGATGCCGGAATAGGCGCCGTTCCAGGCCTGCTGGTGCACGTCGGCGATGGCGCCGGCGTCGCGCGGCTCGGCTTTTCGGATGTCGATGCTCAGCGTATTCATGATTTGTTAACCATAAACCCGCATCGGCCATTTGCAAGAGTTCGGTAAGCCGGCTCGCGCGCTTTCTCACAGGCGATCGAGATGCAGAAAGAGCCTGTCCGAAAACGCGCTCTGCCGAGGCGGATGGTGTGGTTTTCGAGAACCGAAGCGCAGCGGACTTTTTGGTCCGTGAGCACCGGCCTACGCCGGCCGAAGCCCTACCTGCCAAGGCCACTCATGAGTGAGCGCTCCGGCCGGCGAAGGCCGGAAGCGCAGAAAATCGCGTCAGGCGTCCGGCAGAGCAGCGTTTACGAGCAGGCTCTCAGATTTCGACCAGGTGATCGTCGAGCTCATTGGCATCGGCAGCCGAAACCGGGAAATGCTCGGCCAGCACGATACCGACCGATTCGATCGCCTTGACGAAGCCGTCGGCGAGGCGATCGTCGCCGGCATGTTCGGTCAGGTCGCGGATGACACCGTCCCAGACATGCTGGCCGACCTTGGCATTGATGCCGCTGTCGGCAACCACTTCGGCATAGCGCTCGGCGATCGAGACGAACACCAGCACGCCGGTGCGCGCTGTGGTGCGGTGAACGTTGCGCGCCAGGAACTGCTTGATCGCATTGGTATGCGCCGCCTGGTAGCGCAGCCGCCGCGGCACGAGGTGAATGCGCAAGCCGGGCAGCGCCCACAAAAGGATGAGCACGCTGGCCAGTGCCAGAAGCTGGGCGATGACGAAATGCGGCAGACGGATCGTCAGCCACCAGGCTTCCAGCCCGTAGCCGACGGCAAGGCTGACGATGAGCATGCCCAGCGTCGCCATAAAGGCGGCCGGGAAGAAATAGCCGTCGCTGGCATGCGCCACGACGCAATAGATCTCGCCGTCGGTTTTTGATTCGGCGGCACGGATCGCGGTGGCGATGCGCTCATGATCTTGCGGGCTGATCGGTCGTGTTGCCATGATCTGTCTCACCAGCTCCCTGAAGAACCACCGCCGCCGGACGAGCCGCCGCCGCCTGAAAACCCGCCGCTGCTGCTCGAGCCCGACGACCAACTGCTGCCGGAACTGCCCGACGACCAGCCGCTGCTCGACGACGACCCCGATGTCCAGCTACTGCCCGAGGACGACCCGCTCGGCCCCTGGCCGTAGCGAAACGTCATACCCAGCCATTTGTACACGCCCGGCGACAGCTTGGTGCCGAACATCGGCGGCAGGAATGCCATCGCCAGCCCGCCGAAAAACATCGTCCCCCACAGGATGAGGAACACCGTGACAATGGGATCGAGCGGCGTGCTGTCGTCGGCCGGGTTGCGCTTGCCGCGCGCCTCCAACTCCTCCGGATTGCCTTCCAGCACCATGACCATGTCGTCGACGGCCCTGCTGATGCCGCCGGAAAAATCGCCGGCACGAAAAGCCGGCACCATGTCGTTTTCGATGATCAGCTTGGTGTGCAGGTCGGTCAACGTGCCTTCCAGGCCGTAGCCGACCTCGATGCGCATCTTGCGATCGTTCTTGGCCACCAGCAAAAGCACGCCATTGTTCTCGCCGGCCTGGCCGAGCTTCCAGAAACGGAACAGCCGGTTGGCGTAGGGCTCGATCTCTTCGCCATCGAGGCTGGATATCGTCGCCACGACGATCTGGTCCGAACCCTTTTTCTCGAAATCGGCCAGCTTCTGGGTCAGCGCCGCCTTTGTCTCGGCATCGAGGATGTTGGCATTGTCGACGACACGACCAGTGAGAGCGGGCAGGTCGGCGGCAAGGGCCGAAAACAGCATTGCCACCATCGCCAGCACGGCGAGGCCGACGGTCGCGCCGGCGCGGCCGGGTTTTGGCGGATCGAAGACGCGTCCTGTCATGTGGTGGCCAGGTCCCTCAAGTGCCATGACTGTCCTCGATCACCGTGATCATGTCATCAACCGCTTTGGCAATGCCGCCGGAGAAATCGCCGGCGCGGAACGCCGGCACCATGTCATCTTCAATGATCCGTGTGGCGTCCTGGTGGGTCAGCGTGCCTTCCAGCCCATAGCCGACCTCGATGCGCATCTTGCGGTCATTCTTGGCCACCAGCAGAAGCACACCATTGTTCTTGCCGGCCTGGCCGAGCTTCCAGTGATGGAACAGCCGGGTGGCATAGGGCTCGATCTCCTCGCCGTCGAGACTGTTGATCGTGGCGACGACAATCTGGTCGGAACCTTTGGTCTCGAAATCCGCGAGTTTCCGGGTGAGCGCCGCCTCGGTCGCGGCGTCGATGATGCCGGCATTGTCGACCACCCGCCCGGTAAGTACGGGCAACTCCGCCGCCAGCGCCGCGAAGCCGGCAAACAACACCGCCAGGGCCAACAACGCGCCGGCGACGAAACGGCCATGCCAGGAATTGATGATGCTTGTGGTCATGTCGTCACCAGCTTCCCGAGGAACCGCCGCCGCCGGACGAACCGCCGCCGCCGGAAAAGCTGCCACCACTGCTTGAACCCGACGACCAGCCGCCGCCCGAAGACCCACGGCTCGACGAGCGCTTGCCCGGTTCGAAAGTCATGCCAAGCCAGCGATAGCGGCCGGGCCCGAGTTTCTGGCCAAAAATCGGCGGCAGAATGGAGGCCGCCATGCCACCGAAGAAAATGATCGCCCAGATGGTTATGAAGACGCCAAAGAACAGATTGTCCATGTCGACGGGCGGTTGCTCATTGCGCTTGCCGCGCGCCTCAAGCTCCTCCGGATTGCCTTCCAGCACCATCACCATGTCGTCGACGGCCTTGCTGATACCGCCAGAGAAATCGCCGGCGCGAAAGGCCGGCACCATGTCGTTTTCGATGATCAGCTTGGTATGCAGGTCGGTCAGCGTGCCTTCCAGGCCATAGCCGACCTCGATGCGCATCTTGCGGTCGTTCGGCGCGACCAGCAGCAGCACACCGTTGTTCTCCTTTGCCTGGCCTAGTTTCCAGAAGCGAAACAGCCGGTTGGCGTAGGGTTCGATCTCCTCGCCGCCGAGGCTGGGGATCGTCGCGACAACGATCTGGTCCGAGCCTTTTGCCTCGAAGGCCGCGAGCTTCTGCGTCAGCGCCGCTCTGGTCCCGGCATCGATGATGCCGGCATTGTCGACGACGCGGCCGGTGAGGGCCGGCAGGTCGGCGGCGAAGGCGGTGAGGGGGAGGAAGAGGCCTAGAAAGATATATAGCAAGGCAAGGCTGGCGATCCTTCGCGCCCCCCTCTGGCCTGCCGGCCATCTCCCCCACGAGTGGGGAGATTGACTGCCACGACCGCTATCGCCAACTCTCAAAGCAGGTGAATGGATGCCTTCGCAAGAACTGCCAATCTCCCCCCAAGTGGGGGAGATGTCCGGCAGGACAGAGGGGGGCGCGAAGGAATACAAGGCCGACAAGGGACCAGGTTCGATGGACCGAGATTACCCGCCCTGCTTCGTCCCGAAATCGACCTTCGGCGGCTGCATCTTGTCTTCATCGATGGTGAAGTTGGCGTACGGCTCGTTGCTGCGGAACCAGAAGGTCGCCCACAGCACCGAGGGGAAGGTCTTCAGCGTCAGATTGTAGTCCTTGACCGCCAGGATGTAGTCACGCCTTGCCACCGCGATGCGGTTCTCGGTGCCTTCAAGCTGCGCCTGCAGCGCCAGGAAATTCTGGTTGGCCTTGAGGTCGGGATAGGCCTCCGACACCGCGATCAGCCGCGACAGCGCGCTGGTCAGTCCGGCCTGGGCATCCTGGAATTTCTTGAGGGCTTCAGGATCCTTCAGTGTCTCCGGCGTCACCGTGATCTGCGTTGCCTTGGCGCGCGCCTCAACCACCGCGTCGAGCGTGTCCTTCTCATGCGCCGCATAGCCCTTGACCGTCTCGACCAGGTTGGGGATCAGGTCTGAGCGGCGCTGGTACTGGTTCAGCACCTCGCTCCACGCTGCCTTGGCGTTTTCCTCCGCCGTCGGGATGGTGTTGTAGCCGCAGCCGGCAAGCAGCGGCAGCACGATGGCCATCATCAGGAAGGCGGGCAAGGTCCGGAACGGTGAGGAAAGGCGTTGGGCAAGCATGATAAGATCCCTCAGTAGAAGTTGCATGCGAAGCATTAGCACAATCCGCCGCCAAGAAAATGACCTCCCAAGCGGGTTGTCCTTGGCGCGTCTCATCCCCGCGTGAGGCCCTGTGATTGGCCGCGCGAACACGCTAAGCTTGCCGTCAAACAGGACAGCATCATGGCGGATCGCCACGACAATGACAGCGAATCGCGCCGCATTATCGAGCGCGTGGCGCGCGAAACCGATCCGGGCGGCACCTCGTTCATCGCGCGCACCGCCAAGGGCGCGCGCGATCACGTCACCGCGGCGGACGCCGACCGGTCGGACCCGATCGAGGTTTGGGGCACCCGCATCGGCCGGGTGCTGGGGCTTCTCATCGCCATCGGCCTGTTGATCTGGCTCGTGTACTACGTCACCCGGGGCAGCTAGGAATTCCATGAACACTGAAAAACCCGACGCGCCGCGCGCGGTCATCGTCATTTCCAGTCATGTCGCCCGCGGGTCGGTCGGCAACCGCGCCGCCGTCTTTGCACTGGAGACGCTCGGCTTTCCGGTATGGGCGGTGCCGACCGTCATCCTGCCCTGGCATCCCGGCCATGGAAGGGCAACGCGCATCGTGCCGCCACTCGACCAGTTCAAGGCGCTGATGGCCGATCTCGAGCGTGCGCCATGGCTGGGTGAGGTCGGCGCTGTGCTGTCGGGCTATCTCGGCGAGGCCGGCCAGGCCGACGCCGTCGCCTCGTTGGTGTCAGCGGTCAAGGCCAGGACGCCCGGTGCCATCTATATCTGCGACCCGGTGATGGGCGATTCGGGCGGGCTCTATGTGCCTGAGACGACGGCCATCGCCATGCGCGACCGGCTGATGCCAATCGCCGACATCGCCACGCCCAACCGCTACGAACTGGAGTGGATGGCCGGTGCGCCGCTGCCCGACCTGAAATCGGCGATGGCGGCCGCCCTGCATGCCGGGCCGTCGACCATGCTGGTCACCTCGGCGCCGGCGATGATGGCCGGCGGCACCGGCAATCTGCTGATCAACGGCAGC
This sequence comes from Mesorhizobium sp. P2_C4, assembly GCF_056404575.1. Taxonomy (NCBI): domain Bacteria; kingdom Pseudomonadati; phylum Pseudomonadota; class Alphaproteobacteria; order Hyphomicrobiales; family Phyllobacteriaceae; genus Mesorhizobium; species Mesorhizobium sp. P2_C4. Next base: position 68,980 of record NZ_JBFUDT010000011.1, read on the forward strand.
CAGGCGCTGCTTGCCGAACACCGGCTGATCGACAAGCCGCCGAACGGGCTTGGCGACCTGACGGCGGCTGTCTATCTCGCCCGCATCCTGTCCGGACAGCCGGCGATCAAGGCGCTGCAGTCGACCACGGCGGCGGTCTACGAGATCCTGGCGCGCACCGCCAAGCGCGGTGGCGACGAATTGCAGCTCGAAACCGATGCCCAGAGCCTGTCGCACCCGATGGCGATGGTGCAGCTTCGCCACCTCCTGCATCCGGGGCGGGACAAGAGGGCGTGACTTTTGTCGGCGTCGACGGCTGCAAGGCCGGCTGGATCGCCGTCCGCCGCGATGCCGGTTCTGCCCCGTCGGTTGCCGTCTATCCAAGCTTCGTTGCCCTGCTCGACACACTGCCCGCCGATGCGACGGTGGCCGTCGACATGCCGATCGGGCTGCCGGATTTTTCACAAAGAGGCGGGCGCGGACCGGAGGGGCTGGTGCGGCCGCTGCTTGGCAACAGGCAATCCAGCGTCTTTTCAATTCCGTCTCGCGCTGCGCTCTATGCCGATACCGGTGACTTCACCACGATAGAAGCCTGGTATGCCGCGCATCGCCGGGCGAGCGAGGTGGCCAAGGCAACCTCCGACCCGCCGCGCGGCGTTTCGATCCAGGCTTTTGGCATCTTTGCCAAGATCCGCGAGATCGACACCCTGCTGATCGTGCGGCCAGAACTGCGCCGCTGCGTCTTCGAATCCCATCCGGAAGTCGCCTTCTGCCGGCTGAACGGCGACCAGGCCATGTCCTTGCCGAAGAAGATCAAGGGCGCCGTCAATCCGGCCGGCATGGAAGAACGCAAGGCGCTGCTGTGCCGGCATGGCTATGAAAAAGCCTTTCTCGACCAGGCGCCGCCGCGCGGTGCCGCCGCCGACGATTTTCTCGACGCTGCCGCGATGATGCTGATCGCCGGCCGCATCGCCGCGGGCCGGGCAAGACCGTTCCCGGATCCGCCGCTCGCCGACCGATTTGGCATTCCGGTCGCCATCTGGGCGTGAGCGGGATGCGCCCAGTCCGGGCCGAGTCATGCTTGCTGCATGGCTGTTGCGACCCGGTGCTTCGCAATTCGGCATTGCTCGCGGCACCGTTTTGCCGTTAGAGCCATTCTAAACTGAAAACGAGCTGCCGCCTCCAACCCGGAAAGGCTCCCGCCCCCGCCCATGCCCCATCTCCCCGATCACCTTCTCGCCGGCTATCGCAATTTCATGAGTGGCCGCTATCTCACCGAAAGCGGCCGCTATCGTGCGCTTGCCCGCGAAGGCCAGGCGCCGGAAACCATGATCGTCGCCTGCTGCGACTCGCGCGCGGCCCCCGAAGCGATCTTCGACGCCGGGCCGGGCGAGCTCTTCGTGCTGCGCAATGTCGGCAATCTGGTGCCGCCCTATGCACCCGACGGCCAGTTCCACTCGACCTCGGCCGCCCTCGAATTCGCCGTGCAGAGCCTCAAGGTGAAGAACATCGTCGTCATGGGTCACGGCCGCTGCGGCGGCATCCGCGCGGCACTCGACACCACCTCGGCGCCCTTGTCGCCCGGCGACTTCATCGGCAAGTGGATGAGCCTGATCGCGCCGGCGGCCGAAACCGTGGCCTCGAGCACCTTGATGACCGCGACCGAACGGCAGACCGCGCTGGAGCGCATCTCGATCCGCTATTCGATCGCCAATCTCCGGACCTTTCCTTGCGTCTCCATCCTCGAGGGCAAGGGGCGGCTAGCGCTGCACGGCGCCTGGTTCGACATCTCGACCGGCGAGCTTTGGGTGATGAACAAGGAGACCGGTGACTTCGAGCGGCCGGAACTCTCGTAAGGGGGCGGCCCATGACGCTGAAACGCCGGTCGATCGCTTTCGCTTTTGCCGCGCTGCTGTTTTCGATCGTCTCCGCCCGCGCCGATGAGGGCGCCATCATCGACCGCTGGTATTCGGCGCTGCTGGTCGCCGACCGCACCGAACTGTCGGACCTGCTTGCCGACGACGTCCAGATCAAGCTCGACGACCTCGGCATCGTCCAGAACAAACAGGAATTCATCGCCTCCATCGACGACTGGCAAAGCGCCGTCGCCGGTGCGGCGATCCGGCATCGGGTCGAGAAGACCGAGGCCGGCGTTACCTCGGTGATCGCTTGCTATGATTTCCCCAGCAACGACATGCTGATGCAGGAAACCTTCGCCATCTCCGGCAACCGCATCACCGCCAGCTCGCAAGCCGCGCTCGCCGAAAGCTGCGAGGGCTACTGACGAAACCCTGACTGACCACGGTGTTGCGCGCGAAGGAGTCGCGCCCTACATCGGTGATCATCTCGCCCTCCTCCTTGCCGCCAATCGCGAAGGATCTCCATGCCCTCCACCAAAAGCCTTGACCTCGCCGCCCATCCGTTGACCGCCTGGCAAGGGCCGCTTGGCCTGCCCGATTTCTCTCGCATCGGCGACGGTGATTTCGCACCCGTCTTCGATGCGGCGCTGAAGGCGCATGAGGTCGAGATCGAGGCGATATCAGGCAACAAGGACGCGCCGACCATCGACAACACGCTGACAGCACTCGAACTTGGCGGTGAGGCGCTCGACCGTGTCTCCTCGATCTTCTGGTGCCGGGCCGGCGCCCACACCAATGAAGCGATCCAGGCGCTGGAGCGCGACATTTCGCCAAAAATGTCTAGGCATTTTTCGGCCATCTCGATGAACGAAAGGCTGTTTGCCCGCATCGACGACCTCTACCAGCGCCGCGAAACCCTGAAGCTCGACGCCGAGACGTTGCGGGTGCTGGAAAAGACCTGGAAAGGTTTTGTCCGCTCGGGCGCCAAGCTCGACGCCGACGGCAAGAAGCGGCTCGCCGGCATCAGCGAGGAATTGTCGTCGCTCGGCACCAATTTCGGGCAGAACGTGCTTGCCGACGAGCGCGACTGGGCACTGTTCCTCGACATATCAGACCTTGCCGGCCTGCCCGATTTCGTCAAGAGCTCGATGGCCGAAGCCGCCGAGATGCGCGGCCAGAAAGGCCGCTACGCCGTCACTCTGTCGCGCTCGATCTACGAGCCGTTCTCGACCTTCTCCGAACGCCGCGACCTGCGCGAGACCGCCTTCCGCGCCTTCACCATGCGTGGCCAGAATGGCGGCGCCACCGACAACACATCAGTGGTGCGCGACATGCTGAAGCTGCGCGCCGAAAAGGCAAAGCTGCTTGGCTACGCATCATTCGCTGCGCTTAAGCTCGACGACACCATGGCCAAGACGCCGAAGGCGGTGCACGCGCTGCTCGATCCGGTCTGGGAGAAGGCGCTGGAGAAGGCCGCCGCCGATCAGACCGAATTGCAGCGGCTGGCGCTTGCTGCCGGCAGCAACGAACAATTCGCCGCCTGGGACTGGCGCTTCTACCAGGAGAAACTGCGGGCCGAGAAATTCGCTTTCGACGAGGCCGAATTGAAACCCTATCTACAGCTCGAGCGCATCATCGACGCCTGTTTCGACGTGGCGACACGGCTGTTCGGCATCACCTTCGAAGAGAAAAAAGGCATTGCCGCCTGGCATCCCGACGCCCGCGTGTTCGTGGTGAAAAATGCCGACGGCAGTGAGCGCGGCCTGTTCCTCGCTGACTATTTCGCGCGGCCCTCAAAACGTTCCGGCGCCTGGATGAGCGCGCTGCAATCCGGCTATCATCTCGGCCACGGTTCGAAGCCGGTGATCTACAACATCATGAACTTCGCCAAACCGCCGGTCGGCGAGCCGGCGCTATTGTCGGTCGACGAGGCCAAGACCCTGTTCCATGAATTCGGCCACGCGCTGCACGGCATGCTGACCGACGTCACCTGGCCATCGGTCGCCGGCACCTCGGTCAGCCGCGATTTCGTCGAACTGCCCTCGCAGCTTTACGAGCATTGGCTGACCGTGCCGGCGGTGCTGGAAAAGCATGCGCTGCATGTCAAGACCGGCAAGCCGATGCCGAAGGCGCTGCTCGACAAGATGCTGGCGGCGCGGACCTTCGGCGCCGGCTTCGCCACGGTCGAATTCACCGCCTCGGCGCTGGTCGACATGGCCTACCACGCACGACCCAACGGCCCGGAAGAGCCCCTTCGTTTCGAAGCCGAAACGCTCGACAAGCTCGACATGCCCGACACCATCGCCATGCGCCATCGCACCCCGCATTTCGGCCATGTGTTTTCCGGCGACGGCTATTCGGCCGGGTACTACTCCTACATGTGGTCGGAAGTGCTCGACGCCGACGCCTTCGCCGCTTTCGAGGAGACCGGCGACCCCTTCAACCCGGCACTGGCCGAGCGGCTGCGAAAGAATATCTACGCTGCCGGCGGATCGAAGGACCCGGAAGAGCTGTACACAGCGTTCCGCGGCAAGATGCCTTCGCCGGAAGCGATGATGGTGAAGCGCGGGCTGGTGTGATTAGCCAATCTCCCCCCTTGTGGGGGAGATGGCCGGCAGGCCAGAGGGGGGCGCTGTCCCGCCAGCCTGTCAGTGGACCGCAATTGCGCCGTCCGACTTGCCTTTGAGCGTCTTATGACGAAGAAGCGCCGCGATCCTTCGCGCCCCCCTCTGCCCTGCCGGGCATCTCCCCCACAAGGGGGGAGATTGGCTGCTTCCACGGATCCGCCACCCTCGGCCAGATCGGCCGCGTCAGCTTCGTATAGTTGGTCACCGCTGGATCGCTCGGATACGAACTCGGCGCCGAGACGTAGATAATCTCCGCCGCGATCGGTTCGAAGCCGGCGTAGAAATGGTTGGTCGACTTCACCAGCAGAATGTCCTTAGACATCGGATCGACGCCGATGTTGGAAAAGATGTCCGGCTCGAAGGTCTGCGTGCGGTTGGTGTTGAGGATGATGTCGACCTCGGTGCCTTCGATGCGCACCAGCGCCGTTGGCCCGAGCGTGACGCGGCTCGGCCCGAAACTCTGCCAGCCCTCGGCGACCGCTTTCAGCACCTTGACGCGGGCGTCGATCGGTTCGCCCGCCAGGGGTCCGGCCTTGCCGCCGAAACGCAAATCGATGACGGCGCCCTCGCCCGCCGCCTGACAGAAGGTCACCGCGATCGGATCCCAGATCGTCGCCACGCCGATATTGCTCAAGCCGCGTTCCAGCATGGCGCGCAGCACGACGGTGCCGTCGCCGGCGACGCCGCCACCCGGATTGTCCCAGATATCGGCGATGACCACCGGCCTGGCCGGATTTTGCGCGCGCACGGCCAGTGCACGCTCGATGCCGTCACTGGTGTTCAGCATCGTCATCGCCGTCTCTTTGCGCATGGCGTAGAGCTCGCGCCCCAGCCTCTCGGCCAGCGCGTCGCCCTTCTCCTTGTCATTGTCGGTGACAACCAGGATGCGCGTGCCGACTTCCGCCACGTCGGCGGCCATGAAGCCATGGATTACGGAGATCGACAGCACGCCGTCCCTGCCGTGCAGCGCCTTGATGCGGTCGACGAAGGAGCGCATCGGCTCGCGGCTGGTCGGCAGCACCTGGATCATGCGGCAGTCGAAGGTGGAGATAACAGGCTTGATCTCGCCGCGCGCGGCCGCCAGCCCAAGCTCGACGACATGCTCGCCACGCTCGTAAAAGTCGGTGTGCGGAAATTCGAGGAAGTAGGCGAGAATGTCAGAGGCAGCCACCCGCTTCGGCGTCAAATGGCTGTGCGGGTCGAGTTCCGCCGCGATCACCACATCCGGGCCGACCATGGTGCGGACGCGTTCGAGCAAATCGCCCTCGCAATCGTCATAGCCTTGCGCCACCATCGCGCCATGCAGGCCGAGGATGACCGCGTCGACCGGAAGCGCTTCCTTGAGCTGGCTAAGGATCTCGTCGCGCAGTGCCTCAAAAGTCTGCCGCTGCACCAGGCCGCCCGGCTCGGCCCAGGTGGCGGTGCCTTCGATCACATCAAGCCCTTCTTGTGCCGCGCGCTTGCGCAAGGCGACGATCGGCGAGGAACACAGCGTCGGCGTTTCCGGATGCTTGCCAGGCCCGGCATAGAAGGCCATGTCGAACGAGGCCCGGTCGGTCGGCACCGGCGAAAATGTGTTGGTTTCCGTCGCCAGCGAGGCGGTGAAGATGCGCATGAAAACTCCGCAAGTGAAGAACGGCTATTTGACGGCCCCGAGCGCCAGCCCCCGGACGAGATAGCGCTGCAGCCAGATGAACAGGATTGCCACCGGCAAGGTCGCCAGCAGCGTGGCGGCCATCACATGGTGCCACTCGATCGTGTAGCGGCCGGCGACCAGCGAAAACACCTGGATCGGCAGCGTGTAGCTTTCCTGGCTGCGCAGCATGGTGAGCGCGACGACGAATTCGTTCCAGGCATTGATGAAGGTGAAGATGGCGGTCACCGCGATCGCCGGCAGGCAGAGCGGCAAGAACACCTTGCGCAAGGTCAGCCAGCGGCCGGCGCCCTCCATCCAGGACGCTTCCTCGAGATCGCGCGGGATGGTGTCGAAATAGCTCTGCAGCATCCACACGGTGAAGGCGACGTTGAAGGCCATGTAGATGAAGCCGAGCGCCGTCGTGCTCTCGATCAGGCCCCAGGCGGCCATCAGTCGGAACAGGCCGAGCACCAGCACGATCGGCGAGATCATCTGCGACACCAGCAGGAACTGGCGGAACGCGCCATAGCCGGCAAAGCGAAAGCGCGACATGGCGTAGGCGGCGGGAACCGAGATGAGAATGGCGCCGACAGTGGCAATGACCGAGACATAGAGCGAGTTGGCAAGCGCCTGGCCAAAGCCGGTCGCCACCCACATGTCGGAAAAGTTTGACCAGTGGAATTCGCTCGGCCACCAGGTCGGCGACAACACTTCCTGCCGTGGCTTGACCGCGGTCAGGAACATCACGGCGAAAGGAAAGATCGTCACCACGATGAGCGGCGCCAGCAGCAGCCAGGCGATGATCGAACGCTTCAGCTTGCCGTTCTTCATGTGCGCTGCTCCCGCATCGCCAGCCTGACATAAATCATGGTGAAGACCAGCAATATGGCAAACATCACCAGCGACACCGCCGAGGCCTCGCCGAGCTTGCCAATGCGAAAAGCCAGTTTGTAGAGATGGGTGACCAAAATGTCGGTCGAGTTGGCCGGCCCGCCTTGCGTCATCACCCAGATGATCGGGAAGGAATTGAAGACGTAGATTGTGTTGAGCACGATGGCGATGTTGATGAACGGTTTTAAGAGCGGAAAGGTGATTTCGCGAAACTGCTGCAGCGGTGTTGCCCCTTCGAGGGCTGCCGCCTCGTAAAGATCGTCCGATATCGACGACAGGCCGCCAAGGAAGATCGTCGTCGTGAACGGCACCGTCACCAGGATGCCGATCAGCACCTGCATCGGAAAAGCCGTCTCGGCGCGTGCCAGCCACTGGATATTCTCGTGGATCAGCCCGAGCCCGATCAGCGCCGAGTTCAGCATGCCGCTTTCGCCGTTGAGCGCCCAGCGCCAGACCACCGCCGTCATGGTCAGCGATACCGCCCAGGGCAGCATGATGATGACGCGGGCAAGCCCCCGGCCGTAGAAATCGGTGTTGAGGATCATCGCCACCGGAATCGACACCAGCAGCGCGCCACCGACGACCAGCACCGTCCACACGCCTGTGCGCCAGAGCGCCGCGAGGAAATCGGGATCGGCGAGGAAGGCGTGGTAATTGGCGAAATTGTTGAAGTCGCGCAGCTGGCCGAAGCGGCTGACATCATGCGTCGATATCTGGATCAGGTCCCAGACCGGCCAGAAGATGACGACCGCCGCCAGGAACAGGCTGGGCAAGGTCAGGAGATAGGGCAAGAAACGATTTTGCATCGGCCGGTTTTGTACCGTGTTGGATGTGATGCTGGCTTACCAGCTCGGATCAACCTTGCAATCGGTCTAGAGCAGCGCTTCAGCGTTTGAATTCCTGCGGACGTTTGCGCTGCCCCTCACCTGCCTGCCGGCATCCTCTCCCCGTATAGAGACGGGGAGAGGGGCGCTCTCATCGGCGGTTTCGCCAATCTCCAGCGTTGCAGGAATTGCGCCGGGAGTGCGGCCAGCCCCTTTCTCCCCGTCACTATACGGGGAGAAATGCCCGGCAGGGCAATGAGGGGCAGCACTCACATCTGCAATTCGTCCCTTTGTCTGAAGACTGGGAAAAGTGTGGCGCGCCCCGATTGAGGGCGGGGCGCGCCGGGCGTCGGGAGAAAACGCCCTATTTCTTCAGCACCGCGTTGGCCTTGTCAGCCGCTTCCTTCAGGCCTGCCTCGGGGTCGCCGCCGAGATAGATCTTCTGCATCGCATCCGACGTGATTTGGGCGACCTCCTCCCAACCCGGGATGACCGGCGCGAAGCGGGCATCGGGCAGAAGGGGTGTGAAGGCGGCGAGGTCGGCATTGTTGACGTAATAATCCATTTTCGCCTCTTCCTTGTTCACCGGCAGGAAGCCTTCGCCTTGCGTGAACTTGGCGCGCTGTTCCGTGGTGAACAGGAAGTCGAGCAGTTTCCAGGCCTCGTCCTTGTTCTTCGAGTTCTTGAACATGATGATGGAATCGGTGACGCCATAGGTGCCGCGCGCGCCGCTCGGCCCGGCGGGAATGGCCGCCACGCCGTATTTCAGGTTCGGCGCCTCGTCCTTTATCTGGTTGGACAGGAAGGGCGCGGTGATCATCATGCCGACCTTGCCCTGCTTGAACAGGTTCTGCACGTCCTCGCGGTTGTTGGAGGTGACGCCCGGCTCGGTCAGGCCTTCGTCGATCATCGACTTGTAGAGCTTGGCGGCTTCGAGCGCGCCGGGCGTGCTGAGGCCCGACGTGCCGTCCTTATTGAGGATTTCAGTGCCTTGCGACCACATCGCATAGTAGTAATAAACGTCGGTCTCGATCTCCTTGCCCTGCAGGCCGAAGCCGAACGTGCCGGAGCCGAGCGCCTTGATCTTGCGGGCGTCTTCCTGCAGCTCAGTCCAGGTTGCCGGCGGCTTGGCGATGCCGGCTTTCTCGAACAGTTCCTTGTTGTAATACATGGCGCGCGCCGAAGCCGCGATCGGCAGGCCGTAGGTCTTGCCCTGCATGATCGAGGGCGACAGGAAGGTGTCGATAAAGCGGTCCTTGAAGTCGGGCTTGATGTAGCCGTCGAGCGGCTCGGCGACATCCTGCTGGACGAAATCGATCAGCCAGCGGGTGCCGATGATCGACAGATCCGCATTGGTGCCGGCGGTGATGTCGGTGGTCAGCTTCTGCAGCAGCACATCCCACGGCACCACCTCGAACTTGACGGTGATTCCGGGGTTCGCTGCTTCGAATTCCTTCTTGACGCTTTCGAAATAGGGGGCGGTCTTGGCGCTGTATTCGGCGACGGTGACGCGCACTTCGCCGGCATCTGCCTGCGCTGCCAGCGCCAGCATGCTCATTCCAGCCAGCAGGCCGGCAGTCCAATTTGCAAGCTTCATTCGATCTCTCCCATTTGATTGCGCATAACGGCCCCTGAGCCATTCGGCACCAAAAGCTTTATGTGACTTTCCTACATTATCCATCATTTTGCCGCGTGCAAGCGGATTATCCTGTTGCTTATTTACATTTCATAAAATAGCGTTTTGCCTATTATCATGCACAAGACAAGGACCTGGAGGGCAGCGCGGAGTGGTTTCGAGAGCCGAGTTCGAAGGCAAGACAGTGGTGGTAACCGGTGCGGGCGGTGGCCTCGGCGCGGCGATCGTGGCGCTGATGGCCGAGCGCGGCGCGCGGGTCGTCGGCTGCGACCAATCGAGCGAGGCATTGGCCAGCCCGCACATTGCCTCGCGCCACGTCTTCAACCTTCTCGACCAGGCTTCGATCGCGGCGGCGATAGCGGCGATCCTGGACAAGGATGGCGTTCCCGACATCCTGATCAACAATGCCGGCTGGACACGTGCCGAGACGCTGCCAGCGCTGACCGCAGCCAAGATTGAGCACGAGTTGGACCTCAACCTGACCGGCGTGATGACTTTCGCCGATCCGCTGGTCAAGGCGATGGCCAAAAACGGCTCGGGCAACGTCGTCTTCATCTCCTCGGTCAACGCCATCGCCCATTTCGGCAACCCCGCCTATGCGGCGGCCAAGGCCGGCATCAACGCCTATGCGAAATCGATCGCGGTGGAACTCGGCCGCAGCGGTCTGCGCGCCAATGTCGTCTGCCCCGGTTCGATCCGCACCGCTGCATGGGACCACCGCCTGGCCAAGGATCCCGAAATCCTCGGCAAGCTGCAACGGCTCTATCCGCTCGGCCGCATCGTCAACGCTGCCGAGGTCGCCGAAGCGGTGGCTTTCCTTGCATCCGACCGCGCATCGGGCATAACAGGCGTGGTGATGCCGGTGGATGCCGGACTGACCGCCGGCTGCCTGCCATTCATCGACGACATATTGGGGGCGTGAGCATGACCGATGTCCAGTTTCGCGGCCTGTCGAAATCCTTCGGGCAGCACAAGATTCTTGAAGACATCAACCTTGAGATCAACAGCGGCGAGTTCGTCGTGCTGGTCGGCCCCTCTGGCTGCGGCAAGTCGACCTTGCTGCGCATGCTGGCCGGGCTGGAGACGATCACATCAGGCGATCTCATGATCGGCGGTGTGCGCGCCAACGATTTGCCGCCGCAGCAGCGCAACATCGCCATGGTCTTCCAGTCCTACGCGCTGTTTCCGCATCTGAAGGCGGCGGACAATATCGGCTTCGGTCCAAAAATCCGTGGCGAGACCCGCACAGCGATCGACGAAAAGGTCAAGAAGGCCTCCGGCGTCCTCAATCTGTTTTCCTATCTCGACCGCTATCCCAGGGAATTGTCCGGCGGCCAGCGCCAGCGCGTCGCCATGGGCCGCGCCATCGTGCGCGAACCCTCGGTTTTCCTGTTCGATGAGCCCTTGTCCAATCTCGACGCGCAATTGCGCGTGCAGATGCGCACCGAGATCAAGGCGCTGCACCAGCGGCTGAGATCGACGATCGTCTATGTCACCCATGACCAGATCGAAGCCATGACCATGGCCGACCGCATCGTGGTGATGGACCGCGGCCGCATCCAGCAGGTCGGCGCGCCGCTGGAGCTTTACGACAAGCCGGCTAACAAATTCGTCGCCAGCTTCATCGGCTCGCCGTCGATGAGCTTTGTTTCCGGAGCGCTGAAGGCGACGGCCAGCAAGGCCTGGTTCGAGACATCGGGCGGCGGCCGCCTTGCCCTTGCCGGCAAGGCGGTGTCGGATGGCGCCACGGTCGAGGCCGGTATCCGCCCCGAGCACTTCGTCATTGGCGGCGAGAGCGACGCGATGGCGATCAATGTCGACGTCGTCGAGCCGACCGGCGCCGAAACCCATGTTTATGGCTCGATCGGCAGCGACACGGTGCGGGCGGTGTTCCGCGACAGGTTGCAGATCAGGCCCGGCGACCGGTTGCCGGTCTCGGTCGATCCCGGCAACATCCATCTTTTCGACACGGCAACGGGCCTGCCCCTGTGAAACCACAAGCATGAAAACACCGGCCGACATCATCACGCGCCTGCAATTGATGTCGCAGGACGGCACCAAGTCGGACCGCCGGCTGGCCAGCCTGGTGCTGTCGGATCTCGATTTCGCCTCCAAGGCGGCGATCTCGGAAATTGCCGCCCGCGTCGGCGTCAGCGAGCCGACGGTCACCCGCTTCTGCCGCAACCTCGGCTGCGAAGGCTTGCGCGATTTCAAATTCTACCTGGCGCAAGCCATCGCCATTGGCGGCCAGTATCTGTCGCCCGAACCGCTGAGCCGCGACGTGCGTGAGCAGCGCATCGCATCGGCCATTACCGAGGCGGCGATAGCAGCCATCCAGCGCGCCAGCGAAAACCTCGACATGAAGGTGTTGGTCGGCGTCGCCGCGCGCATCGCCACCTCAGGCAACATCCTGTGCATCGGCTCCGGCGGCATTTCGTCGATGATGGCGACCGAGATGCAGAACCGGCTGTTCCGGCTCGGTCTGTCGGCGCTGGCGCAGGTCGACGGGCAATTGCAGCGCATGTATGCCGCGGTGGCGACGCCCGAGACGACGCTCGTCGCTTTTTCGGTCTCCGGCTATGCGCGCTCGGTCATCGAGGCCGTGCAGGTCGCCCAGCAATATGGCGCCACCACCGTCGCCATCACCGCCCCCGACTCCGCACTCGCCAAGGCCGCCGAAACCGTGATCCATCTACAGTCGCTTGAGGACGGCAACATCTACAAGCCGACCTCGTCGCGCTATGCGCTTTTGGCGATCGTCGACATGATCGCCACTTCGGTCGCGGAAACGCGCGGACCAAAGGTGCTGGAGAGCTTGCGCCGCATCAAGCAGAGCGTGAACACGCTGAAGGTCGACGATCCCCGTCTGCCGCTGGGCGATTGAAGGGCTCTGCTCGCTGCATTTTTGTTCAGGCGCCAAATGGGTCCATCTGGTCGAAAACGCCAATTCGAAAACGGCAGTGCTGCCCCTCATCCGACTGTCGGCACCTTCTCCCCGTAAACGGGGAGAAGCGCGCTGGCCGTAACTTCGGCGCCCATTTTGCAACGCTTGTGATTGGCGAAGCCGCCGATGGCAGCGTCTTTCTCCCCGTCACTATACGGGGAGAAATGCCCGGCAGGGCAATGAGGGGCGGCGCGGACCTTGAACAACTTAGCCGCCGCCGAGTGCCTCAACACGCTTCGCCAGCGCCACCGGGTCGCCAAGCACCCGCAATGTCTTCAGCCGCGCCGTGCCGCCGGCGACAACCGAGACCGCCGACGCCGGCACGCCCAGCGCCTTGGCGATCAGCTTTTCGAGTGCATGATTGGCGGCGCCGTTTTCCGGCACGGCGCGGACGCGGGCTTTCAGATGGCTTCGCCCGTCAGAAGCAGTCTCGATGCCTTCAAGCCGGTCCATCGCCGCCTTCGGCGTCAGCCGGACGAACAGATCGATGCCATTCCGGCTGGTTCTGAAGAATCCGGTCGGCTCCACGGATCAGTAGAACAGCGACCTTACCGTGCTGTTCAGGAACCGCTCCAGGAAGAAGATGATCAGCAGCACGATGATCGGCGAGATGTCGACGCCGCCGAGATCCGGCAGCAAGCGGCGGATGGGACGGAACACCGGCTCGGTCAGCCGATACAGCATGCCGCCTATGTTGTTGACGACCTGGTTGCGCGAATTGACGACGTTGAAGGCGTACAGCCAGGAGAAGATCGCCGCGGCGATAATCACCCACCAGTAAAGTTCGAGCGCGTAGATCAGCGTATCGATAAGCGCGTCCATTCAAAGCTCCATTGATTGCGCGACATGTAGCCATTGCATGCCAAACCGGCAAGAGCCGGCTTGTGCCGCGTGCCAAAGCCGATGCGCCTGCGCCCGGTCATTTCGCCAAAACGCCGCCTTGACAGAAAACCGCCGCGCCCGATAAATGCGCCATCCGCTGGACGGGGCTGTAGCTCAGCTGGGAGAGCGCGTCGTTCGCAATGACGAGGTCAGGAGTTCGATCCTCCTCAGCTCCACCAGCGGATTTTCCCGAACCTTTGCCCACTGTGCGTGCTTGGAAAGCCCGCTGTTCGACCATGACTCGGACCGGATTCGCACCCTCACGCCACCCTTACATAGCTCGTCATCCCCGATTTCTGATGCTCGATGATGTGGCAGTGCAGCAGCCAGTCGCCGGGATTGTCGGCGACGAAGCCGAGCTGGACCTTCTCATTGGGCTGGATCAGATAGGTGTCGGAAATGACCGGCTGAACCGGGCGCGTCGAGGATGACAGCACCTTGAAGCTCATGCCGTGCAGATGCATCGGGTGCGATTGCGGCGTCAAATTTTCCATGTCGATGACATAGCTCTTGCCGAGCTTCAGTTCGGCCAGCGGCGCGGTCGGGTCCGGCGTGTCGCCCGGCCACGGCACCTTGTTGATGGCCCAGAAACTGTAGCCAAGCGAACCGCAGATGCCGTCGCTCGGGACGTTTTCCGCCGTGGCGCTAAGCGCCAGGGAAATATGCTCGGCGCTGCCGAGATCCACCTCCCCGACCGGATTGACCTCCAGCGGCGCAAGGTCGCGAAGGTCGCGCTTGAGAGAAGGTCCAACCGCACGCAGGGTCGCCAGCACCTTTGGCTTGGTGCCCCTGACGTCCCTCAGGCTGACGATTGCCCCCTCATCATCGGGCATGCGTATGGCCAGCTCCATCCGCTGCCCGGGTCCCAGCAGCAAGGCATCGGGCGCAAAGCGCTGCGGTACCGGATTGCCGTCCAGCGCGATCACCGTCGCCTCGGCGCCTTCGACGACAAAGGCATAGATGCGCGTCACGTCAGTGATGGCGACTCTCAGCCGCACCAGCCCTCCGGTCGGCGCGTCATAGGACGGCTGGTCGAGCCAGTTGGCGGTGCGCAGCGTGCCGTAGGTGCCGGTTCTCGCCGCGTCGCGCGGCCGGAACGGGTCGATGAACTGGCCGTCGTCGCCGAGCCGCCAGTCGCGCAGGTTGATCACCTCCTCGGTATCGAATTTCGGATCGCTGGCGTTCTCCACGACAATGACGCCGGTCAGGCCGTGGCCCATCTGGATCAGTGTGTTGCAATGCGGGTGATACCAGAAGGTGCCGGCGTCCGGCGGCGTGAAGGCATAGTCGAAATGGTCGCCGGTATAGACATAGGGCTGCACCAGGAACGGAACGCCGTCCATCTTGTTGGGAACGCGAATGCCGTGCCAGTGGATCGTCGTCGGATCGTCGGTGCCGTTGACCAGCCGCGCTGCGAAGGGCTCACCTTTTTTCACCCGCAGCACCGGCGGCATGCCTGATACGCCATAGGTCAGCACATCCCTAGTTGGGCCGATATCCATCAGCTTCGCCTCGATCCTGGCTGTCTTCAGCACCACCGGCTCCGGCGCCGCCCAGCTGCCGAATTTACCCATGGCGGAAAGCCCTATCCCGCCAACGCCGACAACTGCGGCGGTCTTTAGAAGTTTGCGACGTGTGAACACCGTCATGCTGCACTCCAACCGGAAAGACGACTGCCCTGACCGTCAGGGAACCCCTGGCACATCAGCTCTTCGTGATGTCAGCAAGACGGACGCAGCGTCTTGGCCCAGGCGGGCAGCGAGCACAAGAGCGGACAGCGCTCACTCTCTTTCTGTCTCCAGCCCGGTCACCAGCACATCGACAAAATTCAGCAATTCGGCTTCGAGATCGGTCGGCGCCAGGCCGATGAAGCGGTCTTCGAGCGAAATGGCGACGATGCCGTGCACCGCGGAAAACAGCGTGCGCGCGCGTGCCAAAAGATCCGGTGTTTCCAGCGCCGGGCGCAGCGCCGCCAGCGGTTCGACCAGATGCTGGATGAGCACGGCGTGCTCCGCCAGATGCCATTCGGGCACCGGCACGCCGGGCGCCATGCGATGCTCGAACAGGGCTGCCCACAGCATGCGGTTGTCGCGCGCAAAGCCGAGATAGGCTTTGGCCAGCGCCTTGAGCTTGGCCCTTGGCGCAACCGCGCTGGTCGCCTCCTCGCGCAAGGCCGCGCCCAGCCGCGCCAGGGTTATGGAATTGACATGCAGGATGAGCTCGTCGAGATCGGCAAACGCGGTATAGAGCGCGCCGAGCGCGCAGCCGGCGTCGGCCGTGATGTCGCGCGCGCGCAGCCCGCCGAGTCCTGACGATTGAATATGCGCATGCGCGGCCTCGATCAGCCTGCCCTTGAGGTCCTCGCGCTTGGCGTCCCGTTTTGCTGTCATTAACCTTCTCTATCTGAAACTTTTGAACAGTGTTCATTTTTCACTTGAACGCCGTTCACGATGTGTTACGTTGCGTTCGTGAACATTGTTCATAGAGGAGAAGCCGGAATGTTGAAACAGTTTTTTGCGCTGATGCGCGGTCATAGCCACGAAGCCGCAGAAGCGATGGTCGACCGCAATGCGATGGTGATCCTGCGCCAGCAGATCCGAGATTGCGCCGACGCCATCGCCGCCGCGCGCCGGGCGGTCGCCGTCGCCATCGCCCAGAACGAGCAAGAGGTCGTGCAATTCAAGAAGCTGGTTGCCCGCATCGAGGACCTGGAAAAGCGCACGATCGCCGCCATCGAGCAGGGTCAGAACGAACTGGCCCGCGAGGCGGCGGAAACCATCGCCTTGTTGGAAGCCGAACGCGATGCCTCCAGCGAGGCGCAAAAAAGCTTCACCACCGAGATCGAGCGCCTGAAGCGGATTGTCCGCGCCTCCGAAATGCGACTGCGCGAATTGCAGCGCGGCCAACGCATCGTCGCTGCGGTCGACACCACCCAGCGCCTGCGCGAAAGCCCCGGCTCCAGCCTGTCGGCGCTGAAGGACGCGGAGGAAACCCTGCTGCGGCTGCGCACGCGGCAAAAGCAGATCGATGCCACGGCTGCTGCCATGGCCGAGATGGAGCAGTCGGGCGATCCGGCTGCGGTGAGTGAAAAACTGGCCGCCGCCGGTTGCGGCGCGCCGCTGAGAAGCAGTGCCGACGCCGTACTCGAACGGCTGGCAAAGACCATCGCCAAGCCTGCCTGATTGTATCCGGCCTGAAACAGACCGACGCCCACCCAACCTAACCCAGAAACGAAAGGACCATACCGATGACCCCCAACACTTACGCATCAAAGGATTCAAGCGCCTGGAAAACCTTCACCATGGCCAGCTTCGCCGTTGCCGCCTCGATGATGGCAGGCGGCATCTACTTCATGGAGGCAAGCTTTGCCGCCAAGGGGTTTTACGCGATGGCCGCCATCATGCTCGTGCATACCTCCATCACCATCACCAAGACGCTGCGTGACGCGGAAGAATCGAACCGCTTCATCAACCGGCTGGAAGACGCCAAGACCGAGAAGCTGCTGATGGATGTCAGTCGCAGTAACGAAGTGTAACCGGGTTCCCGCTAGAACAAGACCCAAACCACGCAAGACCGCTGATCGATCCCCAGGGATTGCACCGGTCTTGCCCAATGGAAGTCGCCGCTATGGAAATCGCCCCGATCAATCGTCCGACAGCTCATCTGATGACATCTAGGCGCTTTGCGCCGCTCTTCTGGACGCAGTTCCTGTCCGCCTTCAACGACAATTTCCTCAAGAACACGCTGGTGTTCCTAATTCTGTTCACGCTGGCGGCGGACAAGGCGGCGTCCCTGGTCACCCTGGCAGGCGCCGTCTTCATGGCCCCCTTCCTGCTTCTGTCGGCGCTGGGCGGCGAGATCGCCGACCGCTTCGACAAAGCCCTCATCGCCAAGCGTCTGAAATTCGCCGAGATCGCCGCGGCGGGAGTCTCCGTCGTCGGCATCGCGCTGTCGTCTATTCCCGTGCTGATGGTGGCGCTGCTGATGTTCGGCATCATCTCGGCGCTGTTCGGGCCGATCAAATACGGCATCCTGCCCGATCATCTCGAGCGCAAGGAACTGCCCAAGGCCAACGCCTGGATCGAATCCGCGACGTTTGCCGCCATCCTCGGCGGCACCATCGCCGGTGGCGTCGTTTCCGCCGATGGCATCGGCGTCACGGTGTTCGGACCGATCATGATGGCCTTGGCCGTCGCCTGCTGGTTCGTCAGCCGCTACATTCCGTCCACCGGTTCGGCGGCGCCCGACCTCGTCATCGACAAGAACATCTTCCGCTCGACCTGGCGTCAGGTCTCGGAATTGCGTACCGACACGCGGATCTGGCGCGCCGGCCTGATGACGTCGTGGTTCTGGCTGATCGGCGCCATCGTGCTTTCGATCCTGCCGACGATGATCAAGGATTCGCTCGGCGGCAACGAAATGGCCGTCACCGTCTATCTCGCCGTGTTCGCCGTCTCCATCGCCATCGGCTCGGCCATCGCCGCCTGGATGTCGCAGGGCCGCATCGTGCTGTTGCCGGCACCGGTCGGCACGGCGCTGCTGGCGCTGTTCGGCCTGCACCTCGCTTGGACCATCTGGAGCATGCCGCCTTCACCAAGCGTCGAAACCCTTGGCGCATTCTTCGCCGGCCCGAACACGATCCGCGTTGCCATCGACCTTGCCGGCATGGCTATCGCCAGTGCCTTCCTCGTGGTGCCGACCTTCGCCGCCGTGCAAGCCTGGTCGCCCGAAGCCCGCCGCGCCCGCGTGGTCGCCGCGGTGAGCATCGTCAATGCCGGCTTCATGACCGTCGGCGGCATTGTTGTCGCCGTGATCCAGACGAAGGTCTCCACCGGTGGCATCCTGTTCGGCCTCGCCGCTGCCAACGCCATTGCCGCCTGGCTGATGCTGAAATTCCTGCCGACCAACGCCTTCCGCGATTTCGTCTCCATCCTGTTCCGCGCCTTCCTGCGCCTCGAGGTCGAAGGCATGGAGAACCTCAAGGCGGCCGGCAAGGCGCCGATCCTGGCGCTCAACCATGTCAGCTTCCTCGACGGTCCGCTGGCCTTGACGCTGACCGATGAAGAGCCGGTCTTCGCCATCGACTACACCATCGCCCAGGCCTGGTGGATGAAGCCGTTCATGAAACTCGCCCGCGCTTTGCCGCTCAACCCGGCCAAGCCGATGTCGACCCGCACGCTGATCAAGATCGTGCAGGGCGGCGACCCGCTGGTGATCTTCCCGGAGGGACGCATCACCGTCACCGGCGGCCTGATGAAGGTCTATGATGGTGCCGCCATGGTCGCCGACAAGACCGGCTCGATGGTGGTGCCGGTGCGCATCGACGGGCTGGAGAAGAGCTATTTTTCGCGGCTGTCGGCGCAGCACGTGCGCCACCGCCTGTTCCCGAAGGTCAAGGTGACCATCCTCGAACCGGTCAAGCTCGAGGTTGCGCCGGAGTTGAAGGGCCGCAAGCGCCGCGCCGCCGCGGGCTCCGCCCTCTACCAGGTCATGTCGGATCTCGTCTTCCGCACCCAGGACATCGACAAGACCGTGCTGGAAAAGATCATCCAGACCGCGAACGAGCGCGGCATGAGAGAGCTCGCCGTGCAGGACCCGGTCACCGGTTCGCTGAGTTACGGCAAGCTTTTGACCGCTGCCGCCGTGCTCGGCGAGAAATTCCAGAATCTCTATGCCGACCAGCAGACGCTCGGCATCATGCTGCCCAACGCCAACGGCTCCTGCGCGACGCTGCTCGGCGTCATGTCTTCCGGCAAGGTGCCGGCGATGATCAACTTCACCGCCGGTGCCGCCAACATCCTGTCCGCCTGCAAAGCCGCCGAGGTGAAGACGGTGCTCACGTCGCGCGCGTTTGTCGAACAGGCAAAGCTCGGCGCCGTGGTCGAGGAAATGGGCCGCGCGGTGGACATCGTCTGGCTCGACGATTTGCGCAAGACCATCAGCCTCAGGGAAAAGCTGCTCGGCCTGCTGCGCAAGTCGACGCCGCGCGCCAAGCGCTTGCCCGACGATCCGGCGGTGATCCTGTTCACCTCGGGTTCCGAAGGCACGCCCAAGGGCGTGGTGCTGACCCACCGCAACATCCTGGCCAACGCCGCCCAGGCGGCGTCGCGCATCGACTTCCATTCGGGCGACAAGGTGTTCAACGTGCTGCCGATCTTCCATTCCTTCGGCATGACGGCGGGCACCGTGCTGCCGCTGGTCGCGGGCGTCCCGGTCTATTTCTACCCCTCGCCGCTGCACTACCGGATCGTGCCGGAACTGATCTACGCCTCGAACGCGACCATCATCTTCGGCACTGACACGTTCCTCTCCGGCTATGCGCGCACCGCGCACCCATACGACTTCCGCTCGATACGCTATTGTTTTGCCGGCGCAGAACCGGTCAAGGCAGCGACGCGCATGACCTATATGGAGAAGTTCGGCGTGCGCATCCTCGAGGGCTACGGCGTCACCGAGACGGCGCCGGTGATCTCGATCAACACGCCGATGTACAACCGCTCCGGAACCGTCGGCAAGATCATGCCCGGCATGGAATACCGCCTCGACCCGGTGCCGGGCGTCGACGATGGCGGCCGCCTGTTCGTGCGCGGCCCCAATGTCATGGCCGGCTATCTCCGGGCCGAGAAGCCTGGCGTGATCGAGCTGCTCGAAGACGGCTGGCATGACACCGGCGACGTCGTCACCGTCGACGAAGCCGGCTTCATCACCATTCGCGGCCGCGCCAAGCGCTTCGCCAAGATCGGCGGCGAGATGATCTCGCTGGCGGCTGTCGAGGCCTTGGCCGGTGAGTTGTGGAAAGGCTCGCTGTCGGCGGTCGCCAGCGTGCCCGATGCCCGCAAGGGCGAGAAACTGATCCTCATCACCGAAGCCGTCGACGCCACGCGCGCGCAATTCCTGGCCTTCGCCAAGGCCAACGGCGCCATGGACCTGATGGTGCCGGCCGAAGTGCGCGTCGTCGCGAAAGTGCCGGTGCTCGGCTCCGGCAAGCTCGACTTCGCCGGCGTGACCAAGATGGTGCGCGCAGAAGAAGACATGAAGATCAAGGCCGCTTGATCCTGATACAGAACGGGCCGGCGAAAATGCGCTGGCCCGTCTACGTCATCGCTTCGCGTTGCGCGATCAGCATGGCCATGCGCTGGACGGCACGCAGTTCCATTTCCACGCCCGGTGACGACGCCAGCGCCGGCATGTTGAGCGCGACCACGGTCAATGGATTGAGCGTCGCCAGCAGCACATGGGTCGCTTCGTATTTCTCGAACAGCCAGGCCAGCTGTTCACGGATGTCCTGGTCGACAAGCGCATCCGGCTGCACATCGGCGAGCGAGCGCACCGGGGCCAATTCCAGCGCCCGGGTCAAAACGTTCAGATCGAAATCGCCAAGCTCGGCCGCCGGCAGGATCAAGGCGCCATCGACAAGGCTATGGTTCTGCAGGCCGCGCAGGAAACGGGCAGAATCCGTCAAATCGCCCTCGGCCATGTGCCGCAGCAGCGAGTCGCGGCGCTTTTCGGCGGCCAGGCTGACGCTGTCATTGTAGATGACGGCGAGCAGCGTCGCGGACAGCACGATCACCACACCCTGAACACTGCCCCGCCAGCCGATGTGATCGATGCCGCCCAGAGCCAGGCCGGCAAAGACAGAACTCAGTGCGATAACAGCGAAAGCCCCGATCGTGTCGCGATGGCCGAGGCTCGACCGTCCCAAGCCGATCGTCAGCCAGCACAGGAACAGGATGGCGATGCCGCCAAGCCGCACCGGCACTTCGAACAGGCCGGGCCGATAATCGGTGATCATGAACGGAAGGATGAGCAGCAGCGACAGCGCCATGCGCTCGACCGTGCGGTTTTCGGCAGCCGATAGGCTGTCGCGGTCGCGCATCACCACCAGCCAGCCAATCGCCAAAAAGCCGCCGAACTGAAAAAACAGAAGCGCCGCCATTCGCCATGGCTCGGCAAAGCGTTCCGGGATCATCGCCAGCAGCAGAAAGGCCACGGCACCGCCGGCGGCGAGAACCTTGAGGAAGAAGGGAGCGTGCCGGCGCAGTAGGCCCTCGGTCAGCAGCAGCGCTGCCAGCGGCAATAGGCCTGCCGCCACGATGGTGACCAGCCGGAAGACGCCGAAGCCAGTGATCCAGTCGAGGATCCGGCAGGCCAGCAGCACCGCCAGCACCCGCAGGCCGAACAGAAAACGCCGCGACAGCGGATCGCTGGCATCCCGCCCGCCGACGACCGCGATGACGATCAACAGCCCGGCCAGGGCAGCCAGCGAGGTGATGGTGTCGGCGACAAATGTGTTGTCAAAGGTCATGCGCCATTTTCCGTCAGCTTCCGCATGAACCGGCGCCCTATGAAGAAAGCCGCTAGCGTGTCCATGGTCGCAACACATCCCATTGCCGGCTGCTGTCGGCCCAGTGAACCACGGGCAGGATGAGCCGCTGCAAAGTGGCCGCCGTGCCCGCAACCGCAAGCGCCGCAAGCGAGCCGCGCGGCACGGCGTCGGCGAGATAAATGCGCGCCGCCTGGAAATTCATCTGGCCGATCTGCAGCACATCGTCGCCGCGCCCGTAATCGAGCTCGTTCCGGCAGAAGTCGTTGTAAGTTTCGACCCGATGCTTGGCCGCGTCGTCGAAGGACTTTTTCAGATCATCCGATCCGCCGGTATAGGCATTGGTGATGACAAAGCGTTCCTCGTCGAAACCGGCATCCGCGCCGACGCCGAAGACATGACGATGACGCGCCATGATCTGCCGCGCCAGAAGGACATGGGTTAGCGACCGCCGCGCCCCGGAATGAGGATCGGGAAACACGTTGGCAAAGGCCTCCGCCACCATCCCGACCACGGCCGGAACCTGCGTCACGTTGGAGATCCAGACCGGCCTGAACTGGTTGCGCAGGAACATCAGGAAGCAGGTCAGGCCGTAAAGAATCCAGCTCAGGCCGCGGCTGCGCTCCTCCGGATCGACCATGACCAGTCCGAGATGCAAGACCTCATAGGGCTTGCCGGCCAGCGATATCTCCATCGGCGCCAGCGCATTGAAGGCGATCGGCCGCCCGTCGCCGCGCCGGTAGACGACGGTGATGATGGCATGTTCCAGCCGGCTGCGGTCGCCGGAAAACACACCGTAGGTCAGGCTGCCATCCCCCAGCGTTTTCGACGCGACCAGCCGCAAATCCTGCGTCAGCTGCTCCAGCTCGGCCGGCTGCATCCAGCGTCCGGGCCGCTCGACGACGCGCGTATCGTAGTCGTCGGATGCGCGCATGCGCACATCCATGAACCGACCCGGCAGCATCTGCAGAACCGCACCCAGCAAGTCTTGTTGTCCCCGTGGACCGAACGCGCATGATGACGGCATCGGCCTAAGGCGGGGTAAACCCTGCAAATGGCAGGTTTCGGCCGGCCTGCCAGGATGGACGGCGGCGACATCCCCGGCCACGATGGCCCTATCCGGAATGAGGTGAGCGGCAGATGATCAAGGCGACCCCTTTCGACTTTCCCTATGACGGCCGGCTGATCGCCGAAAACACCGCGTTGATCGTCATCGACCTGCAGGAGGATTTCCTGTCGACGACGGGTTACTTCGCCAAACAGGGATATGACCCGACGCCATTGCGGGCGATCTTGCCTGTGGTGAGCCGGCTGATCGCAGCGGCGCGTGCGGCGGGTCTCAGGATCATCCACACCAGGCAAGGCTATCGTGGCGACATGGCCGACATGACGCCCTACGAAAAATGGCGCCGCCAGCGGGCCGGGCTCGAAGGCACCGAAATCCTGCTGCGTTCAGGCCCGGGCTTCCAGATCGTGCCGGAGATCGACGTCGCGGCGGAAGACATCATCGTCGACAAGACCTGCAACGGCGCTTTCACCTACACGGACCTGGAGCTGGTTCTGCGGGCGCAAGGCATCACGCATCTCATGTTTTCGGGATGCACGACCGATGTCTGCGTGCACACGACGTTGCGCGAGGCCTGCGACCGGAATTTCCAGTGCCTGACCATTTCGGACGCCTGCGCCAGCGGCGACCGCAAGGCCCATGAGGCAGCGCTGCACATGGTCACGGTTGAGAACGGCGTCTTCGGCGCGCTGACCGATTCAGACGCCGTCATCGCCGCCTTGTCGCAAATGGGCGGCAAGGCAAGTTATTGACCCCGGAGGGACAGCACCCCCCTCTGGCCTGCCGGCCATCTCCCCCTCAAGGGGGGAGATCGGCAGCTTGAATGGCGTCGCCACTACTGCAACGTTGATGATTGGCGAAAGCAGTGATGCACCCAATCTCCCCCCTTGAGGGGGAGATGTCCGGCAGGACAGAGGGGGGTGCTGTCCCGCCAGCGTTTCAAGATCGCGATTCGCAGCAGGCGTCAGTTCCGGTACGCAACTACCCTGCGTGAATGTCCGAGCCGGCTCGTGATACAAACGCCCCGGGTTGGCCGACCTCAGCTTCGCGACGTGCCAGCGAATTGCGCAGCAGCGCGATCGTCTCGCGGCCGGCGGCCGCAATCTCGCGCGGCCTGTCGACACCGACGATCATGAATTCGTGGATGCCGAGGGCCGCATAGGGCAGCAGCGACAGCGCGATCTGCGCTGGCGGCCCGAAAACCTCGACCGCCTTGTGGCCGGTGGCGTTGCCTTCCGAACGGATGCGAACGGGAAGCGCAAAACGCACCTTGCTGGCCCGGCCGTGTTCGGCGGCGGCGCTGCGCACGCGCGCCATCAGCTGGCGGATCTCGTCGAGCGTATCAGGCGTCAGTTCGAAGACATCGGCATGCCGCCCGGCGACCTTGAGCGCGGTTCCGGACTGGCCGCCCATGCGGATGGTGACATCGGCGCCATGCGGGCCCTTGCGCGGCACGTAGCCGCCCTTGACGCTGTAGAAGGCGCCTTCATGGTCGAAGGGTCGGTCGTTCGACCACAGCCGCTTCAGCAGCACCAGATATTCGTCGATGCGCTGCCAGACCACCGTATGGCCAACCGGACGCGTCTCGGCATCGTCGTCGTTGAGCGGCTCGCTCAGCATCCTCAGCGACAGCCGCCCGCCGCTCTTGGCGTCGAGCGCCGCTAACTGCCGCGCCGCCACCGTCGGCTCGATCACGCCGGCCCAATGCGTCAGCACCACCTCCAGCGACGAGGTGCGGTCCAGCGCCTGGGCGGCAATGTCCATATTGGTAAGCAGACCGGCCTGGTCGTCGACGACGATCTTCTGGAAGCCGGCATCCTCGATCAGCGACAGTTTTGTCGCCGTCTCCAGAAAATCGTAGAAAAAGGGCACGGCCGAACCGGCGGGGTGCGTTTTACCGGGAACATGCGTGAACTCGATCGGCATCGCCATCTCCTCCATCACGTTGCAATCAGCGGGCGCGCGAAAGCGCACCGCGATTAGGGTTCATTCAACTCCGGTTGCCTGAAAGCGGTAGGCCGCTACCCCCAGTCACCCAGGAGAAGAGTCACTCAGGGAATAAGACCCAGGACCACTGCCCCGGTGAACACAAACGCGAGGGCAAAGACGAGATAGGCGAAGGCGCCCGCATAGGCCGGGCGAAAAGTCTGGGCATTGGCCAGCCTTTGGCCGCTGCGATCAGTCTGGGCGTTCTGGATATAGGACATACCGACCTCCGTCTCGGCGGTTAATCTATAAAATCAGTAGACTTTGTCGATTGCTATTTTTTGGCCATTGCTGGAACGATTTTCTCCAACCGGGCAAGAAATTGGTCGTCGTTTGCTGGGTGAGGCGTCCGGGCGATCGAACGGCTTCGGGCGACGACATGCCCGGTGTGCATGAATGGCCCTATGGCCGCGCTCCTCTGCACCACATTCATGCATTGGCCGTCAGGGACATGAGGGATAGCATCGCTGCCCGGACGAAAAATCACCAGATAGGACAAGGGGAGCTGAAAATGAGCGGAAGACTGGCCGGCAAGGTCGCCATCGTATCGGGCGGCGCGACGGGAATGGGCGGGGCGGCCTCGGAACTCTTCGCCGCCGAAGGCGCCAAGGTGGCGATCATCGACCGCAACGGCGAAGCGGCCGCCGCCACCGCGGCAGCGATCCGTGCGCGCGGCCATGTCGCCGAGCATTTTGTCGCCGACGTCTCCGACGAAGCGCAGGTTCAGGCGGCGGTCAAAGGGGCGAGCGAATAGTTCGGGCCGGTCACCGTGCTGTTCAACCATGCTGGCACCATCGTCATAAAGCCGTTCCTGGAGACGACGGTTCAGGAATGGGACTGGCTGCATGCCGTCAATGTGCGCTCGATGTTCCTGATGACGCGCGCCGTGCTGCCCGGCATGATAGCGGCCGGCGGCGGATCGATCGTCTGCACCTCGTCGATCTCAGCGGTGGCGGCGACGCCGATGGAGGTGCTCTACGACACCACCAAGGGCGCCTGCCACATGTTCGCGCGCGCCATCGCCGTCGAGTTCCGCGACCGCAACATCCGTTGCAACGCCGTCTGCCCAGGCTTCATCCGCACCCCGCACGGCCTGCGCGAGGTTGCCGATCTCAGCAAACTCGGCGTCGACGTCTCCGACGCGGCGATGGCCGCCCAGCAAGGCCGTATCGGCGAGCCGGAAGAGGTGGCGAAGGCGGCGCTGTATCTCGCCAGCGACGAGGCCAGCTTCGTCAATGGCGCGCATCTGTTCGTGGATAATGGCTTTACGGCGATGTGAGGCTTTCCAGAATCTAGGTTCCTCGCCCCCGTGAAGCGGGGGAGAGGTGGCCGCGAAGCGGACGGGGAGGGGCTGCGACGCTGGAGTTTTCACGGGACCACGACGAGGTCGAGCCATTCCCCCTCTCCGTCTCGGCTTCGCCGAGACACCTCTCCCCCACCTTCGTGGGGGCGAGGAACCCAAGCCTTGCTACCCTTGCTACCGCTCTTCCCGCCGAAACGGCTTCAGCAATGCCGAAGGCGCCACCGCATTGCGCGACATCACTGCCATGGCGACGATGGTGAAGATGAAGGGCAGCATCAGGAACGCCTCGTAGGGGATGTGGCCGAGCCCGCTGGCCTGCATGCGCAATTGCAAGGCATCGACGAAGGCGAACAGCAGCGCCGCCCCGGCCGAGCGCCACGGGTCCCAGCGGCCGAAGACGACCAGCGCGATCGCTACCCAGCCGCGCCCAGAGACGACGCCGAAGGTGAAGGCGTTGAACTGCGCCATCGTCAGAAACGCGCCGGCCAAGCCCATCAGGGCGCCGCCGAGGATGACCGCCTGGAAGCGCGTGGCAATGACGCTGACGCCGGCCGAATCGGCGGCGCGCGGATTTTCGCCGACCATGCGCACCGACAGGCCCCATGGCGTGCTGTAGAGCACGAAAGCCGCCAAGGGGATGGCCAGCATCGCCATGTAGACCAGCGAAAACTGGTTGAAGATGGCCGGCCCGAGCACCGGAATGTCGGAGAGAAACGGAATCGGCAGCGTGGCGAATCCCTTGATATTCGGCGGCACCGATTGCTGGCCAAAAATCAGCCGGTAGAGGAAATAGGCAAGGCCCGACGAAAACAGTGTCACGCCGATGCCGCAGACATGCTGGCTGAGGCCCAGCGCCACCGTGAACAGCGCATGCAGCGCGCCCATCAGCATGCCGGTCAGCACCGCCACCAGCACGCCCAGCCACAGGCTGCCGCTGAGGCTGGTCGCGGTGAAGCCGGTCATCGCCGACAAAAGCATGATGCCTTCGATGCCGAGATTGAGCACGCCGGCCCGCTCGGAGAACATCTCGCCCAGCGTGGCAAAAGCCAGCGGCGTGGCGATGCGGATGATGGCGGCGAGAAACCCGACCTGAAAGATCTGTTCGAACACCGCGCTCATTTGGCAGCTCCGACGCTGCGGATGCGATAGGCGGTGAACAGCAGTGCCACCAGCATGGCAAGCAGCGCGGTGCCCTGGATGACATCGCTGAGGAAGGCCGGGACGCCGGTCGCCCGCGACATCGCCTCGGCGCCGGTCATCACGGCGGCAAGGAAGATCGCCGCCGGCACCACGCCGAGCGGGTTGAGCCGCGCCAGCATGGCAACGACGATGCCGGAATAGCCGTAGCCCGGCGAAATGTCGCTCATCACCTGGAAATGCACGCCGCCGACCTCGCCGACGCCGGCGAGCCCCGCCAGCGCGCCGGAGAGCAACGCCGTCGAGATCAGCACCCGCTCGACATGGATGCCGCCATAGCGCGCCGCTTCCGGATTTTCGCCGGTGACCCTGATCTTGAAGCCGAGTGTGGTGCGCACGATCAGGAACCAGATGATCGGTGCGGCGAGCAGCGCCACGAGGACGCCGAGATGCAGCCTTGTGCCTTCGAGCAGCACCGGGAAATTGGCCGAATCCTCGATCGGCGGCGAGATCGGATAGCCGCTGAACGTATCCTTCCATGGCCCTTCGATGAGCGCCATCAGGGCGTAATAGATGACCGAGTTGAGCAGCAGCGAGGAGACGACGTCATCGACCTTGAACTTCACCCGCAGCGTCGCCGGCACCAGCGCCACCGCAGCCCCGGCCGCCGCACCCGCCAGCGCCATCAAAAGCATGGCGAGCGGCCCTGGCATGGGGATGGCGCCGACAAAGCAGCTGGCGACCGCGCCGGCGAGCAACTGGCCCTCGGCGCCGATGTTCCAGAATTTCGCCCGGAAGGCGACGGCGACCGCGAGCCCGGTGAAGACCATAGGTGCTGCGCGCACCAGCGTTTCGGTGATGGCATAGCTGTCACCGAACGAAGCCGTAAACATCACGCCATAGGCTTCGAGAACGCCGGCGCCGGCCAGCGCGATGAGGCCACTGCACAGGATGAGCGTCGCCCCGATGGCCAGCAGAGGCAGCGCCAGATTGAACCAGGTGGGCGTCGAGGTGCGGGCTTCGAGACGGAACATCAGGCCACCGCCTCCGCCTTTCCGGCCCCGGTCATCAGCAGGCCGAGCCGTGCGATCGTGGCGTCAGTGCTGTCGAGCGTGCCGGCGATGCGGCCCTCATACATCACCGCGATGCGATCGCAGAGCACCAGCAATTCTTCGAGATCCTCGCCGATGACGATGAGGCCACAACCCTTGGCGCGCATATCGAGGAATTTTTCATGGATGAAACGGGCCGCACCGATGTCGAGGCCACGGGTTGGCTGGGAGACGATCAGCACCTTCGGATCGAACGCAAGCTCGCGCGCCAGAAGCGCCTTTTGCAGATTGCCGCCGGACAGCGCCCCGGCGCGCGTCATCGGTCCGGGGCAGCGTATGTCGTAGGCCTTGATCTGTTCTTCGGCGAAGGCTCGGATCGCATCCGGCTTGAGCAGGCCTCGGCTGCTGAACGCCGCCGTGCCGATGCGCGGCAAAACCATGGAGTCGGCGAGCGGCAGATTGGTGACCAGCCCGGTCGTCATGCGGTCTTCCGGAATGCGGCCGAGACCAAGCGCCTGCAACTCGCGAGGCGAAAACCGCGACACTTGTTTGCCGGCTATCGTCATCTGGCCAGCATCTGGCACACGTACGCCGGAAATCACCTCGGCCAGCGTCCGCTGGCCATTGCCGGAGACACCGGCAATGCCGAGAATCTCGCCGGCGCGGACCGAGAGCGACACATCGCGCAGCGCCATGCCCGAATGGTGCGATGTCGATATCCCGTCCAGCGTCAGGACCGCTGCTCCGGGGGTCGACGGTCCCCGCGCCGGCGGCACGATTTCGTGGCCGCACATCAGCTGCGCCATCTCGGAGGATGTCGTGTTGGCCGGGTCGTCGACGCGGCCGGCGACGCGGCCATGCCGCAGCACGACGCAGCGATGCGTCAGCGCCCTGACTTCGTTGAGCTTGTGCGAAATAAAGATGATGCCGAGCCCTTGCGCCGCCATCGAGCGCAACGCCGAAAACAGCCCGTCGACCTCGGTCGGCGCCAGCACCGCCGTCGGCTCATCGAGGATCAGGAGCCTGGCGCCGCGAAACAGCGCCTTGACGATTTCGAGCCGCTGCTGCTCGCCGACCGAGAGTGACGAGACCGGAAGGTCGGGATCGAGCGTCAGCCCATGCTGGCGGCCGATCTCGGCCAGCCGCGCCAGCCCGCCGGCGCGGTCGATGCGGCCGGATTTGCCTGGGATGCCGATAAGCAGGTTCTCCAGAACCGTAAGCCTTGGTGCCAGGTGAAAATGCTGATGCACCATGCCGATGCCGGCGGCCAGCGCATCGGCAGAACTGGTGATCCGCACCGGCTTGCCCTGGATCAGAATCTCGCCGGCATCCGGCGCATAAGCGCCGAACAGCACGTTCATCAAGGTGGTCTTGCCGGCGCCGTTTTCGCCGAGCAGCCCGAGGATTTCGCCGGGCGCGACGCTCAGATCGACGGCCTCGTTCGCCTTGACGGCGCCGAAGTTTTTGGAGATGCCGCGCATTTCTATGAGAGGGGCGGGCGTCGGCAAGGGGCTTTTCCCGTTTTGAGGGTGGCGTTTGGAGCGGCTCCTCACCCTCCCCCTTGTGGGGAGGGTCGGCTTACGATCGCAGCGAAGCGAAGATCGTGAGACGGGGTGGGGGTGCGCCCTACGAGACCCCCACCCCGCTCCGCTTCGCGGATCGACCCTCCCCACAAGGGGGAGGGTGAAAGATCAATCCGAGACCGGCGTGTTCTCGTCGACATCCACCCGGAAATTGCCTTCCAGAATCTCGGCCTTCTTCTTCTCGACCAGGTCCTTGACCTCCGCCGGCAGCGTCTTGTCGAACTTGTGGTACGGCGCCAGGAACGAACCGCCCTTGGCCATGCGCGAGAAATCGCCATAGTCCTGCGCGGTGAAGACGCCGGCCTTGACCAGCTTGATCGCCTGTTCGACGGTCGGGTACATGTCCCAGACCGGCCCGGTGATCACCGTGTCGGGGCCGAGGCTCGCCTGGTCCGACATGTTGGAGATGGCCAGGATCTTCTTTTCCGCCGCCGCTTCGATGACGCCGAAGCGCTCGGCATAGATGACGTCTGCACCGGCATCGATCTGGGCGATCGCCGCTTCCTTGGCCTTCGGCGGATCGAAGAACGAACCGATGAAGGCGACCTTCTTCTTGATGTTCGGATTGACCTCCTTGGCGCCGGCAAAGAAGGCGTTGACCAGCCGGTTCACTTCCGGAATGCCCATCGCCGCGACGGCGCCGACCGTACCCGACTTCGACATCTTGCCGGCGATCAACCCGGAGAGATAGGCCGGCTCGTGGATCCAGTTGTCGAAGACGCCGAAATTAGGCTCCGCCGGCCCGGCGCCTGAGCCGAACAGAAAGGCGGTCTTCGGGAACTGCTTGGCCGTCTTGCGCGATTCACGCTCGGCGGCGAAGGCATCGCCCAGCACCAGCTGATAGCCGCCTTGCGCATATTCGCGCATCACGCGGCTGAAATCGGCGGTCTGCACCTTTTCCGACCATTTGTACTCGATGCCGAGTTCCTTCTCGGCCTTCTGCAAGGCGACATGGATCTGGTTGTCCCATGGCTCCTCGATCGGCGTGGCAAAGATCGCCGCCACCTTGAGCTTCTTGTCCTTGGCGAAGGCGCTGCCCGGCAGCATGGCGGCCGCCAGTCCGAGAGCGCCCAGTTCCAGCACGTTGCGTCGCGAAAGCCCTTGAATCTTGCTGTTGTCGTCTTTCATGGAAGTGCCCCTCTGGCTGACAGCCGTGTCGAGCCGGCTGTTCTCAGGAATGTAGACGGGGAACTATGGAACGACGCTTGACTTTTGTCCACATGGTCAAATTTGACGCACTGAGTCAGTCTGAAACCTGCCCGCCAACACTGCCCAGATAGGCGCTGATCGCTTTCGCTGTGGCCTCCGCACGCGCACGAGAGGTTGCCCTCTGACCCAATCCCATATGATCGCGTTCGATCTCCATGAGAAAATTCACAGCATCTTCCAACACCCAGTCTCTTTGGAGCCGTCCAGCCGCTTCAAGGAGATACGAATCATACTCATCTGCAAAGGGCTTGTGGTTCCAAACCTCGCCTTTTGCCAGCAAACCTATTGGATCCCACTCAGCAAACCCGATGTCTCGCAAGTAGGAAAGCTTCAAAGGGTGATTCATTTTCACGCGTTCCCCCTACACGATCACCGCACGACCGCCATCACTGTCCGGCGGCAGTGTCTTCCCACGAACCGGTTTCAGCCATCTGCCTGAGCAGCGGCGCTACTTTGAACACATCCTTGCCGGTCCGCTCATGCCAGTAGTCCAACTGCTCGATGATCTTGCTCGCCCCTTCGAGCCCGGCCCAGAACATCGGTCCGCCCTTGCCCACGGGAAAGCCGTAGCCATTGACCCAGACGATATCGATGTCGGAGGCGCGGGCGGCGATCTTCTCCTCGAGGATCTTCGCGCCCTCGTTGACCAGCGGATAGAGCGTGCGCTCGATGATCTCCTCGGTGCCGATGGTGCGCGGCGCGATGCTTTTTTCCGCCGCCTTGTCGCGGATCAGCGCTTCGACCTCCGGATTGGGAGCAGGCGTGCGCGAGCCGTTCTCGTAGCGATAGAAGCCGCTGCCGGTCTTCTGGCCAAAACGCCCCTGTTCGCACAGCGTGTCGGCAATCACTGCCGTCAGGCCGCGCGCCTTGCGGTTGCGCCAACCGATGTCGAGCCCGGCGAGGTCACCCATCTGGAAAGGCCCCATCGGCCAGCCGAAATCGGTGAATGCCTTGTCGATCTGGCTGGGCGTTGCGCCCTCAAGCAGCAGCGCCTCTGATTCCGAACCCCGCGCGGCCAGCATGCGGTTGCCGACAAAACCGTGGCAGACGCCAACGACGACCGGCACCTTGCCGATGCGCCGCGCCAACTCGACGACCGTCGCCAGTGCGTCCGGCGCGGTCTTCTCGGCCCGCACGATCTCCAGCAGCCTCATGACATTGGCCGGCGAAAAGAAATGCAGGCCGACGACATCCTGCGGCCGCGACGTCGCGGCGGCGATGGCGTTGACGTCGAGATAGGAAGTGTTGGTGGCCAGGATCGCGCCGGACCTGGCCACTGCGTCGACTTTTGCGAACACCTCGTGTTTGACCGCCATGTCCTCGAACACCGCCTCGACGATAAGGTCGCAATCGGCGAGGTCGCCGTAGTCGGTGGACCCCTTGAACAGGCCGAGCCGCTCGCTCTTGGCGTCTTCCGACAACGAACCACGCGTGACCGAAACGGAATAGTTTTTCTCGATCGTCGCCAGCCCGCGCTGCAGTGCTTCGCCGCTGGTTTCCAGCAAGGTCACGGGATAACCGCCATTGGCAAACGCCATGGCGATGCCGCCGCCCATCGTGCCGGCGCCGATGACACCAACGCGTTCTATCTGGCGCCTTGCGACGTCCTTGCCGGGGCCCTTTGCTGCCTCACGTTCGGCGAAGAACAGGTGCCGCTGGGCACGCGATTGGTCGCCGGCGACGAGTTTTAGGAACAGCGCCCGCTCCGCCGCCAGCGCTTCCTCGAACGGCAGCGAGATGGCGTTGCGGACCGCTTGCGCGCAGGCGACCGGCGCTTCGAGGCCGCGCACCTTTTTCGCCAGCTCCGCCGCTTGCTTGTCGAAGGCCGGGAGATCGACTTCCTGGAGCCGCTCGTCGCGCTCGCGCACCGGTATGAACGGCCTGCCCTCGGCAACCATTTCGCCGGCGAAACGAACAGCTTGCGCGACAAGGTCGCGGTCGAAGAGCGCATCGACCAGGCCCGAGACCAGCGCATCGCCCGCGCCGATCGGCGTTCCAGAAACGATCATGCCGAGCGCCTTTAGCGCACCGACGAGGCGCGGCAGCCGCACCGTGCCGCCGCCACCCGGCAGCAGCCCGAGCTTCACTTCAGGCAGGCCGAGCCTAGCCTGGACATCGGCGACGCGGAAATGACAGCCGAGCGCCAGTTCCAGCCCGCCGCCGAGCGCGGTGCCATGGACGGCGGCAACCGTCGGCTTGGCAATGGTCTCCAGCGTCGCCACGATGGCGCGCAGCTCTGGCTGCTGCAGCGGCTTGCCAAACTCGGTGATGTCGGCGCCGGCAACGAAGGTACGCCCGGCGCAGGCGATGACGATGGCCGCGACCGATGGATCGTCGCGCAGCGAAACCAGGGCCTGCATCAACGGCTCGCGGACATGGAAGCTCAGCGCATTGACCGGCGGATTGTCGATGGTGACGATGGCAACGCCGTTCTCGTTTGCGACGTTGACAGAATTGGACACGCGGAACCTCCCGAGACCGGCTGCGATCGCGGATGGGTTTACTAGGCCGTGCCGCAAATGGAAACCCGATCCGCCTCTGGCCCAATGCTTGGCCGTGAGCCTACCGTCGACTTGCTGCCTAGGCTGCCAGGCAATTGCGCGTCGGCGCTGCGCCCGCCGCGTCACGAAGAGGCCGCAGCCGAGGCCGTGGAGGAACAGAAGCCCGGCAACGGCCGTGTAGGAGAAGCAGGGGCTGGCAGGGCCAGCAGCGCCACGAAGCTCGCGGCACCCGCCACCATGCCGCCAACAGAAAACGAAACGCCTTCGAAACGATCCCAGAAACAGCCGGAGATCGGCGCTGCGCCGAGCATCAAGATCGCCGACCAGAGCAGCGTCTCCTCGATTGAGTACCAAGATTGTACATTTCGGCCCGGCCGAACTGGTCGCCGAGACGGCCGAATGCGACGACCAGCACGGCGGCGGCGATGATGTAGCCGACGGCGCCCACGCCAGATTGTTGATTTTTCCAGGGTCGAGCACCTGAGCCCATGCCGCGGAACGCAGCCGGCAGGCTGATCAAAAGGATCGGGCCTTTGTTGGCGGCGGCCAGCGTGGTTGCTCAGAACCTTCCATCCGTGTTGTTGCGGACGGTCCTGCATGGTGGTGATCATCGTGGTAATGTCCGGCAACGCTGGCATGATAGCCGCCGTGCTAGATATGAGGGTGGTCTGCGTCATATGAGGCTGACCTCACATATGTATGAGGATACTCTCACGTATATATGAGGATGGTCTCACTTTTGGAAGTATGAGGATGACCTCTGAAAAGGCAAGCACAACACTGCCGCAGCCGCGCGCGCCGCAGCAAAAAAGAGGCCACGATCGCGTCGCGGCCCTGATGGCGGCAGCCGCGGAGCTGTTCGTCGAAAAGGGTTTCGAGGCCACGACGATGACCGAGATCGCTGCCAGGGCGGGGGCGGCAATCGGCACGCTCTACCTGTTCTTCCCGACCAAGCAGGCCATGGCGCAGGCGATCCTGGTCGCCACGGCGGAAGAGCTGTCGGCCGAGCTCGATGGCCTGCGCGAGCAAACCGAGGCGATGCACGCGGCGACAATCGCCGACCAGTTGTTCGCGTTGCTGGGCACGTTCATGGCCACGCATCCGGTCTATTCGGCGCTGCTCGATCTGCCCGGCGACGATCAGTGGCGGCGTGCGGTGCGCGCCCGCCGCCGGGAGCAGATCGCCGCCTTGTTTGCGCAAGCCTATCCGCCCTTGCCGGCGGAGCAGGCGGAGCGCCTGGCGGTGATCGTACCACAGCTTATGCGCATACCTCTGACGCTGGTCGGCGAGGAGCGCCTGCGCGACGAGGTGCTGGATGAGTTGCGGCTGATGCTGAACAGGCATCTGGAGTCATGAGAAGGCTGACGCAGGTGATCGGCCAGAGCATGATCCCGAAAAGTGGAACCTGGTTTTCGGAGAAATCATGCTCAAGCAAAAAGATAGAGCGCCATCCCGATTCCATCGGGATGGAACAGGCTCTACCGCACTGCCTTCTGCCCGCCCGCCACCGTGATGACGCCAACGATGATCAGCCCGGTCAGCAACAGCCGAACGCCGGCGCTGACGCCAAATGTGTTGAGCATGGTCAACAGCAGCACCAGGAACAGCGCTGCGCCCCAGACGCCTGGCACATTGGCCTTGCCGCCGGCCACCGAGGTGCCGCCGATGACGACGACGGCGATAGAGGCCAGGAGATACTCGTTGCCGATATCGACATTGGCGCCACGGAAATAGCCGGCCAGCAGCGCTCCGTCGATGCCGCCCAGCGCGCCCGACAGCGTGTAGGTGAGGAAGCGGATGCGGCCGACATTGACGCCGGCCAGCCATGCAGCACGGATGTTCTGGCCGATCGCCAGCACCGAGCGACCGTAGATCATGCGTTGCAGCGCGATGGCAGCACCGATGGTGAACAGCACGGTGAGGATCGCCAGCACCGGAATGCCAAGAATCTGCCAGTTGGCGAAATCGGCGAAGCCCGGCGGCGGCTTGATCTGCAGCCCGCGCCCATAGCTGATGTCGATCGACTGGATGATGAAGCTTGCCGACAAGGTGGCAATGATCGGCGGAATGCGTAGCGCCCAGATCAACAGATAGTTGGCGGCGCCGATGGCCATGCCGCAGGCGAGCGCTGCCAGCAGCCCGACCGCGATCATGGAGTCGTTACCGTCCATGACTTTCATAGCGACCGCGCTGGCCAGACCGATATTGGCCGGCAGCGACAGGTCGACATTGCCAGGTCCGAGCGTGATGACGAACATCTGGCCGACGCCGACGATGACGGTGAAGACGGCGAGCGACAAGGCCGCGGTGATCATGCCGCCGCCGCCATAGCCGCCGGTGAAGGCGATGGTTGCCAGCCACACCAGAACCGCGCCGAGAAACGACCAGATCCAGGGTTTGGCGAGCATTGTCCGCAGCGAGGCCATCTCACCTCTCCTTGCGGCTGATCAGCACCCGGGCCGCCAGCACGATGATGAGGATGGCGCCGTTGGCGGCCACCTGCCAGTCGGGTGGAATGTGCATGAAGGTGAGAAGCGGCGAGGCGGCGAGCGCCAATGTCAGCGCGCCGAGCACGGCGCCTATCGGCGACACCCGGCCGCCGACGAATTCGCCGCCGCCGAGGATGACGCCGGCGATCGACAGCAGCGTGTAACCATTGCCGATATTGGCATCGGCCGAGGTGGTGATACCGATCAGCGCCATGCCGGAGAGCACGCCGAACAGGCCGGTCAGCGCAAACAGCACGATCTTGGTTTTGAGCAGCGACCAGCCGGCGCGCCCAAGCGCCGCAGGATTGCCCCCGGAGCCACGCAGGATGACGCCATAGGAGGTGCGCATCAGGCCGAAATGGACGACCGCCGCAATCAGCAGCGCGGCAATGATCGGGAACGGAATGAAGGGCGGCTTGAAGGCCATCAGCGACAGCAGCCAGTCCGGCGCCTTGCCGCCGGGTTTTGGCAAGACGAGAATGGCAAGCCCTTGCCAGACAAAGCTCATGCCCAGCGTCACCACGATCGACGGCAGATTGCGCAGATGGATCAGCGCCCCGAGCAGCGCATAGACACCGATCGAGCCGAGCAGGATGACGACGCCGGTGAGCGGCGCATCCTTCAGCCATGTCGCGGTGACACAGCCGACGAAACCGACAAAGGTGCCGATCGACAGATCGAGCTCATTG
Organism: Mesorhizobium sp. P2_C4; assembly: GCF_056404575.1. Classification (NCBI taxonomy): domain Bacteria; kingdom Pseudomonadati; phylum Pseudomonadota; class Alphaproteobacteria; order Hyphomicrobiales; family Phyllobacteriaceae; genus Mesorhizobium; species Mesorhizobium sp. P2_C4. The sequence continues at coordinate 105,596 of NZ_JBFUDT010000011.1, forward strand.
CCTGCGATGACGAACATCTGCGCGATCGTCGCCAGCGCGATCGGGATCGCCAGATTGAGCATCAGGCTGAAGCCGAAATAGCTGATGGCGCGCGGGTTGAGCCAGGCGATGGCCAGCAGCACCAGCACCAGCGACAGCGCCGGCAGCAGGCCGCGCAGCAGCCTGGCCCGCGCCAGCGCGCCGCGTTCGGAAGAGCCTTTCGGGGCGGTCGCGACGGAAGCCATTGTCATCTCAGGCCGCGTCGCCGAACGAGGACTGGATGATCTTTTCCTCCGTCAACTCGTCGCGCCGAAGATTGGCGACGATGCGGCCGTTCTTGAAGACATAGATGTGGTCGCAATTGTCGAGCTCTTCGGTTTCGGTGGTGTACCAGAGGAAGGTGCGGCCGAGGCGCGCCTCTTCGCGCACGAGGTCATAGACTTCGAGCTTGGTGCCGATATCGACGCCGCGCATCGGATCATCCATCAGCACGATCTTGGCGTCCGAGCCGAGCGCCCGCGCGAACAGGGCTTTCTGCTGATTGCCGCCGGACAGTGAAAAAATGTTGTTGTTCATGTCCGGCGTGCGGATGCCGATCTTCTTTTGCCAGAATGCGCCCAGTTCCGCTTCCCGCTGCGGCGAGATCAACAGACCGGTGCGCAAGCGCGCCAGCGAGCGGATGCCGATGTTCTCCGATATCGACCATTGCGGAAAGATTCCGTCCGACTGGCGGTCGCCAGCCACCAGCGCCACCGGCGCGGTCACCTCGATGCCGGTCCTGGCGCGCTGAGCAGCGGCGAAGATCGCCAACAGCAGATCCGTCTGTCCATGGCCGGCAAGCCCGGCCAGGCCGATGATCTCGCCCGCATGCGCGACGAGTTCCTTGCCGTCCTCCTGCCGTGCCGGGCGGGCTCGAACCCGCAGCGGGCCGGCCGCTGATTTGGCCGCCACCTCGGCCACGATCTTCTCGCGCGCTTCCGCGCCACCCATCGCCGTCACCAGCTTTTCGCGATCGAAAGCCTTGGCCGCATCGGCGGCGACAACCTTGCCGTCGCGCATCACCACGATGCGGTCGGCATTGTTCAGCACCTCGCCCAGCACATGCGAGATCAGGATGCAGCTGCCGCCACCGGCGACGAAGCGGCGCACGAAGGCCAGCAACTGGCCGGCCGTATGCGCGTCGAGCGAGGATGTCGGCTCATCGAGGATGACCAGTTCGAGCGGGTCCTGCGTCACCGTGAAGGCGCGCGCCACTTCGACCATCTGGCGCCGGCCGATGGACAGGTCGCCGGCAATGTCGGCTGCCGATATGCTGTGGCCCGGAAAAATCTCGTCGAGCTTGGCGGCGATAAGATCGGCCGCCTTGCGCCGCCAGCTAAAACCGCGCAGCGACGGGTGGTTGATGCGGGTGTTTTCGGCGATGCTGAGGTTGGGGCACAGCGACAATTCCTGGAACACGCAGCGTATGCCGAGCTTTTGCGCGCGCGGCACCGAATAATGGTCCTCGATGCCGCCGCGCACGGCGATCTGGCCGCTGTCGGGCACCATTGTGCCCGCCACCATATGCATCAGCGTCGATTTACCCGCGCCATTGTGGCCGACCAGGCCGACGCACTCGCCTGATACAACGTGGAAGTCGACGCCGTTAAGCGCCCGAACGGCGCCGAAATGTTTTTCGGCCCCGTTCAGTCTGACTATGTCCAATTTGGCGGCGCCGAGATGTTTTTCGGCGCCGTCCAGTCTGGCGGTGTCTGCGTTGGCCTCAGGCATGCTCAACGATATCCGGTCGGCGATGCCAGCGGCAACAGGTCAGCCATCACTTGATGTTGGCTTTGATGGCCGCGATGGCATCTTCCTGCGTGTATTCGTGGCTGGCGACGCCGCCCTTGACGATTTTTGGCAGCTCGGCCTCGAAATCGTCCTGGGTGAAGGCGAGATACGGCACCAAGAGATCGTGCGGGATGTCGGTGCGGCCGTCGAGCACCTGCTGTGCCACCCAGAAGGCGAGCGACGACACGCCGGGCGCGATCGACGCCGACCAGGTGTTGTAGCCGTCCTTGTCCTTCTGTTCCTTCCACCACTGCAGCTCATCTTGGCGGTTGCCCATGATGATGGTCGGGCGCGGCTTGCCGGCGGCGGCGAAGGCCTGTGCGGCGCCATAGCCGTCACCGCCCTGGTCGACGATGCCGACGACATCCGGCAACGACGGCAGGATGGTAGCCACCGCCTTCTGCGCCGTGGTCTGGTCCCAGTCGCCAGTCACCGAGCCGACGATCTTGAACTCGGGATGGGCAGCGACACCCTCGAGGATGCCGGCATGGATGGCATCGTCGATCGAGGTGCCAGCAAGGCCACGGATTTCCAGGAGATTACCGCCCTTGGGCTGGAACTTGGCCATCTGCTCGACTTCCTGCTTGCCCATGTCCTTGAAGTCGACGACCACGCGGTAGGCGCAAGGTTCGGTGACGGTGCCGTCGAAGGAAACGACGGTGATGCCGGCGTCGCAGGCCTGCTTGATGGCGCCGTTGAGCGCATCGGGCGAGGCGGCGTTGATGACGATGGCGTCATAGCCCTGCAGGATCAGGTTCTGCACCTGGGCCGCCTGGGTCGGCACTTCCTTGTCGGCCGTGGTGAAGATGTCGGCAGCGCCGACCACCTTGTCGGCAACCGCCTTCTTGGTGACGATGCCATAGCTGTCGAGCATCGCCTGCCGCCACGAATTGCCGGCATAATTGTTGGAGAAGGCGATCTTCTTGCCACTGGTGTCTGCCAACGCCGTGCCTGAGGCCAGCATGGCCGCCAGGGTACTCAAGACCAGTAGTTTCTTCATGTCATAGTCCTCCCATGTGATGTTGACTGCTGCACTTGCCACCGGCTTTCAGGCCGGCGGACCTCCCATCCCGATTTGAGCACGGATGATCCCGGGCTCAAAACAGTCTCAACCCCGGCACACGAACCCTTAGCCGGTAAAGCGACGTCGACGCAGCGATGTAGAGGCTCTTCAGATCCTCGTCGCCGAAGGTGAAATTCGCACAGTCTTCCGGCGTCGCGATGACACCCAGAATGTCGCCTGAGGCATCGAAGACATGGATGCCGCCGGGGCCGGTGCAGTAGAGATTGCCACGGCTGTCGATCTTCATGCCGTCCGGCGCTCCCGGCTCCGTGCCTTCGGTCACGGCCCATACGGCGCCGCCGTTCAGATCGCCATTCGCCTCGACCCCGAACACCCGGATATGGCCGCGCTCTGTGTCGTTGATGAACAGCCGCGACTCGTCGAGCGAGAAGCACAGCCCGTTCGGCTGGGCGAAATCGTCGGCGACCAGCGTCAACCGGACGCCATCGCCGTCGATCCGATAGACGCCCTGGAACGACAGCTCCTGAGGTCTTGGCACGCCGTAGAACTCCACCCGGCCAAAGCCCGGATCGGTGAAGTAGATCGACCCGCTGGTGGCGACGACAATGTCGTTGGGGCTGTTGAGCTGCTTGTCGCCGTGATGCGTGGCCAGCACCGTCGTGCTGCCGTTCGGTTCGGCGCGGGTGACGCGGCTCGTCGCATGCTCGCAGGTGACCAGTCGGCCCTGGCGATCGAGCGTGTTGCCATTGGCCTTGTGGCTCGGCTCCCGGAACAGCTCGACATCGCCCGAGGGGCTTCGCCTGTACATGCGGCTTTCGGGAATATCGCTGAACACCAGCCATTTCTCGTAGGGGTGCCACACCGGCCCTTCGATGAAGCCGAAGCCGCTCGCCAGCCTTTCCATGGCCGCGTTGCCAACAACGTCGCCGAAACCGGAATGGCGGGCACCCACCGACGCAGCCATCATTGGCTCTTCGGTTCGCCCAAGAGCATCCATATGCTGGCGAATGGCATAAGCGCTTCCCGTATATCTTATTTTTTGTTGGGGTGAGGTTAGTCGTCGCTCCGCAGGAGCGATACCGGCCTACCCGCAGCAACGACTGTGTGTTTGCACAGTCGCAACCGCGTCCGATGATTTTCTATGGGATCAATGGCCTTGGGGCGGCAGCGCCGTGTTGGCCAGCCAGGCGTCGAGGCGGTCCTGTTCGCGGCGCAGCGCATCGACATTGATCAGACCACGCGCCATGGCAAGATAAATCGCCCGCGTGCGCGAGTTGAAGACTGACGCATCGCCGGCGCCGTCCTCGGCAGGCACGATGCCAAGCTTTTCGTAGACATGCTTGATGCGGCTCTGCGCGCCGCGGATCGACAGCCCCCGGCGCGACGCAATGGCCCGGTCGGTGAGGCCGAGCGCGATATCGATCAGGCTTTCATACTCGCCGTCGGTGATGCCTTCGAAGCGATCCTGCACGCGGTGCTGGATGCCGCGGATCTCGCGGTCGATGATGCAGTGGCCTTCGCGGAAAACGCCGCGCAAGGCCGAGCGCATGCCTTCTTCCGTCGCCGATTTCAGCACATAGCCGTAGACCGAACCGGGCGGCACGATGCGCGCCACGCCTCGGACATAGGCTTCGTCGGCGAAATTCGACCAGAACAGGATATGCGTGCCAGCAGAGCGGCTCCAGATCGAACGGGCGACCTCGATCCCCGTCGCCTTGGGCAGCTGCAGGTCGAGCACGACATGCGGCGGCTGGCGCTCGGCCGCCAGATTGATGGCGTCCTCGCCATCGCCGGCCTCGATCACCTCGACATCGCCGGGCCATAATTGCTCAACGGTTTGCCGCGCGAATGTGCGGTGCAGCCCGTCATTCTCGGCGATCATGACCAGCATCATAGTGCCTCCGACACGACCCGGTGTTCGGGCGTTGCTGCTGCTAGAACGGCCGCCTTGCCTTGCAAGGGCTGGCGGTCGATCTCGATGACCACCCGCGTTCCGCTGCTCTTCCGGCTGGCCCGGCCGATACGCAGGCGTGCGCCGATGAGCGCCGCCCGCGTATGCATATGGCCGATGCCGCCATGCGCGGCCGGATCGACCGTGCCGCAGCCTTGGCCGTCATCGGTGACGACGACCCGCAGCACGGTCTCGGTCGCGTCCAGCAGCACGTCGATGCGGTGCGGTGCGGCGTGACGAACCGCGTTGTTGATGGCTTCCTGGACGATCCGGTAGAGCGCCGTGCGCATCGGCTCCGACAAATTGTCGGCGCTGCCGGCGCTGGTATCGGCGATGCGCACGGCAATCGGCGGCTTGGCTCTGGCGACACTGCGGTTGAGATGCGCTTCAACGGCATCGCGCAAGCCGAACAGTTCGAGCACGCTTGGCCGCATGTCGTCGACGATGTGGCGCAATTCGGTGAGGCAGCCGACGACCTCCTGCTCGAGGTCGGCAAGCTGCGCCGCCCGCGCCACGCCCTGGCTGCGAAACGCCGAAACCTGGCGCGCAATGCGGGCAAGATCGCCAAGCGTCTGGTCGTGCAGGTCCATGGCCATGCGGCGGCGCTCCCGCTCCATGCCTTCCGTTAGTTGCGAGGCGCCGACCCTGAGCAGTTCCACCCGATTGTGCGCTTCGCTTTCGGCGAGCATCGCCCGGCGCGCCTCCTCGGTCTGGATCAGCGCAAAAATATAGGGCGCGATCAGGTCGGCGCATTGCTGGGCCACCGCGACATCGGCGAGCGTATAGCAGCCGACTTCGTGCCGGCTGATGTTGAGGGCGCCGATGATGCCGCCGCGCGCCTTGAGCGGCACGACGATGCGGCTGCGCAGCCTGGCGGCGAAGATCGGTCCGTCGATCGCTTTGTCGAAATGGAAGCGCTGGTCGCACAGCGCGTCGTCGGAAAGCAGATAGGGCACCTCGCCCCACAGGATCGAGCGTATCGGGCTGACCTCGGTCGGCAGCGGGTGCTGGGCCAACTCGCTCCAGCTGGTGTGGAAGCCCGCTTCGTAGCAGGCATGCTTGCGCCCATCCTGCGACAGCACCGCCAGATCGACGTGATCGTGCGGAATGAGCGTGCCGATCTCGATGGCGGTTGCGCGAAACGCCGAGCCCGGGTCGATATGGCCGGCCAGCGCCTGCGAAATGGCCAGCAGCCGGTCGATCAGCATGGGAGATACATCCGACATCGCTTTGAGACCCTCCCATGACACCCGAAAAAATTACGCTACGCGAGCCGCGACGCTTCTCGCGCCGCCAATTCCCGAATTTCGTCAGGCCTCCCCTGCGGCCGGAATAGTGGGCACCTGTGACCGGCGCTGTCAACGACGCCTCCGTCGCGGCGGCCGATCAACTTGCGGTGCATCAATTGAAAAGGGTTCGCGTCCTGGTCTAGGGAAGAGGCAGGAGACCAAAGCAAAAATGGCAGTGACGCCAACAGTTGCGCCGGGCGCACCCGGAATCCCAGCGCGCTGGACATCGAGCGCCAAGAGCGGCGTTGGCGCAGCCCTTTCACCGGCCAGCCGCGTCTGGTTCACGCTCAGCCACGGCATTCTCAACGAAGTCTACTATCCGCACCTCGACAGCGCCTGCACCCGCGACATGGGATTGCTGGTGACCGGCCCCGATGGCTATTTCTCCGAGGAGAAGCGCGACGCCGAACATAAGGTTGAACCGTTCGAGGATGGCGTGCCGGCCTACCGGCTGGTCAACACCGCTGCCGACGGAAGCTGGCGGATCGAAAAACTTATCGTTACGGATCCGAAACGGCCAGCCTTGCTGCAGGAGGTCACCTTCACGTCGCTCAAGGGCGGCGACCACCGCGTCTACGCACTTCTGGCGCCGCATCTCGTCAATGCCGGCATGGGCAACACCGCCTGGATCGACGACCACGAGGGGAAAGCGATGCTGTTTGCCTCGGGGCGTGGCGTCTGCCTGGCGCTTGCCTCGTCGCTGCCCTGGGGAGACTGCTCGGCCGGCTATGTGGGTGTCTCCGACGGCTGGCAGCAACTCAGCCGCAGCGGCCGTCTCGATCCGGCCTGCGCCAGGGCCGAGGACGGCAATGTCGCGCTGACCGGTGAGATCGGTTTTTCCCCGGCAAATCCAAAAGCCCTGCTGGCGCTTGGCTTCGGCGCCACGCCGCAAGAGGCGGCGGACCATGCCGTCGCCAGCCTTGCCCAGGGGTTTGAGCCTGCCGCCAAGGCCTATGTCGAGACGTGGCGCAAATGGCAGGCCGGCCTGCTGCCGCTCGATAGGCATGACCAGTCCGGCCTCAACACCTATCGCGTCAGCACGGCTGTGCTGGCAACGCACCGGTCCTTGGCCAAACCAGGAGCGGCCGTCGCCAGCCTGTCCATCCCGTGGGGGTTCAGCAAGGGCGACGACGATCTCGGCGGCTATCATCTGGTCTGGCCGCGCGACCTGGTCGAAACGGCGGGCGGCTTCCTCGCCGCCGGCGATGCCGAGGCGGCGCTGCAGACGCTTACCTATCTCCGTTCCATCCAGCAGCCGGACGGCCATTGGCCGCAAAACGTCTGGCTCGACGGCTCGGCCTATTGGCCGGGCATCCAGATGGATGAGTGTGCCTTTCCGCTGCTGCTTGCCGACGCGCTGCGCCGCGCCGGCCATCTGCCGCGCGCCGTGCTCACCACCTTCCTGCCGATGATCGAGAAGGCGGCGTCCTACGTAGTGCGCAACGGTCCGGTCACCGGCGAGGATCGCTGGGAGGAAGATGCCGGCTATAGCCCGTTCACGCTCGCCGTCGAAATATCGGCGCTGCTCGCCGCCGCCGATATGTTCGACGCTTTCGGCAAAGCAGAGCCGGCTAACTATCTGCGCGAAACGGCGGACAGTTGGAACGACCAGATCGAGCGCTGGACCTATGTCAGCGGCACGGATTTGTGCGCAGAGCACGGCGTCAACGGCTATTATGTCCGCATCGCTCCACCCGACGATGCAGGCGCGGCATCGCCGAAGGACGGCTTTGTGCCGATCAAGAACCGCCCGCCCGGCGACACCGACAAGCCGGCCGAGGCCATCATCAGCCCGGATGCGCTGGCGCTTGTCCGCTTCGGCCTGCGGGCGGCCGACGATCCGCGCATCGTCGACACGGTCAAAGTTATCGACGCGCAATTGCGCATCGACTTACCGCAAGGACCGCTCTGGTACCGCTATACCGGGGACGGCTATGGCGAACACGCCGACGGCGCGCCGTTCGACGGCACCGGCACAGGCCGGCCATGGCCGCTGCTGGCCGGCGAACGCGCCCATTACGAGCTGGCCGCGGGGCGCAAGGACAGAGCGGCAAGCCTGCTCGAGACATTCGAGGCCTCCGCCGGGGTCGGCGGCCTGCTGCCGGAGCAGGTCTGGGATGGTCCTGACCTGCCGCAGCACGAATTGCGGCACGGCGGACCGTCTGGCAGCGCCATGCCGCTGGTCTGGGCGCATTCGGAGCATATCAAGCTGCTGCGATCGCTGCGCGACGGCGCGGTCTTCGACATGCCGCCGCAAGGTGTGGAGCGCTACATCACGGACAAGACCGTGTCGCCGCGCAGGACATGGCGCTTCAACAACAAGCCACGCACCATCCCCGCCGGCAAGCTATTGCGCGTGGAGCTTCCGGCGCGCGGCGTGGTCCACTGGACAAGCGACAAATGGCTGACTGTGCAAGACAGCAAGACCGCGGAGAATGCCTTTGGCATCCATCTGGTGGATCTGCCCGTTGCCGATATTCCGCCGGGCAACGCCATCGTCTTCACTTTTTTCTGGCCCGATACAGGCGGTTGGGAGAATGTCGACTTTTCCGTCGGCATAGACGCGCCGGACAGCCAGTAAAGCTTCGATTCCTCAAGAAACCAGGACGAGACCATGCAAATCGGAATGATGGGACTGGGCAGGATGGGCGCCAACATGGTGCGCCGCCTGATGCGCGATGGCCATGAATGCGTCGTCTATGACATCAACGCGGCAAGCGTAGCCGCGCTGGTCAAGGACGGCGCCATCGGTGCTGCCTCGATGGAGGAATTCGTCGGCAAGCTGTCCAAGCCGCGCAGCGCCTGGCTGATGCTGCCGGCGGCGATCACCGGCAAGATCGCCGACCAGGTGGCAGCGCTGATGGAGCCCGGCGACATCATCATCGACGGCGGCAATTCCTACTACCACGACGCCGTCGACCAGGCGGCTGAGCTGGCGGCCAAGGGCCTGAACTATGTCGATGTCGGCACCAGCGGCGGCGTCTGGGGCCTGGAGCGCGGCTACTGCCTGATGATCGGCGGTCCCGACGAGGCGGTGCGCCATCTCGATCCGATCTTTGCCACGCTGGCGCCGGGCCTCGATGCCGGTGCGCCGGCTCCCGACAAGGCTGCCGGCACCGCTCCGTTCGGCTATCTCCATTGCGGACCGAGCGGCGCCGGTCATTTCGTCAAGATGGTGCATAACGGCATCGAATATGGCGTCATGGCCGCCTATGCCGAAGGCATGAACATCCTGAAATCGGCCAATGCCGGCAAAAGGCAACGCACCGCCGATGCCGAAACCAGCCCGCTGGAAAACCCGAAATATTATCAATTCGACATCGACCTTCCCCAGGTGGCCGAGGTCTGGCGGCATGGCAGCGTGATCGGTTCCTGGTTGCTCGACCTGACCGCCGGCGCGCTGAAGAGCGACCCGGCGCTTGCCCAATTCGGCGGCCGTGTTTCGGACTCCGGCGAAGGCCGCTGGACGCTGAAGGCGGCGATCGACACCGGGGTGCCGGCGCCGGTGCTGTCATCGGCCCTGTTCGACCGCTTTTCCTCGCAAGGCGAATCCGAATTCGCCGACAAGCTCCTGTCCGCCATGCGCTACGCCTTCGGCGGCCATGTCGAAAAGCCGAAGGCCGGCTCGTGACGGTGGCGAGGGAGGCACGCTCATGAGCCAGGAACGCTCCGACACGCTGGTGCTTTTCGGCGCCACCGGCGATCTCGCCCACAAGAAGATCTTTCCGGCGCTTTACCAGATGGTTGCCAAGGGAACGCTGACCGAGCCGGTGATCGGCGTCGCTTTCGACCCCTGGGACCTCGGCCAGCTGCAGGCGCGCGCCCGCGACGGCATCGCAACCGCGCTTGGCAGCATCGATGACGCGGTCTTCGCCAAGCTGGCCTCGCAGTTGCGCTATGTCAGCGGCGATTACCGCAACGGCGCCACGTTCGAGAAGCTGAAAAGCGCGCTCGGCTCGGCCCAGCGGCCGCTGCACTACATGGCGGTGCCGCCGACCATGTTCGAGACCGTCGTCCAGGGGCTGGAACAATCCGGCACCGCGCATGGCGCGCGGCTGATGGTGGAAAAGCCGTTCGGCCACGATCTGCAATCGGCGCGCTGGCTGAACCGGGTGCTGCATCTGGTCTTCGACGAGCAGTCGATCTTCCGCATCGACCACTATCTCGGCAAGGAGGCGATCCAGAACCTGCTCTATTTCCGCTTCGCCAATTCCTTCCTCGAGCCGATCTGGAACCGCAATTTCGTCGAAAGCGTGCAGATCACCATGGCCGAGGATTTCGGCATCGAAGGCCGTGGCCGCTTCTATGACGATGTCGGCTGCATCAGGGACGTCATCGAGAACCATCTGCTCAACATCCTGCTGCTGCTCGCCATGGAGCCGCCGGTCGGCCGCTCCGCCGACGATTTGATCGACGAGAAGGTGCAGGTGCTCAGGGCCATCCGCACGCTGACCAAGGACGATGTCGTGCGCGGCCAGTTCAACGGATACCTGGCCGAGCCCGGCGTGGCGCCGAATTCGCCGGTCGAGACCTTCGCGGCGGTCCGCTTCTTCGTCGACACCTGGCGCTGGCAGGACGTGCCCTTCTTCATCCGTGCCGGCAAGAACATGCCGGTGCATGTCACCGAAGTGGTGGTGCGGCTGAAGCGGCCGCCGCTGGATGTCTTCGACCCGATCAAGCCCACGGACCAGAACTACGTCCGCTTCCGCATCGATCCGCAGGTGGTGATCGCCATCGGCGCGCAGCGCAAGGCGCCCGGTGACGACATGGTCGGCGAGCAGGTGGAGCTGACCGCGCTCGACGACTCGAAGAGCGACATGCCGCCCTATGAGCGGCTGATCGGCGACGCCATGAACGGCAACGGCCAGCTCTTCACTCGTCAGGACGCCAGCGAAATGGCCTGGCGCATCGTCGGTCCGGTGCTTGGCGACATCACGCCGCCGCATGTCTATGAGCCCAAGACCTGGGGACCGGCCGACGCGATGGCCGGGTTCGGGCCGCCCAATGGCTGGATCGATCCGGTAAAATGATTTCGGGAGGGTGAGACAATGGCCAAAGCGGTGAAACAACCGGCATCGGGCACGGAGCCGGTCGTGCTGGCGATCGATATTGGCGGCTCGCACGTCAAGATCCTGACCAGCGCCGGCGGCGAGGAACGCCGGGCCGATTCCGGACCGGGACTGACGCCGCAACAGATGATCGCGACGGTGAAGACATTGGCCGAGGGCCTGCCCTATGACGTCATCTCGATGGGCTATCCCGGCCCGGTGACCCACAACCGGCCGATGATCGACCCGGCCAATCTCGGCAAGGGCTGGGCCGGCTATGATTTCGCCGCCGCCTTCGGCAAACCGGTGAAGGTGGTCAACGACGCGCTGATGCAGGCGATCGGCAGCTACGAAGGCGGACGCATGCTGTTCCTCGGCCTGGGCACCGGCCTCGGCGCCGCGATGATCGTCGACAACGTCGCCCAGCCGATGGAGCTGGCGCACCTTCCCTACAAGAAGGGGAAAAGCTTCGAGGACTATGTTGGCGAACGCGGCCTTGAAAAGCGCGGCAAGAAGAAGTGGCACAAATACGTCTTCGACGTCGTCGATCGGCTTCGCGCCGCCATGCAGCCGGACTACGTGGTGATTGGCGGCGGCAATGTCGACAAACTCGACGAATTGCCTGCAGACAGCAGGCGCGGCGACAACACACGCGCCTTCGAAGGCGGCTTTCGCCTGTGGCGCGACAAGGCGCTTATCGTCTGATATTCGAGCAATTCCAGGAAAAGTGTGAGCGGTTTTCCGTCCGGAATTGCGTAAAAACAAAGACATAGAGCAGTTCGGCGTTTCCGTGAAACGATGAACTGGTCTAGTCCAGTTTAGTATAGTTGTTCAAAATAACGTGTGATTTCGCGCGAAATCATTGCGTTGTGCAGATTTGCCGATTAGGAATTCCGCCACCCCCGCAGATGGAGAAAATAGATTGTCCGACGATAGCAACAACACCAGCAAAGACGACCTGCTTGAACTGACGGCTCACATCGTGTCCGCCTATGTCGAGAAGAACCGCTTGCCTGCTTCCGGCCTGAGCGACCTTATCGCCAGCGTCAGCGCCTCGATCAGCGGGCTCGGACAACCGGTGACCCCCGTCGCCGCGCCGCTCGTCCCCGCGGTCAATCCGAAGAAGTCGGTGACCCCGGACTACATCATCTGCCTCGAAGACGGCAAACGCTTCAAATCCCTGAAGCGTCATCTCGGTGTGCATTTCGGGCTGACGCCGGAGGCCTATCGCACCAAATGGAGCCTGCCGGCCGACTACCCGATGGTCGCCCCCAATTACGCGGCTTCGCGCTCGGCGCTGGCCAAGTCGATCGGTCTTGGTCGCAAGGCCGCCGAAGTGGCACCTGTTAAAGCCAGGGGCAGAAAGGCCAAGGCTTCGGCCTGAGACGCCTGGCGCTGAGCCAATGGTCTTGTCAGATAGCTTCCCTCCGGGGAAAATCCTTGGGAAGCGATTCTGACAGACCATGCAGTTCAGAAACAAGACCGACGAGTATTTTGCTGACGAGTATTTTGCTGATGGGCTTGAGAGATTCAGCTCGTCGCCCAAAGTCGTGCGCGAGCCGGAACTTGGCCCAATCTACAGTAGGCTTTTGGCGAAATACGGAAAGGCATTCGACCTCAAGCCCGTGGTATGCCGACCGTTGGATGGCGTCGACGTAGAGCCGTACAGGACACAAGGCCATCCGTTCTTCATTCTGTTCTATGCGATGATGAAGGATCAGATCGGCGGGCCTCTGTACGTGATAACGGAGCTACACGGCCAGCTTTCCTATCCAGACGTCATATTTGAACTTGAAAGCTCCATCGGCCTTTCATTGGCGCACGCCGACAAAGGCGGTGTGGACCACATTTGCTTCAAGGCGGATCTCGAATTCCTGCTGGTTCGAGATCAGAACAATATTGTCGTCGGTTACGGAAAAGCTGCCCCGTGGTTAAGAGCTTTCCGAAAGTCCTATCCCGAGTTTGTCGTTTGAGGGCTAGGTCGTTGACAACAGGCCTTCGCTGCTGAGATGGAGCTTTGAGCTAAAGTCTCAGGGGGGGGACCATGAACTACGCCAGGATGGTGATCGAGAAAGAGGCGCCGGAGGAGTACGGCTACGACCGTATCCGCTACAACCTCTCCGAAAGCTCGATCGCCGACCAGAAACTCTCCGACATCGGCCTGTCGCTGCCCGATCTGACGCTGTTCTATGGCGAGCATCGCGGCGACAAGGAATTGCGGGCGCTGATCGCGGCGCAGGACGCCGGCATCTCGCCTGACGATGTGCTGGTCACCGCCGGTGCCGCCGGCGCGTTGTTCATCATCTCGACCTCGCTTCTGTCCGAGCGCGACCACCTCGTCGTCATCAGGCCCAACTACGCCACCAACATTGAAACCCCCAAGGCGATCGGCTGCGCCATCTCCTATGTCGATCTGGATTTCGACGCGGGTTTTGCCGTCGATGTCGGCCGCGTCGCCGCCAGCATGCGGCCGAACACGAAGCTGGTCAGCGTCACCTGTCCGCACAACCCGACCGGCACGATGATGCGCCAGGCCGATCTCGACGCGCTGGTGGCGCTGGCCGAAGCCAGCGGCTGCCATCTGCTGGTCGACGAAACCTATCGCGACCTTTCCTATGGAACGCGCCTGCCCACTGCGGCCTCGCTGAGCCCGCGCGCGATCAGCGTCTCGTCGCTGTCCAAAGCCTTTGGCATTCCCGGCATCCGCATCGGTTGGCTGGTCACCCGCGATGCTACCCTCCAGGAAAAATTCCTCGCCGCCAAGGAGCAGATCGGCATCTGCGGCAGCGTTATCGACGAAGGCATTGCGCGCGGCATGCTCGAACGCCGCGACACCTTCCTGGCGGCGCTGCTGCCTGATATGGCCAGGCGCCGCGACATCGTCCAGGCCTGGATCGACCGCGAGAAGCTGGTCGACTGGGTGCGGCCGGAAGGCGGCGTTGTCGGCTTCCCCAGGCTGAATGTCGGTCCCGGTTTCGACCTCGACCGCTTCTATGTGAACCTGCTGGAGAACCATGGCACCTATGTCGGCCCTGGCCACTGGTTCGACATGCCGAAAAGCTTCTTCCGCGTCGGCTTCGGCTGGCCGAAGGAAGCCGAATTGCGCGGCGGCCTCGACGCCATCTCGGCCGCGCTCAGGGACTGAGGGCCGTCACCGCTGCGCCAGATGGATTCCCGCCAGCATGCAGCGGACCGAGCCGCCCGCGAGCTCAATGGTCGGAATGTCGAGGCTGACCGGGGCAATGCAATTCTCGATGGCGGCGACCTGATCAGGCCGAAGCGCCCGCATCGCCCGCGATGAGATCGCCAGCACGCGGCCGTCCCGCCCCTGAAGCTCAAGCGCATTGCCCGCGAACGCCTCGATCTGCTCGGCCGTCAGGTCGACGACAATGCGCCCTCCTGCCTCAAGCCGTTCGCGGACCTCGGCCCGCCGGCGGTCCGACATGATGCTGGCGAGACCGATGAGGCAGAGCTCGGTGCCGAGGCACATCATCACATTGGTGTGGTAGATCGGCCGCCCGGATCGATCGAAGGCGTCGAACAGCATCGGTTCGAAGTTGAAATGCGTACAGAAGCGTTCCAGCGCCACCTCATTGGTGCGGTTCGACCGGGCGGCATAGGCAACGCGCTCGATATGGTCGAGGACCATGGCGCCGGTGCCTTCGAGAAAGATGCCATCCTGCTCCAGCCCGGAATAGTCGATGATGTCCTGGACGCGGTAATGCCGCTTGAGGAACTCGATGATATCCCATCGCCGTTCCGCCTGCCGGCTGGGGGAAAACATCGGATACACCGCGATATGGCCGCCGGAATGGGTCGAGAACCAGTTGTTCGGGAAGACCGAATCCGGACGCCCGTCGGTCTCGTCCTCGAAGAGATGGACGGTGACCCCGGCCGCCTCGAGGCGCGCCGCCATGCGTGTCGATTCTTGATAGGCCTCGGCGCTGATCAGGGTGGCCGTGCGCGTTCCGTCACGGTTCTGGAATGCGTTGTCGGCGGCGGTCGCCTCGTTGGGGGTGAAGTGATGTGGGCGGATCATGACGACGCCGCGCGGCGCCTGCGCGGAAACGGAGCGCATGGTCATTGCACCGTGCAAGCAGCGACCGGGCCGCTGGAGGCGGGCGCCGATATCAGGCCGAACAGGTTGCGAGGATCAGCGGGCTGAGCCAGAAGCTCGAAGGGTTCCAACCCGATCGAACCGACCAGCCGTATCAGGTTTGCCGTGCCGACATATTGCACCATCGATGCGCTCCACCTCGAGAAGAATTTTCTGACGAGGCGAGAGCTTAGGGGTAGCAGAATTTACAAGAAACCTGCAAAGTGTTCAAAACTCGCGCCAGAATCGTACAATCTGATCACTGCTGGCTGGCAACATTGACATGCATATCTTCGACGAAATCGATCGCCGGCTGATCTCGATCCTCAGGGAGGACGGCCGCGCGCCCATTTCCAAGCTTGCGGATGTGCTCGATGTTTCACGCGGAACGGTGCAGGCGCGGCTGGATAGGCTGCTGTCGTCGGGCGCCGTGCTCGGCTTTACCGTTCGCGTGCGCCAGGACGTCGACGATCAGGCCATCCGCGCCATCATGATGGTCGAAGTCACCGGCAAATCCACCACCACCATCATCAAGCGGCTGCGCGGCATACCGGAGCTGTATTCGCTGCATACGACCAACGGCACCTGGGACCTGATCGCCGAGATCCATGCGACGAGCCTTTCGGACTTCGACCGTGT
This sequence comes from Mesorhizobium sp. P2_C4, assembly GCF_056404575.1. NCBI lineage: Bacteria > Pseudomonadati > Pseudomonadota > Alphaproteobacteria > Hyphomicrobiales > Phyllobacteriaceae > Mesorhizobium > Mesorhizobium sp. P2_C4. Next base: position 121,452 of record NZ_JBFUDT010000011.1, read on the forward strand.
GCTGCGTGAAGTCAGAGCCATCGATGGCATCCTCAACAGCGAAACCAGCCTGATGCTGAGCAGCGTATGAGCTTCGCCAACGCCGGCGTTGCGCACAAAATCCCTTGATCCAGCGCCGATTCTGGCGCACATGCCGCAGCGAACTTTGCTAAAAGTTCCCTGGCCGGAACAGCGCCCATCGTGGAAGAGCCCCGCTGGCCAGTGTTTTCGCAACGGGGCCCATCTCCATGACACTTGAACAGACATCGCCGGACCAGCGCTATGCCGCCTTCCGGCACAAGGCCTTCCTCAGCTACTGGGCGGCGCGCTTCCTCGGTACCTTCGCAACCATGATCGTGTCTGTCGCGGTCGGCTGGCAGGTCTATGACCTGACGCGCGATCCCTTCGACCTTGGCATTGTCGGCATCGTCCAGTTCCTGCCGTCGCTGCTTCTCGTGCTGGTCACCGGCGCCGTCGCCGACCGCTTCGGCCGCCGCCTGATCATGACATTGTCGACGCTGGTCGAGGCGGTCTGCGCGCTGGCGCTGCTGCTGTTGACGGTGCGCGGTCTCGTCAGTCCGCTGCCGATCTTCGCCGTGCTCGCTCTATTCGGCGGAGCGCGCGCCTTTTTCGGACCGGCTTCGTCCTCGCTGTTCGCCAACCTTGTGCCGCCGGAGGATTTCGCCAACGCGATCGCCTGGAATTCGTCCGCCTGGCAGACGGCGACCATCGTCGGCCCGGTCGCCGGCGGCCTGCTCTACGGCGTCTCGGCCGAAGCCGCGTACGCCGTCGCCGCCGTGCTGATGCTGGTGGCCGCCCTGCTGATCTTCACCATCCCGAAACCTGCCCAGCAGACCGCCACCGACAAGCCGACCATGGAAACGCTGTTTGCCGGCTTCCGCTACATCTGGAGCGAGAAGATCGTGCTTGGCGCCATCTCGCTCGATCTCTTCGCCGTGCTTCTGTCCGGCGCCTCGGCGCTGTTGCCGGTCTATGCGCGCGACATCCTGCAGCTCGGTCCCTGGGGCCTCGGCCTGCTGCGCTCGGCGCCCAGCGTCGGCGCCATCTGCGTCGCCATCTGGCTGGCCGGCCACCCAATCCGCAACCACGCCGGCATGATCATGCTCGGCGCCGCCGCGTCGTTCGGCGCCTTCACCGTTCTGTTCGGCCTCTCGACCATCACCTGGCTGTCGATCGTGGCTCTCGCCTTGCTCGGCGCCACCGACATGTTCAGCGTCTACATCAGGGAGACACTGATCCAGCTGTGGACGCCGGACGAACTGCGCGGCCGCGTCAATGCCGTCAACCAGGTCTTTGTCGGCGCCTCCAACGAGGTCGGCGAATTCCGCGCCGGCACCATGGCGGCGCTGATCGGCACCGTCCCAGCGGTGGTGGTCGGCGGCGTCGGCGCCATCGCGGTTGTCGGATTATGGGCGGTGCTGTTTCCGCAACTGCGCAAGGTGCGGCATTTGAACGGGCGGAACTGATTGGGCGCCGGATCCAAGCCCCTGGATCCAACCAATCAGCTTGCGCCGCCAACGGCTGAGATGGGGCCGGAAGCCGTCGGTCTGCTTTGGGCTGGAGTAATCAGTAAGCGGACGTTCCGGTGCCGGCCCCATAGCGGAATCCGATCTAACTCGCCGGCAAAGTGCCAACGCGGCAAGTGATAGACGCTGTGGCGATTCGGGGATATGCATGAGGCCCGGGATCGCCTGACCTCAAGCCGTCTTCCGGCTTTCCTGCAGGCGCTTTGAAGCAGACTGCTGGGCTCCCTGCATTGCGGCTAATTGCTATCGATTGTTGCGCCGGCATGACGAACTCAGCGCTGCTGCGCGTCGGATTTTGGAGCGCGTCGAAAGGGAGATTGGGCTGCACCCGGACAACGCACGGGCCATGGCGGCAGGCGCCATCGCATTGGCCTCCCTGGGAGAGAAAGCGCGCTCCAAGGAATGGGCCGCGCGAGGTCTTTCGACCGGCGCTGGCAGCCGTGCATAGAGTTTGTTGACACGGTGGAACACAGTGGCATTGCCACGAGTGGAACGACGGCCTTACAAACGCCTGACGACGAATTCTCGGGATAGGGCAGGCGCTGCTATGAGTGGCTGGTTGCATACTCTTCCACTCGCTTGGATGGCTCTCGTCGTGTTCGGGGCCACCTATATCGTCGCGTTCATCTTGCACCAAGTCATCGCTGCTCTGTCTGCGGGCTCCACAGCGCGGTCATTCAAGGCGCTTTCGCCTGGCATGTTGCCGCCGCTCGGTATCATCTTTGGCCTGTTTGTGGCGTTCACCGCGGCTCAAGTCTGGAGCGACAACGATCGCGCCAATGCGGCAGTCAATCGCGAGGCCAGTGCGCTGCGGTCGGTCGTGGTTCTGGCGAGCAGCTTTCCCGTGGAGCCCGAGGCGCGCCTACGGACGCTGGTGCGCAGCTATATCGAGGAAACGACGAGCCATGAGTGGCCTCTGATGGCCGAGAGCGCGGCGACCCTCACCATAATCCCGCCGGCGCTTAACGAGGCGCTGCGGACGACGCTGGCTTTGACGCCAAGCAATCCCGGCCAGGAGATCGCGCAGCGCGAGATTACGAGGTGGCTTGAAGACGCCTTCGAGGCGCGTCGCCAACGGATTCTCGTCAGCTCCGCACAAGTCAACCCCACGAAGTGGGCTTGCCTGATCCTGCAAGCCTTCTGTGCTCTTCTCGCGATCGCGGTCGTACATAGTGATAACCGACTGGCATCGGCGATCGCTCTTGGAAGTTTTGCGACCGGCGTAGCGGCATCCGTTCTCTTGATTCTCGCCCACGACCGGCCCTTCACGGGAGAGATCGCAGTATCGCCGCAACCGCTGCTGCAAATTATGCCGGAAGCCCAAGCGGGCGGCGGCGGATGATACAGGCAGGAGTGCAGAGACGGGTAAATTCCGTTGCGTTGTGTGACTCTGATTTGGTGACAAGCAAAACAGCAGCCCCTACGAGTCGTCCCTCTCATCGCGCAAATTAGACACAACGCGGCGGTTCTGCGACCTGCAGCCGGTGTCGGGGCAGTCGCGGACGAGCCTGTCCTTGCCGTAGCCCTTGGCCCACATGCGGTTGCGGTCTATGCCGCCGGCGGCGAGGTAGTCCATCACCGCATCGGCGCGCTTCTGCGACAGCGCCGTTTCACTTGCGCCGGGATCGTCGGCGTCGGCAACATTTCCGCCGCGTCCTCAAAAGCAGCCACTTTGCCATTTATGGCCTTGATCTTGGATCGGCTCATTGCACGCATGAACGCCATCGGAGTGCCCCGCGACTAAAATCTCAACACCCAGGCTTCCACTTTTCCCTTGCCTTTGATTTCGATAGCGCCGCGCGGCTCGAAGACGAATTGGTTCTTGAGCTGTTCGTAGACGGGGCGCGTCACCTGAATAGAGTCGGGCACCCCACCAGACTCCATGCGGCTCGCCAGGTTCACTGTGTCACCCCATAAATCATAGATGTACTTACTCTTCCCAATGACGCCGGCGACCACTGGCCCGCTGTTGACGCCAACCCTGAGCTTCATCGAGACGTTGTGTTCCATCGCGTGCTCGCGGGTAATGTGGACCATGCGGATGGCCATGCGGACCATGCGCTCGGCGTGGTTGGCCACCGGCACGGGTAGGCCGCACACCGCCATATAGGAGTCGCCCACCGTCTTGATCTTCTCGATGCCGAGATCATTGGCGGCGACGTCGAAGCGCGTGAAGAGTCCGTTGAGAAGCATCACGACATCATGCGGCGGCATTTCCGATGTCAGTGCCGTGAACCCGACCAGATCTGCGAAGGCGACCGTGACCTCGGCGAAGCCGTCGGCGATCCTCTCCTCGCCAGCGCGCAGCCGATTGGCGATCGGTGCCGGCAGGACATTGAGCAGCAGCTGCTCGTTCTCGCGGTTCTTCGTCTCGATCACGACATTCTTCTGGCGCAGATCCTCAACCATGCCATTGAAGGCCGAGCAGAGCTCGCCAATCTCGTCGCGCGTGCGGACCGGCACGCTGGTCGCATAGTCACCAGCAGAGAAGCGTTTCACCCCGGCAGTGAGATCGCGGAGCGGTCCGAGCAGCGCGCGCGAAAGCCAGGCGGCGGTGGCGGCGACCACGAGCATCGCCAGTCCTCCGACAAGCAACAGATTCCGGCGGAGTTCGGCGATCGGTGCGAAGGCCTCAGCGCTGTCGATCTTGGCCACGAGAGCCCATTTGACATCGGAAATCGCGAGCGGTCCCCATGAAGCGAGCGTCGGGACGCCACGGTATCCGATGATCTCGCCCGTGCCCTCGACACCGGCGAGCGCAGCACGGGAGGCCTCGGTGTCGATGCGCTGATGCAGCACTGGTGTCCCGTAACGCTGAATGGCGGCGATTTCCTCTTCCGAGGCGTCGACGGACTTGAGGTCAGCGAAGAAGTTATCCCGGTTCTCGTAGAACGCCCGCGGGCCAGAGCGCGCCAGATAATCGGGTCCGACGAGATAGGCCCCACCCGTGTCGCCGAACCCTTCCTGCCGCCAGCGGCGGTTACCGGTGACAACGTTGTCGATCTCATCATTCGACAATTTCGCGACCAGCACGCCGATGACGACGCCCTGGGCAATCACCGGTGCTGCCATGAAGGCGATCGGTGCGCCGTCTGACGGCGCATAAGAGGTGAAATCTTCCAGGCAGATGGCTGATGGGTCTGCGATCTGCGAGCAGCGGGCGACGGCGGCCGCGACGTTGGCGCTGCGGTACGGTCCCAACTGAAGAGACGTGGTGAAATCCACCTGCTTCTCGACCGTATAGATCAGGCGACCCGATTTGGGATCGGCAATCATGAGATCGAAAAAGCCGACCGTGGTAGCCACAGTGCGCATCAATGGATGATATATGGCATGCAGCCTGGAGTATTCGCTTCCGTCGCCGGCGTCGTCGAGAAGCTTGCGCCGCTCTGCGGGGTCGGGATTGTCCACAATGTAGTGATACTGCAGATAGTAGGGGGCACCATCGACCGGCAGGTAGTCCGACAGGGCCGGTTGCCTGCCAAGGGTGCGCGTCATTCCGGGGATGAAGTTCTCAGCGTACCAATCGCCGACCCTCTGCCGCAGCTCAGGCGGCGCGCCTGCCCGGTCGAGTTGGTCGACCGCGGTCCGGAACTCGCGTGTCGCATCGACCACCATCTTGGAAGTGGCAAGCAGGCGCAGCTCCGCCTGGATCGTGCGGAAGTAGGTTTCGACCTGGCGCGTCTTGTTCTGACGGGCGGCCGTGAGTTGGTCGAAGACCGCTTTTTCGAGAGCGTCGCGGGCGCGGAAGTAACCCAGCGCCCCGGTGACCATGACCGCGATCGCGCCAAGAAGGACGAGGGTTGTAAACAGCTTTGCAGCCAATCCCCAGCCCGGGGAGCTGGATGAGCCGGTTACATCTGAAGAAGACATGAGATGATCTTACTTTGCTTTTGCATCAGGTCTTCGGAAACAGGAGTGTCGGCGTCGCGTCGGACGGCAAGCCAGGATCGTGTTTCATCTGTTTCCCCTCTCCCTCGCATATGCATAGCAAATTTACTGCGAGACGTGTGCGGGAATGCGTTTTCGGTTTGACCGTGGGACCGCACGGCAGAAGCGTCGCGGTCGCACGGACACCACCCCCTCGTTCTATCGCTGGGTTTAGCAAGCGGCCGTGGCCTCGCGCTTCGGCTTCTCGCATTTCGGCAACTTTTCCGCCGAGAACTAGCCCCGGTTTGCGGAACGGCCCTCGATGACGCTCGCCAAGGCGCTCGGAACGAGTTAGCCCGTCGCGAAACCCCACTGCAATTGGGTAAGACGGAATTCATCCCGGCATGAGCCGACCGTCTGCTTTCGGAAAACGACCAGGGAGGCCTAAATGTCGGATAATAGGCGCAAAGCGGTCGTCCACGCCCAAGCAGACGTAGGTCGTCTTTGGATCAAGCTCGGCCACTATGAATTATTGGCTTTTATTCTGTCCCACGACCGGCTTGCCAAAAATCGTCTGCAAAAACTCACTCAGCCAGCGCTTGAGATGCATGTCCCAGATCAGCCGGCCGCCGAGATGGTCGCGGCCGGGCTGGGCGCCGGGCAGTTCGAAACGGTGGGCACCGCGCACCACCCAGCGCTGCATCATCATGCGGGTCAATTCGCCATGGAACTGGATGCCCCAGGCATTGTCACCATAGCGGAAGGCCTGGTTGGGATAGGTTTCGGCCGTCGCCAGCAGCGTCGCGTCCCTGGGCAGCGAAAAGCCTTCGCGGTGGAACTGGTAGACCATCTCGGGCCAGTGCAGCAGCCTTTTGCCGGCTTCGGTCGCTTTCAGCGGATACCAGCCGATTTCGACCAGACCCTCGCCATGACCCTCGACCTTGCCGCCGAGGTGGTTGGCCAGCATCTGCGCACCGAGGCAGATGCCGAGGAACGGCCGGTTCTCCCTCAGCGGGATTTCCAGCCAGTTGGTCTCGCGGCGGACGAACTCGTCCTCGTCATTGGCGCTCATCGGCCCACCGAACACCACGCTGCCGGCATGGCCGTCCAGCGTTTCCGGCAAGGCGTCGCCCAGCGGCGGGCGGCGGATGTCGAGATCAAATCCTTCTTCGAGCAGCATGTGGCCGACGCGACCGGGGCTCGAATTTTCCTGATGCAGCACGATCAGGATCTTTGGCTTCGAACTCGGTCTTGGCGGCATGGGAAGGCGGGATCCTATTCGTCGCTCGACGTTCCGGTGGCACCCGGTGCGGCGGCGGCCGCCTTGCGGCGTGCCTCGACACGGTCGCGGCGTTCGACGCCAATCAGCTCGGCGACGCGCCAGACAGTGTTGTCCTCCAGCTCGTGCAACTCGCCGTCGGCGTAGACGATCTCCCACATCAGGCCGATGAAGGCCTTGCGCGCCTCGGCATCGAGGTGGCGCTTCAAAACGCTGGTGAAGGCATAGAGGTCGATCGCCTCATTGTCGGCGCGCTCGCCGGCGGCGGCCAGCGCATCGAGTTCGTCGCCGCTGATCGAATAGCTTTCCGCCAGCACTTCCTTGAACCGCTCCCATTCGACGTCCTGACGCACGCCGTCGGCGTTCATCACATGATAGAGAAGGGCAGATGCCGCAACGCGCGGATCGTCCGCGTTGGCGCGGGCGCCGGCACCGCTCGGCAGGTCCTTCAGAAATGAGAGAACGCGTTCGAACATCTAATTATTCCCAATCGGCCAACGGGCCCATTTACATCAAAACAGTCGAAATCGGCGTGGCGACTTCTCCGCTTCCTCATCGGGATCGACGCCGGGGTCGTCGGGCAGCCGGGCAAGTTCCTCAGCCGGCTCGACGGCTTCGGCATCGGCCGGCACCGCGGCAAAGGCGGCGGCGGTGACTGGCGTGACCAGATCCTCGCCGCTTTCCGCTACGGCTCCGGTCACTGTCGTCCTGCCAGCGGAAACAGCCGGGTGATAGATCACGTCGGCAGGCTTTTCCTTGACCGATACGACTGGCGCCGCAATTGCCGGCTGTTCGGCCTCCGGCGTGTCCTCATGGCTGTCGATGAGCTGGCCGAGCCGCTCCATCGGCGCGCGCCATTCGAACGCGTCTAGCTTGCCGGTGACCGGCGACACCGGCGCCCAGCGCTCGGAGATGACGCCATCGGCAACCCAGGCTGGATCGCGCGGCGCCCGCACCGCCTTCGACAGCAACTGCCGCACCTTGCCCTGGTCGCCGCTCTGGGCTTCCTCGATGTCGGCCAAAAGCAGATAGGCGCCCTCGCGGCGATCCATGCGGATCGCGGCTTCCGCCTCGCGCCGCGCGGTGGCAAAATCCTGCGCGTCGAGCGCGGCACGTGCCACCGTCATTGACGATTCGGCGTGGTTCTTCTTCATCTCCTGCAGCTTCTTCGCCCGGTTCAGGCGATCGAGCACGGCATCGCCCGGCCTTGCATGGGTGTAGAGTTCGGCGATCTCCGGATGCGGCTCGGCTTTCCACGCCGCCTCGAGGATCTTTGAGCCCTTGCGCACATCGTTCTGCCGAAACAGCGCGGTTGCCGCCGCGACCGCGGCCGGGGCGAAATCCGGGCGCAACCGGTTGGCCTCGACAGCAGCGGTTCTGGCGGCATTGGGATCGCTGTCGAGCAGCGCCTGCGCCTTGGCGGTGAGCAGCACGGCGCGGCGCCGATTGGCGGCGTCGCGCTCGATCTGCCGCGTCGACTTCTGTGCGTCGACCAGTTTCAGCGCGCCGTCCCAGTCGCCGCGTCCGGTCAGGTCTTCCAGCGTCGATTCGGCGGCCCAGGCCAGTTGCGGCGCCATCACCGCGGCACGGCCGGCATAGTGCCGCGCGGCGTTGCGGTCACCCAGCCGTTCGGCCTCGAGATAGAGCCCGCGCAGGCCGAGCAGCCGCATTTCGGGATCGTCGAGCATGGTCTCGAACTTTTCGCGGGCGCCCTCATGGTCGCCCTCCAGCAACGAGGCCTGCGCCTCGAGCAGATGGATCAGCGGCTCCTGGTCGGAGCGGATCAGCTTTGCCGCTTCCTTGGTCTTCTTGCGCGCCAGCGCGCCGTCGCCGGCGCCGGCGGCGATCATGCCGGTCGACAGCGCCTGGTAACCGCGGTCGCGGCGGCGCACGCGGAAATAGCGCGAGATGGTGTAGGGGCTGTTCCACAGCGACTTGATCAGCCACCAAACGATCATCACCGCGGCGACGATGGTGACGATAGCCACCGCAGCCACCATCAGGCTGACCTGATACTGATAACCGTTGAAGGTGACGAGCATCTCGCCCGGACGGTCGGCCAGCCAGGCAAAGCCGAGGCCGAGGGCGAAAACGACGGCGAGAAAGATCAGAATTCGGATCATCTTAACTCCCTCACGCCTTCATCGCGCCTGAAATCAGCGCGTCAACCTGGGTCTCGACTTCGATGCGCGCCTTCAGTTTGCCGGCAAAATCGGCGCCGGCGGTCTTCACCGCTTCGGGCAGCGTCGCATATTCGCTGAGCGCCTTGGCATAGTCGCCCTGGTTGACCGCAACCTCCATGCGGGCGACGGTTTCCGGCGCGCCGGCGCCTTCGACGGCGCCGATCGGCCTGACCTTGACCAGCGACTCGGCGCTCGACAACAGGCTCTGCAGGAAGCCGGCATTCTCGTCGACAGGTGCGGCGGCAGCGACCATGGCACTGGCCGCGGCGTCGGCTTGCGCCGCGATGTCGGTGCGGGTCGGAACGCCCGTTTCTGCGTAGGGCCGCAGCGTTGCGATTTGCGGCGCATCCGGCGAAATCGCGGCAAAGGTTTCGAGTTCGGCCGCAAATGGCGCGCCCCGGTCGAGCGCCGCCTTCAGCGCCGAAGCGGCAATGGCGAGCGCAATCTTCGGCTGCGAAGCCTGGGCGTCAACCTTGCCGGACAGTTGGGACACCGACTGTTCCAGCGCGGTCAACCGGCCTTCCTGCGCTGTCGCCGCCTCGCCGGCGGATTTCACCAGCGCATCGAGCCCCGCGAGCTTTTCGTTGAGCGGGCCGAGACCGACCGGCGCCGCATTGCCGGCCTGGCCGAGCGCGGCAACCGCCGTCTCGATCTGTTTGACCTTGTCGCCCAATGCGGCAAGACCGGCATTGTCGCCGGCGCCGCCTTGCTCGACCGCCGATTTCAGCGCCGCGACATCGGTCTTGACCTGATCCAGTGCCGCCGACAGCCCATCGACCTTGGCCGATGCATCGGCGTTGCCGCCTGCTTCTTTCAAGCCAGCGATCTCGGTCTTCAGCGAAGCGATTTCGCCATTGACGCCGTCGAGCGACACACTGCCTGCACCGGCGCCCGGCCCACCGAGCAGGCCGGCAAATTGCAGCCCGCCGGCGCCGACCAACGCGATGACGCCGCCGATAATGCCGGCAGCGATGCCGTTGATGCCGCTGCGCTTCGGCTGGATTGCCATCGATTGGTCCCTTGTTTCGGCTTTTCGTGGTGCATCCTTGGTGTCGCCCGCCTTCGGCGATGCGTCCTCGAAACTGTAGTCGGAGGTTTTGGCGCGGCTCGGCGGTGCGTCCGAGCCGGCCGGATAGGAGGATTCCGGTTCCGTGGTGCCTTTGGCCTCGGCCGGCGTTTCCGTTTCAGCCTGCTGTGAGGCCGCTGCCGCGTCGGCGTGCTCCCACGGCTCGAGATCGACCTGGTCGGCATGCACCGGCTCTTCAGGCACCTCTGGCTGCGAAACGGTGACGGCTTCCTCTGCCTTCACGTCTTCGGCCGAAGCCTTGACCGCATCCTCGTCGACGATGCGCGACACGGCGCCGGGTTCGAGCTCGATGGTCACCGGCTCGCGCCGGCTTTTCGAATGTCGCATCTTCGGCGTCTTGACCATGCTTAGGCTCCGCAAAATTCGCTTCGGGATGGTTCAAATGGGTCTAGCACATCACCAAGCGGTGAAAAGGGGCGGCGTGATGACACGGGGTCAGCGCCATATCAGTAAAAGCTCAAGCAACGCCTCCTCATGCGGTTCCCGAGCAATCCGGATTTTTTCGCCAGCGACGTCGTCCAGGGCTGCGGCAATACGCGCCGAAAGGGCGAAAACAGTCGTCTTTTCAAAGAGATCACGAAGCGCCGGCCACCTGATCAGGGTTTGCAGCGCTGCCGCCGCCTTGGCCGAATAGAGCAACGCAGCCTCGACCGGCCGGCCGGACAGGCGTTCGACAATTGCATCGTCGGAATAGTCCAGCGTCACGGTGTCGTAGGTCTCGACGGCGCGGGTCTGTACTCCCGCTGCCTGCAGCCGCGCCTCGAAGGCCGGGAACCGCACCCGCCCGCACAAATAGGCGATCGTCTTGCCTGAAAGGCCGCCGGCAAGCGCATCGGCAAGTGCTGTAGCGTCGCCCGGGCCTTCGCTGACGGCCAAGAATCCCGCCGCACGCGCGGCGTCGGCGGTCCTTTTGCCAACGGCATGGCAGGGCAACGCGGCGAGCGCCGCGATGATTTCTTTCGGAGCATGGCGCACCGCATTGGCACTGGTGACCGCAACAGCGACGGCATCCTTGACGCCGGCGTCGACCGGCAACGCCACCGTTTCGGTCAGTGGCAACAGAATCGGCTGAAAACCCATCTCCTCAAGCCGCCGAGCCGTACGCGACGCCCCCGGTTCCGGCCTCGTCACCAGGACGCGGACCATGTCAGGCCCAGCCGTCAAAAAATGTTTCGCCGGCCTTGGCGCGTATTGTCCGGGCGGCGTCCTCGCCGATGCGGGCGGCCTCGTGTGCCGGGCCTTGCGCCTTGATTTCGTGGGAGACTGTCCCGTCCGGCGAAATGATCAGCCCGGCAAAGACAAGGGTGCCGTCTGCGATCGTCGCATGCCCGGCGATCGGCGTGCGGCAGGACCCATCGAGCGCCGCCAGAAAAGCGCGTTCGCAGGCCAGCGCCTGGCCCGTCGCCACATCATGGATGGCCACCAGCATCTTTTCCACGTCACGATCGCCAATGCGGCTTTCGATGCAGATCGCGCCTTGCCCCGGTGCCGGCGGAAAGCTGTCAAGCGGCATCAGATCGGTGACGACGTGTTCGAGCCCGAGCCGCTTCAGCCCGGCATAGGCGAGGATGGTGCCTTCGGCGACGCCCTCGTCAAGCTTGCGCAGCCGCGTCTGCACATTGCCGCGAAACATCACCACATCGAGATCCGGCCGCATGCGCCGGATCAACGCCTGGCGCCGCAGCGACGACGAGCCGATTTTGGCACCGTGCGGCAGGTCGGCGATCGTCTTCGCCGCCTTGCCGATAAAGGCGTCGCGGGCATCCTCGCGCGGCAGGAAGGCGCTGAGCTCCAGCCCGTCGGGCAATCTTGTCGGCATGTCCTTCGACGAATGCACGGCGATGTCGATCCGGCCGGCGAGCAGCGCCTCTTCGATTTCCTTGGTGAACAGGCCCTTGCCGCCGGCCTCCGACAGCGGCCGGTCCTGGATGCGGTCGCCGCTGGTCGAGATGACGACCACCTCGAACGCCTGGCTCGGCATGCCATGCGCCGCCATCAGCCGCGCCTGCGTTTCATGCGCCTGCGCCAGCGCCAGCGGGCTGCCGCGTGTTCCGATTTTCAAAGTTTGCATGGCGCGCAGTCCGTGATAACCCCCGGGCAGCTTGAGCTCTGCCGGGCCTTTTCCTAATTGGGAATGGCCGGTGATACAATCTTCGAAGGCAGCGACCAATTGATCCGCGTTCTGGGCATTGAGACGAGTTGCGACGAGACCGCCGCCAGCGTGGTGACGCTGGATGGCGATGCCGCGCCAGAAATTCTGTCCAATGTCGTGCTCAGCCAGATCGAGGAACATGCCGCGTTTGGCGGCGTCGTGCCGGAGATTGCCGCGCGTGCCCATGTCGAGGCTCTGGACGGCATCGTCGAGGCGGCCCTTGCCGATTCGGGCGTCGATCTCGCCGACATCGATGCGATTGCCGCCACCGCCGGTCCCGGCCTGGTCGGCGGGCTGATCGTCGGCCTGATGACGGCCAAGGCGATTGCCGCCGCCGCCAGCAAACCACTGATCGCCATCAACCACCTCGAAGGCCATGCGCTGACCGCAAGGCTGACCGACGGCCTCGATTTTCCCTACCTGCTGCTGCTGGTGTCCGGCGGCCACACCCAGATCGTCGCCGTGCGTGGCGTCAGTGACTACCAGCGCTGGGCGACGACCATCGACGATGCGCTGGGCGAAGCTTTTGACAAGACAGCCAAGATGCTCGGCCTGCCCTATCCCGGCGGACCGAATGTCGAGAAGGCGGCAGCCAACGGCAATGCCTCGCGCTTCGCCTTCCCGCGCCCGATGAAGGGCTCGGCGCAGCCCGATTTCTCCTTCTCCGGCCTCAAGACCGCCGTGCGCCAGGCGGCAACGGCGATTGCACCATTGAGCGACCAGGATGTCGCCGACATCTGCGCCTCGTTCCAGGCGGCGGTGGCCGATGCGCTTGGCGACCGTGTGTCGCGGGCGCTGAGCCGGTTCCGTCAGGAATTTCCCGGCAAGGCGGACCCGGCGCTTGTCGTTGCCGGCGGCGTCGCCGCCAACCGCACGATCAAGGCGACGCTGGAAACACTGTGCGATCAGGCCGGCTTCGCTTTCATCGCACCACCGCTAAAGCTCTGCACCGACAATGCGGCGATGATCGCCTGGGCCGGCATCGAGCGGCTGCGGGCGGGCCTGGCGGAAGAGAACGGCTTCGATTTCGTGCCGCGCTCGCGCTGGCCGCTGGACAGCATCTCGGCGCCGATGGTTGGCTCCGGCCGACGCGGGGCCAAGGCGTGACGGGCCGGAGCAAGTCCGGCTGGCGTGTCGCGGTGCTCGGCGGCGGCGCCTGGGGCACGGCGCTGGCGCTGGCCATGCTGCGCGCCGGCCACGATGTCCGGCTCTACGCGCGCGACGCAGAAACTGTCGCCGCTATTCGTGGCGGCGAGAACCCGCGCTATCTCCCCGGCATCGCCATCGAGCCCGGCATCGAGGCGACGAGCGACATCGGGGCGGCGCTTGCTGATGCCGATTGCGTGCTGGCGGTGGCGCCGGCGCAGGCTCTGCGGGCGATGCTGTCGGCGGCGAAGACCCACATGCCGAACGCCATTCCGCTGGTGCTCTGCGCCAAGGGCATCGAGCGCGACACCGGCGCGCTGCTGTCGGCGATTGTCGAAGAGATCCTGACCAGCAATCCGGTCGCCGCTTTGTCTGGTCCGAGCTTCGCTACCGACGTCGCCCGCGGTCTGCCGACCGCCGTCGTGGTCGCCGCCCGCGACGAGGCTTTGGCAGCCGACCTTGCCGCCCGCTTTTCGGCGCAGAATTTGCGCTGCTATTCCAGCGACGACCTGATCGGCGTCGAGATCGGCGGCGCGCTGAAAAATGTCTTTGCCATCGCCGCCGGCGCCGTCACCGGTGCCGGGCTTGGCGCCAGCGCCCAGGCCGCCATGGTGACACGCGGCTTTGTCGAACTGCGCCGCATCGGTGCCGCCTTTGGCGCCAGGCCGGAGACGCTGATGGGGCTTTCCGGCCTCGGCGATCTTTTGCTCACCTGCTCATCCGCGCAGTCGCGCAACTTCGCCTATGGGCTGGCGCTCGGGCAAGGCAAGGCGCTTGCCGGCCTGCCGCTGGCCGAAGGCGTGCCGACCGCGGCGATCGCCGCCCGCATCGCCACCGAACGCCAGATCGACGCGCCGATCATCGCCGCCGTTGCCGCGATCCTCGATGGCAAGATAACCATTGGCCAAGCCGTGACGGCCCTGATGACAAGGCCCCTCAAAACCGAAACCGACATCTGAACCAGCGGAGTTTCAAGACATGCTTTTTGCCTTTGTTTGCAAGGACAAGCCCGACAGCCTGCAACTGCGCATCGACACGCGGCCGCCCCATGTCGCTTTCCTCGAAGGGTTAAACGCCGAGGGCAAGCTCGCCTTTGCCGGTCCGTTCCTCAACGCGGAGGGCAAGCCGGACGGCAGCCTCGTCGTCGTCGAGGCGCCTGATATGGCCGCCGCGCAGGCCCTGTCGGCCGCCGACCCCTATGCCAAAGCAGGCCTGTTCCAAAGCGTCGAAATCCGCCAGTGGAACTGGACCTTCAACAAGCCAGCGGCTAGTTAATTTCGGCAAGCAGCGCGGAGGAGCAAAGACATGAACTACTGGCTGTTCAAATCCGAACCCTCGGTGTTCTCCTTCGAGGCGCTGAAGGCGAAGGGCAAGGCCGGCACGCAATGGGACGGTGTGCGCAACTATGCGGCGCGCAACAACATGAAGGCGATGCAGATCGGCGATCTCGGTTTTTTCTACCACTCCAATGAAGGGTTGAATGTCGTCGGCATCGCCGAGGTCTGCGCACTTGCCCATCCCGATACCAGCACCGACGACCCGCGCTGGGAATGCGTCGACATCCGCGCCTTCAAGGACGTGCCGAACCCGCCGACGCTGGAGCAGGTCAAGGCCAATCCCAAGCTGGCCGAGATGGCGCTGGTGCGGCTCGGCCGGCTTTCCGTGCAACCGGTGACGCTGGCCGAATGGAAAGAGGTCTGCCGCATGGGTGGCCTGACGCCGGCACCGTGACGGCGCTCACCCCCAACAGCGCGAAGAAATTCATCCTCGACAACACGGCGCTGATGGCGCCGCCGCATGTGCCGGAGATTTTCCTGCGGCTGGCCGACGAGGCGCATGATCTTTGGCAGCGGACGGAGGACGAGCTGATCGAGATCGGCCTGCCGCCGCCCTTCTGGGCCTTCGCCTGGGCCGGCGGCCAGGGCCTTGCCCGCTATGTCCTGGACAATCCCGATACGGTGCGCGGAAAGCGCGTGCTCGACTTCGCCTCCGGCTCCGGCCTTGTCGCCATTGCCGCCGTCAAGGCAGGTGCCGCGGAGGTGATCGCCGCCGACATCGACCCGTTCTGCGAGACGGCGATCCGCCTCAACGCCGAAGCCAATGAAGTCAGCATCGACTTCCTCGGCACGGACTGCATCGGCACCGATGCGGGCTGGGATGTGGTTCTGGCCGGTGACGTTTTCTACGACAGATCCTTTGCCGACACGCTGATGCCATGGTTTGCAACGCTGAAGGCGCGCGGCGCCGACATCCTCGTTGGCGATCCCGGCCGCTCCTATTTGCCGAAGACAGGATTGCAGCCGCTCGCCGTCTACGAAGTGGCGGTGACGCGAGCGCTGGAGGATGCCCTGGTCAAGCGCACCACGGTCTGGCGCCTCGCTTGACGCCGCCACCGAACAGGCGTTCCATCGCGCATTGATTTGAAGAATATGCATGTCGTTGTCCCAAACTTTTGGGCGGCATGCCTCGGGGGGGGGACTTTATGGATTTTTCCGCAGTGAACTGGCTGGCGGTGGTGGTTGCGGCCGCGGTGGCGTGGCTGTTCGGCGCGCTCTGGTACACGGTACTCAGCAAGCCTTGGATGCGGGCGGCCAGGATCGATCCGTCAACGACGAAGAAATCAATATTGCCCTTCATCATCTCCTTCATCGCCGAACTGATCATGGCGCTGATCGTGGCCCTGGTCGTCGGCGCGATGACCGGCGGCGAGCCGAGCCTTACCGCGGGATTTGTCTTCGGCTTCGTTCTCTGGCTGGGCTTCGTCGCCACGACGCTGACGGCCAACCATCGCTATGAGAATTTCGGCTGGGACCTGACCCTGATCGACGGCGGCCACTGGCTTGGCGTGCTGCTGCTCATCGGTGCGGTGATCGGCTGGTTCGGCGCGCCGGTCGTCGCAGGCTAGAGTTCGTCCCAGCTTCGACGCGTCGTGTCCGGCTGCGGGTTGTGGACTTCGTTCAGCATCCAGTCCTTGAACGCGACGATCCTGGCGTCGTTCGCCGATCCCTGGGGATAGACCAGATGATAGGCGAAGTCGGGCGCAACCTTGATGCCCAGTTCGAACGGCTGCACCAGCCGTCCCTCGGAGAGATCGTTGGCGACCATGGCGAAATCGGCAAGCGCCACCGCATTGCCGTCAAGCGCCGCTTGCGTAGCATCGGTTGAGGACCCGAAGACGAGGGTGCGGCTGTCGTCGAAATCGTCGACGCCAGCCGCCGCCATCCACATGCGCCAGTTCGGCCATGTCACCCCCTGGCGCGACCACTGGATATGGGCGAGCGTGTGGTGGAACAGGTCGCGCGGCTCCTTCAACGGCGGCCCGGCGCGCAGCAGGGCCGGGCTGCAGACGGGAATGATGACGTTGTCGAACAGCCGGTCCGAGCAAAGTCCCGGATATTTTCCGGTGCCGAAGCGGATGCCGATATCGACGTCGTCGCGATCGAAATCGCGCACTTCATAGGTGATGTCGAAGCGGAGCTCGATGCCCGGCTGATGCCGGCGAAACTCGTCGACCCGGCGCATCAGCCATTTTGTCGCGAACTGGGCATCGAGGGTTATTTTCAGCAGCGCCGTGCCGCGTGTCATCTTTTGTGCCCGCGAGACGGCCCGGCCCAAAAGGTCGAGCGCATCGATCGCCGCCTCGAACAGCACCGTGCCCGCCTCGGTCAGCCGGATGGTGCGGCTGGTGCGGGTGAACAGCACGACGCCGAGCTGATCCTCGATTTCCTTGATCTGATGGCTGACTGCGGCCGGCGTCAGCCCGAGCTCGTCGGCGGCGCGAGTGAAATTGAGATGCCGTGCCGCCGCTTCCAGCGTCCTCAGAGCACGCGTTCCGGGCAACAAGCGGGCCATGTCATCCTCAAATAAAACTTGATGATACGGAAAGAACTACTCGTTTCTCTCTGAGATTTCAATCCGGCATGATGCATCCATCGAAACATCATCAAGCCGGATTTGATATCCGACGGAAGCGGAGCACATCATGTCCATCGTCACTTTGAACTCGCCAGCCGCCCGTCCGGCTTCGTTGATCGCCGTAATCGACTGGTTTCGTCATGCGAGGGTCGCAATCAACCTGCCACGCCAGGATGTCGAGGATCTTTCGGACCGCCAATTGTCCGACATCGGCGCCAAGCGCAAGGACGTTACGCGAGCCGTGGACCGGGAACTCGGCCGGCTGGGACTGCTGGACATCGGTTGGCAGCAGCCGCGGAGGAGGGAGTAGGCAATAGGGAATAGGCAGTAGGAAAAAACTAGGTCAGCGCCGACAGATAGCCCAAATGCCTAATGCCTACTGCCTACCGCACCACCTTCACCACCGTCCGATCCGAAATCAGCGGCAGTAGCCGCGCCATGGTGCGTGCCGTCACCGCGACGCAGCCTTGCGTCGGCGTGAAGCCGGGGCGCGCCAGATGAAAGAAAATCGCGCTGCCGCGCCCGCGGCGGCGCGGCGCCATGTTCCAGTCCAGCACCAGGCAGGCGTCATAGAGACGGTCGTCGCGCCGCATCCGCTCATGGCTGGCGCCATAGGGGATTTTGACCGGCCGGTTGTAGTTGCGGTCGTCGGGCACCTCGCACCAGCCGAGATCGGGACCGATCGGCTCCATCGCCAGCCGGGTTTTACGGCCGGCCGAGAAATGATCCCCGCGAAAATACCCCGATAGAATGCGCATCTCGGCAAGCGGCGTCGCGCCGTCGCCTTCGCGTTTGCTGGCCGAGATGCCGCCGCGCCCCAGCGCACAGGCAAACACCTTGCTGCCGGCCTGCAAGATACCTTGGCTGGGCTTGCCAGGCCGTGCCCGCACCACCAGCACCCGCAGCCCTTTCGGCAAAATTGCGCCGGCTGCATTGCGATCGCGTTTTTTCTTGTATGATCGTGTCACGGAACAAATCACTGTGATCGGCTGTTGTGCCGGTCAGCTTCAGCATAAACGGGGGGCGGTCAACTGAATATTCTTTTCAAAACAACGGATTGATCCATGACATCACGCACAATTCTGATCGTCGACGACGATGACGACCTCCGCGGCACCCTGGTCGAACAACTGGCCCTCTACGAGGAATTCGACGTTCTGCAGGAATCCACCGCCGCCAAGGGTGTCGCCTCGGCGCGTGGCGGCCTCATCGACCTGCTCATCATGGATGTTGGATTGCCCGACATGGACGGCCGCGAGGCGGTGAAAATACTGCGTAAGGGCGGTTACAAGGCGCCGATCATCATGCTGACCGGCCACGACACCGATTCCGACACGATTCTCGGCCTTGAAGCCGGCGCCAACGACTATGTGACCAAGCCGTTCCGCTTCGCCGTCCTGCTGGCCCGCATCCGTGCGCAATTGCGCCAGCACGAGCAGAGCGAGGACGCCACCTTCTCAGTCGGTCCCTACACGTTCAAGCCCAGCCAGAAGCTGCTGATCGACCAGCGCGGTGCAAAAGTCCGGCTGACCGAGAAAGAGGCCTCGATCATCAAATATCTCTACCGCGCCGACCAGAAGGTGGTGACGCGCGACGTGCTTTTGGAGGAAGTGTGGGGCTACAATTCCGGCGTCACCACGCACACGCTGGAAACCCATGTCTACAGGCTGCGCCAGAAGATCGAGCGCGATCCTTCCAATGCCGAAATTCTTGTGACAGAAAGCGGCGGCTACAAGCTGGTTCCTTAAACATTTCATGATCCGATATGCGGCCGGGGCGGGGCCGTTTTCGGGGACGATCCAGTTGGAGGTGTTCTGGATCGACCCCGCGCACCGGCCCAAAAATCGGATTCGATTTTTGGAAAGCACGATGCGCAAATTGAAAATTGCTAGAGCGTCCTTTTGCGCGTCCAAGAGGACGCGCGGCGCTCTAAGGGAGGGATTGGACTGACCGTTCGGGGACACAGCTAGAGATGGCGTTGGATGACGACATCCGCATCCTGTCCGCCGTGAAGCTCTTCGAGGGTTTCACGCAGGAACAGCTGCGTCTGCTCGCCTTCGGCGCCGAATCCACCCTGCTCCAGGCAGACCATAAGCTTTACCGCGAGGACGACGAGGCCGATTCGGCCTACATCGTGGTCAGCGGGCGTATCGTGCTCTATCGCGAGCAGAATGGCGAACGCATCCCGATCGGCAAGGCCGGCCCCGGCACCATACTGAGCGAACTGGCATTGATCGCCGACACCAACCGGCTGACCAGCGCGTCAGCCGAAATCGATTCGGAAGTGATCCGGCTCAGCCGCAAGATGTTTCGCCGTATCCTTGAGGAATATCCCGAAGTGGCGGTGAAACTGCACCAGCGCATCCTGGAGGATTTTCAGGCCATGATCGCCCGCATCGAAAAACTGGCGCCGCGCTTTTCGAGCTGAACGACAGCGGCGGGTTGGCCATCCTGCCGCCCTGACCTGAGGGGCGAGCTTCGTTGACAGGCAAGGGGTGAAATCCTACAGAGCCTCCAGGCGGGCGGCGTAGCGGGCACCGCCACCACCAAGCTCGTTGGGGGGAGCGCGGCATGCTGCCAGCCCGATACGACACGATCGTTCTGTATTCCCGACATGACGCGTTCGGCGACGGACTGATCCGAGTCCCGGCTTTGCGGGCCGCGAGAACAGCATTCCCTGACAGTTTTATCGTGTATGGAACCACCGAGCCTTCGACTCTTGAACATGTCCTCAATCGTCATGTCGACCACTTGGTCGACGCGATCAAAGTGCGGACGCCGCTGGCGCATCTGGTAGCCAGCCATCGCAAGGCCAACGAGCGTATGGCCATTGTCGATTTCCGTATCGTGGCGCCTTGGTTGATTCAGACCTGGGCCTCGCTGCTCGGGCGCGGAATTGCCTATGAGGCGAATTTTCCGGCGTTCGCTCTATCATTGCCTCCCGGCCGAAAACCCGAACCACGCCCCGAGCACAATGCATGGCGCTTCCACCGCCTGATCGAGCGTCTTGCGCGGAGACAGTTGCCTTTCGATCATCGCCTGGAGCCGACGCCGGCCGCGCGGGCGGCAGCCAGCCGCCTGACCGACGGCAAGCATGGCCCGCTGATCGTGATCGCGGCACATGGCAATGGCGGCAAACGAATGGCGGCGGATCAGCTTGTCGCAATATCCGACGGCATGATCGCCAATGGTGCGAACGTTGTTTTTGTGAGAACGCCGGGCGATGGCCCTGACATGGCTGAGCTGGCTCAACGCGTGCCGAAATTGCAGCTTATCGATTCTGGCACGATGGAGAATGTCGCTGTCAGCGACATTCTGCTGGCGCTCGGAGAGTTTGCCGATCTTTACATTGGCGCCGAAGGGGGCACGGCACATCTCATGGCTACTGTGATGACGCCGATGGTCATCGTCAGTGGCGGCGCCAATATGAGCCGTTGGCTGCCGCTTTCGAACAGCGTGGATGTGGTAGAGGCACGCCACGCAAGTCCGACCGGTCTGGTCGCCAATGTCCCGGCGCCGAAAATCATCGAGGCGGCGCAGCGCATGCTGGCGGCGCGCCGCCGCGACCATCCCTATCAACTGGGTCACACGGACAAGACAAGACGGCTGTCCGCGCAGCCGTTTTTGGACAACGACACGCGCAAAGCCAAAGACGTGAAACGCATCGTGTGAACCCGTCCGGCCGCGACGCACTTTAAGGTGTGTTGAGATTCAGGTCAGGCCGAGCCGGAGTCGATGACGGGCGCGGAGCGACCAATTAATCGAGGTCGAACCTTGCGATCACCGGCACATGGTCCGACGGCCGATCCCAGCCGCGCGCCAGCCGCAGGATGTCGTAGCCGGCAAAGCGCGGCACCAGATTTGGCGACGACCAGACATGGTCTAGCCGCCGACCACGATTGGACGCTTCCCAATCCTGCGCGCGATAGCTCCACCAGGTGTAGAGCTTCTGGTCGTGCGGCACGTTGAGCCGCATCAGGTCGACCCAGTCGCCGGCCAGTCGCATGGCTTCGAAATTCTCGGTCTCGACCGGCGTATGGCTGACGACGTTGAGCAGCTGCTTGTGCGACCAGACATCGTGCTCGAGCGGCGCGATGTTGAGGTCGCCGACCAGGATCGAGCCTGACACCTCGCTATGCTCGGCGCGGATGGCATTCATCTCGGCGACGAAATCCAGCTTGTGCTTGAACTTGCGATTGATGACGGGATCCGGCTCGTCGCCACCGGCCGGAACATAGAAATTGTGAACGAGGATCGTCTTGCCGCCGGCCTGGATGGTGACCGACAGATGCCGGCTGTCCTCGATTTCGCAGAAGCGCCGCTTTTCGACCACTTCGATCGGCCGCCGCGCCACCGTCGCCACGCCGTGGTAGCCCTTCTGGCCGTGGAAGGCGATATGCTCGTAGCCGAGCTTGCGAAAAGCCTTCTCCGGAAACAGCTCATCGGGAACTTTGGTTTCCTGCAGGCAGAGCACGTCCGGCGCCTGCTCGACCAGCAGCCGCTCGACGATCGGCATGCGCAAGCGAACGGAGTTGATGTTCCAGGTGGCGATGGAAAAGGGCATGCGGCGGTCCGAACAAAGGTCGCCGATCTACTGCCAGCCGAGCGCCATAAACACAAGCCAGCCTTTGCGGGCTGCTTTCCGGCGGCTACCCTGATTCAGGTCGGGCCGAGTCGAAAATGGTGGTCTCCGAGAACCGGAGCGGAGCGTACTTGAAGTACGTGAGCACCGGAAGCGGAGGAGACCGCCATTTGCAGGCCGGCCTCACCTGAATCTAGCGCGTCTTCGTGTTGAGCTCGCGGTTCGCCGTGTAATCGATGGCAAAGGTGTCGGGGGCGAAGCTCACGCCTTCCTTGACGTTGAAGATCATCACCGTCGTGTCCTTGCCTTGCGCGTCGGTGATGGTCCACTGGCGCAGCTCATAGGATTTCGGATCGAACATCATGGTGATCTTCGAATTGCCGAACACCGATTTGTCGGCAAGCTGGATGGTGGTCAGGTCGCTCTCTTCCTTGACGCTTTTGACGCGATTGCCGGAGAGGTCGATCTTGGTGTCGAGCAACAGCTTCAGCGGCGTCTTCGACAGCGGATAGAGGTCGGACGTGTTCAGCTTCTTGTTGAGGATGACCACCGACTTGCCGTCGGAAATCACCCGGAAATTCGACGCCCCGTCATAGTTGAAGCGGATCTTGCCCGGCCGTTCCAGAAAGAACTTGCCGCCGGTCTGCTCGCCCTTGGGGCCGAACTGCACGAACTCGCCGCTCATCGATTTGACCGAGGAAAAATGGTCGGCGATCTTCTGCGCGGCTGGCGGCACCGCCGCTTGCGCCGACGCCAGCAGCTGGAACCCGGGAACAACGTTGACGGCTGCAGCGCCGGCAAGGACCAGGCCGAGGCCGAGCACCTGGCGGCGGGTTGGATTGAATGAAGCGTTTGTCATGCCGGTCACTCTCGTCTGGTTCGGTTGTGTCGCAGTCCTTGGCCCCCCAGTTGGGCTTAAGTTTGGCGGCCGGACAGCGCTCAGTCACCTGAACGCGCCAAAAGGTTCAAAGTTGCCGCACCGGCCGATCCACCGGAGCTGCCCAATCAGAACTTGTCGTCCTCCGTCGGCACCAGGATCTCGCGTTTGCCGGCATGGTTGGCCGGGCCGACAATGCCTTCCTTCTCCATCTTCTCGATGATCGAGGCGGCGCGGTTGTAGCCGATGCCAAGCCGGCGCTGGATATAACTGGTCGAGGCCTTGCCGTCGCGCAGTACCACCGAGACCGCCTGGTCGTAGGGATCGTCGGAGTCCTCGAAATTGCTGTTGCCGCCACCACTGGCGCCGCCCTTGCCCGACGGCTCATCCTCGTCCTCGCCGTCATCCTCGGTGATGGCGTCGAGATATTCCGGCACGCCCTGCAGCTTCAGATGCGCGACGATCTTCTCGACCTCCTCATCGGCGACGAACGGGCCGTGCACGCGCTGGATGCGGCCGCCACCGGCCATGTAGAGCATGTCGCCCATGCCGAGCAGCTGCTCGGCGCCTTGCTCGCCCAGGATGGTGCGGCTGTCGATCTTCGACGTCACCTGGAAGGAGATGCGGGTCGGGAAGTTGGCCTTGATCGTGCCGGTGATAACGTCGACCGAAGGGCGCTGCGTCGCCATGATGACATGGATGCCGGCGGCGCGTGCCATCTGCGCCAGCCGCTGCACCGCACCTTCGATGTCCTTGCCGGCGACCATCATCAGGTCGGCCATCTCGTCGATGATGACGACGATGTAGGGCATCGGCTCGAGGTCGAGATTCTCCGTCTCGTAGATCGCCTCGCCGGTCTGGCGGTCGAAGCCGGTCTGCACGGTGCGCGAGATCTTTTCGCCTTTCTTCTCGGCCAATTGGACCCGCGCGTTGAAACCGTCGATGTTGCGCACGCCGACCTTCGACATCTTGCGATAGCGGTCCTCCATCTCGCGCACGGTCCATTTCAGCGCCACCACCGCTTTCTTCGGATCGGTGACCACGGGCGTGAGCAGATGCGGGATGCCGTCATAGACGGAGAGTTCCAGCATTTTCGGATCGATCATGATCAGGCGGCAGTCCTGCGGCGTCAGCCGGTAGAGCAGCGACAGGATCATGGTGTTGATGGCGACCGACTTGCCGGAGCCGGTGGTGCCGGCGACCAGAACGTGCGGCATCTTGGCGATGTCGACGATGACGGCCTCGCCATTGATGGTCTTGCCGAGCGCCAGCGCCAGCTTGGCCTTCGTCGTCTCGAAATCGCGGCTGGCCAGGATTTCGCGGAGATAGACGGTTTCGCGCTTGGCGTTCGGCAGTTCGATGCCGATGGCGTTGCGGCCGGGCACCACGGCGACGCGGCAGGCGATCGCGCTCATCGAGCGAGCGATGTCGTCGGACAGGCCGATGACCCGCGACGATTTGATGCCGGGCGCCGGCTCGAGCTCGTACAGCGTGACCACAGGACCCGGACGTACCGCGATGATCTCGCCCTTGACGCCAAAGTCCTCCAGCACGCCTTCGAGCAGGCGCGCATTCTGCTCCAGCGCATCCTTCGACAGGCTGGCATCGCGCACCACATTCTTCGGCTCGGACAGGAAGTGCAGCGACGGCATTTCGAACTTTTCGGAGCCGATCAGCGAGGTCTGCGCTTCGCGCTGGACGCGGGCGCCGGGTGCCGGGCGCGGCGCGGGTGCGGCAACACGAGTGGCGGCATCGGAGCGGAAATTCTGCACCTGCGCGCGGCGCTGGACGACAGGCTCATCGTCGTCGAGGTCGATGTCTTCGTCATCGTTGTCGAAGACATCGTCATCGTCGGGGTCGACCGAAACGCTGCGATCGTTGACCATGGCGGCGAAGAATTCCGGCTCGACACGAGCACGGCCGTCGGCGCTCATCCGTGCTTCGGCGAACTCGGCCGATTCGACCCGTTCGGCGGCGCGCCGCCAGCCACCGGCGCGTGGCTCCACCTCGGGTTCGTACTCGTCGCGTTCCTCCCGCCGGCGCGCCGCGCGGCGGCGCAGATAGGCGCGCAGCGACAGCCACCAATGGGTGATGGCGCCAAGCGCCAATATGCCCTCGTCGCCCTCGTCGTCGTCATTGTCGAAGAGCAGGTCGTCCTCGCCCGGGTCGGCGGCGGCAGGCTCCTCCTGGACAGCAAAGCCGTTCTTGCGCGCCAGCAGCGCCGAACCATAAGCAAACAGCCACAGTGTCGGTGCGATGAGCAGCACGGCAAGCACGCTGGCGATGATCCCGGTCGGATAGCCGCCAATGACCAGACCGGGGATCTTGAGCACCATGTCGCCGAACACGCCGCCGAGGCCGGTCGGCAGCGGCCAGGTCTTGGGCGGCACCACGCAACCGGCGATCGCCGCGGCCATGAGCGCAAAACCGAACCAGGCGAGGCCGCGCTTGGGCAGCCTGTCGACGCCGCGCGCGGTAAACAAAAGGAAGCCCCAGATCACCGCCGGCACCAGCGCTGCGACAGCGGCAAGGCCGAAGAACTGCATGGCGAGATCGGAGAAGACAGCGCCGGCATAGCCCATGGCGTTGGTGACGATGTTGTCGGTGGCGTGCGAGAAACTCGGATCGGCGACATTCCAGGTTGCGAGGCTGGCGACACCGAAGGCGACCGTCGCGAACAGGCAAGCGCCGACCAACCGACCGACCTGGCGCCGCGCGAATGCCTGGATGCCGTGCCCCGTATCGGTCAGCGCGAGCGGTGCTGAAGCCCCTGAACGCATGCTCTTCCCCGTCTGTTTTTGCCTGGCCGGGCGCAAGACGCACTTCGGCAGATTCGGATGTCAGACTATCGGCGGGAAGGTTAAGGCCGCATTAACTATACGGAGGCCCGCAGCGTTAAAACGCGGGATGGAGTGGTCGGCCAGATAGTGCGGGCACAAATGAAAACCCTGCGCGAGCGGGAGCCGGCGAGGCCCTCGTGAAAGGGCAAAAGTGAGAGGCGGTGGAACCTGGTATCAGGTCTTGGACACCAACGACGCCACCACGGCAGAGAGCTTGCCGCGCTTGTCCAGCCTTGGCTTCTCGTAGATCTTCTTCATGCGCGGTTCCCTATCCTGGCGCGAGTCGCGACGCGGGCGACATGCAAGGGATACCACGCCTGTCCAGTACGGTCATCTCCCGCCCGGGGGGTGATTTGGCCTGCCCGATGCGTGGAAAAAATGGCGGGCGCATTGGCCCACCACCGTTCATTGCAAGCGACAAGACGACCAGGCTCGATCGAGCCTGATCCCTGGCAACCTCAGTTGGCGCCACCGAGCGCCTGCACATTGGCGCAGAATTCGGCGTGCGGCTTGCTCATCGCCGCGTCATTGCATTCCTTCTTCATCGCTTCCTGCTTTTCCATTGGCATCGCCATGAAAGCAGCCTTGAACTCTTCCATCGGCTTCATGGTTTTCATGCTGGAATCCGTGAAGAACGGCGCCATGTTGTCCGGCTCGTCGAGTGCGCCGGCAAACGCCGCGCCGCTGACCATGGTAAGGGCAAGCGCTCCGAGGCAGATGTTCTTGATGTTCATGGGATGGTTCCTTCGCTGTTATTTTTGCGACCGTCCGAACGACGTTTCGCCTCCACAGTTCGGAACGAGCAGGGTCGATGTTTCCTGGAAAATCTCCATCACGCGAACGTGATTGCCAGAATATCGGCGTTGCCAGAACGAGTGTACCAAAAAAGAGGCCCGGACCAGGTCCGGGCCTCAATGCGTGAGCACCTTTCGGGAGCGTCACGACGGGATTCCTTAGAGCAATTCCGGGTGTGCAGCGCTTTCCCAGGGAATTGCGTAGAGAGATAGGGGACCGGCGGGAGGAGGGTTCCGCCGGTCCCGTTGGCAAAGCTGGCCTTACGGCACCACTTCGCCGTGCTGGCTGATGTCGAGACCCTCGACCTCTTCCTGTGTCGTCGGACGCAGGCCAACCAGGGCCTTGACGACATAGAGGATCACGAAGGTGGCGACGGCCGTCCATACGATGGTGACGGCGACGCCGTAGATCTGCTTGCCGAGCGAAGCACCCGACGACAGGCTGTTGATCGCCGGATCGGCCAGCACGCCGGTGAGCAGGGCGCCGATGATGCCGCCGACGCCGTGCACGCCGAAGGCATCGAGCGAGTCGTCATAGCCGAACATGTGCTTCACCTTGACCGCCGAGATGTAGCAGAGCACGCCGGCGACGATGCCGACGATGAAGGCGCCGGTCGGGTTGACGAAGCCGGAAGCCGGCGTCACCGCGACCAGGCCGGCAACGGCGCCGGAGATGATGCCGAGCACGCTGGGCTTCTTGGCGATGATCCATTCAGCAAACATCCAGGCGAGAGCCGCGGCTGCGGTGGCAACCTGGGTGTTGAGCATGGCTGCACCGGCGAGGCCGTCGGCCGCCAGTTCCGAACCGGCGTTGAAGCCGAACCAGCCGACCCACAGCAGCGAAGCGCCGATGACCGAGTAGACGAGGTTGTGCGGCGCCATGTTGGTGGTGCCGTAGCCTTCGCGCTTACCGAGAACCAGCGCGCAGACCAGACCCGCGACACCAGCGTTGATGTGAACGACCGTGCCGCCGGCGAAGTCGAGCACGCCAGCCGTGCCGAGGAAACCGCCACCCCAGACCCAATGCGCGATCGGCACATAGACGACGAGCAGCCACAGCGCCATGAAGATCAGCAGCGCCGAGAATTTGAAACGCTCGGCGAACGCGCCGGCAATCAGCGCCGGCGTGATGATGGCGAAGGTCATCTGGAACATCGAGAAGACGAATTCAGGAATGTTCGCGACGCCCGGCAGCCACAGCGAGGACGTGGTGATGCCGTGATGGAAGAATTTCGAGGTGCCGCCGAGATAGGCATTGATGCCGCCGCCGTCGGAGAAGGCCAGCGAATAGCCGAACATGAACCACAGCACCGTCACCAGACAGGTGATGGCAAAACTCTGCATGATGGTGGCGAGCACGTTCTTCTTGCGCACCATGCCGCCATAGAACAGCGCCAGGCCGGGGATGGTCATCATCAGCACCAGTGCCGTCGAGGTCAGCATCCAGGCCGTGTTGCCGGTGTCGAGCGCCGGTGCCGGCGGCGCAGCAGCGGCTGCATCGGCGGCGGCAGGAGCCGCAGTCTGCGCGAAGGCAGCGACCGTGCCCATTGCAGCGAGAGCGAGCGAGCCAAGCGCGGCCACACGTCCCGTTGTCTTCAAGGTGGAAGGTATGTTCATTGAACTCTCCATTGGAATACGTGTTCGCCGCTCAAAGCGCGTCGGTGTCTGTTTCGCCGGTGCGAATGCGCACCGCCTGGTCGATGCCGAAAACGAAGATCTTGCCGTCGCCGATCTGACCGGTCTTGGCGGCCGCGGTAATGGCTTCGACGGCCTTGTCGACCAGGTCGGTGCTGACCGCGACTTCGATCTTGATTTTCGGCAGGAAACTGACCGCGTATTCCGCTCCGCGATAGATTTCCGTATGTCCCTTCTGACGCCCGTAGCCTTTGACTTCGGTGACGGTCAGGCCCTGGATGCCGACCGCGGTGAGCGCTTCGCGCACCTCGTCGAGCTTGAACGGCTTGATGATTGCCATCACGATTTTCATAAGGTTTCACCCTTTGCTGTTGCGGGTCCCCCGCGTTTACGACTTCGCCGATCCCAATGAGAGCCGGAGAGTGCCCGCTAGGATTCAAGCTCCGTGCCAATTGCCGAAGCAGGGTGTTAACCCTCTGTAAACAAACGGATTGGGGGAGGTTCGGCGGCTAAGTGTGCACAGCCGGGGTAAAGCCAGTGATTAAAAAATAGGCAATTTTTCAAAAATGCCTATTCTGCGGGCGGCCGCTTCAGCCTGATGAGGCCTTCCTGGGCAACCGAAGCAATCAGCGTGCCGTCGCGGGCAAACAGCGAACCGCGGGTGAAGCCGCGCGAGCCTTGCGTCGATGGGCTGTCCTGCGTGTAGAGGATCCAGTCGTCGAGCGGATGGCTGCGATGGAACCACATGGCGTGATCGAGGCTTGCCGCCTGGATGTCGCGATCGAAAATGGCGCGGCCGTGCGCAAAGGTCGAGGTGTCGAGCAGCGTCATATCGGAGAGATAGGCGAGCACCGCCGCCTGAATGCCTCTGTCGGCCGGCACCGGACCGGTGGTGCGGATCCAGATGTTCTGCTTCGGCTCCAGTTTTTCGCGGCTGGTGTAATGCTTCAGCATCACCGGCTTCATCTCGATCGGCCGGTCGCGCTCCCAGTAGCGCTTGATGCCGTCGGGCACCGCCTCGCCGAACTTGCCCAGCAATTCGCGCTGCGACAACAGGCTGTCGGGGGCCGGCACGTCCTGCGGCATCGGCACCTGGTGTTCGAGGCCGATTTCGTCCTGCTGGAACGAGGCTTCCAGCGAAAAGATCGCCTGGCCGTGCTGGATCGCCACCACGCGGCGGGTGGTGAAGGAGCCGCCGTCGCGGATGCGGTCGACCTCGTAGATGATCGGCACCTTGGTGTCGCCCGGCCGCATGAAATAGCCATGCAGCGAATGCACGTGGCGCTCAGGCTCGACCGTTCGCTGCGCGGCGACCAGCGCCTGGGCAATCGTCTGGCCGCCGAAGATGCGCTGCCAGTCGAGTTTGGGGCTGCGACCACGGTACAGGTTGTGTTCCAGCTGCTCGAGGTCGAGAATGCTGAGAAGCTCGTCCATGGCCGCTGTCATGTTTTTCGCGCCTTCGCTGCGGAAGTGTTAAGGCGGTTTCCGACAGGAATGGCGGGCAGTCAAGGCCGGAGTGGCCGGCAACGGCCAAGGCCACGAAAGGAATTTGTCATGGCGGACCGCAAGGCGGATGCAAAAGCCCGAGGCTCACTCGACGTTCTGGTCGCCGGCGCCGGCTATGTCGGTCTGGCCGCCGCCGTGTCGTTGAAACAGGCACGGCCGAGCCTCACCGTCGCCATCGTCGATGCCGCACCCGCAGGCGTCTGGCAAAGGGACGGTCGCGCCTCGGCCATCGCCGCTGCCGCTTGCCGCATGCTCGACCAGCTCGGCGTCTGGCAGGAAATCGCTGCGGAGGCGCAGGCGATAACCGAGATGATCGTCACCGATTCGCGCACCTCCGATCCGGTGCGTCCGGTGTTTCTCACCTTTGACGGCGAGGTCGCGCCGGGCGAGCCGTTTGCGCATATGGTCGCCAACACGGATCTGAATGGCGCCTTGCGCCGGCGCGCGCAAGAACTCGGCATCGACATCATCGAAGGCGTCGCTGTCAGTACTTTCGACAGCAATGGCACCGGCGTCACCGTGCATCTGGCCGACGGCGCGACGCTGAAGGCGCGGCTGCTGGTCGCCGCCGACGGCGTCAACTCGAAACTGCGCGACATGGCCGGCATCAAGACGGTGAAATGGGAATATGGCCAGTCCGGCATTGTCTGCACCGTGGCGCATGAACGCCCGCACAATGGCCGCGCCGAAGAGCATTTTCTCCCCGCCGGTCCCTTTGCCACACTGCCGCTCAAGCCCGGCAAGGATGGCAGCAATCGCTCGTCGCTGGTCTGGGTAGAACGATCCGAGGATGCCCAAAAACTGGTCGACGGCGACGATCTTGTCTTCGAACATGAACTCGAGCAGCGTTTTGGATTGCGGCTCGGCGAAATCCGTGTCGCCGACAAACCGCGCGCCTGGCCACTCGGCCTGACCATTGCACGCGCTTTCGTCGCGCCGCGCATCGCGCTCGCCGGCGACGCCGCCCACGGCATCCACCCGATCGCCGGCCAGGGCCTCAATCTCGGCTTCAAGGATGTCGCCGCCCTTGCCGAAGTGGTGGTCGAGGCCGATCGGCTCGGACAGGACATCGGCGCCCTCGACGTGCTCGAACGCTACCAGCAGTGGCGGCGCTTCGACACGGTGCAGATGGGCATCACCACCGACGTACTGAACCGGTTGTTTTCCAACGACATCGGCCCGCTGCGCGCCGTCCGCGACATCGGTCTCGGTCTGGTCGAACGCATGCCGCGGCTGAAGGATTTCTTCATCCGCCAGGCGTCGGGCCTGTCCGGCGACACGCCGCGGCTATTGAAGGGGGAACAAATCTAGCAACCAAAAGAGGTAGTAGAAAACCACAATGGCGGCCAGCATGCCGATCACCAACCTGCCGGCTCTGGATTTGCGCAACCTGTCTCCAAACAGCGTGTCAATCAGATCGGCCAATTCGGCAGCCACGTAGGCAATTGCTTCCATCTGTGCCTTGACGGTTGGGTGTTCCTTCCCATTGATGTGGGGACGCCCGCCTTCCATTCAAAGATCATGTTGACCGAGGTCAGTTGACCTCGAAGCCGAGTTTCTGCCGCAGCCGCAATATTCGCTGGTCGGCAAGCACCAGGCTTTTCTCGCCGCCTTGCGCTGCGCGGTTCACCATCTGCAGCAGATCGTTGCGCTCACCCACGTCGAGCCGTTCACGCAGGAACGGCGCCAGCTTGTCGATGACGATCGTCGTGTCGTCGATCTGCGCTGCCGCCCATTTGGCATAGATCACCGCCTCGTCGGTCTTCTTCTTGTCGGCGATCTCCGAAATCACCGAACGAATGACGGCTTCGCGCTGTGGCAGGATCGGACCGTTCTCGGAAACCATGGCGGTGATCAGCGTTGCCGCGGCCACCACCGGATCGTCGATCGCCGTCAGCGGCGACAGCGCCGCCTGCTTGCGCAGCTTCTTGCGCCTGATATTGCCTTGCACACGCCCGACGACATCAGCGACCTCGCGCGCGGCTTCGTTCATGGCCTTCATCCGGTACCACCAGAACGCTGCCGCCCCCAGGACGCCAAGGATAGCAATCAAGAACGGCATGCCAACATCCCCCAAAATCGCGCCGACGATAGGAGAAGTATTGCCTTGCTTCAACACGCAAAAGTTGGTGGCGGCGAAGAAACCAGGGGGCATTCGCCTAGTCGAATAGCCCTGGTTTCAAAGTCGCCGGTAAGCTGCTGCGGGGGGGGGGTAGCGTTCAGGACCCCGGCACGTCGTAGATCGCCCTGACCTCGATGGTGCCGATTTCGGCCAGCGGAATTCCGCCGGCGATCTCCAGCGCCTCGTCGATATCTTTTGCTTCGATCATGACGAAGCCGAGCAATTGCTCCTTGGTCTCGGCGAACGGGCCGTCAGTGATCAATCTCTTGCCCTGGCGCCGGCGCACGGTTTTCGACGTTTTCACCGACTGCAGCGCCTGCGCGATGACCAGCTTGCCTCGCTGGTTCAATGACCTGTCATAGGCCAGCGAATCGGCGTCGAGCTTGGCCGACCCCTCGGGGGTGAGCGCATAGAGGTCTTTTTCCTCACCGTAGACCAGACAAACATATTGCATCTTCTATCTCCCTTGCGGTGACGAAACATAGGCGACCAAAGTGTCAGCCGGCCTTTGGCCCGCTGCATGATCGAGAAGGCAGAAGGCGATGCCGATGATGGCGACCGCCGCAAGCAGCCGGCCGAAGCCGGACGGCTGCTGATACAGCCAATCGGTTTCTTGTGCGCCGGCCTCTCGGCCGGTGTCTATCCAATGCGCGGAAAAAAGATTGTTCATGGGAACCTCCATCCGCCACGAAATCCGTGGCCGCTCGCAGGACGGTCGGGGCGCAGCCAAGTCGACATTTTTGCACGCACATTTTTTTCAAAATAATTTCGAAGTGCCGCGAAGAGTGCGCGATGGCCACAAGACCGCGGTGGTCTTCCGGTGGACCCGCGCTATAGTTGAGAGGAACGCCGGCACCGGGCCTGCGCAATCGGATCAATCAAGGAGGACTTCATGGACCGCACCGCAAACGCCATCTGGAAAGGTGATCTGAAGGGGGGCAAAGGCACGCTCGACAGCCAGAGCGGTACCCTGAAGGGCACGCCCTATTCCTTCAAGGCGCGCTTCGAGGACGAAAGCGGCAAATCCGGCACCAACCCGGAAGAGCTGATCGCGGCAGCCCACGCTGGCTGCTTTGCCATGCAGTTCTCGCATTTCCTGGCCGAGAACGGCACCCCCGCCACCGAGCTCAACGCCAAGGCGGTGGTAACGCTGGTGCCCGGCACCGGCATCACCGGCAGCGCCCTCACCGTGGTCGGCAAGGTGCCGGGCATCGATGCGGCGAAATTCCAGGAGTTGGCCGAAAAGGCCAAGGCCGGATGCCCGGTGTCGCAAGCGCTCGGCGCCATTAAAGTGTCGCTCGACGCCAAGCTGGGGTGAGGTTGCGATCCTTCGCCCCCCCTCTGCCCTGCCGGGCATCTCCCCCTCAAGGGGGGAGATCAGATGTCACGCCGGCTTTCGCCAATCACGGACGTTGAAGGAAGAGTGCCAGCGACCGAGCGCCAATCTCCCCCCTTGAGGGGGAGATGTCCGGCAGGACAGAGGGGGGCGCTGTCCTGCCAACGTCTCCGTTGACTGCTAAGCCCCCAGCGCGTCGAGCCGGGCGCGAAGGGCTGCGACTTCCTGCTCCAGCGCTTCAATCCTCGCTTCCAGGTCGGAGGCTGGCATGGTCGACATACTCCGTTGTGCAGACAGGGCAGCAACGTCCACGGGGCCGGCGAGGAGATGCACGAAGCGGTCCTCGCGCTGGCCTGGACCACGCGGAATTTCCTGAACAAGCGGCGGCCGGCGGCCGATCAGCATGTCGAGTTCACCGCGCAGGTCCTCGATCGACGGAAACTTGGCCATCCGCTCGCCCCGCGCCAAGAGTTCATGTGCCGTCTGTGGCCCGCGCAACAACAGCAGCCCCAGCAAGGCGGTCTGCGGCGTGGTCAGCGAGAACCGCTGCGCCATCTGATGCTCGTAGCGCTCGACACGCGAACCGAACATCTGCCGCACCAACCCCTTCTGCTCAAGCAGCTTCAGCGCCCGGTGCACCTCCACCTGCTCCAGCGCCATAACCGGCTCGCGCGCCGTCTTCTGGTTAGTGGCGGCAAGTGCTGCATTGAGCGTCAGCGGATAGATATCCGGCGTCAGTTCCTTCTTTTCGATCAGGCAACCGAGCACGCGGGCTTCGATGGGGGAGAGGATAGGAAGGTCGTCGCTCATTGGGTTGCAGTCCTTTCTAACGCTGGCAGGACAG
>NZ_JBFUDT010000012.1:0-98076 GCF_056404575.1 Mesorhizobium sp. P2_C4
CCCTCGGCGGGCGGCGTCGCCGGCGCAGCCGCATCGGCGGGCGGCGTTGCGGTTGGCGCAGCCGTGGCTGCCGCATCGCCGGCGGGCGCAGCGGGCGTCGCCGGCGCAGGCGCCGGGGGAGGAGGCGTGGTCAGCGCGGCGACGGATTCGCCTTCGCCAATGCCGCTTTGCCCTGCCGCCGGACCGGGGTCGACCTCGCCGCCCTCGGGCGTCAGGCGCTGTGTAAACTTCGTTCCCTCGGCGTCTGCCGCAGCCGGTGCCGCGGCATCGGTGGTCGCTGGCTTGGCCGGAGCCGGCTTTGCCGGTTCGACCTTGGCGACTTCAGTGCCCTTGCCGCTGAACATCTTGCCGAACGCATCCTTGTTCAGCCAGATGCCATAGCCGCCACCGGCGATCACCAGCAGCGCGACGGCGGCGGCAATCAACCCGCCATAGCTGCGCTTGCGCTCGGCCGGACGCAGCCGCTGGAAGGTATTCTCAGCCGGTTCCTCGTCATTGGCAAAGACATCGCCCTTGTCGTTCGACACCGCGTCGAAGTCCGGAAGACGGTTGTCGGCGGGATCGAAAGGCGACGGAGCCGGCGGCGCTTTCTGCCAGCTCGGCTCCGGCTTGGCAGCCGGAGTCGCCTTCTGCCAACTCGGCTCAGCCTTGGCAGCTGGTGCCGCCGGCTGCCAGGCCGGCTCGGTCTTCGCTGGCTGCCTGGTGTGGCTGGGCTGGTTCTTGTTGCGGTCGATCGAGGAGAAGATGTGTTCCAGTTCCGCCAGCGGATCGGACGCCGGCACGGTTTTGGCGTAGTCCCGCTCGACGCTCGATATGGCATCTTCCAGCGCGCGCTTTTGCCGGTCGGCGACCGACGACGGCGGCGGCGGCGTGATGGCCGCGAGCTTGGCCGCGATGGTCGAGCGGGCCTTGTCATAGACCCTGGCACGCACCTCCGGCGTTGTTTCGCCGAGATTGTCGAGCGTCTTTTTCAGAACAGCAACAAAATCTGCCATGCTTCAGTCGACCTGCATTTTGTTCCTGGGCCGGCCCCCGCAAATCGGCCGCGATGCCCCGGAAAGGCTGAGAAACTAGTCTTGAAACGGGTCGGTCACAAGTATTGTGTCGTCCCGTTCCGGGCTCGTGGAAAGGAGTGCGACCGGCGCGCCGATCAGCTCCTCGATGTAACGGACATATTTGACCGCCTGGGCCGGTAGATCGTTCCAGCTTCTGGCGCCGGCGGTGGTGCCTTTCCAGCCCTCCAGCGTCTCGTAGACCGGTTCGACCCGGGCCTGCGCGCCTTGGCTGGCCGGCAGATAGTCGATCATCTCGCCGTCGAGCCGGTAGCCGGTGCAGACCTTGATTTCATCGAGGCCGTCGAGCACGTCGAGCTTGGTCAGGGCGATGCCCTTGATTCCGTTGACGGCGACGGCCTGGCGCACCAGCACCGCGTCGAACCAGCCGCAGCGGCGCTTGCGGCCGGTGACGACGCCGAACTCATGACCGCGCGTGCCGAGGAATTCGCC
Organism: Mesorhizobium sp. P2_C4; assembly: GCF_056404575.1. Classification (NCBI taxonomy): domain Bacteria; kingdom Pseudomonadati; phylum Pseudomonadota; class Alphaproteobacteria; order Hyphomicrobiales; family Phyllobacteriaceae; genus Mesorhizobium; species Mesorhizobium sp. P2_C4. The sequence continues at coordinate 1,506 of NZ_JBFUDT010000012.1, forward strand.
GATCTCGTTCTTCTGTTCGGTCGGGAACGGACCTTCGCCGACGCGCGTCGTATAGGCCTTGGTGATGCCGAGCACATAGCCGATGGCGCCCGGACCGACGCCGGAACCGGCAGAAGCCTGGCCGGCGACAGTGTTCGAAGAGGTGACGAACGGATAGGTGCCATGGTCGATGTCGAGCAGCGTGCCTTGCGCACCCTCGAACAGGATACGCTCGCCCGCGCGGCGCTTGTCGTCGAGGATTTTCCAGACACGGTCCATATAGGGCAGGATCTGATCGGCAACCGAGGTCAGTTCACCCAGGATGGCGTCATGCGTGACTTCGGCATGGCCGAGCCCGCGGCGCAGCGCATTGTGGTGCGTCAGCAGCCTGTCGACCTTCAAGGGCAGCGTTTCCAAATCCGCCAAATCCATCACCCGAACCGCGCGCCGGCCCACCTTGTCTTCATAGGCGGGGCCGATGCCGCGACGGGTCGTGCCAATCTTCGTCCCGGAATTGGAGGCGGCGTCCTCTCGGAATCCGTCCAGCTCCCGGTGCAGTGACAGGATAAGCGCGGTGTTTTCGGCTATTTTCAGGCGGTCTGGTGTCACCTCAACGCCCTGCGCCTTCAGTTTCGCCACTTCCGCGACGAAAGCGTGCGGATCGAAGACCACACCATTGCCGATGATCGACAGCTTGCCTGGTCGCACCACGCCGGACGGCAGCAGCGACAGTTTGTAGACCTTGCCGTCGACGACCAGCGTATGGCCGGCATTGTGGCCGCCCTGAAAGCGCACGACAACGTCTGCGCGTTCCGAAAGCCAGTCGACGATCTTGCCCTTGCCCTCGTCGCCCCACTGCGAGCCGACGACCACCACATTGGCCATGTTTCTTTTCCCTTGAGATGCCGCCATTGCGGCTTGAAGACGGTTCGAAACGACAGGCCTCTATAACGTCAAGACCCGGCGGGCGCGACCATTCTTTGCAGCCGAAAACGCCCTGAGGCACAACAATTTTCGCTATCCGCATCATTTACTTGGCCGAGCAGCCGCAATAGGTCGGCAGTGACCCTCGCCATGCCTTCCTCCGGCTGGATTTCGCCATGCATCGAAACGCCTATCTGTTCCTGCTGTTCACCACCTTGCTGTGGGGCGGCAACTCGGTGGCCGGCAAGCTGGCGGTCGGTCACATCTCGCCGATGATGCTTGTCTTTCTGCGCTGGGTGCTGGCGGTTCTCATTATGCTGCCGATCGGTTGGCGCACGCTGCGTGAGGATTGGCCGATCGTGCGCAAGCACTGGCTCGTGCTGGCGGCACTTGGCGCCAGCGGCTTCACCTTCTTCAACACCATCTTTTACACCGCGCTCAACTACACGACGGCGATCAATGTCTCGATCGAGCAGGCGGCGATGCCGATCCTGATTATCGTTGCCAATTTCCTCTTCTTCCGCTTGCGCGTGAACTGGGCCCAGATTGTCGGCGTCGTGCTGACCATCGCCGGCGTGATCCTGACCGCTTGCCACGGCGATCCGCGGCGACTGCTGACGCTGGAGCTCAACTTTGGCGATGCGATCATGCTGGTCGCGGTTGTACTCTACAGCGGCTACTCGGTCGGATTGCGATTGAAACCGGTCATGCGCTGGCAGAGCCTGATGCTGGCACTGTCGGTCGCTGCGCTCATCACAGCGCTGCCCTTCTTCCTGTGGGAAATCGCCGCCGGCAAGGTCATCGTTCCCGATGCGCGCGGCTGGGCGGTGACGATCTACACCGCGGTCGGCGCCTCAATCATCTCGCAGATCTTCTACATCAGGGGCAACGAACTGATCGGCGCCAACCGCGCCGGCCTGTTCATCAATCTGGTGCCGATCTTCGGCACGTTGCTTTCAGTGCTGATCGTCGGCGAGACATTCCAGCTCTATCAGGCGCTGGCGCTGGTGCTGGTGCTGGGCGGCATCGGCCTTGCCGAACATAGCGGGCGCAAGGCGGCGAAGCGCTCGGCAGTGCGAACAGGTCTCTAGAGCATGATCCCGAAAAGTGGAATCCGGTTTTCTCGGACAAAAACGGGAACCGTTTTGTCCAAAGATCACGCTCAAACAAAGACATAGAAAGCGAAATGGCGCGAACGGGTTCGCGCCATTTCCAGCTTTAAAGCAAGCCCGGCCTATACGCCGCCGACATCGAATTGCAGCCTTTTGGCCGAGTCGATCGACTTGTGCGCCCGCACCTGTTCCAGCACTTTTTCCGGGAACGGCGCATCGAGATAGAGCAGCGCGATGGCGTCGCCGCCCGGCCGGTTGCGGCCGAGCTGGAAGTTGGCGATGTTGACGCCGTTCTCGCCACAGACCGTGCCGAGCAGACCGATGATGCCAGGCGCATCGGCGTTGGTGGTGTAGAGCATGTGCTGGCCGACCTCGGCGTCGAGATTGATGCCCTTGATCTGGATGAAGCGCGGTTTGCCGTCGGAGAAGCAGGTGCCGGCGATCGAACGCGTCTTGTGCTCGGTCTTGACCGTCAGCTTGATGTAACCGTCGAACACGCCCGACTTGTCGCGCTTGACCTCGGCAACGATGATGCCGCGCTCCTTCACCATGATCGGCGCCGACACCATGTTGACGTCGGAGACCTGCGGCCGGATCAGGCCGGCAAGCGTGGCGCTGATCAGCGCGCGCGTGTTCATCGTCGCGGTCGAGCCGTCGAACAGGATCTCGACCTCCGTGATCGGGTCCTCGGTCACCTGGCCGACAAAGGCGCCGAGCACTTCGGCGAGCTTGACGAAAGGCTTCAGCCGCGGCGCTTCCTCGGCGGTGATCGACGGCATGTTGATGGCGTTGGAGACGGCGCCCTTGATCAGGTAGTCGGCCATCTGCTCGGCGACCTGCAACGCCACATTCTCCTGCGCCTCGGCGGTCGAAGCACCGAGATGCGGTGTCGCCACGACGTTTTCCATGCCGAACAGTTCATTCTGGTCCGCCGGTTCGACCTCGAACACATCGATGCCGGCGCCGGCAACCTTGCCGCTCTTCAGCGCCGCGACCAGATCGGCCTCGACGACCAGCCCGCCACGCGCGCAGTTGATGATGCGCACGCCTGTTTTCATCTTGGCGATTGCGGCCGCGTCGATGATGTTGCGCGTCTTGTCGGTCAAAGGTGTGTGCAAGGTGATGAAGTCGGCGCGGGCGAGCAGCTCGTCGAGTTCGACCTTGTCGACGCCAAGCTCCTCGGCGCGTTTGTCGGACAGGAACGGATCGAAGGCGACGACATGCATCTTCAGTCCGACGCCGCGCGTAGCAACGATCGAGCCGATATTGCCGCAACCGATGACACCCAGCGTCTTGCCGGTGATCTCGATCCCCATGAAGCGGTTCTTTTCCCATTTGCCGGCATGGGTCGAGGCGTTGGCTTCCGGAATCTGGCGGGCGAGCGCGAAGATCATCGCCACCGCATGCTCGGCGGTGGTGATCGAATTGCCGAAGGGAGTGTTCATCACGATGATGCCCCTGCGGCTCGCAGCCGGGATGTCGACATTGTCGACGCCGATGCCGGCGCGGCCCACGACCTTCAGCCTGGTGGCGGCGTTGATCAGCTTTTCGGTGACTTTGGTGGCCGAGCGGATGGCGAGACCGTCATACTGGTCGATGACTTCCAGCAGTTTTTCTTTGTCTTTGCCGAGATCGGGCAGGTAGTCGACCTCGATGCCGCGGTCTTTGAAGATCTGCACGGCGGTGGTGGAGAGTTTGTCTGAGACGAGAACGCGGGGCGCCATGGCGACCTCCTTCAACTGGGATTTGATCCGTGGGGAATGGGCGGCCCGAGGGCCGCCACAGAAATCTTCAGGCCGCCGCTTTCAGCGACGCCTTCTGTGCGGCAAAGGCCCAGTCGAGCCAGGGCAGCAGCGCTTCGAGGTCGGATGTCTCGACCGTTGCGCCGCACCAGATGCGCAGGCCCGGCGGTGCGTCGCGATAGGCGCCGATGTCATAGGCAACGCCTTCCTTGTCGAGCACCGACACCAGCCCCTTGGCGAAAGCCGCCTGTCCGTCGGCATCGAGTGCAGCAACATCGGGGTCGGTGAAGGACAGGCAGACCGAGGTGTTCGAGCGCGTTGCCGGCTCGACGGCGAGATGGCCGAGCCATGTCGATTTACGGACGAAGCCGTCGAGGATGGCGGCATTGGCATCCGCTCTGGCGACTAGCGCCTCGAGGCCGCCGATCGACTTCGCCCAGTGCAAGGCGTCGAGATAATCCTCCACGCACAGCATCGACGGCGTGTTGATGGTTTCACCCTTGAAGATGCCTTCGATCAGCTTGCCGCCCGAGGTCAGGCGGAAGATTTTCGGCAGCGGCCAGGCAGGCTTGTAGCTCTCCAGCCGCGCGACGGCGCGCGGCGACAGGATCAGCATGCCGTGCGCGCCCTCGCCGCCCAGCACCTTCTGCCAGGAGAAGGTGACGACATCCAGCTTCTGGAAATCAAGCCTTTGTGCGAACGCCGCCGAGGTGGCGTCGCAGATGGTCAGCCCTTGGCGATCTGCGGGGATGAAATCGCCGTTCGGCACGCGCACGCCTGACGTGGTGCCATTCCAGGTGAAGACCACATCGCGGTCGAAATCGATCTTCGCCAGGTCAGGCAATTCGCCGTAGCCAGCTTCGATCTTGCGCACGTCGGCGAGCTTCAGCTGCTTGACTACATCGGTGACCCAGCCGGAGCCAAAGCTCTCCCAGGCGACCATGTCGACGCCGCGCTCGCCGAGCAGCGACCACAGCGCCATCTCGACGGCGCCGGTGTCCGACGCCGGGACGATGCCGATGCGGTAATCCACCGGGACCTGGAGAATTTCGCGCGTCAGCTCGATCGCCTGTTCGAGCTTGGTCTTGCCGATCTTGGCGCGGTGGGAGCGGCCGAGCGCAGCGTTTCTCAAGGCCTCGACCGACCAGCCGGGGCGTTTTGCGCAGGGACCTGAGGAAAAATTGGGGGTTGCCGGACAGAGTCCAGGCTTCGCATGCGTCGTCATCGTGGTCTATCCTTCCAGATAGTGGCCCCTCGTTGGGGAGGGGTGGCCCACGGACGGCGATATTCGTTCAGGCTTCAGGCGTCAAGAGGAAAGTTTTTGTCGCGGCCAGGATACTGGCCGCATGCGGCGAAATGCCGGCCGCAAAAAGCAAACGGCGGATCCACCGATCCGCCGTCCTGATTCTTCGGATTCGCCGCACCTACCAGAGGTCGTAGCGCAGGCCGAGCTTGACCGTCTGATAGTTGATACCTTTGTGGATGTTGAAGGCACCGCTGTCATACGCAACATATTTGCCGCTCGGGATCGAGAAGTACTCGTAGCCGAGGTCGAGCGAGAGATTCTTGGACACCTGGTAGGAAAGGCCTCCACCGATCGAGTAGGCGAGATTGAATTTGGCCTGGGAGTCTTCCGACCCCTTGTATCCGGCCGGATCGTTACACGCGAAGCCACCAGCGCCCGATGTCGGATCAGGAGCAATTTCAACGCAATCGCGCTCGCCCTGGGTCTTGAAATACTTGTTGTAGGCGAGACCGACGCCGCCACCGACGTACGGAGTGATGCCGACATAGGTGCCGAGGTCAAAATAGCCATTGGCCATGACACTGTAGCCCTTGTTGGTAGCGAAGTTCGAGGCCATACAATCCTGGGTCGCCGCTACCGGAACGATGATGAACCCGCCACTCCCGTCAGGGAACAGAGAGTTTGTCGTTCCAGCGCACCCGGCTGGCACCAATGCATGGTCGCCGAACTCGTTGCTCGGCAGGATTCCGCCATTCAGCTCGAGCCGAAGATAGTCGTTGAGATGGTAGCCGATGCCGACACTGCCGGTGAAAAGGCTGCTGCTCTGGGAGAAGTTGATAGCGCCAAGTGCGTTGGTTTCGTCGGTGAACGGATGGCTGAAGGAATAGCCGAGATCGCCGCGCAGATACCATCCGGAGCCGACCTCGACCGGTTGATAGTCCGGCGCCTGGTCGACATAGATCGGCGGGTCGTAGTCGGCGGCCTGCACGGGCGCCAGCGGCATAAGGACGATTGCGGCGAGCATCAATGCGATACGCGATTTGAAGGTCATGGTCCCCGGCTCCCGAAGTTGGCGCTACTCGCATTCACGAGCGCCGTTTGACAGCATTGTTAACCATAGTGGTTAAGTGCCGGTTAAGGATAACGGAGAGTTACCAAATTGATTTCGATGGGCTTTCGGCTCAAACGAAAACCGCCCGGCAGGGGCCGGGCGGTTCGCGAAGGTGAGAATTTCGAAGCGGCTACTTGGTGTAGATCGGCTGCGGCTCCGGGACGTAGGGCTCCGGCGCCGGGGCGCAATCCGATCTGCCGAACTGGTAGCGCAGACCGCCGCGCACTTCGTGGACGTTGATGCCACGGTCGTAGCCCGGGCCGACATTGCTGTCGGCGGCATACTCGAACATCTTGCCGCCAGTGATATGGCTGAAGCGGTAGCCGAGATCGAGCTTGACCCGGTCGGTCAGGCAGTAGGAACCACCGGCCATGAGGGAATAGGCGAAGCGCCAACCCTTGCCGCCGGCATGCTCGAAGGAGCCGTCTGCATCGGTGTTGTGCAGCGTGTCCCACTTGACCCATGCACCGCCGATGCCAGCGCCGACATAAGGCGTCACACCGTGCCATGTGCCGATATCGACATAGGCGTTGGCGAGAAGCAGCAGTGCCGAATAGGACGAGGTGTCGCTCGAAACGCAAGGCGTGCCGGGAGCGGGCGTGTTACAGAAGCCGTTGGTCGAGCCACGGAATTTCGAGCTGGACATCCAGTCGGCCGTCAGGTCGGTGCGGAAATGCTGGTTGATCTGGTAACCGACGCCGGCACCGGCGGAGAAGGCGCTCTTCAGCGAGCCGGTGGCGAAGCTGCCGGGAAGCTGTGGCGGTGCTGCATTGTAAGTGGTGTAGTCGCCGCCACCGAACTTCGACCAGTGATAGTCGATGTCGCCGCGAATGTACCAGCCACCAATGTCGGCCGGCTGCTCGTAGGCGACCGGCGGCGGTGCTTCTTCGACCTGCGGCTCCGCCAAATCGGCGGCGAATACTGGTCCGGCCATTCCCGCGAGCAGCGCGGCAAAGAGGGCCTTTCGTGCTGTATTGAACATGCTTGTCACCCCTGAGAACTCTCGGACCATCGAACCCGCCCGAATGTGATTGACCTCAGTTGTGGATAATGAATTGCAAAGGTTAAAACGCGTTTAACCGTGTCGGTTAACTACGAATCTATACAATTTTAGCGGGAAGACGCTGCCTGTCCGGGGCGGGGAATTGCCTCGACTCGACAAAAAAAGCCCGCCTGAAGGCGGGCTTTGCAACGTCTCGAACCGACGGCGCTGCGCGTCCGTGGACGCGCCGGGATCAGGCGGCGCTGCGTGTTTCCGAAATGACCTCGACGATATCGTTGACGACGGCCTCGACCAGTTGCGGATCGTCACCTTCGGCCATGACGCGGATGAGCGGTTCGGTGCCCGAGGGCCGGATGACCAGGCGCCCGGCCTTGCCGAGGCGATTGCGGGCGTCTTCGATTGCCGCCTTGACCGGCGCCTCCTCAAGCGGCTTGCCGCCGGAAATATGCACGTTCTTCAGCAGCTGCGGCACCGGCTCGAACTTCTTCGACAGTTCGCTGACCGGCCGGTTCTGGCGCTTGATGCAGGCCAGCACCTGCAGCGCCGAGACCAGGCCATCGCCGGTGGTCGAGAAATCGGAGAGCACGATGTGGCCCGACTGTTCGCCGCCGACATTCAGCCCGTGCGCGCGCATATGTTCAACGACATAGCGGTCGCCGACCTTGGTGCGGTGCAGTTGCAGGTTCATGCCGCCGAGGAAGCGTTCGAGGCCGAGATTGGACATCACCGTGGAGACGACGCCACCGCCGGCCAGCCTGCCGCTCTGGTGCCAGGACTCGGCGATCAGCGCCATGATCTGGTCGCCATCGACGATGGCGCCGTTTTCGTCGACGATGACGACGCGGTCGGCATCGCCGTCGAGCGCGATGCCGATATCGGCACGCACCTCATGCACCTTCTTCTGCAGCCCGGCCGGATGGGTCGAGCCGCATTCCTTGTTGATGTTGAAGCCGTTGGGCTCGACATTGATGGCGACGACCTCGGCGCCCAATTCCCACAGCGCCTCGGGCGCCACCTTGTAGGCGGCGCCGTTAGCGCAATCGACAACGATCCTGAGGCCCGAAAGTGACATCGAGCGCGGCAAGGTGCGCTTGGCGAATTCGATATAGCGGTCATGCACGCCATCGACACGCTTGGCGCGGCCAAGCCCGTCCGAATCGGCGAGCGCCAGTTCGATATCCTTGTCAAGCATTCCCTCGATCCGCTCTTCGATCTCGTCGGAGAGCTTGTAGCCATCGGGACCGAACAGTTTGATGCCGTTGTCGTAATAGGGATTGTGCGAGGCCGAGATCATCACGCCGATGTCGGCGCGCAGCGACCGCACCAGCATGGCGACTGCAGGCGTCGGAATGGGGCCAAGCAGGAATACGTCCATGCCGGCGGCGCACAGGCCCGACACCATCGCGTTCTCGATCATGTAGCCGGAAAGTCTTGTGTCCTTGCCAAGCACGACGCGGTGGCGATGGCTGCCACGCTGAAACGACAGGCCAGCGGCCATGCCGACCCGCATGGCGATCTCCGCCGTCATCGGAAACTTGTTGGCGCGCCCGCGAATGCCGTCCGTGCCGAAATAACGCCCTGCCATGTTTGCCAGATCCCCGTCGGTTTTTCAGCCGCCCCTAGTGCCACAATTGGGCCGCATCCGATCATCACATTGTATGATTATATATTACGATTCCTTAGAAAAGCATTGTGTCGGCTGTTAAAATGATTCGACAGCTTACCATGGCAACACGGGGTTTCGGCAATACACCCGGCCACGGCGTGCCGGCCGCTGTAGATTCCCCCGGAACACCTTGCGCCGACGGCGCAGGACACAACAATTTCATCACCTTATCGGGAGGAGTGCAGTTTCTGGCTGCATCCACACCAGTTGCATCTGGCGCAACCGATCGTTGAGAGCTACTGATCTGCAAGGGACATATTATGGGCTGCAGCAACGGAGAAACGCTATGCTCATCCACCGACTAACCACTTTGACGGGCCTTGCCGTCGTGACCTTGTTTCTGGCAGCGCCAGCCAATGCGCTGACCATGGCCGAGTGTAGCACCAAGTACAACACCGCCAAGGATGCCGGCACACTGAACGGGGCAACCTGGAACCAGTTCCGCAAGGCTGAATGCGGCACCGACGCCAGCGCCACCACCACCGATACCAAGCCAGCCAAGAAGACGGCAAAGGCCACCGACGCGGCCAAGCCCGACACCAAGGCAGCCACCACCGACGCGGCGCCGGGCCTGACGGCGAAGGAATGCAGCACCAAATACCAGGCCGCAAAAGCCGCCGGCACGCTGAATGGCGTGAAGTGGAACGACTTCCGCAAGACCGAATGCGCCGCTGGCGCGTCCGCTGCCGCAGAACCAGCCAAGGCGACAACCAAAGCGACCAAGGCGGCTGCCGCGTCTGCCGACGAGGCAAAGGGCCTGACGACGAAAGAGTGCAGCGCCAAGTATCAGGCGGCCAAGGCCGCCGGCACGCTGGGCGGCGTGAAGTGGAACGACTTCCGCAAGACCGAATGCGCCGCCGGCGCGTCGGCCACGGCTGAACCCGTGAAAGCAACGACTAAGGCAGCCGACGCCGGCAAAGGCCTGACGATGGCCGAATGCAGCGCCAAGTATCAGGCGGCCAAGACCGCCAACACGCTGGGCGGCAAGAAGTGGAACGACTTCCGCAAGGCCGAATGCGGCGCCGGCGCAGATGACGACGACACCGTGCCGGCTCCGAGCGAGGCGACCTATACCAGCGAGCCCGAGAAGCCCTCGGTCACCGCTCCCAAAGGTGTGAAGTTCCCGACGGCGATCTCGAAGAAATACACCAGCGAGACCCCGGCCAAGGGCCGCATGCACACCTGCCTCGAGCTCTACTACGCCAACAAGGATGCCAACACGCTGAATGGCCTGCGCTGGATCCAGAAGGGCGGCGGCTTCTACAGTCTCTGCAACGCCAAGCTGAAGAGCTGATCGCGTAGCCATATTCTCCAGACAAAGGCCCGCGCATCGCAACATGCGCGGGCCATTTTGTTGCGCTCGAAGACGCCCGGCTTTGCTCGCGTCTACATATCGCGGAAGCTGTCGGCGTCATCTGTTCGCCCACACTGCCCACCGCCAGACTTATCGGTGGTTTGCAAAGATTCCAATTGAACATATACAGAACAAACAGTATACAAAAGGACATCGAACTTCTTGTCAACCAGGAGGGTCTTATGTCCAGATTGAAATTGGCGGCATTGGCTGTGACGGCATGGGTTGCTTGGAGCGTCGCCCCTGCAAGCGCACTGACGATGAAGGAATGCGGCGAGGCCTATCGCACAGCCAAGGAAGGCGGCACTCTGAACGGCATGGATTGGACCGCTTTCCGCACGGAGAAGTGCGCGACGTCAGCTGCGGAGAGTGCCAGCGCGGATACGGTCAAAACCGAGCCGCAGCCGACGAAGGAAACCAGCGCGGCGGTCGCCCCCGCTGTAGCGCCGGCGGGCGTGACATTCCCGACCACCCTCGCCTCCGAGTTCAAGACCGAAAAGCCCGCGAAGGCGCGGATGAAGACCTGCCTGCAGGGTTACCACGGCAACAAGGATGCAGGTACGTTGAACGGCCTTCGCTGGATCCAGAAGGGCGGCGGCTATTACAGTCTCTGCAACGCCAAGCTGAAGAGCTGATACAGGACCCCGCGGGCCTGTCAGGTCCGCGGGGTTTTCATTTGAGCACGGCAATCAGTAGACAGTCGGCACCCAGTGCTGGCTGGTCTTGGGCGGACGGACATAGCCGTCGTCCTTCTGACGCGGGCTGAGCCTTATCTTCGCCGGACGGATTTCCTTGTACGGGATCCGCGTCAGCAGATGGCTGATGCAATTGAGCCGCGCCTTCTTCTTGTTGTCGGCATCGACAATGTTCCACGGCGACTGATCGGTGTCGGTGAATTTCTGCATCATGTCCTTGGCCCGGGAATACTCGACCCAGTGTTCGCGCGACTTCAGGTCCATGGGTGATAGCTTCCAGCGCTTGATCGGATTGTCGATACGCTCCTTGAACCGGCGTTCCTGTTCGTCGTCGCCAACCGAGAACCAGTATTTGACCAGGATGATGCCGGACTTGATCAGCATCTCCTCGAACAGCGGGCACGAGCGCAGGAATTCGCCATACTCTTCGTCGGTGCAGAAGCCCATGACGCGCTCGACCCCGGCGCGGTTATACCAGGAGCGGTCGAACAGGACGATCTCGCCCTTGCCGGGCAGGTGCTGGACATAGCGCTGGAAATACCACTGGCTGCGTTCGCGCTCGGTCGGCGTGCCCAGTGCAACGACTCGGCAGACGCGCGGATTGAGGCTTTCGGTGATGCGCTTGATGACACCGCCCTTACCGGCCGCGTCGCGGCCTTCGAAGATCACGACGACCTTCAATCCTTCCTTTTGCACCCAATCCTGCAGCTTGATCAGTTCGAACTGCAGCCGGACCAGTTCGTCGACATAACGGTAGGGCTTTTTGGCCTTGGCCTGCTTGGCCTTTTTCTTCTTCTTTTTCTTGCCCCCGCCGGCATCGCCGTTCGGCAATTTCCAGGCTGCTTCCTTTGCCGCGCCTTCAACGGCGTCGAGATGAATATCGCCTCCGACCGGCGCATTTCTGGCCTGCTTGTCCCTCTTGCCCATGATCACACCTCCCACGCAGCCACGCCGGTTGATCCGACGGCAGCCGGCTAATCGATTCAATACCGACTGTGAGGGGAGTCAAGCCAATGGAGTGCAACGCCTGCCCTGACGGAAATGGCCAGCCGGAAACGAAAACGCCGCGGTTTGAGCCGCGGCGTTTTACAAAACCTGTCCTGTCCGGACCTCAGCTTGATGGCTGAGGCTCCATGCCGCCTTCCGGCTCCGGGCCTTTCTTGCGGCGGCCACCGGACTTCGGCACGGCCGAGCCACGGCTCGGCGGCGTGTCGTCGCCAAGGTCGCGGGCTGGCTTGTGGCCGGCGATCAACTGCTTGATCTCCTCGCCCGACAGCGTCTCGTATTCGAGCAGGCCTTGCGCCAGCGCAATCCATTCCTTCTTCTTCTTGGTCAGGATGGACTTGGCCGAGACATAGGCCTCGTCGATAAGCCGGCGCACTTCGGCGTCGATGATCTGCGCCGTCTCTTCCGAAACGTTTTGCGTGCGCGCCACCGAATGGCCGAGGAACACCTCTTCCTGGTTGTCGCCATAGGCGACGTGGCCGAGCTTGTCGGAGAAACCCCAGCGCGTGACCATGGCGCGCGCCAGCTTGGTCGCCTGCTCGATATCAGAGGAGGCGCCCGAAGTGATGTTCTCCTTGCCGAACTTGAACTCCTCGGCAACGCGGCCGCCCATCATGATGGCGAGACGCGAGATCATGTATTTGTAGCTCATCGAGTAGCGGTCGCCTTCCGGCAACTGCATGACCATACCAAGTGCCCGGCCGCGCGGGATGATCGTCGCCTTGTGCAGCGGATCGGCCGACGGCACGTTGAGCGCCAGAATGGCGTGGCCGGCCTCGTGATAGGCGGTCAGCTCCTTCTCGGCCTGCGTCATCGCAGACGAGCGACGCTCGGCGCCCATCATGATCTTGTCCTTGGCGTCCTCGAATTCGGCCATGGTGACGAGACGCTTGTTGCGGCGCGCCGCCATCAGGGCGGATTCGTTGACGAGGTTCATCAGGTCGGCGCCGGAAAATCCCGGCGTGCCGCGTGCGATCACTTTGAGGTCGACATTGGGCGCCAGCGGCACGTTGCGCACATGCACCTTGAGGATCTTCTCGCGGCCGACGATGTCGGGGTTCGGCACCACCACCTGGCGGTCGAAACGGCCCGGACGCAACAGCGCCGGGTCAAGCACGTCGGGCCGGTTGGTGGCGGCGATCAGGATGATGCTTTCGTTGGACTCGAAGCCGTCCATCTCGACCAGCAACTGGTTCAGCGTCTGCTCGCGCTCGTCGTTGCCGCCGCCAAGACCGGCGCCGCGATGGCGACCGACTGCGTCGATTTCGTCGATGAAGATGATGCAGGGTGCGTTCTTCTTGGCCTGGTCGAACATGTCGCGGACGCGGGATGCGCCGACACCGACGAACATCTCGACGAAGTCAGAACCCGAGATGGTGAAGAACGGCACGTTGGCTTCGCCGGCGACGGAGCGCGCGAGAAGCGTCTTGCCGGTTCCCGGAGGGCCGACCAGAAGCACGCCGCGCGGGATCTTGCCGCCGAGACGCTGGAACTTCTGCGGGTCGCGCAGGAACTCGACGATCTCTTCCAGATCTTCCTTGGCTTCGTCGACACCCGCGACGTCCTGGAAGGTGACGCGGCCATGCGCCTCGGTCAGAAGCTTGGCCTTCGACTTGCCGAAGCCCATGGCACGACCGGAGCCGGACTGCATCTGGCGCATGAAGAATATCCAGACGCCGAGGATGAGGAGCATCGGCAGCCAGCCGATCAGGGTACCGAACAGCGTGTTCGAACCGTCGGATTCAGGACGGGCATTGATGGTCACGTTCTTCTCCTGCAGCCTCGACACCAGCTGCGGATCGCCGGGCGAGTAGGTCTGGAAGCCACTTGCGCTGTCGGTGTAGGTGCCGGAGATACGAGCGCCGGCGATCGTCACCGTCTTGACCCGGCCGGCCGAAACTTCCTGCAGGAACTGCGAATAGGGGACGTCGCTCGAGGCTCCACGCGTCTGCGGCGTCTGGAACAGATTGAAGAGTGCGATGAGCAGGACCGCTATGATCGCCCAGAGCGCGAGATTGCGATAATTCGGATTCATCAATTGTCCCGTTGGCGTCCGCTGGCGGACACACGTCATGAGAGGAAACTTGGGCCTAACATAGGGAGAGCGCTTCCCCTTGCCAAGCATAACAGCACGTCTGGGTTAAGCTTTCGCCCATGATCAACCGGCAGTGTGGCCGTGGAAAGGCGGGGCCGGAACAGGCGGCGCGCCGATCAGCCCGGCGACAGCGTCGGCCGGTGCCAGATCGAAGGATGGCAGGAAGCGGGCAAAGGGCGCAACGACCGGATGTGCCGCGATCGCCGGCAGCACCGGGCTGTGCTGCGCCAAGCCAAGGCATTCGCCGTCGCGCCACAGCGCTGGCTCGGCGGCAAGCGCGGCGCGGACAAGGCTCGGTGGCGTGCCGTCTTCGGCAAGAGTGCGCCTGGCGGCAGCAGCCGCTCCCAACGGCGCGATCAACAATGCATCGGACTTGTCGTTCGATGTGATCCACCGGCGGCTGTCCCAAAGGGCAGTGTCCGGCACCGGTCCTGCTGACGGCAGATCGCGGGTTTCACGGTGCAGGAAGATGCCGGCCCGCCTTGCGTCGACCACCGTCCGCGACAATGTGGCGCAAAGCGGTCCGGCCCTTAGGCTGTCGAACAGCGCTTCGCTGCGGGCCTGGTCCGGCAGAAAGGAGACGCCGCCACAGGCGGCCAGCAGGATGCGCAAGGCGTAGATTGCAGCCTGGTCGTCGCCGGATGCAGCAAAGCCGGGATCAAGACGGATGAGACCGGGGGCTGGTTGGCTGGCCAAGGCACGGATCAGCCCGGCCGCGCGATGGCCGAGCTGTTCGCGCTCGGTGGCAGCCTGCTTGGCCAAGACGATCGCTGCCGCAAAACGCTGCCCACCGTCGCCAGCGAGTGCGGCGCGGATACGCGGGCGTTCGAAATGCACGTCAGTGTTGGTCGGGTCTTCGATCCAGCCGACATGTTCGCGCCGCAGGGCGTCACGCAGCAGGGTCCGCCGCATGCCGAGCAACGGCCGCACGATCCAGATGCGCCAATCGTAGAGGGTTGCCGGCGCCATGCCCGCCAGGCCGCGGCCTGCCGTTTCGGCAAGCCCGCGGCCGTCATCCCGCGCGTGTCGCATCTGCACCGTCTCGGCCTGGTCGTCTGCGGTGTGGCCAGTAAGGATCAGGCCGATATCAGCGGCTTGTGCGGCCTGCGCCAGCAACCGGTAGCGCGCCTCGCGCGCGGCGGCGGGCAGGCCGGTCGACGGCTTTGGCCCGGACCAGAGCAGAGTGCGATGTGCAATGCCGCGCCCCGCACAGAGCCCGGCCACGGCTTGCGCCTCTGCTGCCGAACCCGGCCGCAAATCGTGGTCGATCGTCACCGCCAGCAGCTTGGTTGCCGGTGCGGTACGGTCGAGATGGTTTTTGAGGAGGAGGAGAAGGGCGGTCGAGTCGCTGCCGCCGGACACGGCCGCAACAGCGCCGTTGGTAAAGTCGATCTGCGAAAAATCCGAAAGGTCAGGCTCGGTATCGAGCATCATGCATGGCGCCCAAAAGTGGTCCCGGTTTTGGGACAACGACATGCAAGGGAAAGACTAGCAAGCTGCGAGCGCCTTCTCCTGCTTGACGCGTTCCTTGAGCGCACCGGAAATGTCTGGATAGCGCTTGCCGATCTCGCTGAAGGTGGCGCAGGCAACATCCTTCTGCTTGAGGCCAACCAGCGACACGCCGAGCTTCAACAGCATATCAGGTGCCTTCTTGGCCTTCGGGTAGTCCTTGCTGGCGGCAAGGAAAACCTCGGCCGCATCGTGGTACTTTTGCTGGCCGAGCAGCGATTCACCCAGCCAGTAATGCGCGTCCGCCGCCTTGGCGTCCTTGGGGAAGCGGGAAATATGATCGCGAAACCCTTCCTCGGCGGTGCTGTAGTCGCCCGACAGGATGAACTGGTAGGAATTGCGATAAAGCTCTTCCGGGTCCTTTGTGGAGGGCAGCGCCGCAACGACCGTGCCATCCGACTTGCCGGCCTTGGCGCTAGCGGCCGGGGCCGTTGTCGCGGGAGCGGCGGTCTCCGCCGGCGCCGTCGCCTGCGTGTTGCCGTTGGCATCGATCACATTGCCGTTCTTGTCGACGGTGATGGTGCCGAACGTCTTCGGCGGCGTGCCCGTCACGGTGGTGCCGGGATCGCCGGTCGGCGATTCGATAATGACATCCTGGACACTCTGGCCCCCTGCGGCTTGATCACCGCCAGGCGCCGTGCCGGCATCGGCCGGCGCTGGCGTTGCCGGCGCCTCGGCGACGCTGTCGTCGGTGTTGGTGGTGGCGTCCGACTTCTTCTGTGCCGGAGGCTGCTGCGCGCCTTGCGAGCCGCCTTCCAGCTGCTGGAAGCGGAACTCGTTGTCTTCCTGCTGCTTGCGGATCTGCTCCTGCATCTGCAGCACCTGGAAGTTGAGCTCCTCGATCTTGCCGTTCATCTGCCGCAGCTGTTCCTCGAGCGCCGTGGCGGTGGTGCCGTCGGACTGCTGCGCGACCTGCAGCTGTTCCGGCTTCTTCTTTTCGCCGAAAATGCCGAGGTTGGGCAGATGGAAGGAAAACCCGCTTTCCGCCGGTTGCCCGATGCCGCTTGCCGGAGCGGCGACGCTTGATACGAGCAGCAGCGCAAGGGTGCCGCTCAAGACCGTTCTGAAATGCATGTGCCTCTCGCCGTGAAAATCGTTGGTATGCGCCTTTCCGGTCAGGGTGGACCGGTCAGGCACCCTCGGCTCTTAGCAGGACGTGAGACTTCGGCCAAATTTTGTTTCGCTGGTCCAGATATGAAAAAGGCGGCCATTTGGCCGCCTTTCGCATGGATGTGTTGTATTTTTGCCGATCAGGAGCCGGCGCCGCTGAGCGTGGTGACGGCGCGGCGGTTCTGCGACCAGCAGGAGATGTCGTCGCAAACCGCGACCGGACGTTCCTTGCCGTAGGAAATCGTCTTCAGGCGCTGGGCCGAAACACCCTTTGCCACCAGGAAGTCGCGGGTGGCGGCGGCGCGGCGGGCGCCGAGAGCCAGATTGTATTCACGCGTGCCGCGCTCGTCGGCATGGCCTTCGATGACGATGGCATACTGCTTGTACTGGTTCAGCCACTGCGCCTGGCGGGCAAGCGTCGTCTGCGCGTCGGCGCGGATCGCGGTCGAGTCGGTGTCGAAGAAGATGCGGTCGCCAATGTTGACGGTGAAGTCCTGCGCCGAGCCGGGCGTTGCCGCGCCGGCGCCGTTGAGGCCGAGATCGGCGGCGCTGTTCGGCGTCTTCTTCGAGGCGCAACCGGTAATGGCGAGCATCGCGACGAGTGCGATCATGACCGGGTTTCTGGTAAGTGCTGCGATACGGCCCATGCCGCCTCTCCTTCGTATTTCGAGTGATTTCATTGATCACCCAGTAACCACGTTTGGGTTAACCGGCATTCAACAAACACGGTTAAGATTTGGTTTCGGCTGCCGTCCGCAGTCGCTTTGACCGAAGGCCACAATGTGCGCGGACCGTAGGCGGAAATGCGGCCAAAACGCGACTTTGACGTGAAAAAAGCCCCGAAACGGGGCTTTTAAGGTACTGTTGCCAAGTTGCAACGAAGCGAGCGGAGGCTCGACCGAAAAACCCAACATGGTTTATTCGAGCAAGGGCGACCAAGCCGGGTCGGAAGCGAAGTTCGCGGTCGGGATCGACTGTTCGTTGCGGCCGGTGAGATCGACAGAAACGAGTTTCGGGCCGCCGGCAGAGTCGCGGAAGAACATCAGCACCCGGCCGTTGGGTGCCCAGGTCGGACCCTCCTGCTGGAAGCCAGAAGACAGGATGCGCTCGCCCGAACCATCGGTCTTCATGACGCCGATCTGGAATTCGCCGCCGGTTTGCTTGGTGAAGGCGATGAGGTCGCCGCGCGGCGACCATACCGGTGTCGAGTAGACGCCGTCGCCGAAGGAGATGCGGTTCTGGCCCGAGCCATCGGCGCCCATCACATAGATCTGCGCGCGGCCACCGCGGTCGGAGGTGAACACCACCTGGCTGCCGTCCGGCGAATAGGATGGCGAGGTGTCGATGGCGGTCGAATTGGTCAGCCGCGTCGTCGAGCGGCTTCTCAGATCCATGGCGAAAATGTTGGAATTGCCGTCGTCGCGCAGCAGGCTCATGATCACCTTCTGGCCGTCGGGCGAGAAGCGCGGCGCAAAGGTCATGCCGGGGAAATTGCCGACCAGTTCGCGCTGCCCGGTCTCGATCTGCAAGAGATAGACCCGCGGCTGGCCGCTTTCATAGGACATATAGGTGATTTCCTGCCGGTTCGGCGAGAAACGCGGCGTCAGCACGATCGACTTGCCGTCGGAGAGATAGCGAACATTGGCGCCGTCCTGGTCCATGATGGCGAGGCGCTTCTTGCGGGCGTTCTTGGCGCCCGATTCGTCGATGAAGACGACGCGGGTGTCGAAGTAGCCCTTCTCGCCGGTCAGCCGCTCATAGATGGCATCGGCGATGATGTGGGCGACGCGGCGCTGATTGGCATCGTTGGCGAAGAACTGCTCGCCCGACATCTGCTGGCCGGCAAAGGTATCCCATAGCCGATACTGGGCGCGGATGCGGCCGTCCGCCTCCTTGCTGACGCTACCTGTGACCAGAGCCTGCGCATTGATCACCTTCCAGTCTTCGAAGCGGGGGGCAGCATCCGGATTGGCGATCTTCTCGATGAAGGCGCTTTTGTCGATCGGCGCGAACAAGCCGGAGCGTTTCAGATCGGCGCTGACGATATCGGAGATCTGCGCGCCAAGCTCACCTTGAAAATCGGTAACGGCGATCGGCAGCGGCTCGACATTGCCCTTGTTGACGTTGATCTCGACCAGCGCCCACGCCGGCAATATGGCGCTCGCGGTCATGCCCAGCGCCATCGCTGTGATCATCAGGAGTGGCTTGAGGATGAATTTCATGTCTTCTCGCTTCTCTTAACTGATTCTGGGGACGCCAGGCCTAGAGGCCAAGCATCTCCCTCGGATCGAAAGTAACCCGGACCTGGGCCCAGATATCCTGTTTACCGGGAGGAACTTGCAGGCCGGCCATGTTGCATTTCTGAACGGCACGCACGGCACTCTCGTCGAACTGACGGTTTCCGCTCGATTTCTCGACGGTGGGCCGGCCATCGAGTTTACCGGAGGCGTCCAGGTTGAAGAGCACCACCGCGACGAAGTTCTCCGAACCCTCGAGCCCTACCGGCAGGGTCCAGCAACCGCCAAGCTGATCGGACAATGCGCCCATTTCGCTTTGCGACAGCTTCTGGCCCTGGTCCTTGTCACCGCCCAGCGACGCCTGTTGGGTCGAGCGCTTGGCGCCGCCGCCCGACGGCTTCTGCTTGTCGAGGAGAGCGGAAATCTCGTCGGCGTTGAACTGCTTGTCATCCGATTTCGGCTTGGACGACGCCTCCTTGACCGGCTTGTCGGCATCCTTGCGCTCTGGCGCTTTGGCGCTTTCGGCCTGGGCTGGCTGCGGCTTGGGCCGTGCTTCCGGCGCCGGTGCGGAATCCGGAAGCTGCGTCGCTTCGGTGGGTGGTTCTTGCGCTATCGCTTCAGCCACCGCATCGGGCTTGACCTCCGGCGTCGGCTCGATCGCAGCGGTCTTATCCTCCGGCGGCGTCGGCGTCGGCTCCTTGGCCGGTGTCGGCTTGGGGTCGGTCTGCTTGACCGGCTCGGGCTTGACCTCTTCCTTCGGCTGCGGCGCCGGCGCCACTTCCGTAGCCGGAATAGGCTTTGGCTTTTCCTGCGGCTTCGGCACGTCCTCGGTCTTCGGCTTTTCCACCGGTGTCGGCGCCGGCGGCGGAGCCGACGTGGTATCGACCGGCCTGGGCTTGGCTTCCGGCGTTATCGGCTTGTCGGTGTCGACGCTGTTCTCGCCGACCTTCTGGGCGGCCGGTACGATATCCGGACGCTGGGTCGGCAACGGCGCCGGCTTTTCGTGCATCACGGCCTTTTTGTCGCCTTGCAGGACTTGCGACATCGCTTCCATCGGCACGATGTCGACCGCGACCGACTCTTCGGCGCTCGGAAGCGCAGCCGGCGCCGACAGCGTGAACAGACCGAAGCCGAGCACGACAGCATGCAAGATCACCGATGTGGTGAGGCCGGTCTTCATCTTCTTGTCTATTGATCCTGTTCCTGGAGCGAAACGAGGCCGATATTCTTGTAGCCGGCGGCCGAAATGCGGGCCATCACCTTCATCGCCGTGCCATAGTCGGTCAGCTTGTCGCCGCGGATGAAGATGCGCTCGTCATAGCCGGTCTTCGAGATTGCCTGCAGCTTGGCCACCAACTCGTCGATCGGAATCTCGGTTTCCTGGAGATAGATCTGGCCAGCGGCGTTGATCGAGACGGTGATCGGCTGCGTGTCGGCGTTCATCGCCTTGGCCTGCGTGTCCGGCAGGTCGATCGGCACGCCGACCGTCAACAAGGGCGCCGCGACCATGAAGATGATCAGCAGCACCAGCATCACGTCGACCATCGGCGTGACGTTGATCTCGGCCATCAGGCCATGGTGACGGCCACGTCGCCTGTGCCCGCGCCCGCCACGTCCACCACCCGCGCTTACAGACATTCCCATGATCGTTCCTCAGGCCTTCTGCGCGACTTTTTCATCGATTTGGCGCGAGAGTATGGCGGAGAACTCGTCGGAGAACCCCTCCATGCGCACCGCGATCTTGCTCGCGTCGGACGACAGCTTGTTGTAGGCGATGACCGCCGGGATGGCGGCGAGCAGACCGATGGCCGTCGCCAGCAGCGCTTCGGCAATGCCGGGCGCCACGACGGCAAGACTTGTGTTCTTCGATCCGGCGATCGCCTGGAACGAGGTCATGATGCCGATGACGGTGCCGAACAGACCAATGAAGGGCGCGGCCGCGCCGACCGTAGCGAGGAAGCCGAGACGCCCTTCCAGCTTCTCCATTTCGCGGGTCAGCGCCAGATCCATGGCCTTGTCGATGCGGGTCTGCAGGCCGAGTGGCGATTTGGCGCCTTTCTCGAAACTCTTCTTCCATTCGCGCATGGCGGCGACGAAGATCGCACCCATGCCGGCCGTCTTGCGGTCGGCCAGCGTGCGGTAAAGTTCTTCCAGCGACTGTCCCGACCAGAACACCTGCTCGAAGCGGTTGAGCGCGAGCCGCATGCGGGCGTAGGCGACGAGCTTGTCGACAACAATCGCCCAGGTCCAGATCGAAGCGCCGAGCAGGCCGATCATCACCAGCTTGACCACCCAGCTGGCCTGCATGAACAGCGCCCAAATCGACAATTGCGCGCCCGGTTCGGCGAGTGCGATGTTTTCCATGATTACGTCCTTAAGATTTTCCGGGCATGGCTGGCGGCTGGCCCCTGGGCATCCCTTGTGGTCCGTTCGCGCGAGGCTCGCGGAATAACCCCAAAATGCAGCGTTGGCGGCCTTTTCAGGGCAAATATTGGTGAAAGGAAGGCGCTTGGATTCTTCCAATCTTCACCAATCTCTTCATGAACCGTTATGGTTAAGGATGGGTTAGGAAATAAGGCGCGGCGCATTGCCGCGCCCTCGACGCCAAGCAGAGGGTCTGCTTTCGCCTCGCGCGACTGCCGGAAATGACGAAGGAGCGATTTCTAGGCGCTTGCCTTGGACATAAATGCTGCCACCCATTCCCTGGGGAAGCGGCGCGGCCGGCCGTTCTCGCCGATGATCGCCGCCTCGACCCGCGCCTCGACCAGCACGTCATCACCACGCTTCAGCTGCTGGGCCATGAAGATGCGGGCACCGGAAATCTCCTCGGTACGCGTGTCGATGGTCAGGATGTCGTCGATGCGGGCGGACCCTCGAAAATCGATCTCCATGCGCCGCACCACCCAGACGATTTTTTCGCCATGCTTGCCCTCGGCTAGCTCGGTGTGGTGGACGCCGGTAAGCCTGAGATAGTCGGAACGACCGCGTTCGAAGAATTCGAGATAGCGCGCGTGGTAGACGACGCCGGAAAAATCGGTGTCGGCGTAATAGACCCGCGCCATCAACCGATGGCCGAACGCCGTCAGCGCGCCGGAAAGACCTGCGGAAAGCGCTGCCGATTCACCATGATCGTCCATTGCGCTTTCCTTTTTGGCCCTGACGGGGCACCTGCTCGTGGTGGCGCAGCAACCCGATGGCACTGTTGACGACGATGATCAAGACCTTGATAGCAGCCCTGCTTGTGCTGGCTGCCCTCGCCATGCCGGGCCACGCCGCGAGCTTTTCGATGAAGCGCGGCCTCAACCTCGACCAGTGGACGACCTGGCCAGGCGAGGACAAATGGAACGATCCCAGTGCCATCCTGCCCTATCCGGAATGGCGCAAGTTTCTCAACGAGAACGACCTCAAGGCGCTGAAAGACGCCGGCTTCGATTTCCTGCGCATGCCGGTCGACCCGTCGCCCTTCCTTTCCGACCAGACGCCGGCGCTGCGCGACGACCTCTATGCCAGCGTGCTGGACTCGGTACGCATGATCAACCGTGCCGGGCTGAAGGTGATCGTCGACATGCACCTGATCCCGTCCGGCGCTAGCCGCAAGATCGGCATGGGCGAGGTGATGGACGACCCGCGAACCTTTGACGCCTATGTCGAGATGATCCGCAAGATGGCCCATACGCTCGCCGCCGAGGACCCACGCCAGGTCGCCTTCGAACCGATGAACGAGCCGATCGTGGATTGTGATACCGACGGCACCAGCCTGTGGCCGGATCGCCAGCGCAAACTGTTCGCGGCGGCGCGTGCTTCGGCCACCAGGCTGACGCTGATCCTGACCGGCGCCTGCTATTCCAACGCGGCGTCACTGACGAAAATCGACCCAAAAACGGTCCCCGACGACAACATCATCTGGACCTTCCATTCCTACGATCCGTTCCTGCTCACCCATCAAGGCGCGACCTGGGCAGGCGATTTCATTCCCTATGTGACTGGTCTGCCCTATCCGTTGACGGCGGTACCGCGCGCCCAACTCGACGTGACGCTCGACACCATCCGCGCCAGGATCAAGGCCGAAGCGCCTTGGGCGCGGCGGAGCGGGCTGCTCGCCTATCTCGACGAGCAGGTGGCCAGCCTGGATACGAATGAAAAGCTGCTCGCGGCAATGGATGCGCCGTTCACCCTGGTTGAAGCCTGGGCCAAGGCCAACGGCATCAAGCCCGAAAACATCACGCTGGGCGAGTTCGGCATGATCCGCCAGGAATATGGCAATGCCTATGTGATGCCGGCGCAGTACCGGGCTGCCTATGTCAAGGATATGGTCGCCCGCGCCGAAGCGCACAGCTTCTCCTGGTCTGTATGGAGCTATGGCGGCGCCTTCGGCATTGTTGACGCGTTCAATGGCGAGAAAGCCGAGCCCAACGTTCTGGACGCGATCCGCTCGCTGCCTTGACCAAGAAAGATCCTAGGCTGAACCGAGGTCGATCTGCAGGATCTCCGGGCGCATACCAAAGCGCACTGGCGCGATGCTGAAGCCGAGCCCACCGGAAACGATGAGATGGCGGTCGTGCTCGACGACATGGCCATAGGCAAAACGATTGCCGAAGCGGGACGGCACCACCGGCGAATAACCGAACAGCCTGACCTGTCCGCCATGGGTGTGGCCGGAGAGCGTCAGCGACACCCGCCACGGCACTTTCGGAAAAATATCCGGCTCATGCGCAAGCAGGATGACCGGTTCGTCGCCCGGCACCCTGGCCAGCGTGCCGTCGAGGTCGTCGAGGCCCTTGGCTTCCTCACGGCCCTCTCCCGGCAGTAGGGCAAGCTGGTCGGCAAGGCCTGCAAGCCAGAAGCCGAACCCGTCCTTCTCCAGCCGCAAGGCGTCGTTTTCGAGCACGGTTATGCCGACGCCCTCGAGCGCCCTGCGCGCCACCGTTGGTCCGGCCCCCGCCCTTTGCGCGACGGGATCGTGCCACCAGTCGTGATTGCCGAGGATCGCCTTGACGCCGAGTGGCGCCTTCAAGCCGGACAGGGCCGCGGCCCAGTCCGGCGCCGCCACCTGGTCTGTCACCAGGCGCATGCCGGCGATATAGTCGCCGAGCAGCACGATCAGGTCGGGCTGCAGGGCATTGGTGCGGACAACCAGCGAGGCGATCCGTTCGCGCGTCATCCAAGGCCGGCAAGCATGGATATCGGCAAGTGCCGCGATGCGCAGTTTGCGGCCCGCCGGCCAATGCGGCGGTGTCAGAAAATAGCGCTTCACATGCGTCAACAGCATCGGCTCGATGCCGACCGCGTAGGCGCTGAGCGACGCTATAGACAGGAACGAACCGCCGATGAGGCGCAGGAAGCCACGTCTGGTGATCATCGGTCGACCCCTGCCCTTGCGATTGCACGCAAGATTACCTTACAGGCGGCAATTGTGCCTTCAACTTGGCCGAGGCGAGCAGATTCTGCGCAGGTGGGCCGTTCCTCGCGCAACCGGCGAACAACTCTCCGTTACTCTTCCTGGAACAGGCTGATCTGCTGCTGCGCCAGATCCTTCGGCGCGTCGAGGCCGAGATGCCGCCAGGCATTGGCGGTCAGCACGCGGCCGCGCGGCGTGCGCTGGATGAACCCCTGCTGGATCAGATAGGGCTCGATAATGTCCTCGATGGCGTCGCGCGGCTCCGACAGGCCGGCAGCGATGGTCTCGATACCGACCGGGCCGCCACCGAAGTTGCGAGCAATCATCGAGAGATAGCGTCGATCGAGCGCGTCGAGGCCCAGCGCGTCGACCTCCAGCCGCGTCAGCGCCTCGTCGGCGATCTTGCGATCGACATGGCCGTCGCCGGCAACCGAGGCGAAATCGCGCACGCGGCGCAGCAGCCGGCCGGCGATGCGCGGCGTGCCGCGGGCGCGGCGGGCGATCTCCAGCGCGCCATCGTCACCAAGTGGCATTTGCAGGATGCGGGCGCCACGGCGCACGATCTGCTCCAGTTCCTCGACCGAATAGAAATTGAGCCGCACCGGGATGCCGAAACGGTCGCGCAGCGGGTTGGTCAACAGCCCGAGCCGCGTGGTCGCGGCGACCAGCGTGAACCGGGCGAGATCGATCTTGACCGAGCGCGCCGCCGGTCCCTCGCCGATGATCAGGTCGAGCTGGAAATCCTCCATGGCGGGATAGAGGATTTCCTCGACCGCCGGGTTCAGCCGGTGGATTTCGTCGATGAACAGCACGTCGCGGTCTTCGAGGTTGGTCAGCAACGCCGCCAGGTCGCCGGCCTTGGCGATGACCGGCCCTGAGGTCGAGCGGAAATTGACGCCGAGTTCGCGCGCCATGATCTGCGCCAGCGTCGTCTTGCCCAGCCCCGGCGGCCCGACGAACAGCACATGGTCGAGCGCCTCGCTGCGGCCCTTGGCAGCCTCAATGAACACTTTGAGATTGGCCCTGACCGCCGCCTGGCCGACGAAATCGGCAAGCGTCTGCGGCCGCAAGGTTTGCTCGGCATCCTCGCCGCGCTTTTCCGGGGCAATGAGACGGGGGGAAAGGCTCATCCAGCCTTACTCGCATAGCGCTGGGGACGGGACAAGCGACGCCTCACCGTGCCAGTTCCTTCAGCCCAAATCGAATGAGCTTCGAGGCATCGGCATCCTCGCCTGCCGTCTT
This sequence comes from Mesorhizobium sp. P2_C4, assembly GCF_056404575.1. NCBI lineage: Bacteria > Pseudomonadati > Pseudomonadota > Alphaproteobacteria > Hyphomicrobiales > Phyllobacteriaceae > Mesorhizobium > Mesorhizobium sp. P2_C4. The sequence continues at coordinate 26,934 of NZ_JBFUDT010000012.1, forward strand.
CAGAGCCGCCGCCACGGCATTGGCTGCGGTGTCGCGCGAATAGCCGAGATTGACCAGCGCCGAGACGGCATCGGTGATCGGCGCCGGTGCCACGCCTTCGCCGAGTTCCTGCTTGAGGCCGATGGTGCCGGAGGCGGAGCCCGCATAGGCCGGCGCCTTGTTCTTCAGTTCGGTGACGATGCGCTCGGCCACCTTCTTGCCGACGCCGGGCGCACGGCTGACCATGGCGATGTCACGCAGCGCGATCGCGTTGGCGAGGTCGGACGGCGCCAGGGTCGAGAGGATGGCCAGCGCCACCTTGGCGCCGACGCCTTGCACATTGGTCATCAGCAGCCGGAACCATTCGCGCTCCAGCACCGACTGGAAGCCATAGAGCCGCAGCATGTCCTCGCGCACATAGGTCTCGATGAACAGCACCACCGCCTCGCCCGGCGCCGGCAACGCCGCCAGCGTGCGCGCCGAGCAATAGGCGACATAGCCGACGCCATGCACATCGACGAGGCAGAAATCCTCGTCGATCTCGTCCAGCGTGCCTTTGAGCTTGCCGATCATGGGCGATCCCTCATGCCAGCGCCGCCATCCTGTAGGCGACGCTCTGCCGGTGGTGCGCGTGGCAGATGGCGATGGCCAGTGCGTCGGCGGCATGTTCGGTGTCGAAAGTGGCTTTCGGCAACAGCACCTTCACCATCATATGGATCTGCTTCTTGTCGCCATGGCCAACACCGATCACCGCCTTCTTGACGGCATTGGGGGCATATTCGGCGACGACAAGGCCGGCGCGCGCCGGCACCAGCATGGCAATGCCGCGCGCCTGGCCGAGTTTCAGCGTCGCCACCGCATCCTTGTTGACGAAGGTCTGTTCGACGGCCGCCTCGTGCGGCATTGCGGCGTGCAGAATCTCGGCCAGCCCGTCATGCAGTTGGCACAGCCGCGTCGCCAGCGCCGCCTTGTCGTCGGACCGCACGGTGCCGGAGGCGATGAAGCGCAGCGAATTGCCGAGGCTCTCGACGATGCCCCAGCCGGTGCGCCTCAGCCCCGGATCGATGCCGATGATGCGAATCGCTTCCCCCATACGCGGACTTTACCTCCGGCGGACAGCGATGCCAGCGAAATGTGAACAAACCAGAAACAACCTACCGCAACGGTGCGCAGGCTGCTTCAGAATTCGCTCTGACGAGGCATATGGCGTGGTTTTCGAGAACCGAAGCGGAGCGTACATAAGTACGCGAGCATCGGAAGCGCAGAAAACCGCGTCAGATGGCCGTCAGAGTAGAATTATCAAGCAGTCTGTCAGCCGCGGGCAAAAGCCGTGTTCAGCAGCGTGATCTGGTCGGAAACCGGATTGGCGCGGCGGCCCATGGGCGGCGTGTCGACCATCGCACCGCCGTAGATTTCCTCGTCCATGCGGCGCACCAGCGCCTGCAGCCGCAACGAGCGGGTGACGAGGTCAAGGAAGTCCTTTGGCAGTTCGCTCCAGCCTGCCGCTTCGTCATGCGCGGAAGCGGTGTCGAGACGCACCTTGGATTTTTCGGAAGCGACCTGGTCGCGGGTCATCTCGCCGGAGTTCGCGGCTCGCTGCAAAAGCAGCCAGGAGGCGACTTGCATCAGCCGCGTGGTCAGCCGCATCGATTCGGCGGCATAGAGCGTTGCTGCCAGCCTGGAGAGCTTCTTCGCCTCGGCCCGGCCCTTGCCGTCGAGATATTCTGCCGCCTGCTCGACCAGGCCCATACCCTCCTGGTAAAGCGGCTTGAAGGATTGGGAGAAAACCCGGCGTTCCGCCAGCTTAATGGTTTTCGCGATGCCCTTCGAAGGCTCGTTCATTGGAGACGCCCCTGCACTACCCGCTGGCTGATTCGGCTTCATCACCGTCACCCCTGCACCCTAAACGACTGAAGCTTGAAAATGCGCTTCGTCACCGGTGAAGGCAAGCACATGTTTAACAAACGGTTAACGGCGGCACTGACGCCGGACGACCCGGGAAAGCGGACAAAAAAAGAGCCGCGGATAAGGCGGCTCTCAGGAGTTTAACAGGGAGGCGTCAAACGAAGTGGCTCCAACCACTCGGTAAGAATCCAGATAACTGGATGAACGTAGTAAACGCCTGTAAAGCTTAATGAAGCCTTAACGGGGCGGATATTTTTCGATCGAGCGCCACCCTTCTGTGCCGGAACAGCACATCAGGACGGCGCTCAGGCCTTCCACACCGCCGGCAAAGCGATGAAGGCGAACAGCAGCATGCCGGCATAGAACGCCATCGAAGACGCTGCCACCAACGGCTCGATCGCGGGGTGACCGGCAAGCAGAAAATAGAGCCCGATCAGAAGGCCAATGCCACTGATCGCGGTCAGCCAGAAATGAACGCTGGCAAGCGTCTTTTGCGCGATCGCCGGGAACAGGTGGTAGAAGAAGGCGAACACCGCCGACATCAGCCATCCCGCCACCATCGTGTGGGCGTGGGTTGGCATCTGGCCATGGTCGTCGCTGATCGCCATGTGAATGCCAAGCGCCATTCCGCACAGCGCGTAGATGATGGCCAGCGTGAAGAAATTTCGTGCTACGCCTCGCATAGTATCCCCCGAATTGCCTGTCCCCATTGCTGGGAGTGGGTTGATGTCAGGCGGTTCCCCGCCACCGGGTTCCCGGCACAGGCGCAATAGCATCGGCAATGTTTCCGGATGATGCCGCATCGCGCCCCCCGGCCGCGAGACACGACGGCCGAAACAAACCGGCTTTGCGCGCGACATCGTTCCGAAACAGCGGCCGCGCTAAACGGCCGCTCCTCGAAACCACGCAGCGCACCCCAGCCCTGCTCGCAATCATAAGAAATCAAAGGATAAAAACCATGGACTGGTACTCGATCGTCAAGTTTCTGCACATCGTTTCGGCGACCCTGTGGGTCGGTGGCGGTTTCGTCCTGTTCCTGCTTGGCGTGATGGCCGAGCGCGCCGGCAACATCGAGGAAAAGCTGCAGGCGATGCGCGCCAGCGGACAGCTGGGCGGCCGCTTCTTTGCGCCGATGTCGATGCTGACACTGCTGTTCGGCCTCATCATGTGCAGCTTCTGGGTCGGTTTCTCCGACCTGTGGATCCTGATCGGTCTTGCCGGCTATGCCACGACCTTCTCGATCGGCATGTTCATCTTCAAGCCGACCGGCGAGCGGATGGGCGCCATGATCGCCAAAGACGGCATAACGCCCGAGGTTCTCGCCATTGGCCAGCGCATGATGAGTGCGGCGCGCTTCGACTATGCGGTGATGCTAGTGATCCTCGCCGACATGGCGCTCAAGCCGACCGTGCATGACATCGGCGTTCTCGCCGGCATGGCGATGGTCTTGGCAGCGGGCGCCATGCTGGCCATGGGCGGCAGCCGCAGGATGGTGCCGAGCGCGGCCTAAGGCCATCGGATGATGCGAGCGGCCTGCAAGGCAGCCGCCCGCATCACATAAGCCCCGCGATGCCGTCCCACAGCAGCTTGACCGCGACGACTGCGACCGTCGCATAGGTGAACGGATAAAAGATTTCCGGCCGCATGCGCCGCACCAGCCAGGCGCCGGCGATGGTCGCCAGCGGCGCCAGCGGCATCAGCACGGCGGAAGCCGTCAAATTGGCGGTGTCGAACTGGCCGAGCGCGAAATAAGGCACCAGCTTCAGCGCATTGGTGGCGGCAAAGAAGATCGCCGATGTGCCCGTCAGCACTTTCGGGTCGAGCCGGATCGGCAGCGCGTAGACCTGGAAGGGCGGTCCGCCGACATGGGCGACGAAGCTGGTGAAGCCGGCGACCGTGCCCCAGAAGCCGGCAGCGATGCGGTTTGGCGCCGCCGCATGATCGGCGCCGTGGCGAAATTGCAGATAGAGCCAGCGCAGCACGAAAATCAGCGCGACCGCGCCGACGATCAGCCGCACCATCTCTTCGGTGACAAGGGCTGCCGTCAGCCAGCCGAGGCCGATGCCGATCAAAGCGCCCGGCATCATGTCGACCAGCATCTTGCGGTCGTAGACGCCCCACCATGTCCACACCGAGACGATATCCATCAGGCACAGGATCGGCAGCAGGATGGCGGCGGCCTGCACCGGCGGCATGGCCAGCGCCATCAGCGGCACGCCGACAAAGCCGACGGCACCACCAAAGCCGCCCTTCGACAGGCCGACGAGAATGACCGCCGGAAGGGCGGCGGCATAAAACCAGGGATCGGCGAGCAGACCTGACATGGGGGAGAGGAGGCTGGAGGGAAGGACGGGAATTCTGGAATAGACCAGAAATGGTCACGCCGCGACTGCAAACATCGCGCGGCGCGCCGAGGCCGGTCACATGTTCGGCACAGGCGCCAGCGGCGGCGGGCGGCGGCGGATCGGCTGCCCCTTGATGATGGCGGTGCTGGTCTCGGCCTTGTCGGCGATGCGGTCGAGAATCTGGTCGAGGTCGCCGATCGAGCGCACGAACAGCCGGGCGACGAAACAGTCATCGCCGGTGACCTTGTCGCATTCGCCAAACTCCGGGATCTCCTCGATCAGCTTCTGCACGATATGCAGCTTGCCCGGGAGAGGCCGGATGCGAACGATCGCCTGCAACGTAAAGCCGAGCGCCTGCGGATCGATCTCGATGGTGAAGGCCCGGATGACGCCGCGTTCCTCGAGCCGCCGAAGCCGTTCCGAGACGCTCGGCGACGACAACCCGACCTGGCTCGCCAGCTCCTTCAACGAGGTTCGCGAATCCTTGGTCAGGATCTCGAGAAGCTTTCTGTCCAGCTCGTCCAGCATTTTGCATTCCTTAGGTGAAAGCGGGATTTACCTTAGATAATAAGGCAAATCTCCTATACGCTTTTTTGTAAACCGTAGAAAGAGACGATCCGGCATGAGATCATAAAGCCTCAAACTGTAGAGGTTTCTGATGGACAACACGGTACGCGGCACGATCGAAATGTCCGCTGCAATGGCGATCCTGGGCACCATTGGCTGGTTCGTCGTGCTCTCAGGCCAGCCGATCATGGACGTGGTGTTCTGGCGTTGCGCCTTCGGTGCGATAACGCTGCTGGTCATTTGTACCGCCCTTGGGTTGCTGCGCGGCAGGCTGTCGCTGCGTGTTGTCGGCATCGCGGCTCTCGGCGGCGCTGCCATCGTCATCAACTGGCTGCTGCTGTTCAGCGCGTTCTCCCGTGCCTCGATCTCGATCGCCACGGCGGTCTACAACACCCAGCCCTTCATGCTGGTCGGCTTCGGCGCGCTGTTCTTCTCCGAACGGCTGACCATGACAAAGCTGACCTGGCTTGGCATCGCCTTCGCCGGCATGCTGCTGATCATGCAGGCCACGCCTGATGCTGGCGACGTCGGCACCGACTATTTCACCGGCATCGCCATGGCGCTGGGGGCGGCTTTCTTCTGGGCGGTCGCCGCCATCGTCACCAAGAAGCTCAAAGGCACGCCGCCGCATCTGATCGCGCTCATCCAGGTTTGCGTCGGCGTCGTCATGCTGGCGCCCTTTGCCAATCTCACCCAGCTTCCCACCGATGCGTGGAGCTGGGCCATGCTGGCAACGCTCGGCGTCGTACATACCGGCTTCATGTACATATTGATGTACGGCGCCATCCAGAAGCTGCCGACGCATCTGCAAGGGTCACTGTCCTTCATCTACCCGGTGGTCGCGATCCTGGTCGATGTCGTTGCCTTCGGCCATCGGCTGCATCCCCTCCAGATCGTCGGCGCCGCCGCCATCCTGATCGCCGCCGCCGGCATGAATCTCGGCTGGACGCTGTGGAAGTCGAGGCCGCCGCTGGAAAGCCCGCAAGCGATCAAGTGAACCGATAAAGCAGGCATTAGACTTTCAAATCGCGATCCCGGCTGCCCGCCTGTTCAAGGCGGCCAGTTTGCTCTATGCCGCAATCCAACCATCTTCGCCCGGCATAGGCGAAAACCGGGATCGAAGGCCTATGAACGAAGCAACACCTCCAAACCGCTGCCGCATCGTGCTGATCGCGCCGCCAGGTGCGCCTGCGCAACGTATTGTGGCGGCATTCGAAGGCGGCGACGTCGCCTCGCTGATCCTGCCCGAAAACGGCATGGATGAAGCCTCCTTCCAGGCCTTCGCCGAAGAGATCGTGCCGGTTGCACAAGCGGCCGGTGTCGCGGTCATCATTGCCGGCGACACCCGTATTGCCGGCCGCGTCCAGGCCGACGGCATCCATGTCGAGGTCGGCAAGGCCGAACTTGCCGAGACGATCGGACATTTCCAGGCAAAGATGATGGTCGGCACCGGTGGCGCCAAGACCCGCGACGATGCGCTGGAGCTCGGCGAGCTCAGGCCCGACTACATGTTCTTTGGCCGCTTCGGCTACGACAACAAGCCGGAGCCGCACCCCCGCAACCTGTCGCTTGGGCAATTCTGGGCCGACGTGATCCAGATCCCGTGCATCGTCATGGCCGGTTCCGATCTCGCTTCGGTGACAGCGGTGGCCGCCATCGGCGCCGAATTCGTGGCCCTGTCCAGCGCCGTCTTCGCCGATGGTGTCGACCCCAAGGCGGCGGTCGCCGCCGCCAATTTGCTGCTCGATGAAACAGCTCCGCGTTTCGAGGACTGAAATGTCCTCGCCAATGCTTCCTCTCCAGGCCCTGGTTGCGGTCTTGATGATGCAGGGCGCCGCCACCGCTGCGCAGACCATACCGCTGCCGCAGCCCAAGCCAGACATCGGCGTGCCCGATATCGGCGTGCATGTCGACAAGCCCATCGACAAGCCGCTGCCGCAGCCCGCCACCACCGCCGAACCCGCCCCGCTGCCGTCGGCCGACACCATCAATCCCGATCGCTTTGGCGCCAAGCCGGCGGACCCGGCCTACGGCGCCTTTCAGCGCGGTCTCTACAAGACGGCCTACAACCTCGCTTTGACCCGCGCGCAAAATGGCGATCCGGCGGCTGAGACGCTGTTGGCAGAGATCCTGTCGCGCGGGCTGGGCGTGCCGCTCAATGCGGCGGAGGCCGCCAAATGGTACGCGCTTGCCGCCGAGCAGGGCGTGCCGGAATCGCAATTCCAGTATGCGCTGATGCTGCTCGACGGTCGCTACGTCAAGAAGGATGAGAAAGAGGCCTATGCGCTGATGCAGGCTGCCGCCGAGGCCGGCAATCGGTTGGCGCAGTTCAATTTCGCGCAGTTGCTGATCCAGCAGGACCCCGGCGATGCCGGCATAGCAAAAGCGGCGTCTTACTACGAGCGGGCCGCCGCCACCGGCCTTGCCGATGCGCAATATGCGATGGCGCAGATCTATGCCAATGGCGCCGGCGGCAAGCCGCGCGACGATGCCCAGGCCCGCCGCCTGCTGGCACAGGCTGCCAGGCAGAATTACGACACCGCGCAGATCGATCTTGCCGCCTGGATGATCGAGGGACGTGGCGGCGCGCGCGACATGAAATCCGGCTTCGGCTGGATGAAACAGGCTGCCGAGGGCGGCAATGTCGCCGCCCAGAATCGCCTCGCCAAACTCTATATGCAAGGCATCGGCACCGATCCGGATCTCATCCTCGCCGGCGCCTGGTACATCGTCGCCCGCCGCGCCGGGCTCATCGATCCCGAGATGGACGATTTCCTGCAGGGCCTGACCGACGACCAGACCAAGCAGGCGTTGCAGAAGGCAAACCGCCTGCCCTAAGGCCTACCCCTGGTCTACCCCTCGAGGCCGCCTCCCTTGCCTCTTCTGGCGATTTGTGGTCTTGGAGGCCGAATTCGCAGCGGCGAACATCTCATTCCGGATCAAAAATCATCATGGCCAAGATCAATGGCAACGAAATCCGTCCCGGCTACGTCATCGAGCACGATGGCGGCCTGTGGGTGGCGGTCAGAACCAACACCGTCAAGCCCGGCAAGGGCGGCGCCTACAACCAGGTGGAACTCAAGAACCTGATCAACGGCACCAAGCTCAACGAGCGCTTCCGCTCAGCCGAGACGGTCGAGCAGATCCGGCTCGACCTGAAGGATTTTTCCTTCCTCTACGCGCAAGAAGACGCGCTGGTGTTCATGGACACCCAGAGCTACGAGCAGCTCGAATTGAACAAGGACTTCGTCGGCGATCGTGCTGCGTTCCTGCAGGACGGCATGATGGTGACAGTTCAGCTCTATGAAGACAGGCCGATCGGCATTTCGCTGCCCGACTATGTCACGCTGACCATCACCGAGGCCGATCCGGTGGTGAAGGGGCAGACAGCCGCGTCCTCCTACAAGCCCGCGGTACTGGAAAACGGCATCCGCGTGCTGGTGCCGCCCTTCATCGGTTCGGGCGAGCGCATCATCGTCGACACCAACGAAATCACTTACGTGCGCCGCGCGGACTGATGCATGTCGCCCAAAAGTGGCCCCGGTTTTGGGTCAACGACATGCATCAAATCAAAGGTTAAAGCGCAGCAGGAAGAATAACGATGGCACGCTCCGCACTTCTAAACGTCATGGTTCAGGCCGCCATGAAGGCTGGCCGCTCGCTGGCGCGCGACTTCGGCGAAGTGCAGAACCTGCAGGTGTCGATGAAGGGGCCGGGCGACTATGTCAGCCAGGCCGACCGCAAGGCCGAGGACATCCTGTTTGCCGAACTGTCGAAGGCGCGGCCGGGCTACGCCTTCCTGATGGAAGAGCGTGGCGCCATCGAAGGCGACGACGGCCAGCACCGCTGGATCGTCGATCCGCTCGACGGCACCACCAATTTCCTGCACGGTATTCCGCTGTTTGCCATCTCGATCGCGCTGGAGCGCCAGGGTCAGGTTGTCGCCGGCGTCATCTACAATCCGGCGATGGACGAGCTCTACACCGCCGAGCGCGGCGGCGGCGCCTTCATGAACGACCGCCGGCTACGCGTCGCCGGCCGCACCAAGCTGGTCGACACCGTCATCGGCTGCGGCGTGCCACATCTCGGGCGCGGCCAGCACGGCAATTTCCTCGTCGAACTGCGCAACGTCATGGCCGAGGTTTCCGGCGTCCGCCGCCTCGGCTCCGCCTCGCTCGATCTCGCCTATGTCGCCGCCGGCCGCATGGACGGTTTCTGGGAAACCGGCCTGTCGGCCTGGGACATGGCCGCGGCCATTCTTTTGATCCGCGAAGCCGGTGGCTTTGTCTCCGACATGGATGGCGGCCAGGACATGCTGGACCACGGCTCGGTCGTCGCCGGCAACGAGGTCATCCATCGCGCGCTGTTGAAGACGGTCAAAAAGCCGGTCACGCCACGCTGAGAAGCTTGGCGCCCAAAGCACCTGGCGCGCTGAAGCGCCGCAGTCGCAAAACCGCAACCAAAGCTTGAAATACTGTCCGGCAAGCGCCCAAATAGGGGTGATGCAGGATCATTCATGACGGACGCGCGGCCAGAGATTGAAATCCCCTTCGTGGGTCGCTGGCACTATTCGCGCGCCGAAATGATCGCCGACGGCGTCGTCCACGCGGTGGGCATCGTGCTGGCGATATCAGCCGGCTCGGCGTTGCTGGCGCTGGCCGCCTTCCATGTCGGTCCCGGCGAATATGTCGCCGCCGCCTTCTACGTGGTTTCGCTGCTGACTGTGCTGTCGGTGTCGCTCGCCTATAATCTGTGGCCTGTGTCGTCACCGGCGAAGTGGATCCTGAGGCGCTTCGACCATGCCGCGATCTACCTGCTGATCGCCGCCACCTACACGCCTTTCCTCGCCCAGCTCGACACCTCGCCGCTGGCCGTTTCGATGATCGTCCTGGTGTGGACCGCGGCGGCCATCGGCATCGCCATAAAAGTGCTGCTTCCCGGCCGCTTCGACCGGCTGGCCATCGTCTTCTACCTCGCCATCGGCTGGAGCGGCATCGTCGTGGCCAAGCCGCTTGTCGAGACGCTGCCGACGACGTCGATCGCGCTCATCGTTGCCGGCGGCGTCGTCTATTCCTGTGGTGTCATCTTCTTCGCCTGGAAAGGCCTGCGCTTCCACAATGCGCTGTGGCACGGCTTTGTCGTCACCGGCGCTGGCCTGCATCTGGCCGCCATGGTCGACTGCCTGGTCATCAACCGGTTCTAGGCTCTCCGGCAATATTGCCAGGCGCCATTCAATTTGGTCACAATTCCGTTTAAAGTCGCGAAATACGTGATCGGCGGCACTGGAGCAATTCAAGGGAAAGTGTGAGCGGTTTCCCGTTCGGAATTGCGTCAAGGCAAATAGAGCATCGGAAACGGGGCACGGATGGCTTTTCTCAGATCCTTCGGCATGGGCAGGCGTTCCGACGTCTTGATTTACGATCCGCACAAACTGTCGAGCCCGCAGGTCTTTGTGCTGACCATGGTCATCTTCCTGGCCATCGTCGCTTTCATCGCCGCCATCCTGACCCGCCAGATCTCGACCGCTTTCGGCAGCAATCCCGGCCTCAACGGCCTGATTGTCGGCGTGCTGGCGGTCGGCATCCTGCTCGCCTTCGCCCAGGTCGGGCGCCTGTTTCGGGAAGTGCGCTGGGTCAACTCCTTCCGTGCCGGCTCCGAAACCACCGAACCGGTGCTGCTGGCGCCGATGAAGGCGATGATCGGCCGCTCGTCGACCGTGGCCTTCTCGACCAGCTCGATGCGCACCATGCTTGATTCGATCGCCACCCGCCTCGACGAAAGCCGCGACACCTCGCGCTACCTCGTCGGCCTGCTGGTGTTCCTCGGTCTGCTCGGCACCTTCTGGGGTCTGCTCAACACCATCGGCTCGATCCGCGAGACCATCGAGTCGCTCGATCCGGGCACCGGCGATGCCGCCGCCGTGCTCGATTCGCTGAAACAAGGGCTGTCGGCGCCGCTGGCCGGCATGGGCACCGCGTTTTCGTCCTCTCTGTTCGGCCTCTCCGGCTCGCTGGTGCTCGGCTTCCTCGACCTGCAGGCCGGCCGCGCCCAGACCCGTTTCTACACCGAACTTGAAAACTGGTTGTCCTCGGTCACTGACCTGTCGTCCGACATCGTCGTCGCCGATCCGGCCAAGACCGAATCCTCCGACGAGATCCGCGTGCTGTCGGAAAGGCTGCGCAGCATGCAGGAGAATGGCGGCGGCTCCAATCCGCGCGTTGCCACCGCCATGGCCAATCTCGCCGATGGCATTTCGGGTCTGGTCAAGAACATGCGCTCGGAACAGCAGATCATGCGCGACTGGGTCGAAGCCCAGTCGGACGAACAGAAGGCGATGCGCAACACGCTGGAAAAGATCGCCGACGCCCTGAAGAAGCCCGGGGTCCACTAACATGGCGCTCGCCAAGCGGCGCACCGATCGTCGCATCGACTACTGGCCGGGCTTTGTCGACGCGCTGTCGACGCTGCTTCTGGCGATCATGTTCCTGCTCACCGTCTTCGTTCTGGCGCAATTCCTGCTCGGTCGCGAACTCTCCGGCAAGGATACGGCGCTCACCCGCCTCAACTCGCAGATCAACGAACTGACGCAACTGCTGGCGCTGGAGCGCTCGACGACGCAGGACAAGGATGATTCGCTCGCCAATCTGCAGGCATCGCTGTCGGCGTCAGAGGCGGAAAAGAGCCGGCTCGAACAGTTGCTGGCGCAAGGTGCCGGCGCCGGCGACGCCGCCAACCAGCGCGCCATACAGCTGGGCGGCGAACTCGACAGCCAGCGCCAGATCAGCCAGCAGGCGCTGAGCCAGGTCGAGATCCTCAACCAGCAGATCGCCGCACTTCGCAAGCAGATCGGCGCGCTCGAGGATGCGCTCAACGTGTCGGAAACGCGCGACCGCGACTCCAACACCAAGATCGCCGATCTCGGCCGCCGCCTCAATGTGGCGCTTGCGCAGCGCGTGCAGGAACTCAACCGCTACCGCTCCGACTTCTTCGGGCGCTTGCGCGAAATCCTCGCCGACCGCGAGAACATCCGCATCGTCGGCGACCGCTTCGTCTTCCAGTCGGAAGTGCTGTTCCCGACCGGCTCCGAAGAAATCAACGACGCCGGCAAGGTTGAGATGAAGAAGCTCGCCGACGCCATCATCGAATTGCAAAAAGAGATTCCGCCGGAGATCAACTGGGTGCTGCGCGTCGACGGTCACACCGACAACAAGCCGCTGTCCGGCGCCGGCCGCTACCGCGACAATTGGGAACTGTCGACGGCGCGCTCGACCTCGGTGGTGAAGTTCCTGATCGAGAACGGCGTGCCGGCCAACCGGCTGGTCGCCGCCGGCTTCGGCGAATTCCAGCCGCTCGATCCCGCCGACACCGAAGAGGCGCGCAACAAGAACCGCCGTATCGAATTGAAGCTCACCGAACGTTGATCGATCTTCACGCGGTATCACGCGAATTTGTTCGTCGGCTCAACTCTAGGGCGCAGCCCGAGGCCGGCAAGGCCTGAAAAGATTATCTTTTTTTAATTACACTTTGCCGCAGCGCGATCCTAGCGTCCGCCATGGGCCGAGAACCGCCGGCGATGGCTCCCATCATCGCGACGCGACGGAACCGGACGGCCCGGACGGAAGCCTGGCGAAACAATCGCCGCCTTCCCCAATAAGAGGAGGACGCAACCATGCGCTCTTTCAACAGGACTGCAACGCTCACCGCACTTCTCATCGCCGTCCCACTCGCAGGCGCCTACGCCGCCGGACACCACAAGGGCGCCCTCGATGAGGCTGCACCGACCGATCTAACCGGCCCGCGCGTTGCAGCCCTCATCGAGCAGGTGCAAGGCGTGGACAAGGGCATCACCGACGCAAGGCAGGCGAACACCATCACGCCGGCCGAGGCGCAAAAGCTGCACCAGCGGGCTGCCCATATCAGCCAGGCCGCCGAAAAAACCGCCGCCGCCGACCATGGCAGGATACCGGCAGCGCAATACGCCCAGCTGCTGCACCGGCTCGACAACCTCGATCAGCGGCTGATGAGCGATACCGGCAGCGGCTTCGCCATCGGCGACGGTGCCGACGGCGGAAACTATCCGAACGGTTGACGCTGTCCGGCACGGACAAGGAAGGGACTGCCTGGCGCCTCGGGGCTGTTGCCCCGCTGGCGTCTTTTTTACCAGCCGATCCACACCGCCAGCAGCGCCAGCACTGCCGGCACTGTCTGGATGAACAGGATTTTCCTGCCCACCGTCGCCGCGCCGTAGAGACCGGCGATGGCGACACAGAGCAGGAAGAACACTTTGATCTGGAATCCGGCGGCGCCGAGATACAGTCCCCAAATCAGCCCGGCGGCGAGAAAGCCATTGTAGAGCCCCTGATTGGCGGCGAGCACTTTCGAGGCGCTTGCAAATTCCGGCGTCAGGCTGAACGCCTTGTGGCCGCGCGGCGTGTCCCACAGCACCATCTCCAGATAGACGATGTAGGCATGGATCAGGGCCACCAGCCCGACCAGAATGTTGCCGATCATCTCGTCTCCCTCCATCGCCGTCTTTTGCAGTCACCAGCATTCCACGCGCGCCGTCACTTCCGCAAGGTGCATCAACGAGACCGGCCCTGGAGGGTTGCCAATACACGTGCGTTGGTATCTTTTCCCGCCGTCCAAACTCACCGGAAGCAGCCCATGTCCTTTCAGAAACTCGATGACCTCGGCCACAAGCTCGAAGCGCTGGAGCATGCGCTTGCCATCCTCGGCGCAGACGAGGCGACCCATATGGCCGTCGGCGGTGGCGAGAAGCGTGCCGAGGCGATGTCGGCCCTTGCCGGCATGCATCACCGACAGGCGACAGCGCCGGAGATCGCCGACTGGATCGCGGCGGCCGAACAGGAAGTGCTGAACGAAGAACAGCAGGTGGCGGTCAGGGAATTGCGCCGGCAATACACCAACCTGACCTGCCTGCCGGTGGAATTCGTCGAGCGGCAGACGGTCGCCCGCATGCGCTCCGAGCAGCTCTGGCGCGACCTGCGCGCCAAGAACGACTGGGCCGGTTTCCTGCCGGCGCTCGAAGGCATCGTGACGCTAGTGCGCGAAGAGGCAGCACTGCGCGCCGATGTGCTCGGCCTCGATCCCTATGACGCGCTGATGGAGCAGTACGATCCCGGCAACCGCGCCGCCGACATCACGCCGGTGTTCGCCGAATTGAAGACTTTTCTGAAAGGCTTTGTCCCTGAGGCGCTGGCGGTGCAGGAAGAGCGCCTGGGCAAACGCCCGCTAAAGCCGCTGTCAGGCAGCTATGCGATCGACAGGCAGCGCGAGCTTGGCCTCGCCATGATGGCGGCGGTCGGCTTCGACCTTACCCACGGCTCGCTGTCTGTGTCGCACCATCCGTTCTGCGGCGGCGTGCCCAGCGACGTGCGCATCACCACCCGCTACAAGACTTCCGATTTCCTGTCGGCGCTGATGGGCGTGCTGCACGAGACCGGCCATGCGCTCTACGAGCAGAACCTGCCGAAGGCGTGGGCGCACTGGCCGCTCGGCAAGGCGCGCGGCATGGCGGTGCATGAAAGCCAGAGCCTGTTCGTCGAAAAGCAGCTCGGCCGCAACCCTGAATTCTGGCGCTGGGCACTGCCGGTGGTCGAACGGCATCTCGGCGAAAGCTGGACGCTCGACGACATCCTGCCGCATGTGCACCGGGTCGAGCGCGGCCTGATCCGCGTCGACGCCGACGAGGTGACCTACCCGCTGCATGTCATCCTGCGTTACGAGCTCGAGCAGGAACTGGTCTCCGGACGGCTGCAGGCGGCCGACCTGCCCGAGGCCTGGGACGCCAAGATGCGCGACTATCTCGGCCTGTCGACCATCGACAATCCGGCCGACGGGCCGATGCAGGATGTACATTGGCCGGGTGCGGCCTTCGGCTATTTCCCCTCCTACACGCTGGGCGCCATGATGGCGGCGCAGCAATGGGCGGCGCTGACGAAAGACCATCCCTCAGTCGACAACGATCTTGCCAGGGGCGATTTCGCCGCCATCAACGACTGGCGCCGCAGGAAAATCTGGTCGCAAGGGTCGCATTGGTCGACACCGGAACTGCTCGAACGCGCCACGGGCGAAAAGCTCAATGCAGCGCATTTCACCGATCATTTGCGCAAGCGATATGGGGAAGCCTAGGCAAATAGGCGGAATGCGCATGCCTACTCGGCAGCGCCCCTGAATGCGCTGGCGCCGGTTTCGAACTGCAGCTTGGCCAGCCGCGCATAGATGCCGCCCTTGGCGACGAGGCTCTGGTGGGTGCCTTCCTCGACGATGCGGCCGCCATCCATGACCAGGATGCGGTCGGCCTTCAGCACCGTCGCCAGCCGGTGGGCGATGACGATGGTGGTGCGGCCCTGCATCAGGCGCTCCAGTGCCATCTGCACCAGCGTCTCGCTTTCGGCATCGAGCGCCGAAGTCGCCTCGTCGAGCAAAAGGATCGGCGCGTCGCGCAGGATCGCGCGGGCAATCGCGACGCGCTGGCGCTGGCCGCCGGACAGCGTCACGCCGCGCTCGCCGACCTGGCTGTCATAGCCTTTCTCGAGCTTCAGGATGAATTCGTCGGCCAGCGCATCTTTCGCTGCCGCCTCGATTTCGGCCTCGCTGGCGCCCGGCCGGCCAAAGCCGATATTTTCGCGCGCGGTCGCGGCGAAGATGGTGACATCCTGCGGCACGATGGCGATGCGCGCCCGCACCGCGGCAGGATCGGCTTCGCGCACGTCGACGCCGTCGATGACGATCCTGCCGGTCTCGGGGTCGTAGAAGCGCAGGATCAGCGAGAACACCGTGCTCTTGCCGGCCCCCGAGGGACCGACGATCGCCACCGTTTCGCCGGGCTTGACCTGGAAACTGAGGCCATGGACGGCGGCGCGATCCGGCCGGGCCGGATAGGAGAAGGACACATCGTCGAAGCTGATCGCGCCTTTCGCCGTCGCCGGCAGCGGCTTCGGATCGGCCGGTGCCTGGATGGCCGGTTTTTCAGCGAGGATCTCGGTCAGCCGCTCGGCGGCACCGGCCGCCTGGGCAAGTTCGCCCCACACTTCCGACAGCGCGCCGAGCGCGCCGGCGGCGAACACCGAATAGAGCAGGAACTGGCCGAGCGTGCCCGGCGACAGCGTGCCGGCGAGCACGTCGCGCGAGCCGAACCACAGCACCGCCACCACCGAGGAGAAGATCATGAAGATGGCGAAGAAGGTGAGGAAGGAGCGGGCAAAGACCGAGGCCCGCGCCGCGTCGAACGCGGCTTCCACGGCAGCCGAAAAGCGATTGGTGACCAGCTTTTCGTTGGTGAAGGCCTGCAGCGTGCGCACGGCGCCGATCTGCTCGCTGGCATAGGCCGTCGCATTGGCCAGCGTGTCCTGCGCAAGCCGCGACTTGCGCCGCACCGAGCGGCCGAAGGCGACCAGCGGCAGCACGATCAGCGGAATGGCAGCGATGACCAGCCCCGACAGTTTCGGGCTGGTGACGACCATCATCGCAACGGCGCCAAGGCCAAGGATGACGTTGCGCAGCGCCACCGAGGCAGTCGCCCCGACAGCCGATTTCACCTGCGTCGTGTCGGCGGCGAGACGCGACACGATCTCGCCCGACTGTGCGGTGTCGAAGAAGGACGGCGACAGCGTGGTGACATGGCGGAACACATCGCTGCGGATGTCGGCAACGACGCGCTCGCCCAGCGTTATGACGAAATAGTAGCGGCTGGCCGACGCCGCCGCCAGCAAGGCAGCCATCACCACCAGCATGGCGAAGTACTCGGCGATGAAATTGGAATCGGAAGCCGAAAAGCCGTGGTCGATCATGCGCCGCACGGCCAGCGGCAGCGCCAGCGTCGTTGCCGCCGCGACGACCAGCGAGATGACCGCGCCGATGACCATTTTCCGGTAGCGGGTGAGATAGGGAAACAGGCGCCGCAGCGGCCTGAGCGAGCGCCGACGCTCGTCTTCCCCGCCGCTGATATCCGCCATGACCGTTTCCTCTGGCCGCTTTCGGGTGGGCGCTTCAATATGCGCCTGCCGCGGCCTTGTGATTCAATTCCGGCTGATGTATAGGCTCGCCGACCGTTTTAGAAGCCGTGGCTCCTCAATAGCTGCGGCTTCGAGTTTTAAAAAGGGGCGCATCGACGCAGGCTTTGCGCCCGTCGGCCGCTCCGGCAAGCCACGAACAAAGCCCAGGATCAGAACAATGAAGACCGACATCCATCCCGACTACCACACCATCAAGGTCGTCATGACCGACGGCACCGACTACATGACCCGTTCGACCTGGGGCAAGGAAGGCGATACGATGAACCTCGATATCGACCCGACCACCCACCCGGCCTGGACCGGCGGCCAGCAGACCCTGCTCGACCGCGGTGGCCGCCTGTCGAAGTTCAAGAAGCGCTTCGAAGGCTTCGGCCTCTAAACTAAATAGCCCCTTTCGGCTTCTCGCAGATCAAAAACCCGCCCTTTTGGCGGTTTTTTGTTGGCTGAAATCCAGCGAAACTTGCTGGTTCGGCCATTCCGTCAAAGCCCTGTCCTACTCACCGACCAGTTCCCTGAGCGCCATGCGCTTGTAGGCGGCGACCAGATCATCGCCCTCTTGCCGCTCAACCGAGATCGCCAGCCGCATGGCGGCCTCGCCCATCTGCCAGATGAGAAATGCCGTGGTTTCCAGCGCCGCCGGATCGGCGGCCGGCCGCAGCCGCTTCAGCACCGTGGTGAGGAATTCGGCGTTGGCGCGGCTGTCGGCGAGTTCGAGTTCACGCAGCGCCTTGTCGGCCTGTGTGCCCGACCAGATGTCGCGCATCACGGGCTCCGCCAGAAACAGCCCGTAATAGATATCGACCAGCTCCGAAAACGCCCGTCGCAGGCCCTCGGCGTCACTGACATCGGCCAAAGCGGCGGCAATGCAGGCCTGGCTTTCGGCGGTATGGCGCTCGGCCAGGGCCCAGATGATCGCCCGCTTGTCGGGAAAGAACTGGTAGAGCGAACCGATCGACACGCCGGCCCTTTCCGCCACTTCGCCCATGCGCATGGCGTCGCTGCCTTGCTCGGCGATCAGGGCCGAGGCGGCGGCCAGCATCCGCTCGACGCGTTCGCGGCTGCGCTGCTGGCTCGGCGCCCGGCGCGGCGATGCGATCTGCTCCGGCGGCGAAACGGATGCTGCGGTGTCTTCCATGACTGTCTCCCAAAAATCGCCGCCAAAATCACTTGACTCACAAAATACGAGGGTTTATCACGTTTTGCAAATGTGAGGATTGCTCATATTTGCAAAACAGAGGAACCCGAAATGACTGACACGACATCGAAACCAATTCTGGTACTCGGCGGCACCGGGAAAACCGGCCGCCGCCTTGCCGAGCGGCTGACCGCGCGCGGCCTGCCGGTGCGGATCGGCTCGCGCACCGGCACCCCAGGCTTCGACTGGGAAATCCCCGCGACCTGGGGCCAGGCGCTGCAGGGCGTCGGCGCCGTCTACATCAGCTACTATCCAGACCTGGCCGTTCCGGGTGCCGCCGAAGCGATCGGTGCCTTCGCCAGGCTTGCCGTGGCCAGCGGCGTCACCCGGCTGGTGCTGCTGTCGGGGCGCGGCGAGACGGAAGCGCAACGCGCCGAAGAGATGGTAAAAGCCTCCGGCGCCGACTGGACGATCCTGCGCTGCGCCTGGTTCGCCCAGAACTTCAGCGAAGGCTTCCTCATCTATTCCTTGCTCGACGGCGAGGTGGCGTTGCCGGTCGGCGGTGTCGGCGAACCTTTCGTCGATGCCGACGACATCGCCGAAGCCGCCTTCGTCGCGCTGACCGAGCCGGGCCATGCCGGCCAGCTCTATGAGCTGACCGGGCCGCGACTGCTGAGCTTCGCCGACGCGGTCGCCGAGATCGCCAGGGCCACCGGACGCGACATCCGCTTTGTCAGGATTTCGCACGCCGAGTTCACGGCCGCGGTGGCCGCGCACAAAATGCCGCCTGAGTTCGCCTGGCTGCTCAACGAGCTGTTCACCGAAGTGCTCGACGGCCGCAACGAGGCGCTCACCGACGGCGTCCAGCGCGTGCTTGGCCGCGCGCCGAAGGACTTCTTCACCTATGCAACCGAAACCGCCGCCACCGGCATCTGGAGCAAATGAGATGATCAAGCTTCTTCCCACCCTCACCATCATTGCCGCAATCGGCTCGGGCGTCGTCGGCGGCGTGTTTTTCGCCTTTTCCAATTTCGTCATGGCGGCGCTCGCCCGGTTGCCCGTCCCAGCGGGCATCGCCGCGATGAATTCGATCAACATCACGGTGATCACCCCGACCTTCATGACGGCGCTTTTCGGCACCGGCCTGCTCTGTGTGGTGCTTATCGCCGCCGCCATCATGGGCTGGAGCCAGTCAGGCTCGTACTGGTTGCTTGCCGGCGCGGTGATCTACCTGATCGGCAACCCGATCGTGACCATGGTCTTCAATGTGCCGCTCAACGATGCGCTCGCCGCCGTCGACCCGGCCAGCGCCAACGGCGCTGCCGTGTGGGCGAACCATCTGAGCCAATGGGTGATGTGGAACCACGTCCGAACCATCACCGCCATCGTGGCGATGGCCTGCTTCATCTTCGCGCTGCTCTGAAAGTCGTTGAGCAAGTAAGCTGCGTTGAGATTCAGGTCAGGCCGAGTCGAAAATGGTGGATGCCGAGAACCGGAGCGGAGCGTACTTTTCGTACGTGAGCACCGGAAGCGCAGGTATCCACCATTTGCAGGCCGGCCTCAGCTGAATATCGACGCAGATTAGGCCTTGCGGTCGGAATGGCCCAGATCGCGGTCCGGGTCGATCACGTCTCGCACCAGCTGCTTGAGCTTGGCGGCATCGGGAAAGCCGCCGTCGCGCTTGCGGTCCCAGACCAGCGTGTCGTTGCAGCTGATGGTGAAGATGCCGCCGGTGCCGGGCACCAGCGTTACTTCACCCAGATCCGTGCCGAAGGTGGAGAGCAGCTCCTGCGCCATCCAGCCGGCCCGCAGCAGCCACTGGCACTGGGTGCAATAGGTGATGCGGATGGTGGGCAGCGGTTTTTCGCTCATATCAGATTGAGCTCCGCTCATATCTTACGCCGCGCTGAGCTTGGCCATGGTCTCGTCGTCGACCTCGAAATTCGCGTAGACGCTCTGCACGTCGTCGTCGTCCTCGAGCGTGGCCACCAGCTTCATCAGTGACTGTGCCCGTTCCTCGTCGACGGGAACATTGTTCTGCGGCTGCCAGATCGGCTTCACCGACTCAGCCTCGCCGAGCGAGGCTTCCAGTGCCTTGGACACTTCCCCGAGGCTCTCGAAGCCACAATAAATGGTGTGGCCTTCCTCGTCTGTTTCAACGTCATCGGCGCCAGCCTCGATCGCCGCGTCCATGACCTTGTCGGCGCTGCCGGCAGACGCCGGATAGTAGATCTCGCCGGCGCGGTTCCACATGAACGACACCGAGCCGGTTTCGCCGAGCGCACCACCGGCCTTGGTGAAGGCGGCGCGCACGTTCGAGGCCGAACGGTTGCGGTTGTCGGTCAGCGCTTCGACGATCAGTGCCACGCCGCCCGGCCCGTAGCCTTCATAGCGCACCGCTTCGTAATTCTCAGCATCGCCCATCGACGCCTTGTTTACGGCGCGCTGGATGTTGTCCTTCGGCATCGACACCGCCTTGGCGTTCTGGATTGCCAGTCGCAGACGCGGGTTCATCGACGGATCGGGCGTACCGCTCTTGGCGGCGACGGTGATTTCGCGCGCAAGCTTGGAAAACATTTTCGACCGCACCGCGTCCTGGCGGCCCTTGCGGTGCATGATATTCTTGAACTGTGAATGGCCAGCCATGGCACCCCTGTCGTCTTCTCGGCTGAGCATGCCGAAGCGAGGTGATTTCACCTCGTCTTCCGCAATGCTCAAATTCAAAATTTAGAACGGCCCTTGTGCGTCCGGACGGACACAACGGCGCTCTCTGTCGGAATGGCCGGCTTATAGATAAATCGGCTCAATTCGTCCAGCCGCGCCGTGTATGCGGCGCGAGCGTTGAGGGCCGCGGCCTTTTCCTGGGCTAATGGCCGCCGGACCGGGACTTCTTGCGCTTGCGCGCCAGCATGTTGAGGCCTTCGACCAGCGCCGAAAAGCCCATGGCGGCGTAGATGTAGCCCTTGGGCACATGATAGCCCATGCCGTCGGCGATCAGCGTCATGCCGATCATCAACAGGAAGCCCAGCGCCAGCATGACGATGGTCGGGTTCTTGGCGATGAAATTGGCCAACGGCGCGGCCGCCAGCATCATCACGCTCACCGCCACGATCACCGCGATGTACATGATGGCGATCTCATCGGTCATGCCGACGGCGGTGATGATCGAATCGATCGAGAAGACGAGGTCGAGCAGCAGGATCTGGAAGATCGCGCCGGCGAGCGAAAGCTGCAGCGTCTCGCCCATCATCGAGTCCTGATGATCGTCGAGATCGACCGTATGGTGGATTTCCTTGGTCGCCTTCCACACCAGGAACAGGCCGCCGGCGATTAGGATGAGGTCGCGCCAGGAAAAGCCGTGGCTGAAGGCGGTGAACACCGGCGTCGTCAGTTGGACGATGATCGAGATGGTGGCAAGCAGCACTAGCCGCATGACCAGCGCCGCCGAAATGCCGAGCCGCCGGGCGCGGGCCCGCTGCGCTTCCGGCAATTTGTTGGTCAGGATCGAGATGAAGATCAGATTGTCGATGCCGAGCACGATCTCCAGCACCACCAGCGTCAGCAGCGCGATCCACGCGGTCGGATCATTGACGAAGGCAAAATGCGGCGCCAGGAATTCGATGAGCTGCATGGAGGTCGTCCCCTCTTTAACGATCTAGAGCAGTTTCGCGGTTGGCCGGCAGTTAGGTACTGCGCGCACCCATATCAATGTCACGACCAGAAGGACGGCGCGGTTTCCTCCAGCCGTGGCCCGCGGCGAAACGGCGCGATCTTCTCGGCCAGGCCGGTGCGGTCGGAAATATCGATGCCGACGCCGCACAATGTCGCCGGTCCGGTCGCCGCTTCGAACCGGCCTTTCGGCACTTTTGACAGAAACCGGTTGAGCGGCTCTTCCTTGTCCATGCCGAGCGAGGAATCATAATCGCCGCACATGCCGGCGTCGGACAGATAGCCGGTGCCGCCATTGAGGATCTGGTGATCGGCGGTCGGCTGATGCGTGTGGGTGCCGACGACGAGGCTGGCACGGCCATCGACGAAATGCGCAAAACACATTTTTTCCGAGGTCGCTTCGGCATGGAAATCGATGACCACCGCATCGGCCTGTTCGCCGAGCGGGCAGGCGGCCAGCTCGCGCTCGCCGGCCTGGAACGGATCGTCCAGCTCGGGGTGCATGAACACCCGGCCCATGATGTTGGCGACCAGAACGCGCGCGCCGTTCCTGGCGATGTAGACGCCGGAGCCACGCCCCGGCGTGCCCTTGGGGAAATTCGACGGGCGCAGGAAGCGCTCCTCGCGCGGCGCGAAAACCAGCGCGTCGCGCTGGTCCCAGACATGGTTGCCGGTGGTCACGACATCGGCGCCGGCCGCGATCGTGTCGCGAAAGATGTCTTCGGTGATGCCGAAGCCGCCGGCGGCGTTCTCGCCATTGACGATGACGAAATCGAGTTTGAAATCCGAGATCAGGCCGGGCAGCTGTTCCCACACTGCCGTGCGTCCCGATTTGCCGACCATATCGCCAAGAAAGAGAAGTCTCATCTACGTCCTGAAAAGCTGCATGGCTCCTTGGAAAGGATCATGCGTCTGAAAGATAATCTATCTACAATTTTGGCGCGAACCGGCGCAACCCGCTCTCGGTGAGTATTTCCGAGATGACGACGTCATGCGGCTCGTCGGGAACCAGCGCCACTTCCTGGCAGTCGAAGGCGATGCCGATCAGCCGGGGCGGCTGGCCCTTGTCGATCAGTCTGGCGATGGCGCGATCGTAATAGCCGGCGCCATAGCCGATACGGTGGCCGCGCGCGTCGAAGGCGGCCAGCGGCACCAGCATCACCGCGGGATCGAGCACCTCGGCCTCTTCATGCGGCCCGACGGTGCCGAATCCCATCTCGACCATCGGCGCGCCGCGCACCAGTTCGCGAAAGACGATGGTCGTCTTGTCGAGAATGGCCGGCAGGCAGAGCCGCGCTCCTTGCTCGCGCAACGCAAACATCAGCGGCCGCACATCCACCTCCGAGCGCATCGGCCAAAAGCCGGAGACGATCTGTCCCGGTTCGATCGCGAGGTGATCGCGCGCCGTCTCGGCCATTTCGAGCGCCGCTTCCACCCGCCAGAACGCATCGAGCGCATCGCGGCGGCCGAGTGCTTCCTTGCGGAGGTGTTTCTTCAATTCTTTTGGAGATGTCATGGAGCCAAGGTAGAAAAGGTCGGGTTTGAACGGAGTGTCAGGAACGACGTTTCTACCGCATGATCCGCCGAAATGTCAGTGGATCCAAAGCGTTTGAGTGACGATCCACACAACCGGTGGAGAGAGCGATCCCGGGAACCTACAAAGTAGGTGGGCGCCGTATGAGAAAACCCACGGGTCTTCCCAGGGACAGCTCCCTAGGGATCATTAAGGCCCCGGGGAAAATGTTCTCCTGCCGGGAAGCGCAGACCGTCACCCCCGATATAGGCTTGTTGCGGCCTATAGACCAGATGCCAGGGCATTCTCGGCTGCTTTATTCGCGACACGCCCCTGCCACCAGACCAGCGCCGGCACCGCCAGCAGTTCGACGCAGAGCCCGGCGATGTGGCCCGCCGACGGCGCGCCGGCCATCAGCAGCGAAAAAAGCCGCGCCAGCCCGCCGGTGAAGGTGCAGGCGGCGAGCAGGCGAAACCGTTCGGTATTGGTCTCGATGCCGGGAATGCAGCTGTACCAGGCGATGCCGACGGCTAGGAAAAAGCCGGAGAGGAAACGGAAATGGCTGTCGAGATCGACCGGCCACGGCGGTGCGACATGCAGAAACTGCGGTCCCGACACCATGCCTTCGAAGCCGACCAGCACCGGCGTCGCCGCCAGCACCCCGACAGCCACTTGTAGCGCCGCTTTGCCGAACGTCTTTTCTTTCAACTCTGTCGCCCCCGGTCCGAGGTTGGACCTGACGAAGCAACGTATTTGGCGGCACGAGGTTTCACGGCAGCTTCGCCGCAGCCTTGCACAGGCAAGGCCGCGTCCTTACGGTTCAACTGAAGAGAACCAAGGAGCAAAAATGCGTTTCGAAGGCACGGCGGCCTATGTCGCCGACAAGGACCTGATGGTGGCGGTCAACGCGGCGATCGCGCTAGAGCGGCCCTTGCTGGTCAAGGGTGAGCCCGGCACCGGCAAGACCGAACTTGCCAGGCAAGTGGCATCCGCACTCGGCCTCGACCTGATCGAATGGCACGTCAAGTCGACGACGCGGGCGCAGCAGGGTCTGTACGAATATGACGCCGTGTCGCGGCTGCGCGACAGCCAGCTCGGCGATAACAGGTTCAACGACATCAGGAACTACATCAAGCGCGGCAAGCTTTGGGAAGCCTTCGCCGCCGGCAAGAAGGTCGTGCTTCTGATCGATGAGATCGACAAGGCCGACATCGAGTTCCCCAACGATTTGCTGCAGGAACTCGATCGGATGGAGTTCTTCGTCTACGAGACCGGCGAGACGATCCGCGCCGAGGTCAGGCCGATCGTCATCATCACCTCCAACAACGAGAAGGAGCTGCCGGACGCCTTCCTGCGCCGCTGCTTCTTCCACTACATCCGCTTTCCCGACGTCGAGACACTGCACAAAATCGTCGACGTCCACTATCCCGGCATCAAGCAGAATCTGGTGCGCGCGGCGCTGACCCAGTTCTACGAAATCCGCGACGTCCCCGGCCTGAAGAAAAAGCCGTCGACCTCCGAAGCGCTGGACTGGATCCGGTTGTTGGTGGCCGACGACATCGCACCGGAGGATCTGCGCGCCGACCCGAAGAATGCGCTGCCAAAACTGCATGGGGCGCTGCTGAAGAACGAGCAGGACGTGCACCTGTTCGAGCGCCTGGCTTTTATGGCGAGACGGCAGGGGTAAGCGGCAGCAATAGGGTTTTCCCTGCTGTGGACCGTTGCCGGCGACTGCGCACCGAGGCAGCTTGGCGCTCTAAAACTTCGGAGAAATGAAATGACCGAAATCACCGTGCGCCCGCTGGCACAGTCCGATCACGCAGACTGGCAGCGGCTGTGGACTGCCTATCTCACCTTCTACGAGACGAAACTGCCGCAAGAGGTCTACGCCCTCACCTGGAAACGACTGTTCACGCAAGGCGAGTTCGAGCCGAAAGGCTTCATCGCCACGCTCGACGGCAAGGCGGTTGGTCTGACCCACTATCTCTACCACCGCTCCGGCTGGTCGGAGAAAAACAATTGCTATCTGCAGGACCTGTTCGCCGACCCCGACGTGCGCGGCAAGGGCATCGGCGCGGCCCTCATCGAAGCGGTGAAGCAGGAAGCGGCCAAGATTGGCGTGAAAAATGTCTACTGGATGACGCACGAAACCAACACCACCGCGCGCAAGCTATACGACCATGTGGCGCGGCGCACGGGCTTCATCGAGTATGATTTGCTATAGATAGACATGTTCATCCCCTTCTTCCTCGAACTAAAGGCCGCGCGGGTTCCTGTTTCGCTAAGGGAATATCTGTCGCTGCTGGAGGGGCTGGAAGCGGGACTGGTCGACTATGATGTCGAGGGCTTTTACTACCTTGCCCGCGCCGCTTTGGTGAAGGACGAGCGCCATATCGACCGCTTCGACCAGGTGTTTGCGCATGTCTTTAGGGGTGTCGAGGCGCTGGGAGGGCCGGATGCGGTAGACGTCGCCAGTATTCCCGAGGAATGGTTGCGCCGCCTTGCCGAAAAACACCTGACCGACGAGGAGAAAAAGCTGGTCGAGGCGCTGGGCGGTTTCGAAAAGCTGATGGAGACGCTGAAGCAACGGCTGGAGGAACAAAGAGGCCGCCACCAGGGCGGCTCGAAATGGATCGGCACCGGCGGCACCTCGCCTTTCGGCGCCTATGGCTACAACCCCGAAGGCGTGCGCATCGGCCAGCACGAAAGCCGCAACCGCCGCGCGGTCAAGGTCTGGGACAAGCGTGAGTTCAAGAATTTCGATGATGCCGTCGAACTCGGCACCCGCAACATCAAGATCGCGCTGAAGCGCTTGCGCCGCTGGGTGCGCGAAGGCGCGGAGGAAGAGTTCGACCTGCCCGGCACCATCCATGCCACCGCCGAGCATGGCTATCTCGACGTGCAGACGCGGCCCGAAAGGCGCAACGCGGTGAAGCTGTTGATGTTCTTCGACGTCGGCGGCTCGATGGACGATCACATCAAAACCGTCGAGGAATTGTTTTCGGCCGCGCGCGCCGAATTCCGCCAGCTCGAATATTTTTATTTCCACAACTGCCTCTACGAGGGCGTGTGGAAGGACAATCGCCGCCGCCATGCGGAGGTGATTCCGACCTTCGACCTGCTTCACAAATACGGCCCGGATTACAAGGTGATCGTCGTCGGCGACGCCTCGATGAGCCCCTACGAGATTGCGCACCCCGGCGGCTCGGTCGAGCACTGGAACCCGGAGGCCGGCGTCGTCTGGCTCGGTCGCCTGCTGCAGCAATGGCCGAACGCGGTATGGCTCAACCCGGAAAACCAGAAGAATTGGGGCTTTACCCATTCGATCGCGATGATCCGCGACATCTTCGGCGGCCGCATGTTTCCGCTGACGCTCGCCGGGCTGGAAGGCGCTACGAAACAGCTTTCCAGGAAACATTGATTTGCCTGCTCGAACGGTGGAGATTCAGGTCAGGCCGAGGCGAAAATGGTTGATACCGAGAACCGGAGCGGAGCGTACTTTTCGTACGTGAGCACCGGAAGCGCAGGTATCAGCCATTTGCAGGCCGGCCTCACCTGAATATCGCTGTAACAAATGCCTATGTTGGTGCGAATATAGCTTGCAATCAACAACGAGCCGGCAAGGCTGAGGAGATCAAATGGACACCCACACCTATCCCGTGACCCGCACCGATGCCGAATGGCGCGCCCGGCTGACGCCGGAGCAATATGCGGTGATGCGCAACCATGGCACCGAGCGGCCGGGAAGCTGCGCGCTGCTCTACGAAAAGCGCGCCGGCACCTTTTCCTGCGTCGGCTGCGACCAGCCGCTGTTCGAATCCAAGCTGAAGTTCGAGAGCGGCACCGGCTGGCCGAGCTTCAACGATCCGGTCCCGGGTTCGGTCGAGAACACGGTCGACCGCAGCTACGGCATGGTCCGCACCGAATGCCACTGCGCCCGCTGCGGCAGCCATCTCGGCCACGTCTTCGACGACGGCCCGCCGCCGACCGGCCTGCGCTATTGCATCAACGGCGTGGCGCTGAAATTCGAGCCGGCGGCTTAAGCCGCAACTCGGTCATCGCGCGAAGGGCGGCTCCGGCCGCCCTTTTTCGTTCAGCGACGGCCTCAGAGAACAGCCGTCAGGATTAGCCACAAAGCGGAACCGAGCATCATCGCCGAGGCCTTGGCGCCACCGGCCTTCTCGGCGGTTCGCCAGACGGCAAGGGTCAGGAAGATGTTGTAGGGCACCGGCGAAAAATGCACTGCCAAAACCAACGCGAGCGGCAGCTTCAGCCCGAGCAGGATGAGTGCCGCCACCGTCGAGGCGATGTTGATGGCGGTGCCGACAAAGGCCAGGTCGCGCCAGAACAGCCGGTCGAGCGGTACCAAGCCTTGCCAGCGCGAGCCAAAGAAGGACCCGACGCCGGATTTCATATCTTGCTCTGCCCCAGCACCTCGGTGACGGCGCGCTCGATGCGTGAGCATTCCGTCACCAGCCAGTCGGCCATGGCCGGCCAGTTGTCCTCGGCATAGCAGTTGACCCGCCACATCGAATTGATGCCGAGGCCGTCGCAACTCTGCTCCGGCCTGAGCTTCAGCCTGTCTTCGATCGCCGGCTGGAACGGCTTCAACCGCGTCCAGGCCTGCGTGGCGCCGAACTTCTCGTTGCGGCCGAAGAAGACGCCGACATGGTTCTGCGCCGGCGCGACATACATGGAAAGCACCAACGCGAAATCGGGCAGCCCGCGCTGCCAGAACCAGGGTCCGCGCCGCGCCATCAGGGCGCGTTCTTCCGGATGCCGTTCCGCGAACAGCGTCCAGAAGCTGCGCTGGCGAAATTCAGAGGCGCGGCGAGCGCCAAAATCGAATTCGCTCATGGTTCGATGCCCGCTCCAGCATCATGCTCGGCCCGAGACTGTTTCGAAATTCGCTCCGGCGAGTCATATGGTGGTGGTTTCGAGAACCGGAGCGCAGCGGACTTTTGGGTCCGTGAGCCTAGGTGAGCACAGAAAACGCCATCAGATGGCCGCTGGAGTAGAATTTCCAGACAGTCTCTACACCATGCCGAGCGCAGCCTTGTACAGATCGAGGATGGTTTCCTCTTCCTGGCGCTCGGCTTGGTCCTTCTTGCGCAGCCGGATGATCGACCGCATCGCCTTGGTGTCGAAGCCAGTGCCCTTGGCCTCGGCGAACACTTCCTTGATGTCGTCGGAAATCGTCTTCTTCTCTTCCTCGAGCCGCTCGATGCGTTCGATGAAGGCGCGCAACTGGCCGGCGGCAACAGTCTGGCTGGTATCGGTGATGTCGTCGGCCATTTTTCTTCTCCGCTTCTTTTTAAGCGCCGCGATTCTGGTGCGGCGAAATTGGAGCGGGTTCGATGCCCGAGCGGGCGCGGCGGGTCAAGACATTATCGGCGCTTCGAGAACGGCTGCTGCCAGCCGTCCCCGGAGCGATCGATCCGCGCGTCAATTAAACGCGATCAGCAGATCCTTCGCGTCGATCTGGTCGCCGGCCTTGACCAGCACCTCGGCGATCGTGCCGTCGCGCTCGGCATGCAGCGCCGTCTCCATTTTCATGGCTTCGATCGACAGCAGCACGTCACCGGCCTTAACCGCCTGACCGGCGGCAACCGCAAGTGCAGAGACCACGCCCGGCATCGGCGCGCCGACATGTGCTTCATTGCCGGGCTCGGCCTTGCGCCGCGCCTTGGCGGCGGAAGCGCCATGCGCGCGGTCCGGCACCTTGATGCGGCGCGGCTGGCCATTGAGCTCGAAGAACACGGTCACCATGCCCTTCTCGTCGACATCGCCGATGGCCAGGCAGCGCACCACCAGCGTCTTGCCCTTCTCGATATCGACAAAGATCTCGTCTTCCGACTTCATGCCGTAAAAATAGGTCGGCGTCGGCAGCACGCTGACCGGCCCGTAGGTTTCCTGCGCGCCGACGAAGTCGGAAAAAACCTTCGGATACATCAGCCACGAGGCGAATTCGAATTCTGACAGCTTGCGCTCGAGCTTCTCCTCGATCTCCTTGCGGCTGGCCTTCAGGTCGGCGGCCTTCAGCAGCGAGCCTGGCCTGACCGTGATCGGCTTGTCGCCCTTCAAAACCTTCTTCTGCAGCGCCTCCGGCCAGCCGCCGGGCGACTGGCCGAGATCGCCGCGCAGCATCGACACCACCGAGTCCGGGAAGGCGATGTCCTTGCTGGGGTTCTCGACGTCGGCGACAGTCAGATCCTGGCTCACCATCATCAGCGCCATGTCGCCGACCACCTTGGACGACGGCGTCACCTTGACGATATCGCCGAACATCAGGTTGACGTCGTGATAGGTCTGCGCCACCTCGTGCCAGCGCGTTTCCAGCCCGAGCGAGCGCGCCTGCTCCTTCAGATTTGTGAACTGCCCGCCCGGCATTTCGTGCAGATAGACTTCCGAGGCCGGACCTTTGAGGTCGCTCTCGAAGGCGGCGTACTGGTTGCGCACCGCCTCCCAGTAGAACGAGATTTTCCTGATCCACAGCGGATCGAGGCCGGGGTCGCGCTCGGTGCCCTTCAGCGCCTCGACGATCGAGCCCAGGCATGGCTGCGAGGTGTTGCCTGACAGCGAATCCATTGCCGCGTCGATGGCGTCGACGCCGCTCTCCACCGCCGCCAGCACCGTCGCCGCCGACAGGCCTGAGGTATCGTGCGTGTGGAAATGGATCGGCAGGTCGCTCGCCTCGCGCAGCGCCTTGAACAGCACGCGGGCCGCGGCCGGCTTCAGCAGGCCGGCCATGTCCTTGACGGCGATGATGTGGGCGCCGGCCGCCTGCAATTCCCTGGCCAGCCCGACATAATATTTGAGATCGTATTTGGCCCGCGCCGGATCGAGGATGTCGCCGGTGTAGCAGATCGCCGCCTCACACAGCTTGCCCTCGGCGCCAACCGCATCCATGGCGACGCGCATGTTCTCGACCCAGTTCAGGCAGTCGAAGACGCGGAACAGGTCGATGCCGCCGGCAGCTGCTTGACGGACGAAATGCTGCACGACATTGTCGGGATAGTTGGTGTAGCCGACGCCATTGGCGCCGCGCAGCAGCATCTGTAGCAACAGATTGGGTGCGGCTTCGCGCACCAGCGACAGCCGCTCCCACGGGTCTTCGGTGAGGAAGCGCATGGCGACGTCAAACGTGGCGCCGCCCCAACATTCGAGCGACAAAAGCTGCGGCAGTGCGCGTGCATAAGTGCCGGCAATGCCGGCGATGTCATGCGTGCGCATGCGCGTTGCCAGCAGCGACTGATGCCCGTCGCGCATCGTCGTATCGGTGACCAGCACCTCCTTTTGCGCGCGCATCCACGCGGCGAATTTTTCCGGCCCGAGCGCGTCGAGCTTCTGCTTGCTGCCGCCAGGTACATTGCCATTGAGATAGGGCACCACAGGGGCCGCCGCATCGGCCTTCGGCTTGGGCCGGCCGCGCGTCTCGGGATGGCCGTTGACGGAGACATCGGCCAGATAGTTGAGCAGCTTGGTGGCGCGGTCCTGCCGCTTGACCTGCTGGAACAGCTCCGGCGTCGTGTCGATGAACTTGGTCGTGTAGGAATTGTCCGCGAAACTCGGGTGATTGATGATCGCCTCGAGGAAAGTCAGATTGGTCGCCACGCCGCGGATGCGGAACTCGCGCAGCGCCCGGTTCATGCGGGCGATGGTCTCGACCGGCGTCGGCGCCCACGCCGTTACCTTCTCCAGCAGCGGATCGTAGAAGCGGGTAATGACCGCACCCGAATAGGCTGTGCCGCCATCGAGCCGGATGCCGAAGCCGGTGGCGCCGCGATAGGCGGTGATGCGGCCATAGTCCGGAATGAAATTGTGCTCGGGATCTTCCGTCGTGATGCGGCACTGCAGGGCATGGCCGTTCAGCCTGATGTCTTTCTGCGCCGGTACACCCGATTCCGGCGTGCCGATGGCAAAGCCGTCGAGGATGTGGATCTGCGCCTTGACGATGTCGATGCCGGTCACTTGTTCGGTGACGGTGTGCTCGACCTGGATACGCGGGTTGACCTCGATGAAATAGAATTTGCCGGTGTCGGCATCCTGCAGGAACTCGACCGTGCCGGCGCCGATATAGGCCGTCTCGCGGGCGATCTTCAGCGCGTAACCGCACAGCTCTTCGCGTTGCGCCATCTCAAGATACGGCGCCGGCGCCCGTTCGACCACCTTCTGGTTGCGGCGCTGGATCGAACAGTCGCGCTCGAACAGGTGCACGGCGTTGCCTTGGCGGTCGCCCAGCACCTGCACCTCGACATGGCGGGCGCGCTCGATCAGCTTCTCGAGATAGACCTCATCCTTGCCGAAGGCGGCTTTCGCCTCGCGCTTGCCTTCCGTGACTTCACGGGCAAGGTCGGCTTCGGCGCGAATGGCGCGCATGCCGCGACCGCCACCGCCCCACGATGCCTTCAGCATCACCGGGTAACCGATCTCCTTGGCCAGTTTCTTGACCGCCTCCATGTCATCCGGCAACGGATCGGTGGCGGGGATCACCGGCACGCCGACCTCGATGGCGAGGTTGCGCGCCGCAACCTTGTTGCCGAGCCTTCGCATCGTGTCCGGCTTCGGGCCGATGAAGGTGATGCCGGCCTCGGCGCAGGCGTCGGCGAATTCGGGGCTCTCCGACAACAGGCCGTAGCCCGGGTGGATCGCATCGGCGCCCGACAGCCTGGCGACGCGGATCACCTCCTCGATCGACAGATAGCTTTCGATCGGCCCCATATCGCGGGTCAGATGCGGTCCGCGCCCGACCTGGTAGCTTTCGTCGGCCTTGAAACGGTGCAGCGAATATTTGTCTTCCTCTGCCCAGATCGCCACAGTTTTGAGGCCCAGTTCGTTGGCCGCGCGAAAGACGCGGATGGCGATTTCGGACCGGTTGGCGACAAGGATCTTCGTGATTGCCAAGGACTGGGCTCCAGACACGAGAGGATGGGGGCTAAAGGCAATGATTAACGCGAAAATGCTGCAGTGCAAACAAAATCAGGAGGCGATTAAACCGATTTAAATCGATTCTTCGCGCGAAAGCGGCATGCTCTTGCCTGGACGCGTCAGCGGCCTCCGATTTGCAATCCAGGCGGATGCCTTTCGCCCGGTGCATCGAGGATCGATTTCGGGTTTGGATAGAGGTCGTACCCGACATGAAAAATGCCCGGCGCAGCGCGCCGGGCATTTTCCGATTTCAGACGTTTGTCGGCTTATTGCTCGAAGTAGGTGTACTTGCCGTCGTCACCCTTCTTCCAGTTGTAGATGACATAGTCGGGGCGGGTGATGTCGCCCTTGGCGTCATAGCCGATGTCGCCGATAGCGGTCTTCCAGGGGCCGCTCGCCTTGATCTCTGCGGCAACCTTCTGCGCATCGTCCGACGAGCCGACCTTGGCGGCGGCGGCGGCGACGATCTGCAGGGCGGCGTAGGAGTAGAGCGTATAGGCCTCAGGCTCGAAACCGGCAGCGCGGAACTTCTCGACGAGTTCCTTGGCGTTCGGGTTCTTGCGCGGATCGGGAGCGAACGTCATCAGCGTGCCATCGACGGCGTCGCCGGCGATCGAAGCCAGTTCGTTCGACACGATGCCGTCGCCCGACATGAACTGGACCTTGAGGCCCTGGTCAGCCGCCTGGCGCTCGATAAGGCCGAACTCGGTATGCAGGCCGCCGTAGTAGACGACGTTGACACCGGCGTCCTTCATCTTGGCGATGAGGGCCGAGAAGTCCTTGTCGCCGACATTGATGCCTTCATACAAGACTTCGGTCAGGCCGTTGCCATTGAGCGCCTTCTTGGTTTCGTCGGCGAGGCCCTGGCCATAAGGCGTCTTGTCATGGATGACCGCGATCTTGCCATCCTTGAAGTGCGCGGCGAGATAGTCGCCGGCAACCTTGCCCTGCTGATCGTCGCGTCCGCAGGTGCGGAACGTGTTCCACAGGCCGCGCTCGGTCAGCTGCGGGTTGGTCGCCGAAGGCGTGATGACGAGAATGCCGTTCTCGGCATAGACTTCCGACGCCGGGATGGTGACGCCCGAGTTGAAGTGGCCGACAACATATTTGACGCCGTCAGCGACGAACTTGTTGGCGACCGAGATGCCCTGCTTCGGGTCCGACACGTCGTCACCGACCTCGAGCTTGACCTGCTGGCCGTTGATGCCACCGGCCGCGTTGATGTCGGCGGCGGCCTGTTCGGCGCCCTTCTGCAGCTGGGCACCGAACGCTGCGTTCGGGCCGGTGATCGGACCGGCTACGCCGATCAGAATGTCAGCCCACGCGTTACCGCTGAACGCGACAAGCGCGGTCAGGGCGACGGCGGACAAAAGTGACTTTTTCATATAACGCTCCCATTTACCGAGTGGGCGTGGATGATGCTTTCATGCGATGCCCACCCTTGCTCGCAGAAAGTTTACTTTGCCGATTTTCAGGCGCTTGTCACGCCGATTCATCCCCGAAACGGCGTTTATGATGAACGTCAAGCTTTCGGCTTCCAGCTCAAAAGCGAGGCTCGTTCGTAGAGCCAATTATACTGCGTCACCATCTGGTTGGTGCGCGTGTATTGATAGCCGATGAAGCCCAGAATCAGCAGCACGATGGTATCGACGATGTAGTAATGCAGAGAGAACATCGTGCCGCCGAACAGCGCATGGTGGATGAACCTGATGCCGATGCCGAGGCCCAGCATGTAGGCGAACAGCTGGATGAAGCTGCGCCATGTCTGGGCACTGGCCTTGCCGGTCATCCATGCCGCCCAGCCGCCAAGCAGGCAGGTGACGAAGAAGAACTGCCAGATCGAGGGTTCCTCGTAGAGAATGCCCTGCATGATGAAAACTCCCTAGCATGGTCCCGAAAAGTTGCAGACTTTTCGGACAAAGATCATGCAAACAAACAACTTGGAACGGAATATCGGAAGCACATTCCGCTCCAAACTCAGTGGTGGCCGCCTTCGAGATAGGCGGCGCGCACTTCCGGATTGGCGAGCAGTTCCTTGCCGGTGCCGCTCATCGTCACGTTGCCGTTGACCATGACATAGCCGCGAGTGGCGAGCTTCAGCGCGCCGAAGGCGTTCTGCTCGACCAGGAACACGGTCAACCCCTGCGTGCGGTTCAGTTCGCGGATGGCGTCGAAAATCTGCTTGACGATCAGCGGCGCCAGACCCAGCGACGGCTCGTCGAGCAAAAGCAGCTTCGGCCGCGCCATCAGCGCGCGCCCAATCGACAGCATCTGCTGCTCGCCGCCCGACAGCGTACCGCCGCGCTGGGCGATGCGCTCCTTGAGGCGCGGGAACAGTGTGAACACCTTCTCGACGTCCTCGTCATAGTGCTTGAGGTTGTCGAGGCTGGCGCCCATCTGCAGGTTTTCCATCACCGTCATGCGCGGGAAGATGCGGCGCCCCTCCGGCGATTGCGCAATGCGCATGCGCGCAATCTCGTGGGTGGGCATCTGGGTGATGTCGGTGCCGGCGAAGGTGATGGTGCCGGCGCGGGCGCGCGGTGCGCCAAAGATGGTCATCATCAGCGTCGACTTGCCGGCGCCGTTGGCGCCGATCAGCGCGACGATCTCACCCTCGTTGACGGTGACATCGACGCCGTTCAGCGCCCGGATATTGCCGTAGTAGGTCTGGACGCCCTTGATATCGAGCAGCGTTGTCCCGGCCATTATTTGCGTCCTCCGCGCGGCTTGGTTGTCGAGGACTTCCCGGTCGGCTTGCCGGTCGGCTTGGCCGTGGCCCGCTCGGACGGCTTTCTTGGCAAGTTGGCCCTCGCATCGACCTGCGCTGCCTTCGAAGCGCCCTTCGCCACTGTGATGCGCTCGCCCTCGCTGTGGCCGATCGTGTCGGTCACCGGGCCGGCCATCATCGACGACGACATGTCGGACCCGTGCGCCTTGTCGGGACCGGTGTCCAACTGCTCGATGACGGCTTCGTCACCGACCTCGGTCAGCACCGTCTCGACCTCTTCGTCATCGACACCGAGATAGGCGGCGATGACGCGCGGGTCGGTCCGCACCGATTGCGGACTGCCGTCGGAGATCTTGCGTCCGTATTCCAGCACCACGACATGGTCGGAAATCTGCATGACCACCGACATGTCGTGTTCGATCAACAGGATCGAGGTGCTGCTCTTGATGTCCATCAGCAGGTCGTTGAGCGCCGCCGATTCCTTCGGATTGAGGCCCGCGGCCGGCTCGTCGAGGCACAGAAGCTCGGGACCGGTGCACATGGCGCGCGCGATCTCCAGGCGCCGTTGCGCGCCATAGGGCAGGTCGCCGGCCGGATCGTCGGCACGGTCGACGAGATTGGCCTTCTCCAGCCAATGCTTGGCCAAGTCGATCGATTCGGCCGATGCCTTGCGATAGCTCGGGAAGCCGAACAGGCCCAGCATCGTATAACCCGACGCCTTCATCAGCTTGTTGTGCTGGGCGACCAGAAGGTTTTCCAGCAGCGTCATGCCCGAGAACAGGCGGATGTTCTGGAAGGTGCGCGCCACCTTGGCGCGCGCCGGGATCTCATGGTTCGGCAGCCGTTCGAGCAGATAGCTCGAGCCGTCGCTGCGGTTGAGCGTGATCATGCCTTCCGACGGCTTGTAGAAGCCGGTGATGCAGTTGAACACCGTGGTCTTGCCGGCGCCGTTCGGTCCGATCAGCGCGGTGATCTCGCCGCGCCTGGCCTGGAAGGACAGGTCGCCGATGGCGACCAGACCGCCGAATTTCATCGACAGATGGTCGACCTGGAGGATGGCGTCGTTCATGCCCGGATTGGTCTTCTGAATCGAGTTCATGCTCATCAGCCGTGTCCCTCTTTGGTAAAGGACCCCGAGACCGCTTTTCGCTCCTTGAGGAAGGCGGTCGGTTCACGGCTGCCGACGAAGCCGCGCGGCTTCCACAGCATGACGATAACCATGGCCATGCCGAACAAAAGCATGCGGTAGAGCTCCGGTGTGAAGTCGGGACCGAAGCCGGGGATGACCGTTACGTCGCCCCAGACCAAGCCTCTCTTGAGGAAATCCAACTCGCGCAGGATTTCTGTGCCGCCGATCATCACCATCGCCGCGATGGCGATGCCGATCAGCGAGCCCATGCCGCCGAGCACGACGATGGCCAGGATGATCGCCGATTCCAGGAAGACGAAGGATTCCGGACTGACGAAGCCTTGCCGTGCGGCAAAGAACGCGCCGGCGAAGCCGCCGAACATGGCACCGGTGGCAAACGCCGTCAGCTTGGTGGTGGTGGTGTTGATGCCGAGCGATCGGCAGGCGATCTCATCCTCGCGCAGCGCTTCCCAGGCGCGCCCGACCGGCAGGCGGCGCAACCTGACGGTGACGAAGGCGGTCAGGAAGCACAGCCCCAGGATCAGATAATAGAGGAAAATCTTGTAGTAGGCGCCCGACTGGGCGATGCCCAGCACCTTGGAAATATAGTTCGGGTCCGAGACGTTGAACGACATCAGGCCGAAAAAAGAGACCTTCGGGATGCCGGAAATGCCGGCCGAGCCGTTGGTCACCTCGCGCCAGTTGATGATCACCAGCCGGATGATCTCGCCGAAGGCCAGCGTCACGATCGCCAGATAGTCCCCGCGCAGGCGCAGCACCGGAAAGCCGAGCATCACGCCCCAGAACGCCGCCATCAGGCCCGCGGCCGGCAGCAGGATCCAGAACGACAGGCCGAAATGCGTGCCGAGCAGCGCATAGGCATAGGCCCCGACCGCGTAGAAAGCGACATAACCAAGGTCGAGCAGCCCGGCCAGGCCGATGACGATGTTTAGCCCCCAGGCCAGCATCACGTAGATCAGGATCTGGATCCCGAAATTGTCAACCAGCAGCAGCGAACCCTGGAAACCGGCCGACCACGACCGCGACAAGGCGGCAAGAACCAGCACGACGCAAACTGGATAGAGCAGCAGTGCGATGATGCCCAATATGGAACCGCGGGCACGGATGAACCTGCGGAAGTAATACAGCACCGAGGCAAAGGCATAGACGATGGCCAGCCCGCGCAGGAATCGGGAAAAGTCGGCCAGGAACGGTCCCAGCAACTCCTCAAGCGAGCCGGTCAAGGCCAGAAGGAACACAGCGGTCGCTATGACGACGGCGACGATGAAATAGGGGAGCGTGAAGAATCGCGTCGCCAGGCTGCCTGTGCCGGCATCGGCCGCTGTTCGACGAGCCATGAACGGCAAGGCATAGGCGACGTAGAGGAAACGTCCGGCCGCCACGGCGACGACCACAACGGCGAGGAGGCCCCAGCGCTGCACCAGGATCAGTTCGTTGGAGATGTTCTGATCGGTCTTCAGGCCGATAAACAGGACGAACAGGCCAAGCGCGATGGCGCCGGCATAGAGCGCCTCGCGAAAGGCGCGCTGGATGGGGCTGGCGACGACGTCGCTTTCCGGAGAAACGGTAACCGCCATGATCTCAGACCTTTTCGACTTCTGGCCGGCCCAGAATGCCGGACGGCAGGAAGATCAGCACGATCGCCAGGATGGAGAAGGCGGCGACGTCTTTGTAGTCGATGGAGAAATAGGCCGACCACATGCTCTCGATGAAGCCGATCATCAGCCCGCCGAGCACGGCGCCGGGCAGCGAGCCGATGCCGCCGAGCACCGCCGCGGTAAACGCCTTAACACCGGGCGTGAAGCCGTCGGAAAACACCACCACGCCGTAATACATCAGGAACAGCGTGCCGGCGACGGCCGCAAGGGCGGCGCCCATGATGAAGGTGATCGAAATGGTGCGGTCGACATCGATGCCGAGCAGTGCCGCCATCTTGCGGTCCTGTTCGCAGGCGCGCTGCGCTCGGCCAAGCGCGGTCCTGTTGACGAGGTACCAGAACAGCGCCAGCAGGATCGCGGTGACCACGACGATGATGATCTGCTTCAGCGAAACGCTGACACCGTCGATCGTAAAGACCTTGGACACCATCGGCGGGACCGGCTTGTTGCGCGGCCCTTGCGTCACCTGGACGAAATTGGACAGTGCGATCGACATACCGATCGCGGTGATCAGCGGCGCCAGCCGGAACGAACCGCGCAGCGGCCGGTAGGCCACCTTTTCGATCGTCCAGTTGTAGAGGCTGGTAAGCAGCATCGCCACGATCATCATGATCAGCAGCGCGAGCACGATCGGCACCGAAGTGAACATGGCGCCGAGGATGAGGAAGACGATGAGGGCGGTGAAGGCTCCGACCATGAAGATGTCGCCATGGGCGAAATTGATCATGCCGATGATGCCGTAGACCATCGTATAGCCGATTGCGATCAGCCCATAGATCGATCCCAGCGTCAGCCCATTGATAAGCTGCTGGACAAAGTACTGCATGCTGTCGTGGCTCCCCTGGAATGTCGCCCATGCAGACGCATTCCTTTTCGTATTTCCCCTAGTCGTAAAGTTTCGAGCCCGGATTGCAACGTGATTTTTCGATGGCCATGCGTGTTTTCCCGACACGCCATCAGATTGCCCGTTTTTTCTTATCCGGTCCCTGGACTATCGCGGACCCTATCATTGGCATAACGCAATGTCTTTGACGATTCAGCCGCATCATGCGCCTCGTTTCGAAGAAATCACCGTAAAAATTAGGTGATGAGCAGGATCGTTGCGTCATTGAAGGCGATCCGGTTTTCGCGCCTTTTGCGCCCAGCGGCTCCGGATTCTGTTAGCTGGCGACAAACTTGCGCGAAAACGGATCGTGGTCGGCGACAAAGATGGCCTTCAGCCCTGCCATCCAATCGAAGCAATGATCGCTCCGCCCCGGCCTCAATAGGCCGAGCCGCCGTCCTGGCCAAGAACGTGCCGCTCGGTACCCTTCAATGGTGGGTTGAACACGCTGACCAGGACCATGTCGCTGGCGGCGTCGGCGCGCAGAAAATGCTCGTCATGTTCGTTGAGCACATAGATCGTGCCCGGTTCGATGCGATGCACCAGGCCGGACATGTCCTCGACCTCACCCGCGCCGGCGATGCAGTAGCAGGCCTCGAAATGCCTGCGGTAATGGAGGCGTGATTCGCTGCCGGCGCGCACCACGGTATGGCAGACGGTGAACCCCATGCCGTCCTGCTGCGTCAGCAGACGATGGCTGGTGCCATTGCCCCAATCGACGAAGAAGTCAGATTTTTCTACATCAGTCAGTTGTCTTGTAAACATGATCGCTCTCTCGAAAGCTACGGCCACGGGCCACGACACGCAAAATGGACAGGGAATCGCGCTATTTTTGTTATTGCCTCCGCGACGATCCCGAGATCCGAACGCAGCAATGCCGCAGCTGCGAGGCGCTTTCAAATGATTGCTTCTCACCCGATATGTTAGTAAATTTAACAGATGGACTACATCCCGTTGAATGCCGTCCGCGCTTTCGAGGCCGCTGCCCGCCATCTCAGCTTTTCGGCCGCCGGCGAAGAGCTTCACGTCACCCACCCTGCCATCAGTCACCAGATCCGGCGGCTGGAGGAATGGCTGGGCGTCTCGCTGTTTCACCGGGATGCCCGCAAGGTGCGGCTGACCGAAGCCGGGTTGATCCTGCAGATCTCGGCCAGTGGTGCGCTTGCCGAACTCGGCGCCACTTGCCGCCGCATTCGCCGCAACGCCGGCCAGGAAACCTTGTCCGTCGGCTGCATTCCTTCCATCGCCAGCCGCTGGCTGGTGCCGCGTCTGTCCGGCTTTGCCGCCCGTCACCCCGGCATCGGCATGCGGGTCGCCTATGCCAAGGCCGATGAGAGGTTCATCGACGGCCAGAACGATGTGCTGATCACGCTCGGCGCCGATCCCTCGCCCGACGTCACCAGCCTCAAGCTGTTCTCCCGCCTCAACCGGCCGGTGTGCAGCCCCCACTATCTCGCCGGCAAGGATCATCTGCGCACGCCGGCCGGCATCGCCGGCGCCGACCTGCTGCATGACGAGACCCGCGACGGCTGGCGCGAATGGTTTTCGCAAGCCGGCTTGCCCGCCGTCGATGTCGGCAATGGGCCGGTTTTCGCCGACTTCAACATTCTTGCGACGGCGGTCATCGCCGGTCACGGCGTGGCGCTCTGTCCGGTCGAAGTTTTTCGCGACGAGCTGAAGCGCGGCGACCTGATCGTCCTGTCGGAGATCGCGACCAATCGCGACAAGGGCTACTTCCTGACCATGCTGGCGCAAGCCTCACCGGCAGCGTTCAAATTCGCCGACTGGTTTCGCCAGGAGGTCTCGGTTGACAAGGAAGCAGGTGACTCCCGGGCCGGGCAACTCGACGTCATTTGACGATAAACCCATGCGCGAACGGATCGCGGTCGTCGATGAAGATGGTGTTCAGCCCGGTCATCCGCGCCCAGCCGCCGATCGACGGAATGATCGCCGGCTTGCCGGCAAGTGTGACCTCTTTCTCGACCCGGCCCTTGAACAGCGAGCCGATGATCGATTCGTGGACGAAGTCGTCGCCCGCCTTGAGCTTGCCCTTGGCATGAAGCTGCGCCATCCGGGCCGAGGTGCCGGTGCCGCACGGGGAGCGATCGATCGCCTTGTCGCCGTAGAAGACGGCATTGCGCGCATCCGCACCCGCCACCGTCGGCGCCCCGGTCCACAGCATGTGCGACAGCCGGTTGATGCCGGGATTTTCCGGATGCTCGAATGTGTACTTCTCGTTGAGCCGCTGCCGTACCACCGGGCTCCAGGCGATCAGGTCGCCGGCTGAATGATCGGCCATGTCGCGATAGTTTTTCTGCGGCTCGACGATGGCGTAGAAATTGCCGCCATAGGCGACATCGACACTGATCTCGCCGAGCCCGGGGCAGTCGACTGTCAGCCCCTCGGCATAGAGGAAGGACGGCACATTGGTGATGCGCACTTCCTCGACATACTCGCCAACCTGCTTGTATTCGGCGGTGACCAGGCCGGCCGGCGTATCGAGCCTCAGCATGCCCGGCGTCTTCGGCTTGATCAGCCCGTGCTCGATCGCCATCGTCACCGTGCCGATGGTGCCATGGCCGCACATCGGCAGGCAGCCCGACGTCTCGATGAACAGGATGGCGATGTCGCAATCCTCACGCGTCGGCGGATAGAGGATCGAGCCCGACATCACGTCATGGCCGCGCGGCTCAAACATCAGTCCGGTGCGGATCCAGTCATACTCGGCCAAAAAATGCGCGCGCCGCTCCATCATCGTCGAGCCCTGCAGCAGCGGCCCGCCGCCGGCGACCAGCCGAACTGGATTGCCGCAAGTATGGCCGTCGATGCAGAAGAAGGAATGGCGTGCCATTTTGGACCCTGTCAGAAGCGGTTTGGCGAAAAGGCAGAAAGATCAAGCGCCGGACTTTGCCCGAGAACAAGCTCTCGGATCAACCGTCCGGTCGCCGCAGCCTGGGTGAGGCCGAGATGGCCGTGACCGAAGGCATAGATCACCGACGGACTTTTTTGCGCGCAGCCAATGACCGGCAGCGAATCCGGCAACGAGGGACGAAAACCCATCCATTCGCGGCCACCTGACTGATCGAGCCCGGGCAGGAAAGTTTTCGCCTTTTCCAGCAGCGCTTTCGAGCGGGCATAGTTGGGAGGTCGTTCGATGCCGCCGAGCTCGACCGCGCCGCCGACGCGCACGCCTGATACAAGCGGCGTGATGACGAAGCCATGGCCGGAGAAGATCAGCTGCCGCTTCACATCGAAGGCAGTCTTCGGCAGCGTGGTGTTGTAGCCGCGCTCGGTCTCCAGCGGAATGCGGTCGCCGAGATTTCTGGCCAAAAGATGCGACCAGGCGCCGGCGGCGATGACGAGGTACTTTGCCTGCCGCGTCGTGCCGTCGGCCAGTGTCAGCGTCGCGCCGTTCTGAGCCGCATCGACACGCTCGATCCGCGCCTTTTCAAAGTGGGCGCCCTTGCTCTGCGCATAGGCCCAGATGGCTTTGCCGAGCAATTTCGGGTCGGCGACGGTCTTCCATCCCGGCACGAACGTGCCCTTGACGAAGCGTGAAGACAGCCCCGGTTGCAGCCGCGCCAGCTCCTCGCCATCGACATGGCGAAAGCCGATGCCGAAACGCTGCCTCGCGGCCCAGCCGGACAGCGATGCCTTGAACTCGGCTTCGCTCTCATAGAGTTCGAGCGAGCCGTTCTCGTACAGCATGTCTCCGGTGCCGGAGCGCGCCATCAGCCCGGCCCATTCGGCCTCGGCAAGCCGCATCATCGCCACTTGCGCCGCAAGACTGCCCTCGTAGCGGTCGCTGCGCCCAGCGCGCCAGAAGCGGAACAGCCAAGGCAGCAGCTTCGGCAGATAGGCCGGCGGAATGCTGAGCGGGCCGAGCGGATCGGCAAGCCATTTCGGCAGTTGCCTGATCATGCCCTTGTGGGCGAGCGGCAGCACATCGGAAAAGGCAAAGGCGGCGGCATTGCCGGAGCTGGTCTCCTCGCAAATGCCGGTGCGGTCGAAGATCGTGACGTTACGCCCGGCTTCCGCCAGAAAGGCCGCGGCGCAGATGCCGATGATGCCGCCACCGACAATGGCGATATCTTCCCCTTCTCCCCGTTCACGGGGAGAAGGTGCCCGAAGGGCGGATGAGGGGCGGCGCCCCGCTTCTGCCGATTTCGAATTTCCTTGCACGTAGGCGCTGCCCCTCATCTGGCTGCCGTTATTGGCCCTTCGCTGTCGCTCCGGGCGTTCACCGTTCGAAAAGCCAAGCTGTTGGCTTTTCGAACGCTACGCGAACCACGCTTCACCCCCGTAAACGGGGAGAAGAGAGCCTCAAAACTGCGGCAGATTCGGCCGCACCGCCAACGCGTCCTTGACGATCTTCTCGACCACCTTGCGGCGTTCGCCCGACAGCGGCTGGCGCGGCATGCGCACCCGGTCGTTGGTTTGAATCGCAAAAACTTCGGCGAGCTTGATGTTCTGCACCAGATAGGTCGACACGTCGAGGTCGAGCAGCGGTCGGAACCAGCGGTAGATGCTCAAGGCTTCCTCGCGGCGGCCCTGCTTCATCAGCTGGTAGATGGCCACCGTCTCGCGCGGGAACGCCACGACCAGCCCGGCCACCCAGCCGATGGCGCCGACCGACAGCGCCTCGAACGCCAGATTGTCGACGCCGGTGAACAGATCGTAGCGGTCGCCGAAACGGTTGATGATCTCGGTCGAGCGGCGGATGTCATCTGAGGATTCCTTGATGGCGACAAAACGCTTGTCCGCCGCCAGCTCTTCCATCTGGTCGACGGTGACGTCGACGCGGTAGGCAAGCCGGTTGGAGTATATCATGACCGGCAGGTCGCCGGCCTGAGCGACGGCGCGCAACGCCGCAACCGTCTCTTCCTCATTGGTGTGGTAGATCGGGCTCGGCACCACCATCAGCCCGTTGGCACCCTCTTTCGCGGCGCGGCGTGCGATGCTGGCAGCCTCGCGGGTGCCGGCCTCGTTGACGGTCAGCAACACCGGCTTCTTGCCGGCGATCTTCTGCGCCGTCTTCAGCACTTCGATCTTCTCGTCAGGCGACAGCATCGGCCCTTCGCCGAGCGAGCCGCAGACGATGATGCCGTCGCAGCCGGCCTCCATCTGCAGCGCAAAGCAGCGCTCCATCTCGGCATGGTCGAGGCGGTCGTCCACGGTGAATTTGGTTGTGACGGCGGGGAAAACTCCAGTCCACATGGTC
Source organism: Mesorhizobium sp. P2_C4 (assembly GCF_056404575.1). NCBI lineage: Bacteria > Pseudomonadati > Pseudomonadota > Alphaproteobacteria > Hyphomicrobiales > Phyllobacteriaceae > Mesorhizobium > Mesorhizobium sp. P2_C4. The sequence continues at coordinate 70,653 of NZ_JBFUDT010000012.1, forward strand.
ATCTCTCCATCTGATATATCAGTGATATATTTAAAGCGAAAGCCGCTGTCAATGCAGATTCCGTTGTGATATATCCAAAATATATCAGGAGATGACCCTTGGCGTTGGTCGATGAAAGCCAAAGCTCCGAGCCGGTGGCGGCAAAAGCCTACCGCGTGCTCGAGCACATGATCGTGACGCTCGAACTGGCACCCGCCAGTTTCGTCACCGAAGGCGCGTTGATCGAGCGGCTCAAGCTCGGGCGCACACCGGTGCGCGAGGCCATCCAGCGGCTGGCCTGGGAAGGCCTGCTGGATGTTCGGCCGCGCGCCGGCATTGCCATTGCCCCGCTCCATCCCGGCGACTGGCTGCGCGTACTCGACGCCCGTCGCGGTGTCGAGGTCGTGCTGGCCCGCTCGGCCGCCCGCTTCGTCACCCGCGAGGCCGCCGACCTGTTCCACGATGCGGCTTTGGCCATGCAGAGGGCAGTGATCTCCGGCAACGTGCTTGCCTTCATCCAGGCCGACAAGGCGCTCGACGAGGCGCTGGCGCTGGCCGCCGACAATCCGTTCGCCGCTCGGCTGGCCGCGCCCTTGCAGACCCACAGCCGCCGCTTCTGGTTCCGCTACAAGGCCGATACGGGTCTAGCCGAATCCGCCGAGCACCACGTCGCGCTGATCCGCTCGATCCTCGCCGGCGACGAAGAGGCCGCCGCCAAGGATGCCAAGCGCCTGATGGCGCTGCTGCGCGGCCATGCCGAGATGGCGGCCACGCGCTGATCAGGCTGTTCAGTTCCCGTGCGCCATCGCGGTCACGGTTTGGGTATTCTCCCATCCCTCACCGATCGCGAGGATGCAGCTTTGGCCGTTTACGTCGGTTATCAGCAAGGTCCATGTCCCACTTGCCGAGACATAGATTTCAACAATGGCAGCTTGCCCGACAACACCGTAGCCAGTCTGCCTCTGTTCAAAGGCCTGCGCCAGTCCGGCGATAACATCACTGTGGCCGCCGCAGACGAGTTGCGCCTGTGCGGGCAGCGTCGACAGCGCCAGCGCGGCGGCGATCGCGGCTATCCTGATCCATCGAAACGAAAATTTGTGTGCCATTTGGCACCTCCTTCGCCTTCACGTTCCGGCAAAGGGAGGCACATAGGCAGCCTCAATATGCCGGAGCGTTCCAGGCCGGGTCCGACGTCGTCATCACGTCACTCCTTCTGGTTTCCGGTCTGTCGTCTGGGAATTTTATCACATTCCCTGGATTCGATATGGTGAGGTCCCGAACCGAAAACAAGCACCATTGCCTTGCCGTCACCTGCGCCACCGGACCTACAAAAACGAAAAAGGCGGGATAACCCGCCTCTTTCTTTATTTTGAAATGCTACCGACCTCAGTTCATCGTCGGGATGACGAATTCGGCACCGTCCTTGACGCCGGACGGCCAACGCGAGGTCACCGTCTTGGTCTTGGTGTAGAAGCGGAACGCGTCCGGGCCGTGCTGATTGAGGTCGCCGAACGAAGAACCCTTCCAGCCGCCGAAGGTGTAATAGGCGATCGGCACCGGGATCGGCACGTTGACGCCGACCATGCCGACCTGGACACGGCTTGCGAAGTCGCGCGCCGCGTCGCCGTCACGGGTGAAGATGGCGACGCCATTGCCCATCTCGTGGTCGTTGGCGAGCTTGATGGCGCTCTCATAGGTCGGTGCACGCACCACCGAGAGCACCGGGCCAAAGATCTCTTCCTTGTAGATGCGCATGTCGGCGGTCACATTGTCGAACAGGCAGCCGCCCATATAGTAGCCGTCTTCATAGCCCTGCATGGAGAAGCCGCGGCCGTCGACGACCAGCTTGGCCCCTTCCTTGACGCCGATGTCGACGTAACCCTTGACCCGCTCCAGCGCCTGCGCCGTGACCAGCGGGCCGAAATCGGCGGACGAGTCGGTAGAAGGACCGACCTTCAGGCTTTCAACGCGCGGGACCAGCTTTTCCATCAGCCGGTTGGCGGTGTCGTTGCCTACCGGAACCGCCACCGAGATCGCCATGCAGCGTTCGCCGGCCGAGCCGTAGCCGGCGCCGATCAGCGCGTCGACGGTCTGGTCCATGTCGGCGTCGGGCATGATGATCATGTGGTTCTTGGCGCCGCCGAAGCACTGCACGCGCTTGCCCGACGCGGTGCCACGCGAATAGATGTACTGGGCGATCGGCGTCGAGCCAACGAAGCCGATGGCCTTGATATCAGGGTCGTCGAGGATGGCGTCGACCACATCCTTGTCGCCATTGACGACGTTGAGGATGCCTGCCGGCAGGCCGGCCTCGATGAACAGCTCGGCAATGCGCATCGGCACGCCCGGGTCGCGCTCGGAAGGCTTCAGGATGAAGGCGTTGCCGCAAGCAATGGCCGGCGCGATCTTCCACAGCGGGATCATGGCCGGGAAATTGAACGGCGTGATGCCGGCGACGACGCCGAGCGGCTGTCGCATCGAATAGACGTCGATGCCGGGGCCGGCGCCGTCGGTAAATTCGCCCTTCATCATATGCGGCGCGCCGATGCAGACTTCGACCACTTCGAGGCCGCGCTGGATGTCACCCTTGGCGTCGGCGATGGTCTTGCCGTGCTCGCGCGCCAGGATTTCGGCCAGCGAGTCGTATTCTCTTGCAACCAGTTCGAGGAACTTCATCAAGACGCGCACGCGCCGCTGCGGGTTGGTTGCCGCCCATTTGGGCTGGGCTTCCCTGGCATTGATTACCGCTGCGCGCAGTTCCGCCTGCGAAGCCAGCGCTACCGTGCCACGCACGGTGCCATCCATCGGCTGCATGACATCCTGCTTGCGGCCGCTGGTGCCGGCGACATGCTTGCCGCCGATGAAATGACCGTAGTCGATCATGATTTCTCTCCCTTTGTTGTGATGGGATCATTCAACGCCTTTGCGCGGTCGATGGCAACGCGAGGGAGAACGCAACCGTTGTGCGTGAAATAGACAACGATGGTCGAGTGTGCATTAATTGCCGCAAATGATAGGATGCGCCTGTCTTTACAGGAATTCTCAAGGTTGAGCTTCGTCACACCCCCCTCTGTCCTGCCGGACATCTCCCCCTCAAGGGGGGAGATTGCCTTGTCATCTCTGCTTTCGCCAAGCTCCAGCGTCGCAGGGAAAAGACCGGCGGCGAAACTGCTGATCTCCCCCCTTGAGGGGGAGATGTCTGGCAGGACAGAGGGGGGCGCGAAGGAACGCGGCTTTGATCATTGTCCCCGGGACCATCCCCATGAACTGGGATGACGTCCGCATCTTCCTTGCCGTGGCGCGCGCCGGCCAGATCCTTGGCGCGGCCAAGCGGCTCGAGCTCAACCATGCCACCGTCTCGCGCCGCATCGCCGCGCTGGAGGACGCCCTGCGCACAAAACTCATTCGCCGGCTTACCACCGGCAGCGAGCTGACGCCGGCCGGCGAGCGCTTCCTCGACATCGCCGAGCGCATGGAGGGCGACATGATCGCCGCGCGCTCGACCGTTGCTGGCGAGGGCGACGATGTCTCTGGTACCGTGCGGATCGGCGCGCCGGACGGTTTCGGCGTCGCCTTCCTGGCGAAGCATCTCGGCGCGCTGACCTCCCTTCACCGCGAACTGACCATCCAGCTGGTACCGGTGCCGCGCTCCTTCTCGCTGTCGAGGCGCGAGGCCGACATCGCCATCACCGTCGAGCGGCCGACGGAGGGACGGCTGGTGGCGGGAAAGCTGGTCGATTATACGCTCGGCCTGTTCGCGTCCCGCGCCTATGCGCAGGCGCATGGCTTGCCCAAAACAGCCGCCGAGCTCGGCCAACACAATCTGATCGGCTACGTGCCGGACCTCATCGTCAGCCCGTCGCTCGATTATGCGGCCGAGTTCAGCGCCGACTGGCGCACCAGTTTTGCCATCTCCTCGGCACTTGGCCAGGCCGAAGCAGTGCGCTCGGGCGCCGGCATCGGCATCCTGCACACCTTCGTCGCCCGCTCGATGCCGGAGCTGGTGCCGGTCGACATCGTCGCACCCATCCGCCGCGCCTATTGGCTGGTCTATCACGAATCGGTCAGGCCGCTGCGCCGCGTCCAGATCGTCGCCAACTTCATCACCAAGGCGGTGGAGCGGGAGCGTGGGCTGTTTGTATAGGATCAGGACGCATCGGAGCCGGCCATAGCACAAACGATGCCGCGCCTTGCCCTTGCCACAAAATCCGCCAGTGTGGCATCAGCTGCAGGCGCTCTCGGCCAAAGCGTTGGGTGGGACATTTTCGGAAAACTGGCGCGGAAAAAATGCGAGCCGTTCTTGCCATCCTGCCGCTGGTTTTCGTCTCGGCTTGCGCCAACCCATGGACGGAGGTGCCGGAAGCGGAATTGCCCAAGCCGATCCGCACCGCCATGGCGCGCCCGTCGCCTTTCGTCTTCGGCAATTACTGCGGTCCAGGCACCCGCACCGGCGACCTCTCGGCCAGGCCGGTCGATCGTCTCGACACCGCTTGCCAAACCCATGACGCCTGCTACATCGCCCGTCACAACCATTGCGATTGCGACAGCGCCCTCGTCGCCTCGGCGAAGACAATCCGTGACGACAGGACGGCGCCAAAAAAGATGCGCAGCGAGGCTGAGCTTTTGATCGCCACCTTCGCGCTGCCGGTCTGCAAGGTGTTTCCGCAAGGCTTCATGCCGCCGCGCGATCCCGCCCAGTTGAAGGAATTGAACGAGGCGGCGGGTTGAACCGCGCCGCATGCATGGCCCTGCTCGGACTAGCGTTTGCCGCGCTTGCCGGCTGCGCCGGACCACTTCGCCATGGCTGTGATTTCTTCCCAGACGGGAAAGATTGCACGAGACCATCGCTGTCGACGGGCGCATCAGGACCGCAAATCGCGGCTGCGCAGTTCTTCGGCGATGCCGGCACCAGCGACTACGAAAAGCAGTTCCTGGCATTGCTCGCCCACAACCAGATCGGCGCCATCGACCGCACCAACGGCACCGGCCCTTTCGGCCATGATCGTCACGCCATCGCCAACAGCGATTTCCAGGCGACCTATCGGGCGCTGGAACAATTGGCAAAGCCGCTCGCCACCGCACAGGTGCCGCCGGCGAGCGAGAAAGCGGGCGAAGGCCGTTTCGAGGGTCGCTGGCGGGTGTCGCGGCAGACACTCTATGTCGATGCGGCCGCCCGACCTTCCCTACCCAAGACTTTCAGCTTTTCCGGCCTGCAGGCGCGCTCGGTCGAAATCCTGCTGCGCCAGGCGGGCCAGCAACCAGTCGACATATCAGGCACGTGCGACGGTGCGCTGGGGCTCCGCGCCGGCGGCCATTCGCGCACCATCGCCAAGGGCGCGGCATTTCGCTTCCACCTGTCCGGGGAGAGCGTCGCCGTCAGCCTGTTCCCGAGCGACGGCCTGAACCGCTGCGACCTGCAAATCCGCTCCAGCCTTGCGCCTGCCGGAGCGCCGCTCTCCATCCTGCGCGAAGAAATAGCCGACCCGGCGCTGGCCGCCTTCGACAGCCGCTACCAGCGCTGTCCGGTCCCAGATCCGGCCGGCCTCGAAGAACTGGACCGCGTTTTCTACGCCAGCCGCTGGCTGTCGCAGACCTGCGCTCTGCCGCTCGCACAGCCCCGCCTGTTGCGCAAGTCGCGCGACGGCTTCAATGCCAAGGTCGAAGCGCTGATGGGCGCGGCCCTGCCCGACAGCGCCTTCGACAAGGGCGACCCCGAACTGCCGCTCGATTTCTCGCACGCGCCAAAACTCAAGCTGATCTACCTGTCGTCGCTGGAGTTCAAGGCGGACTTTTCCGGCCGCATCATCGAGCGGCTGATCCGCCATCACGCCGCACTTGGCACCAAGGTGCGTATCATGGTGACCGACGTGCTGGAGCGCGACAAGGACGATGCGCTGCTGCACCGGCTGGCGGCCGACTACCCCAATGTCGAGCTGCAGGAATACCGCTGGCGGCCAGACCACGGCGCGCCGATCGACGAGCAGCTGTCGCAATTCCACAAGACCCACCACGTCAAGATGCTGGCGACGCTGGCGCAGGATCCAGGCCGCTCGCGCGTCATCATCGGCGGCCGCAACATCCATGACGGCTTCCTGTTCCACAAGCCGGTCGACCTGTCGCACTACCCGAACCTCCAGCAATATGGCCGGACCGACGGGCTGTCGCTGAACTACTATTCGAACTGGAGCGACTTCGACATCGAGATATCAGACCGGGCCACGGTCGAGACGCTCGCCGCGCATCTTTCGACGCTGTGGCTGCGCGACGCCGACACCAACATCGCCCGGCCGTTCTCCATTCCGGTCCGCTCAGGCGGCAAGCGGCCGCTGGGCACGGCGCGGCATTTCATCTCCGTGCCCTACGAAGACGGGCATGCGCTGGAGGCCTATTTCGTCGAACTGATCGACACCGCCGAGCACCACATCGAGATCGTCAATCCCTATCTCAATCTGACGCCGAAGCTGGCTCTGGCTTTCGACCGGGCGCTGGCGCGTGGCGTCAAGATCGACATTGTCGGCCGCATCGACCTGAAGGGCGACATTGGCGGCAAGTTCCTGACCGCGCTCAACAAGCTGTTCGTCGAGAAATACGGCGACCGCATCAACATCCGCGAGTTCAAGGCGCCCGATGTGGTGCTGCATTCCAAGATCATGATGATCGACGAAAGGCTGGTGACGATCTCGTCGGTCAACCTCAACAACCGCAGCTTCTTCCACGATTCGGAGAACGGCATGATGGTGCTCGATCCCGCCTTCTATGCCAAGATGCAGCCGATCTACGACGACTATGTCGCCCATTCCAACCCGGTGTCAACGAAGGTGACGATCCCGTGGGCCTACCGGCTGCTGTTCAGCAAAGGCTGGGTGAAGGAGGCGTTCTAAGAGCATGATCCCGAAAAGTGGAATCCGGTTTTCGGAAAAGATCATGCTCAAACAAAGAGATAGAGCCCCATCCCGATTTCCATCGGGATGGAACAGGCTCTAGTTACTTGACGTATCGCTCCGGCCCAAGGTCGCGGACATTGATATCAGGCACCCGGCTGGAGATGATGTCGGCCAGCACCTTGGCCGAGCCGCAGGCCATGGTCCAGCCGAGCGTGCCATGGCCGGTGTTGAGATAGAGGTTGGAAAACTCGGTGCGGCCGATCAGCGGCGGCCCGTCCGGCGTCATCGGCCGCAAACCGCACCAGAACGTCGCCGCCTTGAGGTCGCCGCCCTCGGGAAACAGGTCGCCGACCGAGTGCTCGAGCGTGCGGCGCCGTGATTCGTGCAGGCTGAGATCGAAGCCTGAAATCTCCGCCGTGCCGCCGACACGGATGCGGTCGCCAAGCCTGGTGATCGCCACCTTGTAGGTTTCGTCCATGACCGTGGATTCGGGTGCGCCGGCCGCATCCTTGATCGGCACGGTGATCGAATAGCCCTTGACCGGATAGACCGGGATCGGCCGTTTCAGCTGGCGCATGAACCGCGCCGAATAGCTGCCCATCGCCATCACATAGGCGTCAGCCGCCCGCCAGCCCTTGTCGGTGGCGATGTTGGTGATGCGGTTGCGGTTCTTGACGACGCGTCTGATCGTCGTTCCGTATTCGAAGGTGACGCCGCGCGCCACGCAGAGCTCCGCCATGCGGTCGGTGAACATCTTGCAGTCGCCGGTTTCGTCGCCCGGCAGCCTGAGGCCACCGACGAATTTTTCGCGCACGCCGGCCAGTGCCGGCTCCGCCGCGACGCAGCCTTCGGGATCGAGCACCTCGTAGGGAACCCCATAGGTCTTCAGCACCTCGATATCGCCGGATGTGCCGTCGAGCTGCTTTTGCGTGCGGAAAAGCTGCAGCGTTCCCTTGGCCCGCGCGTCATAGGCAATGCCGGTCGTTTCGCGCAGCGCCTTCAGCGTATCACGGCTGTATTCGGCCAGCGGCACCATGCGCGCCTTGTTCACCGCGTAGCGTTCCGCCGTGCAGTTGCGCAGCATCTTGAGCAGCCAGATCCACATATGCGGATCGAAGGCCGGCCGCACCACCAGCGGCCCATGCTTCATCAGCAGCCACTTGATCGCCTTCAGCGGAATGCCGGGTCCAGCCCAGGGCGAGGCGTAGCCGGGCGAGACCTCGCCGGCATTGGCGAAACTGGTTTCCAGCGCCGGACCTTTCTGGCGATCGATCACCGTCACCTCGTGGCCGGCCTCGGCGAGAAAATAGGCAGTGGTGACCCCGATCACGCCGCCGCCCAACACCAGGATCTTCATCGCACCATTCTCCACGACGACGTCTTTTCAGGCCCGGATCGTCCTGACTTCTGTCTGCCGGATTTTATGGTGCTCGCCAAGTGCCTGCGTGCTCTGCCGCTATCCGTTCAGGTAGCGGCGATGGAAGCGTGGCCCGAGGCTGGTCAGGATTTCATAGCCGATGGTGCCGGCATGGCCGGCGGCATCGTCGACGCTCTGCGACGGACCGAGGAGTTCGACGAGGTTACCTTCCGCAAGCTTGCCCTCCGGCAGCGCGGAAATGTCGAGGATGATCGAGTCCATCGACACGCGCCCGAGGAAGGGCAAGCGCACGCCTTCGAACCAGGCGGCGGAGGCCGCGCGGCGATGCCAGCCATCGGCATAGCCAAGCGAAATCGTCGCCGCGCTCAACGGACCCGTCGCGTGAAAAGTGTGGCCGTAGCCGACGCCGGCTCCCTTTTCGAGTCGGCGCGTCTGCACGACCTTGGCCTGCAGCCGCACCACCGGCAGCATCGGGTTCGGTTCGCCCGGCGTCGGGTTGATGCCGTAGAGCGCAGCTCCCGGGCGGGCGAGGTCGAAGTGAAAGGCTGACCCGAGGAAGATGCCGGAAGAATTGGCGAGCGAAGCGGGAGCCTCGGGCAGCACCTTGCGCAGGCGTCCGAAGACCAGCCATTGCCGCTCGTTGGCTGGATGCTCCGGCTCGTCGGCGCAAGCGAGATGGCTCATGACAAGGGTAACGACGATGCCGTCGAAGGCATGCGGATCAGCAGCAATCGCTTCCACTTCCGCAGGTGCCATGCCGAGTCGCGACATGCCGCTGTCGACCTGGATCGCTGCCGGCAGCTTGCGGCCGGCCTGTCGGCCGGCTTCACCCCAGGCTTTGAGCTGGCCAGTGCTGTTGATGACGGGAACAAGCCCCGCCGCAACCGCTTCTGCTTCCGAGCCGGGCGGCAGGCCGTTGAGGACATGGACCACGGGTTGGGGTCCAAGCGCCTTGCGCAGCGCCAGACCCTCGGCCAGAAGCGCGACGAAGAAGATCGTGCAGCCTTCTTCTGCCAGCGCCCGTGCGATTGGCGCCGCGCCCAGACCATAGCCGTCGGCCTTGACGACCCCGGCGCATCGCACGCCGCCCAGTTGCGCCTTCAATCGCCGGTAGTTTTCCCTGATGGCACCAAGGTCGATGGTCAGAATCGCGCCGGCCGCCGCTTCGCTGACCGGCTCGCCGGCAGTGTCGACAGGTTCGGGGAAAGACCCTTCGGCGGCGTTGCTCATGCCAGCCCCTTGTTGCGTCAACCCATCAATAGGGCCGCCGCGCGGGCGCGGCAACCATGCGGAGACGATGCCGTTCCTGGCCGCCTTACGCCACCAGATGCCGGAACGCCGCCACCACGTCCTCATAGACCCTGCGCTTGAATGGCACGATCAGCTCGGGCAGGTCCTGCATTGGTCGCCAGGCCCATTTGTCGAACTCGGCCGTATGGCCGCCCGGCGGCGGATTGATCTGGATTTCGCTTGCCTCGCCGTGAAAGCGGAAGGCAAACCATTTTTGCGTCTGGCCGCGATAGCGTCCCTTGAAGGCGATGCCGACCAGGTCGACCGGCAGGTCGTAGTTGATCCAGTGGGGCGCCTCGGCCAGCAGCGAGACCGAGCGCATGCCGGTTTCTTCGTAGAGTTCCCGCTCCGCTGCTTGCTGCGGCTCCTCGCCCTTGTCGATGCCTCCTTGCGGCATCTGCCAGAGCTGCGTGGTGCCGGCGAATTCGCTGTCCGGCTCGGCAATGCGATGGCCGACCCAGACCAGGCCATCGCCATTGAGGATCATCAGCCCGACGCAGGGACGATAAGGCAGCGTCTCGGGATCGATTTTCTTTTTAACCATCAGATTTTACAGCCGTTTTGAGAATTCGCTCCGGCGAGGCAGGTGGCGAGTGGTTTCGAGAGCTGGAGCTACCCTTTTTGCGGGTCTATGGCCACCGCCGAGATCGGCACGATCTCGATGCCGCGCTTCTTGGCTTCCACCACCCAGGACGACACCGTATCGACCGTCAGATCGAAAGCCGAGCCGATGCCGACGGCAGAGCCTTTGGCCCGCGCGGTGGCTTCCAGCGCGTCGAGCTTTTTCAGGATGGCGCCGCGATCCTGCATGGCATCGATCGCCGTGTCGCCGGCGACGAACGGCACGCCGTCCTTCAAGGCAAGGTCCGGCGCCAGGCTCCGCGCGGACGAGCCGTCGTCGATATAGGCCAGGCCGCGCTTACCGAGCTCGGCCATGAATGGCCCCATCGCTGTCGCATCGGCCGAAAAACGCGCGCCCATATAGTTCATGACGCCGGTATAGTTGGTCGTGCGCGACAGCGCCCAGTGCAGGCTCTTCAGATTCTCTTCCGGCGTCGCCGAAACGGTCAGCGTGTTGCGGCCGGGATTGACGTTTGGATAGTCGAACGGCTCCAGCGGCACCTGCAGGACGATCTCGTGGCCGCTCTGCCGCGCCGCCTGCATCCAGCGGCCAATGCTGTTGCCTTGCGGGGCGAAGGCCAGTGTCACCTCGGCCGGCAGCTTGGCAATCGCCGCCTGCGTGCCGGTCTGCGATACGGCCAGCCCGCCAATGACGATCGCCACGCGGGCACCGCGCGCACCGGACCATGGCCGTGCATAGACGTCGAATGGCCGCCTTCCGTCGGCGGCACGGATCGGCAGCGGGCCGGTATCGCTGGGCTCGATCAGCGCCTTGTCGGGAATATGCGCGATTTTCAGGTTCTGGCCGAGCGTCGATGGATCGTGAATGACGATGCCCGCCTTGGGCGGACCGTCGCCCTCTTCCGTCTGCACATGGATGATCTGCGGCCCGCCTGTTTTAACCGGCGCGTCGGCCTTCGGCGCCGCCGTTGCAGTGACTGGTGCTTTCGCAGGTTCCGCCGCCGCCGTCACTTTCGGCGTCGACACGGTGGCCGCTTCTGGTTTCCGGAACGGCTTTTCGCGCAGCGCGATCGCACCGGAAACCCCAATCACCGCCAGCACGGCAAGCGTGGCCGCAACCGCACCGGAGCTGACCCGGCGCGACGCCGCGCGCGGCGGCCGGGCGGCTGTCTGTCCAAGCGGGCGTTCGATATCTTTTACGATGTCAGCCAAGCCGCATCCCCGGGCGCATCATCGGCGAAAGAGGGATGCCCCCTGTCGCAAAGACCCTGCGCAAATTCAAACCTGATGGCGCGTCAGAGACGCGACGCCCCACAGAAACGACGTCCCCCGAATCAAACTGCCGGAACCTCGCGGTCCCGGCAGCATTGCATCGCTTCGATCAGGCGGCCAGAGCTGTTTGCCCGGCCGGCTGACTTACTGGTTCAGCACAGCCTTGTCCGGATTCGGCGGGAACGCCGGATCGGTCTTCTGGCCACGCAGCAATTGCTCAGCATAGATGAGCTGCAGATCGTCCTTCGGATCCGGCGGCACATAGGCAGCCGAGCCCGAACCGGTATCGCTCTCGTCGGCGCCCTTGATGTGGCCCTTGAGGTCCGATTCGCCGCGGGTCAGGTCCCTGCCCTGCAATTCCGGCGGCAACGGCTGGTCGACCTTGATGTCGGGCGTGATGCCCTTGCCCTGGATCGACTTGCCGGACGGCGTGTAATAGAGCGCCGTCGTCAGACGCAGCGCACCGTTCTCGCCGAGCGGAATGATGGTCTGCACCGAACCCTTGCCGAAGGACTGCGTGCCGACCACCGTGGCGCGGCGCAGATCCTGCAGCGCGCCGGCAACGATTTCCGAGGCACTGGCCGAACCGCCATTGACGAGCACGATCAGCGGCTTGGCGCCGATGTCGTCGCCCGGCCTTGCGTCGAAGCGGGTGACATCCTTGGGATCGCGGCCGCGGGTCGAGACGATCTCGCCACGGTCGAGGAAGGCGTCGGACACGCTCACCGCCTGGTCGAGCAAACCGCCCGGGTTGAGCCGGAGATCGAGCACATAGCCCTTGAGCTTGTCGTTCGGCACCTGCTTCTTGATGGTGTCGATGGCATTCTCTAGGTCGTCATAGGTCTTCTCGGTGAACGAGGTGATCTTCATGTAGCCGACGTCGTTTTCGACCCGGAACTTGACCGCCTTGACCTTGATGATGTCGCGCACGACCGTCAGTTCGATCGGCTTGTCGGCGCCCTGGCGCAGGATGGTCAGCTTGATCGGCGTGTTGACCGGCCCGCGCATCTTCTCGACCGCGTCGTTCAGCGTCAGGCCGCGCACCTCGTCGCCGTCGATCTTGGCGATATAGTCGCCGGCCAGCACGCCAGCCTTGGCGGCCGGTGTGTCGTCGATCGGCGTGATCACCTTGACCAGGTCGTTCTCCATGGTGACCTCGATGCCGAGGCCGCCGAACTCACCCTTGGTCTGCACGCGCATGTCCTGCGCCTGCTCGGCATTCATGTAGGACGAGTGCGGATCAAGCGAGGCGAGCATGCCGTTGATGGCGTTTTCGACCAGCGACTTGTCGTCCGGAGGCGTCACATATTGCGCCCGCACACGCTCGAAGATGTCGCCGAAGATCGCCAGTTGCTTGTACGTTTCGGAGCCCGCAGCGTTCGCCGTCGAGCCAGGCGCGCCGTAGACCAGGCTCATCGCTGATGCGCCCATCAGCGCACCGGCAAACAGAAGCGACAGTTTCCGCATCATTTCACGTCCTTCCAGAAAAACGGTCCGCCCACCATGGGGTCGGATCGACGGGTTTTCCATCCTTGCGGAACTCGACATAGAGTTCCGGCGTGGCATTTCCATTCTTCGAGGCCGAGGTGCTTGCCACCCGGGCCTCTCCCATCGCGCCGACCGGCTCTCCTGCGAGCACCGACTGGCCAGACGCGACGCTGATTCTGCTCATCCCCGCCAGGACGACATGATAGCCGTCACCTGCGTTCAGGATCAAGAGTTGTCCATAGGAGCGAAACGGCCCCGCATAAAGCACATTTCCATCCGCCGGTGCGGTGACGATGGCGCCCGATTGTGTCGCAACCATGTCGCCAAGCATCACTGCGCCGTTACCGTCGTCGGCTCCGAAGCGCCGCTTGATCTTGCCGGTGACCGGCAGCGCGACCTGTCCCTGGAGCGCCGAAAACGGGACCGCGGCGGTCAACTGGTTGCCTTCCGGCACGGGCAGCGACGCCAGTTCCGTTGACGCGGTTGTGCCAGCGTCCGCCTTGTCGGCGTCAGCCGCCTTCTGCTCGCCGGCTTTAGCCGCATCCGCCGCCTTGCGGCTCTTGTCGGCCTCGAGCGAGGCGATCAGTTCTTTCAGGCTGCCGGCCTTGGCCGCAAGTGCCTGGGATCGCTGCTTTTCGGCCACCATAGCCGTCCAGGTGTCCGCTTCGAGCTTCTGCTTGGCCTCGAGCAGCATGCTGAGTCGCTTCTTTTCCGCCGCCTGCTCGCTGACCGCCGCGGTCAGCCGTACCCGCTCGGCCTCGATCGAGGCGGTCACCCGCGATTGTTCCTTGAGGTCGGCCAGCAAGTTGTCGGTCTGCTGGCGCAGTTCCGGCACCACCGCGCCGAGCAGGATGGCGCTGCGCACCGACGACAGCGCGTCCTCGGGCTTGACCAGGATTGCCGGCGGCGGGTTGAGGCCCATGCGCTGCAGCGCGCCCAGCACTTCAGCCAGGACGTCGCGCCGCGCCAGCAGCGAAGTGCGGAGCTTCTGCTCCTGCCCCTTCAGCCCTTCGAGCTTTGCGCCGATGTCCTCGATGTCCTGGCCGAGCTTCTGCTCGGTCATCGCCGACTGGATCAGCGCCGCGGTGATCGAGGCATGGTCCTTCTTGACCGCCGCTATGTCGGCGGCGAGCTTGCCCAGCCGCTCGGACGACAGCGTGATCTCTTTCGAGACCTGCTCGTATTCGGCCCGGCTCTGATCGGGATCCGGCGCCAGGTCGAGCGTGTTCTCTGCCCGCACGGCACTGAGCGACAACGCAACCGCCGCCGCGGCGATGCCGCAGCGCGCGCGCCAGGAGCTCGTTCTTGATTTCCAGTCTTCAGACATTGAAGCCCGACTCTATGCGCGGCATCGTTAACGAACAATCAACCATGTTCGAAAGGTGGGCCGTCTCCGACGCAATCTCGCTGCGCATTGGGGCGGAAATCCGTGCGGTTCGCGCCAATTCGCGGGATTACGAGCGGTGATAGGGATGCCCGGAAAGAATGGTGGCGGCCCTGTAAAGCTGCTCGCCCAGCATCACCCGCACCAATTGATGCGGCCAGGTCAGCGCGCCGAACGACACCATCAATTCCGCCTGATCGCGCAGCGATTGGTCGTGACCGTCGGCACCGCCAATGGCGATGACCAGGGCCTTGCGGCCGCCGTCGCGCAACAGGCCGATGCGCCCGGCGAAATCCTCGGAGGACAGGTTTTTGCCACGCTCGTCGAGCAGGATCAGCGCGCTGCCTTGCTGCAACAGCGTCTGCAGCTTCTGGCCTTCCTCGCGGCGACGCTCGTTGGCGGTCTGGGCGCGGCCTTCGGCAATCTCGACGACGCCTGAGAATTCGAGCCCCACCGCCGGGCCGCTCTTGGCGAAACGCCCGAAGTAGCGGTCGGCAAGTTGCTTCTCGGGGCCGGCTTTCATCCGGCCCACGGCATGAACGGTAATCTTCATCCTCGCCTCAAAAAGCAGCTAGAACAAAAGCTGCTCAGTGCAGGGTCTCTTCCTCGAGATCCGGCGCCTGCCACATCTTTTCAAGATTGTAGAAGTCGCGGACTTCGGGGCGGAAGACATGGACGATGATGTCGCCCGAATCGATCAGGACCCAGTCGGCACCGGCCAGCCCTTCGACGCGCGCCATGCCGAGACCGGCATCCTTGAGCGCCTTGAGCAGATGGTCGGCGACAGCCGAGACATGACGGTGCGATCGGCCCGACGCAACGACCATGTAGTCGCCGAGGCTCGATTTCCCCTGAATGTCGATTGAGACGATGTTTTCGGCCTTGGAGTCTTCCAGACTGGCAAGGACTGTCTTGATGGCGCGGGACACGGCGTCGTTTACGCTGATCCCGGCCGGCGAAGGCACGATGTCGGCCTTCTTCCGCAGTGCTGTTCTCAGTGTATTTCCTTTCGCAGCAAGAACAACCAAATCACCCTTCAAAGCAGGTGACACCACTTAGATAGGCAGAGTTCCGTTGCAGTTTCAAGACGGGGCTCCCAAAGCATTAGCCTGGAGCGCCGGAAACGGCGGATGCTTTGGCGCGATCAGCCCTTTTTCCCGGCATGCTCTTCGCCCGCGAAGGCAAGCTCCACCGGCAGCGGCGCCTGCGCCGTCATCGGCGCGAAACTGCCGGTTTCAGTGGCGGGAACCGCCTGCGTGGTGGCCACCCGCCACAGCACGAACAGGCAAAAGCCGGTGGCAATGACGATCGCCACATAGATGAAGGCCTGCGTGCCGTAGATGGCCGAAAGCGCCGTCACGATACCGGGCACGACAAAACCCGACAGCGACCAGGCAAACAAAAGTGAACTGGACAGCGCCACCATATCGTCTTTGCCGGCGCGGTCTGCGGCATGCGCGCTGGCCAGCGAGTAGATCGATTCCGAGGCGCCGTCCCAGACCACATAGATGACGATCAGTGCCGCCAGCGCGCCGCCATCGAAACCGAGGGCAAACGCTCCCGCACCGGCGGCAAGCGCCGAGGCGGCGATCAGCACATAGCGCCGGTCTGTGCGGTCGGAAATCCAGCCAAGCGGGATCTGCAGGATCAGCGTGCCGACCGGCATTGCCGAAAGCAGCAGCGCCACATCGGCCTGGCTGTAGCCCTTGGCCGTGGCATGGATCGGCGCGAAGCCGGCGATCGCCATCGACAGGCCGCCGACGGCCAGCATGCCGGCAACGCCCACCGGCGAAATCCGCCAGGCGCGGCCGAGCGCCACCGATGCCGCCCTGGGCGCCGGCGGCTGCGCCAGCCGTGTCATGCCGACAGGAAGGATCGACAAAGCGGTGAAGGCGATGCCGACCAGCGGTGCCTCGGCCGTATTGATGTCGACCAGCGCCAGTGTCGCATAGCCGAAACCGAGTCCGGCGACATAGGCGACGTAGAAGAACGCCATCACCCTGCCACGTATGGCGTTGGCGACGGCGTCGTTCAGCCAGCTCTGCGCGACGATGAAGAGACCGCAGATCGAGAAGCCATAAAGAGCCCGCGCAGCAATCCAGACGATGGGATGCGTCCCGGCGCCGACAGCGGCGTTGGAGAGCGCGATCAGCGCCGACAGCACCATGAAGGCGCGGGCATGGCCGACCCTTCTGACCAGCGGTCCGGTCAGGATGCAGCCGGCGAGACCGCCCGCCGACAGCCCGGTGATGATCAGTCCGGCCCAGGTCGGATCGAAACCCTCGGCGCCGAGCCGGACCGGAATGTAGGCGAACATCAGCCCGTTGCCGACCGCGATCAGCGCCATCGACAAGACGACGCTGGCAATGGCGATCAGCGGCGCCGACGGCTTGCCTTGCTCCTGATCGATTGTGGCGCGGTCCTTCTCCAGCATTCGCGCACCATCGCCCACCGCATGGCGAAAAGCCGCCGCAAAAGCGACATCGCCGGACGGCCAGCAGCGCGGATCCTCACATGGCCAGAATTTCGCCCAGCGGCGAGGTCGGCGGCACATCGGCGAAGGAGAGTTTGCGCAGCGACCCGTGCCAGAGGTGGATAGCCAACGTGTTCGGCCTGACCAGGTCCGCGAGAGACTGTTGCGGATCGAGCAGAGTGCCTTGCCCCTCGATGTTGGTGTAGAAAACATCCAGCGGCGAGGCTTCGGCCAAGAGGCCGTGCTTGCGCACCAGATAGGTCAGCAAGGGCGGGCCGAGCGAGGCATGCGGCAGGTTCTCGAACCCCTTCATCCGTCCGAACGCCCGCCGGGCGCCGAAGCGCAAGCGCTTGGTCCATGAAAACCATTCCGGAAGCCGCTCGGGATGATCCACCGCTTCAGCGAGATCGCACAGGATCGGCGACCCGATGGGCAGGCTCAGCACCGCATTGTTGATGCGGGTCTGGCTCTCCCAGCCGAACATGTAGGAACGGCGCGGCAAAGGCCGCACGCAATACATGTCGCAGTCGACATAGATCTCGGCTCCGCTGGCAAGCAGCTTGTAGCGAAAAATGTCGGCGAACAGCGAGTAGCTGCCGTTGCGGTGGACGATAACGCGCTCCCGCGGCAGGATTTTCGTCGCGTCCGCAAGCTCTACGCCAGGCGGCGCATCGCCGGGATCGTCGTAGACATGCAGCACGGTGCGATGCCCAAGGCGGACGATGGATTTGAGGCAGGCGACATGCATCTGCCCGAGCGGCCCGCCGATCCAGAAAGCATGAACCGCGGGCAAGCCCGGATCGATCATGGCTTTGCCATGTTGCGGATCGCGCTCGATGACAGCGATGACCGTGGGCCGTGGATAAAAGTCCAGGCCGGCGCGTTCATGCGAGCGAGCCGCGGCGCGTCGCCCTCGTCGACGCGGGCATAGTCGAAGGTCTTGGCGACGACCGACGACAGGAAGGAAAGCGTCGCCCCCGGACGATCGATGACCGCGATCGGGAACGTCATCACGATCTGCCGCCAGCGCTGCCAGCGATGGAAATCGCGCAAACTATCGGCGCCCATGATCCAGACGAAATCGACGCCTGGGTTGCGCGCCTTGACCAGCGCCAGCGTGTCGGCGGTAAAACGGATATGATGAGCCGCCTCGAAGGCGGTGACCTTGATCCGCGGGTTCTTGGCAATCTGCTCCGACAGGCGCAGCCGCTCGGCCAGTGGCGCCAATTCCCTGGTGCTCTTCAGCGGATTGCCGGGCGTCACCATCCACCACAGTTGGTCGAGCGCCAGCCGCCGCAGCGCAATCTCGGCTACCAGCGCATGCCCGGCATGCGGCGGATTGAACGAACCGCCGAACAGCCCGACGGTCAGGCCCTTTTCGGCATGCGGCATGCGGAGGTAGGGGGCGGGGATTGCAGGCTGAGCGGACGACAGCATGGTGCTAGGCGCCCCCCTCTGTCCTGCCGGACATCTCCCCCTCAAGGGGGGAGATTGGCAGCTTCACTGACCGCAAAAATTCTGCAGCGGCGGCGATTGGCGAAGTCAGAAACAACAGCCGATCTCCCCCCTTGAGGGGGAGATGCCCGGCAGGGCAGAGGGGGGCCGACGCGCGCAAGGCCCTCAGGCCCTTTGGGCAAAAAACGTCAAGGCCTCACCTGCCCCGACCCGCGCACGCGGTATTTGAACGAGGTCAGCTGCTCGACGCCAACCGGTCCGCGCGCATGCATCTTGCCGGTGGCGATGCCGATCTCGGCGCCCATGCCGAACTCGCCGCCATCGGCAAACTGGGTCGAGGCGTTGTGCAACAGGATTGCCGAATCGATTTCGTTGAAGAACTTTTCGACCGCCTTGGCATCTTCGGCGACGATCGCCTCGGTGTGATGCGAGGAGAACGTCTCGATATGCTCGATCGCGCCGGCAACGCCGTCGACCAGCTTCACCGCGATGATGGCATCGAGATATTCGGTCACCCAGTCGGCATCGATCGCCGGCTTGGCGTCGAAGAACAGCTTCATCACTTCGAGATCGGCATGGATCTCACAGCCTGCGGCGCGCAGCGCGTCGAGGATCGGTACCAGATGCGTCGAGGCAACCGCGCGGTCGACCAGCAAAGTCTCTGCAGCACCGCAGACGCCGGTGCGCCGCATCTTGGCGTTGACCGCGATCTGAACCGCCATATCGAGCTTGGCCGAGCGGTCGATGTAGAGGTGGCAGATGCCCTCGAGATGGGCAAAGACCGGCACCCGGGCCTCGGTCTGCACGCGCTCGACCAGGCTTTTTCCGCCGCGCGGAATGATGACGTCGAGCACGCCGCCAAGCCCCTTCAGCATCTCGCCGACAGCGGCGCGGTCGCTGGTCGGCACCAGCTGAATGGCGTCTTCCGGCAGGCCGGCGGCCTTCAGCCCTTCGACCAGGCAGGCATGGATGGCGGCCGATGAATTGAGCGAATCCGAGCCGCCGCGCAGGATCACCGGATTGCCGGCCTTGAGGCAGAGTGCACCGGCATCCGCCGTCACATTCGGCCGGCTTTCATAGATGACGCCGACGACGCCAAGCGGCGTGCGCACGCGCTCGATATGCAGGCCGTTCGGCCGGTCCCAGGCGGCAATGACGTCGCGGACCGGGTCCTTCAATTCGGCGATTTCACGAATGCCGTCGGCCATGGCGCGGATGCGCGCCGGATCGAGCTTCAACCGGTCCATGAAGGAGCCGGACAAGCCCGATTCGTGGCCGTTCGAGACGTCGATGGCGTTGGCGTCGAGAATCTCCTGCTCACGCGAAATGATCGCGTCGGCCATGGCGAGCAGCGCGGCATTCTTGGCGGCGGTGGTGGCGATGGCCAACGGTCGGGCGGCGGCGCGGGCCTTACGGCCTGTCCGTGCCATCAAACTGGCTACATCTTCGCCTTGGTGTTTGTTCAACATCTGACCGCTCCGGTGAAGCCTGGTGGATTTACACGCGGCCGGCCTTCGCGGCAATGGCTGCAAATTCGGGGGAGCAGAATGAAGAACGCCGCAGTCTTGATTGCTTTGGCCACGATGCTGGCGCCTACCGGCCTGCGCGCAGCCGATTACTGCGACGACAAGATGGAGCCCGGCGAGAGCGTGGACGGCAAGATCATGGCCACGATAGGTGCGATACAGTCCTTTGCGCTCGCCGAACGCTATTGCGGCGCGCCACCGACAGCGCTTTCCCATATCCTGGTCATTGTTGAGGAGAGCTTCGGATGTGGGCCGAGGGCGCGGCTCGAGGCTAAATACAAGAAGCTGGACGAGGAACCAGGCGCAACGACGGCCGACTGGACGATACGCGATCTCCTGGGAGTTGAGAAGGATGTTCCCCAAGCCGAGGTGGATCGACGCGCCAAGGCTAGCATTAAAGCAGATTGGGGAGGCTGCAGCGGGCTTCTGAAACTGCGGCAAGACCTTGAGAATGGACGAATCAACCCACCCAAATAGCCGCGTGAACCTGACAAGTAGCGCGCCCTCTATCGCGAGGCCGCGTCTCAGTCCGGCGCGCCGCTCACCACCAGATCGTCCCTGTGGATCATCGCCGAGCGCGCCTCGTAGCCGAGCACGGTTTCGATCTCCGCGGTCTTCAGGCCTGCGATCCTGACCGCATCGGCGGCATCGTAGGCAACGAGCCCGCGCGCGATCTCGCGGCCCTCGGGCGACAGGATCGCCACCGTATCGCCGCGTGAGAAATTGCCGCTGACCAGTTTGACGCCGGCCGGCAGCAGCGACTTGCCTGACAAAAGCGCGCCGATGGCGCCGGCATCGACGGTAAGCCGTCCCGCCGGTTCGAGCTGCCCGGCGATCCAGGTCTTGTAGCCTTTCACCGGATTGGTGCTCGGCTTGAAGAAGGTGGCGCGTTCGCCGCGCTCGATCGCCATCAATGGCGACAGCCGCGTTCCAGCGGTGATGATCATGGCGGTGCCGGCGGCGGTGGCGATCTTGCCGGCGTCGAGTTTTGTCCGCATGCCACCACGCGACAATTCGGAAGCCGCCGCCCCCGCCATCGCTTCGATGTCTGGCGTGATGCGGTCGACCACCGGAATGAACCTGGCATCAGGATCTCTGGCCGGCGGCGCCGTGTAGAGCCCGTCAATGTCGGAGAGCAGCACCAGGAGGTCGGCGCCCATCATCGTTGCCACCCGCGCCGCCAGCCGGTCATTGTCGCCATAGCGGATTTCGGAGGTCGCCACCGTGTCGTTCTCGTTGATGACCGGAACCGCTTTCATCTTCAGCAGCGTGGAAATCGTCGCCCGTGCGTTGAGATAGCGGCGGCGCTCTTCGGTGTCGCCAAGCGTCAGGAGAATCTGGCCGGATTTCAGGCCGCCCTTGCCGAGCGCATCCGACCAGGCGCCGGCCAAAGCGATCTGCCCAACGGCAGCGGCCGCCTGGCTCTCTTCCAGCTTCAGCGCCCGTTTGCCGAGGCCCAGAATCGTGCGGCCAAGCGCGATCGCGCCGGAGGACACGACGAGGATTTCGGCGCCGCCCTCGGCCAGAACGGCAATATCGTCGGCCAGCGAAGCCAGCCAGTCGCGCTTCAGGCCGCTCGTGCGGTCGACGAGCAGCGCCGAGCCGATCTTAACGGTGATGCGCCGGTATTTTTTCAGCGACTGCGCGGCCATGCTAGCGATCCCAGCGCGTCTCGACCGGAGCCGCTGTGGCGGCGCGGGCTTCGCCGACCACCGCCATCAGCGCACGCAGCACCGCCTCGACGCCTTCACCGGTGACGGCAGACAGCAGCATCGGCGCACGGCCGGCGGCACGTTTCAGCGCCGCGACCTTCTTCTTGCGTTCGGCAGCATCGAGAATGTCGACCTGCGAAAGCGCGACGATCTCGACCTTTTCGATCAGCCCGTTGCCATAGGCATCGAGTTCGGCGCGCACGGTCTTGTAGGCCTTCCCAGGGTTTTCCTCCTGCGCGGACACCAGGTGCAACAGCACACGCGTGCGCTCGACATGGCCGAGAAAGCGGTCGCCAATGCCGACGCCCTCATGCGCGCCCTCGATCAGGCCGGGAATGTCGGCGATGACGAATTCGCGCGCATCGATGCGCGCGACGCCAAGGCCGGGATGCAGCGTGGTGAAGGGATAGTCGGCGATCTTCGGCTTGGCAGCGGTGACCGCCGCCAGAAAGGTCGACTTGCCGGCATTGGGCAGGCCGACCAGGCCGGCATCGGCGATCAGCTTGAGCCTGAGCCAGATGTTGAGCTCTTCGCCCGGCAGGCCTGGATTGGCGCGGCGCGGCGCCTGATTGGTCGAGGTCTTGAAATGCTGGTTGCCAAAACCGCCATTGCCGCCCTTGGCCAGCAGATAACGCTGGCCAACCACGGTCAGGTCGCAGATCAGCGTCTCATTGTCCTCGGCAAAGACCTGTGTTCCCGCCGGCACTTTCAGCGTCACGTCGGCGCCCTTGGCGCCGGTCATGTTGCGGCCCATGCCGTGAATGCCGGTCTTGGCCTTGAAATGCTGCTGGTAGCGATAGTCGATCAGCGTGTTCAGCCCGTTGACGGCCTCCAGCCAGACATCGCCGCCACGGCCGCCATCGCCGCCATCCGGCCCGCCGAATTCGATGAATTTTTCGCGCCGGAACGACACCGAACCGGCGCCGCCGTCGCCGGAGCGGATGTAAACTTTGGCTTGATCGAGAAATTTCATCGGATTTCGTAGTTTCTCTATTGGCCTTGCGGCATTGCTCTAACCCTCGGCACTGCTCTAAACCAAGGTGGGGCGAAGGGCGAGGCCGTTTTGCGACAACGGCGCCGCGCGATTTTTTGCGGCGCTGTTGCAATTTGCCCGGGCCGGGGAGATGTGTAATGCGGGTTGTAACCTACAACATCCAGTATGGCATCGGCCTCGATGGGCAATACGATGTCGGCCGCATCACCGACGCCGTGCGTGGCGCCGACGTGATCGCGCTGCAGGAGGTCACCCGCAACAACCCCAGGAACGGCAACCGTGACATGGTGGCCGAGATCGGCGACGCCCTGCCTGAATATTTCGCCGCCTATGGCAGCAATTTCGAGGTCAATGTCGGCTCGCGCGTCGAGAACGGCCGGGCTGTCACCACAACCTTCCAGCTTGGCAACATGGTGCTGTCGAAAACCCCCATTCATCTATCGCGCAACCTGCTTTTGCCGCGCAGCCGCAGTTTCGAGGCGATGAACTTCCAGCGCGGCGCACTGGAAGCGCTGATCGAGACGCCGCTCGGCTTCATCCGTTTCTACTCCACGCATCTCGACCATCGCAGCCCGGTCGAACGCACCAGCCAAATCCGTTTCTTGCGCCAGCGCCTGTTGAACTATGCGCTCGAGGGCGGCGGTCTCTCCGGCATTCCCGAGATCGGCCTGCCGGATCTGCCCTATCCCGAGGCCTTCATCGTGCTCGGCGACTTCAACATGCTGCCCGGATCGCCCGAATATGTCGAACTCGCCGGCCGCCCGGATCATGAGTTCGGCATGCCGCTGACCGCCGATCTCGCCGTCGACGCCGCCCAGCGCCTCGACACGCCCAATCTCGTCACCTGGGTCGATCCCAAACGGCCCGACGATGCGAGCCGCCACAAACGCATCGACTATGTCTTCACCTCAGCCTCGCTCGCCGGATCACTGAAGCGCCTGTGGGTCGACCGGCAAGCGGTCGGCTCCGACCATCTGCCGGTCTGGCTCGAGACGGCCTGACCTCAAGCCTGGTTCGCAACCTTTGGTTTCGCCGTGCGGTGAGGTGTGTCGAGATTCAGGTCAGGCCGAGCCGAAAACGCTCGCTTTCGAGAACCGGAGCGGAGCGTACTTAAAGTACGTGAGCACCGGAAGCGCAGAAAACCAGCGTTTGCAGGCCGGCATCACCTGAATATCGACACAGCTAGAAGTGGACCCAGTTGCGCAGGCTGGTCCAGGTCTTGCGATCAAGCCGGTAGCGCTCGACCGGCACCTGACCGGCGACGATCGAGTTCAGCATGCCCTGGCCGGCATACTGGAAGCCGCATTTGTGGATGACCCGGCGCGAAGCCGGATTGATGACCCGCGTCGAGGCATGCAGCACCTGGATTGTCGTCCTCTGGAAGGCGAGGTCGACCAGCGCGTGCGCGGCCTCCGTCGCATAGCCGCGCTTCCAGAAGGGTTCGCCGATCCAGTAACCGAGTTCCAGCCCGCGATCGGTGGTGTTGAGACCGGCGCAGCCGACGAAGGTGTCGGTTCCCGCCAGCGTCAAGGCAAAGGCGATACCCGCCCGGCGCGACGCCGTCATCGCCAGGAAGGCGCGCGCCTCGGCCTCGCCATAGGGGTGCGGCATGCGGGCCAGCATTTCGGCGATATGACGATTGTCGGCGAGTGCTGCCAGTTGGCCGATGTCACTTTCACGCGGTGCACGCATCACCAGCCGCTCGGTGGCCAGCACCGGGCAGTCTATCGCGTAACTTTCGTCGTCCGTGTCTTCCGCTTCGGCAACCATGTCAGTCCTCCAGGCACAAGAAAAAGGGGAGATGGAAAACCCATCTCCCCTGATCCATTTCCTGGCTTGGCCAGACACCGGTTCCCGAGATGGGTGCCGGTGTTCTCGTACGGAACCGGCTACTCCGCGGCTTTGGCGATCGGATTGACCGATACGTAGGTTCGGCCGTTGGCTTTTTTGTTGAAGGTGACTGCGCCAGTTTCGAGCGCAAAAAGGGTGTGATCCGTGCCCATGCCGACATTGACGCCGGGATGCCACGTGGTGCCGCGCTGACGAATGATGATGTTGCCCGGAATCACGGCTTCGCCGCCGAACTTCTTCACGCCCAGGCGCTTGGAATGCGAGTCGCGACCGTTGCGCGACGAGCCGCCAGCTTTCTTGTGTGCCATCTAACTAACTCCGATGCGCCCTCGAGGGCGCTTGAATGGTCTTATGAACGCGTTCGCGTTCCGTTTCAAGTCCGATCCGGCGATCGTTTCGCCGGTTCGTTTTACTTCTTCGCCAGTTCCTTGGCCTGCTCGCGCCAGTCGCTGATCTGCTCGGCGCTGAACGGCATGTGCTCGTCGATTTTGGCGACATCCTTGTCCGACAGCTTGGCCAGCTGCGCGAAGGTGATGATGCCCTGCTCGGCAAGGTCCTTGGCGGCGACCGGGCCGATGCCCTTGATCACGGTCAGGTCGTCCGGCTCGCCCTTCGGCGCCTTGAACAGCGGCGCAGCGGTGGCTTCAGCGGCCTCGACCTTGGCTTCCTTCTTGGCCTTGGCCTCCTTCGGCGCGGCCTCGGCCTTCGCCTCGGGGGCAATTTCTGCCTTGGCCTTGGCCTCAGCCTTTACGGCGGCCTTCTTCGTCGGCTTGGCGCCACCCAGCAGGATTTCGGCGATCCGCACAGTGGTCAGAAGCTGGCGGTGGCCGATCTTGCGGCGCGAATTCTGCCGGCGACGCTTCTTGAAAGCGATGACGGTGCGGTTCTTGCCCTGCTCGACGACTTCCGCCGTGACCAGAGCGCCATCGACGAACGGTGCGCCGAAGGTGACATTCTCGCCCTCGCCATGGGCGAGAACATGGCCAATTTCGACGATATCGCCGACATTGGCTTCGAGTTTCTCGATCTTCAGGAGATCGTTGGCGGCAACGCGATACTGCTTACCGCCCGTTTTAATGACTGCGAACATTTTTTGCCTTTCGCTGTTCGGTCGGCCTTGATGAACCGCGTTGGCGGTTCAGCCGTCTTTTTGTCAGTCTGCGGGTTCAAAAAACAAGCGGCGCGGAAGAACCCTCCACGCCGATTGCGCGCTGTCCCTAACCGAAGGTTGCGGTGAAGTCAAGGCAATCGGCCAGGACAAGCGCCTCTGCGCCGGCTGTTTGCGGCTGTACACCATCCACGTCCCGCAATCGCCCCCAAAACGGTAAGGCGCCGGACGTTCGCACCCCTCGGAAACGGTGCTGTGCCGAAGAAGCCGGATAACAGGCAGATTGGGCCTTGTAACCTGCCGATGCAGCCGTTATCTAGTGCGCCGCGCCGGCAACGGCCGACCATGACCGCGGAGAGGTGGCAGAGTGGTCGAATGCACCGCACTCGAAATGCGGCATGGGTGCAAGCCCATCGGGGGTTCGAATCCCTCCCTCTCCGCCATTCTTCTGATGTCCTCCTAACTAATTGATTTTGCTTCGCGATTTACGGCGCGACCTGATGCTGATGCCCCACGGCGGTGCCCCACCAAATTATCTTCCGGGCTTTCCCCCACGTTTTCTTGGCTGCACGTTATGGCCCCTCAGTGACTGGCAATTGTGCACCCAGCATGATCGTTCTGCCGTTCCACCACGCTTACCGCGACAACTTCGGAATGATCCCTGTGCGCACTCAAGACGATTTCATGCTCGTCTCGCCGTCGCACTACGACCCTGAGCGCTACCCACCGGGCTCTTGCATTCAATAGGTCCGACGCCCACCATTTTAGCCCGCTGCCTCAACGGTGGCGGGCTGTTCATTTGGCGGTGGGGACTAGCGGGATTAGCGGGCAAAACGCCGTCGCTTTCGAGTGTCAGCAGATGTGGTAAGGTTGATTGTCGGCGAGTAGCAGAGGTCCAGCAACAATGACTTTGAGACGAACCAGAGCTTACGGCGCATCCGGCTTGGTTCTAGCGGTTTGCATTGTATTTGCTTGGCAGAACGCCGCTGCCGCTCAAGATTGCGACGCAGCGGCGACGCCAGGCGTCAATTGGCAGGACTGTGACAAAAAGCTTCTCATCCTAAAAGGACAGGACCTGAGCGGGGCGAACCTGTTTGGTGTTGATTTCACTTCGACCGACCTCAGGAACAGCAATCTCCTTGGGGCAAATTTTGAGAAGGCAACGCTTGTGCGTGCTTCCCTGGCCGACTCGACCGCCAAGGGCGCCCGGTTCGACAAAATCGAGGCTTACAGGACCGACTTCAGCCGTATGGACGCGCAGGGCGCTGTGTTTACGAGCGCGGAAGTGCAGCGCTCGAATTTCCAGGACGCCAATCTGACCAATGCTGATTTCACAAAGGCGGAATTGGGGCGAGCGCAGTTCCATGACGCCGATATCAGCGGCAGCCGCTTTTCGTTTGCCAATCTCGCGCGGGCGGACTTCCGAGGAGCGACGTTCACCGCGCCGATAGACTTTGACAGCGCTTTTTTCTTTCTGACCCGTATCGAGGGCCTCGATCTTTCCGATTCGGCGGGTCTGTCCCAGTGGCAGCTCAACATGGCTTGCGGAGACGCCCGGACCGAGTTGCCTTCTGGCTTGACGAGGCCTGAAGATTGGCCCTGTAGCGAGCCATAGGCTCGGCGCCGTGTCGCTGCCGGGGCTGAAATCGTCAAGCACGCCCTTGCGGGGCGAAGCCTGCGGTGCTGGTGGAGGTGATTAACCCTTTACTAATGATTAATTTGCCGTGCCGTTCGGCGAGTGCTTTTATAATAGCGCTGGAGGGAGCACCGCTTTGTTCGTTGACTACTACGAGCTTTTAGAAGTCAGCCGAAACGCCAACTCAGAAACGATAGAGCGCGTGTTTCGCTATTTTGCCATGCGCTATCATCCCGACAACCAGAATACCGGGGACGAAGCGCGCTTCAGCGAAATCGTCGAGGCACATGATACGCTCAAGGATCCCGTCAAGCGCGCGCAGTACGACATTCACTACAATGAGCAGCTGAACATACATCGCGAGCTGACCCAGGAAGCCACCGACACCAAAGGCCTAGAACGAGATAGCGTC
>NZ_JBFUDT010000013.1:0-93784 GCF_056404575.1 Mesorhizobium sp. P2_C4
CATCGCGTTGGCGGACAACAGCACTTCGGGGACGAACAGGATGCCGTCGCGAAAATCCTCGCCAACGATGCGCATGCCTTCGACCAGTGCCTCGGTCAGCACCTTGTAGGGCACCCAGCCGCGCTCGAGCAGGATGTTGGTGCCTTCCTCGATCTCTTCCTTCAACCCGTCATAGAGGTCGTCGTGCATCTGCTGCACCAACTCGTCGTCGGAAAGCTCGGAAAGGATGATCTCGTCGTCGGCCATTTTGCCT
Source organism: Mesorhizobium sp. P2_C4 (assembly GCF_056404575.1). NCBI lineage: Bacteria > Pseudomonadati > Pseudomonadota > Alphaproteobacteria > Hyphomicrobiales > Phyllobacteriaceae > Mesorhizobium > Mesorhizobium sp. P2_C4. Next base: position 254 of record NZ_JBFUDT010000013.1, read on the forward strand.
GCGCCAATTGCTTGTCAGTGATTTACGGGCCGCCGGCACCTTTTGTCAGAGGTGCCGGCGGCTGTTGCTTGCAAGTCTCGGGAGTTACGTCAGGCGTCCAGCCAGACGTTCTGGAAGTCCATTTCGTAGGTCTGGTGCATTCCGTAATTCTTCACCTTCTTGCTCATGTGGCAGTAGAGCTTCTGCCAGAACGGCTGGATGATGACGCCGGAATCCTGCAGGATCTGCTCGACGTCCTTCATCACCTCCTTGCGCTTGTCGGGATCGGCCAGCGAGAGCGCCTGCTTCAGCTTGGCGTCGAAATCCGGGTTGGCATAGGCCGTTTCGTTCCAGGCTTCGCCCGAGCGATAGCCGAGCGCCAGCACCTGGACGCCCAGCGGCCGCATGTACCAGATGGTCATCGAGTACGGATACTTCGTCCAGTCATTCCAGAAGGTCGAGCCCGGCAACACCGTACGCTTCACCTTGATGCCGGCATCGCGCAACTGGCCGGCGATCGCATCGCCGGTGTTCTTCTGCCATTCGTCCTCGACCGTGATCAGTTCGTGCTCGAAGTCGGCCTGCCCGGCATCCGCCATCAGCTTCTTGGCGGCGGCGGCATCGCGTGTCTTCTTGGGCAGCGGATAGTATTCGGGATGGATCGGGGCGACGTGGTGGTTCTCACCGACCGTGCCAAGCCCGGCGTAGCCGAGCTCCATGACAGCATTGTTGTCGACGGCCATCTGCAGCGCATTGCGCACCCGCTGGTCGTCATAGGGCTTGTGGGTGATGTTGGTGCGGGCAACGAGGGTGGTCGCCGTCGCGACCTCCGATTTCACCAGATCCATCTTATCGAGGGCGTCGATGAAATCGGCCGGCGTTTCGAAATCGAGGTCGATCTCGCCGGACTCGAAGGCATTCAGCGTGGCGTTGAAGTCGGTGCCGTAGTCGATGAACTCGACACCGTCGAGCGGCGCTTCGCCACCCCACCACTTGCCGTTCTCGCGACGCTTGACGACCGCCTTCGTACCCACCGCATAGGACACCAGTTCGAAAGGTCCGGTGCCGATCGGCTTCTTGATCGGGTCGGCGCCATCCTTGTCGAAGTCGCGATGCACGACCAGCGCCGGATAGTCGGTGAAGCCCGGTATGATGGCGATGTCGGGTTCGGCCAGCTTTAGCTTGACCGTGAGGTCATCGACCTTGGTGATGGCGCCATCCTTGGCCTTGCCGGTCGTTGTATCGATCAGCGCGCCGACGCGTGCTGCCATGGAATTGCCGGACGCACCCTTGTCGCACCAGCGGTTCAGATTGGCGACCACATCATCGGCGTTGAAGGCATCGCCATTGTTCCAGGTGACGCCTTTGCGCAGATGCAGTGTGTATTCGGTGGCGTCGTCGTTGACGTCCCAGCCTTCGAGCAGGACCGGCTCGAAAGTGAACTGGTGGGTGTAGCGGACGAGTGGCTCCAGCCAGCACCGGGTGACGTTTGCCATCTCGGTCCAGTCGTAGGTGCGCGGATCCTTCTGCGCCTTGACCGACATCGCTGCACGAAGCGTTCCGCCCTTTTTCGGTTCGTCGGCCAGGGCTTTAGTCGGCGCGGCAAGGCCGATCATGCCGTAGGCGAAAGCCGTCGATGCGCCGAAGGCGCTGGCCAGCGCCAGGAATTCTCGCCGGTCCATGCGGCCTGCACGCGTCTCTTTCGCCATTGCCTCGATAGCGCCCGGCACGCGGTCGCCATTGCTTCTGAAGAGCGTCATGTTTTCCTCCCTTTGTTTTTCCGTCAGGTTCTTCGCCTGTCTTAACTAACTAACGCTGTCCGGCAGTTTTTCCTCACGCCGCGCGATCAAATCCTTGAGACCCTCGGCGATGCCCTCGTCGAGCTTCGGCTCCTCATAGTCGGCCAGCATGTTGCGCGCCTTCTCGCGGCCGCGCGTGTCGTGGTCCTTCGCGCCTTCGGCGTTCCACTGCTCGTATGAATTGAAGTCCATGATCGAGGGCATGAAGAAAGCGGACTCGAAATGTTCGAGCGTGTGCTGGGTGCCGAGGAAATGGCCCTGCGGCCCCACCTCGCGGATCGCGGCCATCGCTTCCTTGAAATCGTCGAAGGGCAGACCGCCGGCATATTTGTACCAGCCAACAAGCTGCTCGCAGTCGGTGGCGAATTTCGAATAGCCGCAGGTCAAGCCGGCTTCCAGCCATCCGGCCGAGTGCCAGATGTAGTTGGCGCCGGCTAGGATGGCGGCGTGCATCAGCATGTTCGCTTCATAGCCGGCCTGGGCGTCGTTCAGCTTCGAGCCGACATGGAAGCCCGAGGTGCGCCACGGCAGTTTGTATCTCCGCGCCAGCGCGCCCATCAGATACATCATCTGGGCGGCCTCCGGCGTGCCGCCCATCGGCGCGCCGGTCTTCATGTCGACCGTCACCATGAACTGGCCGTAGATCTGCGGCGAACCGGGACGTATGAGCTGGGTCAGCGCCACGCCGGCCAGCGCCTCGGCGTTGACCTGTGCCACCGCACCGACGGCCGAGGCCGAGGTCGAGGCGCCGCACAGCGCGAAAGGCGCCAGGATCAGCGGCTGATTGTGGCTCGCATAGACCCGCATGGCGTCGATCATGGTGGCGTCCCACACCAGCGGCGAATTGCAGTTGGTGATCGCCACCAGCACCGGGTTGTCGCGGACGAACTCCTCGCCGAACACGATGCCGGCCATCGCCATCGTGTCCTCGGCGCGTTCCTTCGAGGTGACGATGCCCATGAACGGCTTGTCGGAGTGCTTCAGCGCCGAATGAATGATGTGCAGGTGACGCTTGGGCACCGCAATTTCCATCGGCTCGCAGATGACCGAGCTCGACGAGTGCAGCGCCGGCGCCATGTAGGCGAGCTTGTGGAAATTGTTGAGGTCGGCGAGCGAGCCGTAGCGCCTGTTGTTGTCGAGGTCGCGCACATAGGGTGCGCCATACATCGGCACGAAGATGGAGTTCTTGCCGCCGACGCGGACCGTACGCTCCGGGTTGCGGGCATTGAGGGTGAATTCCGGCGGGACCTTGGAGACCAGCTCCATCAGGAGCGCACGGTCGATGCGGACGCGCGTTTCCCTGACATCGGCTCCAGCGGCCTTCCACAGGGCGATTGCCCCGTCGTCACGAAATTCGCACCCCACCTCTTCGAGGATCGCGAGCGATTCCTGGTGGATCAGCTCCACCGCTTCGTCAGGCACCATCTGATAGGCGGGGATCTGGCGCACCAGCGTCGGAAACGAGGCGATGGGGGCGCCGCGTGTCGCCTTGCGCCCCAGGCGGCCGCCGCTTCTGCGGTTGGCGTGTTCGGTCACTGCAACGGCCGGTGCATTCATGGCAACTTCATCCTCCAACAGCCCGTCAACTTAGCGAGACGGAATATGCCTGTGACGCTGGAAAATCCTGATCTCTTGTATAAACTCTCCTTATGCGAAGCCTGCGCCACCTGCTGCCCTCCGCCGGCAGCCTGATCGTCTTCGAGGCGGCCGGCCGACTGTCGAGCTTCACCGCCGCCGGGCGGGAGCTCGGCATGACGCAGGCGGCCGTGTCCTACGCCGTACGCGGGCTGGAGGAGCAGCTCGGCGCCAAGCTGTTCCAGCGCCGCCATCGCCAGGTTGTCCTGACGGAGGCCGGCGAGCGTTTCCACGCCGATGTCTCGCTGGGTCTCTCGCATATCCGCAAGTCGGCGGAGGATCTGCGCCTGCAGGCGACCGGCGGCCATGTGACGCTTGCCGCCTCGACCGCCTTCGGCTCGTTCTGGATGATGCCGCGCCTGCAGCAATTCCGCGACGAACTGCCAGGCGTTGATCTGCGCATCCAGACCGCCGACCGCGACCTCGACATCATCGCCGAGGGCATCCCGCTCGGCGTGCGCGGCGGCGTGCCCGAACAATGGCCGGACTATCACTCGCTGTCGCTCTCTGACGAAGAGATCTTCCCGGTCGCGGGCCCCAACTATCTGGCCAAGTTTGGGCTGCCGAAGACCGTCGAGGAACTGGCAACGCACCGACTCATCCATCTCGAGGAGCCCTATCGCGAGGCCCCGAACTGGGACGAATGGTTCGCGGCAGCCGGAACCAGCCTGCGCAATGCCGAGCGCGGGTTGCGCATCAATGATTATGCCCTGGTGATCCAGGCGGTCATGGAGGGACAAGGCATCTCGCTCGGCTGGCGGCATCTGGTCGAGCGCCTCGTGGCATCAGGACTGTTGGTGCCGGTGACGGATCATGTGCTGAGGACCGGCATCGGATTCTACGTCATCTGGCCAAAGAACCGCGAGCTTAGCGACAATGCGCGCAAGGTGAGGGATTGGCTGGTGGCGCAGGCTTGAAGAATGTGGTTGCAGCCGAAGATACGCTCTATCAGTAGTAGGCAGTCTGGTTTAGTGATTGCCTGTTGGATGGGGGGAACGATGATCGCCAAACTCGGTGGCCATCTCGGCGTTGCGGTATTCGGCCTGATTTCCTTTGCGTTGGTTGTTCTGGCTGTAATGGTCGTCAACCGCTTAACCGGCTTCAACGTTTTTTCGTTCAGCTTCTGGGTGATCGTTCCGGCAGGAGCATTGTTCACAGGCGTGGCTGCAGCCTCTGGCTATTATTTCGGCAGCCTATTCTTTCATACGCGACCTACCTGGTTCCTTCTCGTCCAAATCCTCGTTGTGACCGCTACGGCCCAACTGGTCATCTACTATGGCGAATACCGCTCGTTGGTGCTCGATGACGGCACAATGGCTTCCGACGCCATCGGTTTTTGGGACTACCTCGATATCTATCTGCGATCGATGCATCTTAGGGCTGGGCATGGCGGCCATATCGACACAGGCGAGGTTGGCGATTTTGGCTACTGGTTGGCGGTGATAGATTTCATCGGTTTCGTCCTTGGTGGGTTGTTTGTCTTTTTCATGCTGCAGACTTATCCGAGTTGCTGGAAATGCAGTCGATACCTGCGGAAATTAAGCAAAACAGGTCAGATGTTTTCAGACCACGATCTGTTCGGCAAACATTACGACAGCCTTTTTCAGCACCCTGTCGACAGTAAGCCTTTTGCAGATTTGATGAGCGCTAATCCGAGAATCCGCAAACCCGCTTTGGATACGGTTTTGGTCGGGTCGGACCTTCTCGGTTGCACGCATTGCAAAACACAACTTCTCACCCAGAAGGTTCAGATTCTGAGCAAGAAAGGCTGGAAGGATATCCCAAAGCTGACACGGCAAGTTCGACTGCCGGATGGCGTGGATCTGCGCCAAGTGGTTAAACCTGGCTGATCGGATGACAGCAGATGGTTTGATGCAAATGGCCTATCCGCATCGACGTCGAATCCGCCTATAGTGCCGCATGCCCATTCGCCAGCTTTCCGAAACGATGATCAACCAGATCGCCGCCGGCGAAGTCATCGAACGTCCGGCCAGCGTGGTCAAGGAGCTGGTCGAGAACGCGCTCGATGCCGGCGCCTCTCGCGTCGAGATCGTCACCGCCGGCGGCGGGCTGAACCTGATCCGCGTCACCGATGACGGCTCGGGCATTCCCGAACCGGAACTGGCGCTGGCGATCGCGCGCCACTGCACCTCGAAGCTGACCGAGAACATCCACGATATCCGCTCGCTCGGCTTTCGCGGCGAGGCGCTGCCGTCGATCGGTTCGGTGTCGCGGCTGTCGATCCGCTCGCGCACGGCATCGGGTGACAGCGCCGCCGAAATCGGCATCGAGGGCGGCCGCGTTTCCGCCGTCAAGCCGGCGGCGGCCAATTGCGGCACCACGGTCGAGGTGCGCGACCTGTTCTTCGCCACGCCGGCGCGGCTCAAATTCATGAAGGGCGAACGCGCCGAAAGCTCGGCCACTAGCGACGTGATCAAGCGCATCGCCATCGCCTTCCCCGCCGTGCGCTTCACGCTGGCCGGGTCCGACCGCTCGACGCTGGAGCTGCCGGCGACCGACGACAGTCCGGAAGGCCGCCTGCGCCGCGTCGCGCAGGTGATGGGCACCGACTTTCCCGACAATGCGATTGCCATCGATGCCGTGCGCGACGACGTGCATCTGACCGGCCATGTCTCGATCCCGTCCTTCAGCCGTGCCAACGCGCTGCAGCAATATGCCTATGTCAACGGCAGGCCGGTGCGCGACAAGCTGATCGCCGGCGCCATTCGTGGCGCCTTCGCCGACGTGCTGCCGCGCGATCGCCATGCGGTGACCGTGCTGTTCCTGACGCTCGATCCTGCCATTGTCGACGTCAATGTTCACCCGGCCAAGGCCGATGTCCGCTTCCGCGATCCGGGACTGGTGCGCGGGCTGATCGTCGGCGCCATCCGGCAAGCCCTCGCTGAATCCGGCATCCGGGCCGCCACATCAGGGGCGGCCGGCATGATGGCGGCGTTCCGGCCGGGTGCGGCGTCCTACGCGCATGGCGGCCCGGCCAACGGCCATCGCAGCTATGATGCGGCTTCCCGAGCTTCTGGTTTCGCCGGTTTCGATCGCTCGCCGCAGCGACCGCTCGACATGGGTTTTGAAAATAGGGGCTTCGAGAACGGCAGCTTCCGGGAAAGCGACCAGTCGGCATTCGACGCTGGCCCGCTTGCCAGCGCCGACGCGCGCGCCGGGTCGGATGAAGCGGCGCAGACGCTGCTCGGCACGGCGCTGGGCGCCGCCCGCGCGCAGGTGCATGAGAATTACATCGTTGCGCAAACCAGGGATTCGCTTGTCATCGTCGACCAGCATGCCGCGCATGAACGGCTGGTCTACGAGGCCTTGAAGAACGCGTTGCATTCGCGCGCGGTGCCGTCGCAGATGCTGCTGTTGCCGGAGATCGTCGACCTGCCGGAGGAAGACGCCGAGCGGCTGGCCATGCATTCCGAAACGCTGGCCAGATTCGGCCTCGGCGTCGAGCGCTTCGGCCCGGGTGCGGTGGCGGTGCGCGAAACGCCATCGATGCTGGGCGAAACCAATGTCCAGCAACTGGTGCGTGACCTTGCCGACGAGATCGCCGACAACGACACGGTCGAGACGCTGAAAGAGCGGCTGGACAAGATCGCCGCCACCATGGCCTGCCACGGCTCGGTGCGTTCGGGCCGCCTGCTGAAAGCCGAGGAGATGAACGCGCTGCTGCGCCAGATGGAAGCGACGCCAGGATCCGGCACCTGCAACCATGGTCGTCCGACCTATATCGAGCTCAAGCTCGCCGACATCGAAAGGTTGTTCGGGCGGCGGTGAGCACAAGCCAGGTCAGGGCACACGCTCAATTCACCAACAGGCGATAATCCTTGAATCTATCCGAGAAAACGTAATCCCTTGAGTAGCCGGCGCTACCGCCGCGAAAATTCACGGAGATTATCTCGAAGCTTCCCCCGGCCTGTTTTTGAACATTCATGTAGATGGGAGTCATCAGCATGCCGGCATCGCAATCGTCGTCATCGAAAGCGATCTCCTGAACGACCTTCTTTTTCTTCTTGTCGATGACCCGCAGCTTATTCATGCAGACGAGAAAGCCGGCTTTCTCGTAGACCCCGGCAAATCTGTGGGTGGCTGTCTGCGCCCAGAAGGGAATCTCGACGGTCCCGTCAACCTTCGCCCCACCGGTATCGTCGAGGCTTGCGACCTTCTTCAGCACGATCGGGACCTTGTCCTGGCCCCTGCTCCAGGTCCCCGTTGCGCCGCTTTCGCCAAGGTCGAGAGAAAGCGGACATCCGGCGGTGTCGACCGGCGTTTTCGATCCCATGACCAGAACCCGGTCGAATTCCTTGTCGTCGGCAATCTCGCAAAGCGAGACGCGGGTGCCGCTGATCGTGCCGTACACCGCTATCGGGCTTTGCTTCGCGTCGTAGAAATAACTCCCCTCGACCGTGATCCCGCTGCCGAAACTGTTATATCTCTGCAACGACAGGTGGACCGGGGTCTGCCCGATGGACCCTTCGTAGTTTTCGACCTGATACCAGCCCGCATCGGCTTTCCCGGTCAGCAGCAGAACGCAAAAGATTGCCGATATGATTAGTCTTCCCATTCCGTCCCCCGGCGAAAGCAGCTCACCATAGCGGCCATTCCTCCGGGTGTCTGCATGCCGGCTGACATGGTTGCCGTTTTGAATCCTCAAACGGTTCTAGCCCTTTGTTTTACCTCTTCAAATTGACCACGATGACGCCGCCGAGCGCCAGTGCACCGCCGAGGATGCCGAGCAGCGTTGGCACTTCGCCCAGCCAGAAGAAGCCGATCAGGGCAGACATTGGCGAAACCAGATAGAGGAAGTTCGAGGCGCGGGCGGCCGGCAGACGCGACAGCGCGGTTGCCCAGGCGGCATAAGCGATCAGGCTGGGCACGATGCCAAGAAAGATCACGGCGCCGAGACCGGCTGTGTCGGCTACCGCTGCCTGCGCAAAGCCGCTCGGCAGGAACGGCGACAGGCAAAGTGCGCCGAGGATCATGTTCGAGGCCGAGATGGTCAGCGGGTGATGGCGGGCAAAGAGCGGCTTCTGGACGATGGTGTTGACGGCCGAGCAGAGTGCGGAACCCAGCACCAGCAGCGCACCGGCGTTGAAATGCAAGCCATTGCCGTCGGCGACCGCAATGATGCCGATGCCGGCGAAGGAAATGGCCGTGCCGGCCCAGGCCCAGCTCGAGAAGCGTTCGCCGAGCAGTGCCATCGCCATAATGGCGGTGAAGATCGGGCTGACGTTGATGATGAAGCCGGCAGCGCCGGCCGAGACAGTCAACTCGCCGAAGTTGAGCATGACGGTGTAGAGCGCGACGAAAATAGCGCCGCCAAAGACGAGGCGCCACAATTCGTCGAGCCTTGGTAGCGCCGGACGCTTGACAGCGAGGAAGATTGCCGCCGGCACGGCGGCGATGGCAAAGCGCAGCGCGCCGAGCTCCAGCGGGCCGAAGGCGGCGAGGCCGGCGCGGATCGCCGGAAAGGCAGAAGCCCAGCCGACCACGGTCAGCGCCACAGCGATGGCTGCGGTGGTGTCCATCCGCTGTGTCGGATTCAACGTGCCGGTCATAGCGCTCATCTCACTGTCCTCGTGTTTCTGCGTGCCTAGATGCAAAAAAACGCCTTTTCCGGCTGGTTGACAAACGATCAAATCGAGGATCACCTGTGACTATGGATCACAGCTCAGACACAATGATGCCGCTCGAGACCTTGCGCGCCTTCGACGCGGCGGCGCGAACAGGCAGCTTTTCGGCCGCCGCCGAGAAGCTCAACATCACCCACGGCGCCGTCAGCCGGCAGATCGCCAAGCTCGAGGACTGGCTGGGCTTGAAAGTGTTCGACCGCGGCGCGCGCGGCGTGTCGCTGACGATCGAGGGCAATCGCCTGCATCTGCGCACGGCGGAAGCCTTCGCGCTGATATCAAGCCATTCGGACCGCTGGGTCGAGCCGCGCGGCACCGCCGTGGTGCGGCTGACCTCGATCCCGTCGGTCAGCGGGCTTTGGCTGATGCCACGCATGGCGGCGTTGGAAAATCACCCGTCCAAGCTGCGCATTGTGCTTGATGTCGACATTCGCCAAGCGGACCTTGCCGACGAAGGCATCGACCTGTCGATCCGCTGCGGGCGCGGCGGCATTCCGGGCCGCGTCTCGGTGCAGCTTTTCGAAGAGCATGTTTTCCCCGTCGCCTCACTGGGCCTTGCCCGGGAGATCGGTCGTGGCGATCCCGCACGGCTGCTTAAATTTCCTTTGATCAACGATTCCGATGCCTCAGCCTGGCGCGCCTGGTTCGCGGCGCAAGGCATGGACTACCGCCCGCGCCCACAGGACCGCCGCTTCGAGGACTACAATCTGGTGCTCGACGCCGCCGCCCACGGCCTCGGCATCGCTCTGGCGCGCCCGCCCTTGACCGAGCACCAACTGAAGTCGGGCCGCATCGTCACCGTCGACGAGCGCACCGCGCTCAATCCGGTGTCCTACTGGCTCGACCGGCCGATAGGGCGACCGCGTAGCGCCGCAGCGGAACTCGCGCGGCGCATCGCCACCCAAGCCGGGCTGGCCATGGAAAAGATGGAAGCGTTCATCGAGGCCGAGCGCTAGCGAAGCACCAGCAGGACAAACCCGACGATCGCGGCAGCCAGCAGCCCCGCTCCCAGCGACAACAGCCCGACGCTCATCTGCCGGTTTTCCGGCCGCGCCGCGTCGCTTGGCCGGGAGATTGCCTGCCCTCGCTCCGCCGCCGCCTTGGTGACGAAAACACGGCGCAGCGGCGAAAGCTCGGGTGCCAGAAATGCCAACCATGGCAGGCTTGTCGGCCGAACGACTCCACCGTCATCGGGTCTTGCCAAAGGCACCGCAAGACCGCGTTGCGCCTCTTCGCCGTCCGGCCGCCTCGCCGCAACCGTCACGGGTGCGGCATCGCTGGCCGCATCCGGCTCGGCCAAGGCCAGATAGGCCTGCATGATCTCAGCCGAGGCTAGCTGCTGTGCCTTTGCGGCGGGTGCCGGCAACAAGACCGGCAGTGCCGGCGCTGCTGGTTGCGGGGATGCGCCTATTGGTACCGACGGCTGCACCAGTGCCTTGATCAGCGCTGTCCTGACCGGATCGGCCTTGGCCGACGGCACGGCCCGCGGTGTCATTGCCTCCTTCAGCAACGCGGTCAGGCGGGCAGATGAAATGTCCATACCGTTCCCACAACAGGTGGTTTCCAACCTGACAATAGCGCTTCTGCATTGCGTCAAGCTTGACCTTGCCGGCAATTTGTGGCGATGAAATCATCATGAACCTTGGCGTCCCCACATGATGAACCGCTTCGAAGGCCCCGGCGGCAAGGAAGCCCGTATCCGTTATCTCGACGGTGACTTCCAGGTCACCAGTCCCGGCGCATTCGTGCGCTGCGCGGTAACCGGCGAGAACATCCCGCTGGACGAGCTCAAATACTGGAGCGTCGCCAGGCAGGAGCCCTATGTGAGTGCCGCCGCCTCGCTGCGCCGCGAAATCGAAACGCACCCGGAACTGCGCAGCCGGCGCTAGGTCGGGCTCAGCCCCTCAGCTTGCGCTGCCGCCAGGCATCCAGCGTCTCGTCGATGATGCGTTCCGGCACGTTGTCCAGTTCGAACACGGTCTCGATCTCAAGCACGTCGAGCTGGTCCAGAAACGCCGGCGATGCCCCGTGGCGCAGCCGGGCGGCGTCCTTGGCGGTGGTGATAAGCCCAAGGCCGTCCTTGCGCGCCGTCGCCGCCAGTTCGGCAAGTTCGTCCTCGCCATAGAAATGATGGTCCGGGAATGGCCGGGTCAGCGCCACGTCGCCGCCGGCGTCGCGGATCGTATCGAAGAATTTCTCGGGGTGACCGATGCCGGCAAAGGCGAGAAAGCGCCTGCCGGCAAGCCTTTCCTTGCCGCTTGGCTCGGTATGCGCCTCGAAGATCGCCCGGCCGGCGCGCGCCGCCTGGCGCACGACCGCGTCGGCCGCGGTGCCCTCGCCCATCTTCAGCAGCCCGCTGGTGAAAACCAGCTGGTCGACGATGTTTGCCCTGAGCGGCCCGCCTGGAATGACGCGGCCATTGCCGATGCCGTAGCGCGCGTCGACGACGACCAGCGCATAATCGATGTGAATGCGGGCGCTCTGGAAGCCGTCGTCCATAATCAGGAAATCGCAGCCGTGCTTCTCCATGAGCAGCCTGGCGCCGGCGGCGCGGTTCGGCGTCACCGCCACCGGCGCCTGTTCGGCCAGCAGCAGCGGCTCGTCACCAACATGTTTGGCGGTGTCGTAATGCGGATCGACGACATGCGGCTGCGCAAAGGAGCCACCATGGCCACGCGACAGGAAGCCGGGATTGAGCTGCATGCGTTTGGCCTGCCTGGCCAGGGCGATAGCCACCGGCGTCTTGCCGCTGCCGCCGACGGTGAAATTGCCGACGCAAAGCACTGGCGAGCCGACCTTTTCGCGCACTGCGGCGCGCATGCGGCGGCCGGCGACCAGGGCATAGGCCGCCGACAGCGGCGACAGTGCGAACACGCGCCAGTCCGGCTCCTCCCACCAGAAGGGCGGTGCTTCGCTGGACACGCTAGCGCCCGTCGGCGCCCTTCAGGCGCGACTTGACGATCAGCGGCTGGATGTAGGGTTCGAGCGACTTCAGCGTGCGCGCCAGCGCGCCGCGCATCTCATCGACGGTGGCCGCGCCTGCCGCCATCATCTCGTGGCGGGCGACCTCGTTGCTCAACAGGAAATTGACGGCGCCGGCCAGCATGTCGCGGTCGCGCACCAGCTTGGCGCCGCCACTGTCGAGCAGGCGCTGATAGGCTTCGCGAAAATTCTGGACATTGCGGCCGGCGAGCACCGCGGTGTCGAGCATGGCCGGTTCCAGCGGGTTCTGGCCGCCCTCCGAGGTCAGCGACCGGCCAACGAAGGCGATTTCCGTCAACCTGAGATACAGCCCCATCTCGCCAATCGTATCGCCGAGCAGAATATCGGTATCGGCGGTGATCTTGTCGCCCTTGCTGCGCCGCGCGACTGTCAGGCCCATGCCGGAAATCTGCGCGGCAAGCGCTTCGGCGCGGTCGGGATGGCGCGGCACGACGATCGTCAACAGGCCGTGGTGGCGCTTGTAGAGCGTGGCGTGAACTTCGGCCGCCACAACCTCTTCGCCGTCATGGGTCGAGATCGCCGCCCAGGTCGGGCGGCTGCCGATCTGGCGCCGCAGCATCGACAGCACCCTTTCGTCGACCGGCGGCGGATTGGTATCGACCTTGAGATTGCCCGACACGGTAACCGGCCTCGCGCCGAGCGAGCGGAAGCGTTCACCGTCGACATCGGACTGGGCGACGACATGGGCGAGATTCTCGAACAGGGCCTCGGCGATGTTGGCGCGCTTCTTCCAGGAGGTGAAGGAGCGGTCGGACAACCGGCCATTGACCAGCACCTGGGGCACGCGGCGGGCGCCGAGTTCCAGGATCGTCATCGGCCAGATCTCCGATTCGGCGATGATCGCAAGATCCGGACGCCAGTGGTCGAGAAAACGACTGACCGCCGGCTTGAGGTCGAGCGGCACATATTGGTGGATGATGCGGTCGCCGAGCCGCTCGTCGGCAACCTGCGCCGAGGTGACCGTCCCGGTCGTCAAGACGATGTTGACGCCGTAGTCGAGAATGCTCTCGACCAGCGGCACGACGGCGATGGTCTCGCCGACGCTCGCCGCATGGATCCAGATCACCGGACCGTCCGGACGCGCGCGCCCGGCGACGCCGTAGCGCTCGCGGCTGCGGCTGCGGTCTTCTTTGCCCTGCGAGGTGCGCCAGGCAACATAAGGTCCGATCACCGGATAGATGGCCGCACCGGCGAAACGGTACGCCGTCAGGAAGGCACGCGCCCAGCGCACGCTCATTGCTTGATATCCACGAGGCGATAGGCCTCGGCGGTCGCCGCATTGAGCGCGACGGTAAGTTCGAGGCGCTTGCGTTCCATCTCGGCAGCGTCGGCGGCAGCGGGCACGAAGATAGGCGTGCCGATGACGATGGACGAGCGGCCGAACGGCAGGTTGATGGTGGTCTTGTCCCAGCTCTTCTCCAGCACCTTGCGGCGGCTGGTGGTGATGGCGACAGGCAGCAGCGGCCGGCCAGAGAGGCGCGCCAGAAGAACGATGCCAAGCCCCGCGTCGCGCGGCGTGCCGTGGGGAATGTCAGCAATCATGGCGACGTTCTTGCCGGTGGCGAGCGACTTTTTCAGGGCAATCAACGCCTTGGCACCGCCCTTGTCGAGATGTTTGGTGCTTTCGCGGCCGCCGGAACCGCGCACCGCCTCGATGCCAAATTTCTCCAGCATCAGCGCGTTGAGCTCGGCATCGGCACTGCGCGACACCATGGCGACCAGCGGCTTGCGCTTGGGGTAATAGGCCGGCGTCAACAGATGCTGCCCGTGCCAGAGTGCGATGATGCCGGGTTCGAATTCAGCATAGGCGCCGCCCGAGAATTGCGCCGATCCTTCGACCAAGCGGTTGGTCAGGCGCACCAGACGCACGAACTGGGCGAGCAGGCCGACAATGATATTCTTGACGAATCGCGACTGTGCCAGCGGTTGGCGAATCCGGCGCCAGAAAGCCTTGGTGGCACGGCTGCCGCCACGGCTCGCAGGGGCGGCCTCGTTGGCCGGCCCTTTGACCGCTTCATGATCCATCGAAGTCAACCGGCAGCCTTGCTGTCTGGGTCGAGCAGCCGATGCAGGTGAACGACGAAGTAACGCATATGGGCATTGTCCACGCTGGCCTGCGCCTTGGCTTTCCACGCGGTATGCGCGGACTGGTAATCCGGAAAGATACCGACAATGTCGAGCCCGTCGAGATCGCGGAATTCGGTTCCGCCGAGCTTCTTCAGTTCGCCGCCGAACACCAGGTGCAAAAGCTGCTTCTTTCCGTCTTCCGCGGCCATGTCGGTCCTTCACATATTGTGAGTTTGTGACAGGTCTAGACCAAAGCCGCCGACTTTGGAACCTTCGATCACGCTTCCGTACCGGCAATCACACCGGCAAGCACGGCCAGCAGTTCGCTGCTGCCGGCGGCCAATGCGCCGTGACGGATGATTTCGCCGGCATAAAGCGGCGCGCGACCATGCCGGTCGAGCAAGGCGCCACCGGCCTCGCGCAGGATGAGGTCTGCCGCGGCAATGTCCCAGTCATGCGCATTGGGCTTGACGAAGCTCGCATCGAGCGTGCCGGCGGCAATCATGGCCAACCGGTAGGCCAGCGAGGGAATGTGGGACACGCGCTGCATCCGGCTTTGCCATTCGGCCGGCATCTGGTCGAGCAAGAGCTTCGGCCCGCCAATTTCGACCATCGCCGCCGGGCGGCGCACGGCAATGCGCTGGCCGTTCAGGAACGCGCCCTGCCCGGGCAGCGCCCAATAGGTCTCGTCCCTGGCCGGGCATTCGAGCACGCCGGCAAGCGTGCGGCCATTCTCGACCACCGCGACGCTGACGCACCAGGAGCGAAGGCCCTCGAGGAAGCCGCGCGTGCCGTCGATGGGATCGACGACGAAGGTGCGGCGTGCAGAAAGCCTGACCGGATCGTCGGCTGTCTCCTCAGACAGCCAGCCATAGTCGGGTCGGGCGGCAAGCAACGTCTCGCGCAAATAGGCATCGGCGGCGTGGTCGGCCTCGCTGACCGGCGACGTCCCCTCCTTCATCCACACTTGCGGGTTTTTGCCGAAATAGCGCATGGCGATGAGACCAGCCTCGCGGGCGGCTTCGCGCAGCACGGCCAAGTCTTCAGAGGCCCCGGCTGACAGGGCCTGGTCACGCACCGGCAAGGGTCATGCCTTCGATGAGCAGTGTCGGCGCCGCGGTGCCGAAATTGCGGTCGAGATCGCTGGCCGGAACCATGTTGAGGAACATGGTCTTCAGATTGGAGGCGATGGTCACTTCGGCAACGGGATAGGCAAGTTCGCCGTTCTCGATCCAGAAGCCGGAGGCGCCACGGCTGTATTCGCCGGTCACCATGTCGACGCCCTGGCCGAACACTTCGGTGACGTAGAAGCCCGATACCAGTGACTTGATCAGGTCCTCCGGCGACCTTTCACCTGGTTCGATGGCAAGATTGGTCGATGACGGCGAGACCGAGGAGCCGCTGCGCGATCCCCGGCCATTGGTGGTCAGCCCCAATTCGCGTGCGGCCGAGGTCGACAGGAACCAGTGGTTCAGCACGCCTTTTTCGACCATGAGCAGCTTTTCGCCCTCGATGCCTTCGCCGTCGAACGGGCGCGAGGCCTGGCCACGGCGGCGCAGCGGCTCGTCGGTCACGGTGATCGCCGCCGAGGCCACCTGCTTGCCCATCATGTCGCGCAGAAAGCTGGTCTTGCGCGCCACCGAGGCGCCGTTGATGGCGCCGGCGAGATGGCCGGCAATGCCGCGCGCGACGCGCGGGTCGAACACCACGTTGACCGGCCCGGTCGCCGCCTTGCGCGCGCCGAGCCGCCGCACGGCGCGTTCGCCGGCCTTGCGGCCGATCGTCTCCGGCGCGTCGAGATCGGAAAAATGCTGGTGCGAGGAATATTCATAGTCGCGCTCCATGCCGGTGCCCTCGCCGGCGATGACGCTTGCCGAGCGCGAAAAGCGCGACGCGACATAGTGGCCGACAAAGCCGTTCGAGGTGGCCAGAACCAGCCCGCCCAGACCGGCGCTGGCGCCGCTGCCGGCGGAATTGGTGACGCCCTTGACGGCAAGCGCCGCAGCCTCCGCGGCCAATGCCGCTTCCTTCAGCTGGTCGGTCGAAACCTCGGTGGCGTCGAACAGATCGAGGTCGCGCGGCGTGCCAACCAGGAGAGCCGGATCGGCGAGGCCCTGATAGGGATCCTCTGGCGACACCTTCGCCATGGCAACCGCGCGCTCGGCCAGCGCCTTCGGGTCGGACGCCGCCGTCGCCGAGACGCTCGCCACCCGCTTGCCGACGAAGACGCGCAAAGAGACATCGTCGCCCTCGGAGGCTTCGGTGCTCTCGACCTTGCCGAGCCGCACCGACACGCCGGCCGAGCGGCCGCGCACGGCAACTGCGTCGGCGGCGTCGGCGCCGGCCCGTTTGGCAGCCTCGACCAGGGCCGCGACGCGGTCGGTCAGTTTGGCTGCGTCGAGCGTATCGGTCATGCGAATGATCCTGTTTTTCAGCAGGCTTTGGGAGCAGCCGCTGGTGCACCATCTATTGTTCCACTGCCGCTTGTGCAATGGGAGAAGCGGCAATCAAGATGCATTAGCAGCCTGTTTGGAGCATTCGCCATGACGCCGTTCCACCTCGCCTTTCCGGTCCGTGATCTCGATGAAACCCGCGCTTTCTATGGCGAGGTGCTTGGCTGCGCCATCGGGCGCTCGTCGGCGACCTGGGTCGATTTCGATCTTTTCGGCCACCAGATGTCGGCGCATTTGCGGCCAAAGGCTGCTCAGGCCGCCAGTGACGGCAAGGTCGACGGCATCGTCGTGCCGATCCCGCATTTCGGCGCGGTGCTGCTGATGGACGAATGGCAGCGGCTCGCTGCACGGCTGGAGGCGCGTTCCGACATCGACTGGCTCGAACGGCCGATGGTGCGCTTCAAGGGCGAACCCGGTGAACAGGCAACGCTGTTCATCCGCGATCCCTCAGGCAATGCGCTGGAATTCAAGGGCTTCCGCTCGCTGGAGCAGATTTTCGCGCATTGAGCCTGAGATGACGAAGGCACGCCTGGTCAGGCGCCGAACCGATCCGCGGCAAAGGGCGCAAGGCGGGCAGTATCGCCACGCCCAGCGATAAGGTCGGCGACCAGGCGCGCGGTGATCGGCGCCAGCGTCAGGCCGAGATGACCGTGACCGAAGGCATGGATCACTTTGGCACTGCCGCGCGAGCGACCGATGACCGGGCGGGAATCGGGCAGCGACGGCCGGAAACCAAGCCATTCGGAAGAAGGCCGGCCGAGCTTGGGAAAGAACTGCCTGACACCGCGATCAAGCAGCGCCAGCCGGCGCGGATTGGGCGGTGCGGCAAGGCCGCCGAGTTCGACAGTTCCGGCGACCCGCAGCCGGCCGGCCATCGGCGTCATGTAGAAACCGAGTTCGACGGGACAGACCGGCCGGTTGAGCAGCGGCGCATCGGTCTGGAATTCCAGGTGATAGCCGCGCTCGGTCTCGAGCGGAATTTTGTCGCCGGCCTGCGCGGCAAGCGGCAGTGACCTTGCGCCGGCGGCGATCACCACCGTGCCTGCCTTGATCTGGAAACCCGGTCCGCTGAGCCGGATACCGCCAGTCTCGACCTGCAGTCCTGTAATATCAGCCTTGACCACCGACGCGCCACGGGCGGTCGCAGCACCGAGCAGCCGCCGCATCACCGTTGCCGGATCGGTGACGTTGATCGAGTCCGGAAAAAACAGACCACGCGTCCCGGTCACCGGCAGGCCCGGCTCCAGTGCTGCCACCTCTTGTGGCGTCAACACCTCCTGGTGGACGCCAAACTTGGCGCGCAGGGCCCTGCCCCCGGCGCCGGCGACAAAATCGCTTTCGCGGCGATAGAGATAGAGGCAGCCATTGCGGCGCAAAAGGTCCGCCAGCTCGGCTTCCTTTGCCATTTCCTCCCAGGCCGGCAAGGCGTCAGCCAACAGCCCGGCGAGCGCCAGCGCGTTGGCGCGGGTGGCCGCCGGCAGCGACTGCCGGACGAATTGAACCAGCCAGGGCGCCAGCTGGAACAGCGCCGTCCAGCGCAAGGAAAATGGGCTGTCGGGAGCGAGCAGTAGCTTTGGCAGCGCGCGCAGCACGGAAGGATTGCCAACCGGCATGCAGGCATATTCGGCGACCGTGCCGGCATTACCGAACGAGGCGCCGGAGCCGGGCTCGTTGGGATCGATGAGCAGGACTTCGCGGCCCTCCGCCGCAAGCTGCAGCGCCGTCGCCAACCCGACAACACCAGCGCCGACAATGGCGATTTCGACGGTTTCCGATGCTGCCACTTTCAGGTTCCTAGACAAAGCCGGGCAGTTGCAAATGGCCGGCGGCGAGCAGTTCGGCCATCGTGGTCAGCGCACTGCGCAGATCGTCCAGCGAGCGCGCCGCACCGACATTGATGCGCACACCGTGCTGCACCGGTTCGCGGCCGACAGCGAAGGCATCGCCGGGCAGGACGGCGACGCCACGCTCCAGGCAGGTGCGGGCGAAACCGGCGCCGCGCCAGGGCTCGGGAAGCCGCAGCCAGGCATGGGTCGAAGTGGCGTGGCTCTGGACATCGTAGCGGCCGAGGATTTCGGAGAGCACCGCCTGGCGCTGGCGCAATTCCTGCTTCTGCGCCTCGATGATACGGGCGGCGGCACCCTCCTCGATCAGCCGCGTGCCGATCAGCGCCGTCAACGGACTGATGCTCCAGCAATTGATGCGCAAGGCCGCCGCGACCTGGCCGGCAATGGTGCGTGGCGCGATGACGAAGCCGAGGCGCAGACCCGGCGCCAGGCATTTCGACAGGGCGCCGATATGGACGGTCAGCTCAGGCTCGATGCTGGCCAGCGATGGCGGCGGGTTGTCGGCCAGCGGGCGATAGACATCGTCCTCGATGATGAGGACGTTGTGGCGACGGGCAACTGCCACCAGTTCGTGCCGGCGTTCGGCGCTCAACGTGATGGTGGTCGGGTTGTGCAGCGTCGGCACCAAGAACACCGCGCGAGGACGCAGTTGCGCGCAAGCGGCTTCAAACGCATCGGGGCGCATGCCGCCACGGTCCATGCCGACGCCCCTGAGATCGAGCCCATGCACACGGCACAGCGCGTTGATGCCTTGATAGGTGACTTCGTCGGCGAGTATGACCTCGCCCTGCCTGGTCACCGCGCCGAGCACGCAGTCCAGCCCGTGCTGGGCGCCGGCAGCCAGCACGACGCGCCCCGGGTCACCGTCGCCGGCGACCGGCTTCATCCATTCGGCAATCGCCGCCCTCGCCCATAGCGGCCCCTCAGGCGGATGATAGTCCTGCAGCGTGGGATAGTAACGGTCCTTGGACAGGCGCGGCAAAAGCAGCGCCAGCGCGTCGAGATAGGCCGATGTTGCCGGCCGGTTGACGGAAAGGTCGATGACGCCGGTGTCGTCGCTCGGCGCGGAGACGAAGCCGGGCCTTTCGCCGGCGTCACGGGCGGCGACCGTGGTGCCGCGTCCGGGCCGGGCTTCGAGCAGGCCACGCTGCTGCAGCGTCGACAGAGCGCGCGTCACCGTGGTGACGTTGATGCCGAGCGCCCGCGCGATCTCGCGCTGCGGCGGCAGCCGGTCGCCGACGGCCAGCGTGCCGGCAGCGATGCGTTCGGCAATCGCGTCGGCAAGGCGGCGATAGACCGGACCTTCATCCGAGGCGAGCTGGAGGTCTTGAAGCATGCGGCTTTCGGCGGGTTGATTCAATTGGCTACCGGCGCATCTAGCATAAGACAATTCTCCGGACAATAGCGCTTGTCTGACATGCAATTCAAAATATGGCTGCCAAAATCTCACACAATCGTTAAAAAATCGGCTTGACGGACAAAGTTGTCTGCATCTATGGTTCATTAGCCATCGATTGTGTGAGCATACAAGTTTGGATTGCCGCCTTGTGCGGCCAGCGTCATGCGAGACCCGGACATGCACGGCAAGCAACAGCTCTTTTCGACAAGCGGCCCCTGCGGTCGCACAACGGAGTCCCCCCGGTGATCGCCAAAGCGGCAACCGCATCAGCCAAAAGCGCTGGTCAGGCCGAAGGCACAGATGCCGGCCGCCAGGGGTTCGTCGAATTCGTCGATGTCGAGAAATCCTATGATGGCCGTGCCTTCGCGGTGACGCGGCTGAACCTCAGCGTTGCCCGCGGCGAGTTCCTCACCCTTCTCGGCCCTTCCGGCTCAGGCAAGACGACGACGCTCAACATGCTTGCCGGTTTCGAGCGGCCTACCAACGGCGTCATCACGCTCGAAGGGCGTTCGGTCGACCGGCTGCCGCCCTACGAACGCAACATCGGCATGGTGTTCCAGAACTACGCGCTGTTTCCGCACATGACAGTCGCGGAAAACGTCGCCTTCCCGCTTTCTGTGCGCCAGATCAGCAAGGCCGATATCGCATCGCGCGTCAGCCGCGCGCTGGACATGGTGCGGCTCAAGCAGTTCGGCGACCGGCGGCCGGCTCAGCTTTCCGGTGGCCAGCAGCAGCGCGTGGCGCTGGCACGCGCGCTGGTGTTCGAGCCCAGCCTGGTGCTGATGGACGAACCGCTGGGCGCGCTCGACAAGAAGCTGCGCGAGCATATGCAGCTCGAGATCAAGCAGCTGCACACAATGCTTGGCGTCACCATCGTCTATGTCACGCACGACCAGAGCGAGGCGTTGACGATGTCGGACCGCGTCGCCGTCTTCAACAATGGCGGCATCGCCCAGCTCGGCTCGCCCGACGATCTCTACAACACGCCGAAGAGTTCTTTCGTCGCCAGTTTCATCGGCGAGAACAACACGCTGGAAGGCAAGGTCGAGCGCATTTCCGGCGGCGAATGCCTTGTGCGCCTGAATGGCGGCGGCGAAGTCACAGCGCTGGCCATCGGCGTCGCGCAAGGTGCAGCCTGCCACGTTGCCATCCGGCCCGAGCGGCTGCGGCTCGCTGCCGGTTCGAAAGGCGAAAACGCGGTCGCCGCCACGGTCGATGGCCGCATCTATCTCGGCGACCATCAGCGGCTGCTGGCCAGGCTGCCAAATCAGCAGGTGCTGACAGTCAAGGTCGGCCCAGAAGCGACCATAGCGAACGGCGAACCGGTGACGGTTTCCTGCGCCGCCAGTGATTGCCGCGCCTTTCCGGCTGAAGCCGGAACGGGCGGTTCCAAACAGCCCAATCTCTAAACAAGCCAATCTCAAAACAGGCCAATCTTCAAACAGGGGAGTAAGAAAAAATGAAAATCACCAAAGCCCGGCTTTTCGCTTTCGCGGCGGCCACTGCCTTCACCACCATCGGACAGGCGGCGTTTGCCGAGGAACTGTCGATCATGGCCAGTGGCGGCGCCTGGCAGGACGCGCAGCGCAAGGCGTGGTTCGAGCCGTTCAGCAAGGAGACCGGCGCCAAGATCCTCGAACAGGAATATCTTGGCGATCTCGGCAAGGTCAAAGCCATGGTCGATACCGGCAATGTGCCGATCGACCTGGTGACTGTGGAGACCGCAACCGTGCTGCAGGGCTGCGACGCCGGCATCCTCGAGCGGCTCGACTATTCCAAGATCGCGCCGCGTGAAAAGTTCATCGAAGGTTCGGCGCTCGATTGTGGAGTCGGGCTCGATGCTTACGGCGATATCCTCGCCTATGACCCGACGGTGTTGAAGGAAGCGCCGACCTCGGTGCTCGATCTGTTCGACACGACGAAATTCCCGGGCAAGCGCGCGATGCGCAAATTCCCGGCGCAGAATCTGGAATGGGCGCTGATGGCCGATGGCGTCGTGCCTGCCGATGTCTACAAGGTGCTGGGCACGCCGGAAGGCGTCGACCGCGCCTTCAAGAAGCTCGATACGATCAAGAAGGACATTGTCTGGTGGGATGCCGGCGCGCAGCCGGCGCAGCTTCTGGCCTCGCAGGAAGTGGTGATGACGACGGCCTGGAACGGCCGCATCCAGAATGCCATCGACACCGACAAGAAGCCGTTCAAGATCGTCTGGAACAACCAGATCCTCGAATATGACATGATCGCCATTCCGAAGGGCGCCAAGAACCCGGACCTCGCCTACAAATACCTGGCCTATATCAGCACGCCGGAAAACAACGCCAAGCTCGCCAGCTACATCACCTATGGGCCGGTGCGCACCGATGCGGCTTCCTTCGTCGCGGCGGACGCCTTGCCGAAGTTGCCGAATGCGCCGGATCATCTGAGCGGCGCCTATCTGGTCGCCGACACCGAGTTCTGGGGCGACTATGGCGATGACCTGGTCAAGCGCTTCAACGCCTGGCTCGCGCAGTAGGACGAGGATGTCGGCGCTCCCGCCCAGCGAACTCGACCGGCCAGTGCTGGCCCGCGGCCGGTCAACCGCCGACGCCGACCTCAAATCGGTGTCGGCGGCGCTGCGGCGCGCCGATTTCGGCGACCGGCTGCGCGCGCTGGCGCTGGCGGCACCGCTGCTAGTGCTTTTGGCGCTGAGTTTTGGCATTCCGATCGTTCTGCTGCTTTCGCGTGCCGTCTACGACCCGACCATCGCCAACGCCCTGCCGCAGACCTGCCAGGCGCTGAGCAGCTGGAGCGGCCAGGGCCTGCCCGACGATGCCGCCTTCGTGGCGCTGGCTGCCGACCTCCGGGACAACCAGGCCAAGGGGACCGCCTACGAACTGGCCAAGAGCCTCAACGCCCGCCTGCCCGGCGCGCGCAGCCAGGTGCTGAAAACCGTGCGCCAGCTCGAAGGCGCCGGCGACAAACCGCCGCTGGAAATCATGAAATCCGTGCCGTTCTGGTCGGCGCCCGGCACCTGGCCTGCCATCGCCAGCGGCACCCACAGCGTGACCTCGTTCTACCTGCTCAGCGCTCTCGACCTGCGCTGGAATGCCGACGGCGGCATCGAGCGCGTGCCGCCCGAACAGGCGATCTTCCTGCAGGTGTTCATGCGCACATTCTTCGTTGCCGCCGCGGTGACGCTGGCGACGCTGATCCTGAGCTTTCCGCTGGCCTATCTCATCGCCAGCGTTCCAAAAGGCCTCGCCGCCATCCTTATCGTCGCGGTGCTGTTGCCGTTCTGGACGTCGATCCTGGTGCGCACCGCCGCCTGGACGGTGCTTTTACAGAAATTCGGGCTGGTCAACGACTTGCTGCTGTGGCTCGGCGTCGCCAATGACCGGCTCGACCTGATGTACAGCCGCATTGGCCTGATCATCGCCATGACGCATATCCAGCTGCCGTTCACGCTGCTGCCAATCTACAGCGTCATGCGCACCATCCAACCGTCGCAGATGAAGGCGGCCTATTCGCTCGGTGCAAAACCCTTCATCGCGTTCCGCCGCGTCTATCTCCCACAGGTCTTTCCCGGCGTCATGGCAGGCTGCCTGCTGACCTTCATCCTGTGCCTCGGCTACTACATCACTCCGGCACTGATCGGCGGCGCCAGCGACCAGCTGATCAGCAATTTCATCGCCAACTACGTCAATGTCGAACTGAACTGGGAGATGGCGGCGGCGCTCAGCTTCATTCTGCTCGTCTTCACGCTGGCGCTGTTCGGCATCTTTGCCCGCATCCTCGGCCTTGATCGTCTGAAGCTGGTGTAGCCATGTTGCTGTCGCCCTACCCCACCGTTGGTGAACGCATCCGCATCGGGCTGCTCTGGTTGTGGTGCGCCCTGGTGATCCTGTTCCTGGTCGTGCCGATCCTTATTCCCGTTCCCTTGTCGTTCAACAGCGGCACCTTCTTCATCTTTCCGTTGGAGGGGATTTCGACGCGCTGGTACGAATTCGTGCTCGGCACCCAGCGCTGGCAGGCGGCGATCGGCAACAGCCTGATCATCGCCTTCGGCACGACGCTGATCGCAACGACGCTGGGCACGCTGACGGCAATCGCACTAGCCGACGACAAATTCCCGGGCCGCCGCATCGTCATGCCGCTGCTTCTGTCGCCGCTGATCGTGCCTGTGGTGATCACCGCCGTCGGCTCGTATCTGTTCTACGCCCGCGTCGGTCTCGCCAGCACCTATGCCGGCATCATCCTGGCGCATACCGCACTGGCCAGTCCCTTCGTCGTCGTCACCGTCGGCGCCAGCCTGACCGGCTTCGACCGCAATCTGATGCGCGCCGCCGCCATCTCCGGGGCCAGGCCGGTGACATCGTTCTTCCGGGTGATGCTGCCGCTGATCCTGCCCGGCGTGCTGTCGGGGGCAGCTTTTGCCTTCGTCACCTCATTCGACGAGGTCGTCGTCGTGCAGTTCCTGGCCAGCGCCAACCAGCGCACCATGCCGCTCGAAATGTTCATCGGCCTGCGCGAAAAACTCTCGCCCGCAATCACCGCCGCCGCAACGCTGATGATGGGCCTTTCGATTGTGCTTCTGATCGTGGCCAACCTTCTGGCGCGGCGCAGCCAAAGGCGGCCGGGCGCGAACGCCTAGCGCCCCTCAAGCCACCGGCGTCCAGATCACGTCCTCGATTTTTTGCGCGCCGGTCGCCAGCATCACCAGCCGGTCGAAACCAAGTGCTGAACCGCTGGCCTGCGGCATGATGGTCAGCGCGTCGAGAAAATCCTCGTCGAGGGGATAGCGCTCGCCATAGACGCGCTCCTTCTCGTCCATCTCGGCGGCAAAGCGCCGGCGCTGCTCGGACGCATCGGTCAGTTCACCGAAGGCGTTGGCCAGTTCGACGCCGCAGCAGTAGAGCTCGAAGCGCTCGGCAACCCTGGGATCATCGGCGCTCGGCCTTGCAAGGGCGGCTTCCGAGATCGGATAGCCGTAAAGGATGGTGGCACGCCCCTGCCCCAGCAGAGGCTCGACCTTCTCCACCATCACCCGGCTGAACAGGTCGGCCCAGTTGTCGTCCGGCGCCGTGCGCAGACCGGCCTTGGTCAAAGCACTGTGCAGCGCCGCACGGTCGGTGCTGCCGTCCGTGGCAACGGTGGCCAAAAGGTCGATGCCGGCATGGCGCATGAACGCGTCGGCGACGCTCAGCCGTTCCGGCTCGGCAAACGGATCGGCCTCGCGACCGCGAAAACTGAAACGTTTGGCGCCTGCCCGCTCGGCTGCCAGCGCCAGCAGTTCGGCGCAGTCGCGCATCAGGCTCTCATAGGTTTCGCCGACCCGGTACCATTCGAGCATGGTGAATTCGGGATGATGCAACGGCCCGCGCTCGCGGTTGCGATAGACCGCGCCCAGGCTGAAGATGCGCCGCTCGCCAGCGGCAAGCAGCTTCTTGCAGGCGAATTCCGGCGAGGTGTGGAGGTAGAGCGGCTGGCACAGCCCATCCGCACCGATCGCCTCGGTGGCAAAAGCCGACAGATGCGCCTCGTTGCCGGGCGAGACTTGCAGCGCCGATGTCTCGACCTCGATGAAATCGCGACGGGCAAACCAGTCGCGCATGGTGGTCGTTATGGCGTTGCGCAGGATCAGCCGCGGCCGGCGGTCGGCATGAACATGCGGCGTCCACCAGGGCGAAGCGGCGGTCATGAGCAGCGGATTTGCACGGAGGACTGGCGGATGCGGCCAAGATGCGCTAGGGCGACGGCTTCCGCAGCCGAATTGCGCCGAACAAATGTTTCAGGCCAACAAACTTTAGCAGGATTGAAAACCGTGGTGAAAGTCATCGCCAGTTCGCTCCGCAAGGGCAATGTCGTCGACAAGGACGGCAAGCTTTATGTGATCCTCTTTGCCGAAAACATCCACCCAGGCAAGGGCACGCCGGTGACGCAGCTCGACATGCGCCGCATCGGCGACGGGGTGAAGGTTTCGGAACGCTACCGCACCACCGAACAGGTCGAGCGTGCCTATGTCGAAGAACGCGAGCACACCTTCCTCTATCGCGATGGCGAAGGTTTTCATTTCATGAACCCGGAAAGCTACGACCAGGTGGCGGTGTCGGAAGCCGTGGTCGGCGATATGGCGCCTTACCTGCTGGAGGGCATGGCCGTGCAGGTGTCACAGTTCAATGGCATTGCCATTTCATTGGTGCTGCCGCAGCGCGCTACCTTCGAAGTGGTCGAGACCGAGCCGACGACCAAGGGCCAGACGGCCTCGTCGTCCTACAAGCCGGCCGTGCTGTCCAACGGCGTGCGCACGCTGGTGCCGCCGCACATCGCCCCGGGCACGCGCGTGGTGGTGATGACGGCTGATGGCGCCTATGTCGAGCGCGCCAAGGACTGAGAACATCGAGCTACGGACGCGCGTAAAATTGTTTACGGCGTCCGTCCCTGATCTAGCGCGACCGAAGCTTTCTGCTGCTCGGATGCGATGAGCATTTCGACGAAGGCGGTCACCTTGCGCGGCCGGAAGCGTGCCGCCGGATAGACCGTATGGATGCCTCCGGAGGGCAGCGACCATTCCTTGAGGATTTGGATCAGCCGCCCCGATGCCAGTTCGTCGGCCACCGAGAAATCCGGCAGGATCGCAAGACCGCCCCCGGCTCGAACCGCCTCGAGCACCCCTGGCGTGGTGTCGATGGCTATTCTCGCCTGCATGCGAACCGCGCGCCGCTCGAAGTCCCCGCGCGAAAATCGCCACAGCAGCGGTTCGCGCAGCGCCATGTTGGCGACGAACGGCAGCTGCACAAGATCGTCCGGATCGAGGATCGCCGCGATCCGGTCGCTAAACTCAGGCGCTGCGACCAACAATTGCCGGAAGGAACCGATCCTGCGCGCCTGGAGCGTGGAATCCGTGAGCCAGCCGACGCGAACCGCCATGTCGATCTTGCCGGATGTGAGATCGATCGTGTGGTCGCTCAGCGTCTGCTCAACGCGGCAGGCGGGATAGCGCGCCGCAAAGGCGGCGACGACCGGAGCGACGACTGCGGTGCCATAGTCGTTGGGTGCGGTTATCCGTAGGGTTCCGGTCGGCTCGGTGGCGGCCTGGGCAAGTTCGTCGAAGGCGTCCTCCGCCTCGCGCAAAATCATCACGCAACGGGCGTGAAACATGATGCCTGCCTCGGTCGGATGGACGCGTCGGGTCGTCCGGACGAGAAGGCTTGCCCCGACATCTCGTTCAAGCTGCGCCACCTGATGGCTCACCACGGCCTTGGTGATGCCGAGCCGCTCCGCCGCACGGGTGAACGATCCGGTATCAACGACAGCGGCGAAATAGGCCAATCGATTGAGATTCATGGTTCGATCAAAGCTCGCGCGTTAATTGTCAAATAATAGCATACATTCTGTCGTATCTGTCGACCTTCTTCAACCAATCTTCGTCTGCCATATCTGGTTCCAGAGGACCCCGGATATGACCGCAGCCACACACATCACCTATCTCTTCGACCCGCTTTGCGGCTGGTGTTACGGCGCCTCGGCGGCACTCGAAAAACTGGTCGCCAGGCCGGATTTCGTCATCGAACTCGCGCCGACAGGTCTTTTCGCGGGCGCCGGCGCCCGGCCGATGGACGACGGATTTGCCACCTATGCCTGGACCAATGACCAGCGCATTTCGCGCTTGAGCGGCCAGCCCTTCAGCGAAGCCTATCGGCACGACGTGCTTGGCGACCGTACGCGCCTTTTCGACTCCGGCCCGGCGACGCTGGCGCTCACCGCTGTCGCCGGCACCGCGCCGGGCCGGGAGTTCGAAGCGCTGAAAGTCATTCAGCGGGCGCGCTATGTCGACGGCCGCGACATCACCGATATTTCCGTCCTCTCCGATATTCTGCGCGCGCTGGGCCTGCCGAAGGCCGCCGAACGCCTGACAATGTCCGATGACGATCTGATTGCCGCCTATCGCCAGCGCATCGAGGCCGCGCGCGCCGAGATGCGCCACTTTGGCGCCGATGGTGTGCCAGCCCTGATCGAGGGCGCCGGAGCGAGCCGCCGGCTTGTGCCCGGCAATGCGCTTTACGGCAGCCATGACGCTCTCGTCGGCAGGCTGAAGGGCCTGAGCCTGGCCACCAGCTAGACAGCCCCTGAACTCGCATCCTCAACCACCACCAAGGAGACAGTCATGTTCACACGGAGAACCATCATGAAAACGACCCTCGCCGCCGGCGCCGCTGCCGTCTTTGCTCCCGCAGGACTTGGCCATGCTGCCGCGGGACTTTCCTGGAAGCATTTTCCCGCAGG
The DNA here is from genome assembly GCF_056404575.1 of Mesorhizobium sp. P2_C4. Lineage (NCBI taxonomy): Bacteria > Pseudomonadati > Pseudomonadota > Alphaproteobacteria > Hyphomicrobiales > Phyllobacteriaceae > Mesorhizobium > Mesorhizobium sp. P2_C4. The sequence goes on from NZ_JBFUDT010000013.1 coordinate 28,340, forward strand.
GGAAAACGGCTTCTTCCGCGCCCCGGTGCTGATTTCCGGAGCCACTGAAGCCGTGCTGATCGACGGTGGCTTCACATTTCCCGATGGCAAGGCTTTGGCCGAGGCGATCAAGGCGACGGGCAAGAAGCTCACCACCATCTATGTCAGCCAGTCCGACCCGGACTATTACTTCAGCCTCAAGCCTATCCAGGAGGCTTTCCCCGACGCGCGCGTGATCGCCGCCTCGGAGACGGTGGCCGCCATCAAAGGCAGCATCGACAAGAAGCTCGCCGTATGGGGTCCGCAGCTCAAGGAGAACGGTCCGCAGACGCTCGCCGATGTCGTCATCCCGGAGGTCTTCGACGAAAAGACGCTCAGCGTCGATGGCGAGACCATTGAAATCGTCAATGCCGAAGGCCTCGCCAACCGGCGCTATCTGTTCGTGCCGTCGCTGAACGCGGTGTTCGGCGGCGTGATGATCTTTGCGGGCGTGCATGTGTGGACCGCCGACACGCCGACCAAGGAACAGCGTGCGGCATGGATTGCCAATCTCGAGAAAATCGCAGCACGCAAGCCGGCGATCGTGGTTGCCGGCCACATGACACCGCAATCTCCTGCCGACCTCTCTGGCGTCGAGCACACAAGGGCCTACCTCATTGCTTTCGAGGAAGAGCTGGCCAAGGCCAAGGACGCAGCCGCGCTCAAGAGCGCCATGGAAGCCCGCTTCCCCGGCCTCGGCATGGGGGTCGCGCTCGACATCGGTTCCAAGGTTGCCACCGGCGAAATGAAGTGGGGCTGATAGGCGCCAATCTGGACTGATCCGTGCCAGCAGGCACCAATGGCTAAGCCGAGGCAAATATCCGCGCGGTGCGGAGAGCCTCGGCTGAAGCTGGTTTCCGCTTTGGTGCCCTAGATTTTCAGGTGCTGCAGCACCCGGGCCGCCGTTCCCTCCGTCACCTCGCCGGCATCGTCGACGCGGCCGAGCTTCAGCACCGCCCAGCTGTCGGCTATGCCGAGCGCGAAGGGCAGGTTCTGCTCGACGATCAGGATCGTCGTGCCGTTGGCCCTGCGTTCTTCCCTGAGAGCCGTGGCGATACGTTCGACGACGGAGGGCTGCAGACCCTCCGAAATCTCGTCGATCAAAAGCAGCTTCGGCTGCAGCATCAGCGCACGGCCGAGGATCAGCATCTTCTGCTCGCCGCCGGACAGCGTTCCGGCGCGTTGCGACAGGCGCTCCCGCAGGAACGGAAAATGCCCGTAGACCCGCTCCACCGCTTGCGCGAAGCCGCGATCCGAACGCAGGGCGAGCCGCAGATTGTCACGCACGCTGAGATCCTGGAACAGGGCCTGCTCCTGTGGCGCATAGCCGACGCCCGATGCGATCAACGAGGCCTGGGAAACACCGGAGATCGACGCGCCATCGAGGCGGATGTCGCCCGAACGCAGCGCCACGAAGCCGAGAATGGTTTTGAGCACCGTGGTCTTGCCCATGCCATTCTTGCCCATCAGCGCAAAAATCTGCCCGGGCGCGATGGAAAGCGACAGCGCCTCGATGACGGCGACCGGCCCATAGCCGCTCGAAACGTTCGACAGCGAGAGTTTCGGCACGGTGGTTCTGGCCTCTCTGGTCTCAAGCATGGGCGGCTCCCGAATAGATCGTCCTGACCGTTTCGGAATCGACCACCTCGGCGACGCTGCCGTCGAGGACAAGCTTGCCCTGATGGAGAACGACGATCCTGGTTGAGATGTCGCGGACGAAATCGAGATCGTGCTCGACCAGGATGGCGGCGAAGCCAAGCTCGCCGGTCAGTTTCTGCAGCGTGGCGCCGATGGTGGTGCGCTCGACCTTGGTCAGCCCGGCCGTCGGCTCGTCAAGCAGGATGAGTTTCGGCTCGAGCGCAACGACCATGGCGAGCTCGAGGCTCTGCTTCTGCCCATGCGACAAGAGCGACACCGGCTGGCCGAGCATGCGATCGAGCCCGGTGGAGTGCAAGATGTCGGCGGCCGCTGCCGGCAATCCAAGCGTGGCGGAGCGGCGCAGCAGGCTCGGCGCCTGGCGGGAGGCGCGTGCGATGCGCAGGCAGTCGGCGACGGTCAGGCTGTCGAAGACGCTCGCCACCTGGAATTTTCGGCCGACGCCGAGCGCCACGATTTCGTCCGGTGTCATGCCACCGATGTCCTGGCCGGCGATGCTGACGCTTCCGGTGGTGGCTTCGGTGCCGTCGCTGAGACACCGCATCAGCGTCGTCTTGCCGGCGCCATTGGGACCGACGAGGCTGACCAGTTCGCCGGGACGCACGTCGAGGTCTATGCCTTGCAGCACCTGCAGGCTGCCGAAGGATTTGCCGAGGCCGCTGACTGAGAGCACGCGGTTGTCGCCGGCGCTGCCGGTCCCGGCCGTCTCGACGGCGATGACCGGGCTGCCGGCGGCGTTGGCCTGCTGAGCATTGCGGCGCGGCAGGGCCATTCTGGCCAGCTGCGCCAGCCCGTTCGGCAACAGGATGATCATGACCACGAACAGGGTTCCGACGACCAGGTTCCACAGGAAGGGCAGATCGCCGGACAGCTGGGCGCTGAGATAGTCGATGCCGATCGCGCCCATGACCGGCCCGATGATGGTGCCGCGGCCGCCCAGCGCGGTCCAGATGACGATCTCGGTGCCGAAGACGAAACCGGTGTTTTCCGGCGCCACCACGCCCGACGCATTGGCATAGAGGAAGCCGGCAATGCCGGCGACGCCGGCCAGCAGCGCCGTGAGCACGATCTTGAGGCGCTGCGGATCGAGGCCGAGATAGGCGCAGCGCGCTTCATTGTCGCGAATGGCGATGAGCAGCTTGCCGGCATCGGAGCGGGTGAAAACCAGGGCGACGACAGTGGTGACAATCAGGCAGATGCCGGTCAGCCGGAAATAGCCCGGCAGGCCGAGCGGCAGGCCGGAGTAGCCGACCAGCCCGCTGCTCGATCCTGTCCACACACCGCCCGAAAACACCAGCTGCGTCACCACGATCGGCACCACCAGCGAGATCACCGTCGCATAGAGCGGTGTCGAGCCATGGCCGAACGACAGCCAGCCGACGAAACCGCCAAGCAGCACAGGCACGAGGATCGCCAGGGCCAGCGCCAATGCCAGAAGGGCGGGCGTCGAGCCGAGATGGCTCAGCACCATGGCGCTGGCATAGGCGCCGGTACCGAAGAATGCCGCCTGGCCGAAGGTCAGGATGCCGGTATAGCCCCACAGAATGTCGACGGTCACCGCCAACATGGCGTAGATCATCGAGCGGGTCAGCACGTTGAGCGTAAAGCGATCGAACAGCGCAGGCCCGATGATGACGACGACCGCGGTCGCAAGCGCAAGGGCTGCAAACAGCCAGACCCTCGGTGGGATGGAACGGTTTTCAGGCACGGGCAAATCCCTTCGGGCTGATGCGCAACACCAGGGCGCACAGGACCGCCACCGTGATGCCGCCGAGAATGGGGCTGACGAAGGTGCTGACCAGAACCTGGGCGCCACCGAAGACGAGGCAGGCGATGGCCAGCGTCGAGAAGGACGATCCGGCGACCATGACCAACATGAACGAGCCGATCAGCCAGGCAACGCCCATGTTCGGATCGACGCTGGTCAGCGGCGTCAGCAGCACGCCGGCAAGTGCCGCCAGTCCGGTGCCGACCATGAAGGTGGCCAGACGCACCCGCGCCGTGTCGATGCCGAGTGCGCGCGCCAACATCTCGTTCATGATCACCGCTTGCGCCGACAGGCCGAGCCGCGTGCCTTCGAGCAGGAAGGTGAAGGCAAGCCCGATGACCAGCGCGGCAGCGACCGCGAACAGCCGGTAGAGCGAATAGCCGACGCCGAAGACATCGACGGTGCCCGACAGCAGATTGGCAGTGAACTGCACGTCGCGCCCGAACCAAAGCGTGATCAGCTGGCCGATGACGATGCCGAGCCCCCAGGTCGCCAGGATCGCGTCGAGTGGCCGGCGATAAAGCGGCCGCACGATCACCAGTTCGGTGATGCCGCCAAGGATTGCGCCGACGGCAAAGGCAATCGGCAGCGCTGCCCAGGGATTGAGCCCGAGGCCGGCCGTCGCCACCGCGCAATAGGCGCCGATTGTCAGCCAGGCGCCGTGGGCGAAATTGATGATCTTCAGCACACCGAAGATCGCAAGCAGGCCGGCGGCAACGATGAACAGGATCGCCGCCGTCGTCACCATGTCCAGGAGAAGCGTCATGGCAGGTCCCCGATGATGTGGAACGGGGCGGCACAGGGCCGCCCCGTTGCGAACAGAGGCGCGATTACAGATTCGGGCACTGTTGCCCGGGGTCGACGCCTTCGAATTTGTCGACGACGGTCACCGAGCCATCCGCCTTCACCTGGCCGAGATACATGGTCAGCGGAGCATGGTGCTGCTTGCTCATCGAGACCGTGCCGCGCGGGCCGACGAAGGATACCTCGGCAAGTGCCGCGAGCACAGCCGCGGTGTCGGTCGACCCGGCTTTCTCGACCGCGGCCTTGTACAGATAGATGCCTTCATACTCAGGTACCGAGAGGTCGTTGGGGGTGCGCAGCTCGGCGCCGTACTTCTTCTCGATGGCGGCAAGGAAGCTCTTGTTGGCGTCGCTGCCGATGCTGGTCACATAGGACGCGGAAATGAAGATGCCGGCAGCATCCGCGCCCATGCTCTTGGCGGTCCCTTCGTCAACGGCGAGGTTGCCATAGGGGATGGTGACGCCAGCGCCCCGCAACTGCTTGGTCAAGGTGACATTGGGTGCTCCGCCGGCGGTCGAGGTGATCACCGCATCGGCGCCGGAGCTCTTCAGATTGGAGATGATCGCCGTCCAGTCGCTGCCTTCCATCGGCAGATATTCTTCGCCGACGACACTGGCGCCCGACTTCTCGATATAGGCCTTGGCGAATTCCAGCATGCCGCGGCCGAACGCGTAATCCGAGCCGATCAGGAAGAATTTCTTGGCGCCTTGCGTCTTGATGAAATTGTCGACGATCGGCGGCACCTGCTGCTCAGGCACCCAGGCATTGACGAACAGATTGGGATTGCAGGATTTGCCCTCGTAGAACGAGGTGTAGATGTAGGGGATGTCGCCCTTCGAGATGATCGGCAGGCCGGCATTGCGGGCAGCGCTCGTCTCCATGGTGATGACGGCGTTGACCTCCTTCTGGAAGACCAGCGAATCGAAGGCCTTCTGTGCCCCCGCCGCACCCGAGGCATCGTCGGCGATCTCCAGCGCAAGCTGGCGTCCGAGCACGCCACCGGCGGCGTTGATTTCGGCAACCGCGAGTTCCGCTGATTGCACCACCGACGGCGCGACGACGCTGTTGGCGCCGGAGAGGCCGACCGGGATGCCGATCTTGATCGGACCGTCCGCGGCAAAGGCGGCGCTGGTCAGGGCGGCGCTGGCGAATGCAAGGATCACTGCTCTGTTCTTCATGGTATTCCCCTTTCTCTGGTTGATCTTACCGGGTGGTGCCGGCTTCTTCTTGGTTATCCGTAGACGTCACTGCGGCGGTCGCCGATGGCGTCGTTGCGCTCACTCAACGCCCGCGCCTTGGCGACCTCGCCGAGGTTGATCGTGGCGATGAGGATCTCTTCGTCGGCTTCGCTAGCCGGCCCGGCGATCGGCCAGCCGGTCGGGCCGACGATCAGGCTCCTGCCGACAAAGGGCTGGCCCCGCTCGATGCCGACACGGTCGGCGCAGGCGATGTAGATGCCGTTGCTGTGGGCGGCCGCCTTGTGCAGGATGTTGGCCATCGGCTCCGGGTGGTCGCCCTGAGCGGGCATCGGCACCCAGTTGGTCGGCACGCAGACCAGCTCGGCGCCCTTCAGCGCCAGCTGCCGATAGGTCTCCGGGAACCAGCCGTCATAGCAGATCGCCACGCCGATCCGGCCGATCGCGGTGTCGAACACCGGCAGGCCGAGATTGCCCGGCTGGAAGTAGAGTTTTTCGCGGTTCCACAAATGCAGCTTGCGATAGGTGCCGATGGGACCCGATGGCCCGCACAGCATGGCGGCGTTGAAGAACCGGTCGCCGTCGCGCTCGGCAAGGCCGCTGACGATGTGGAGGCCGAGTTCGCTGGCCAGCGAGCACAGCAGCACGCCACTGCGTCCCTCAGGGATGGGCGCTGCGAGTTCGGCGAGCTCTTCCCGGCTGTCGAAAACGTAGCCGCTGTCGGCGAGTTCCGGCAGCACCACCACCGATGCGCCGCGACCGGCGGCCTGGCGGATCAACCGCTCCATCGATTCGAGATTCTTGTCCAGGCGGCCGATCGCCGGTTGGAACTGGATGCAGGCCAGACGGAGGTCCGTGGATGCTGTCGCCAATAGTGCCAAAGCCTGTCTCCAAACGCAAAAAACCCCTGGGCGCGGAAGTCATCCGCGAGCCAAGGGCTACATAGCCATCAATGTGAAACGGCATTCCTGCCGAAGAGCAAACCTGCTCGTGCTTTAAGAAGTTGCACAGCCGGGAGATCACGTCAAGGGCCAAAGATGTGAGCCGCGAATGATGGAGCTTGGCATCTTTTATATCATCAGAATCAGTATGTTACGAAAGATATCTGCTGTGGTCTGCCGCTGTCGACCTATCGATCGTTCGGCTGTTTCTGATTGCCCTGCGCGGAAATCCCGAAGCCGAAAGTCCGCATCGCTTCCTGCGCCGCGAGGATGCCATCGGCCACCGAAACCAGCGCGACGCGCTTCGATGTCGCCTGGTCACGGATCAATTTGTAGGCGGTCTCCTCGTCGACGCCGTTCATCTCGACCAGCACCTTGACCGCCTTCTCGATCGTGCGTCGACCTTTCAGCGTATCCTCGAGCTTGCGTACCTTGTTGGCGAGCCGTCCTTCATAGCCGTAGCGATAGCGGGCCAGTGCAAATTGCGTCAGCACGCCAAGTTGCCGCAGCGGCTTGGTGATGACGCCATGGGCGTTGAGGTCGATGATCGCCTTGATCGAGGTCGGGCTTTCATAGGTGACGATGGCGACCACGGCGGCGCTGGCGCCTTCGATTAGCGACACCATCGCGTCTGTCGGCGCTTCGCCCACCTGCACGAACACCGTATCGATGTCGCCGGGGATCGATGCCGGTGGCGGCCACGCGGCCCGAACCTCGCAGCCGAGGCGCCGCAAGTGATCGACAAGGGCTGCGCCATCCTCGTCCTTGGGATGGATGACCAGGATCTTCGCTTGCCGCAGGTCGTTGAGGATGCGTTTGAGCGTCGCCGTCATTACAGCCACGGCTCCTCAAAATGGGTCGCGGCGAGATAAGGGTCTGGCCGGATCGGCGCCTGCGATTGCCAGGCGATGTCGAACTGGCCGCTGGCGTTGGCGATGCCGATGCGCGGTGTCGACCAGACGTGACGGTTCTCCTGGTCGAACATCATCCGTCCCTCGGGCGACGCATAGTCGACTTCCAGCGCTGCCTGGCCGAGGCGGAATGTGTCGAGGGTTCCCGCCTTTTCCAGTGCGCGGGCGAACAGATGCACCTGCGTATACGCCGTCTGCGACCACATGGTTGCTGTCGTGCGGTCGCCAAAGCGGCGGGCGAGGTCCCCGACAAAGCGCTGGTTCTCATCGCTGTCGACACTCGCAAGATAGGGCGCGGCCAGCACATGGCCGGTGCAGTGCTCGGCGCCGATCACCCTGATCTCGCCTTCGGCGAGCGTCAGGCTGGCGATCGGCCGCTTTGTCCGGTCGATGCCGGCCTCGGCATAGAGCCGGTAGAGGATTTGCGCGCTGCGCCCGATCACCGTCGAGAACACTGCGTCCGGCGCGGCCTTCTCGATGTCGGCCATCAAGCGGCGGATCCGGCGTTCGTCGGCATCGAGCGGCACATATTGTTCCTCGACGATCGTGCCGCCCTTGCATTCCAGGAGGTCGCGCATCACCCGGTTGGACTCATGCGGATAAATGTAGTCGGACCCAGCCATGAACACGCGCGGCCCGTAGCGCTGCAGGATGAAGTCGGCGAGCGCGAAGGTGTTCTGGTTGAGCGTGGCGCCGGTGTAGAGGACGTTCTCGGAATATTCGAAACCCTCGTAGATCGAGGGATACCAGAGCAAACCATTGTAGCGCTCGACGATGGGCAGCACGGCCTTGCGGCTGCCCGACATCGAACAGCCGAAGATGACGTTGACATCGTCCTCGGTCAGAAGCTTGCGGGCCAGCGACCGAAACGCCTCATGGTCGCTGCCCGGGTCGTAGGCTATGGGCTCGATCTGTCGCCCCAGAACGCCGCCGCCGGCATTGATCTCCTCAATGGCGAGCGCCGTCCCGTAGAAATGCTCGCTTTCGGTGACCGAGGTGATGCCGCTGCGCGAAAAAAGGATGCCGACACGCCATGTCTGGGCTGTTCCGGTCACGGCAATCCTCCCCTGCGCTTTTCCGGCAAAGGCCTATTGCACGCGGGGCGTCATGGCAATCGTCATCACGCGCCAGCGAGCCGGCGGCGTCCGCGCTTGCAATTGCCCGGTCGGCTCCAAAATCAGCTGCATTGCCTTCTGCGGCCGCTCGCTGGATAGTCCTGCCGATGTTGCAGACCCTAGCGACTCACTGGCCCCAGATCCTGATGATCATTCCGATGGTGATGGCAACCATCGGCATCGTCCACGCCATCATGACGAAGGAGGACGTCCGCGCGGCCACGGGCTGGGTGGGCGTCATGCTGCTGTCGCCGTTTGTTGGCGCGATTATCTACGCCGTTGCCGGCATCAACCGGATCCGGCGCGCAACGATCAGCGCACAGCGGCTGCTCGCCCGCGAGGCCGCTTCCGCAAGACGCGACGGCGACATTGCCGCGGAAAACCTGATTGCCGAGCGCTATGGCCTGCGGTTCACTGGCCTGAAGACGTTGGGCGACAGGGTGGCGCGGCGCGCCCTGACATCGGGAAATGCCATTGCAATCCTGAAGACCGGCGACGAAGCCTATGCCGCGATGCGCCGGGCGATCGACGGCGCAGAGCGCAGCATCTTTCTGGAGACCTACATCTTCGACAATGACGAGGTCGGGCGGCTGTTCGTCGAGTCGCTGGCCGGCGCGGTCAAACGGGGTGTCAGCGTCCGCGTGCTGATCGATGCGGTAGGCGTGCGCTACTCCGTCCCCAGCATCCTGGCGCATCTCAGAGAAGCAAATATCACCGTCGATCTGTTCAATGGCAACATCGTCATGGGCCTGCGTCTTCCCTATGCAAACTTAAGAACACACAGGAAGATCCTGATCGTCGATGGCACGGTCGCCTTCACCGGAGGAATGAACATCCGAAAGGGATTTTCGGCCGCGTTCGCAGGCTCCGCCAGCTCGGTGGATACGCATTTCCAGGTGACCGGACCGGTGGTGGCCGACCTGTTTTCGGTTGCCGCCGAGGATTGGCGCTTTGCCGGCAACGAGGCCCTCAAGGGCGACGACTGGCAGGTGGACAAGCCCTCGCCGCCTGCCGGTGAGCCGATGCTGGTGCGCGCGGTGGCGTCGGGGCCGGATGCCAGCATCGAGACCAACCACAAACTGCTGATGGGGGCATTTTCGGTCGCCCGCCATTCGATCCGCATCATGTCGCCCTATTTCCTGCCGGATCGGGAGCTAATCAGCGCGCTGACCACGGCGGCCCGGCGCGGCGTCGAGATCGACATCGTCGTGCCGGCGGTGAACAATCTCTTCCTTGTCGACCGCGCGATGACAGCGCAATTCGACCAGGTGCTGAAGCACTATTGCCGTGTATGGCGCCACACCGGGGCGTTCGACCATTCGAAGCTGTTGTCGGTCGATGGCGTCTGGGCCTATGTCGGCTCCTCCAACCTCGATGCCCGCTCGCTCAGGCTGAATTTCGAAATCGACATGGAGGTTCTGGATGCAGGCTTTGCCGCCGAGATCGAAGCGCGCATCGGATCGGCAATCGCCGCCGCCATACCCGTGACACTCGATACGTTGAAAGCGCGGCCATTTGTCATTCGTGTCTTCGACCGATTGCTGTGGCTGGGATCGCCCTATCTATAGAAGCTGAAATCCGGAAAGACATAAGCAGCGGATACATGCAGAGAACCGTACGCAGCCTTCAGGCAAACATGCTTTCAACCATTCGCCGCAGACGAGCCCGGGCGGCAGGGTCCGCGCCGCATGAGCGGACGGAGGCCGCAGGCACATTGGTCGCGTCCTACAACGTTCACAAATGCGTGGGCGTCGACAGGAAGTTCGACCCGGACCGGATTGTCCGCGTCATCCGCGAAATCGGCCCTGACGTCATTGCGCTGCAGGAGGCGGACAACCGGTTCGGCGACCGTTCCGGGCTTCTCGATCTTGCGCGGCTCGAAATGGAAACGGGCCTGGTGCCGGTGCCGGTATCGGGAAACGGCAAGGGACATGGCTGGCACGGCAACGTCTTGCTGTTCAAGCGCGGCACGGTTCGCGATATCCACCAGATAAAGCTGCCCGGCCTCGAACCGCGCGGGGCGCTGGTTGCCGAGATCGATCTCGACGAAAAGCGGACGCTGCGCATCATCGCGGCGCATCTCGGCCTGCTGCGCCGGTCGCGCTCCGAACAGGCGCGCGTCGTGCTTGACATCATGAACCGCCCGGACGAGACGCCAACGCTGCTGCTTGGCGACCTGAACGAATGGCGGCTCGGAAACCGGTCGGCGCTGAAGACGCTGCATGCGACTTTTGGGTCCTCGCCGCCGGCGGTTCCCACCTTTCCGTCGAGCCTTCCGCTGCTGGCGCTCGACCGGATCATGGCCAACCGGGAGGACATGATCTCGACAGTGGAAGCCCATGACACGCCGCTGTCGCGGGTTGCCTCCGATCACCTGCCGCTGACAGCTTTCCTGCGCCTGTAGTTGCCTCAGCCGTCCCGCAGCCAGACCAGCATCTCGCCGGGTTCGCGGTTGTCCCAGGCAAAGTACGGAACGGCGGTGATTTTGGTCTCGCTCAGGGAAGGCGGATCGGTGCGATAGAGCCCGCTTTCCCAGTTTTCCTGGGCTTCCGTACTGGCAATGGCCGAAAGTGTGACGACGCCGCCGAGCAGGTTCGGTTCGGGGTGCGCCTCGATCCTGGCGGTGCGCGGCAGAGCGATGCGGTGCAGCTGGCCGGCATTGTCGGTCTCCTCGACGCAATAGATCAGCGGACCGCGGGCAAGTGCGACGCGGCCGATGTCCTGGCGCACTTCCGGATTGGCGAAGAGCCGGGCGATCGACATTTCCAGATCGAGTTCCACCCGGTCGCCCTGGCGCCACTCGCGCCGGATCGCGGCATAGCCGTCGCTGGTGGCGCCCTCCACATCGACCGCGACGCCGTTGACCTTGAGCGCCGCCTTGCCGCACCAGGAGGGAATGCGCAGGTGCAAGGTGAACTCGACCGGTGCGTCGGTCTCGATCCGGATTGAGACCGCGCCGTCCCAGGGATAGTTGCTGCTCTGGATCAGACTGACCGCCCGGTTCGATATGTCAAAGCGGGCGGTCGAGTCGCCATAGAGATGAACCGCCAGGGCGTCGTCCGCCAAGCTGTAGAAATAGCTGCCGATGGAGGCGACCATGCGCCCGATATTGGGCGGGCAGCATGGGCAGCGATGCCATTTCCAGCGGTTGTGCTTTCCGCGGCTCTCCAGCGGGTTTTCGTAGAAGAACAGCGAGCCATCGAGCGACAGGCCTGAGATCGAACCGTTGTAGAGCGCCCGCTCCATCATGTCGGCGTAACGCGCATTGGGCCCCATGCCGAGCATGCGGCTTGCCCAGAACACCAGCCCGACCGAGGCGCAGGTCTCGGCATAGGCGGTTTCATTGGGCAGGTCGTAGTCGCTGGTAAAGCCCTCATTGTGCGCCGATGGCCCGATGCCCCCGGTGATGTAGAGGTTCTTGGTCGTCAGATCGTTCCAGAGACGGTCGAGCGCTGCCCTGAGCGTATCGTCGCCATATTCGGTGGCGATATCGGCCATGCCTGAGAACAGGTACATCGCCCGCACCGCATGGCCGACGACCTTGTCCTGCTCGCGCACCGGCTGGTGCGACTGATTGTACTCATAAGTCTTGAAATGGTAGGCTTTCGGGTCGGCACCGCGGGCGCGCGCCTCCTCGTCGAAGTAGTGAGGCTGCTGACCGCGCTGGTCGATGAAGTATTTGGCGAGGTTCATGTATTTCTGCTCGCCCGTCGCTCGCGCCAGCTTGACCAGCGCCAGCTCGATCTCCTCATGGCCGCAATAGCCCTTCTTCTTGCCGGGCTCGGGACCAAACGTGTCGGCGATATGGTCGACATAGCGGCACATAATGTCGAGCAGCTTGCGCTTGCCCGTGGCCTGGTAGTAGGCGACCGCGCCTTCGATCAGATGGCCGGCGCAGTAGAGCTCGTGGCAATCGCGCAGATTGGTCCAGCGCTTGCCGGGCTGGATGCGCTGGTACCAGCTGGAGAGATAACCGTCTTCCTGCTGCAGCCTGCCGTACAGGTCGATGACGGCGTCGATCTTCTTCTCGAGTGCCGCGTTCTTGCGCCGGTAGAGCGAATAGGCCGCGGTCTCGATGGTCTTGCCCCAATCGGAGTCCCAGAACATCTGCGTCGTCACCGTCGAGCCGGTGAAGCCGGGGCTGGCCGCCTCGTCGGGCGACGGCGAATGGAACGGGATGACGACGCCCGGCGAGGGCCGGTCCGGGTCGATCTGCTCCAGCATGCGCGCCTCGACGCAGCGCTCGTAAAGGATGTCGGCGGTGCGTGACGCCACGGCATCGACCCGGTCGCCCCAGAAGCCGCGCACGTCGACCTGCGGCACCGGCAGCGGGCGGAAGGCGAGTTTTGGCTTGCCGGGCTTGGCGGATGGTTGGACGGTCATGGGTCACTCCGTTGGAAAATCGTATTGGTCATTTCACGGCCCCTGCCATCAGGCCGCGGATGTAGAAGCGCTGCAGCAGCAGGAAGAGCACCAGGCACGGCACCATCATCACGGTGACGCCCGCCTGCACCGCGCCCCAGTCGATGGCGCCGAAGCGGCCGGACTGCAGCGCCGTCATCATGATCGGCAGCGTGAATTTGGACTGGTCGGTCATCAGCACCAGTGCCGCCAGGAACTCGTTCCAGGCGCCGAGGAAGGCAAACAGCGCGATGGTGACGATGCCCGGCCAAACCAGCGGCAGCATCACCTGCAACAGCATGGTGACGTTGTTGGCGCCGTCCATGCGTGCGGCTTCCTCGATCTCGCGCGGCACCGCGTCAAAAGCGTTTCGCATCATGAAGATCGAGAACGGCAATTGCAGCGTGGTGTAGACGCAGACCAGCCCGGTCAGCGTGTTGTGCAGGCCGATCTTGGTCAGCACCAGGAAGATCGGCGTCAGGATCGACTGGAACGGGATCATGATCGTCGACAGGATGACGATGAAGAGCAGGTCTTTCATCGGAAAGCGGAAGCGCGAAAAGCCGTAGCCGGCCAGCACGCTGACGATGACCGACAGGATCACCGTCATCACCGAGACATAGAGGCTGTTTTGCGCCGGCAGCCAGAGGCCGTCGCCAAAGGTGTTGAGCGTGCGGTAGTTCTCGACCGAAAAACCTGTCGTCGGCCATGGCGGCAGCGGCGGCTGGCGCGCCTCCTGCGCCGGCTTGAAGGTTGACAGCACGGCCCAGACGATCGGCGCGATGAACAGCGCCGACGCGATCATGCCGGTCGAATGCTCGGCGATCTTGAGCCCGAGGCGGCTCCTGCGGCTTCGTGCCTGCGCCATCAGTCGATGCCCTCCGGCTTGCGCAGCAGCCACAGCTGAACCAGGCTGAGCGCCACCAGGATGGCCAGCAGGATCATCGACAGCGCTGCGCCATAGCCCAGCTTGAACGAGACGAAGGACTGGTTGAAAATCCAGTAGACGGCGGTCAGCGTCTGGTTGCGCGGGCCGCCGCGCAGGATGATGTAGAACTGGTCGAAGGCCAGGATCGAACCGGCGACCGACAGGATCAGCGCCAGCGCCAGCGTGCGGCGCATCAAGGGCAGCGTGATGGCACGAAAGCGGGCGAACGGCCCTGCCCCGTCGATCATCGCGGCTTCCTGCAGATCGGTCGGGATCGACTGCAGGCCGGTCATCAGGATGATCATGGTGAAGCCCGCGACCTTCCAGACGACCATGGCGATGATCGACCAGAAGGCCGGCTGGAACGTCGCCAAAAGGTTGAACTTTTTCGTGGTCAGGCCGAGGTCGAAGGCGGCCGGGCTGAACAGGCCGGAATCGACATTGAGCAGCCATGACCAGAGCAGGCTGGCCGAGGCGAAACCGACGACCGCCGGCATGAAGAAGGATGTCCGGTAGAAGCCGGTCAGCTGCCGCGGTCTTTCGATGAACAGCGCCAGCGGAAAGGCGACGGCGAAGATCGCGATGGTCACGATCACCGTGTAGTAGCCGGTGAAGCTGAGCGCGTTCCAGAACCGGTTGTCGCGCAGGATCGCCAGGTAATTGTCGAAGCCGATGTAAAAATGCTCGCCCATCAGCGGCCAATTGTGCAGCGACATCCAGGCCGTCATGCCGAGCGGAATGATGAAGAACACGACCACCAGCGCCACGGCCGGCGCGACATAGAGCAAGCCGATCCACTGCCGGCGGCCGGCGCCGACCAGTTTTCTGGCGCGTGACGGGGTGGTGGTTGCGATGGCGGTCATACCTTGCCTGTTCTTCCGTCGGATCCAATTGGTCGCCCCACCTCCCCCTTGTGGGGAGGTCGGACCGCAGGTCCGGGTGGGGGTGCCGGCGCTGACCCCCACCCCGCTGCTTCGCAGCGACCCTCCCCACAAGGGGGAGGGTAAGGAGCGCCGGCCGCCCGTCCAGGGAGACGGGGCGGGCGGCCGGATCAGGACTTTTGACAGCAGGGGCGTTGCGCCACCCCTGCCGCCGGCCAGTCCTTATTTCTGCGCCTGGTCGATGATCGACTGCATGGTCTCTTGTGCATTGGCGATGGCGCCATCGACGTCGTCGCCGAAGAAGACCTCGTTGATCATCTGCGTCCACGGACCGTTGGCCGAGTTGATCAGATCGTTGAACACCACGGAATAGGGCGTGCGGCCCTTGGCCATGGCTTCGGCGGCGATCTGGTAGCGCGGATCGAGATCCTTCAGCGCGTCCTTGGCGATGTCGCCGCGCACTGGCAGGCTGCCGTATTTGGCCAAAATGGTCTGGCCTTCGAGCGAATAGGCGAAGTCCAGAAACTCCTTCACCACCGCGAGTTTTTTGGTGCCCTTGGTGACGACGAAATTGTCGCCGCCGGCAAAGGACGACCAGCCACTGTCTTTGCCCGGCAGGAAGGTGACGCCGTAGTCGACATTGGGATACTGGGTGTTGAGCGCGCCGATGGCGAAGGCGCCGGATGGCGAGATGCCGATATTGCCGCCGGCAAAGGCAGCAAAGAAATTGGCGCCAGTGTCGGTCTGCGCGCCGGCCGGCACCAGATCCTTCTTGACCATCGAGCGGTAGAGGTCGATGGCGCCGCGCAATTGCGGGCTGTCGAGCGTCGCCTTCGAGCCGTCTTCGCTCAGAATGTCGCCACCCGAGGCCCAGATCAGCGGCGTGAAGGTGAAGATGTTGCAGCCGCCGCAATTGCCGGAGAAGTAGAAGCCCTTGATGTCGCCGCCGAGCGCGTTGACCTTTTCGGCATCAGTCGCGATCTCGGCCCAGTTGGTCGGGCCCTTGTCGGGATCGAGCCCCGCCTGCTTGAACAGTTTCTTGTTCCAGATCAGCACCGAGGCGTCGGCCGAGAACGGCAGGCCGTAAATGTGGTCCTTGTAGGTGCCGGTCTTGACATGCGCCGGCGACAGGCTGGCGAAATAAGGCAGCGACTTCGCCCAGTCGGTGATGTCTTCCAGCTGGCCGGCGGCGGCAAAGGACGGCGTGTAGATCAGGTCGAGCGACAGCGCGTCGGGCGCCGTGCCGCCGGCGGCGGCAGCGCCATATTTCGGGATGATCTCGGCATTGGGAATGATGTCCAGCTTGACCTGGTTCTCATGGCCCTTGTTGAAGGCATCGACGATGCGCGGCATGAAGTTCGAGCCGTCGGCACGAACCCAGATGTTGGCGGTGTCAGCGGCAGAAGCTGTTGCCAGCGTGCCCAAAATGCTCGCAAAGGCGAGCCCGGCGATCATGGTCTTCATGGTTCTCCTCCTCATGGTTTTCTTCTCCTCCCTGTGGCCGCGCTTCCCAGCGAAAACCGGACACGCAGCCCTAGTTCCTCAGCCGCCCGGCGGGCGGCCGCATGACTGACGCACCACCAGCCGGCACGGCAGTTTTCGAATGCCCGGCGCGGCCGCTTGGCCGCCGACGAGCGAAAGCAGAGTGAGCCCGGCCTCGCGGCCGAGCGCCGCCAGGTTCATGTCGACCGAGGTCAGCGGCGGGCGTGTCGCCTCGGCCACGATCTCCCAATTGTCGAAGCCGATGACGCCTACATCGGCGGGCACGTTGATGCCGCGCTCGCGCAGCGCATCGATGACGCCGCGCGCGATCTGGTCGTTGCCGCAGAAGACGGCATCCGGCCGTTCTCCCACCTTGCCGTTGAAAGCTTGGCCCGCCCCGCCGTCGAACAGCCTTGCCACCGCCTCGTGCCCCCAGGCTTCCGACCAGGCCCCGAGCAGCGGTTCGGCGACCGGCAGGCCGTGCTCGGTCAGCACCTCGCGATAGGCCCGCGCCCGCTCATGCACCACGGCGAAGCTCGCGGGACCGCTGACATGGGCGATGCGCCGGCGCCCGAGCGCGCAAAAATGCTCGACCGCCAGCCGCGCGCCGCCGGCATCGTCTGAGACGAAGCCGATGGCATCTGGATCGGGCTGGGTGAAGGCATAGATCACCGGGATGCGCAGATTGGCGAGATCGACCGGCAGGTGGCGGTCGATGCGCTTGCCGGTGGCGATGATGCCGTCGACGCGCTTGTCGAGCATGGCCTCGACATGCAGCTGGCCGAGCCGCTGGTCGTCCTCGACATTGCACAGGAACACCGAGACGCCGGCATCGACCAGCGCATCGGACACGCCGGCCATCAGCGGCAGCGAGAAGCGGCCGTAGGTATCGTTGGTGAGCAGCCCGACGGTGAAGGAGCGCTTGCGCAAAAGGCTCTGCGCCAGGCTGTTCGGCCGAAAACCCAGCCGCTGCGCCGTCTCGCGGATGCGCTCGCGCGTCTCCGCCGTCATACGCCCCTGCCCGTTCAGCGCCTTCGACGCCGTGGCGACACTGACGCCGGCGGCCGAGGCCACCTCACGCAGGGTGACCGGGGTCTTGGCGGGCGCTGGCGAGGCGTCGGACGACATGATGCGCGGCAAATCCCTTAGTTGGGAAAAGGTTTTCTCTTACCGCCCTGCAAGGGGCTGACTGGTGAGGTCAGCGCTTGCGGGCGATTTGGGAAAAGGTTTTCTCACGAGGAGATTAGGGGAAGGTGGCGGGGATGGCAAGGGGGTAGGTTGGCGTTCTGGCGTTGGAGGGGAAGCTCACTGCTTAAAGCAGTTCTCGCGGTGCCATTGCAGGAAACGAGGGTGCGGACGCTCAAATTGCCGGCGAGGCGGAAGCGCCCGACCGGTCTTGTTTATGAACCCCTGCACACTCTCGAAGTCGTTGACCTGTCGTGAGATCAGGATCTCCAGATCGTCGGAAAGGCTGATCAATCCGCGATCGAACATCCAGTGGGCTGTACCCGATAGTGCGATTCCATTGTTGATGACATCCGGGCCATTCATTTCGACTGGTCGAATATGGGCGGCCGACACCTCAGCTCGGCCGCGGCCGTTGATCAATTTGAGCCCGGTGATCGCGCAGCGCTCGTCATAGGCTCGCAGGACGATGCTGCGGAAAACGCGGTCTCGCATGATCCGCGATCCAAGATAGCTTACGCGGCTGCGGGTCTGCTCGAACTCGAATGGTGCCTGCTCTTCCTCCAAGTCAGTACCGATCTCGTCAACGCGGGGCAGCAATGGCTCACCTGTGTCCAGACCCAGATCGATGATGCGGTTGAAGTCGCCTGGGCTGATCGGACGGACCGCCGACTGGGCGCGACCAGAAATCCGTCCCTCGTCATTGAGCAAGCCTCGTTCAACGAGGCCGTCGGTCCCGTTAAATGGAACAGGGTTGGCGAAATCGAGGTAGGTGTCGGGTTCGATCAGCGCGAGATACATGTCAGGCGCTGCGGGGTCGGGAATGACCTGTTGGACTTTGGCCACGGCGAAATAGCCGCGTGTCTCGTTTACCTTGCTGGGCTCGTAGTAGATGACCCAGTCACCGACGCATGCTTCGACACGACGCAGATATTGACGGGGAAACTGGTATTGCTCAGCGGGGCTATCATCGTAGATCGAATCTGAGCGGTGAATGAAGACCCCAAATCCCATGATCTTCCCGCCATCCGTTCTTTAGGGATATCTGCCTGAGATGTAACACCAAAATCCGATCTTGGGAGTTTAGTCCAGGCTGGGCGAACTTTTCCCCATGGTATCGGTCTTTTGGAAGCGGGTGATAGGTTTACAGAACAGCGCCCCTCTCTGGCCTGCCGGCCATCTCCCCTCAAGTGGCAGCAGCGCTACTTGTCGTCAAAAGCCCGGAACAGGCTGGGTCTTTCCACTCAATCGAGCGCCAAGCGTCAAAGCCGCCGGAAAATTCTTGATCACGGCACGCATGGCCGTCGCGCCACCAGGCCCAAGCGCTATTCGGGCAATCAAGGCCGCCGCACGCAAACGAGTCGAGAACTGTCGACGCCACTCGCTTTGATAGCGACGTCCGATCTCGTCGTGGCCCTCGTGACCTTTGCCCGATGCGACCAGTTCTCTCGCAAGGAGCCAGCCGGATTGCAGCGCCATCGAAATGCCTTCCGCGATGACAGGATGCGACTCGCCTGCGATGTTGCCGACGCGGAAGATGCCCTGATCATAGCCGGCTCGAATGCCGGGATGAATCGGTCCCGCGGCGAGCCATGGGCCATGCAATTCGGCACCGGCCAACGCAGTCTCTACGCCTCGGCACGAGGCCAAAACGTGGCGCCACAGTGCGTCGGCGGCCGCAATGTTCCCAAAGCGCTGGCGCAGTCCGGATAGAACATCCCTGCGGATACAGCAGGAAATCGACACCCGGCCACGGTCCGCCGTTACCATTCCGCCATAGCCGCCTGGGAATACCAGCAGCGGCATCAGGTCGGGCGGCAGCGCGGCGCCGGTAAAATGCGCTTTGAACCCGAAAAGGTCGGAGGGTCGGCTTGTTCTTTGAAGCTGGCTTGGGAGTTTCCCGGGTTCCCAGGATCCGTGCGCGGCAATGATGACAGGTGCGCTCAAAACCTTGTCCTGCTGGCCCGCCTCCACGGTCACGAATTGCAGATCGTCGCGCCGATCAACGGCGACCGCCTTGCAAGGCTGGAGAATCTCGACACCCGCACGTTCGGCGGCCTGCAACAGGATGTAATCCAAACGATCGCGGCCGAGCGCGCGGCCGAGACCCGTCCTGGCGATCGGCATTCGCGCCTGCGCCGAGACATCGCCCGAAAAGAACCCGACGCGACGGATTTCGGGGCCGGCTTCCGCGCGCCAGACGTCACCGACGCCCAACCGGTCGAGCAAGGCAAGGCTGGTCCCCGACATGAATTCGCCGCAGACCTTTCGGCGTGGAAACACCACCTTCTCCACCATTGCCACCGACCAGCCATGCTGGGCCAGCGCAATGGCGGTGGAACTGCCGGCAGGGCCGGCACCGATGACAATTGCGTCGTGCATCATCCGGTGCCGGGCACGGTGGCACCGACAAAAGCTTGAGTGAACAGGCCTTTGCGGCCCTCGATCAGGGGGGCTCCCCCTGACAGTTGCCACAATTGGGAAAGTTCCGTGCCGCGAAAACCGGCGCGGACACTTTGCGCCGCATCGTTCAGTGTCACCGCGCAGGCGCCGATCAATGGCAGCAACCGGGTCGCGACAAGTGGCACCTTGGCCCTGAGCGGCTCCGTCGCGACGAGGATTGGGGCCATCGCCATGATCCGGGAAAACAGCTCCAGCAGGCGCGCGTCGTCGAAGTGGTGGAGGATGAGGTTGGCGCAGACAAGATCGAAGGGCCTGTCCCCAGTCCAATCGAATATGTCGGCGGTTACGGGTTGCGCCCGCCAACCAAATTTGGCGAAAGCGTCGCACACATCCTTGCCGATCAGGCCGATCCTGTCGAGCATGACGATCTCGACGTTGGGCCAACGTCGCGCCATCAGTCGCGCCACCGTCAGCATGAACTTTCCGTCACCGGTGCCTATTTCGAGGATGCGCAGCGGCGGCGTTTGCACGTTGGCCCGCAAGAGCGATGCCATGAACCTGGCCTGGAACATCAATGCATTGATGCGAACGAGATCACGACGGGATGCGATCGCACGAGGATCACCGGCCGGGAGGCCGTCGAGGAGCTCTGGCTCCAGATGCCTGGTATTCATGTCGGTCATGCGATGGATCGGAGATGGCGCAAATCTGGGTGGCGAAGCCGAAGGTCCGTCCCTTTCGTAGAACATCGGAGGCTGGTATCACAGTTTGCCAATGAGAAATATCGGCGCCACGCAATAAAATACTCTATGCCGGCGTTAGCCTTAGGAAGCGCTTCCCCAATTCCTGGACCTCTTGTGAGACCCGATTGGGCTCATTGTCGGAGCAATTTTGTCACCTCAAGCGTATCTGAACGGCATTGCCACGTCAGTTCCAGAACACGACGTGCATCAGTTCTACCTCCGCTATGGAGCATTGCTGCTTGAAGACGATGCCCAGCGCCTTACGCTCTTCGAGCGAATGGTCGCTCTGGCCGGGATCGAACATCGCTATTCCTGCTTTGCGCCCGCCGACGATCCGCGCGGCGGGGCAATCGACCGCGACGGCACCTCGGTCAGGGGCTCGTTCGCCAGCACCGCAATCCGTATGGAGATGTACGAGGCCGCCGCGCCGGAACTGGCGCAAAAGGCCGTCGACAAGCTTCTGGCCGACGACGACCGCTCGCTGATCACGCATTTGATCGTGACGAGCTGCACCGGCTTTTCGGCGCCTGGCATCGACCTCGAGCTGGTGCAGCGATGCGGCCTGGCGACGTCGGTCGAGCGCACCATCGTCGGCTTCATGGGGTGCTATGCCGCCATCAACGCCTTGAAGCTGTCACGCCATATCGTGCGCTCCGATCCGAAGGCCCGCGTGCTGATCGTCAACATCGAGTTGTGCACGCTGCATTTCAGGGAAGCCACCGAGCTTGAGAAGCTGATCTCGTTCTGCCTGTGGGGTGACGGTTGCGCCGCCTCGCTGGTAACAGCCGAACCGCACGGCATCCTGCTCGAAAGCTTCCACGCCATCGTGGCAGTGGAGCGCAAGGAGCTGATGAGCTGGCACATCCGCGACGACGGCTTCGACATGGTGCTGTCCGGCCAGGTTCCCGGCGCGGTGCGTGAGACGCTGCGCAACGACCATCCGGCCATCCTCGGCGGCAGGCCGCCTAAGGAGATCGATTTGTGGGCGGTGCATCCCGGCGGCCGTTCCGTGCTCGACGCGGTCGAGCGGGCACTCAAACTGGAGCCGACCGCGCTCGACGTATCGCGCGAAGTGCTGCGGCGATACGGCAACATGTCGTCGGCAACCGTCATGTTCGTGATGGCCGAAATGCTGAAGGAGCCGTCGGGCCTGCTCGGCTGCGGCATGGCGTTCGGGCCGGGATTGACCACCGAGACCATGATGTTCCGGACTGCCTGATGCCATCGAACCGGCACCGCATCCGAGCTTTCGCAGCCCGTTGGCTGGTGCCCTATTTGCCGTATCCGCACTTCATGGGCGTGGCGCCTCTTGACGCCGTGCTGCGGGTCTTATGGCGTGCGGAAGGCCAGATCCCTCCCGCTTACTGGCCGCGCCTGGTGCTCCTGCTCCTGCTTTCGGGGATCAACACGATCGCCTCCCTGCCGGAGCGCGTGATCCTTGGGGCATGGTTGCGGCTGCGCCCTCCCCGGATGGAGCGGGACAAAGCCCCTGTGTTCGTCCTCGGCTACTTCCGATCCGGGACGACGTTCTTGCAGAACCTGATGGCAGCCGATCCGAACCTGAGATCGCCGAGCTGGCCGCAGGTCCTGGCGCCTCAGACATTCGTTCTTGGCTGGGCTCTGCTGCGCTACCTTTTCGTCCCCTTGCTACCGTTGACGCGCCTCGACGCCGTCGTGCCCATGGGCGCCAGGCTGCCGGCGGAGGACGACTTCGCGCTGAACAATCTGGGCGGGATGTCGATCCTCGCGGGACGCGCCGTGCTTCCCCGCCGGCAGGCCTTCTTCAATCGATTTCACGATCTCGACGGGCTTTCGGCGGACGAGTTGAGCCGCTGGCGCTCACATCAGTTGGCTTTCGTCCAGAAGCTCACTCTGGTTGCAGGCGGGCGGCGACTTTTGCTCAAGTCGCCGAGCCATACGGCGCGCGTCCGCTACCTCCAGGAACTGTTCCCGGGCGCCAAGTTTGTCCACATCTCCCGTTCGCCGGAAGTGGTGTTCCGGTCCAACCTCGTTCTGGCGCGCGAATTGCAGCGTGCATTTGCCCTGCAGTCGCCACTGCCCGAGGACGAGCAGGAAGAGATCATCGCTCACGAATATCTCGCGACGGAGATGCACTATCTGGCGGACAGAGCCCAGATTCCAGCCGCCGACCTCGCGGAAGTGCGGCTGCAGGAACTCAGTGCCGACCCCGTGGGCGAGATGAGGCGTATCTACGGCGAACTCGGCCTGCCATTTTCCCGCGGCTGCGAGGAGCGGATGCTGCAGGTCGCCGCGACGTTCGGCAAACAGGTGCGCAGCCGCCATCCCGACCTGACGGAAAGGCAGAAAGCGCGCGTAGCGCGCCTGGCACCGCTGGCAGCCGCTTTTGGGCATGCGCCGGCGCAGGCTCCCGGGACGCTCAATATTGACAGCCAACCGCGCATTGGATGACATGGGATGATGACGACAGCCCGATGGTCGCACGCAAGCTGGGCAGCCTTGGCCCGGCTGTTGCTCGTCCCTCTGTTGATCGCGACCTGCGCCCAACCGCTTTCGGCATCCGCAGATGAGCAGAGTGACGCTGTCAGGTTGGTTGAGACCGTGCGCCAGGCGGCGATCATGCTTGGGCATGGTGGATCCGCCGAGGGGCAGCTCCGCTCGATCTCCGCGGCGTTCGACGGTAGGGGGATCGCGCAAGCCGTGCTCGGGACGTATTGGCGCCGGGCGAGTGCGGACGACCGCGCCTCGGTGGTCGATGCGCTTCTTTATGCCATTGCACACAGGCTGGCCGACAAACTGGAGCGGACGCAGGACAAGACTTTCACCGTGCTCGGCACAAAGGCTTTGGCCAACGGCGACATCCTGGTGCGCAGCGAATTCCGCCGGCCGCTCCACGGGCCAACATCGGTGGACTGGCGTGTCCGCCACTGCCGCGGACAACTCTGCATCGGCGATGTCTTTGTCGATGGCGGCTCCGTGACCGTGCAGCAGCGGGACCGCGTTGCCCAGATGCTCGCTGGCAATGGTGGATCGATCCCCGCGCTTGTCGCCGATCTCAGGAAAGGCCGGGTATGACTTTTCGCGGGTCTTCATGTCCACCCTCGTCGAATTGAGCAATGTCGGCCGCGACTTTGACGGCGGCCGCATTGTCGCCGTTGATGATGTGTCGCTCACAATCGGGAATGACGAGACCGTCGCCATTGTCGGCCGCAGCGGGAGCGGCAAGTCGACGATCCTGAACCTCATCTGTGGGCTCGACCGGCCGACGCGTGGCGAAGTTTGGTTCGAAGGACGGGCGGTCAACGGCAGGGCTGCATGGGCAGCCGTCCGGGCCAGCAGTATCGGCATCGTTTTCCAGAACTTCTTCCTGCTCCAGTCCTTGTCGGCGCGCGAAAACATCGAGGTGGCGTTGTTGGGAAACCTCAGCGGAGCGCGGCAGCGCCGCCTTCGCGCGCTCGAACTTCTGGCCCATTTCGGTCTTGCCGACTGCGCTACGCTCCGGCCGGCCGAGCTTTCGGGTGGCGAACGCCAGCGGCTTGCCATTGCCCGCGCGCTTGCCAACCGTCCGAAGCTTCTCGTTGCGGACGAGCCGACAGGAAGCCTCGATGTGCAGACGAGCCAATCGGTAATGAGCATCATTGGCAATTTGCATCGCGAGTTCGGTACCGCGGTGGTCGTGGTGACGCATGACGACGACGTGGCCGCACTGTGCGGGCGGCGCGTCGAGATCTCCGACGGCCGCATCCGTTCGGACAACCGAACGGCGGCGACGCCGGTGCCAGCGCCGCGATCCGCCAATCCATGACTGAGCTGACCCTCCCCTTGCGCGGTCTCATTGCACGCCCGCTTCGCACCCTGCTCACGGTTCTCGGCATCGCTCTGGCGGTCGCGGGGTTTGTGGCGCTTACCGGCCTGACCGCTGGCGTCCAGCACTCGTTTGCATCGGGAATCGACGAGAACGGTGCGGACCTGGTGGTAAGCCAGCGCAGCGCATTCAACCTGGTGAGCAGCACCGTGCCCAAGTCGTTGGGCTCCGGGCTTTCCGCAGTGCCAAACGTCGAGGCTGTGTCAGGCGTTCTCCTGAACATCACCACCGCTGACGACGCCGCAAATATTGTCATGGCCGGCTGGCCGAGCGGCAGTTTCCTGTGGAAGGACATGCACCTCGTGACGGGGCGAATCCCTGCACCGGGGGACCAGTGGCCGGTGATCCTTGGCCAGTCGATCGCCAGCGCCCTGGACAAGCGGGTCGGTGATACTGTCGAGCTGCAGTTCCAGCCCTATACGGTTGTCGGCATCGCGTCGTTCTCGTCCATGCTGAACCAGAACAGCGCGATCGTTCCGCTCGAGGGGCTCGAGCAACTCCTGTCGCGGGAGGACGTGTTTACCTTGTACGAGGTGAGACTGAAGCGCCCGCTCGACAAGAACGACATCGCGGTTGCCCGAACCCAGCTCATCGCAGCCGCACCGGGGTTCGAGGTCGGCGACACCGAGCAGTTTGCTAACAGCATCCGCATCTTCGATCTGCTTCGGGCGATTGCCCAGACGATTTCACTGGTTGTCATGGCGATGGCCTCTGTCGCCGTTGCCAATACACTTCTGATGGCCGTGAACGAACGGACGTTCGAGATCGGAGTTCTCGCAGCGCTTGGCTGGTCACCGCGGCGGATTCTTCGGCTCATTCTCATCGAAGGCGTGATCATGAGCGCAGCCGGCGGGGCTATAGGGATCGTTCTCGGCGCCCTTACCATGGAAATGGCGGCCAAGACAAAGTTCGCGGCGGGCCTGATCGTGCCTTACCTGTCAGGCTGGTCGATCGCGCAGGCGCTGATCTTCGTCTTCATCGCCGGCCCCCTAGGCGCGCTCTACCCGGCTTGGCGCGCCACGCGCCTTCTCCCAGCTGACGCGCTTCGCAGGATCTGACGCCGGCAACGGATGACGTTCAGGGCGCTCGCTACGGCGGCGGCAAGCCCGACACCATGCGGCAGGCGATCGACGCGACCGGCGCCAAACGGCCGTACCCGACTCTATGTTCCCTTGACGATTCTCGGTTTAGCCGGCCGGACGGATTGAGCTGCGCTCTCGTCGGCCAAGGCCAACCGCTTCTCGTCTTCGATGGCTCGATCGACTGCCTCAATTTCCTCCTGGAGCAACTTCAGCTCGGCTCCGTAGCTCGAGCCGTCGCTGTCCCCGATCTGAAAGCCACTTGCCCGCATTGCGTCGCGCGTATGGTGCACGTTGCGGACTCCTTCGCGTCGGGTCGCGACCAGGATTTCCCTGAACTCTCCAAGACGTTCAATGTGATTTCGAGCCATTGCGTTCTCCTATTTTGTCGTCATCGTCGCCGACGGCGATTCAGAGGCTAAAACCTAAGGCGCAGAAGGTCTAAGAGACTACAGGAGATACTCTCGACAAAGCATGAGTGCGAAAGCTCAAATTTGAACTTCTTGCAATAACGTGAAGCGCGGCGGCCTGAAATCGGCTTGGGACCCGACTCCGTCACAGGCAAGTGCCAGACTTTTCGACCGAGCGCGCCTGCTTTACGGCGCGCTTGCTCGTCGGCGCGCTTGTTGGTGCATCCGCCTGCCGATTCTGTATCGCAAGGTCCGTTTCCGAGCGCACAGCGACGCTGGCCTTAATGTCCGATGGTCGGCCTTAGCTTCCTCCAACGGGCGTGTTGGAGAAGATCGCCAGCTGGCACCCTCATCCATGCTGGATCAGTTGCCTGGGTGTCCCTCACATCGGAAGATCCGGGTTGTTCTCCGCAAAGTATTCATGACTATCGGCATTTTCTGTGGCTTGCGGTGGGTTTTCAACTGCGAGTAGCTTGGCGGCATTCTGACCACCATAGGAATAGTCGTCTGTTCCGGCGACGACAAAAAAGTGACTAATTTCGTGTATAATCGTTCCAGACCTTGAATCTGTTCCTTTCAGAGCGGCTAACCAGAACTTAGGACAAACAAAGATTCTGTACGGTTGATCACGGTGCACATATGAATAGTCTTCTGGATTGCACTCGCTGCCGTGGCATCCAAACGATATTGTTTTGTTTCCAAGAGCATCCAAAATCTTCGAGAAATTTCCAGTGGCCTTTGCGTACAGTCCTACGGTATGCGCCCCAAACCATATCAGATATCGTTGGGAATTCGGCTGTTGGGCTGGAGGCGTGTCCTGCAAAACGTGCAGGGCAGCCGAGGCTATGTTGTTTGCTTCCGCCAGCGCAGTGCCAATATCATCCTGTTGAGGGTTGTCACACTGATCGAATTTGGGTGCCGAGAGCGGTGTCCGTTCCGGAGGAATTCGACCGGATAGAAGCCTGAACGTGGCGGCGTTGCTCAGAACCTGGGCGCGTCTCAGGGCACCTTGAGGGCCAACCAGCAGACCCACTCTCTCTGTATCATAGGTAACCGCATAGTTCCCTGCCTCATAGATGGCGTAGTACAACGACAGATCGACGGGCACCGAAATCGATTGTCCGGGTTCGATATTGATAAAGTCAGCCTCGGTGGGTTCTCCTCGCTTTACCAAACGGCCGATATACTGAATTGGCTGCGACCCTCTCGTCACTGAAAAAATTTCGCCCGAGACGCCGTCGATCGGCGTGGTCCACCTGAGCAGCCTGATCGGGCTGCGTGATCGGTTCGTGAGAGTAAAATCAATAATTAGGGGGGTATCGTTTCCATAAGAAGGCACGCGCGATTGCAGAACTATCTCAATTTCCTGATTCTGCTGCGCAAACGCCAAAGGCATGACGCCTAAAAAACATGAAAGCAGCAATATAATATTTCGGACAATACTCGGCATTTTATGCTCCTATATAACCACGATTAGACTTTATTGTTTCGTCTAAGTGAGTTTTTAGTTTGCGATAACATACCTGAATCGCCAACGGCCTATGTTGCAAGTTAGGAATGAAATTGCTGCAGGCCGGGCATTGCAACTTACCGCAAATTCAAAAAAAAGGAACACGAAATCATGTCCGTGGCCTCGTATGCCATCGATTTCGGCTGACACCTTCTTTGGGGTGGTATAAGATGAATGGGTACTTTCCCATCAAGCTCCATAAGAGGGGGCCATCATGAGCGAGCGTTGGAAAGGCATAATCACTAACTGCGCGAGTTTGAGAAATTTTGCCCTGGTTTGTGGGTTCTGTTTTGCTTTCAGCGGCACTGCTTCAGCTGATTCATGCGCAGAGGCTACTGCCGGTTGGAATATCGAGAATCCTCCGACCGAAGATCGCCAGGTAATTCAAGATCTTTTGTCCCGCTATGCCTGGACGATCGACGAAAGAAATGCGGCCGCGTTCACTGCTCTCTTTGCGGAACCGAGATCGTCTTACTATCAGATTTGCAGTTCAGGCAACAGTATCCTCAAGTTGACACTCGGCTTTGGCCCGGAGTCGGCAACCGATCTCCTCGGGCAGATGACAATAATACTTAAGAAAATGGAAACCGATAGCCTCCAGACTCGACACCTCGTGACCAATACCTTGTTCGACGTGGTTGACGATAAGACGGTGAACACCAAATCGATAGTCCTGGTCACTCTGCAGGACTCCCACTCTCCGGCACCGGTTCTTGACTATTCGGCGGATGCCCGGGCCTCTTTTGTAAAGGGCAACGATGGCACGTGGCGATTTCAATCGCTCACAGTCTACGCCGACTATGTTGCTGGCTCTATCGCAGCGAAGAAGCGATGACGCCTAGAGATCGGCCATGGGTTCACTGGCACGTTCCAGTGGGCTGAAATGCGTGCCGTTGCGCTGATCGCTGCTGTCCTCGGCATTGCGTTGCTCTCCTTGTCCGGGACGATCGGGCTTCGACATTTAGCTTTCATATCGACGCCGCAAGCCGGTGAGAGGCACGGCTCCGATCAGGACGACCTGGATTCGAAGTCGTTCGCCGAAGCCGTTACGCGATGGAACCCCGACATCTTTTGGGCGCCAGCCTCAGAGAGCACCAGCGTCATAACCAGGTCTGGCGATGAAGCGCGGGCGGTGTTCGGTCCCATTCCCGACGGCGATTGCGACAGCCCACAAATGAAGGTCATCCCACTGGAAGTTGACGGCAATGTCGTCGACCTCAGGCCCAATCCGACAAAACCCGGCCATCCGCTGGAATTCGAGCACAGGAATGACAACGGAGAGGTGGTGAAATGGACGGCGACATTGCCCAAATGCGACAAGCCTTCGCTGACTGGCAGCACGACCTACTGTGGCCTGAACTCGCGTGTCGTAAGGGTCATGCGCGGCAATGTGGAATGGCTGTTCCTCTGCCGAAAATCCAATATCAGCCAAGAGGTCAGCACGAATCCTTACTGGACGCGGTCGGATCCGAGGTTTTCCGTCTTCGGCACCATCGGATTCAATCGGAAATCCGGAGAAATCATCTTCTTCGACGGCCGCAAGGACCGGAGCGAGTTCGACTGGTCAAAGCCCTTCGTTCCGCCGGGCGGGCGCAGCTATTCCGATGAAGTTGGAAGGGCCGCGGCGGAGAAAATCTATGATCCGACGTTCCAGATCTCGTGCCATGCATGCCATGACAACAAAAGCCCCTATGTGATCGATCCGCACATTGAACAGAGCAGGGTCGGTTTCCGTTCAGCAGGCGATTCCAGATCGACCGCCTTCAGCCTGGGAGATTTTCTACCGCGCCGGCCGCGGTTGCCGGGCGAGCCGTTCCGCGTGGTCGGCTCCGGCTACACTGGCACCTACCCCAACGAACTTAGCCAAGCCAGGACGGTCGAAGATCCGACGGGCAACTGCACAAGCTGCCACACGCTTACCACACAAATCACGGGCCGCCGTTTTGCCGCGGACGCAGCGGGGCATGAGCCGACGGTCACGTTGCCAAGCTGGGCCCAATTGCTCGAGCTGCACGAGGAACAGATCGTCTACGCCGAGATAGCCGCACACCGGACAGACTGGGCGGCCGGCAGCGGCGGCATCCATCCCTGGATGTTGCCGGGGTCTGGCAATGACCTGTCCTCCCGCGCTGCGGGACTGAGCTCAGAGGACTGGCGGAAGCTGAGCGACTGTTTATGGGGAGCCGGTGGCCCTGAGTGTGGCTACCGCCCGCTCTACACTGGCTGCCCGGCGCCAGAGGCGGAGGATGAAGGCTCTTCGCTCGCCGATGCTGAGCTTCAGATATTGCCTCCGCCGCCCGGAGAGGCGGCGAAGACGCGTGTCCTTCGCGTAAGCTGGACCTTTCGCAACAGCTACGGTGGTGTTCCAGAGCGCGACGACATCAGGATCAATGTGGCGGTCAGAACGGACGCGATACCGGCAAACGAGGATCCGCCACAAAGCGGCGAATATCCGAGCATCGAGCAGGCAGAGGGCACCAGCGCCGAGGCCATCTCCGGTTCAGTCAGCTCAGCCGGCTCCAGCTTGCTGGTCCAGAACGTTTCGTTTGCCGGTCACACGAAATGGAGCGATCCGACGCCATCGATGCTGCCGCGCACCTTCCAGATCGATCTACCCGGTGAATGCAACCGACGTACCTTGATCCGCTTGCTGCCCAAACGGTTCTGCTTCGACCAGAGCCAAGCGGCATTTAGCGAGGCAGACCATTTGATCTATGCCGATGTTCGGTGTGGCGAGCCTCGATGATCCACTTGACGCGATCGAAAGCGGCTGGTGAGCGCCGGGATTTGCGATAACATGACCGGGTGCTACATGGTCGCCGCACCAAGGAGGGTCCCGGAGCGTGACCACGCCGGTTCCATTGGCTAGCCCGATTTTGCCCAGCAGCAGTCCGGCGAAGTCTGTTGCGGAGCGGCGTTATCTCACCATCCTGTTTTGCGACATGGTGGGATCAACCGAATATGCCGACCGCATGGATCCCGAGGATTTCCAACGCCTGATCGAGAGCTTTCTGCAGACCTGCAGCAGCGTCGTGCGGCGCCACAAAGGTGTGACGGCCAGCTACATCGGCGACGCCATCCAGGCCTATTTCGGTTATCCAATAGCTGGCGAGGACGACAGCGAGTTCGCGGTGTTGGCGGCGCTCGAGATCGTCGATGCGGTGGCCACCATCTCGGCAAACCAGGAATATCCGTTGCAAGTGAGGGTGGGTATCGCGAGCGGCCAGGTCGTGGTGGGGGAGTTCGTCGGCGCGCCGAGCGGCGTGTCCACCGTCGCCTTCGGCCACGTCGCGCATCTAGCGGCACGGCTGCAGGTACTGGCCAAGCCGAATAGGGTCCTTGTCGACGCGGCAACCTTCGAGGCGGCGAGCGGCGCGATTGATTTCACCAAGTTCGGCAAACATGAGCTGAAGGGATTCGCCGAACCAGTCGAGGTTTGGCAGGTGCAACGGCAGCGCATGGTGCCGACCCGCTTTGCAAAGCGTGCGCATATGACCAGGCTGTGCGGCCGCAATGCCGAATTGCGACTGCTGATGGAGCGCTGGGAGACCGTCGTGCGCGACAGGCGCGGCAATGCGGTGTGGGTCTCGGGAGAGTCGGGAATCGGCAAATCCCGGTTGCTCAACGAGATCCAGCAGCGCCTGCGCAGCTTTCCGCAGCTGACCATGCAATGCTCTCCGACCTTTGAGAACAGCACCCTCTATCCATTCCTCGCCGAATTGCAGAGGATCGCAACGATCGAGGACGATGACTCGACGGAAGAAAAGCTGCGAAAGCTGAGCAACGCACTGTCGATAGGCTCGGTGTCCAGCGACGTCGCGCTGGCGATCTTCTCGAGCCTGCTCGGCATACCAACGACCACGCCGGACAGGCTCGAGGGGATAAGCGCCGAACGGCAGCGCAACATCGCCGAGCAAGCGTTGATGGATCTCGTCAGTTATCTGGCGCGCACTACCCCGATCCTGATCCTGTTCGAAGATGAACAATGGGCCGATGCCACCTCACGCGAGCTTCTCGACAAAATCGTCGGTAGCCTGGCTGCGACTCCCGCGCTGCTGCTTGTGTCGAGCCGGAACACTGCAAGCGTTCCATGGTTCAACAGGCCGGATGTGCATCACATCAGGCTTGAAGCGCTCGGTCGCGAGGATGCCGAAGCGATTGTCCATGACATCAGCCCGAATGCGCTCGCCGCTGATGTTTCAGTGGTGCTCGATCGCAGTGAAGGCGTCCCGCTCTATATCGAAGAGCTTACTCGGAGCGTGGTCGAAACAGGACTGCGGCTGGACGCATCGCAGCCTAAGCGCCTGTCACTCACGAACAACATTCCAAACTCCCTGCAGTTCTCGCTGCTTGCTCGCCTCGACAGGCTGGGGCCAGCCAAGGAAGTTGCGCAGATCGCAGCGGCGATCGGCCGCAAATTCGAATTCGAAATACTGCGCGAGATTTGCGATTGGCCCGAAGCGGAGCTGCGCAGCGCAGTTGGCGACCTGATGCGCACGGGGCTGATCGCAGCCGAGCGAGGGACGGCCGGCGCGGGCTTTTCGTTCACCCACGTGCTCCTGCAGCAGGCCGCCAGGGGCACGATGCTGCACGAACGTGCGCAGCAGGTTCATCGATTGATTGCCGAATGCATCGAACTGCGCGACCACAACGCGGCTTTTGCCCGGCCCGAAGTGCTCGCTGAGCATTTCGCCGACGCAGGTCTGTTCGATCGCGCCGCCGACTACTGGCTGCTGGCAGGGGTGAAGGCGGCCAAGACCTGGGCAAAGGCTGACGCAGTGCGTACCTTCAGGAAGGGGCTTGAAGCCGCGAAACTCTTGCCCGAATCCGACGATCGCAGCCGCAGGCTGCTTCGCTTCGAACTGGAGCTGGGCGACGTGCTCTACGCCGCGCAAGGCTACGTGACGGGCGAAGGCAGCGCCGCATATCAGCGGGCCATAGCACTGAGCGGGAAGCTCGGCGAACCGGAATCGACGATCAGGGCGCTCGACGGGCTTTTCGGAACCCACTTCAACTCGGGCCAGTTCGGCAAGGCCCTTGCGGCCAGTGATGAGTTGATCCGGGTTGGCGAGGATGGCGGCTACCTGAACGCGCTCGTCATAGGTCTGCAGTTCAAGGGGATGACTCTATTCTGTCAGGGCGAGTTGGTGGCGGCCCGGCAATATCTCGAGCGCGCTCTCAGCCACAAGGACAGCGCGGACAAGGTCGGCAGCGACTTTCCGAGCATGGCCATGATCTACCTTTCCTGGACCTTGCATATCCTGGGATATCGCCGTCAGGCGCTGAAACTCTACCTCGAGGCGGAAGCGACCGTTCGGCAGCAGTCTCCGTATCGCTTGGCCGCCTGCCTGGGAAACGGATGCGTCTTGTTCGCTTTCCGCGAAGAGAGCAGTTTGATCGCTCGACTGGCGGACGAACTCCTGCCGCTGGCGCAGGAGAACGGCTTCAATCTCTGGGCAAGGGTGGCGCGCTTTTTTGGCGGCCTGGCTGCATCGGCCCTCGATGACAATCTGGCGGGAAGCCACATGATGGCATTGACCGAAAACGATCTTGAAGATCAGGAGGTCGACAAGTCGTGTTATTTGGGTTTGCTCGCCAAGGCTTTCATGAACTCCGGGCAATTCGACATGGCGGCAGAGACCGCTGAGAAAGGTCTGCGCGAGGCCGAAAAGATCGGTGAGCATTACTTTACAGCTGCCTTGCTTCGCATTCGCGGTGAAATCGAACTTGCAAATGGAACAGGAGACAGAGCAGCGGAGGCTTCTTTCCGCGAGGCGATTGCCTTTGCGCGGCGGCAGAACGCCAGAAGTTGGGAGTTGCAGGCGACCAATAGTCTGGCGAAGCTATTACGGTCACAGGGTAGGTTCGAAGAGGCCCGTGCGCAATTGCGGGAGGTCAATGATTGGTTCATCGCAGCAGACGTGGCGTAATCAACAGTGCATTGCGTCTCTGCCGCCAAGTTCGACGAGCGCCGCTTCGGCGACATCACGATCCTGGCCCTGGCCGAGTATCGGGACTTGTCGCGCTGCCATACAGGCTCTACCGCAACCCGGTCGGGATGTTCGGCGTCGGCCTATCTGGCTTTTTTTCTGTTCAAGCAAAGGCTTCCTCTCGCACTACCCCGCCTAGCGCCACCTTGCCGCCGGACCTTCAGCCAGGGCGCCAATTGAAAGGCGCTCATCGCAGGTACACGGGCACCATGCCGCTGAATGGCCAAGCACCCTGCCCGCCCCATGCAGAGCA
This sequence comes from Mesorhizobium sp. P2_C4, assembly GCF_056404575.1. Classification (NCBI taxonomy): domain Bacteria; kingdom Pseudomonadati; phylum Pseudomonadota; class Alphaproteobacteria; order Hyphomicrobiales; family Phyllobacteriaceae; genus Mesorhizobium; species Mesorhizobium sp. P2_C4. The sequence continues at coordinate 61,858 of NZ_JBFUDT010000013.1, forward strand.
TGGCCGCATCGCCGCCAAAAAACACAGGTCAGCAGCGTCATGAGCGCGAAAGTCGGCGCGGCCGCCAGCGATAGCAAATCGGCTGCGCCGAGGGCGACCTCGCCGGTGCCGTCTGCGTAGGCTCGCTCATGGTCTCTTTCCCGGTTGCCGCGGAGGGCTGAAGCCCTCCCCCGCAAGGGCCAACAAGGGGCGGGCAAGATGCGCCGCCCAGACACACTCCAGAAACAAAATTCAACAGTTCGGAAAAACTGGCGAAAAGATCGGATGGCATAAGCGTCCGCAGTCGGGATTCCGGATTCTCCCTTCTTGGAAGCTTCGGTCCTCCATCAACAATCGCAGCGGCAGAGCCGAAAATGCCGGCTCGAGCGGCGGCATGAATAGCCGGGCGATGCCTGGCCAGGACGAGAAAATATGGAAATGGACCACGGTCTCGATATCGCCGTACTGGACAGCGACGCGGCAACGCCGATCAGCCAGCCCGACCTGCCAAGCATCAACACGCTGGCAAGGATCGCGCACGGCTCGGCAAAGGCCGCGCATGGCCAGATCCTGACGGGCGCCGACTTTGCCCGGCATGGTCTGCCGGGTGAGCGGCTCGATACGGTCTTCGAGCAGCTCGCCGTCACGTTCGCCGCGTTGCCGGCGGTGATCTCCGACGGGCGTGTCTGGACGTATCAGGAGCTGAACAGCCGTGCCAACCAGTTCGCCCGAATGCTAATCAAGCACGGCGTGCGGCCGGGCCACCGGGTCGGGCTCATTCTCGACCGGTCGGCGGAGACCTATGTTGCGTTGCTGGCAGTGATGAAGGCAGGGGCTGCCTTCGTGCCGCTGGCCACCGCGTTTCCTGAGGAGCGGATGGCGCTCATCATCGAAGACGCCGGCGTGAGCATGATCGTCACCATCGCCGCCTATGCCTCGCGCGCCGGCCAACTGCCGGTTCCGCATGTGCTGATCGACAGCGCCACCGCCGAGATCTCCGCACAGTCGCCCGCGCCGCTGAAGCCGCAGGCGAAGACCACCGACGACACCTGCTACATCCTCTATACCTCGGGCACCACCGGCAAGCCCAAGGGCGTGGTCATCACGCACCAGAGTTTTGTCAACTTCATACGGGTCGCCGCCTCCTCCTACGGCTACCGGCCGGGCGATCGTGTCTATCAGGGCATGACCATTGCCTTCGACTTTTCCTCCGAAGAGATCTGGGTCCCGTTCGTCGCCGGCGCGACAGTCGTGCCCGCACCTGGCCAGATGCCGCTCGTGGGAGAGGAACTGGCGGATTTCCTGCGCCACCATGACATCACCTGCATGGCCTGCAGCCCGACCTTGCTGTCGTCGATGACATCAGACGTGCCCAGCCTGCGCACGCTTTTGGTGGGCGGCGAGGCCTGCCCGCACAATCTGGTGGTGCGCTGGTCGAAGCCGGGCAGGCAGATCCTCAACACCTATGGCCCGACCGAAGCGACCGTCACCGCGACGATGGGGGCGCTGACGCCGGACAGTCCGGTGACCATCGGCGCGCCGTTGCCGACCTACTCGATCGTCATTCTCGACGCGTCGCTGCCGCAACTTGCCGAGCCAGGCGAACTGGGCGAGATCGGCATTGCCGGCATCGGGCTCGCCGTCGGCTATCTCAACCGTCCCGACCTGACCGACCAGAAATTCATTGCCGATTTCGTCGGCCTGCCGAACAACCCGTCGCAGCGCATCTACCGCACCGGCGACCTTGGCAGGATCAACGACAAGGGCGAAATCGAATATGCCGGGCGCATCGACACGCAGGTGAAGATCCGCGGATATCGCATCGAGCTCGGCGAGATCGAGGCCGTGCTGCTCGACCAGCCCGAGATCGCCCAGGCTGCCGTCACCACCTGGGAGATCGAGCCCGGCCGCGTCGAGCTCGTCGCCTACTACGCAGCCAAGGCCGGCCAGCCGGCGATCTCGCGTGCCGATCTCGCCCAAACGATGAAGCGGCGGCTGCCGGACTACATGGTGCCCTCCTATTTGGAGGAACTGCCTGCCATCCCGATGACGGTCTCCAACAAGGTGGACCTGCGCCAGCTGCCGAAGCCGACGAGCGTTCGGCTTTCGGCCGATCGCGCCATGGTGCCGCCCGCCAATGACGACGAGCGTTTCCTGGCCGATGCCCTGGCGACGGTCCTGAAATTCGACGCGGTGTCCGTCGAGGATCACTTCTTCGACGATCTCGGCGCCAACTCGCTGCTGATGGCCCATTTCTGTGCGCGCGTGCGCACCAGGAAGGAATGGGCGACGACGTCGATGCGCGACATCTATCTCTATCCGACAGTGGCGCGGCTGGCCCAACATCTGGGCGTGGCGCAGGAGTTGACGACGGCCACCAACGAGCCGGTTCTCACCCGCCAGGCCTCGAACCTCGCCTACTGGACCTGCGGCGCCGCGCAGCTTTCGTTCTACTGCCTCTACAGCTACGTGGCATTGTGGGCGATCAATGACGGCCTCAACTGGATGTATGACGCGCTCGACGAACCGCTGGAGCTCTATTTCAGGTGCGTGGCGCTTTCGGCCGCCGTGTTCTTCGGCATGTCGGGCTTTGCCGTCCTGGCGAAATGGGTGCTCATCGGCCGCTGGAAGGCCGAGGCGTTTCCGATCTGGGGCCTGCGCTACTTCCGTTTCTGGGTCGTCAAGACGTTGATCCGCACCGCACCCGTCGTGCTGTTCCGCGGCAGCCCGCTCTACAGCCTCTATCTGCAGCTGCTCGGCACCAAGCTCGGGAAAAACGCCGTCATCGAATCGAAATCCGTGCCCGTCTGCACGGATCTCATTTCGATCGGCGCCAACACCATCCTGCGCAAGGAATCGATGATCCTCGGCTTCAGGGCCCAGTCCGGCTATATCCATACCGGGCCGCTGACCATCGGCCGCGATGCCTTCGTCGGCGTCGGTTCCACGCTCGACATCGACACCAGGATCGGCGACGGCGCCCAGCTCGGCCATTCGTCCTCGCTGCATCGCGGGCAAAGCATCCCGGACGGCGAGCACTGGCATGGATCGCCGGCGGTGCCGACCACGGCGGACTATTGCAAGGTGCGCAATATCAATCCTTACCAGGTCCGGCGCTTTCTCTATGAAGCCCTTCAGCTGATCGGCTTGTTTGGCCTTGTCACCCCGCTGCCACTCTTGTTCCACAGCTACTGGGAATATGTCGGCGACGACTATCAGGAGACGATCGGTCTTGTCGCGATCGGCACCACGGTCACGCTTTTCGGTTACATCGCGGCCGCCTTCCTGGCGGCGACGCTGGTGCCGCGCCTGGCAAGCCTGCTGCTGAAGCCAGGCCGCACCTACACGCTCTACGGTTTCCGCTACTGGCTGCAGACCGTGTCCGAGTTCTCCAGCAACTCTCGCGTGCTGGGGCTGTTGTTCGGCGACAGCTCGGCCATCGTGCACTACATGCGCGCCATCGGCTGGAATCTCAACAAGGTGGTGCAGACCGGTTCCAACTTCGGTTCCAACCAGCAGCACGACAATCCGCTTCTGTGCGAGATCGGCACCGAGACCATGGTGTCGGACGGGCTGTTCATGATCAATGTGCACAAGTCGGCTTCCGCGTTCCGGCTGGAGCCCACCCGCATTGGCGAGCGCAACTATCTCGGCAACAACATCTACTATCCGCCGGATGGCCGCACGGGCGACAACGTCCTGCTCGGCACCAAGGTGATGGTCCCCATCGATGGCCCGGTGCGCGAGAATGTCGGCCTTCTCGGTTCGCCTGCCTTTGAAATCCCGCGCATGGTCAACCGCGACAAGGAGCTTATCGCCGGCATCGACGAAGCCGACCGGCGCCAGCGCATTCCCTACAAGAACCGCCACAATCTGGTGACGATCCTGCTGTTCCTGGCAACGCAATGGGTCATGCTGTTCGTCACGCTGGCGATCTGGGACCGGGCGCTGAACTACTATACCGAATGGGCGGAAGTCGCTCTCTTCGCCGCCGTGCTTTTGACCTCAGCAATCACCATTCCGTTCTACATCCTGGTCGAGCGGGCCAGCCTTGGTTTTGGCCGGCTGAAGCCACAGATGACGACGATCTATGACGTCGCCTTCTGGCGTCACGAACGCCACTGGAAGCTGGCGGATTCGCCCATCGTGCGCCTGTTTGCCGGCACGCCGTTCCGGCCGATGATCCTGCGCCTGCTGGGCGTCAAGGTCGGCAGACGGGTCTATGACGGCGGCAGCAACCTGACCGAGCGTTCGTTGGTGGAGATCGGCGACGACGCCACCCTCAACGAGGGCTGCGTCATCCAGGCCCATTCGCTGGAAGAAGGCGCGTTCAAGTCCGATTTCATTCGCATTGGCAAGGGCTGCACGCTCGGACCTTCTGCCTTTGTCCACTATGGCGTCGTGATGGGCGAAGGGTCGATGGTCGATGTCGACGCCTTTGTGATGAAGGGCGAAGAGCTGGAGCCCAATTCGATATGGCGGGGCAACCCGGCCAAGCTGCATCGGTTCGTCGAGCCGGTCACGCAAGATGGCGCCAAGGCATCGACTTGATGAGCGCGGACATCCGTCTGGTTTCGGTGACCGGGGCCAACCGGGCCCTGGTCGCGGCCCTGGAACTGGCCCCGGATCAGATGGATTTCGTCGCCAGCAATGCGGAGTCCCTCGACGAAGCCGAAACTGACCGGGACGCACAGCCGCGAGTCGTCATGGCTGGCGAACGCGTCGTCGGTTTCCTGATGTACGAGGCAGACGACGACGAGGCGCGGATCTACCGCTTCATGATTGATCGCGCCCATCAGGGCCGAGGCTACGGCAAGGCCGCTTTGCGTGAAGTGCTGGATGAAATCATCGGGCTCGGCCACATCAGGCACGTTTCGATCTGCTACGAGCCTGGGAATGAAGCGGCGCGCCACCTCTATCGCGCTGCCGGTTTCGTCGAAGAAGGGCTGGACGAGGACGGGGAAATGATCGCCGACCTCGCTTTGCCTAGACGGATCGACCAGCCGTGACACGGCTGCTCGACGGCGGCGCGAGCCTGTCAGCGCAGCTGCAGGCGGCCATGGTCACCATGGCGCCGATCGGCGTTCGGATCGGCTGCCGCACGATACGCGAAGGCGATGAGAACCACCTGCTGCCCGAGGAAGCACGCTCCATCCCGTCGCGCCAGCCGATGATGCGGCGAGCGAGCGGCGCGGCGCGGTGGATCGCGCGCGGGCTGCTGGCGAATATGGGCCTGAACGACGTCGCAGTTTTGCGCGCATCATCCGGCGCGCCGGTATGGCCCCCGGGAATAACGGGGTCGCTGGCTCACGACGACGAAATGGCTGTGGCGGCAGTCGCGCCTATTGGCCACATCGCCGCGCTCGGTATCGACGTCGAGCCCGCCCTACCCTTGCCCGATGACATCTTCGCGCTCGTTGCAATCCCCGCTGACCGGACCGACATAATCGACCGACATCTCGCTGGTCGCATCCTCTTTGCCGCCAAGGAAGCTGTCTACAAGGCCGCCTATCCGCTTGATCGCGAGGTGCTGGGCTATGAGGACATCACCGTCGATCTCAACGCAGGCACCGCGATGACGAAGACAGGCCGTAGAGCGAGACTTGTCTACTGCGTTGCTCCGCGCGTCGTCGTCCTGGCATTCGTCGACGGTGGCCGAGGTTCGTCCCTGTAAGCGCGAACGGGATTCGCCAGCGCCCGACAGCAATGGCACGCGCCTCCCCAGTGCATTATTTTTTCGAAGAGCGGTCGCAAACGGCTCGCACCGTTCGTCCTCTGACAGAAGAGGGAGAGCGCCATGAGAAAACTTATTGTCACCGAGTTCATCAGCATCGATGGCATCGCCGAGGTCGAGAATCTGCCCAGCGTGACCTGGAACGATGAAATGCAACGGTTCAAGGAGGACGAGCTTGCCGACAGCGGCGCCATGCTTCTGGGGCGCACGACCTATGAGATTTTTGCCAGCTCTTGGCCCAAGGAAACTGGAGACTTCGCCGACCGGTTCAACGCGCTGCCGAAATATGTCGCGTCGACGAGCTTGAAGGCACTCGACTGGAAACCGGCCGAGCTGTTGAAGGGCGCGCTACCGGAAGCGGTCCGGACCCTGAAGCAAGGCAGCGGCGGCAACATCTATGTGCATGGTAGCCTCAGCGTCGCGCAGGAATTGCTGCGCCATGGTCTGGTCGACCGCGTCAGGCTGCTCAGCTACCCCGGCGCTGTCGGCAAAGGCAAGCCGCTGTTCCCGCCCAGCGAGCAAGTGCCGCTTGAGCTGATTTCGGCCACGCCATTCGGCAACGGCGTGGTGGCGCTTGAGTATGCGCCTGCAGCAACGCGGCCATAGGGCGGGCCGCGTTTCGCCAGGGATCGCGCCGTCTGGCGCTCGGCCCCGCGCGCAAAACCGCGGGAATGGCCGTCGAAGCGGCCAGCGCCGCGGGTGGCCAAGGCCAGACCGTGGATCGTTCAAATTTAACTAAACTTTTATTAAACTATATGGGATCACCCTTGGCGCGCCTATAGTCTCAGACGGCGGATCACAGGGGATGCCGCATGGCGCGAAGCCCGGAAACGAAACTCGACGAACACAGCTTGATAACGTCGATATTGGTTAAGAGGCATCGAGCGGAAGCGCTCGATATTGTCGACGCCGACGAACTGAAGGAGCGGACGGCAGAGCTCGCACTTGTCCTTGACATCGCTCACCAGGCATTCGCCAGGAAAGGGCCGGCAGGACCGATCGTCGACCGTCTGGCAGGCCGACTCCACGAGCTTCGCAGGCAGTCGGCACCCGCGGTCTGGCAGGCACTCATTCCCCTGGCCCAGCAACATCGCGTTGCCGAGTATTTGATGCAGGATCCGTTCACGCGCTGGTCCTTCGAAAAGCCGCGCGGCTATTCGGGCGACGCGAGCCTGCTGGACATCTATTACAAGCACCCCGCCGCCGACGAGATGGTGGCTTCGTCGACCCCGCTTGGCCTGGAGATCTTCGCCTATACCAGCGACGCTGCGAGTTCCGCGGCCGGACGCGAGCGGCGCAACATCCTCGCCAGGACGGTGGACGAGACGGCTCGCCGGGTCGACAATGCCGAGGTGCTCGCGATTGCCTGCGGTCATCTGCGCGAAGCCGAACTCTCCGAAGCGCTAGCCGAAGGGAGATTGAAACGCTGGATCGGGCTGGATCAGGACCCTGTCAGCGTCGGCATCGTCAACCGCGATCTGGCGGGCACGGCAGTCGAGGCCGTGGACGGCTCCGTGCGGGGTCTTCTTCGCCGCGCCTACAATCTTGGCACGTTCGATCTCGTCTATGCGTCGGGTCTTTACGATTACCTGCCGGCAGCCGTCGGCATCCGCCTGTTCCAGAGAGCCATGGAAATGGTCAAGCCTGGCGGCGAATTCCTCTTTGCCAATTTCAGCGACGAGATCACCACCGATGGCTACATGGAAACCTTCATGGATTGGCCGCTGATCCTGCGTTCGGCTGACGATATGTGGGAAATCATCAATGCCGCGGTCGACAGGAATCGCGTCGAAGCTGACGTGTTCTATGGATCGAACCGAAATATCGTTTACGGCAAAGTCCGCAAAGCGTGATCCCTGGGTGTGGACGGCGGTGACATTCCGGGTCGGCTTGTGACACCAGGCGTGCCTGTCCGAGCGCCTTGGATTCTTTCGTCGAAGGCCGTGAGGTCGAGAATTCGGGTTGAACGTCGGGCAACCGCCGCCGTGCGGCTATCAATCAGACAAATTTAAGAAAAATGTCCGGGTCGCGCGAAACATTCCGTAAGCCCGCCTCCTTATAATTGTGATTTTCGTGAGGCTTGGCGCGACCGCGGCGCGGAACATCAGCGCTATCTTATGAAACGGGGCGTAGAATCCTGTCCAGCCGGAGCGAATCATTAGGATCAGTGCATGACCCAAACGTTGGCCGATGTGGTTGAAGACGAAGTCCTTCAGCAGCGGCAAGAGCCACTTCCGGGAGACCTGCGCAAGCTTTACCGAATGGAAGGGGAGAGTGCCCGCAGAAAAGCTGCCCGGCAGGGGCTCTGGCTCGCGGTTGCGTGCTATCTCTCGTTTTCCGTCACCGACATATTGCTGATCCCGGATGTCGCGGCTTACACGATCGGCGCGCGCTTTGCGGTCAGCGTAATCGCGCTCGTCGTCCTCGAAACACAGTATCGCCTGGGGTTCAAAACCGAAGGGCTTGATCTCACTTGCGCGGTCGCCCTGGTCTCAGGCTACATAGGCTGGCTGATTCCGGCGATAACGACGGGATACATCCAGAATTTCTCCTACTTCATGATTTTTGGTTCCATCTTCATGATGGGCGCCAACCTCTTCTTTCGCTTCCAGTTTGTGCTTTCGATTGTATCGTCTGGGCTGGTCCTCGCCGCGTTCTTCGTCGCTCTGTATTTGTTTCCTGCGACCTTGTCTTACCAAATCGCCCTCGGGACATTTTACATTTCGTGCTTCACGTTTACCTCCTACGTGAACTGGAAGCTGAATGGGGAGCGTTACAACGTCTTCCTCAATGCGCTGGAGGCCAAAATCCAGCACAAGGAGGCCACCGAACGCGGACAGGCGCTGCTCAATCTGTCGAGAACCGATCCACTTACAGGCCTGGAGAACCGGCGCGCGATTGACGAGAAGCTGCGGGACTACTGGAGTGGCTGGCAGAGGTCCGGCAACAGTTTTGTGGCGATCCTCATCGATGTCGACTTCTTCAAGAAGTACAATGACTGTTACGGCCATCAAGAGGGCGACCGCTGCCTGATCCTGGTCGCCAACGCCCTTAGCGATATGATCAAGCAGCACAATGGCTCGATCGGCCGCTACGGCGGCGAGGAATTCATTGTCCTGGCTCGCCTGGACGAGAAAGAGCAGGTCGTGGATCTTTCGGAAGCCATTCGCCGCACGGTGGAGGATCTGGCACTTACCCACGAACTGCGGCGGGACGGCATCTCGGTCGTGACGGTGAGCGTTGGCGCTGCATTCACCCGGCTGCAGACCGGTGCCAAGCTGGAGAAGATCATCCACGAGGCCGATCGCGCGCTTTATCTGGCAAAGGCCGGCGGACGAAATTGCGCCCGGCTGTTCGATCCATCCGATCCCCAGAGCAGTGACGAGAGTGAGAACATTGCGGCTTTGCTGAAGATCGCGATCGGCCAGGACCTCGTTTCACTCGTCTATCAACCGATCCAGGATGTCGCGTCGGGCCGAGTCGAGGCGGTGGAGGCTCTGATGCGCCTCAAAATGCTGGACGGCACATCGGTTCCGCCGAGCCTGTTCATTCCCGTCGCGGAACGAACCGGCGCAATCCTGGAACTCGGGCGCTGGGCAATAAGGACAGTGTGCGCCGAACTCCTGGCGGACGATCACGTCGCCGTCGTCAGCGTCAATGTCTCTCCAATCCAGCTCAAGACACCCGGCTTTGCCACCTCCGTTGCAGCCATTCTGGTCGAGACCGGCGTGGCTGGCAGCCGGCTGGCCTTCGAACTCACCGAGGGGCTGGAGATCGAGATGCACTCGGACATTCTCCGCTGTATCAGCGACCTCAAGCTGCTGGGGGTCAGGATATGGCTCGATGATTTTGGGACGGGCTTCGCGGGTCTGTCATGGCTTCGCCTGATCGATTTCGATACGGTCAAGATCGACCGCTCTTTTCTTCACGACTGCGCCTCCCCAAGGGGCAAGGCCATGCTCCAGGACATTATTGCCCTGGTCCGAAATCGCGGCCACAAAATCCTGGTCGAAGGGGTGGAAACCGACGAGCAGATGGCGCTCATGCGTGATTTCGGCATAGACAAGATCCAGGGCTATCGTGTCGGCCGCCCCGCCCTGGCCAAGAATTTCCAGACGAAACTGGCCGCCCGCAAACCCCCACTCGTTATCCTCAAGTCCGCATGACAGGGATGCCGGCAACTGATCATCAGCCAGCAACAGGAATTGGTGCTTGCCTGGGAGGTGGCGGAGGTTGCCGGCATCGTCAAACTGGCGCGGTCGCAGTGCCTGGCGCTCAAGAAGCAGGTGCTCGAAGCCTTGCTTGCCAGCGCGAAGCTGCAGGAAGCCAATCTGCAGACCTTCGCATTGAGCCCATTCCCATCCCGATGAAAGATCGGGATGGGGCTCTATCTCTTTGTTTGAGCATGATCTTTTCCGAACCAAAGGTCAGCGCAGCAAAAACCGGTTCCCACTTTTCGGGATCATGCTCTGTCTTCTTGTTTGAGCATGATCTTTTCCGAAGACCGGTCCCCACTTTTCGGGATCATGCTCCGAACCGCCTTCCCTACTATGACGTCGCACGCAGGTTGCGGCGGGCGCGCCGCCTGTTTGTGGCGCGCGCCGCCTCCGCCACCACGCCGTTGATTTCGACCACGACGCCTTCGCGCGGCTTGGCGTTGGTGACCCTGTGCAGGCGCTCATAGGGCAACAGCTCCTTGATCCGGGCATTGAGCGACGCGACTTCGGCTCGCAAATCCTCGCATTCCTGCCGCTGGACGTCGTACTGCATTTGTTCAGACGCCTGCTGCAGGGAAAGCTGCGAATAATTTGCGTTCACCGCCGAAAGGTTCATCTTGTCGCTTTCGCTCTCCTTCATGAGCGCAGACAGTTTTTCATCCGCAACCTGCTTTTCGGCCATGGCGTCGCTCCACTGAGCCCTAAGCGTGGCCATCTCGGCGGCGGCTGCGCTGCTCTCGTTCGAGGCCAGTTCCAGTCGCGACTGGAGGTTCTGAATTTCAGAACGCAAGCCGTCCATCTCCAGGTGATTGCGCGTGAGCTCGGCCTGCGTGTCACTTTCCATGAAACGGGCCGCTTCAGTCATTTCCGACATCTTCGTTTGCGCCATCTCGAACGATTTCTGAAGCCGCATTTCCTCCTTCTCGCTCTTGCCAAGCGCAGCCAGCAGTTCCGAAAGCCGCACCGCCTCGCTGGCATGAATCGTCGAGAGCTCATCGAGCCTATGGCGCGTCTCGGTTTCCCGCTTGTGCGCCTTGTCGAGATCAATCGACAGGCTGACATGCTTTTCCCGCAGCATCTTGTTCTCACGCAAGCGTCTATTGGCCTCGACCGTCTTGGCCGCAAGCGTCTTGACGATGTCGCCGAATTCCGCTTCGCGTTTTGCGCTTGCATTGGCTGCCTCGACGAGTTCCAGCCTCACTGCGGCCAGCGCGCCTCGAAGCGCCTCCTTGTCCTGAACCAGGCCTGCCTCATGCTGCTGCAAGACTTCGACGGCGCCTTCGCGCTCGCGCAGCTTTCTGGCTGCATCGTGGAGCTGTTCCGACAGAACTCTTTGGTGTGAGGTCAGGCCGGCATTTGCCAGCTCCAGTTCGTTGGCGCGAAGAACATCGCCGTGGAGGATGTTCAGGAATTCACGTGTCAGATGGTGCGAAGTCGCGATCTCCGACAGTTTCCCGTTGATCTCCTCCAGATAGTCCTGGGCATCGTGAAAGAGCCCATCAACCGCACTCAATGCAGCCAGCCGGGTTTGCGTGTGCGATGTCAGCAGCCGTGCGGTCTCTGGACGGTCCGCACCATTCTCTGGCTGGGCGTTGTCGTTGTTTGTCGCGAGATTCTCGTCGGCGTTCTCCGGCGGCGACTGGTCGGCTAGTTTGAGACACTCATCGAACGCGTCCGCCAACTCGGCTTCGAGCTTCTCAAATGCTCTGTCGGAATTCGCGGCACGCCTCATCAACCCCTTGAAACTCATGGCCTAACACTCCCTGCACTCCCTCCATTCGTTTACTTAAGGAATTGCTAACATTCCTTTTTACATCCTCTTCTTCCGTTGGGGAAGCCCCCGCCGGGGCCCTGAGCAGCCTTGGTCGATCGATATTTTCATGGGCGCGTGCGCAGCAACCGCGACGCCAGCCTGCGGCTCACCCTGTTTGCGTTTGGCCTTGGTGGCGCCGCCCCTAAGCGCGCTTGCCGCGTTTGCTCTTGCCGGCCCGCGCTTCAATCGCCTTCTCGATCTGCCGCTTCAGCTCATCCTTGATGTCGACAGCTTCGGCCAGCAAGGCGTCGATCTTCATGAAATCGAGCACGCGGTATTTCGAGACCGGCGGGCGGATCAGGATGTCGGGCGGATGCTGGCGCAGCTTGTTGGCGATGATCGACTGCATCATCAATTGCGTGGCGCCGTACATCAGGTCGACGGTGGTCGGGTGCTTGCGCTCGGCCTCGCTCGGCGCGCCCACCACGTCGATGGCGATGATGATGTCGGCGGCCTTTTCGATCAGGTCGAACGGCACCGGGTTGTAGATGCCGCCGTCGATCAGCACGCGGCCGTCGCGCTCCACCGGGCGGAACACGGCGGGAATGGCGGCCGAGGCGGCGAGCGCCGAATGCAGGTCGCCGTCCTCGAAGACCGCCAGCTTGTGGCCGAAATAGTCCGTCGCCGTCACCTTGAGCGGGATCTTCAGCTCGGCGAAGGTTTCGGGGATGGCGTCAGGCAGGAAGGCCTTGAGGATGCGCTCGATGTTGAACTGGCTGACGCGGATACCGCCCTGCATGGCCTCCGCGATTGTGCCGGGCCGCGAACGCCACATGCGCGCCGCAACCTCAGCGCGGCGGCTCAGGATCGAGCGGGCATAGTCGTGGATGTCCCGGCCAGCCATGCCCGAGGCCATGCCGGCACCCATGATGGCGCCGATCGAGGAGCCGGCAATCGCAACCGGCTTGATGCCCAGCTCGTCCAGCGCTTCGATGACGTGGATATGCGCCAGCCCGCGCGCGCCGCCGCCGCCAAAGGCGATGCCGAAGCTCGGGCCAGCACTCATCCCTTGCCGCCCAGCACCAGTTTCGGTCCGACGACCATGATGGCCGGTTCCGCGGAAAGCAGTTTCTTCGCCGCTGCCTTGACCTGGTCCAGCGTCACCGCGTTGATGAGGGCGCCGCGCCGCTGCATATAGTCGATGCCGAGCTTGTCGAGCTGCAGTTCGACCAGCGTCGCTGCAATCGCGCTCGAGGAATCCAGATTGTTGATGGCATAGGCGCCGACCATGTATTTCTTGGTCGCCTCAAGTTCTTCCTCGGTCGGCCCGACCTCGGCCATGTGCTTGACCACCTCGCGCACGACGCCAAGCGTCTCGGCCGCCCTGTCGGAGCGGGTCGCGGTGGTGACGAGCAGCGCGTCGGCGTGTTTCTGGTCGATCAGGTCGGAACTGACGCTGTAGGCGAGGCCGCGCTTTTCGCGCACCTCGTCGAACAGGCGCGAGGTGAAGGTGCCGCCGCCGAGAATCTCGTTCATCAGCACCGCGGCGAAAAAGTCCGGCGCGTCGCGTTTCACGCCGGGATAGGCCAGTTGCAGCGAGGTCTGCGGCAGGTCGTAATTGACCTCGAGCTGCTGGCCGAGTTTCGGCTCGATATCGGCGACGGGGTTCAGCGTCTGCTTTTCCGGCAGGTCGCCGAACAGCGCGTCGAGCTTTTGCTTCAGCGTCTCGGCGTCGATGTCGCCGACCACCGCCACATGCAGGCCGTCGCGGGCGAAATTGGCCTTGTGGAAGGCTTTCAGATCATCCGGCGTGATGGCGGCGAGGCTTTGCTTGGTGCCCTGGTCTGACCTGGAATAGGGATGGGTGCCGTAGATCGCTTCCGCCCATTTGGTCTGGGCGATGGTGCCGGGGTCGTTCTCGCCGGCGATGATTCCGGACAGGATCTGCGAACGAATGCGGTCGATCGGCGCCTGGTCGAAGCGCGGCTTGGTGACCGCCAGCCGCAACAGGTCGAACGCCGCGTCTTTGCGCTCGGCCAGCGTGCGCATCGAGCCATAGGTGCCGTCGCGCCCGGCCTCGAAGCCCATTTCGGCGCCGACATCATCGAGCTTTATCTGGAAGGCCTCGCTGTCGAGTTCGTCGGCGCCCTCGTCGAACAGGCCGGTCATCAGATTGACCAACCCTTCCTTGCCAGCTGGGTCCTGCGTCGAGCCGCCGTCGAAGACGAAGCGGATGGCGATGATCGGCACCGTATGATCTTCCACCAGCCAGGCGGTGATGCCCTTCGGCGATTTCACTTCCTGGATGTCCATGGCGCGAGCGGCGAGCGCCGGCAGGATCAGGAAGACGACGGAAAGGAACAGGGTCGCCAGCGGCGTAGCGGTGCGGCGGGGCAGGATCGCGAGTCTGTTCATCGGATCAGTTCCCCGCCTGGGTTTGCGGCAAGAGATAGCCGGTCGTCGAATGGTCGAGGATGAGATAGCGGACGGCGACAGCTTTCACATCGTCGGCGGTGACCTTGCGGATGCGGTCGGGCCATTCCTCGATATCCCTGACATTGCCGCCCACGGCCAGCGTCGAGCCATAGATATTGGCCATGGAATCCTGCTTATCGCGGGCGAAGATCATCGAGCGGACGTAGCGGGCCTTGGCCTTCTCCAACTCCTCGCCTGTGACCCCGTCCTTGGCAATGCGGATGATTTCGGCATCGACCGCCGCCTCGACATCGGCGAGCTTGGCATCACCGCGCGGCGCGCCATAGACGGTGAAATTGGTAGCATCGTGCATGGTTCCCTGGAAGAAGGCCCCGGCGCTGGCAGCTATGCCTTGCTTGACCACAAGCTCCTGGTAGAGCCGGCTGCGGCTGCCGCCGCCGAGGATTTCAGCCAGTATATCGAGCGCTTCGGCTTCGCCCGGTTTTGCCGTGCGATAGGACGGAACCACCCATTGCGTCGAAAAACTCGGGACGCTGACGCGCGCATCGGTGAGCGTCACCGTGCGCTTGGTGTTCTGCTCCGGCTCGACCGGACGGATGCGCGGCGGCAGGTCCGGACCGCGCGCGACCTTGCCAAAGGTCTTTTCGGCCAGCGCCTTGACCGCGCCCGGCTCGACGTCGCCGGCCACCACCAGCACGGCATTGTTGGGCGTATAATATTTGTCGTAGAAGGCCGTGGCGTCGATGCGGTTCAGCTGCTCCATCTCCTGCATCCAGCCGATCACCGGAATGCGGTAGGGCTGGTTCTGCCACAGCGTGGCGTCGACTTCCTCGTCGAGAACCGCCTCGGGATTGCTGTCGATGCGCGCGCGGCGCTCTTCGAGGATGACGTCGCGCTCGGTCTTGATGACGTCGTCGGTGAGGATGAGGTTGCGCATCCGGTCCGCCTCGAAGCTCATCATGTCGCCGAGTGCCGAGGGCGCCACCGTCTCGTGGAAGGCGGTGTAGTCATAAGAGGTGAAAGCGTTGTTGGAGCCGCCTATGGCCGAGATAGCGCGGTCGAACTCGCCGGCGGCATGGTTCTTGGTCGCCTTGAACATCAGATGTTCGAAGAAATGGGCGATGCCGGATTTACCAGGCGGCTCATCGGCGCTGCCGATCTTGTACCACACCATATGGGTGACGATCGGCGCCCGGTGATCCGGGATGACGACGACCTCCATGCCGTTGTCGAGCAGGAAATCAGTCACCTTGCCATCGTCGGATGCGGCCAGAACCGGGCCGGTGGCGACCAAGGCCAGCGCGGTCGTCAGCAGCATTCTGCGCAGAGATGTCATCAATGGCTCCGGATTTCATGCCGCGACGATAGGCAAGGTCTTGTGGACAAGCAAAGTGAATTGTTGGTCATGTTGCCGGCAAAGGCGGCGGCAACGAGGCCGCGCACCGGGCTTGCAAGGGATGCTGCAAGCAATCAGCCGGCTTCGATGAAGCGAATGACGGTCTCGCCATAGCCGCGCTCGTCGACCACCGCAAAGCCGGGGCCAACCTCGAACGGAGCTGCCGCCGCTTCCTCGACGACGCAGAGCGCCCCGGGCGAGAGCCAGCCACCGGCCTTGGCCGAGCGCAAGGCAAGTTCGCCAAGACCCTTGCCGTAGGGCGGATCGGCAAACACCAGTCCGAAGGCGGCAAGGGTGCCGGCATCGCCAAGTGCCGAGGCATCCCGGCGAAAAATCTTGGTGCGCCCGGTCAGACCGAAGGCTTCGACATTGGTGCGGATCAGGCCGCGTCCTTCCGCCGATTCCTCGATGAAGACGCCATAGGACGCGCCGCGCGACATCGCTTCGAGGCCGAGCGCGCCGGTGCCGGCGAACAGGTCGAGCACGCGCGCGCCGTCCAGTTTCTCGGGATAGCGATGCGCCAGCACGTTGAAGACGGCCTCGCGGGTGCGGTCGGTCGTCGGGCGGATGCCGTTGCTGCGCGGCGTCGCCAGCGGACGCCCGCGAAACTCACCGCCGACGATCCGCATTACTTGCCCTTGGGGCCGTTACGCGGCCGGTCACTGCCGCGCTTGCCGTCCCCCTTGGGGCCATCCCCCCGCGTGCCGAACGGCTTGGCGCCGCCTGGCTTGCCATAGGCCGGCTTGAAGGAAGCCTTGCGCGCCTTGGCATCGCTGGCCTTGGCCGCGTCGGCTTCCGCCCTGCCCTTGCCGATCGGCCGCGCGCCGGGCGCCATCCAGACATTGGCCTTGCGCTGGCCCGGCGGCTCGATCGGCCGCTGCTCGCGTTCCGGCCTTTTCCCGCCCGGCTTGCCGCCAAAGCCACCACGCGGCTTGTCGCCGAAGCCGCCGCGAGGTTTATCGCCAAAGCTGCGCTCGGGCCTCGGGCCACGCTCGCCAAAGCTCTTTTCCGGTCCCGCACTTCTGTCAGGACTTGTCGACAGCTTGCCCAGCGCCTCGTCGCGGCTGCCTTCGCGGCGCTTGCGGTTCTTGATCAGCCCGCCCTCGCCGATCGGCCGGCGCTCGCCGTCGCGGGTGAACTTTGGCCGCTCGGGTTCTTCTTCGCGCACCGCTTCGCGCCGCACCGGCTTGTTGGAAAACGGCTTGGTGATCTCGGCGTCGAAATTGGCGCCGGATTCCTCGACCAGGCGCTCGCCAAGCTGGTCGCGCAGCACGCGGCCCTTGATCTCGAGCACATGGCCCTCCTTCAGATCATCCAGCTGGAACGGCCCGTAGGAAATGCGGATCAGCCGCGTCACGTCGAGGCCAAGCGAGCCAAGAATATTCCTGACTTCGCGGTTCTTGCCCTCGCGCAGGCCAAGCGTCAGCCAGGCATTGGTGCCCTGCTCGCGGTCGAGCGTCGCTTCGATGGCGCCATAGAAGACGCCGTCGACGGCAATGCCTTCGCGTAATCCCGCGAGCGCGCTTTCCTCGACCTTGCCGTGGACGCGCACGCGGTAGCGCCTGAGCCAGCCGGTGGCCGGCAGTTCGAGCACGCGCGACAGCCCGCCATCATTGGTGAGCAGCAAAAGGCCTTCGGTGTTGATATCGAGGCGACCGATGGTCATCAGCCGCGGCAGGTCTGCCGGCAGGACGTCGAAAACGGTTTTGCGGCCCTCGGGATCGCGGTTGGTGGTGACCACGCCGGCCGGTTTGTGGAACAGGAACAGCCTTGTGCGCTCGATCGGTGGTATTTCCATGCCGTCGAGATGGATGATGTCGCCGGGCATGACATTGAAGGCCGGCGTGGTCAGAGCGCGGCCATTGACCTTGACGCGGCCGGCCGCAATCAGCTCCTCGGCATCGCGGCGCGAGGCCAGACCGGCACGTGCCAGCCGCTTGGCGATGCGCTCGCCCGCCTCTTCCGTTGCCTCGGCGGCACGCGGGCGCGACTTGAAACCACCGCCTGATGCGCCGCCCTGGGGCCGATCGCCAAAGTCGCGCTTGGGGCGATCAGCGAAGTCCCGCTTCGGCCGGTCGCCGGCGTCGCGCTGCGCGCGATCGCCAAAGTCGCGCTTGGTACGGTCGAAGCGTTTTTCACCGCCCTCGGCGGCCGCCGCCGGCCGGTCGCCGCGCGGTGCGTAAGGCTTGCGCGGTCCTTCGCGCATTTCATAAGGCTTGCGCTCGCCATCGGCGGCCATCGGCCGGTCGCCGCGCGGTGCGTAAGGTTTGCGCGGGCCTTCGCGTTTTTCAAACGGCTTGCCTTCGGGGCGCGGACCCTTGCTGAACGGCCGATCGCCGCTTTTGAAGTCGCGCTTCGGCCGCTCGCCGTCGGCGGCAATCGGACGATCGCCACGCGGGGCATAAGGCTTGCGCGGACCTTCGCGCTTTTCAAAAGGCTTGCCTTCAGGGCGCGGGCCCTTGCTGAATGGCCGGTCGCCGCTCTTGAAATCGCGCTTCGGGCGCTCGCCCTCGGCGGCCATCGGCCGCTCGCCGCGCGGTGCGTAGGGTTTCTTGGCGCCGAAGGATGGCTTGCCGCCCTTGCCGGCGGCGCCATCGCGGCTACGCGGTCCCGCGGCTTTCGGGCCGCCTCTGGCCGGACCCTTTTTGGGCCGGAATTTCTTGTCGTTGTCGTCCATGTGGCCTTTGCCTGTTTGCGCTGCTACAGCGTGGCGCATCCTTTCGGGCGCGCAAAGAACGCTGTAGCACTTTTGATTTGGCGCATGATCATTTCCGAAAACCGAGTCCGATTTTCGAGGTTATGCGCTCAATAACAGGATCACGCCTGAGTGGCGAGGAGATAATCGGGATGGAAACCCGCGTGAAGCGGCCGGATTTCATGGCGCTGGCGCTGCAAGAGGCCGAAGCCGCCGCCTTGCGCGGCGAAGTGCCGGTCGGCGCCGTCATTGCCAGCGGCAGCACGGTGGTGGCAAAAGCCGGCAATCGCACCCGCGAGTTGGCCGATCCGACGGCACATGCCGAGATGCTAGCGATCCGCGAGGCTTGCCAGAAGCTTTCCATCGAGCGGCTGACCGGCCACGATCTCTATGTGACGCTGGAGCCCTGTGCCATGTGCGCCGGCGCCATTTCATTCGCCAGGCTGCGCCGGCTCTATTTCGGCGCCGCTGATGAGAAGGGCGGCGCGGTGGTCAACGGCGTGCGCTTCTTCACATCGCCCACATGTCACCACACGCCCGACATCTATCCGGGCATGGCCGAACATGACGCGGCCTTGCTGCTGAAGGATTTTTTCCGGGAGCGGCGCGAACCTTAGGGCCCGCTACAGCGTCAGTTGCGTCCAGGAACGCGCGGCGCTGGAAAGCCGGCTATTTACCAGGGCAGCCAGTCGAACATGCCGCCGCTCTTGCTCTTGGCGGCTGCCTCCTTCTTGAGGCGGCGTTCCTTCTTGTATTCGTCCTCGCCGAGCTGATCCTGCGGCGCGGTGTCGGCGGCGACGCGGTATTGCACCGGCGGCTCGCTCAGATATTTGCGCTTGGTCGGATCGCCCTGCTTGCTTTCTACCATGCGGCGCTGGATTTCGGCGGCACGACCCTTGTCCGAGTCAGCCGGCGACCAGCGTGGCGGATGGCTCGAACCCGAATCCGCCATCGCCTTTTTGATCGATTCCGGGTCGGTCTGCACATCATCGACGATCTGCGACTGGTAGGAAGGATCGTCCTGATGCGCGGTGGCGTCGGCACGCAGGCGGGCGCGGCGTTGCTCGGGCGATTCGGGCCATTCGGCGCTCGCCGTTTCGATGCTGTCCTGCGGCGGCGGCAGCACTTCCTGCTGCCCCGACGCTGGCTTCACCAGTTCGGGACGCGGCTTGTAGTCGATCTGTTGCTTATGCTTCGGCGCGATCGAAAAAGCGCTGGAGAGGTCGCCCGCCAACTGTTCACCGGCGGTCTTGTCGGTGCCGTAGGTGGGCGAGCCCATGCAGCCGGACAGAGCGAGGCCAGATACGACAAGCGGCGCCAGCAGCGCAACGCGCGCGTAAGTTCTCTCGGTCATGCCAAAAAGTCCCACTCTAGACAGCCTCTCGATCGCCACCGGCCAAAGGTCCGGTCCCCATCGTCCATGCTCTTGCGACGGAAATCCGGCGACAATTTGTCATCCGGAGTTTCGCGTGTTTACCTCAACCACTCGTTAAGGGCAACGCGCGGGGGATTGTCAGCCCCTCGCCGTGTCATTTGTGCACCGATATGGCGGCTACTCAAACGCGCCCAAGCGCCTTCAACTCATGCAGGACAGCGGCATCCCGGGCCGAAACATCGGGGAATTCCACATCCTGTCCGACATCGGCGGTGTAGCGCCACGAGCGCGCGCATTTCGCCAGACCCCGGTCCTGCGCCTTCTCGATCACGACCGCTATGCCCCTGACGTCGTCCAGGGTGAAGGCGCCGGAAGACGCGTTGCCGTGGGTGATGACGAGATCGCTGGTGATCGCCATCTCGGCCATGTCGACATCCGCTATCGCCGCTTCGAGCGCGGCATCGTCCAGCGTGACCACCGGCACTGCTTCCAGCGACGAGCCGATCACCTTCTGGGCACGGGCGATTTCCAGTGCGCCGGTGACGACACGGCGAACCTGCCGCACCTTGCGCCATTTTTCCGCCAGTGCCTCGTTCTTCCAGTCCGCCGGAATTTCCGGAAACTGGTCGAGATGCAGCGACACGGCATCCGGGTGACGGTCGAGCCAGGCTTCTTCCATGGTAAAGGGCAGCATTGGCGCCAGCCACTTCACCAGGCAGTCGAACAGGTGGCGCACCACTTGAACCGAAGCCTTGCGCTTCACGCTGGAGGGCGCGTCGCAATAGAGCGCGTCCTTGCGGATGTCGAAATAGAAGGCCGACAGTTCGACCACCATGAAATCAAGCAGCGTGCGGGTGACGCGCTTGAATTCGAAGGCGTCGTAGCCCGAGCGCACCACTTCATCCAGCTCGGCCAGCCGATGCAGCATCAGCCGCTCCAGTTCCGGCATCTTGTCGAGCGGCACCTCCTCGCCATCGTCATGGGCGAGCGTGCCCAACATCCAGCGGATGGTGTTGCGCAATTTGCGGTAGGCATCGATGTTGGTCTGCAGCACGTTTTTGCCGAGCCGCTGGTCTTCCCAATAGTCGGTCGTGACCACCCATAGGCGCAGGATATCGGCGCCGGACTGCTTGATGACGTCCTGCGGCACGACGGTGTTGCCGAGCGACTTCGACATCTTTCGTCCCTCTTCATCCATGGTGAAGCCATGGGTGACGACGGTTTCGTAGGGCGCCCTGCCCCTGGTGCCGCAGCTTTCGAGCAGCGAGGAGTGGAACCAGCCGCGATGTTGGTCGGAGCCTTCCATATAGACGTCGGCCGGCCATTTGAGATCCGGACGGTCCTCCAGCGTGAAGACGTGGGTCGAGCCCGAATCGAACCAGACGTCGAGGATGTCCATCACCTGCTTCCACTTCGAAGCGTCGTGATTGCCGAGGAAACGCTCCTTGGCACCGGCCGCGAACCAGGCGTCGGCGCCCTCTTTCTCGAAAGCGTCCATGATGCGCTGGTTGACAGCCTCGTCCTTCAGCACATTGCCGTCGGCATCGGCGAAGACGGCGATCGGCACGCCCCAGGCGCGCTGGCGCGACAGCACCCAGTCGGGGCGCTCCTCGATCATGGCGCGGATGCGGTTCTGGCCGGCGGCCGGCACAAAACGGGTATCGTCGATCGCCTTCAGCGCGCGGCTGCGCAGCGTCGTGCCATCGCCGAGATCCTTATCCATGTAGACGAACCACTGCGGCGTGTTGCGGAAGATGATCGGCTTCTTCGAGCGCCACGAATGCGGATAGGAATGCTTCAGACGGCCGCGCGCGAACAGCGCGTCGCGCTTGATCAGTTCGTCGATAACCGCCTGGTTGGCGTTGCCCTTCTTGCCGTTGTCGTCGATGACGCGCGCAGCGCCACCCTCACGGTCCGGGCCAAAACCCGGTGCGTCCTTGGTGAAGAAGCCTCCATCGTCGACCGGAAACGGGATGGCGGTGTCAATGCCGCGCTGGCGAAGCTCATTGGCGGCATCCGTCCAGGCATCGAAATCCTCGCGACCGTGGCTGGGCGCGGTGTGGACGAAGCCGGTGCCTGCATCATCGGTGACATGATCACCGGAAACCATCGGCACCGGGAATTCATAGCCCCTGCCGAAGCCTTTGAGCGGATGCGAAAGCGTAAGACTTCCAAGCTGTTCCGCCGAAACGCTGTGAAGACGATTCAAGGTGACCTTGGCCTTGGCCGCAGAGTCTTCCGCGAGTGCATCGGCAAAGATCAGCTTCTCGCCCGGCTGGGGCCCGAAAGCGTTCTCGGCCGCCTTGACCTCATAAAGACCATAGCCGATACGCGGGGAATAGCTGACCGCGCGGTTACCGGGGATGGTCCAGGGCGTCGTCGTCCAGATGACCACATGAGCTTCCAGCAGGTCCAGCGACGCCTCGGTCAGCTTTGGATCCCGTGCCGGCTGCCCTGCCTCAAGGCTGGCGACCGGAAACTTCACCCAGATCGTATCGGACTCATAATCCTGGTACTCGACCTCGGCCTCGGCCAGCGCGGTGCGCTCGACCACGCTCCACATCACCGGCTTTGAGCCGCGATAGAGCTGGCCCGACATGGCGAATTTCAAAAGCTCGCCGGCGATGCGCGCCTCGGCATGGAAAGCCATCGTCGTATAGGGGTTCTTGAAGTCGCCGATGACGCCGAGCCGCTGGAACTCCCCGCCCTGCACCGAGATCCAGTGGGCGGCGAAGTCGCGGCATTCCTGGCGGAATTCGTTGACCGGCACCTCGTCCTTGTTCTTGCCCTTGGCACGGTACTGTTCCTCGATCTTCCATTCGATCGGCAAGCCGTGGCAGTCCCATCCGGGCACATAGTTGGAGTCATAGCCGCGCATCTGGAACGAACGGGTGATGACGTCCTTGAGGATCTTGTTCAGCGCATGGCCGATATGGATGTTGCCATTGGCGTAGGGCGGGCCGTCATGCAGCACGTATTTTTCACGGCCAGCAGCGCTTTCGCGCAGCTTGCGGTAAAGGTCCATGTCCTGCCAGCGCTTGACCAGCAGCGGCTCCTTCTCCGGCAAGCCGGCGCGCATCGGGAAATCCGTCTGCGGCAAATAAAGCGTCTTGGAATAGTCGATCGTATCGGTTGTATCGGTCATTGGTCTGCCATGTGCACTGCCCGGCGGCGAGTGAGCTCGGGCGTTGAACTATCATGATTTGGAAAAAGCGCGAGAGGCACGCGCAAGATCCCCGGCGGCTCCAGCGGCGCTCAGGCCGCCAGGAACACCGGGCTCGTAATTCGTATCGTCAGCGCGCGCAGGCGCGAAAAGCTCGTCATGGCAGGGCTTTTAGCGGAGAAAGACGCAGGAATAAAGCGTCTCTCGTTCGATTCAGCTACATCGTGAAATCGAAGCGGTAGGTGGTCGACACGCCGATCATGAACTGGTTGCGGTCGCCGCGCTCCTTGACCAGGCTGGAATCGGCGGCCGGCCCCATCAGGCGGGAATATTCGCCAAACAGGCTGGCCGTCATCGGTTCGGTCACCTTCCAGGTTATGGCGCCCCCAAGGCCGGTCGATTTCAAGCCGCCGCCTGGATGGTACTCGCTGAGGCCCGAGGCCACCGCCTCCTGCGCATTGACGCCATAATAGGCGTCGAAATAGCCGGAAGAGGCGAAGGAACCGCGCGGGCCCCCCGAAATCCTGACATTTGGTGTCACATCATAGAAGGCGTCGGCGGCGATGTCGGCGACGAAACCGTTGTGGGCGCGAATGCCGTGGCGCAGCTCGGCGCGGGCACGCAACCAGTCCGTCGGATAGAATTCGAAGAAGCCGCCGACCTCGCCACCCCAGCGCACCGGGTCGAGGCCCTTCAGCTCATCATCGCTGCTGCGGGAAAACAGGAATTTGCCGGTCAGGCCGGCGCGGACACCGCCGTCATCGACCAGCGCCAGCGAGATGTTGTCGTTGCGTGAGACAAAGCGGGCGGCGGGACCAGCCTTGCCGAGCGAGATGATCGGCTGGGCGCTGAGCATATACTGCTTGCCGCCCTCGAAATTCGGCGCGATGAGGCCAGTAGCGCCGAGCGTCAGGTACCAGTCGCCGGACAGCCAGCCGAAGGTGCCCTCACCGGCCTCGGCAGAGCCAGCCGCGCTCAGCAGCGCGGCCACCAAAACCACAGGCACTTTTCTGACCGGACTCATGGTCACTCCACTAACACAACACAGCCGCGCACCGGCCACAGCTTTGACGGCCGTTTGGTAAAATTTGATTTAAATCCGTGACAGGGGAGCACGGTTTGTTGTCCTTGCAGGTTATCGCCTTCGGCTGGACGGGCGCCACCACCGGTATTAACCTCGTGGCCGGCAAGTGCCAGACGTTCTTCAATGCCAAAGAGAGACTGGAGGAGATGCTGCCATGACCTTGCAAGGCGATGCCCTGAAAGACGCGATCGGCCAGACACGAGACAAATGGGGGTGGTTCGTCGGGCTCGGCGTGCTGCTGCTCATCTTCGGCGGCATTGCCTTCGGCAATCTGTTCATCGCCACGGTCGCCTCGGTCTATGTCGTCGGCTGGCTGATGCTGATGGCCGGCATAATCGAGATCATCCATGCCTTCGGCGTGAGGACCTGGAGCCGCTTCTTCTATTGGCTGTTCAGCGGCCTGCTCTATGCCGTCGCCGGGTTCTTCGCCTTCGACAATCCGCTGCTGGCCTCGGCGGTGCTGACTTTCCTGCTGGCGGTGGCGCTTGTCGCGTCAGGCGCGCTCCGAGCCTGGGTCGGCTACAGCCATCGGCCGTCCAATGGTTGGGGCTGGCTCGTCGCGGCCGGCCTGATCAGCGTGCTGGCGGGCCTGGTCATCGCCATGGGCTGGCCGGTCAACAGCCTGTGGGTGCTCGGGCTGTTCCTGGCCGTCGATCTGATCTTCCAGGGCTGGACTTTCATCGCCGTCGGACTGGCGTTGAAGAAGTAAGGCGTTGAAGAAATAATCAGGCAAGGTTGAGCAGCGTCACCGAAACCAGCGCCAGCGCGATGCCGACATATTGCATCAAGGACACCTCTTCCTTGAACACGAAGGTGCCGACCAAGACGGCGCCGACCACGACGATGGTGTTGACCAGCGCTCCCGTTACGGCAAGGTTCAGCCTTGTGTTGATGAGGGCAAAGGCCCAGTAGGAGAGCGGCGACAGCAGCATGACATATGCCAGGCTGCGGCCGTTGCCGGTCTTGCCTCAATGCGCGCTCAGCCCATCGCAGAGGATGAACATTCCGGCGCAAACGAGCACAACGCTCCAGACAAACACGTCGATTTTCATCAAGCAGTGTTGGGCGTTCCAGCGGCGGCTTACGATGAACTGCTTCACAGTTTGGCGGTGTTTCCGGCGCTTTCCGCCTCAAAAAGCGATCGCGCGATCCAGCTCCGACAGCGGGCTGACACCGGCAAGCAGCGCCCTCGCCTCGGCCTCGTCGCGCTTCATCTGCGCGACCAGCGCGTCGAGCCCGTCGAACTTCACCTCCGAACGCAGGAAGCCGAAGAACGACACCGCGCAAATCTCGCCATAGAGATCGCCGGAAAAGTCGAAGACGAAGGTTTCCAGCAGCGGCGCGCCATTGTCGTCGACGGTCGGACGGCGGCCGAAGCTGGCAACGCCGTCATGCAGCGTGCCGTCGGCGCGGCGGAAGCGGACGGCATAAATCCCTTCCTTTAGAGTCGCTTCCGGCGAAAGCCTCATGTTGGCGGTGGGAAAACCCAGCGTCCGGCCCAGCTGCTGACCGCCGATCACCTCGCCTTCGACGGTGAAGCGGTAGCCAAGCAGACCTGCGGCCTCGGCCACCTCTCCCTCGCACAGCAACGACCGGATGCGGCTCGACGACACCACCTCGGCGCCCTCGTCGCGAAAGGCGTCGACGAGGGTGACGCCGAAACCGTGGCGCTCGCCTGCCGCCATCAGAAAAGCCGGCCCGCCTTGCCTGTCCTTGCCGAAGTGGAAATCGAAACCGGTGACGGCATGGGTGATGCCGAGGTTCTTTTCCAGCACGTCGGTTACGAAAGCCTCTGCCGACAGGGAGGCGAAGTCGCGTGTGAACGGCTGTTCGACCAGAGCTGCAAAACCCAGTCGCGACAACAGCCGCGCCTTCATCGGCGGCGGCGTCAGCACGAACAGCGGCATATCGGGCCTGAACACCTTGCGCGGGTGCGGCTCGAAGCTCAGCACCAGCGCGGGTGCGCCGCGCCGCGCCGCCTCAGAGAGCGCGCGCTCGAGCACGGCCTGGTGGCCGCGATGAACGCCGTCGAAATTGCCGATCGCGACAACGCCGCCACGCAGATGGGCGGGCAGCGGCGAGATTGCGGAAATACGGTCCGTCATTGCGAGGCTTCCGTCATGGCGCGACCCTATCGCAGTCTCGGAATAACCGCGACCGGCGGGTAGCCGTGCTTTTCCAGAAAGGCCTGGAGTCGCGCCGGATCCGGCTGCAGCGGGTCGCCATAGTCGCGGGCATGGACGCCGCCAGACACGTAGAGCACGTCGAAGCCATTGTCGGCGGCGCCCTTGACGTCGGTCATCATGCCGTCACCGATGGCCAGCACTTGGCCGCGCTCGACCTTGCGGCCGAGAAGGCCGGCGACCTCTTTCAGCGCGAGGTCATAGACCGGTGCGTAAGGTTTTCCGGCGATCAGCGTGCGCCCGCCAAGCTGGGCATAGTCGCGGGCCAAGGCCCCCGCGCACCAGATCATGCGCTCGCCGCGCTCGACCATGATATCGGGATTGGCACAGATGAAAGGCAGGTTCCTGGCCCGCAGCCGCCGCAGAAGCTCGGCGTAGTCCTCCGGTTTTTCCACCTCGTCATCGAACAGCCCGGTGCAGACGACGCCGGATGCCTCGAACTCCTCGACGAGTTCGACGTCGAGACCGTCATAGAGCGTGAAATCGCGGTCGGCACCGATATGGAAAATCTTGCGCGGACCCTCAGCAATCAGATCGCGCGTGACGTCGCCGGAGGTGACGACCCGGTCATAGGCTTCCGGGGGAACGCCGATCGCGTTCATCTGCGCCACCACGTCTGCGCTGCGGCGCGGCGAATTGGTGATCAGCACGACCGGCAGTTTGGCCGCGCGCGCGGTCTCCAAGGCCAGGGCCGCCGCTGGAAAATGCCGTTCGCCATTGTGAACCACGCCCCAGACATCGCAGAGGATGGCACTATAGGAACCCGACAAATCCGCGAGCGAGCCGATGATGTCGGGCGAATGCGCCATGCCGTGTTCCCAAATGACGATCGTTGCAGGAGCCGCAGCCGACGGTCCGCCGCAGCCGGTTCGCATTAGCCGAAGCGGTTCACCCTGTCACCAGCTTTTGCCAGGCGGGTGACGACCCCCTTGCGATGGGCAGCACTATTCGGCGCCACCGACCGCGTGGTTAATGAGCGTTGAAAGGATGGCGTGATCTTGAAAGCATTTCAGAAACTTGAAATTTAACGATTTGTGGCATCGTCCTGCCGACAACTGGGGTTTGGGCAGGGGTTCTGACGACATGATCCGGAAATTCGGAAGCGACAGGCGTGGCAACTACGCATTGCTGACCGTTATTGCCATGGTGCCGCTGATGGGTGCCGTGGCGCTCGCCGTCGACTATTCGGAGCTGCTGCGGCAGAAGCAGGATACGTTGAACGCGCTGGATGCCGCCGGCATCGCCACCGCACAGCAGATCGTCGCGGGCAAGAGCGACACTGACGTAAAGGCCTTTGCCAAGACTTTCTTCGAGGTCAATCTCGGGCATGTCAAGCCGGCGAATACCTTGCTGACCGTCACGCTGCCCAGCACCAACACAGGCGGCGGCACGCTGAAGCTGTGCGCCGCTTTGCACTACCACCCCTATTTTCTGCCGGCGGCCGCCATGCTGATCGGAAAAACCGCCGAGGATGTCGACTTGTCGGCGTGTTCCGAGGTCCGCCTCAAGAACACGCTGGAAGTGTCTCTCGTACTCGACAATTCCGGCTCGATGAGCACCAACGGCTCCGGTACCGGCCAACCACGAATAGATCTGCTCAAGCAGGCCGCGACCGAACTTGTCAATACGATGGCGCTTCAGGCCGCACAGATGAAGCAGGTCACCAAGCCGATGCAGTTTTCCCTGGTGCCGTTTTCGGCATCGGTCAATGTCGGCGCAGCCTACAAGGACGCGACCTGGATGGACACGACCGGCATTTCGCCGGTCCATCATGAGAACTTCGATTGGTCGACGATGACAGCGGCAGCCAATGCAACCAAATACATCGAAAAAGTGGGCAGTATGTACTACCAGCGGGGCACGGGCTGGGGCACGGACAAAGACAAGCCGATGACCCGCTTCAGCCTGTACAAGGATATGCTGGCCACGACCTGTACGAAAAAGCAAGGCGGCACTTGCAAGACCTCTGTGACCGCCGCGTATGAAGCCTGGAAGGGCTGCGTGGAGGCGAGGCCATATCCCTACAATGACGACGATACATCGCCGACCACAGGCACGCCCGCCACCATGTTCGTGCCGATGTTCGCGCCGGACGAAGCCGGCAATTTCTGGGTCGACACCACTCGCACCGCCACCACGTCGTGGGGTTACACCAATAATTGGTGGATCGATTCTCTAGACACGCTGACCGTGCCCAAGCGCCAGGCGGACATGCGAAAGTATTTCCTGACAAAGCCTTGGGACGCAGCGGCCGCAGCCAGCGATGATGGACCCAATTCGGCATGCACGACCGCCGCCATCACGCCGCTGCAGGACGTAACGACCACGGCCGGCAAGACAACCATTACGAACGCCATCGCCGCCATGGCGCCGACCGGCAACACTAACGTGCCGGAAGGGCTGGCCTGGGGCTGGCGGACGGTGTCGAGCAACGAGCCTTTCACGGAAGGCCGGCCGAATACCGAAAAGGGCAACGACAAAGTGGTCATCGTGCTGACCGACGGCGCCAACACCTACAGCATCGGCCCCAGCAACGACATGACCACCGGCTATGCCAAAAACGGATCGACCTACGCCGCTTATGGTTACACCGGCCCGAAGACGGGGGAAACCGCGACCCGCATGTTCGTCAACACAACGGTCACCAAGACAACCTATACGGACGCCAACTACACAGCCGCGCTTGACCAGCAGATGCAAACGCTTTGTGCCAATGCGAAGAATGCGAACATTCTCTTGATGACGGTCTCGCTTGACCTGGTTTCCACCAAGCCGGCGGAAAAGACTGCCATCGACGCGCTCAAGAAATGCTCCTCGGATTCGCGCTTCCGCAAGGATCCGACCGACCCGACCGGCAAGACACCTGCGAAACTCTACTGGAACGCGACCGGCGCCACTCTGTCGCAAAGTTTCAAGGAAATCGCCGACGAACTGTCGAACCTGCGCATCGTCAGCTGATCTTCTGAACTTTTCGAAACGACACGCCCCGCCTCCGGCGGGGCGCTTGTTTGGAGCGCCTGTTCAAGGCGCGCCGACGCGCTTGGTTAGCTTTTGATGAAATGCCGATCGTGCAATCGACTGGTTTCCCACACCCGTCCTTCAGCGTTTTGTGAAACTCTGGCGGGATTGAGAATACGCAGGCGGGGCCGCTTACAGACATGCGTGAATTCTGGCGTCAATTCTTCCGTGACCGGCGCGGCAACTATGCACTCGTGACCGCATTTGCCATGGTGCCGCTGATGGGCGCCGTGGCGATGGCTGTCGACTACACGGAAATGTCCAACCAGAAGCAGTCGGTGGTGAACGCGCTCGACGCAGCCAATTTCGCCACAGCGCGTCGCCTGGTCCAGGGTGCCACCGACGATCAGTTGAAAGCCTACGCGTACGACTTCTTCAGAGCGAATCTCGACAAAGTCGATCCTGCCAAAACCACGCTCAGCGTCACGCTGCCTGCCACCACCACCGGCGGTGGCATACTGAAGCTGTGCGCCGCCCTGGTGTATGATCCCTATTTCCTGCCGGCGGCGGCGATGCTGGTCGGCAAATCCTCCGGCGAGATCGACTATTCCGTTTGCTCGCAAGTCCGGCTGAAGAACACCCTGGAAGTCGCCATGGTGCTGGACAATTCGGGCTCGATGACCACGCCTGGCACCGGTTCGGGACAAAAGCGCATCGACCTTCTCAAGCAGGCCGCCAAGCAACTCGTAGATACGCTGGCCGTGCAGGCGGCGATGATCAAGCAGATCGACAAGCCGGTCCAGTTCAGCCTGGTGCCCTTCGCTGCCTCGGTCAACGTCGGCCCCGCCAACGACAACGCCTCCTGGATCGATGCCTACGGGCTATCGCCAATCCACAACGAGAATTTCGACTGGTCGACGCTGAACGCCGCCAACAAATATGCCCAGAAAATCAATGGCATCTGGTACAAGAAGGGCACTGACTGGGGCACCGAGGAAGGCCAGATGCTGACCCGGTTCTCGCTCTATCGCGATATGAAGGTCGTCACCAGCCACGAGCGGATCGCCGGCAGCGAGCGCGTCGTCTGCGACGTCTACCGTTCCAACCACACCTGCAAGACCAGTCACAAGGAATACGACTACACCGACACGTATGGCCCATTCGCCAGCTGGCAAGGCTGCGTCGAGGACCGGCCTTATCCCTATAATGTCAACGACGCGCCGGCATCCGGCGGGCCCAACAACAGCGGCATTGGCGTCGGCGATCCGGCAACGATGTTCGTGCCGATGTTTGCGCCCGACGAGCCCGGCAATCACTGGAAGCTGACCCAGGATCCGGACGAGGCGAACCCAGTGACCTATGGAGCGGCAAACAGCTGGTGGAACGACGATCCGTCGAGCAGCACCGGCAAGACGCGGCAATCCAACATGGCCAAATATTTCCAGCC
The DNA here is from genome assembly GCF_056404575.1 of Mesorhizobium sp. P2_C4. Classification (NCBI taxonomy): domain Bacteria; kingdom Pseudomonadati; phylum Pseudomonadota; class Alphaproteobacteria; order Hyphomicrobiales; family Phyllobacteriaceae; genus Mesorhizobium; species Mesorhizobium sp. P2_C4. The sequence continues at coordinate 92,278 of NZ_JBFUDT010000013.1, forward strand.
GCGGCCGATCGATGCGCCCGTGCTGGCCAAGGGCGCCGGGCCCAATTACAGCTGCACCACCACGCCGATCACGCCGCTGACCGACGTCACCGATGCCGCAGGGCTGGCCAAGATCAAGGCCGCGATCGACCTGATGACCCCCAACGGCAACACCAATGTGCCGGAAGGCCTGGCCTGGGGCTGGCGCACCGTCTCCAGCACCGAGCCCTTCACCGAGGGACGTCCGGAGACCGAACGCGGCAACGACAAGGTGGTCATCGTGCTCACCGATGGCGAGAACACCTATTCGACGGTGAGCAGCGACCCGGCCGGCAACAAATCGACCTATGCCGCTTACGGCTATACCGGCCTCGCCTATTATGGCACGGCGGTGACCCGGCTGTTCGGCGGCACGTCGAGCGCCGTCGGCCAGTTCAACTATTCGTCCAGCAACTACACCACCGCGCTCAACGACCAGATGGCGACGCTGTGCAACAACGCCAAGGCAGCCAACATCATGGTGATGACCGTGGCGCTCGACCTGTCGACCACCGATGCCAGCGACAAGAAGGCGATCGACGCGCTGAAGACGTGCTCCTCGGACTCGCGCTTCCGCAAGGATCCGACCGACCCGAGCAAGCCGGCCAAGCTGTTCTGGAACGCCACGGGTGCGACGCTGTCGGACAATTTCAAGGAAATCGCCAACGAGCTGTCGAACCTTCGCGTGGTGAGCTGAGGCAGCTAAACTGGCGCCCTCGCCAATTTTCGACACTGGCGCAACGGTCGGCCTGGCCAAGCCCTTGCGCGTCGGTGTCCCGCGAGGCAAGGATCGAAGGCTTCCCGGAGACCACCATGCCCGAAACCGCCAACCATCTCGCCTTCGCGCTGGTCTGCCTTGGCATGGTGCTGACGCCCGGCCCGAACATGATCTACCTGATCTCGCGCTCGCTGTCGCAGGGACCGAAGGCCGGCCTGATCTCGCTCGGCGGCGTGGCGCTCGGTTTTCTCTTCTACGTGCTGTCGGCGGCATTCGGCATCACCGCGCTGCTGCTCGCCGTGCCCTTCGCCTATGACGCGCTGCGCTTTGCCGGCGCGCTCTATTTGCTGTGGCTCGCCTGGCAAGCCGTGAGGCCCGGCGGACGCTCGCCGTTCCAGGTGCGCGAGCTGCCGAAGGACAGGCCGCGCAAGCTGTTTGCCATGGGCCTGATGACCAACCTGCTCAACCCGAAAGTGGCGGTGCTCTATCTGTCGCTGCTGCCGCAGTTCATCAGCCTCGACAAGGGCCATGTGCTGTCGCAGCTGCTGGTGCTCGGCGCCACGCAGATCACGATCAGTCTCACCGTCAACGCCATCATTGCGGTGACGGCCGGCTCTATCGCCACCTTCCTCGCCGGACGACCGCTTTGGCTGGTGATCCAGCGCTGGATGATGGGCACGGTGCTCACCGCACTTGCCGTGAAGATGGCGACCGACGCGCAACGCTGAGCTGCCTGCGGACGCAGCTTACATCGGCCGCCTGATCGCGGCT
>NZ_JBFUDT010000014.1:0-67759 GCF_056404575.1 Mesorhizobium sp. P2_C4
CCGGCAGGACAGAGGGGGGCGCGACGGAACGCCAACTTATGGAATTGGCTCTCGCCAATCGAACTAAGCCTTCACCCCTTCGACTGCTGGATCAGCCCATAGAGATTGGTGCAGCGCGCTCCGGAGCGGCAATAGGCGAACACCGGGCCGTCGAGTTCGTCGAGCGCCTCGGCCTGGTCCTCGACATTCTCGGCGGTGATCTGGCCGCTGATGACAGGGATGTAGCGGAAGGCGAGGCCTGCGGCTTCGACCGCTGCCTTGAGCGTGTCGGCCGAGGGCTGGCCAGGCTGCTCGTTGTCGGGCCGGTTGCAGATGACGCTCTTGAAGCCGGCTTCCTTGATGGCGGCGACGTCTTCGGGCTGGATCTGGCCCGAGACAGAATAGTCCTCGCTGATCTCACGATATTCCATGGCGGCATCCTCGCAATCTGGTTTGGCGGGAGTCTTGCCACTCCCTGACGGGATCGGCAACCGCGCAGAAAGAAATCCCACCTTGCAGATAGACATTTCCGCCGGAAAATCCAGCCGGGCTGGCCCGGCTGGATGGCGAGTATTAATCAGCTGCCGAGGATGGCGCCTTTGATCTGGGCGATGTTGTTGTGCATCATGTCGATATAGGTCGCGGCCGGGCCGTCGGGCTGCGACAGCGCATCCGAATACAGCGTGCCGCCGACCTTGATGCCGGTCTCGCTGGCGATCTGCTCGATCAGCCGCGGGTTGGTGATGTTCTCGACGAAGATCGCCGCGGCCTTGTCCTGTTTGACCTGGTTGACCAGCTTGGCGACGTCGGCGGCCGAGGGCTCGGAGTCGGTCGACACGCCTTGCGGGGCAAGGAAGGTCAGGCCGTATGCGTGCTCGAAATAGCCAAAAGCGTCATGCGAGGTGATGACGACGCGCTTTTCCTCAGGGATCGAGGCGATCGCCGCTTTCACTTCGCCTTCGACCGCATCGAGCTTCTTGGTGTAGGCGGCGGCATTGGTCTGGTAGCTGACGCAGCCTGCGGAATCGGCGGCGCAAAAGGCCTCGGCGATGTTCTTCACATAGATCTTCGCATTGGCGATCGACTGGAAGGCATGCGGATCGGTGACCGTCTTGCCACCGCCGGTACCTTCGGCCGCGTCCGCGTCAGCGAATTCCGGCTTGAAGTCGATCGGCGTCACGCCCTTGGTCAAGGTGACGATCGAGGCCTTGGTGGCGCTGGCATCGACCAGGCGCTGCAGGAAGCCTTCGAAATGCAGGCCGTTGACCAGCACCAGATCGGCTCCGGCCATGGCCACCGCGTCGGCCGGGCTCGGTTCGTAGACATGGGCGTCGCCATCCGGCCCGACGATGGTGGTGATGTTGACCCGGTCGCCGCCGACATTTTTGGCGAAATCGGCAATGACGGTGAAGCTGGCGACCACCTTCAAGGGTGCCGCGAAGGCCGACGAGGCGCCAAAGGCAGTTAATGTTATAACGCTCATCGCCAAAGCAGCGCGGATCGATTTCAGCATGGACAATTCTCCTAAGGGGCGGGGGGATCAGGCCGTTCTGTGACGGTGGTGGACGATGCGGGCGCGCAAAATGCCGCGCGTGCCGAACAGGATCGAGGCGAGATAGACGACACCGGCGGACAGGATGATGGCCGGGCCGGATGGCAGCGAGGCGTGATACGACAACAGCAACCCGGCGATGCAGGAGGCAAAGCCGATCAGCACCGCCAGCACGCACATCGGCTCGACGCGCGTCGTCCAGAAGCGGGCGGCGGCGGCGGGCAGCATCATCAACCCGACCGAGAGAAGCGTACCGAGCGCCTGAAAGCCGCCGACGAGATTGAGCACGACGAGGCCGAGGAAGATGAAATGCACCGGGCTGCCGAGCCGGCTGACTGAGCGAAGGAACAGCGGGTCGAGACATTCGGCGACGAGAGCGCGCCAGAAGATGGCAAGGCTGACCAGCGTGACCAGCACAATGCCGCCGATCAGCGTCAGCGCTTCATTGTTGAGCGCCAGAACGGTGCCGAACAGCACATGCATGAGATCGACGCTGGAGCCGCGGATCGACACCATCAGCACGCCGATGGCGAGCGAAATCAGGTAGAAGGCCGCCATCGAGGCGTCTTCGCGCTGGATGGTGAAACGCGAGACGGCGCCGGCGCCGAGCGCGACGATGATGCCGGCAATCAGGCCGCCAATGGTCATCGGCAGGATTTCGAGGCCATAGAGCAGAAAACCGGCGGCGGCGCCCGGCAGGATGGCGTGGGCCATCGCATCGCCGGACAGGCTCATGCGCCGCAGCATCAGGAACACGCCAACTGGGCAGGCGCCGAGCGACAGCATCAGTGAACCGAACAGCGCCCGCTGCATGAAGCCGAAATCGGCGAAGGGCGCGATGAAAAATCCGTAGAGCATGTCCATCAGGCAGCCCTCGGCCCGGAGCCGTGATGATGGTCATGGTCGTGCCCATGGGCATGATCGTGGCCGCTGTGATCATGCGCGTGGTCATGGCCGTCCGGCTCGCACCACGGCGCGTTTTCCTCCCAGGCTTCATGGAAGCGGCGGGCGCGCAGCAGGTTTTCCGGCCGCAGCGTTTCCCTCGTTTCGCCCCAGGCGATCGGCTGGCGGGCCAAAAGCAGCGTTTCGGGGAAATTCTGCCGCACAAGATCGAGGTCGTGGACGACGACCATGATGGTGCGTTCCTCGCCATGCCAGCGCTTGATCAGCGCGATCAGGTCGCCGACGGTCTTGCTGTCGACGGCGTTGAACGGTTCGTCGAGCAGGATCAAATCGGCATCCTGCAACAGCACGCGGGCAAACAGCGTGCGCTGCAACTGGCCACCCGACAGCGTGTCGATCGGTCGCTTCTCGAATCCACCGAGCCCGACGGCCATCAGCGCCTGGCTGACGGCGTCGCGGTCTTCCCTGGTGTAGCGGCCGAGCAGGCCGCGCTTTGGCCACAGCCCGAGTGATACAAGGTCGACGACCCGGGCGGGGAAGGAGCGGTCGAGCTCCGACTGCTGCGGCAGATAGGCGGCGCGCACGCCGGGCGCGCGGATCACCGAACCGGCCATCGGCTTCAGCACCCCGACAATGCCCTTCATCAGCGTCGACTTGCCCGAGCCGTTGGCGCCGACGACGGCGGTCAGCGAACCCTTACGGATCGTGCCGTCGAGATGGTGGATCGCCGGATGGCTGCCATAGCCGAGCGTCAGGTCGCGGAAGGTCAGGCAGGCATTGGTCATCGGCGGTCCGTGGGGCGGCGGCCCATCATGCGGGCTGCGATGTCGATATGTGATGTTATTACATTAGTCAACAAGCCAATCCGGCGGAATTACGGCGCAACGGTCAACTTGCCGTGTGCCCTTTTTGAAGACGCGTTGGCTCAAAAGGATTCGCGCGGCCGATCTTGCCCCAAGCCGGCGGCGACTCTAAAGAGGCGCAACCACAAAGGAAGGAAACATCCCATGAGCATTCGTCGCATCGATGTTGGCCCGCGCATGAGCCAGATCGTCATCCACGGCAACACCGTCTATCTCGCCGGTCAGGTCGGCACCCCCGGCGCGAGCGTTGGCGAGCAGACCAAGTCGATCCTGGCTTCCATCGACGAATTGCTGGCCAAGGCCGGCACCGACAAGACCAAGATCCTGCAGGCGATCATCTGGCTGGCCGACATGGGCACCTTCGCCGAGATGAACAAGGAATGGGACAAGTGGGTGCCGCAGGGCAACACGCCCGCCCGCGCCACCGGCGAGGCCAAGCTTGCCGGCCCGGAATACACCGTCGAGATTATCGTTACAGCGGCGATCTGAGGCTTTTACCCTCCCCCTTGTGGGGAGGGTCGCTGCGAAGCAGCGGGGTGGGGGTCGGCGCCGCGCCCCCACCCCGTCTCGCAATCTCCGCTTCGCTCCGACTGCGAGCCGACCCTCCCCACAAGGGGGAGGGTAAGAAACTACCCCTGCGAAGGCGTGAACCTTGCCACCAGCGTGTGGCTCTCGGCAGCGTAGGTGAAGCGCACATGGGTCACCGGGTGCTCGGCGCTCCATGTTCTGCGCTCGACCACCAGGCACGGCGCGCCGGCTTCTATATCCAGCGCCGCCGCAATGTGCTTGTCGGCGGCAATGGCGCGGATGCGGTGTTCGGCGGCACTCCACGGCACGCGGCCGATCAGCCACGGGCCGGGTGCGGTGGCCAAAAATTCCTCGTCGGCTGCTTCAGGCACGGCGGTCAGGTTGATCAGCCGCTGTTCATGGGCGAACGGCCGCTTGCCGGCGAAATGCCGGCACTCCAGCGCCAGCACCGGCCCGGCGGCGCCGAGTTCCAGCAAGCTGCGATCATCGGTGCTGCTGCGCCGTTTCAACCGCACAACCCGCTCGTAGCGGTAGGGTAGACCGAGCGCCTCGACCTCGATCCTGATGTCGTGGATCTCCAGCACCGCGGCCTGCGACTGCGGCTGGCGGACAAAACTGCCGGAGCGCCGCCGCCGCTCGATCAGTCCGGCCTTGGCCAGTTGCGACAGCGCTTTGTTCACCGTCATGCGTGAGCAATTGTACTCGGCCGTCAGTTCGTGCTCGAACGGGATGCGGTGGCCGGGCGCCCAGGCGCCGGACAGGATTTTTTCGCTGATGTCGGACAGGATGCGCTGGTGCAGCGAGCCGCCGCCCTCCGCATCCACTGTCGCGATCATGCTCATGCCGCCAGGTCCGCCATCACCTTGCGAAAACGCGTGGCAACGGCATCGCGCCTTGCATGCCTGCCGCCGCTGACCTGCTTTTTCCCATGCACCCAGACGCAATCGACCTTGCTGCCATTGGCAAAAATCCAGGCGTCGAGCACGGCATCACCGGTCTTGCCGGTGAGGGAGGGGTGGTTGCCATCGAGTGACACGAAATCAGCTGGGGCACCGGCAGCGATCTGCGACGGACCGGCGCCAAGCGCTACACTGCCGCCATCGAGTGCCGCATCGAACAGCGCACGCCCGGTCGAGCCGCCGGCCACCGCCAGAACGTTGCGGGCGCGATGCGCGAGACGCTGCGAATATTCGAGCTGCCGCAATTCGTCGGGCAGGCCGATCAGCACGTTGGAATCCGAGCCGATACCGAAGCGGCCGCGATGCTGCGTGAACAAAGGTGCTGCAAAGGTGCCGTCGCCGAGATTGGCCTCGGTGATCGGGCAGAGGCCGGCGATGGCGCCGCTCCTGGCCATGCCAGTCGTTTCCGCGTCGGTCATATGGGTGGCGTGGATGAAGCACCAGCGCTGGTCGATTTTGGCGTTGGCGAGCAACCATTCGACCGGTCGTGCGCCGGACCAGGCCAGGCAATCCTCGACTTCTTTTACCTGCTCGGCGACGTGGATGTGGATCGGCCCATGGGGCGCCATCGCGGTCACGGCAGTGAGTTCCTCGGGCGTCGCGGCGCGCAAACTGTGAGGGGCGACACCGACGACAGCGTGATTCAACGCGCGAACGGATTCGCGGGCTTTCTCAAGCAGTCGTCCGAAGCGATTCACATCGTTGATGAATCGGCGCTGGCCTTCATTTGGGGCAGCACCGCCGAAGGACGAATGCGCGTAGAACACCGGCAGCAGCGTCAGGCCGATGCCGGTTTCGGATGCGGCAGCGGCAATGCGCTCGGCCATCTCGGCGATGTTGGCATAGGGCTTTCCATCGCGGTCGTGGTGGAGATAGTGAAATTCGCCGACGCGCGAAAAGCCGGCCTCCAGCATCTCGACATAGAGTTGGGCGGCGACCGCCTCCACCTGGTCTGGCGTCATTGACAGCGCGAAACGGTACATCACCTCGCGCCAGCTCCAGAAACTGTCGGCCGAGGGGCCGCGCAATTCGGCAAGGCCGGCCATGCCGCGCTGGAAGGCGTGGCTGTGCAGGTTCGGCATGCCGGGGAGGACAATGGCGTGCCGCTCGTCGCCCGCCTGCGGCGAGGAGCCCGGCTTGACCGCGGTGATCCCACCATCAGTGACGACGATCCGTACCTTGTCATGCCAGCCGTCAGGCAGGAGCGCCTGTTCCGCAAAGATCGCCGTCACTTTTCTCTCCGGTTCTCTGTGTCTCATGCGATGATAGCACTTGCAGTGCGTTTCAATATGTATATACATAATCGTCATCCAATCAAACGGAAAAGATGATGGCTGCAGAAATCAAAGGCCGGGCAGGGGCGATTCGCATCTGGCGCAATGCGCGCCTGGTAACCATGGCCGAAAATGCTGCCGGCCTCGGCATCGTCGAAAAGGGCGCGATCGCCGCCCGCGACGGCGTGATCGTCTATGCCGGTTCGGAAGCCGACATGCCGGCAGAACTTGGCAAGGGCGCTGCGACGGTAGATTGCGAAGGCCGCTGGATCACGCCTGGCCTGATCGATTGCCACACTCATCTCGTCCATGCCGGCAACCGCGCCAATGAATTCGAGATGCGGCTGGCCGGCGCCACCTATGAAGAGGTCGCCAGGGCCGGCGGCGGCATCGTCTCCTCGGTCAAGGCGCTGCGCGCCGCCAGCGAGGCCGAACTGGTCGCGCAATCGCTGCCGCGCCTCGATGCACTGATGGCCGAAGGCGTGACTACGGTCGAAATAAAGTCAGGCTACGGGCTCGACCTCGAAAACGAGACAAAATCGCTGCGTGCCGCGCGGCAACTGGGCAAAGCGCGCTCGGTGACGGTGCGCACGACCTTCCTCGGCGCCCATGCGCTGCCGCCGGAAGCCAAAGGCGACAAGGACGCCTTTATCGATCTGGTGGCAAAGGCGATTCTTCCGGCGGTCGCCGCTGAAGGTCTGGCCGACGCGGTCGACGGCTTCTGCGAGGGCATCGCCTTTTCGCCGGAGCAGATGGCGCGGGTCTTCGATGCGGCGAAGGCAGCGGGCCTCCCGGTCAAGCTTCACGCCGACCAACTCTCCAACCTGCACGGCGCCGAACTTGCCGCACGCTATGGCGCGCTGTCGGCCGATCATCTCGAATACACCGACGAGGCGGGTGCTGCGGCGATGGCCAAGGCCGGAACCGTGGCGACGATCCTGCCCGGCGCCTATTACTTCATCCGCGAGACCAAGAAGCCGCCTGTCGGCCTGTTCCGCCAGCACGGCGTCAAAATGGCGGTCGCCACCGACAACAACCCCGGCACCTCGCCGCTGACCTCGCTGCTTTTGACCATGAACATGGCGGCGACCCTGTTTGGCCTGACCGTCGACGAATGCCTCGCCGGCGTCACCCGCGAGGCCGCTCGTGCACTCGGTCTGCTGGGAGAAACCGGCACGCTCGAGGCTGGAAAATCCGCCGACTTGGCGATCTGGAACATCGAGCGCCCGGCCGAACTCGTCTACCGCATGGGCTTCAACCCGCTGCATGCCCGCATCTGGAGAGGACAATGACCGAACTGACGCTCAAGCCCGGCAACGCAACGCTGGCCGAATGGCGCGCCATCTATCGTGGCGCCGTACCGAAGCTGGACGACGCTTGCCGTCCCAAGATCAAGGCCAGTGCGGAGGCGGTGGCCCGCATCGTCGCCAAGGGTGAGCCGGTCTATGGCATCAACACCGGCTTCGGCAAATTGGCCAGCGTCCGCATTCCCGCCGCCGACCTCGAAACCCTGCAGCGCAACATCGTGCTGTCGCATGCCGCCGGTGTCGGCGAGCCGATGCCGGTTGCTGTTACCAGGTTGATGATGGCGCTGAAGCTTGCCAGCCTGGCGCAGGGCGCCTCTGGTGTGCGGCCCGAAACCATCGAACTCCTGGAAGCGATGCTGGCCAACGACGTCATCCCGGTGGTGCCGGCGCAAGGCTCGGTCGGTGCTTCCGGCGACCTCGCGCCGCTGTCGCACATGACGGCAGTGATGATTGGCGTTGGCGAATGCTTTACCCCGCATGGCCGCTTCCCGGCCAAAGTCGCCTTCGTCTCGCACGGGCTGGAGCCGGTGACGCTCGGCGCCAAGGAAGGCCTGGCGCTGCTCAACGGCACGCAGTTTTCGACCGCCTATGCGCTGGCTGCCCTGTTTGAGGCCGAGGTGCTCTACCAGTCAGCATTGGTCGCCGGCGCCCTGTCGACCGATGCCGCGAAAGGCTCGGACGCGCCATTCGACCCGCGCATCCATCTCCTCAGGAAACACCCCGGACAGATCGAGACGGCGGCAGCGCTGCGCAATCTGATGGCGGGCAGCGCCATCCGTGAATCGCACCGAGTCGGTGACGAGCGCGTGCAGGACCCATACTGCCTGCGCTGCCAGCCGCAGGTGATGGGTGCAGCCCTCAGCGTGCTGCGCCAGGCCGCCGACACGCTCGGCACCGAGGCCAATGGCGTCACCGACAATCCGCTGATCTTCGCCGAGGACGACACCGCGCTTTCCGGCGGCAATTTCCACGCCGAGCCGGTGGCCTTTGCCGCCGACATGATCGCGCTCGCCGTCTGTGAGATCGGCTCGTTGTCGGAGCGGCGCATCGCCATGCTGGTCGACCCGGCGCTCTCCGGCATGCCGGCTTTTTTGACCCCGAAGCCGGGTTTGAATTCCGGCTTCATGATCCCGCAAGTGACGGCGGCGGCCCTCGTCTCCGAGAACAAGCAGAAGGCCTATCCGGCTAGCGTCGATTCCATCCCGACCTCGGCCAACCAGGAGGACCATGTCTCGATGGCGGCGCACGGCGCGCGCCGGCTGATTGGCATGGTCGAGAATGCGACGGCCGTCATCGGCATCGAATTGCTGGCCGCGGCGCAAGGCTGCGATTTCCACCTGCCACTGCCGTCGAGCGAGGCGCTCGAGGCCGTGCGCAAGCTGGTTCGGGCCGAGGTGCCGCATCTCGACAATGACCGGCATTTCCATCCTGACATGGAAAAGGCCATCGCGATGGTGCGCAGCGGCGCGGCGGTGAAGGCTGCAAATGCCGTGGCGCTGCCGGGGATTGCGTCGTGATATTGAATGCAGCCATAGGTCGCGATCCTTCGCGCCGCCGTAGAGCGCCGGCGTCGGGGAAACTCTCATGACCGCGCCCTGGCTCACCGTCACCCGCGGCACCGCACCTTTGCTGGTGTCGATCCCGCACACCGGCATCGACCTCGCCGGCATTGAAAACCGGCTGGTCTCGCCCTGGCTCGGCCGTCGCGACTGCGACTGGTGGATCGACAATCTCTATGACTTCGCGGCCGACCTCGGCGCGACTGTCGTGCATACCGCCATCTCGCGCACGGTGATCGACGTCAACCGCGATCCGTCCGGCGTCTCGCTCTATCCCGGCCAGGCCACGACCGGGCTATGCCCGACCGAGACCTTCGACGGCGACCCGCTCTACCGCATGGGTGAGGAACCGACGCCGTCCGAGATCGACCGCCGTCGCGAAACATATTTCGTGCCCTACCATGCCGCCTTGCAGGCCGAGATCGATCGGCTGCGCAGCCTGCACGAAAGGATCGTTCTCTACGACTGCCACTCGATCCGCTCGGTGCTGCCTCGCCTGTTCGAGGGCACGTTGCCGGTCTTCAACCTCGGCACCAATGACGGCAAGAGCGCCGATCCGGCGCTGCAGGAAAAGGTCGCCGGGATCATGGCCGCAACCGGTCAGACATGGGTGGTCAACGGCCGGTTCAAGGGCGGTTGGATTACGCGCCATTTCGGCCAGCCGCAGAACGGCGTCCATGCGCTGCAGATGGAGCTTTCCAACCGCGGCTACATGCGCGAGCCCGACGAGAAGGGCGCGCCGGACAACTGGCCGGTGTCCTACGACGCCAGCTTCGCAGCGCCGATCCGCGCGACGCTGAAGAAAATCCTGGAAAACGCGATTTCATGGGCTGAGCGCTGACTGGCGCCACACATCTCATTCGAAAGGGAACGACATGAACGATCCTCGCCACAACATTCGTGAAGTCCGCAGCCCGCGCGGCGACAAGCTCAACGCCAAATACTGGACGACAGAAGCGCCGCTGCGCATGCTTATGAACAATCTCGACCCAGAGGTCGCCGAAAACCCCAACGAGCTCGTCGTCTATGGCGGCATCGGCCGTGCCGCGCGCACCTGGAACGATTTCGACAGCATCGTCGCCTCGCTGAAGACCCTCAATGAGGACGAGACGCTGCTGGTGCAGTCCGGCAAGCCGGTTGGCGTGTTCCGGACGCACACCGATGCGCCGCGTGTGCTGATCGCCAACTCCAACATCGTACCCCACTGGGCAACCTGGGATAAATTCAACGAGCTCGATAAGAAGGGCCTGATGATGTACGGCCAGATGACGGCCGGCTCCTGGATCTATATCGGTACGCAAGGCATCGTGCAGGGCACCTACGAGACCTTCGTCGAAGCCGGCCGCCAACACTACAACGGCAACCTCAAGGGCAAATGGATCCTGACCGGCGGTCTCGGCGGCATGGGCGGCGCCCAGCCCCTGGCCGCTGTAATGGCCGGCGCCTGCTGCCTGGCCATCGAATGCAATCCGGACTCGATCGATTTCCGCCTGCGCACCCGCTATGTCGACGAGAAGGCCGAGACGCTGGACGAAGCGATGGAAATGATCGAGCGCTGGACCAAGGCCGGCGAGGCGAAGTCGGTCGGCCTGCTCGGCAATGCTGCCGAGATCGTGCCGGAAATGTTCAGGCGCGGCATTCGCCCCGATATGGTCACCGATCAGACTTCGGCCCACGACCCCATCAACGGCTATCTGCCCAAGGGCTGGACGATGGCTGAGTGGCGCGAGAAGCGCGTCTCCGATCCAAAGGCGGTTGAAAAGGCGGCGCGTGCGTCGATGCGCGAGCATGTCGAGGCGATGGTGGCGTTCTGGAACGCCGGCGTGCCGACGCTCGACTACGGCAACAACATCCGCCAGGTGGCCAAGGACGAAGGTTTCGAAAACGCCTTTGCCTTCCCGGGCTTTGTGCCGGCCTATATCCGGCCGCTGTTTTGCCGCGGCATCGGTCCGTTCCGCTGGGCAGCACTCTCGGGCGATCCGGAAGACATCTACAAGACCGACGCCAAGGTGCGCGAACTGACGCCGGGCAACACCCATTTGCACAACTGGCTCGACATGGCGCGTGAGCGCATCGCGTTCCAGGGACTGCCGGCGCGCATCTGCTGGGTCGGCCTCGGCGACCGCCACCGGCTTGGCCTCGCCTTCAACGAAATGGTGGCCAAGGGTGAGCTCAAGGCGCCGGTGGTCATCGGCCGCGATCACCTCGATTCCGGCTCGGTCGCCTCGCCGAACCGCGAGACGGAATCGATGAAGGATGGCTCTGATGCGGTGTCCGACTGGCCGCTGCTCAACGCGCTGCTGAACACCGCATCGGGCGCCACCTGGGTGTCGCTGCACCACGGCGGCGGCGTCGGCATGGGCTTTTCGCAGCATTCTGGCATGGTCATCGTTGCCGACGGCACGCCGGATGCCGCAAGGCGCCTGGAGCGTGTGCTGTGGAACGACCCGGCGACCGGCGTCATGCGCCACGCCGATGCCGGCTACGACATCGCCATTGCCTGCGCGAAAGAGCACCAGCTCAATCTTCCCGGCATTCTCGGCTGATTGGCAGAAACGATGCGCATCCTTCGTGCCGCCTCCTACCGCGTCATGCCGTGGAAGAATGGCGGCGGCACGACCACCGAAATCACCGTTTCGCCTGATGGCTCCGGCCTCGACGATTTCGACTGGCGCGTCTCGATGGCGCGCGTCGCCAGTAGCGGTCCGTTCTCCGGTTTTGCCGGCGTCGACCGCACGCTGGCCGTGCTGGAAGGCGAGGGGATTGTCCTCGATATCGCCGGCCAGCCACCGGCTGAACTGACCAAAGCGTCCGCCCCGCTTGCCTTTCCGGCCGATGTGCAAACGTCAGCCGCGCTGATCGGAGGTCCGATCACCGATCTCAACGTCATGACCCGCCGCGGGCGGATGACCCACACGGTCGAACGCCTGATGATTTCCGCCCCAACCGGGGTTCAGCCGGCGGCCGATATCACCCTTGTCCTGTCTCTGGACAGTGACGTCACGGTGGCTGGCGCAGCACCCGCCCGCATCGAGCCGCTCGACGCGCTGCTGCTCGAGCCCGGCGCCGGGAAATTGCGCCTGGAGCCGGCGGGGGAGACGACCCTGTTCGTCATCCGCATCGAGCGTGTTTCCGGCAACGATTAACGCCTGTTGCCAAACATGATCGCGACGCTGGCAAAATATAGCGTAAGCTGTTGGCCGGATCACGAAAAAGCCTGAATCCTTCCGTCGATCAAATGCGGACGGGAGCGTGGGGCGCTCGTCCTAGAGTTGTCGAGAGATGACGCCCTGTCGCGGTGCGGAGACAAACTTTCGGCCAAGTGTTGCGATGCAACCAATTGCATTTGAAACGGTTTTAGGGACATTGCCGTGGCGGTGACGCCGCACTGCGTCCCCTCATGCGGAATTTTCAATGAATATTCAGACGAATCCGGCCCAGATCGAAAAGACGAGCGCCAAGTTCCCGGCCATCACCGAAGAGCCGATCCGCTCCAACTTCCTGCCGGAGGATCGTCTGCGCACGCTGGGCGTCAGCCTTGCCAAGGGCGACCTTACGGATCTGTTCGGCTTGACGCCGTTCGACTTCCAGGCCCGCATCCGCGACAGCGCCAAGAAGATTCTCGAAGTCTACCGCTCGACCAATGCCGCGCAGGCGCGCGGCGAAACCATCACGCCGGCGGCGCAATGGCTGCTCGACAACAATTATCTGGTCGAGGAAACCATTTTCCAGGTCAAGCGCGACCTGCCGCGCCGTTTCTACCGCCAGTTGCCGACCCTGAAACTGTCAGAAACCACCGTCGTGCCGCGCGCGCTGGCGCTGGCCTGGACCTATGTCGCGCATTCCGACAGTTCCGTCTCGGCGACCATGTTCAAGTCGATCGTCGAGGGTTTTCAGTCCATCGAGCCGCTGAAGATCGGCGAACTCTGGGCGCTGCCGTCGCTGCTGCGCTTCGTCCTCATCGAAAACCTTCGCCGCATCGCGGTGCGCGTCAATCGCACCCGGCAGATGCGCCAGATCGCCAATGAGGTCGCCGACCGCGTCCTGGCGACCGATGACAGCGCCGACCGCCAGGCGATCCTTGCGAATTACGGCGCCCATGCGCAGGACACCACCTTTGCCACCCAGTTGCTCTACCGCCTGCGCGACGGATCGCAGAATGCCGGCCGGGCGCTGGAATGGCTGGAGGGCGAGCTCGAGAAGACCGGCTCCGACGCCGAGGAAATCATCATCGGTGAGCATCACACGCTGTCCAGCGGCAATGTCACCACCGGCAACATCATCCGCGGCCTGCGGCTCATCAATGACGTCGACTGGACAGTGTGGTTCGAAGGCGTCAGCCGCATCGACACGGTCTTGCGCGAGCGCACCGATTTCGCCGCGCTCGATTTCTTCTCGCGCGACCAGTACCGGACCTCGATCGAGCAACTGGCGCGCCGCTCCGACCTGTCGGAATTTCGTGTCGCCGAACGGGCAATCGAACTCGCCGGCCACGCCGCTCCGAGCGAAACCGCGAGCACTGACGCCGCCCAGCCCGATCCAATTGCCCAGGCTGACGTCGGCTTCTTCCTCGTCGGCCCGCGCCGGTTGGAGCTGGAGAAGTCGATCGGCTACCGGCCGACCATCAGCGAGAAGATCAAGCGGGCATTCCGCAAGACCGGCTGGCTCGGCATTGTCGTGCCGGTGTTTGCATTGACGGCCCTGCTTCTCGTCCTTTCCGGCAACGCGCTGGCCAATCTCGGCCTGTCGGTGCCGTCGATCGTCCTCATGCTTGTGCTGTTTGCCGTGCCGGCGAGCGAAGGCGCGCTCGCCTTCTTCAACACCGTCGTGTCGCTGTTCCTGAAGCCGACGCGGCTCATCGGCTATGACTACAAGCATGGCGTGCCGGCCGAAGCGCGTACGATGGTGGTGGTGCCGTCGCTGATAGGCTCGCGCGACGATGTCGAGGAAAGCATCCGCAACATCGAAGTGCATCATCTCGCCAACACTGCGGACGAAATCCATTTCGCGCTGCTTTCGGACTGGCCGGACTCGAAAACCGAGATCGATGCGGCCGACGTCGAGATCCTGCAATTCGCCCGCGACGAGATCGCCCGGCTGAACGCCCGCTACCCCACAGAGGGCGCGCCGCGCTTCTACGTCCTGCACCGCCGCCGGCTCTACAATGCCGCTCAAGGGTGCTGGATGGGCTGGGAGCGCAAGCGCGGCAAGCTGCACGAACTTGACCTGCTGCTGCGCGGCGACAGCGACACGACATTCCTTCCGCCCGGCGTGCCGTTGCCGGAAAACGTCGTCCACGTCATGACGCTGGACGCCGATACCCGCACCACACGCGACGCCGTTGCCACGCTGGTCGGCAAGCTCTGCCACCCGCTCAACCGTCCGCATTTCGATGCAACCAAGCGCGTCGTGACCGCCGGCTACACCATCCTGCAGCCGCGCATTACGGCGTCACTGACCAGCGGCGACGACGCCTCGTTCTTCCAGCGTGTCTTCTCGGCCAATCGCGGTCTCGACCCTTACGTCTTTGCCGTGTCGGATCTCTACCAGGACGTCTTCGGTGACGGCTCCTTCACCGGCAAGGGCCTCTATCACATCGACGCCTTCGAGGCGGCGCTGAAAGGCCGTATCGAGGAAAACACCATCCTCAGCCACGACCTGCTCGAAGGCGCGCTGGCGCGCTCGGCTTTGGTCACCGACGTCGAACTGGTCGAGGATTATCCGACCCGCTATTCGGTCGACGCGTCGCGTCACCATCGCTGGGCACGTGGCGACTGGCAGCTTCTCGGTTTCATCCTCGACCCGCGCTCGGACGTGCCGGCACTGTCGCGCTGGAAGATGGTCGATAATCTGCGCCGCTCGCTGACGCCGATCTTCTGGGTGATGGCGGCGATCGCCGGCTGGACGCTGCTGCCGTTCACGCAGGCCGCGCAATGGCAGGCACTGCTGATCCTCAGCCTGTTCATGGCGCCGACCTTCGACATCGTCAACGCCATCCTGCCTAAGAGCGGCGACCAGACGGCGCGCGGCCATTTTTCCGCTCTGGCGCGCGATGTCGCCTTCGGCACCGCCATGGTGGCGCTGAAGATCGTGCTGATGGCGCACAACGCCTGGATGATGGGCGATGCCATCATCCGCACGCTTTACCGCCTGTTCGTCAGCCGTCAGAACCTGCTTGAATGGCGCACCGCGTCGCAGGCGCACAAGAGCGGCGACAACGATATCGGCTCCTATTACGGCATGATGTATGGCGCCGTGATCATCGGCTTCGTCGGTCTCGCCATACCGGTGCTGGCCGATTCCACCGGCGCCTTCGTCGCCTTTTTCTTCGCCCTGTTCTGGATCGGCTCGCCGGCCATCGCCGCATGGATCAGCCGTTCCGCCGAAACCGAGGACCAGCTGCGCATATCGGCGGCCGATGTTCATACGCTGCGCACCGTTGCGCGGCGCACCTGGCACTATTTCGAAACCTTCGTGACGGCAGAACATCACAATCTGCCGCCGGACAATTTCCAGGAAAGCCCGGCACCGGTGGTGGCGCCGCGCACGTCGCCGACCAATATCGGCGTCTACCTGCTGTCAGTGGTTTCGGCGCGCGATTTCGGCTGGATCAGCCTGTCCGACGCCATCACCCGAATCGATGCGACGATGACAACCATCGAGAGCATGCCGCGCAACCGCGGCCATCTCTTCAACTGGTATGACACGACGACGCTGAAGCCACTCTATCCGCTCTATATCTCGGCCGTCGACAGCGGCAATCTCGCCGGACATCTGGTGGCGGTGGCCGCCGCCTGCGCCGAATGGGCGGAAGCGCCGTCCGTGCATCTGCAAGGCGATTTCGAGGGCGTCCTCGACACGGTGACGATCCTCGACGAGAGCCTCGAGGAACTGCCCGACGACCGCCGCCAGCTCAGGCCGTTGCGCCAGCGGCTCGCCGACCGCCTCGACGGCATGCGGCGCGCGGTGATGACGATCAAGGCGCAGCCGGAAATGGCGTCGATCCGTACCATCAACCTGGCGGTGCTGGCCGGCGAGATCCGCAAGCTCGCCACCGCCATCCACACCGAGGCTGCATCGCCGCGCAGCGACGTCATCGCCGACTGGGCGGCGAGGCTGGAGGCGACCTGCGAGGCGCACGTCCACGATTCGCATAGCGACGAAAACGCGGTCGAAGCCTTGCGCGCCAAGCTGCTGGCGTTGCGCGAGCGCACGCGCCGCTTCGCCTTCGAGATGGAATTCGCCTTCCTGATGCGGCAGGAGCGCAAGCTGCTGTCGATCGGCTACCGCGTCGAGGAACACCAGCTCGACGAAAGCTGCTACGACCTGCTCGCCTCCGAGGCGCGGCTGACCAGCCTGTTTGCCATCGCCAAGGGCGACCTGCCGACGGAGCACTGGTTCCGGCTTGGCCGGCCGATCGTCGAGATCGGTTTCCAGGGCGCGCTGATGTCCTGGTCCGGCTCGATGTTCGAGTATCTGATGCCGCCGCTGGTGATGAAGGAGCCGCAAGGCTCGATCCTCAACCAGACCAGCAAGCTGATCATCAAGCGCCAGATCCAGTATGCCCGGTCGAAGAACGTGCCGTGGGGCATTTCGGAAGCCGCCTACAACGCCCGCGATCGCGAGCTGACCTACCAGTACACCAATTTCGGCGTGCCCGGCCTCGGCCTGAAGCGCGGCCTTGGCCAGAACACGGTGATCGCGCCTTACGCGACCGTGCTGGCGGCGCAGTTCACGCCGCGCGAATCCGTCCAGAACCTGGCCAGGCTGAAGGCGATCGGCGCCCTTGGCCGGCACGGCTATTACGACGCCGTCGATTTCACGCCGCAGCGCGTGCCCGAGGGCACCGACCATGCCGTCGTCTTGAACTACATGGCCCACCACTCGGGCATGTCGATCGCCGCCGTTGCCAACGCCATCTTCGAAGGCCGCCTGCGCGACCGCTTCCACAGCGATCCGGTGATCGAGTCCGCCGAATTGCTGCTGCAGGAGAGGGCGCCGCGCGACATCCCGACCGCCACGGTCAGGACCGAGGCCGACGAGCGCTCGAAGGACGAGACCGAGCTCGAGAGCCCGGATTCCCGCATCATCCTCGATCCGGCCAAGGCGCTGCGTTCGACCAGCGTCATGTCCAATGGCCGCTATTCGGTCATGGTCACCGCCACCGGCTCCGGCTACAGCCGCTTGGGCGAACTTGCCGTCACCCGCTGGCAGCCGGACCCGACCGAAGACCGGCTTGGCTCCTATATCTTCCTGCGGGACGCCGGCACCGGCGACTGGTGGTCGGCCACATCGGAGCCGAAGCGGGCAATCGACGAGAAGGTGCAGACGCTGTTCTCCGACGACAAGGCGAGTTTCGTCAAATCGGTGGGATCGCTGCGTTCCGAGGTCGAATGCATCGTCATCTCGGAAGGCAATGGCGAGGGACGGCGGGTCACGCTCTTCAACGACGGCCCGGCCGACCGGCATATCGAAGTGACCTCCTTTGCTGAGCTGGTGCTGGGCTCCGACACATCGGACAACGCGCATCCGGCCTTTTCCAAGATGTTCGTCGAAACCGAGATCGCGGCCAACAACGCGGCGATCTTCGCCACCCGGCGCAAGCGCGACAAGAACGAGCCCGATGTCACCGCGGTGCATTTCGTCACCGATCCGTCCGGGTCGGCGCGCGATGCCGAAGCGGAAACCGATCGCCGCGCCTTCATCGGCCGCGGCCGCACCATCGCCGACGCCGCTGCCTTCGACCCGGGCGCCAAGCTTGGCGGCCATTCCGGCTTCACGCTCGACCCGGTCGCTTCGCTGCGCCGGCAAGTGCGCGTTCCCGCCAACAAGAAGATCTCGCTGACCTTCTGGACCGTCGTCGGCGCCAACCGTGCCGAACTCGACGAAGCCGTCGCGCGGCTCGATCATCCGGAAAGCTTCGCCCGCCAGGCGATGCTCGCCTGGACCCGCAGCCAGGTGCAGACACGCCATCTCGGCCTCAGCCTGACCGACGCCGCCAATGTGCAGAAGCTGGCGCGCTACCTGATCTATCCGGATCCGTTCCTGCGCCTTCCCGCGGAATCCATCGCCTCGGGGCTAGGCAAGCAGTCCAGCCTGTGGCCGACCAGCATCTCCGGCGATTTTCCGATCTTCCTGGTCAGGATCGGCGACGTCGCCGATCTGGAGATCGTCGCCCAGGCGCTTCGTTTCCAGGAGTATATGCGCGCCCGCGGCATGATGATCGACTTCGTCGTCGTCAACGAGCAGGCTTCGTCCTACGTTCAGGACCTGCAGCGTGCCGTCGAGACGCTGTGCGAAAACAGCCGCCTGCGCGGCAAGGAACTCGGGCCGCGCCAGCACATCTTCGCCGTGCGCCGCGACCTGATGGACGAGGCGACCTACAAGACCTTGCTGGCCGTCGCCCGCGTCGTGCTGCACACGCGCAACGGCACCATCTTCGACCAGATCGAGCGCGCCGAGGCGGCAGCGCTGCAGGCGCGCGACGCCCTGCAGCCGCCGGCTACGGCAGCCCTTCGCGAACCGTCCTTGCCGGTGCCGAGCGCGACGGCGTTTCATGCTCCGGTCGAAAGCAGCGCCGACGGCAGTGGCCTCAGCCTGTGGAACGGGTTTGGCGGCTTCGAAGGCGACGGACGTCACTATGTCACGCGCCTTGCTGGCCGGCGCACGACGCCGCAGCCATGGATCAACGTCGTTTCCAACGCCTCGTTCGGGTTCCATGTTTCGGCCGAGGGCGCCGCCTTCACCTGGAGCCGCAACAGCCGCGACTATCAATTGACGCCGTGGTCGAACGACCCGGTCTCAAACCGGCCGGGCGAGGGCATCTACATCTACGACCACGCCAGCGGCCGGGCGTTCTCGCCGACGGCCGCCGTGGTGCGCGATCCGGCCATGACCTATGAAACATGGCACGGCCAGGGCTTTTCGACCTTCCGCTCCAGGCGCGGGCCGCTGTCGATGGACCTGACCCATGTCGTGGATCCACTCGATCCGGTGAAAATCACGCGGCTGCGCATCCAGAATGCCGGTTCGGTGCCGGCGCGGCTGCGCATCTATGCCTATGCCGAATGGGTGCTTGGCGGCCATCGGTCGCGAACGGCGGCCACCATCGTTTCGTCAAGGGATGCCGCCACCGGCGCGCTGCTGGCGCAAAATCCCTACGGGCTCGATTTTGCCGAACGGGTGGCCTTCCTGGCCGCCGACGGCGCCGTGCAGTCGGTGACATCCGACCGTGGCGAGTTCATCGGCAGGCAAGGCACCGCCGAACTTCCGCACGCCGTGCTAAGCGGCGCTGCCCTGTCGGGCCGGGTCGAGGCTGGCGACGATCCTTGTGCCGCCATCGCACGTGACGTCGACATCCCCGCCGGCGGCGACGTGACATTGCTTTGGCTGCTCGGCGACGCTGCGTCCCCCGACGAGGCCAGTGCCCTGGTGCAGACCCATCGCGGCAAGGATTTCGATCAACGGCTGGCCGACAACGAGCGCGAGTGGCGCGGCTTCCTCGACACCATCCAGGTCGAGACGCCGGACAGGGCACTCGATGCCATGGTCAACCACTGGCTGCCCTATCAGAGCCTTGCCTGCCGCATCCGCGCCCGCTCCGCCTTCTACCAGGCAAGTGGCGCCTTCGGCTTCCGCGACCAGCTGCAGGACACGCTGGCCCTGCTGGCGCATGATCCGAAACTGGCGCGCGACCAAATCCTCAACGCGGCGCGCCGGCAATTCCCCGAGGGCGACGTGCAGCATTGGTGGCTGCCGCGCACCGACGCTGGCGTCCGCACCATGATCTCGGACGATGTGGTCTGGCTGGCGCATGCCACCGCACGCTATCTGCTGGTGACCGGCGACACCGCGATCCTGAAGGAGCAATTGCCCTTCATCGACGGGCAGGTGCTGGGTGAGGGCGAGCACGATGCCTTCTTCACGCCGGAAATCTCCAAGACCACCGCCTCGCTCTATGACCATTGCGCGCGCGCGCTCGACCTTGCCGTCAAGCGCAGCAGCCCTGCCGGGCTGCCGCTGATCCTTGGCGGCGACTGGAACGACGGCATGAACCGCGTAGGCGAACAGGGCAAGGGCGAGAGCGTCTGGCTGGGCTGGTTCCTGTTGAAGACGCTGGGCGACTTTGCCGCTGTCGCCAAAACGCAAGGCGACAGCAAGCGGGGGCAGGCCTGGACCAGGCATGCCGACGTGCTGAAGCGGGCGCTGGAAAGCACCGCGTGGGACGGGCAATGGTATCGCCGCGGCAGCTTCGACGACGGCACGCCGCTTGGGTCGCACGATTCCGACGAGTGCAAGATCGACTCGATCGCCCAGTCGTGGAGCGTGCTTTCGGGCGAGGGCGATCCGGCGCGCTCGACCACGGCCATGCAGCAGGCGACCAAGATGCTCGTCGACGACGAGCTCAAGATCGTCAAGCTGTTCACACCGCCATTCTCCAAAACGGAGAAGGATCCGGGCTACATCAAGAGCTATCCGCCGGGCGTCCGCGAGAATGGCGGCCAGTACACCCACGCGGCGACTTGGTTCGTCATCGCGCTCGCCGAAATGGGGCGCACCGACGACGCCTATCGCTGTTTCTCGATGCTCAACCCGGTCAACCACGCCCTGGATGAGGGCGCGGCAGAGCATTATCGGGTCGAGCCCTATGTCGTCGCCGCCGACATCTATGCCGGCGAAGGCAAGGGCGGCCGTGGCGGCTGGACCTGGTACACCGGCTCTGCCGGCTGGCTGTACCGGGCTGCGGTCGAAAGCATCCTCGGCATCGAACGGCGCGGTCAGAGCATCCAGTTCAGGCCGAAACTGCCGGGACATTGGGATGGCTATTCGGCGACGCTGAAGATGTTGGGCGCCGAAATCAAGCTTCGCGTCGTCCGCGACAAAAAAGCCAAGGCTATCTCGCTCGAAGTGAACGGGGTGAAGACAAAAACCTCGTCTTTCGAGCCCAAGGCCGGTGACAAGGCCGAGGTGGTCGTCAGGATTCCGGCCTAAAGCGCCGCATTCCAGAGCGCCGCGCGCCCCTTTTTGGGGCGCGCCATAGTATCCATTCGAAATCGGCACCGACTTTTCCCCATCTGACCTTCGTCGGGGAAGCCATGGCGTGTAGTTTCAATGGCTTGGAGTATCCCGGGGCGGTGCGGCATTCATCGCTTTTACTTGGCCCACGACAATCCTCGGCAAGCCGCCCGAGGCCTTCGGGGACCCGCGCAATCGCTTGCTGATTAAAATTGTGGCAGGGCCAGTCCGCTGCCATGATTTTGCCGCAAGGCTGGCATTTCACCTTTTATCTCAAACCGTTAGGTGATCACGCGAGATTTCGCACCGTAGCCATCTTTTGTTCGCGAATTGGGAACGGAAGGGGTAGAGGGGCATTGTTTTGCGACGCGTTAACCGATACGTGTCAAGAAATGGTGCAGTGCACAATGAATGTTTGGGCGGAGTAAGCTGAAGTGTCCCTTCTGCAAATCTACTGGAGAGCGCTGGGTTATCTCGCTGCCGACAGGAAGCGCGTCGCGCTGATCTGCGGCGCGAATGTCGCTCTCGCAGCCATCGCCATCCTTGAGCCGATCATGTTCGGACGGGTGATCGGTGCCATCTCGGAACGCGGCTCCGTCTTCCAGACGCTGGCGATGTGGGCCGGCCTCGGCGCCTTCAACATCGTCGCCTTCGTGCTGGTGGCGCGTGGCGCCGACCGCTTTGCCCACAAGCGCCGCAGCGAGGTGCTTTGCCAGTCGTTCGAGCGCGTGATCACCATGCCGCTTGCCTGGCATCATCAGCGCGGCACCTCCAACGCGCTGCACACGCTGCTGCGCGCCGTCGAGACCCTGTTCAGCCTGTGGCTCGAATTCATGCGCCAGCACCTGTCCACCGCCGTCGCCCTGGTTCTGCTGGTGCCGACCGCGATCAGCATGGATCTGCGCATGTCGCTGGTGCTCCTGGGCCTCGGCGTACTCTATGTCGGCATCGGCCGGCTGGTGATGCGCCGCACCAAGGAAGGCCAGGCGGCCGTCGAGCGGCACTATCACCAGGTGTTCGCGCATGTCACCGATTCGGTCAGCAACGTCGCCGTGCTGCAGAGCTACAACCGCATCGGCCACGAGACCGAAGCGCTGAAGCTTTATGTCAAGAACCTGCTCGATGCGCAGAATCCGGTGCTCGACTGGTGGGCGATGGCCAATGCGCTGCATCGCCTGTCGTCGACCATTTCGATGATGATCGTGCTGTTGATCGGCTCCTATCTGGTGATGAATGGCCAGTTGCGCATCGGCGACGTCATCGCCTTTACCGGCTTTGCCACGCTGCTGATCGCCCGCCTCGACCAGATGTCGGCATTCGCCAACCAGATTTCCGAAGCCAGGGCCAAGCTGGAGGAGTTCTATCAGCTCGAGGACTCCGCCGCCGAATCCGCCGAGCCCGATGGCTTGCGTGATCTCGCCAATGTCACCGGTCATGTCCGCTTTGAAGCTGTCGGTTTCGAATTCGCGAATTCGGGGCAGGGCGTCGTGGACGTGTCGTTCGAGGTCCAGGCCGGACAGACGGTCGCCATCGTCGGCCCGACCGGCGCCGGCAAGACCACGCTCATCAATCTTTTGCAGCGCGTCTTCACGCCGTCCAGCGGCCGTATCCTGATCGACGGCGTCGACACCCGCACGGTGACCCGCAAGTCGCTGCGCCATTCGATCGCCACCGTGTTCCAGGACGCCGGCCTGCTCAACCGCTCGATCGAGGACAACATCCGCGTCGGCCGCGCCGAGGCGACCTATGACGAGGTGCACGCCGCCGCCAACGCCGCAGCCGCGCAGGATTTCATCCTGTCGAAAAGCGCCGGCTACGACACGGTCGTCGGCGAACGCGGCGGGCAGCTTTCGGGCGGCGAGCGCCAGCGCATCGCCATTGCCCGCGCCGTGCTCAAGGACGCGCCGATCCTGGTGCTCGACGAAGCCACCAGCGCGCTCGACGTCGAGACCGAAGACCGCGTCAAGGAAGCGATCGACGAACTGCGCCGCGGCCGCACCACCTTCATCATCGCCCACCGCCTGACCACTGTTCGCGACGCTGATCTGGTCGTGTTCATGGACAAGGGCCTGGTGATCGAGATGGGCGGTTTCGCCGAACTGTCGATCCGCAACGGCCGCTTTGCCAGCCTGCTGCGCGCCGGCGGCCTGCTCAACGACGAGGAGGTTCGCCGCCTCAGCCGCACCGTGCAGCAGCAGCAGGGCGAGGCCGCCTGAGGGCGCTTCTTCCTTCTCCCCTTGTGGGAGAAGGAAAGCCTGCGACACCGACTCCAGATTGCCCCAATCTCAGCAGCGGTCTATGTAGAGCCGCATGAGCGACACGACTTCACGCCTTGCAGGCTGGATGGATCTTGCCAACCCGACGCGCTTCGTCGGACTGGCCGACAGGATCGTGCCGTGGCTGGCGTCCATCGCCGCCATTGTCCTGGCGGTCGGGCTCTATATGAGCTTCACGGCGCCGGAAGATTTCCAGCAGGGCATCACCGTGCGCATCATGTACATCCACGTGCCTTTCGCCTGGCTCGCCATGATGTGCTACACCGTGATGGCGATCTCCGCTCTTGGCACGCTGGTCTGGCGCCACCCGCTGGCTGATGTCGCGCTCAAATCCGCCGCACCCATCGGCGCCGTCTTCACCGCACTGGCGCTGATCACCGGCTCGATCTGGGGCAAGCCGATGTGGGGCACCTGGTGGGTGTGGGACGCGCGGCTGACCTCGGTCTTCATCCTCTTTTTGATGTATCTCGGCATCATCGCGCTGACCCGCGCGCTCGACGACGCCAGCCGCGCCGCCTGGGCCGCCGCCATCATCACCCTGGTCGGCTTCATCAACATTCCGATCATCAAATTCTCGGTCGACTGGTGGAACACGCTGCATCAGCCGGCATCGGTGTTCCGCCTCGGCGGGCCGACCATCGACCCCAGCCTGCTGTGGCCATTGCTGGTGATGGCTGTCGGCTTCACCGTGCTGTTCTTCGCCCTGCACCTGATGGCGATGCGCACGGAAATACGCCGCCGGCGGGTGATTGCGATGCGTCGGGTTGCGGCACGGCAGGCTAGCTGACCTCGGTCGCGTTCCGTCGCGCCCCCCTGTCCTGCCGGACATCTCCCCCTCAAGGGGGGAGATTGGCTTTCACGTATTGCTTCGCTAATCGCGAACGTTGAAGAGAAGGCGCCGTTGGCGAAACTGCCGATCTCCCCCCTTGAGGGGGAGATGGCCGGCAGGCCAGAGGGGGGCGCTGTCCCGCCAGCGTTCAAAGAATTTTCCCTGAAGCGCATGCGCTCCAGCTTGGTTCACCCCGTGCGTCCCCGCGCCGCCACCGGCAGCGTTTCCAGCACCTGTTCGCCCGCAATCAGATGCACCTGGTCGAACAGATTGGTCACCACGCAGCAATGGTCGGGCACGACGCGCACGCGCTCGCCGATGCGCAGCCTGGCGTCGCCCGAAAGCGTGACGTTGCCGTGCTCCTCGCTGAGCCCGGTCACCCGTGCCCCCGCAACGCCAAGCAATTCGCCGAAATCGGCAAGACCCAGCGTGTCGCTGGACAGCGCCTTGCTGCCGGCATCGAGGATGGCGCGCGTCGGCGTCGGGTGGCTGACCACCGTCGACAGCACCGTCAGCGCGCAATCGTCAAGGCTGCCGACGCCTTTGGCGACCTGGTAGCGGTCGAGATAGATGTAGGTGCCGGGGCGGTATTCGGTGACGACGCTGTCGTCGCCGGAGCGCCACATATCCGGTGTGCCGCCGCTGGAGATGCGTTCACAGGTGAGGCCCGACGCGGCCAGCGCCTGCTTGGCCTGAGCAAGCCAGGCCTCGGCCTCCGCGGCGCGGCCCGCTGCCGGGTAGGTCATCAGCCCGCCGAAGCTAAGCCCCTTGGCCTTGTCGATCTCTCTCGCCAGCGCAACAGCCTCGCTGGCCGACTGGACGCCGCAGCGGCCCATGCCGGTGTCGCATTCCACCAGCACCGGCAGCTTGTGGCCGGCATCAGTGAAGGTGGCGGCCAGCCCCTCCAGCGTCTCCCTGCTGTCGGCGGTCACCGAAAGCGTCACACGACCATGCAGCGCCAGCAAGCGCTCCAGCTTGGCTCGCCCGAGGATGTTGTAGGGCAGAAAAATATCGGCAAGCCCGGCATCGGCCATCACTTCGGCCTCGCCGATCTTCTGGCAGGTGATGCCAACGGCGCCGGCGGCGACCTGCTTCCTGGCCCAGTAAGGCAGCTTGTGGGTCTTGATGTGCGGCCTGAGTTTCAGCCCATGGCGGTCGGCATGGGCCTGCGCCCGCGCAATGTTGGCTTCGGCGCGGCCGGCATCGATCAGGATCGCCGGCGTATCGAGGTCGTCTATGCTGAGCATGAATGTCACCCTGGGAATTTGCCCAGACTTATGGCCTCGATCGCAGCCGATGTCATGGGGCCAGCATGCAGTTTACGTCGACACCGGATCGGTGTTCGGTTATGCGCTACAGGCACCGCCTGAAGAAGGGATCATGATCATGAAGCGCTCCACCATCAACGACATCATCCGCGACGCCGACGCCTTCATCCGCTCGTTCGGCTACATCATGCCGCCCTTCGCCTACTGGAGCCCGGAAGAGATGAAGGCGCGCAAGGTGGACTCCGCGGCCGTCTTCAGCTCGCGGCTCGGCTGGGACATCACCGACTACGGCCAGGAGAAGTTCGACGAGCTCGGCCTGTTCCTGTTCACTGTGCGCAACGGCGTCTACGCCGACATGAAAAAGGGCATGGGCATGCTCTATGCCGAAAAGATCATGATCTCGCGCAAGGACCAGCTGTCGCCGATGCACCGCCACAACATCAAGGCCGAGGACATCATCAACCGCGGCGGCGGCAAGCTGGTGCTCGAACTGTTCATGCACGATCGCGACGGCGGTATCGATCCGAAGGCCGAGGTGTCGGTGCCTGTCGACGGCACCATCCACAGACTGCCGGCGGGCGGGCTTTTGAAGCTCGATCCGGGCCAGAGCGTCACCTTGATGCCCGGCGTCTGGCATGCCTTCTGGGCCGAAGGCAAGGACGTGCTGATCGGCGAGGTCTCGACCGTCAATGACGATCTCACCGACAACGTGTTTCGCGAACCGATCGGCCGCTTCTCCAACATCGACGAGGATGTCGCGCCGCTGCACCTGCTGGTGTCGGACTATGAGAAATGGGTGGGGTAGGGCGCGCCCAAAAGACCACTTAGCGCTGGTGCTTGTCGGCCTTGCGGTTGCCGAGCAGCAGCTTTCGTTCGAGATGCGCGCGTAGCTCTACGTAATATGCCGTCAGGAACGCACGGGCATCATGCGCTTGCGGAGCGGCTCCGATCTTGCGTCCGATCGTCTCGGCCACCGTCTTCAGCGCGAAATAATCGTCGCGGCGCAGCACCTCCTCCAGCTTGTGCAGTTCGGCTATGCCATAGGCGTCGAGCTGAGCCTGGCTGAAGCGGAAGGTTCCGGCGCCGGGATCCTTTCTTGCCGACAGGTCCTCGACCAGCGCCACCTTCGGCGCCTCGACCACCCAGGTTCCAGCCAAAAGGTCGCCAATGCGCATGCGGTCGCGGTTGAAGAGCGGGAACAGCGCAAACAGCAGCGCCCAGACCAGTCCGAAGATCGTCGACAGCGTGTCGGCCAGCCCCATCTCGCTGCGGCCGAGGATGATCGACAGCGGCAGGAAGATCTCGATCTCGCGCATCAGATTGCGGGCGATGACCTGATCGATCGACAGGCCGGCGCCGCTGCGTGACGCCACCCGGATGCCGACCATCCGTTTGCCGGGCGTGGCCGCGCGCCGGCCGGCTTCGAAGGCGATGAAATAAGCGTTGCGCAGGAAGAAGATCAGGATGATCCAGACGATGAACAGCGGTTGAGCGCCTTCGCCGTTGAGGCCGGCCAGCCCGAACAGCGCGACGATCGAGATCACGATTGCGGTGATGATGATGATCACAAAGTCGAGCAGGAAGGCGGCGCCGCGTGTGCCGGCATCAGCGAGCTTGATCCTGAGATCGACGCCTTCGGGCGTGATCAGCGGCCGTATCGTCGAGACGGCAGCGCGCCTAGCTGTCGCCATGCCGCACCACCCTGAACAAATAGAAATAGCAAAACCATAGCGTCAGCATGCCGCCGCCAATGGCGTAGCGTGTACCGTCGCTGGTGATCACCTGCCTGCCGATGCCTTCGAGCAGCCCGGCAAACAAAAGCATGATCGTCACCCCGACCATGGTGGTGGCGGCCACGCGCCCGGCATCGGCCGCAGCCGACATCCGGGTCAGTTCGCCGGGGAAGGCGATGCGCGTGCCGATGCGCATGCCGGCAGCGCCCGCCAGCGCGATCGCGAACATCTCGGTGGTGCCGTGGATAGACAGCCATCCGCCGAGCTCCAGCCCGAGCCCCTTGGCGACATAGATCTGGAACATCGCGCCGAGCAGGCAGCCATTCATCAGGATCAACAGCACGCTCGGCACCGCGAAGGCAAAGCCGAGCGCGAAGGCTAGGATCGCCACCTGGACATTGTGCGTGAACAGATAGGCGGCGAAGCCCGACAGGAAGTTGCTGTCGGCGCCATCGTAGAGCACCTGCCGCAGCACTTCGACTGAGGCGTCCGGGTTGCGCCCGCCGGCGAGACTCGGCGGAATGATGGCATCGAACCAGCCCTTGTCTTTCGTCACCAGCCAGTAGCCGGCGGCGAAGCCGACAAAGGTCAGGACGACCGACAGCACGGTTTCGCGCCACAAATCGCGAATGGCATGCGGCCAGTCATGCAGGAAGAAATCGCCGATGCGCTGCCTGAGGCTCCGACGTGCGCCATAGAGGTAAAAATAGCCGCGCAGGCAAAGTGCCTCGAGATAGCTGACCAGCGCGTTGTCGAGCGAGGTCGCCCGCGCCACCGAAAGCGACGACAGCGCCGAGCGGTAGAGCAGGGGCAGCGACAAAAGCTCGTCTTCCGACAGCGTGCGCGGCGCGCGTTTCTCGACCCGGGCGAGCAGCGCCTCGAATGCTTTCCAGTCGGCCTCGCGCTCCGAACGGAAGCTCGCCAGCGATTGGCGCACGGCATCCTTGCCGACCAGCGCGTTCACAACAGATCCTCCCGCTTGAGCTCGAGATAGCGCTCGACCAGCGCCGGCCCGAGTCTCTGGTGGTCGGCCTCGATGACATGGGCGCCGAGCAGCCGCAGCCGCCCGATGACGACCTGCCTTTCGCGCAGCAATCCGCCGGCGACGACCGAGCGCGCCACGTCCTCCGGAGTGTCCGGCGGCATGTCGGCCAGCGTTTCCAGCTCGACGTCCTTCATCATCATGAACAGCACCAGATGCCGCTCGGTAAGCCGCCCCACGGTGCGCAGCATCAGCTCGGCGCTGATCGGATCGACGAAGTCGGTGAAGATGATCACCAGTGAGCGCCGGTCGAGCCGCGCTGCCAGCGTCGTCAGCGCCAGGGTGAAGTTGGTCTCTTCGGTGGAATAGTCGATCTCCGCCGCCCGCTTCTGGATCATGGCGAAGCTAGCCGAGCCGCGTACCGCGCCGCTGGAAACGCGAGGGCGCGCATCGAAGCCGAACAGGCTGACCATGTCGCCGCCCTTCAGCGCAATGAACGCCGATAGCAAGGCGGCGGTGACGGCGCGGTCGACCTTCGGCACGCCGTCGACGGGCTCGCACATCAACCGGCCGCTATCGATGGCCAGCACGATGTTGTTGTTCTCTTCGATGCGGAACTCGCGCGCCAGAAGCCTGCCGTGGCGGGCGGTGCGCTTCCAGTCGATCATGCGCCGGCCCATGCCGGGCTGGTAGTCCTTCAGCGCCTCGAATTCGCGGCCCTGGCCGGCGCGGCGTTGCGCATGGCCGTCGGGCAGCGCCTGGCGCTGCAAAAGCGTGATCGCCTCATCACGGGCGCTGCTGACGTCGGGCAGCACCGCCACCTTGCTGTCCATCGGCAGCACGACCTGGTTCCAGACCAGCCCGAACGGCCCGCGCCAGCGCACCCACAAGCGGTCGAACCTGGCCATGCCGCGCCGCAGCGCCTGAAATTTGAGGTCGAGCGAGGCGCTGCCGGCCTCAGCTGTCAACGCGCCGCCGGTGCCGCCGAGCGGCGCCAGCCGCTCATCATGGCCGAGACGCGCCTGCACCGCGCGCGGGCGTCCGCCAAGCCTGGCGGTGACATGGACGGTGAACTGGCCGCCGACGCTGACCTGCGGCGGGGCATGGATGCTGGCCTCCAGCGACGAGCGCCCGCGCCCCGCGGCCGCGTCCACCGCCAGGAAGGCGAGCAGCGCGCAGATCCACAGCAGACCGAGATACCACAGCGACGGCAGTGCAAGCGCGATCAGGAAGGCCGGTATTGCACCTGCCGCACCTGCCCAGATTGCCCGGCCGCTCGGATAGATCAACGTGGCGCTTCCGTCTGGTCGACAAGGTCGGTGACGATCTGCTCGACCAGGCGGCCGTCGATCTGCGCCGCCGGCGACAGGATCACCCGATGGCGCAACGCCGGCACCGCAAGCGCCTTAACGTCGTCGGGGATGACATAGGCGCGCCCGTCGAGCGCTGCCCGGGCACGTGCGGCCCTCGCCAGCATGGCGCCGGCACGTGGGCTGGCGCCAACCTCCAGATCGGGGCTGGCGCGCGTCGCCCGCACCAGCCTTGCGATATAGTCGACGACATCGTCGACAAGCGTGACCTCGCCGACCGTCGCCAGCGCCTTTTCCAGCGTCTTGCGGTCGGTTTGGGCGGTGATGCCGTATTGCTTGATATCGTGCGAGGCGGTGCCGCCGCCATGGTGGATGATGATCGCCTTTTCCTCTTCGGGGCCGGGGTAGCTCACCCGGTGCTTGAACAGGAAGCGGTCGAGCTGGGCCTCGGGCAGGGGATAGACGCCCTGGTGTTCGATCGGGTTCTGCGTCGCCACCACCATAAAATTCTGGCCGAGCGAATGGGTGGTGCCGTCAAAGGTGACGGCATGCTCCTGCATCGCCTCCAACAGAGCGGCCTGGGTCTTGGGCGGCGTGCGGTTGATTTCATCGGCGAGCAACAGATCGCAGAAGATCGGGCCGCGCGTCAGCGTGAATTGCCCGGTCTGGAAATTGTAGATGTTGGAGCCGACGATATCGCCAGGCATCAGATCG
The DNA here is from genome assembly GCF_056404575.1 of Mesorhizobium sp. P2_C4. Taxonomy (NCBI): domain Bacteria; kingdom Pseudomonadati; phylum Pseudomonadota; class Alphaproteobacteria; order Hyphomicrobiales; family Phyllobacteriaceae; genus Mesorhizobium; species Mesorhizobium sp. P2_C4. The sequence goes on from NZ_JBFUDT010000014.1 coordinate 30,052, forward strand.
GGCGTGAACTGGATGCGGCCATAGGCGACGCCCAGCGCCTGGGCGAAGCAGCGCGCCGTCATCGTCTTGGCCGTGCCCGGTGGTCCCTCGAGCAATATATGCCCGCCGGCGAACAAGGCCGTCAGCATCAGATCGACCGTATCGTGTTGCCCGGTGATGGCCTTGGCCACCTCTTCCCTGATCTGTGTCGCCAGGGCCTTTACATCATCGACGTTCACCGAGCCTCCTTGCCGTCCAGTCGTGCAGCTGTTCGGCTGCCTCATGCATTTGTGTCAGGGTCTTTGCCGCGTCGGCGGCCTGCAGGCGGGTCGTGAATCCGCCGGGTTCGCCCTTATCGCGGGAATCGAGCCAGCGGTCGAGCGCTTCGCCCTGCAAACCGTGCGGTGCGCCGAGCAGCGCGCCGGCGCGCACCCGCGCCAGCGCGCCATAGCGATCCCCCAGTTCCTCCAGCCGGCCGGCACGGCGCAGCAGCGTCGCCGTGGTGTCGACCAGTGCCCGCTTGCCGAAGGCGATGGCGCGCTGATCGGCCCGCGGCGGTCCGAACCGGCCAAGGCCATGCAGGAACGCAAGTGCCGCCGCCGCCAGGATCGTCAGCGTCAGCGCCAGGAATGGCGGCTCGACCAGAAGCTTGGCCAGATCGTATTTCCGTCCCATGCCATGCAGCGTCAGGTCAAACATCACCGGACCTTCTTCGGGCTGCAGGAATTCGATCAGCTTGAGCGCCGCCGCCGCCTTATCAGGATACTTGAGCCCGGCATTGTTGATCAGGTCGGGGTCGGTCAGAACATAGAATCGCTCATCCTCGACTTCGGTCAGCACGGCCTTGCCGTCGCCGGCTGCAATGAGGGGATGTTTGTCGGCCACCCATTGCAGTTGATCGGGAACGCTGACCGTCTGTCCCGCAATGTTGAGCTGCGAGGCAGCGGTTCCACCTTCGCCGACTTTCGCCTTGGCGATGCGGCCGAGCCAGTCGTCCACCATGACATTGGGCAGCCGCAGGATCTTCATCTCCCAGCCTTCGTGGCCGGCCAGCGGCATGGTTGCCCATTTGGGCAGCACGAACAGCGTATCGAGGCCCTTGCGGAGTTTGATGATGTTGGCAAGCGCATCGGGGTCGCTGTCGGGCGAAATGGTGACGATGAGGAGCATCTCGGTGCCGAGATCGCTGTCGGAACGCGCCATATCGGGCGCTTCGCCGGTCAGCTTCAGCCATTCCGCGAGGCCCGCATAGCCGATGCCGCTCTTCGACAGCGGCGTCGCGCCACCGACATTCGGCTGGCGGAAGTCGGGGGCATAGGTGGACAACAGGAAAAACCCTGCCGCGGCGAGCAGGCTGGCAAGGATGCCCCAGAACAGCGTCCTTCGGCTGAACGGTTCCTGTTGGGCGATGTCGTCTGTCGCAGCGCTCACACCCAGGCATCCCTGAAGACGAATCGCTCATAGGCGCCGCGCGCTTCCTGCCAGCCTTCCGGGCCGACCGGCCGGCGCGCGAACAGCGCCGCCTCGACGATGCGCGCGATCTGGGTGAAGGCACTGCGCGCCCGCGCCGGGAGCGAAGCAGCATTGGCGATGTCGCGCGCGGTCAGCGACGGGCGCAGGAAGTCGGGCAGGCGGCCGGCAATGTCGGCGACACTGCGGCGCAGCAGAAGATGCACCGCCTCTTCGTAATTGCCCTGCGCCGCCAGCTCATCGGCTTCCGACAACAGGATCTGCGCCGCAACGGTGTCCGGACGCCAGGTTGCTTCCGCCTCGGCCACACTCTTTTTGCGGCCCCAGGGCAGGCGCCAGGCGACGCCCTTTACTTCAAGGATAATCAGCAGCAGGACGATGGCGGCTGCTATGATCACCGCGCCCCAGAACAGGTAGATCATGTAGGGGCCAAGCTTGCCCAGGAACTCGACCAGCGGTTTCAGCCAGTCGGGTGTCTTGGGCGGGACATAGGCGGGCAGGCCGAACTGGATCGAATCGTCCGACAGCAACTGCTTGTGCAGCTTGGCCAGCCATTCGGCTTGCGCAGCGTCCGGCTGTGCAGCTGTCACCTCTTCGCCCCCCATGCAACCTGCGGTCGACACTGGCAATACGCCAAGACAATTGCAAGCACCTCCAACCGCAAGTATCAATATCCGACAGTTTGGGATTTTGTTCCATAAGCAGGGGGGAATATAGCATGGCGTCGATTGCCGAAGTCCGACCGGAAAAATTCCGCATCGGCAGCGCTTTCAGCAATACGTTTTCGGTTATCGGGCGTAGCTTCGTCCCACTTGCCGCCATCGTCGGCCTTTTTTCGACGCTGCCTGCGCTGCTGTACAACATCTGGAGCTTTGGACGGATTGCCAGGATGGTAGTACCCGGCGAGGGGTTCGAGCAATCGGCGATGGCAGGCTACGGTGCCGTTTCGATGATTGCCGGCCTGGTGCTTCTGATGTTGGCCTTTCTGGCGCAGGCGGCGCTTGTGCGAGCGACAATAGAAGATTTGAACGGCAAGCGCCCATCGATTGGCGATTGCATTCAAATAGCCCTGCGCAGCTTCCTCTCCACGCTCGGAATTGGCCTTGTGATCATCGTGGCAATTTTTCTGGTGGCGATGATTTTAACGATCATCACCATGGCTATCCCCATTGTCGGCGGCGTGATTGCACTTCTGTCGCTCATCCCCATAGCCATGTGGTTGATCAGCATATCGGTGGCCGTGCCCGTCGCCGTTCAGGAAAGGCCTGGCGTCTTCGCCTCGATTTCGCGAAGCAGAGCACTAACGAAGGGAAGCCGCTGGCGGATATTCGCGCTGTTTCTGGTCCTCGGCATTGTTGCGATAGGGCTACAAGTGGTTTTCACCTTGCTGTTTCAGGCTGCAATAGTAAGCGGCGGTATCAGCACCACCGGACTCATTGCCGCCGCCATCGGAAGCAGCTTGCTGTCGACAATCGTTTCGGCAGTGATTTCCGTGGCGATCGCCGTCACCTACGTCGAACTGCGTCAGGTCAAGGAAGGCACCAGTGTCGAAGAGCTGGCGGAAGTCTTCTCGTAGGAAAGACGCCGCGGCGTGTAAGACCGGCCTGAGACATCAGGCCGGTCCCGGCCGGGCGTAGCCATGGCACCAGGCATCCCCGGCACAGGGCGGGCTGCGCACGGCTTCAATGACAGCAGCTGTGCCCTGCCTGCACGCTCGTCCGGCACAGGCACGATGAGGTGATAGCCATATCCGCCTTGGCCAGCGCGGCGGTCAGCCTGGCCTGCAACCCCGGGAGCTCCACGCTCTCGCCGCGCCGCTTCAAGCACTCCACCAGCCCGTGCAGCCCCCACACATTGTTCGGATGCTGGGCGCAACGCTGCACCTTGCCGCTCAGGCCGAGATCGTCGCGGTAGACCTGCTCGGCCTCCTCAGTGTGGCCCTGGTCGAGAAGCAGTGCAGCCAGCGCATGGCGCGGTGGGTGCATCCAGGCCCACGGCTCGGTGTAGGACAGATTGTCGTCGAGCTCGACTGCCTGTCGCAGATGGCGGTAGGCCTCATCGTGCCGTCCCTGATGATAGGCAAGCTCGCCATCGAGCAGAGCAGCGCCGACGGCGAGCGAGGCCCGCGTTGGATTGCTGAGGAAACGCCGTTCCGGCGGGATGCGCGACAGGTGCTGATGGAACCGCTCGCGCTCCTGTTCAGCTTCAGGGAAGTTTCGTAGCGTCGCATGCGCGACGCCCTTGGCGTAGTGCTGCATGGCAGCCGTCAGCACATAGAGTTCCGGCTCCGCCACCATTGGCTCGTTGATGATTTCCTGCCAGCGGCCGAACCGCACCTGCACATGCGCGCGCATGGCGTGATAGCCCTCCACGGTCTGCGTCAGCTTCGGCCGGTCGGGGATGCTGACGACATCGCCGGTGACTAGGCCGCGCACCTTGTCGGCGGCCCATAGTGCCGGCTGGTATTGGCCAAGGAACATGCAGGTGAACATCATCAGATGCAGGTCGTGGCAGCAGCCGAGCAAATAGTAGGTCGGCTCATCCGCATAGGCGAGATAGAGGTCGTTGGCGCGCACCGCCTTTTCGCTGGCCAGCTTCGCCTTCTCATAGTCGCCGCACAGCACATAGATGTGGCCCGGCATATGGTTCATGTGCCCGGCATCGGGGCACATTTCACCGAGCAGATCCGCCGAGCGCATGCCGCGTTCCGGCATGGTCGACATTTCCAGCAGATGGATGTGCAGGTGCACGATCGCCGGATGCTGCGCCACGCCGGCCTCGTCGGCGAGCCGGATTGAGCGCTCGCAAACCTCAAGCGCCTCGACGACATCGGAATTCGGCGCCGGCTTGCCGGCCTTGAGATCCCACAGACGCCGCACGGTGCGCATCATCAGCGCCTCGACAAACAGCGCCATCACATCGTGGTCGTCGGGAAAGCTTTGGTAGACGCGCCGCATCTCGGCGGCATAGGCATTGTCCCATTGCTCGAATTCCGGTGGCGTTACCGCGTGCGGTTTCTGGAAGCGCGAGGCCAGCGCCTCGATCAACCGCTTCTCCACCGCGCTGGCCGTTGCCGCGTTGGCGCGTGCTAGCTGGATATGTTCGAAACAGCGTTTGGTCGCCGCATTGGCTTCCGCTTCGCCGTGTTCCTTCCAGGTCAGATTGTAGAACGGGCCGGCGGCATAGGCGATGCCCCAATGCACGAAGGCGCAATCGGGGTCGGTCTCCAGCGCCTTCTCAAAGCATTTGATGCCTTCCTCGTGGTTGAAGCCGTAGCACCAGTTCAGCCCGATATCGAACCAGCGCTGGGTCTCGGCCGAGGCGGTGGAGATGGGGCGGCGATAGGTGCCGAGGTCGAAGTGATCCATGCCTGATTCGCTCTGAGCCGAAGGTCGGTCAGGCGCAATCTGTGCCAAAATTCACCCACATGGCAAATGGCATTCGGCCGGCGCTGCTTGAGAGTTGCAGCGCCGGCCAGGTCGCCATCCCGGGAGGATCAGGCGTCCAGCCAGACCTTCTCAAAGTGCTGCTCGAGTGACTGGTGCTGTTCGCAGCCATGCACGCCTTTGCGATAGGTCCGGTAGACCGAGCGCCAGTAGGGCTGGATGATGATGCCGCTATCGCGCAGATTCTGCTCGATCTTGGCCATGATCTCCTTGCGCGCCTTGGCGTCCGGCATCGCCAGTGCCTTGTCGAGAAGTTCATCGAACTCCTTGTTTGCGTAGGCGCTCTCGTTCCAAGCAGCGCCCGATTTGTAGGCAAGCGCCAGCACCTGGACGCCGAGCGGGCGTCCCAGCCATTCGGTGGTGGAGAAGGGATATTTGCTCCAGTCGTTCCAGAAGGTGGCAGCCGGCAGCACGGTGCGTTTGATCTTCAGCCCGGCCTCGCGCATCTGCGCGGCGATGGCGTCGCCGGTGCTCTTCTGCCATTCGACATCGACGGAGATGAGGTCGAATTCGTGGTCGGCCTTGCCGGCCTCGGCGAGCAGTTTTTTCGCTGCATCCATGTCACGCTTGGCCGGGCCGATATCGGCATATTCGGGGTGCATCGGGCCGACATGGTGGTTGTCGGCGGGCTTGCCGCGACCGCCGAGACCGAGCGCCAGCACGGCGGAATTGTCGACGGCAAGCTGGGCGGCGCGGCGTACCTTGACGTCGTCATAGGGCGCATTGCCGACATTGAAGCGCGCCACGATGGTTGAGCCGGTGGCGATCTCGGAATTTTGCAGGCCCATCTGCTCGGTCTGCGAGACGGCGTCGGAGGCGGTTTCATGATCGGTGTCGATCTCGCCGGATTCGAAGGCTGACAGCATGGCGTTGGGATCGGAGCCGTAATCGACCCATTTGATGCCGTCGAGATGGAACTCGCCCTTCCACCATGGCTTGTCCTTGCGCTTCACCTCGGCGCCGGTCTCGGCATCCCACTTCACCAGCTCGCAAGGGCCGGTGGTGATCGCCAGCGCCTTCATCGGATCGCCGTCGCCCTCATAGGAGCGGTGCATGATCAGCGCTGGATAGTCGGCCATGCCGGCGATCAGCGAAATATCGGGCTTCGGCAAATTGAGTTTGACGGTGAAGTCGTCGACCCTCTCGATGCCGCCATCGACCAGTTTCTTGGTTTCGGCATTCACCAGCGCGCCCATGCGCGCGGCGACCGAATTGCCTGCTACCGAGGCATCGCACCAGCGGGTGAGATTGTGGATGACGTCGTCGGCGTTGAAGGCGTCGCCGTTCGACCAGGAAATGCCCTTGCGCACATGCAGCGTCAGCGTCTTGGCGTCGTCGCTCGCCTCCCAGCTTTCGAGCAGCCAGGGTTCAAAAGTGAAGTCGGTGTTCCAGCGCACCAGATACTCGTTGCAATGGCGCGCGACGTTGGACATTTCGACACCGTCGAAGGTGCGCGGATCCTTGAATCCCTTGACGTTCATGGCGACGCGCAAGGTGCCGCCGCGCTTGGGTTCCTCGGCTTTGGCCCGGGAGGCGCTGAGTCCACCCAGCGCCAGCGCGCCGGCAGCGCTGACGCCGAAGGCGGCCATCGTGGCGAGATACCCGCGCCGGTTCAGGGAGCCCTTCCTGAAATCGTCGGCGACGGGCTTGGCCTGCGGGTGCAATTTTCGGTCGGTCAGCATGAACTTCATCGTCGTTCCCTCTTGTTGGGCGCCTCGCCGCAACGCCGATGCGGGGGCGGATGCGTTTCGCCGGGACGCCATTGCCTTGAGGATGATAGGGCGGGGTGATGCGGGGGAGTGTTCGCGTTTCCGCAGTTCTTGTGCGTTGTTCCGCAGTGAGGATGACAGCCGATCTCCCCCCATGTGGGGGAGATGTCCGGCAGGACAGAGGGGGGCGCTGTCCCGCCGACCTCTCAGCCAAGTTCAACTGAGCCCTCAAAGGATTTCGGATAGTCAGAGGATCGAAGGCTGCCGATCCTTCGCGCCCCCCTCTGGCCTGCCGGCCATCTCCCCCACGAGGGGGGAGATTGGCGCTCCGCCGTTGGCTCTCAATAAGGCCACTCGCCTTTACCCAGCGCCGCAACCGCCGCGATGATGCGCACAAAGGCCTCGGCGGCACGCGGCACGGTCGTGCGGGCGCGCAGAAAGCTGTGCACCAGTCGCGGTTCCTCATGCCACCATGCCTTGCCGCCAGCGGTAACAATCCGGTCGCGATAGGCCTCGCCATCCGAGGACAGCGGATCGCACTCAGCGGTGATGATGACCGTCGGCGGCAGGCCGGAGAAATCGCTGTCGCGCAGTGGCGAGAATGTCGGATCATCCGGCGACTGGGCCGGGCCTGAGCGGATGGTGCGGTAGAATGCGATGTCGCATGTGGTCAGCAGCGGCGCCTCGCTGTGCTCGATGTAGGAGCCGGTGTTCTCGTCGCCGCCAAGGACGGGGTAGATCAGCACCTGACCGGCCACGGGGCGGCGGGCGTGCCCGCGCGTGGCATGAGCGACCGCGGCGGCGAGATTGCCCCCGGCGCTCTCGCCACAAAGCACGATCGGCAGATCGCTCGTTGCCGCGGCCCATTCGAACACGGCCAGTGCATCGTCAAAGGCGGCGGGATGCAGATGCTCGGGCGCCAGCCGGTAGTCGGCGGAATGCACGGCAAAGCCGGTGCCGGCTGAGATTTCGGCGCAGATGTCATCATGGCTATCGAGCCCGCCCAGCACGAAGCCGCCGCCGCGGTAGCAGACCACCATCGCACGCGGCGCCTTGCCGGCAGGCTGGTAGTGCCGGACTGGAATGCTGTGATCGCCGGCGACGATCAGGCCGTCACTGACGGATACTCCTGGCGGAGTGCCCTGGTGGAAGGCCCGGCACATCGCGTCATAGACATCGCGTTGCCTGTCGATAGGCAGTTCGGCAATCTCGGGTGGGTACCAGTCGTTGACCCGATCGATATAGGCCCACAAAGCCGGGTCGAGCCGCCGGGTATACTTCCCGCGCTTCGTCATCTGGTGGATCGTGCCCATCGCAATCCGCTTCCGGCGTCAGAGCTCGTCGTAGAGCCGCGCCGCGTTCTCATAGGTGAAGCGCAAAGGCACCGAGCCCTCGACCTGCCACGTGGTGACCGTGTCGCCTGCCATCAACCTGCAGGCATCAAGCGTATTGGTGACGGCGCCGCCATAGAGCCGGTTGGCGAGGTTGAGGATGGCGGTCTGGTGCATGGCGGCACTGGCACTGCCGCAGGCGTCCTTGACCAAAAGCACACGAAAGCCCGATGCCACCGCATCCCTGACGGTGGCGTCGATGCAGGCCTCGGTCCATACGCCGGCGACGACCAGCCACTCTATCCCCACGGATTTGAGGTCGCGCGCCGCCGGTCCCGAACGGAAGGCGCTGGCCTCCGCCTTGATCAGCAGCGCCTCGCCATTGGCGGGCGCCACCTCGTGGCAGATTTCCGTCAGGGGATCGCTCTTGTCGGAAAAGGCTGACTTGCCGTCGGCATCGAGCGGATGGAACGGCCGCGCCTTGGCGGTATCGACGATATAGGCCCAGTGATAGAGTGGCACGAAGTTGCGCCGCGCCGCCGCCTGCAGGCGCTGGACGTTGGCGAGGATGTCGTCAAAACCTTCGACCAGATAGCGCTTGTCCTGCCGATGCTCCTCCTGGAGATCGATGAACACCGCCGCCACCGTGCCACGCTTGATCGAGATGGGGTTTTTCATACTGCGCCTTCGTCATCCACGGGCGGAGCGGGAGCGAAGCGGACGCGCAGACCCGAGGATCCATGCCGCGAGCTTAGCCGAGGAATGCAGCGGCGCAGATTCCCAACCGCTGCGGCGCGCTGAAGTCGCGGCATGGATCCTAGGGCCTGCGCCGCGTCGCTTCGCTCCTTGCTTCGCCCTAGGATGACGAAAGCGCGGTTGCCGTGGCTAGTCTCGAAGCTTTGCGACATCGCACCGAACTCAATGCTGCATACCCGCTTCAAACCTGCTTCTCCAAAAACTCATCCTCATAAGGAAAGCGCGACAAAAGCTCGGTGCCGGTCTCGGTGATCAGGATCTCGTCCTCCAGCTTGACGCCCTCGCGGCCGCCTTTCTCGCCGATATAGCTTTCCACGCTCACCACCATGCCGGGCACGACGAAACCATCGCGGCCATAGGTCTCGTAATCCATGGCATGCGCGATGAACGGCGTCTCGCCATGCATGCCGACGCCGTGCATGACCGAGGTATAGCGCTGGTCAACGAAACGATCCGGAATCTTCCAGGCCTTTTCCGCGATCTCTCGAAACGCCATGCCCGGCCTGACGACCCCGATGTTGTGTTGAACCTGGTCGTGCGCCATGCGGTAGAGCGATTTCTGATAGTCGGTCGGCTTGCCAGGCCCGCAGCGAAAGGTGCGGGAGAAATCGGAATAATAGCCGTAGCAGCCGATCGTGTCGGTATCGAGCGCCAAAAGTTCGCCCGGCCGGATCTTGCGGCCGCTCGCCTCGTTGAACCATGGATTGGTGCGCTGGCCCGAGGTCAGCAGCCGCGTCTCGATGAACTCGCCGCCTTGGCGGATCACCTCGCCATACATGATGGCGAACAGCTCGTTTTCGGAGACGCCGGGCTTGATCGCCTCGCGCACGGCGTAAACGGCGGCTTCCGCGCCGGCCATCGACACCTGCAGGCATTTGACCTCCTCAGGCGTCTTGACCGCGCGCACCGCCAGGATCTCGCCCTGGCAATCCCGGACCTCGCAGCCGCGTTTTTCCAGGGCCAGAGCCTGCAGATGGCTGCAGCGGTCGAGGCCGAGCTTCATCGAGCCGCCGCCCTGCTTCTTCAGCAGCTCGGCAATCTCGTCGGCGAAGGGTCCGGCGGTCTCGTCGTCGCGTCCCGATACGGAAGACCAGACGAGCTTGGAAGGCCGCGCCTCGTCGATCGTGTCGAGCACCATCGAGACATGGTAGCTCTGCGGATATTCGAACAGCACGATCGGCCCGACGGTGGGGATAAAGAAATAACGGGTCGAATTGCGCAGGAAATAGCCGAACATGTTGCGCGAGCCGGTGGCGTAGCGCTGGTTGTAAGGGTCGAACAGCACAACGCCGCCATAGCCGGCCTCGCGCATCCAGCCGCGCAGTTTGGCGAGCCGGCCTTTGCGCAACGCATCCGCATCGATGAAGGACGGCTCGGTGTCGGACAGCCACATGCCGCCGGCCGGGTCCGCGGTGGCGGGGTGGCGCATGCGGTCCTTGAAGTCCACATCCTCGGTGCTGTCGGGGTCGAATACGACGATGCTCATGAGTGCCTCCTGAAGCCTCGACCATAGCGGGGCAGGGCGTCAATCTTGTGCGGCATTCCGCAAATGTCGTGCTGGATGCCGCAGGGTGGCTTAGCTAGAAGCGAGCAACGACGCGATCCTTCACGCCCCCCTCTGTCCTGCCGGACATCTCCCCCACGAGGGGGGAGATTGGCAGCTTCGCTTGCCGCGCTCTCCCTTCAACGTTGCCGATTTGGCGAAGGCCGGCGGGACATCCGATCTCCCCCCAAGTGGGGGAGATGTCCGGCAGGACAGAGGGGGCGCTGTCCCGCCAACGTTGTGCTGCGTCAGCCCGCACCACCTAATGCCGTCGCATCGCCTTCGGCGCATGCCCATGCTCTTCGCGAAACGCCCGCGCAAAACTCGACATCGAGGCGAAGCCGCAGGCAAGCGCCACGTCGCGCACCATCAGCGTTGAATGCGCCAAAAGGTCGGCGGCGCGCTTCAGCCTGAGCCGCCGGTAATAGCCGTTGGGCGAGATGCTGAGTTCCGAGCGAAAATTGCGCTCCAGCTTGTCGGAGGAGACGCCGAGCCGTTCCGCCAGTTCCGTCATGGCGAGCCGCTCCTCCACCGCGTCCTCCATGATGGCGATGGCCGACAGCACCAGTTCGTTCTGGACGCCGGTGCGCAGCCTGAGCGGCATCAGCTTGCGATCGACGCTGGAGCGCAAAGGGCTGTGCACGAACCATTCGGCGACGCCGGCCGCAAGCTCGGCGCCATAGTCGTTGGTGATGATCTCGAGCATCATGTCGAGGCTGCCGACGCCACCGGCCGAAGTGAAGCGCTTGCGGTCGATGACATAGAGATCGCGCCTGAGCTCGATATCAGGAAACGCCTCGGTGAAGGCCGCCTGGCTGGTCCAGTGCAAGGTGCAGGCATGGCCGTCGAGCAGGCCGGCTCGCGCCAGGAAGAAGGCGGCATCCGCCACCGCGCCGATATGGGCGCCACCCCGCAGGCTCTTGCGGATCCAGTGCATCGCGTCATCAGCCACGACATGGTCGGCATTGCCGCCCGAGCAGACGACGATGCGATCGACCTTCGGCGCATCGCCGGCGAAAAAGCCCGGCTGGATGACGACGCCGTTCGAGGCTTCGACCGGTCCTTCGGCGGCGCCGACGATCACCCAGCGGTAGCAGTCTTTCTTCGCCAGCACGTTGGCGGCGCGCAGCGGCTCGATGACCGAACTGAAGGCCATCATCGGAAAGCCGGGAAACACCAGCACGGCGAAGGTGGGGGGGTCTGCGTTTGCCGTCGGCTGCGCATGGTCGCGTTTTCCGCTGGTGGCATTCACGATGGCGATTTTCCCGGACGCGTCATGGCTGGCTGTCGCAAACTGTAGCGGGCAGTTGGGCGCGCTGGCAACGGAGACGACAAGCGATACCTGCGCCCGCCCGCTCGGCCAGCGAACCAACCGTTCACCAAACGGGATAGGAAAACCTTAAGCGGAAACAGCGAGACTGACAGCGGGTCATGGCGATGGAACGCTGGCGGTGGAACTCAACTACGACTTCGAACTGCAATCGATTTTTCCGAAGGCCGTCTGGCTCGTCCCCGAATGCAAGGATCTGCTGGTCCAGGTCGGCATCGTCCACAACATGAAGGGCAATTACGTCGCGGCCTTTGTCGATCCTGCAACTTCCGTTGCGCTGTGGCGAGGGCCGGCCGAACTCAGGTCGACATTGATAAAGTCTGGCTGGAGCACGCTGCCATACGAAGGCGAGGCAGCGCCCGATAAGGCGCAATTCCTGATCCCGCAATTGATGGACATGCATGCCAAGCACAAAAGCGGCGCCTATGACGCACAGGCCGTCAAATATGCCGTTTGGGATATTTACCGCTTCACCAACCAGCTGACCGTCGGAGAGATTCTGGGCGCCGACGGCCAACCGACCTGTTCGCCGCTGACCCAGCAGAGAATGAAAGACGCCCGGCCAACCTCCGCCTTCGACGCCAGCAAAGCGGTCATGACAATGGCGTCCGACGCGCGAAATCATCGTCCAGCCGACAATGCTGCGCCACCGGCACCAGCCCCATCAGCCGGTGCCAGTTCCGGCCTGCTTGGGCGCGCCGCTCGCGTCTTTGGCCGCCGGCCGAACTGAGCGCCGATACCCAGTTCAGGGCGAGTGAACGGCTGAGCGCAGCCGCGCTTTCGGCCGGCAGCATCTCAATTGTGTATTTCCCAACCGCTGCATTGGTGGCAGACAGGCAGCGGGCGTTTCGGCACGCCGGCAACGGAGACGAGGCATCATGTTTGCGGCCAAGGCCATCGACAGCACCGACAAGGCAGCTTTCTACCGCGACCTCGCCGCTCAGTTGAAAGCGCTGCTCGATGACGAGCGCGACTCAATCGCCAACGCCGCCAACACTGCCGCGCTGATTTTCCAGATGGTGCCCGATCTCAACTGGGCCGGCTTTTATTTCATGGCATCAGAGGAAGAATTGGTGCTCGGGCCCTTCCAGGGCAAGCCGGCCTGCGTGCGCATCGCCGTCGGCCAGGGCGTGTGCGGCACCGCGATCGATCTCGAAATGTCGATGCTGGTCAAGGATGTGCACGACTTTGCCGGCCATATCGCCTGCGACGCCGCCTCGCGCTCTGAGCTGGTCGTGCTGCTCAGGGACAATGACGGCGTCTTCGGCCTGATCGACCTCGACAGCCCGACACCCGGCCGTTTCGACAAGGCCGACCAGGCCGGCATCGAGGCGCTTGCCGCGATCTATGTCGCGGCAAGCTCGTTCGAGGATTGAACGGCTTTAAGCGAACTTCACCAGCATCAGGCTGAAGCAGCCGATGAAGAGAAACGCCGAGAAGGCGAGTGCCAGGGGCCGCAGGCCGCGCGAGCGCAGCTGCGAAATGTCAGCCTGCAGGCCCATGGCGGCGAGCCCCATGGTCAGCATGATGGTGGTGCCGAGCGCCATGGCCGACTTCACTTCGGCCGGCACGGTGACCAGGCTGTTCAGCGCCACGACAGCGATGAAGGCGGCAACGAACCACGGCATCGGCGGCCGGGCAGCCGAGCGATCGCCGCTCGACTTGCGGCGCGCCATCAGGCCAAGCGCGATGACCATCGGCGCCAGCATGGCAACGCGCGTTAGTTTGGCCACCGTGGCGATCTCACCGGATTGGGCGCCGTTCTGGAAACCGGCGCCGATGACCTGCGCCACCTCATGGATGGAGGCGCCAGCCCACAGGCCGAACGCATGCTGGTCGAGGCCCAGCACAGGCGCCAGCAGCGGGAAGCCAAGCATGGCGACGGTGCCGAACAGCGTGATCGAGGCGACGGCATAGGTGACGTCCTCGTCGCGCGCATCGGTGACGATGTTGGTGGCGACGATGGCCGAGGCGCCGCAGATCGAAGTGCCGGCGGCAATCAGCTGCGCCAGCTTGCGGTCGACGCCGAGCAGCCGGCCAAGCGTGGTGGTGAAGACGAAGGTCGCGCCAAGCGTGGCCGCAACAATCCCGACGCCGCTGGCGCCGATGGAGACGACCTGGCCGAGCGTCAGCTGGAAGCCGAGCAGCACGATGGCAAAGCGCAGCAGGCGCTTCTGAGAGAAGGCGATGCCGGCCTTGGCGTGGGCGGGCGTGCCGAGCACATTGGAATAGATCATGCCGGCGACGACGGCGAGGATCATCGGGCTGAACAGCGCGAAGCCGGAGACATTGTGGGCCGAGAAGGCCACAGCGGTGATCATCGCCACCAGCACGATGCCCGGGATGACGCCGTTCCACGCCGAATCGAGCCGCTTGCGGCCCGCCACCAGATCGGCAGAAATCGTGCTTTTCGGAATATCGTTCGCAATGTGGGTGGCGGCAGACAATGCAATTCTCCAGTCGACTACGCCGGAGGAATGCCATTCCCGAACCGATCTTTCCAACGAATTGTTTTGGTTAGAATGATCGATTTTTACGAACGATCGAACGGCGCCTTCGAGGCCAATGTGTCGCTCTACAAGAAGCATGGCTATACGATCGACCGGGAGGAGCCGTTCATGGGCGGCATGACGGTCTATATGAGCAAGAAGCTGGCGTGATCGCCAACAGACAGGGAGGATCGGATGGCAGTCAGGGTGCGGTTGAAGCCACTCTCGGGGCGGTATGCGGTTTCGCGCCTCGAAGCAAAAGCGAGCATTCCCGGCTGGGCAGACGGGCCAGGCTTCGTCAGCATCACCAGGACCGAGGACGAGCTCTCGATCGTCTGCCTTCAGGAGCGGGTGCCAGACGGGGTGAAGCACGACAGGGACTGGGTCGCCCTGAAACTCCAGGGTCCCTTTGCCTTCGACGAGACAGGCATCGTGCTGTCGGTGATAAAGCCATTGTCGGAAAACGAGCTCGGCATTTTCCTGGTGTCCACTTTCGATGGCGACCATCTGCTCGTCAAAGCCAAGGATGAAGCCGCGGCAAGGGGGCTTCTGGCCACGGCGGGACACACGCTTCTGTAGCCGTCTGGCTCAATTGCCAGCCCTTGCGTTTGACATCGCTCTTGCCGCATCGTTATCTCTGAATCGATACGACGATCCGCCGATCGCTCCCCAATCAGATCACAAATCCCCCGAGGAGAAATCCATGTCTCACAATCTGCAGTTCTATATCGATGGTGCCTGGGTGGATCCGGTCGTGCCCAATAGTTTCGACGTCATCGACCCCTCGAACGAGGATGCTTTCGCGCAGATCTCGATCGGCTCCAAGGCCGATGTCGACAAGGCGGTGGCTGCCGCCAAGCGCGCCTTCAACACCTTTGGCTTCACCGAGGTCGCCGAGCGGCTCGACCTCTTGAACCGTATCATCGAAGTCTACAAGAAGCGCAGCGCCGATCTGGCGGTCGCCGTGTCGCGCGAAATGGGCGCGCCGCGCCAGATGGCGCTCGACAGCCAGGTGGGCATCGGCCTCGCCCATCTGCAGAAGATGGCCGAGACGCTGAAGACTTTCCAGTTCCGCCACGTCAAGGGCAACCATCTCGTGGTCAAGGAGCCGATCGGCGTCGTCGGCCTGATCACGCCGTGGAACTGGCCGCTGAACCAGATCACCTGCAAGGTCGGTCCCGCGCTTGCCGCCGGCTGCACCATGGTGCTGAAGCCGAGCGAGATCGCCCCGCTCGACGCCATCATTTTTGCCGAAATCCTCGACGAGGCCGGCGTTCCCAAGGGCGTCTTCAACCTCGTCAATGGCGACGGGCCGGGCGTTGGCCAAGCGCTGTCCAGCCATCCCGATGTCGACATGATGTCGTTCACCGGCTCGACCCGCGCCGGCATAATGGTGGCCAAGGCGGCGGCCGACACGGTCAAGCGCGTGCATCAGGAGCTGGGCGGCAAGTCGGCCAACATTCTGTTTCCCGATGTCGACCTGGAAAAGGCCGTCAGCAAGGGCGTCGCCGGTTGCTTCAGCAACTCAGGCCAGTCCTGCAACGCGCCGACCCGTATGTTCGTGCCGCGCGACCGCCATGACGAGGCGGCCTCCTATGCCAAGGTGGCGGCGGAAAAGTTCACCGTCGGCCCCGCCGATGCGCCCGGCACCAAACTCGGGCCTGTGGTCAGCCAGATCCAGTACGACAAGATCCAGGACCTGATCCAGAGCGGCATCGACGAGGGTGCTACGCTGGTGGCCGGCGGCCCCGGCCGTCCGGCCGAACTCAACCGCGGCTACTATGTCAGGCCGACCGTGTTCGCCGACGTGACCTCGGACATGCGCATCGCCCGCGAAGAGATCTTTGGACCGGTGCTGACGATCCTGCCCTATGACAGCGTCGAAGAGGCGATCGGCACCGCCAACGACACCGTCTATGGGCTGGCCTCCTACATCCAGGCCAAGGACATGAACAAGGCCCGCGAAGTCGCCGCCCGCATGCGCACCGGCAACGTCTACATCAACTACCCCACCTGGGACGCCGGCCTGCCGTTCGGTGGCTACAAGCAGTCCGGCAACGGCCGCGAGTATGCCGAATACGGGCTCGAGGATTTCCTCGAGATCAAGGGCATCGCGGGCTATGAGGCGGCGGAGTAGGGTTTGACCTGCCCGGGGGCCGGCGATTGGTGCCGGCCTCCGGCAAGGGCGGCGGCCGGCGGACCACTATCGCTGCCAAAAACCCACCTCCTTGTCTCAGCCACAACGGACGAGCTAAGGTCCCAGGGGATTTTGCCGGGGGGCAGTTGGTTGTCGCAAATCGTTCAATACCAGGTCTTTGTCGATGACCATTTTCATTACCGGGATGAGAGTGAACGCTACCTGGACGCAACATTTCCGACCTACGATGAGGCCGTGACGCGATGTCGAGCCATAGTCGACGCTGATCTCGAGCACGCACTCAAACCGGGCATGACCGCCGAGAAACTGTTTGAACTCTACAGCCTGTTTGGCCCGGATCCGTTCGTCTTGGCAGAACCTCGGCAGAAGATTGATCCACCGTTCTCCGCCTGGGAATATGCGCAGGCGCGAAGCAAGATCTTGACGAGCGCCTCAGCCGCCTCGCCGGGCTTGCCCTTCAGCTAGGCTTGGGAGTCGACTGCGTTTGTGCAGTGCTCATGCGCCTGTCGCTTAGACTCCGGTCCCAGCCCTCCATGCCGCATTGCACAATCTGCCCGCTTGTACATATTGAGGCATGGTCCGCTCCTCACTCGCCGTTCTGGTGATCGACGAAAACCGCATCCGTGCCTCGATCATCGAGGCCGGTTTGCGTGAGGCCGGCCATGAGCGGGTCACCGTCATCCATGATGTGTCGGGCATTGCGCGGCGGATCGCCGAGATCGAGCCCGACGTCATCGTCATCGATCTGGAAAATCCGAACCGTGACATGCTGGAAAACATGTTCCAGCTGTCGCGTGCGGTAAAACGGCCGATCGCCATGTTCGTCGACCGCTCCGACCAGGCTTCTATTGAGGCGGCGGTCGATGCCGGCGTGTCCGCCTATGTCGTCGACGGCCTGCGGCAGGAGCGCGTCAAGCCGATCCTCGACATGGCGGTCAGCCGCTTCAACGCTTTTTCACGCATGGCGCGCGAACTGGAAGAGGTTCGCGGCGAGCTCGAGAGCCGCAAGGTCATCGACCGCGCCAAGGGCATTCTGATGAAGTCGCGCGGCCTCTCCGAGGAGGCCGCCTACACGCTGCTGCGCAAGACGGCGATGAACCAGAACCGCAAGATCAGCGACATCGCCCAGAGCCTGGTGACCGCCGCCGGGCTGCTCGGGCCGTCGGAGGACGAATGAGCGCGACACATCAGATCACCGCCGGTTTCATGCCGCTCTTCGACAGCGCCGTGCTGGTCGCGGCGAGCGAACTGGGGTTTGCCGCGCGCGAAGGCGTTGATCTCACGCTGCACCGCGAGACCTCATGGGCCAACATTCGTGACCGCATCGCCATCGGCCACTTCCATCTCGCCCATATGCTGGGGCCGATGCCGCTCGCCTGCAATCTCGGGCTGACGCCGCTCGCTTCCGAGACCATCGTGCCGTTCTCGCTGGGGTTGGGCGGCAATTGCGTCAC
Organism: Mesorhizobium sp. P2_C4; assembly: GCF_056404575.1. Lineage (NCBI taxonomy): Bacteria > Pseudomonadati > Pseudomonadota > Alphaproteobacteria > Hyphomicrobiales > Phyllobacteriaceae > Mesorhizobium > Mesorhizobium sp. P2_C4. The sequence continues at coordinate 47,717 of NZ_JBFUDT010000014.1, forward strand.
CATCTCCAACGCCGTCTGGGAAGGCATGGCGGCGCATGGTGCTGTGCCCGATCTCCAGCCCGCGCGGGCCGGTGCAGCCCTCGGCGCCTTCATCCGCGAGCGCGCCGCTGCCGGCCGCGATCCGCTGCGCTTTGCCGTCGTGCACCCGCATTCCGGGCACAATTACGAACTGCGCTACTGGCTTGCCGCCTGCGGCATCGATCCATCTCACGAGATCGAGATCGTCATCGTGCCGCCGCCCTTCATGGCTGACGCACTGGCCGCCGGCCGCATCGATGGCTATTGCGTCGGCGAGCCCTGGAACAGTGCCGCGGTCGCCGCCGGCATCGGCCACATCGTCACCGTCAAGGCGCTGCTGTGGAAGAACAGCCCGGAAAAGGTGATCGGCGTGCGCAAGGCGTGGGCCGACGAAAACCCGGAGGCGCTGGCGGCATTGCTGCGCGCGCTGCATCATTCCGCCCGCTGGTGCCAGGACCCTGCCAACCATGGCGAACTGGCCGCGGTGATGGCCCAGCCTGGATTCCTCGGCCTGCCGCCAGCGGTGCAGATGCCGATCCTGACCGGGCACCTCAGGCTGGGCGAGGGCGCGGAACTTGATATCGCCGACTTCTTCCTGCCCTTCGACAAGGCGGCGAACTTTCCCTGGAAGAGCCATGCGCTATGGTTCTACACGCAGATGGTGCGCTGGGGGCATGTCGCGCACACGCCGGAAAAGCTCGCCATTGCCCGCGACTGCTACCGTCCCGACCTCTACCGCTCGGCGCTGAAGCCGCTTGGCGTCGCGCTGCCCGGCGCCAATGCCAAGGTCGAGGGCGCGCTGAAGGCCGCGACCCCGGTCGGTTCGGCAGGGGCAAGCCTCGTGCTCGGTCCCGACGGCTTCTTCGACGGCCAGATCTTCGATCCCGATGAGATCGACGCCTACATTGCCGGCCAGACATTGGCCCGCTCGCAGGCCTGATCATTTTCGCGCCATTCTTGTGCATTGCACAAGAATTGTGCGTGCAACTGCGCTAATGAACAATCTTTGGCTTGCTTGCCCAGCGAGCCGGCGCACCGAAGATTGTATCATATCATTGATTTAATTGACATTTGTCATCCGCCACGAAACTGGCACGGTTCCTGCTTTGCAATAGGCAGGCCCTTCTCGGGGTCACGCAACAGGCGTCCAATGGCGGGCGCTACAGGCAAAGCTGCCGCTCAGGTCAACACGCGATCCCGGATGGACGGACGCGCGCGGCCTGGCCGGCGGCTTTTTTGTTTTGATCGAAACGCAATCGATGGCGCGGACCCAAGCTGCGCCCAACCGGAGACGACGATGACGAAACGCATCAAGACCGAAGCCCCTCTCGAGGGCATGACTCGCCGCAATTTCCTGATGGCAAGTGCTGCCACCGCTGCAACCCTGGCGGCAGCGCGTGCGCTGCTGCCGTCTGGAGCCTATGCAGCGACCGCCGCTCCGGAAGTCACCGGCGCCAAGCTCGGCTTCATCGCGCTGACCGATGCGGCACCGCTGATGATCGCCAAGGAGAAGGGGTTTTTCGAGAAATTCGGCATGCCCGATGTCGAGGTGCTGAAGCAGGCCTCCTGGGGCGCGACGCGCGACAATCTGATGCTCGGCGGCGAAGCCAACGGCATTGACGGCGCCCATATACTGACGCCGCTGCCTTACCTCATGCACACCGGCAAGGTGACGCAGAACAACCAGCCGATGCCGATGGCGATCGTGGCGCGGCTCAACTACGACTGCCAGGGCATTTCGGTCGCGCAGGAATATGCCGCCACCGGCGTCGGCCTCGACGCCTCCAAGCTGAAGGATGCCTTCGCCGCCAAGAAGGCCGAGGGCAAGGAGGTCAAGGCCGCCATGACCTTCCCGGGCGGCACGCATGATCTCTGGCTGCGCTACTGGCTGGCTGCCGGTGGCATCGATCCCGACAAGGACGTTTCCACCATCGTCGTGCCGCCACCGCAGATGGTCGCCAACATGAAGGTCGGCAACATGGACGTGTTCTGCGTCGGCGAGCCGTGGAACGAACAGCTCGTCCATCAAGGCGTTGGCTTCACCGCCGCCACGACAGGCGAGCTTTGGAAGGGTCACCCCGAAAAGGCGCTCGGCCTGCGCGCCGAATTCATCGACAAGTACCCGAACGCCACCAAGGCGATCGTCATGGCCGTCATGGCGGCCCAGCAATGGTGCGAAGCCAAGGAAAACAAGGACGAGATGGCCGCCATCATCGGCAAGCGGCAATGGATGAACGTGCCCGTCGCCGACATCATCGGCCGCCTCAAGGGCGACATCAACTACGGCAATGGCCGCGTCGCCAACGGCACCGATCTCTACATGAAGTTCTGGAACGGCGGCGTGTCCTATCCCTTCAAGAGCCACGATACGTGGTTCCTCGCCGAAAACATCCGCTGGGGCAAATTCGCACCGACCACCGACATCAAGGCGCTGGTCGACCAGGTCAACCGCGAGGATATCTGGCGCGAGGCGGCCAAGGACCTCGGCGTCGCGGCAAGCGACATACCGGCGTCGTCGTCGCGCGGTGTCGAGACCTTCTTCGACGGCAAGACTTTCGATCCGGCCAACCCGTCGGCCTATCTCGACAGCCTGAAGATCAAGGCATCGGCTTAGGCGCAACCGCGCTTGCGCGGTTGTCGCCCAGCGCGACCAAAGCACAAACGGCGCAAAGCGCCGTTTGTCGCCCAACGACCCAGGAGTGTTTCGAAAACATGTCCATCCAAACCATCGAGGACACCAAGGTGAAGACGTTCCCCGCGCCGGCAAAGCCCGCCGAGGTGATCACCTTCACCGCCAAGGCGAGACGCCGCTTCGACCTGGCGGCGATCGCCGGCAGACTGGCGAGCGCGCTGGTGCCACCGGTCATCGTCATCGCCCTGATGCTGGTCGTCTGGCAGATTGCCTGTTCGTCGCCCACCGCAAGCCTGCCGCCGCCGAGCCAGGTGTGGAACGAGGCCTACGATCTGATCGCGCATCCGTTCTTCAACAACGGTCCGCAGGATATCGGGCTGGCTTGGCGGGTGCTGGTCTCGCTGCAGCGCGTCGCCATCGGCTTTGGCCTGGCGGCCATCGTCGGCGTTGCGCTCGGCGCGCTGGTCGGCCAGTCGATCTGGGCGATGCGTGGCCTTGATCCGGTGTTCCAGATCCTGCGCACCGTGCCGCCGCTGGCCTGGCTGCCGCTGTCGCTGGCGGCGTTCCGCGATTCCAGCCCGTCGGCGATCTTCGTTATCTTCATCACCTCGATCTGGCCGATCATCATCAACACTGCCGTCGGCGTGCGCAACATCCCCGAGGACTACCGCAACGTCTCGCGCATCCTCAGGCTCAACCAGCTCGAATTCTTCGTGAAGATCATGGTACCGGCGGCGGCGCCTTACATCTTCACCGGCCTGCGCATCGGCATCGGCCTGTCCTGGCTCGCCATCGTCGCCGCCGAAATGCTGACCGGCGGCGTCGGCATCGGCTTCTTCATTTGGGACGCCTGGAACTCGTCGCGGCTGCCCGACATCATCGTCGCGCTCGCCTATATCGGCGTCACCGGTTTTTGCCTCGACCGCCTGGTCGCTGGCGTCGGCGCCTTCGTCACCCGCGGCACAACGGCAAAGTGAGGAGAGGGGCGATGACGGCCTATCTGAAACTCGACCATATCGACAAATCCTTTGCCCGCGGCAATCAGGTCAGCGAGGTGCTGAAAGACATCAGGCTGACCATCGACAAGGGCGAATTCGTCTCGATCATCGGCCATTCCGGCTGCGGCAAGTCGACCTTGCTCAACCTGATCGCCGGACTGACCAAGGTCTCCGCCGGCGCCGTGCTGCTCGAAGACAAGGAAGTCGACAGCCCCGGACCGGAACGCGCCGTGGTGTTCCAGAACCACAGCCTTTTGCCGTGGCTCACCGTCTACGAAAACATCAATCTGGCGGTGTCCAAGGTTTTTGGCCGCAGCAAAAGCCGGGCCGAGCGGCATGACTGGATCATGCGCAATCTCGACCTCGTGCAGATGGCGCATGCCAAGGACAAGCGCCCGGCCGAGATTTCGGGCGGCATGAAGCAGCGCGTCGGCATTGCCCGGGCGCTCGCCATGGAGCCGAAGATTCTGCTGCTCGACGAACCGTTCGGCGCGCTCGACGCGCTGACCCGCGCCCATCTGCAGGATGCGGTGATGGACATCCATTCCAGGCTCGGCTCGACGACGATCATGATCACCCACGATGTCGACGAGGCGGTGCTGCTCTCCGACCGCATCGTCATGATGACCAATGGTCCGGCGGCGACCATCGGCGAAGTGCTTGCCGTGCCGCTCGCCCGACCGCGCCGGCGCGTCGAACTCTCTTCCGACCGCACCTTCCTGCGCTGTCGCGAGGCGGTGTTGAAGTTCCTCTACGAACGCCACCGCTTCGTCGAAGCCGCGGAGTAAGGCCATGACCGAAAAGCGTATCATCATCGGCAATTGGCAATCTGCATCGACAATGGGCAATATACCGCATTGCACAAATATTATGCTGCTGTGCAGGGCATTCTGACTAATCTTTGATCCGCTGCCGGGCTTGGTCAAAAGTCGCGCGGCTGCGGTTCACATTGATTTCATTCGATAATCTGGAGCGCTGTCGAATTGGCACGCTTCCTGCTTTTCGGAATGCAGGTCCGCAAGGGCCAAGTGACACGGCGTCCAATGGCGGGCGCCACAGGCAAAGCTGCCGCTCAGGTCAACACGCGATCCCGGATGGGCGGACGCGCGAAGACCTGGCCGGCGGCTTTTTTGTTTTGATGCAATCGACGGCGCTGGTCCCAAGCGGCGCCCAACCGGAGACGACGATGACGAAACGGATCGGAACTGGCGCGTCCCTCGCGGACTTCACGCGCCGCGACTTTCTGGCCAGCAGCGCGCTGACGGCGGCGCTGTTCATCGCGGCACTCCTGCTGTTTCCCGTCGGCGCAAAGACCGAAAGCAAGGACCTGACCGTCGCGGGCACGGTCTCGTCGCAAGCACCGATGCCGCGTCGCTGATCATTCACCCACAAAACATCCGCGGTGCCTCTCACACCGCAAACCGGAGCCAGACATTGACCGCAAATCTCCCAGCCGCGCCCAGCCAGGACAGTGCTCCCCGGCAGGCGCTTGTGATGTCCACCATCGCTTTCACCGTCTGCTTCGCGGTGTGGACGATCTTTTCAATCATCGGCGTACGCATAAAGCAGGAGCTGGGGCTGAACGAGACGGAGTTCGGCCTGCTGGTCGGCACCCCGATCCTCACCGGTTCGCTCGTGCGCATGGTGCTCGGTGTCTGGACCGACCGTTTTGGCGGACGGCTGGTCTACACCGCGACCATGCTTGCGGCGGCGGTCGCGACTTTCCTGCTGGCTTTTGCGCATACCTACGGGCAGATGCTGGTCGCTGCGCTCGGCGTTGGGCTCGCCGGCGGCTCCTTCGCCGTCGGTGTCGCCTATGTCTCGCGCTTCTTCCCGTCCGGCAAGCAGGGCACGGCGCTTGGCATTTTCGGTGTCGGCAATGTCGGCGCCGCGGTCACCAAGTTCCTGGCACCGTTCGTGCTTCTCTCCTGGGGCTGGCAGTCGGTCGCGCTGATCTGGGCCGCAGCACTCGTCGTCATGGCCGCCATCTTCTGGTTCACGACCGGCGACGATCCGGTCATCCGCGAGCGCCGCGCAGGCAAGGCAGCACCGACCAGAAGCTTCTGGCAGGAATTCGCGCCGCTCAAGAACCTGCAGGTCTGGCGCTTCGCCTTCTATTATTTCTTCGCCTTTGGCGCGTTCGTGGCGCTGTCGCTGTGGCTGCCCCGCTACCTGATCGGCGTCTACGGCTTCGGGCTTGCGACCGCCGGTATGATCGGCGCGGCCTATTCAATTCCCGCGAGCATCTTTCGCGCCTATGGCGGCGTGCTTTCCGACCGGATCGGCGCCCGCACCGTGCTCTACTCGACCTTCTCTGTCAGTGCCGTTGCGACTCTCGTTCTGTCTCTCCCCTCGGCAGACTACGTCGTGCGCGGCATTAGCGGGCCGATCGCCTTCCATTTCGAGATCGGCCCGCTCGCCTTCATCGCCGTCGCCTGCGTGCTTGGCTTCTTCATGAGCCTTGGCAAGGCCGCCGTCTACAAGCACATCCCGGCCTACTATCCGCAGAGTGTCGGCGCCGTCGGCGGCGTGGTCGGCATGATTGGCGGGCTGGGCGGCTTCATCCTGCCGATCGCCTTCGGCGCCCTCAACGACCTCACCGGCGTCTGGTCGAGCTGCTTCATGCTGCTCTTCGTCATCGTCGTCACCTGCTTTGCCTGGATGCATTTTTCCATCCGGCGGATGGAGCGCACGGCGTCTGCCGAAACCTCAGGCCTTTCCTACGCGGCTGAGTGAGACCGGAGTGAATCAAGACATGACCGAGAAACTCGTCATCATCGGCAACGGCATGGCCCCAGGGCGCATGCTGGAGCATCTCCTGGAAAAGGCGCCTGGGCGCTACCAGGTCACCATCTTCAACGCCGAGCCGCGCGTGAACTACGACCGCATCATGCTGTCGCCGGTTCTGTCGGGCGAAAAGGCCTATGAAGAGATCATCATCCATGGCGACGGCTGGTACATCAAGCACGACATCACCCTCTACAAGGGCCACAAGATCGTCGCCATCGACCGGCAGGCAAAGACCGTCACCTCCGATCATGGCGTGACCGAGCCCTACGACAAGTTGGTCATCGCCACCGGCTCGGTGCCGTTCATCATCCCGGTGCCGGGCCACAACCTGCCGGGCGTGCTGACCTATCGCGATCTGGACGACGTCCGCGCAATGATGCTTGCTGCCCAGTCCAGGGCCAAGGCGGTGGTCATCGGCGGCGGCCTGCTCGGACTGGAGGCCGCGGCCGGCCTCAACGCGCAAGGCATGGACGTCACCGTGCTGCATGTCATGCCGACGCTGATGGAGCGCCAGCTCGATCCCGCCGCCGGCTACCTCCTGCAGCGCGCCGTTGAAGAACGCGGCATCAAGGTCATCACCAAAGCCAACACCCAGGCGATCACGGGCAACGGCAAGGTCGAGCAGGTGGAACTTGCCGACGGAACCATCATCCCGGCGACGCTGGTGGTCATGGCGGTCGGCATCCGGCCGAACGCCGCAATCGCCAAGGAGGCCGGCATTGCTGTCAATCGCGGCATCGTTGTCGATGCCGGCATGCGCAGCAACGATCCTGATATCTTCGCACTCGGCGAATGCGCCGAGGTCAACGGTATGGTCTACGGCCTTGTCGCGCCGCTCTATGAGATGGCGCGCGTCACTGCCAGCCAACTGGCCGGCGACGAGGCTGCCGCCTTCGTCCATTCGGACACGCCGACCAAGCTCAAGGTCACCGGCATCGAGCTGTTCTCGCTCGGCGATTTCGCCGATGGCGACGACCGCCAGGAAATCGTGCTGCGCGACGCTTCGGCCGGTGTCTACAAGCGGTTGGTGCTGAAGGACGACCGCATCATCGGCACCGTGCTCTACGGCGAGACGGCCGACGGCGCTTGGTTCAACGACCTCAAGAAAAAGCAGACCGACATATCGGAGATGCGCGACACGCTTATCTTCGGCCAGTCATACCAGGGGGGTGCCCCCCTGGACCCTATGGCGGCCGTTGCAGCCTTGCCGGATGATGCGGAAATCTGCGGCTGTAACGGCGTTTGTAAGGGAAAGATCACTGGCACGATTACCGGGAAGGGCCTGACGTCGCTGGACGATGTGCGCGCCCACACCAAGGCGTCCGCCTCTTGTGGCTCCTGCACAGGGCTGGTCGAGAAGCTGATGGTGCTGACCCTCGGCGACACGTACAACCCCGCCGCCGTGCAACCGATGTGCTCCTGCACCACGCTCGGCCATGACGAGGTGCGCCGGCTGATCAAGGCCAAGGGGCTGAAGACCATTCCGGCCGTCATGCAGGAGCTGGAATGGAAGACCTCCTGCGGCTGCGCCAAATGCCGGCCGGCGCTCAACTACTACCTCGTCTGCGACTGGCCGGACGACTATGCCGACGACTACCAGTCGCGCTTCATCAACGAGCGCGTCCACGCCAACATCCAGAAGGACGGCACCTATTCGGTGGTGCCCAGGATGTGGGGTGGCGTCACCAACGCCGCCGAATTGCGCGCCATCGCCGACGTCGTCGACAAGTTCGAGATCCCGATGGTCAAGGTCACCGGGGGACAGCGCATCGACATGTTGGGCATCCGCAAGGAGGATTTGCCGGCGGTTTGGGCCGATCTCGGCCAGGCCGGCTTCGTCTCCGGCCATGCCTATGCCAAGGGCCTGCGCACGGTGAAGACCTGCGTCGGCTCCGACTGGTGCCGCTTCGGCACGCAGGATTCGACCGGCTTTGGCGTCCGCATCGAGAAATTCATGTGGGGCTCGTGGACGCCGGCCAAGGTCAAGATGGCGGTGTCGGGCTGCCCGCGCAACTGCGCCGAGGCGACCTGCAAGGATGTCGGCGTCATCTGCGTCGACAGTGGATACGAGATCCACTTCGCCGGGGCCGCCGGCCTCGACATCAAGGGCACCGAAGTGCTCGGCCTGGTCAAGACCGAGGACGAGGCGCTGGAGCATATCGTGGCGCTGACGCAGATGTACCGCGAGCAGGGCCGCTATCTCGAGCGCATCTACAAATGGGCCAAGCGCATCGGCATCCCGGAGATCAAGCGCCAGATCATGGACGATGCCGACAAGCGCAAAGCCTATTACGAGCGCTTCGTCTTTTCCCAGAAATTCGCCCAGGTCGATCCATGGTCGGAGCGCGTTTCAGGCAAGGACAAGCACGAATTCCGGCCGATGGCTTCGGTCGGGTTTGCGCAGGCGGCGGAGTGATGGAGATGTCAGCGCGAGCCGCCCCCCTCTGGCCTGCCGGCCATCTCCCCCTCAAGGGGGGAGATCAGATGTCACAACGGCCTTCGCCAATCGTCAACGCTGCAGAACTGGCGTTGAGCCCGAAGCTGCCAATCTCCCCCCTTGAGGGGGAGATGTCCGGCAGGACAGAGGGGGGTGCCTTGGCGCATTCCTATCAAGCAAAGGCACGTCAATGACCTGGATCGCTATCGGCACTCTCTCCGACATCCCCAGCCGCGGCGCGCGCTGCGTCGCCACGCCGCAAGGCAAGATCGCTGTCTTCCGCACCGCGGACGACGAGGTCTTCGCCATCGAAGACCATTGCCCGCACAAGGGCGGGCCGCTGAGCCAGGGCATCGTCCATGGCGCGGCGGTGACCTGTCCGCTGCACAATTGGGTGATTTCGCTGGAAACGGGCAAGGCGCTCGGCGCCGACGAGGGCGCGGTGCGCACCATCCCGGTGAAGCGGGAAGGCGAGCGCCTGTTCCTGGCGCTGGAAGCGCTTGCCAGCCGCGCGGCCTGAACTCATGGAAATCGACGCAGCACGCGAGGTGAGGACCACCTGCCCCTATTGCGGGGTGGGCTGCGGCGTGCTGGCGAAGGTCGCCGCGGACGGCGAAGTATCCGTCCGCGGCGATCCCGACCATCCGGCGAACTTCGGCCGGCTCTGCTCCAAGGGGTCCGCACTTGCCGAGACCATCGACCTCGACGGCCGGCTACTCTATCCCGAAATCCATGGACGCCGCGCCGGTTGGGACGAGGCGCTCGACCGCGTCGCCTCGACCTTCTCGCAAACCATCGCCGAGCACGGTCCGGACGCGGTCGCCTTCTACGTTTCGGGACAGCTGCTGACCGAGGATTATTACGTCGCCAACAAGCTGATGAAGGGTTTTATCGGCTCGGGCAACATCGATACCAATTCGCGGCTCTGCATGGCTTCGTCGGTCGCCGGCCACCGCCGCGCCTTTGGCTCGGACACCGTGCCGGGAAATTACGAGGATCTAGAGCTTGCCGACCTGATCGTGCTGGTCGGCTCCAATCTCGCGTGGTGCCATCCCGTGCTCTACCAGCGCATTGCCGCGGCCCGCGAAAAGCGGCCGGAGATGAAGATCGTGCTGATCGATCCGCGCCGCACCATGACCGCTGACATCGCCGACATGCATCTGGCGATCGCGCCGGATGGCGACGTCGCGCTGTTCACCGGCCTGCTCGCCTGGCTTGGCCAGCACAACGCGCTCGACCGCGCCTATATCACGGAGCACACGGCCGGCTTCGGGCAAGCGCTTTTCGCCGCATCCGTACTCGATCTTGCCGGCATCGCCGCCGCCACGGGCCTGAGCGAGGAGGAACTCACCCGCTTCTACAGCCTGTTTGCCGCCACCGCGAAAACCGTCACCGTCTACAGCCAGGGCGTAAACCAGTCGTCGTCGGGCACCGACAAGGTCAACGCCATCATCAACTGCCATCTCGCCACCGGGCGCATCGGCAAGCCCGGGGCAGGGCCGTTTTCGGTGACCGGGCAGCCCAATGCCATGGGCGGCCGCGAGGTTGGCGGCATGGCCAATATGCTGGCCGCGCATATGGAGATCGAAAACCCCGACCATCGCGACCGCGTGCAGCGCTTCTGGAACGCGCCTGATGTCGCGCAAAAGCCCGGCCTGAAGGCGGTCGAGATGTTTCAAGGCGTGGCCGACGGGCGCATCAAGGCACTGTGGGTCATCGCCACCAACCCGGTCGATTCGATGCCGGACGCCGACGCCGTCGAAGCGGCGATCAGGGCTTGCCCCTTCGTCGTGGTGTCGGACGTGCTGACCAACACCGACACGGTCCGTCACGCCCATGTCAGACTGCCCGCCGCCGCCTGGGGCGAGAAGGACGGCACCGTCACCAATTCCGAGCGCCGCATCTCGCGCCAGCGTGCGTTCCTCAGCTTGCCCGGCGAGGCGCGGCCCGACTGGCAGATCATCGCCGAAGTCGGCAAGCGGATGGGTTTTGCCGAGGCGTTTGCGCATGAGACGCCAGCGGAGATTTTTACCGAACACGCCGCGCTGTCGGGTTTCGAGAATGACGGGGCGCGGGATTTCGATATTGGGGCTTATGCCGGTGTCGATAGGGAGGCCTATTCAGCGCTGGAGCCGTTCCAGTGGCCAGCGCCGAGCCAAGGCACCCCCTCCAGCACCCGCTTCTTCGCCAACGGCAATTTTTACACCTCCGACCGCAAGGCGCGTTTCATCGCCGTCCGCCCGACGGTGGAAACCCGCACGGACGAAAAATTCCCGCTGATCCTCAACACCGGCCGGGTCCGCGACCACTGGCACACCATGACGCGCACCGGCAAAAGCCCGCGGCTGTCCCAGCACATCGCCGAGCCCTTCGTCGAAATCCACCCGGTGGACGCGCAGCACTACGGCATCGGCGATGCCGACATCGTGCGCGTCTCCAGTCCGCGCGGCGAGGTGCTGGTCCGCGCGCTGGTCACGTCTCGCCAGCGCCACGGCAGCCTGTTCGCGCCGATGCACTGGACCGACCAGTTTGCGGCCAAAGGCCGGCTCGACACGTTGACCGCGCCGCTGACCGACCCGATCTCCGGCCAGCCGGCGCTGAAACATGTCGCCGTCCGCATCGAGAAGTTTGCCGCCAAGGCCTTCGGCTTCGCAGTGATGCAACGGCTGCCGGTGGCGGTTGCCGCAAGCTACTGGGCCGTGGCCAAATGCCGGGGCGGCTGGCGCGTCGAGCTGGCTTTTGCCGATGACGACATCGACTGGGCCGCATTCGCCGGCTCATTGTTCGGCGCGCCGTCGGGTGCCGATATCCTCGCCTATCACGACCGCGACGCCGGCCAGCACCGCATCGCCGCCTTCGATGGCGATCGTCTGTCGGGAGCCTTGTTCGTCGCTCCCGGGCCGGTCGCCGTGTCGCGTGGCTGGGCAGCGGAACAACTTGAGGCGACGTATACCGGTCAGCGCGAGCGTTTCCGCATCGTCGCTGGCCGCGCCGGCACCGAGCGGCCGGATGCCGGCGCCATCGTCTGTTCCTGCTTCAGCATCGGCGCCAACCAGATCGCGGCGGCGGTAAGGACGGGCTGTGCGACCGTCGAGGCCATCGGCAGTGCCCTGAAGGCCGGCACCAATTGCGGCTCCTGCCGCGCCGAAATCCGCGGGATCATCCAGGCCAACCGGGTGCAGGCGGCGGAGTGAGGGCGCAGAGTCCGGGCTGCTAGAGCATGATCCCGAAAACCAGCGACCATCCTACTGCGATTGCCCGGGCCGCCAAACTGTCGAACCCTCGCCCAGCGACCAATTGGCGCTTCGCCGCGCCTCCAATTCGCGGCCTAGCTCAATGATCCCAACCATCGCGCGCGTAAATTCAACCATACTGTTTGCCGTGACAGCTGCCTTGTCGGGACTTTGTCCAATCTGTTCGGCGGCTCCGCAGCACGACAGGCGGATGAGATCGTAGTGCGGATCTCTCTCGTCGTCTGGCAACGCCGCTATTTTCAGGGCGCGACGGTGAATCATCCGCAGCACCTGTGCCAATGTTGTTCCGACACTCATGCGTTTTGCTCCGCATCGGTCGAACGTCCAGGCATTGATAGGCGCTGGAACGTCGATCGGAGGTTGTTTCTCGTCCCCGATGCGGAAAGGCTGCTCCCTACCTGTTAACATATCGTTGATTGCTAATATATGTGCATCACACCAGCTTGGCTTGCCGCAGCGGCGGCGGCGGGCTGCGCTACCGTCAAGGCCATCGGCAGCGCCCTGAAGGCCGGCACCAATTGCGGCTCCTGCCGCGCCGAAATCCGCGGGATCATTCAGGCCAACCGAGTGGAGGCGGCGGAGTAAGTTCCAGAAAAAGAACCCCGGCACAGGGCCGGGGTTAAGATCTGGCTATCCCGGCAGATCAGAACGGCATTCGGCCGCTCGACTGTTCAAAGCCAGACAGCGAACCGTCACTTTCTGCTCGGATCGTCCGCCGGGTTAACGTAGGTGATCGCGAACGGCCCTTCGCCATGAACCTGGACGATCGTATCGCTGGTCGTCCACGCGTAGTGGTTCATGCCCTGGGGGGCAACACCGAAGCCGCCGGCAGTCAGTTCGATGCCTTTCGCCTCGTCGAGCTTGTCGCCCATTCCAATATGAAAGTTGCCGGAAATCACCGTCACATATTCCGACGTCGGGTGATTGTGCGCGGGAATCTTGTAGCCGGCGGGCAGCTTCAGCCGCAGCACATAGATGCCGTCCTTTGAAGGATCTCCGGCGATAACAGCCATGTCGGCGCCCGCGGGAAGGACAGCAGGAGCGGGGGCCCATTTGATGCTGTCCGCATTCATCGGCATGTCGTCGGCAAACAGCGGCGCCGTGCCGAGCAGCAGCAGCGCCAGCGTCGAGGCAAATCTAAGCATCAAAATCTCTCCATATCTCACAAGGCGTGGCCCCAAGCGTCAAAGCTGAGCCACGAACCGCCGGGGCCTACCAAGGTGGATGCCTCGCCGCATCCCCCGCGCGGGGGAGGTGCTGGGGTGAGGCGTCTCTGTGGCGGGATTTGAGAGAATCGAACTTAGGCTGATGGTCGCTTCGGGCGACGCTTCATTCTTGCCAGCCGGCTAGCTCTGGCAGGTCATCAAGCCAGCTTTTCTCCGTCATCGGGGCATCGCCGACCTGCGGTGCGGCCTCGCTGGCGTTTTGAATGAGCCAGTCCATCCACTTCCGATAGGCAGCCGGGTCCAACTGGGGCGGCAGCACCTTGGCCTTGGCCAGCATGCGCTTGCGAAAGCTGACTTGCCTGCGCAGTTTGGTCGTCGTGAACTTGATTGCCTTGCCCCGGTATTCAACCGTCCAGCGCCCATCCCGGTGGCTGGTGAGCCTGTCGATGGCGAAACCGGCATCGACCGGCCTGTCCCGCCAGGGAAGCTCGATGGCATTCTTCCTGAGATCGAGTGCCCATCGCCTGTAGTCGGCCCCGGCACGCTGCGGCGGCAGTACGCCAGCCTGTTCGAGCATCTTCCTGCGGAAGGTAGGCTGCTTCTTGAGCTGCCCGGTCGTCAGTTCGATGCGATGCCCGCGGAATTCGACGTGCCACCGGATCCTGCCATTGCCGAAATACTTCACCAACCTGTCGATGAAGAACTCGTCATCGGCAAGTGCCACGCATCCCTGGCTGATGCTGTCGAGAATGTACTGGCTATCGGTGGGCATGAAGCGGCCTCGTGCGGGGACCTTTGAGGAAGCTTAGCCAGTGGCACGCACCAGCGGCCACCAATCTTTTCGCCCCGGGAATCGCGCCGATAAAAAACGGGGTCAACATGTCCGATTAAATAGTTGTTTTTTATGTAATTTTTGGCTGAGGAACCTGGCCTCGCCACCTACTTTGGACCACGATCCACAAATTGAAAAACGCGAATATGTTTGGCGCGAAGCTTGTTATTTCTGGCGGAAGGCGGAGTGGAACGACACAACCAGCGGGCCTAAAATGTAGTCGAGTGCGGTGCGTTCCTCGGTAACGATCATGACTGACGCCGGCATGCCTGGGTAAAGCGCAATCTGTGGGGCCGCTGCCAATTCCACCGGATCGACAGCCACGTCGGCGAGGTAATAGGGAAACCCGGTCTTGCTGTCGGTGATGCGATCCGCCGAAATGCGGGTGACGCGTCCATGAATGATCGGTATCGAACGCTGCTTGTAGGAGGTGAAACGAACTTCGGCGGCCATGTCGGGTCGCAGGTTCGATATGTCCTCGACGCGAACCTGCGCCTGGACGATCAGCGAATTCTCGGTCGGCACGATGTCGAGGATTGTCTGGCCTGGCGCCACGATCGCACCGATCGAGAAGACGCTGAGATCCATCACCTGGCCATCATAGGGCGCGCGCACTTCGGCCCGGTCCATGGCAGCCTGGGCGGCAAACATCTTGGGCACGAGGTCAGCAAGGTTCGATTGCGTATCGATCAGCATGGCCGACAGCTTGGCCCGGCGCTCGTTGGTCAATTGCGCGATCTGGCTCTCGAGTTCGGCTTTGCTCTGTTGGCTGCCGCCAATTGCGCCGAGGTTCTCGTCGATCAGGCCCTGCAGATCCGAGGCGGACCGTTCCAGTTCCAGGATGCGAGGGCGGGTCGTCAATCCGGCCTTGAGCAGCTTCGACAGGCTGGCCTTCTCGTCGATCGTCGATTGCAGCTGTGCCTGGTAGGATTCGACCCGGGACTGCTTGCCCTTTATCTGCTCCTCGAGCTCGGCAATGCGCCGCTCGAGGATCTGCGTGGCGCCGGCCATCGAGGCGCGCTGGCTTTCCAGGTCGGCGATCTGGTTTGCCATCGCATCCCTGAGATAGTCCTCATGCTCCTTGAGAATGTCCTTGGGAAAGGCAACAGCCACGCTGCCGTCCAGTTCGGCCCGGATCCTGGCGTCGGTTGCGCGCAAGAGCGCATATTGCTGGGCATAGAGATTGAATTCGGACCGGATTCTGGTGTCGTCCAGCTTCAGCATGATGTCGCCCTTCCTGACGACGTCGCCATCCTTGACGCGGATCTCCTTCACCGTACCGCCGTCGAAATGCTGTACGCTCTTTCGATTGCCTTCCACCTTGACGATGGCGTCGGCGAGCACCGCGCCGTTCAGCGGCGCAAAGGCAGCCCAGCCGCCGAAAATGCCGAAAAAGGCAACGATGATCAGCAGGCCGATATAGGCCGGCGCGCGGATCGAATCCGGGGCCTGGATATCGGTTTCGCCGGGCAGGCTCCGGTAGGTGAGGGCGACGTCGCTCATCGATCTCTCCGGCCACAGCTCATTGGGTTGCCACCGCCATTGGTGCAGCGCGCTGGTTGAGCAGCGCCACGATCTCGTTCCTCATGCCGAAGGCCTCGACGGCGCCATCGCGCAACAGAAGGATCTTGTCGACATTCGCCAGGGTCGAGGGACGGTGCGAGACGATGATCACCGTGCTGCCGCGGCGCTTCAGCTCAATCGCGCAGTCGCTCAGCGCGCGGTCGCCATCGGCGTCGAGATTGGAACTCGGCTCGTCGAGAACGATCAGGTTCGGTGTGCCGAACACCGCTCGGGCAAGGGCAATCCGCTGCCGATATCCTCCTGACAGGACTGCGCCGCCTTCGCCGATCTGGGTCTCGTAACCCTGCGGCAGGCGAATAATCATCTCGTGCACGCCAGCCAGCCGCGCGGCCTCGATCACCTCCTGGTCGACATTGGTCTTGAAGCGACCGATGTTGGCGGCGACGGTATCGGCAAAGAGTTCGATGTCCTGTGGCAGGTAGCCGATGTGGTCGCCGAGCGCGTCGTGCCCCCACTGCGACAGGTCGGCGCCATCCAGCCTGACGGTGCCGCGGCTGGGCTGCATAACGCCGGCAAGGTGACGTGCCAGGGTCGATTTGCCGGCGCCGGAAGGGCCAACGATCCCGAGCGCCTCGCCTGCGTCCAGCCTGAACGATACGTCCCGCAGCAGCACTTTCTGCTGGCTGGCAATTGCAAAGCTGACCTGCTCGACCGAAATCTTGCCGGTGGGCTTCGGCAGGTTGAACGATCGTTCGTTCCGCGGTCCCCCATCGACCAGCTTCTCGACCCTTGCCAACGCCGCCCGCGCCAGGATCAGGCTGCGCCAAAGGCCGACGATCTGCTCGACCGGCTGTAGCCCCCGGCCCAGCAAGAGGCTTGCGGCAAACATGGTGCCGCCGGTGATCTGCCGTTCTATCACCAGATAGGCGCCGAGGCCGAGGATCAGCGACTGCATGGTCAACCGCAGGAAACGGATCAGGCCGGACATCAGGGCGGCGCGATCGCTTGCCTCCGCCTGGCGCCGCAGCGCGAGGTTACGGTCGCGCCCCCAGCGGCGGATGAGACCGTCGATCATCCCCATGGCGCGAACGACTTCCGAGTTTCTGAGGCTCATCTCGGTAAAGTTATAATTGGTCGTCGCCAGGTCGTTGGCCTGCTTCAGCGGCGAACGCACGAGATACTCGTTGAGCACGGCCATGGCGATCAAGAGCAGCGAGCTGCCCAGTGCGAAGAAACCAAGCCACGGATGCAGCAGGAAGATGATGCCGATGTAGATGGGCGACCATGGCAGGTCAAACAGGGCATGGATGCCGCTGCCGGTAATGACCTGCCTGAACGTGTCGAAGTCGCGGATAGGCTGGCTCGGCGAGGAGCCGGGCGATGGGGTTTCGACTGACGCGGCGAGGATCTTTGCCGAGAGCAGCCGGTCGAGCCGCGCGCTGGCACGCGTCAGAATCCAGGCGCGCACCAAATCGAGGCCGGCCAGCGAAAGGAAGGCCGCCAGCAACACAAGGGTCAGCATCACCAGCGTGGTTTCGCTGCCGCTGGTGACGACCCGGTCGTAGATCTGCAGCATGTAGAGGGGGGAAGCGAGATAGAGCAGATTGATCGCCAGGCTGAATGCCGCCGCAACCAGAAAATAACGGCGGCATGCCCGAAGCGCGTCCTTCACGATCTTTGATTTGTTGTCGAGACTCAACTACCCAGCGGAAAACCGCCCCCCTGTCCACGCCCGGAACCTATACTACTCCTGGTCCTTCGATCGGCGATGCGGCCCATTTGGAATTCTACCGTAAACCTTAATTAGTAAGCTCAATCCTCGGCTGGCGGGAAAAGAGGCGGGCCCACGGCTCTCCGCAGGCCCGCCTCCCAGTTCACAGAATGAAATCGCTCGCCGTCAGTCCAAGCCCGGTACCCGTCAGCGTGATCTGGAAATCGGCTGTCGTGTTGCCGTTGACGTCGGCGCGAACGATCGTGTTGCCGCCGCTTTCCGACCAGGTGATGCTGTTGGCGACGGTGGCCGCATTCAGCCCGCCGAACAGGAAGGCCTGATCGCTGCCGCCTGCAACGGCGTCGATCGAGGACAGGTCGATCTTGTCGGTGCCGTGCACGAAGTCGGTGATGGTGTCGAAATTGCCGGCACCGGGCGCCGAATCCGAAACGGCTGATCCGTAGTAGAATGTGTCGGCCCCCAGGCCGCCGGTAAGCGTGTCGGCGCCGACGCCGCCGACGAGCCTGTCGTTGCCGTCGCCGCCATTCAACGTATCGTTGCCGCTCTGGCCAAAAAGCGTGTCGTTCCCGGCCAGGCCGAAGATCTGGTCCGCGCCGCCATTGCCGTAAAGAACGTCGTCGCCGGCATTAGCTCCGCCGCCATCGACCGAACCGCCACCGTTGCTGCCGGTGATGACCTGGAACGTCTCGCTGTACTGGTAGGCGGGGCCAACCGGGTCGCCGACCTGCGTCGCCTGCACGGTCACGGAGAATGTCTTGCTTGGCGAGAGATCTCCTGAGCTCAACGTGCTGCCGGCGATCGAAAACAGTCCCACGTCCGATTGCGAGGTGATGCTGTAGACAAAGCTGCCGGGATCCGGATCGGTCGCGCTCAGCGTTCCCATGAATTGGAACGCGTTGAAGTTTACATCTCCGGTAGTGGTGCTGGGCGTGAGCTGGATATCCGTCGGCGCAAACCGCGGCGGAGCGTCGGCGGTGCCGAGGATGTCGATAGCGACCGAAGTGTGTGTGCCATCGGCGCTGAGCACATCGAAGTTCTCGGTGTAATGCTGACCGGCGACGAACTCGTCATGCGCCGAGGATGCGGTGTAGGTCCAGGCCCCGGCCGCATTGATGGCGAAGGTCCCGTAGTTGCCCGCGGTCCCGGCCTGGGCTGCAAAGGTTGTCGGACTGTCGACGTCTGAGATGGTCAGTGTTCCGGAGGTCGAGATATCGGTGGCCGAGTTGGTCTCGGTCAGGTTGACCGATGCAGACGACAGCACCGCCGCGTCGTTGGCGCCATGGATGGTGATGTCGATCACCTTTTGGGTGCCGTCGGCGGTGGTGACCGTCACCAGTTCATGCAGCGTGGTGTTCGCGCCGGTGCTGTTGAGCGCCTGGACGGCCGCGTTGTTGTCGTCGAGCGTATAGCTCCAGGTGCCGTTGGCATCGATCGAGAAGGTGCCATAGGTCTTGGCGACGGCGGCCTGGACGGTAAACAGCGCCGAGCTGTCGACGTCGATCGCATTGAGATCGCCGAAGGCCGAGGCGTCGCCGGGCGTGCCGTTGGCGACACCGCTCTTTTCCGTCACCGAGGTGTCCTCGACACCATTGACCGTGATCACCGCGGCGTCATTGGCGCCGTTGATGGTGATGTCGATCACCTTTTGGGTGCCGTCGGCGGTGGTGACCGTCACCAGTTCATGCAGCGTGGTGTTCGCGCCGGTGCTGTTGAGCGCCTGGACGGCCGCGTTGTTGTCGTCGAGCGTATAGCTCCAGGTGCCATTGGCATCGATCGAGAAGGTGCCATAGGTCTTGGCGACGGCGGCCTGCACGGTAAACAGCGCCGAACTATCGACGTCGATCGCATTGAGATCGCCGAAGGCTGAGGCGTCGCCGGGCGTGCCGTTGGCGACACCGCTCTTTTCCGTCACCGAGGTGTCCTCGACACCATTGACCGTGATCACCGCGGCGTCATTGGCGCCGTTGATGGTGATGTCGATCACCTTTTGGGTGCCGTCGGCGGTCGTGACCGTCACCAGCTCATGCAGCGTGGTGTTCGCGCCGGTGCTGTTGAGCGCCTGGACGGCCGCGTTGTTGTCGTCGAGCGTATAGCTCCAGGTGCCATTGGCATCGATCGAGAAGGTGCCATAGGTCTTGGCGACGGCGGCCTGCACGGTAAACAGCGCCGAACTATCGACGTCGATCGCATTGAGATCGCCGAAGGCTGAGGCGTCGCCGGGCGTACCGTTGGCGAGACCGCTCTTTTCCGTGACCGAGGTGTCTTCGGCACCGTTGACGGTGATCTCCGCCGCGTCATTGGCGCCGTTGATCGAGATGACGATGTCCTTGGTCGTGCCGTCCGAGGTCTGCACGGTGATGGTGTCGGTGAGTGCCGGATCGCCGGTGTTGAGCGCCTGGACGGCGGCGTCATCCTCGTTGAGCGCGTAGCTCCATTCGCCGGCCGCGTTGATCGACAGCGTGCCGTGCACGCCGTTGGTCAGCACCGAGAAGTCGGTGCCGCTGTCGACATCGCTGGCGTCGAGATCGCCGATTGCCGGCGAGGTGCCGGCCGTGCCGTTGGCAACRCCGGAGGCTTCGGTCAGCGAGCCGCTGGCATCGCCGGTGATCTCCGCCGCGTCATTGGCGCCGTTGATCGAGATGACGATGTCCTTGGTCGTG
>NZ_JBFUDT010000015.1:0-20628 GCF_056404575.1 Mesorhizobium sp. P2_C4
CCTTTCCGAGCTTTCCGACGACGAGTTGGTGCAGCAGATGCACGACGACCTCTATGACGGGTTGAAGGAAGAGATCGAGGAAGGCACCAACATCCTGCTCGAGCGCGGCTGGGTGCCCTACAAGGTGCTGACCGAGGCACTGGTCGAAGGCATGCGCATCGTTGGCGAGGATTTTCGCGACGGCATCCTGTTCGTCCCCGAAGTGCTGTTGTCCGCCAACGCGATGAAGGCCGGCATGTTCATCCTGCGGCCGCTGCTTGCCGCCACCGGAGCGCCGAAGCAGGGCAAGATGGTGATCGGCACCGTCAAGGGCGACATCCACGACATCGGCAAGAACCTCGTCGGCATGATGATGGAGGGTGCGGGCTTCGACGTCATCGACCTCGGCATCAACAATGCGGTCGAGAAGTATCTCGATGCGATCGAGCAACACCAGCCTGACATCATCGGCATGTCGGCGCTGCTGACCACCACCATGCCCTACATGAAAGTCGTCATCGACACGATGAAGGAAAAGGGCATTCGCGACGACTATGTCGTGCTGGTTGGCGGCGCGCCGCTCAACGAGGAATTCGGCAAGGCCGTCGGCGCCGATGCCTATTGCCGCGACGCGGCCGTGGCGGTCGAAACCGCCAAGGACTACATGAAGCGCAAGCACAACGTGCGGGCTTGAGCACGGCAGTGCGATCCAGCACCGTCATGCACGAGGATGGCCAGATGGCCGCAATCGCTTGGCCTGGAGGCGGCTGAGGCCCGTATGCGCATCGAGTCGATCAAGGTCTATCAGATGCTTCTGCCGGTCAAAGGCGGTGCCTACCGGATGGCCAGCGATACCGTGCGGGATCTGGACAGCACGCTCGTTGAAGTGACCACCGAGGACGGACTGTCAGGTTGGGGTGAGACTTGCCCGGTCGGCCCTGTCTATCAGCCCCAACATGCTCTGGGTGCGAGGGCGGCAATTGCAGAAATGGCGCCCGGCCTCGTCGGCGAGGACACCACATCCATGCGCCGCCTCGCGAAAAGAATGGACGAGCGGCTGAATGGTCACAACTATGCCAAGGCGGCCTTGGACATAGCTCTCTTCGACCTCGCTGGCCAGCGGCTGGGCGTTCCGGTTTCAACACTTCTGGGCGGAGCGCTCACCGATCGTGTGCCCTCCTACTACTCGACCATTGTCGGAGCACCGGATGAGACGGCACGTATTGCCGCCGACAAGGTCAAGGCCGGTTACCCTCGGCTTCAGATCAAGATAGGCGGACGGGATCTCGAACAGGACGTCGCCACCGTGCACAAGGTATGGGAAGCGGTTGGCTTCAAGGCCCGGATAGCGGTCGACGCCAATCGCGGCCTCACCACCGTGGCGGCGCTGCACATCGACCGGCTTTGCCAGGCAATCCCGTTCGTGTTTGAACAGCCCTGCAACACCTTGGAGGAAGTCGCGAGCCTCAAGGGACGCCTTACCCATCCGGTCTATCTCGATGAGAATACCGAGGATTTGAATGCTGTCCTGCGGGCAGTGTCTTCAGGTATCGCGGACGGATTCGGATTGAAGGTCACCCGGCTTGGCGGCCTCACCAAGATGGCAACGGTCCGCGACCTGTGTGCGATACGATCGCTTCCGCACAGCTGCGACGATACCTGGGGAGGGGACGTCATCGCCGCGGCATGCGTGCACCTCGCCGCGACCGTCGAGCCGGGACGTTTTGAGGGTGCCTGGATCGCGCAGGAGTACATTGAAGGGCATACCGATCCCGTGAATCCCATCGTCATCGAAAACGGGCATATACGCGTCCCGCAGATGCCAGGGCTCGGTGTCAAGCCCGAGCGCTCCCAACTCAAAGCGCCTGTCGCGACTTTCGGCGGCTGAGGATCCTGTGATGTTCGCGGCGATTGTATCTGGCCAGTATTGTTGGGAATTGCGGACCTCCAGAACGTCTGGCGGGACACCTGGGGTTGGCGCTTCGGGACTTCATCAGCTGCAAAAAAGCCGATATGCAAGGTGCGTGGTGTCGACCTTGCCATTTTTGCCGCTGAACGCCCGGAGATCCTCGATGAGACCGATTGTGCTGGCCGCTGTCTTTTCCCTTGCCGTGCCCGCCGTCGCCCTGGCGGGCCCGGCGTCCAACGTCGTGAAATTCTTCTATGTGCCCGAAGTGAAATTCGAGGCCGATGCCAAGTATCGCGACCGCTTCACCGAACCGGTGACGAAACTCTTCGATCTCAACGACCAGGCGCAGAAGAACAAGCCTGACGAGGTCGCCTGCATCGATTTCGATCCAGGTCTCGACGCACAGGACTTCGACCAGAAGACCGTGGCGAAGACACTTAAGCTCGCCGAGGCCGTCAGCGGCGATACCGCCGAAGTCACCGCAACGTTCAGCCTTTTCGCGGAAGGCGACGATTCCAAGCGCGAAATGCTGTGGTCTCTGAAGAAGGTCGACGGCAAGTGGAAGGTCGCCGACATCACCTCGAAGACCAGCAACTGGACGCTGAGCGCGCTGGAATGCATGCCCGACAAGGCACCGGAGTGACGTCATGCTTCGTTGCCGTCTTCTGGTCCTTGCGACTGTGTGCCTGCCGATGGTGAGCGCCGCCGCTGCTCAGGGCCTGCTTGGGGCACCCCCGGCCAACGCGCCAGGCGGTGCGTCGGAACCAGCAACGCCACCGCTCGCAGCCCCACCAGCCGACAGTGCGCCAGTGCCGATCCAGCCGGGATCGCCGACGGCGGTGGTCAGGCCATTTTACGATCAGGTCGGGCTGGAGATCGATCCGGCACAGCGCAGCCACTTCGTCGACCCGGCGAAGACCGTGCTCGACAAGAGCGACGCGCTGCGCAAATCGGGGCAGGGCGAGTGCCTCGACCCCAACATGGCTCTCGACAATGCGGACTACGACAAGGCCGAGATCGACAAGAGCCTGAGGACGATTGAAGCGGTCAATGGCGACCAGGCCAAGGTCATCGTCGCCTTCGTTGTGTCAGGCAATCCGCATCGGCTGGAATGGAAGTTCAAAAAGGTCGACGGCGACTGGAAGATATCAGACCTGTTGTCGGTGACCGGCGAATGGGCGCTCAGCCAATATCAGTGCGAATAGGGAACCCATGAAGATCACCAACATCCGCGTCACCCATGTCAATGTCCCGCTCGACGCGCCGTTCTGGTGGACGGCCGGCCTCTATGGCGGCGCCTCGAAGTCGATCATCGAGGTCGAGACCGACGAAGGCGTGGTTGGCCTCGGCGAGGCGCCGTGGTGGCACTTCGGCGAGGTGATCAAGGCCGAGATCGCGCCGGCGCTGATTGGTGCCGATCCGCTCGACATCGCCGATTGCGAGGCACGCTGCGTGCCGCCCTGGCAGATCACCGCCAACACTGGCGAGAATGCCGCCTCCGTGGCGTTCGGTTCCGTCGAACTGGCGCTGTGGGACATCAGGGGCAAGGTCTTCGGCATGCCGCTCTACAAGCTGCTTGGCGGCGCGGTACGCAAGGACATTCCGTTCTCGGAATATTTCGCCTTTCGCCCCGAGCAGGACGGGGCCGGCGGCCAGATGACGCCGGAAGCCATCGTCGACTATTGCCTCAAGATGCGCGAGGAGCATGGCTCGACGATCTTCGAGGGCAAGCTGATCATGGGCGATCCCCAGCTCGAAATCAGGGCCGTGCGCATGCTGCGTGAGGCGCTGGGCGAAAAGGCGCAGATCAAGCTCGATTCCAACATGCAATGGTCGCTGACCACGGCGCGCTGGGTGCTGCGTGAAATCGAGCCGTTCAACATCCGCAACTATGAGGATCCGGTCGCCACCTTCGAGGAGATGGCCGCACTTCGCCAGCACTCGCGCATTCCGTTTTCGACGCACACTCCCGATCTCAGGCGGGCCGTTGCGCTGGGTGCGCCGGACTATTTCGTCTGCAATTTCGCCGCCCTCGGCGGCCTGTCCAAAACCCTGAAATTCATCGCCGCCTGCGAGGCGATGGGCAAGGGGTTCTGGTGCTACTCGAACGATCTCGGCATCATGACGTCAGCCTATCTGCATGTCGTGGCGGCGACGCAGTGGATTACCGAGGCATCGCAGTCGCTGTTTGCCTGGCAGATCGGCGACGTCATCAAGGATGGTCCGTTCCGGCAGACCAACAACACGGTGCGCGTGCCGGAAGGCCACGGGCTGGGCGTCGAACTCGACCCCGCGGCGATGAAACGCTGGGCCGCGCATTTCGCCGAGCACGGCCCGATGCACCATTTCAGCGATCCGAACCACCCCGGCCGCTACAAGCGGCTGCCGCTGAACTGATGCAATTTCGATCGTCCAGACGTCCTTGCTCATCCACGCCCGCGATAGGGCGCGACACCGGTATCGGGCAGCCAGGAGCCTTCTGGCGGCGCGCCGGTCTGCCAGAACACGTCGATCGGAATGCCGCCGCGCGGATACCAATAGCCGCCTATGCGCAACCACAAGGGCTTGGTAGCTGCCACTATGCGGCGGCCGATCATGACGGTGCATTCTTCATGGAAGGCGCCATGGTTGCGAAATGAGGTCATGAACAGCTTGAGCGACTTCGATTCCACCAGAGCCGTATCGGGTGCGTAGTCGATGACGATATGGGCGAAATCCGGCTGGCCGGTGACCGGGCACAGCGAGGTGAATTCCGGGCAGACGAAGCGCACGATGGCCGGCGGGCCATCGCCACGCGAAAACGGCACGGTCTCCAGGACCGCTGTTTCTGGGCTCTGTGGCGGCTCGACATGGGCGCCGAGCTGGGTGAGGGTTTTGGTATCGATCATGGGCGGGGTTCCTTGGATTTTGCCGCTCATTAGCATCGGACCGAAAAGTGCGCAGCGGTTTTCGGAAAAATCCGATGCGTGAAATAGAAGCGGGAGCAGCACGCTGCTTCCGCACAATTTGAAACGACAGGAAGACGATGGCCAGCAACGATCCGCTTCTCCAACCTTATCAGCTCAAACATCTGACGCTGAAGAACCGGGTGATGTCGACCAGCCACGAGCCGGCCTATTCCGAGGACGGTATGCCGAAGGAGCGCTACCGGCTCTACCACGCCGAAAAGGCCAAAGGCGGCATGGCGCTGACCATGACCGCCGGTTCGGCCATCGTCTCGCGCGACAGCCCGGCCGCCTTCGGCAATCTGCATGTCTATGATGACCGCATCGTGCCGTGGCTCGCCGAGCTGGCGGATGCCTGCCACGAGCATGATTGCAAGGTGATGATCCAGATCACCCATCTCGGTCGCCGCACCGGCTGGAACAAGGCCGACTGGCTGCCGGTGCTGTCAGCGTCGCCGGTGCGCGAGCCGGCGCATCGCGCCTTCCCGAAGACCATCGAGGACTGGGACATCGAACGCATCGTCGCCGACTACGCTTCGGCTGCCCAGCGCTGCCAGGCGGCCGGCCTCGACGGCATCGAGTTCGAGGCCTACGGCCATCTGATGGACGGCTTCTGGTCACCGGCCACCAACCAGCGCGACGATGATTTCGGCGGCTCGCTCGACAATCGGCTGCGCTTTACCGGCATGGTGCTCGACGCGGTGCGGGCGGCGGTCGGCGACAAGTTCGTCGTCGGCATCCGCATGGTCGCCGACGAGGATTTTGAGAAGGGCCTGTCGAAAGAGGAGGGCGTCGGCATCGCCAAGCGTCTGGCCGGCTCCGGCAAGGTCGATTTCCTCAACATCATTCGCGGCTCGATCGAGACCGATGCGGCGCTGACCAGGGTCATCCCGGTGACCGGCATGCGCTCATCGCCGCATCTCGATTTTGCCGGCGAGGTAAGGGCGGCGACGAAGTTCCCGACCTTCCATGCGGCGCGCATTTCCGACGTCGCCACCGCACGCCATGCCATCGCCACCGGCAAGCTTGACATGGTCGGCATGACCCGCGCCCATATCGCCGATCCGCATATTATCAAAAAGGTGATGGAGGGCCGCGAGCACGAGATCCGCCCCTGTGTCGGCGCCACCTATTGCCTCGACCGCATCTATGAGGGCGGCGAGGCGCTGTGCATCCACAATGCTGCGACCGGGCGCGAGGCCGAGATTCCGCACATCATCGCCAAGACCGAAGGACCAAAACGCAAGGTGATCGTTGTCGGCGCTGGTGCCGGCGGGCTGGAGGCGGCGCGTGTCGCGGCCGAGCGCGGGCATCAGGTCACGGTGCTGGAAGCGTCGAGCCAGGCCGGCGGCCAGGTTCGGCTGGCGACGCAGAACCCGCGCCGCAAGGAACTGATCGGCATCATCGACTGGCGGCTGGCCGAACTTGAGCGGCTCGGGGTCGAGATCCGCTATGACACCTGGGCCGAGAAGGACGAAGTGCTGGCGCTGTCGCCCGACGTGGTGGTGGTTGCCACCGGCGGCTTGCCGCAGAACCCGCCGCTGGCGGCGGGCGACAATCTCGTCACGTCGAGTTGGGACATCATGGCCGGCAGCGTCAAGCCGGCCGAGAACGTGCTGCTCTATGACGACAATGGCGGCCATCAGGGCATGGGCGCGGCCGAACTGATCGCCAACAGCGGCGCCAAGCTGGAACTGGTTTCGCCCGAGCGTTTCTTTGCGCCGGAAATGGGCGGCATGAACCATGTGCCCTATATGCGCGCATTCCAGGAAAAGGGCGTCACCGTCACCATCAATACGCGCCTGCGTTCGGTGCGGCGCGAGGGCAATCAACTGGTGGCGGAGCTGGCCTCCGACTTCGCCGATGGCTGGCGCGGCGAGCGGCGGGTCGACCAGGTGGTGGTCGAGCACGGCACGCTGCCGCTCGACGATCTTTATCTGACGCTGAAGCCGCTGTCGAAGAACGGCGGCGCGGTGGACTACGAGCGGCTGGTCAATGGCGGCGACATTTTTCCGGCGCGCAATGCGGAAGGCGGTTTTGTGCTTTTCCGCATCGGCGACGCGGTCGCCTCGCGCAACATCCACGCCGCGATCTATGACGGCATCAGGTTCGGTCTCAGGATCTGAGCGTCCGCTCGCGGGCAACGCCCCGCTTGGACTGGACTTGTCCGGTCATATTGGTAACTTTCCGCGATCCGGCTGATCTAGGCGGGAAGAGCAGACACAATTCTACTGAAAGTCTGTACAGGAATCCCGACGCCGATCGCTTCCGCAGCGAGAAGTTGACGGCACGTCAAACGAAGTCGGGGGGCCAATTTGACCAAAGAAGAACTGTTCGTGCCGCGCCAGACCAACACCGCGCTTTATATGCAGTTGCACGAGCTTGGGCACGCGCTCGCCGATATCCTCCGCGTCCAGAACGCTTACCGTGTCGGTTGCGCCATGTTCAACGGCCGCTACCGCAAGACGGCGCGGCCTTTCATCTGCCATGCGGTGGGTGCTGCTTCATCGGTCGCGCATTTCGATAGAGACCTCGATCTTGTCATCGCGGCAATGTTTCACGCCGCCTATGACAGCGCACAATATCCGGACGGCAGATCCAGCCGGCGCAGCGATACGCACCGGAAGTGGCTGCAGCAAAAGATCGGACCGACAGTGGAAAATCTTGTGGCACGGGTCGACGCAATGAAGTTCGACACCGGAGACCCAGAGCGCCTTGTGACGGAAGGTGTGCCGGCGGGTGACGAGGACATCCTGTTTCTGCGGCTTGCCCACGAGGTCGATGACATGGCGGACGGGGGAATGGCATTTGCTCCCAAATACGGCCAATCGATAGAATCGCGGATCGAGGCCTGTGCCATACTGGCCAGGCGCTTGGGCCGTGAGAGTCTGGCCATGACGATAGAGACCTATGGCAGCCTTTACCAGACGCAGGCGTGGGCGGCCGCGCTGCAGGACGCCAAGCTGAAAGGTTTTCGAATCGCGCCGAACTTGCGCACATATATCAAGCTGCGCTGGGAACATTGGCGCGGCGGTTCGGTCGAGGTGCTTTAGGGCACGTTGCCAATGCCTCGTGCGACACAACGAGATCGTGTCCTTTGCCGTCCGAATTTGGTGGCGCGCAGCCGAACCGCCGTACGGAGAGCCATCAGGCACGTCGGTCCGGTCTGCGCGCCGCGCACGTCACCGGCGTGTCGCCGGCAGCGTACGATCCTGTGAGATGCGACTGCGGCAGGGCCGCTCAAAACATCCTGGCCACCGCCATGCAGAGCACGGTGATGGCCAGCAGCCCGGCGGCAATGCGTTCGCCCCTGGCCATTCTCGTGCGCAGCTGCGCTTCAGTCGCCGCATCCGCGCCGGCAAGCTGCCGGCTGGCGGGGCGAACCAGGGCGCTGAGAACGCCGGCGGCCGCAAAGGCGGTGACGATGCCCAGCGCCAGCACCCGCTCCATCGAACCGAAATACGCGCCATGGAAGAAGTACCAGAGCAGCGCGCCGGTCAGGAAAACCATGCCGGCCGCGCCCATTTGCGGCTGGATGAAGCGCTCTGCCCTTATGTCGGGGTCGCGGGCCAGCGTGATGGTCGTGCCGGCCCAGAACACGCCGGCCATGACATGAAGACCGAGAACGACGATATAGACATATTGCATGACCGCATTCCTCTTTTACCTGCTGCAGACCACAAAGTTAGATATCTAATGATTAGATGTCAATGTTTGTGACCGGGCCAGTTCCATCCGCATATCCATTGTTCTAGTGTCTGCTCATGACGCCTTTTGACCGCCCGCCAGTCGGCATGAATCTCGGCCGCACCGCCAAGCTTGTCGCCCAGGCCTTCGACGCTGCCTTGGTCGAGGCCGGCGGCACGCTGCCGGTCTGGCTCACTCTGCTTTCGGTCAAGTCGCGGGAACTGGCCAACCAGCGCGAGCTGGCCGGCATGATCGGCATCCAGGGCGCCACACTGACCCACCATCTCAACGCGATGGAGACGCAAGGCCTGCTGCTACGGCGCCGCGATCCTGCGAACCGACGGGTTCATCTGGTCGAACTGACCGCGGCCGGAGAGGCGATGTTCGAGAGGCTGCGGACGGCCGCGCTCGCTTTCGACAAGCGACTGCGGGCGGGATTGCCGGAGGACCGGCTGGCGGAATTCGCCGAGATGCTGGCAGCACTTCGGGCCAACGTCGCGCAGGCGAAATGACCCGCGCTATGCTCCAGGGTGGGTTGAGATTCAGGTCAGGCCGAGCCGAAAATGGCCGATGCCGAGAACCGGAGCGGAGCGTACTGCAGTACGTGAGCACCGGAAGCGCAGGTGTCGGCTATTTGCAGGCCGGCCTCACCTGATTATCAATACACCCTAAGCCAGGCTGCCCTGCAGCACCTTCAGCTTGGCCTTTTTTTTCGGGGCGCGGGCCACCAGCCATTCGCGCGCCTTGTCCTGCGGCATCGGGAAGGCGATGGAATAGCCCTGCACCTGGTCGCAGCCGATCGCCATCAGCGAATCGAGCTCGGCTTCGGTTTCCGCACCCTCGGCGACAATCGAGATGCCGAGGCCGCGCGCAAGTTCGGTGATGGCGCGCACGATCTTGGTGTTGTCGCCGTTCTCGTTGATGTTCTGGACGAAGCGGCGGTCGATCTTCAGCCGGTCGATCTCGTTCGGGTTGACGTGGCTGAGCGAGGCGTAGCCGGTGCCGAAATCGTCGAGTTCGAGGTGGACGCCGGCCGCACGGATGTGCCGCAGCTTCGCCGCGATCCCGGTCTTCTCGTCGTCGAGAATGACGGATTCGACGATTTCGAGCGACAGTTTCTGCGGTGCCAGCCCTGCCTTCTCCAGCGTGGCGAACAGGAACCGGTCGAAATCGGGCTCACGCAGTTCGGTGCCGGAGACGTTGACGGCAAGACGCCCGAAAGCAATGCCGGCACGGTCCCATTCGGCTGCCTCGTTGATCGCCTTGGCGATGACGATGCGGCCTATCTCCGGCATGAAGCCGCATTTTTCGGCGACCGGAATGAATTCGCCCGGTGCGATCATGCCGCGTTCGGCATGCTTCCAGCGCACCAGCGCCTCGATGCCGCTGATCGTGCCGTCGGTCAGCGAAACCTGTGGCTGGAAATAGACCTGGAAGGCACTCTCCGAAATGGCGACCTTGATGTCGTGCTCGAGCTGCTTGCGATAGTCGAGCTCGCGCCGCAATTCCTCGGAGAAGAAAGAGAAGCTGCCACCACCGAGCTTCTTGGCCGAATAAAGCGCCAGGTCGGCGTGGACGAGCAAATCCTGCGCATTGTCGGCGTCGATCGGATAGACCGCAATGCCGGCGCTGGCGCCCGGGAGGATGGTCGTGCCCTGAAAGGTGATCGGCTCGTTGATCTGCTCCAGGATGCGCCTGGCGACCATGTTGATGTCTTCGGTGCCGCCGGCGCCATTGAGGATCATCACGAACTCGTCGCCGCCGAGACGCGCGCACAGATCCGAAGCCCGACAGGCGTCTCGCATCCGTTGCGCGGTGACGACCAGCACATAGTCGCCGGCTGCGTGGCCGAGCGTGTCGTTGATCTGCTTGAACCGGTCGAGGTCGAGCTGGATCACGGCCAGGCGCTCGCGCCGTCGATGCGCGCCCTTGATCAGTGTCTCGAAATGATCGGTCAGGAAGGTGCGGTTGTGCAGGCCGGTCAGCCCGTCATGCACGGCGATGAAGGCCATCGAATTGCGTGCATCGACCAGTTCATGCGTCTTGCGCAGGATGGCTTTCGACATCGGCCGGAAGATGAACAGTGCCACCAGCACGATGACGCCAATGGTGGAGTAGAACAGCGTGCGGTGGAGATCGAGAAGCTTTTCCGACCGCTCGTCGGCATAGGCGCTGATACGCTGGCCAAGGGCCGCATAGCCGGACAGCGTCGCGTTGGCGACGGAGGCGTCGAGATTGACGCGCTCGCCGCCGCCCTTGTAGCCGCCATTGCTGGCCAAGGTGAGCTGGGATTCAAACGACGAGATCAGCCGTTGGCTATTGGCGATGAGCCCGACCGAGAAATAATCGAGGTGAAACGGCTTGGTGTAGAGCACGTTCTCGATCGATTTTGGATCGGACCGTGCCGGCGACAGCGGGTCGGCCCCCGTCTGTTCGAGCAGGAGATCGTAATTCGTCTCGAACTCCACGGTCGCCTGCTTGAGCGCGCTAACCAGCGCCGGCTGCTTGTCGCGTGAGGCGGCGCCTGTTGCGCTGGCAAGGAAGACGATGCGTTGCGAGAGCGCCTTCTCGGTGCTGACGATATCGAGCAGCGTATGGTTATGCTGCTGGGCCGCCATCATCTGCTGCAGCAGGATGAAAGAGGCCATCACCATGGCCGCAATGATAATCAGCGCCAGCCAGTAGCCGCTCTTGATCACCATAATCAGCTTGCGCGAAACGCTATGCACTGGCTGCTGCGACATTTCTGGGTGACCCTCCGGTCAACGGATTCCTGCCATAGGTTCCTGGCGAGAAAACCATTGACGTGAAAGGGTTAACAGGTACGGAAGCCGCCGCGCTGGCCAGCGAAGCTGTCGAGGAAAGCTGCCGAAATGGTTATCATGTGCTTTCACGGCTGTGCTGCATTTGGCCCTATGCTACCCCAGAATGCTGGCCATGTGGTTGCTTCGCGTTGCGGTTGAGCTTTGGCCGTGCCACCGAAGCGGTCGCTTTTGCGATGGATTTTTCGCACCGGCGGGGCGACAGTCCTGCGCACTCTCAAAAGGGCCCGATCATGACCGCTTCATTCCTCTCCCATATCGACAGCGAGCTCGCTGGGCTGAAATCGGCCGGGCTCTACAAATCCGAGCGGGTGATCACCTCGACACAGTCGGCCGAGATCGAGGTCGGCGGCGACAAGGTGCTGAACTTCTGCGCCAACAACTATCTCGGCCTCGCCGACAGCGCCGATTTGCGCAATGCCGCCAAGCAAGCGCTCGACCGCTACGGCTACGGCATGGCGTCGGTGCGCTTCATCTGCGGCACGCAGGAAGAGCACAAGCAGCTCGAATCGACGATTTCCTCTTTCCTCGGCATGGACGACACCATCCTCTACGGCTCCTGCTTCGACGCCAATGGCGGCCTGTTCGAAACGCTGCTCGGTGAAGAGGACGCGATCATCTCCGATGCGCTGAACCACGCCTCGATCATCGACGGCGTGCGGCTGTCGAAGGCAAAACGCTTTCGCTACGCAAACAACGACATGGCCGATCTGGAAGCGCGGCTGAAGGAGGCGAAGGACTGCCGTTTCCGGCTGATCGCCACCGACGGCGTGTTTTCCATGGACGGCATCATCGCCAATCTGAAGGGCGTGTGCGATCTCGCCGACAAATACGGGGCGATGGTCATGGTCGACGACAGCCACGCCGTCGGCTTCGTCGGGAAAAACGGCCGCGGCTCGGCCGAGCATTGCGGCGTCGAGGGCAGGGTCGACATCATCACCGGCACGCTCGGCAAGGCATTGGGCGGCGCGTCCGGCGGCTACACCTCAGGCAAAAGCCAGGTGGTCGACTGGCTGCGCCAGCGTTCGCGGCCCTATCTCTTCTCCAACACGCTGATGCCGGCGATCGCCGGCGCCTCGATCAAGGTGTTCGAATTGGTCAAGGACGGTGATGGTTTGCGCAAGAAGCTCTACGACAATGCCGCCCGGTTCCGTTCCAGCATGGGCAAGCTCGGCTTTACGCTGGCTGGCGCCGATCATCCGATCATCCCGGTGATGCTGGGTGACGCGACGCTGGCGCAGGAGATGGCGACGCGCATGCTGAAGCGCGGCATCTATGTCATCGGCTTTTCCTTCCCGGTGGTGCCGAAGGGCCAGGCGCGCATCCGCACGCAGATGTCGGCGGCGCACTCCGGCGCCGACATTGACCGCGCGGTCGAAGCGTTTGCCGCCGTCGGGCGCGAGTTGGGGGTCATTTCCTGAAAGGCCGAAATCGAAAAGCGATTCCGGATCAAGAGATTCAAGGGACAGAAGCATGTCGAACATGATGAAGGCGCTGGTCAAGGCCAAGGCCGAACCGGGCATATGGATGGAAGAGGTGCCGGTGCCGGAGATCGGCCCCAACGACGTGCTGATCAAGGTGAAAAAGACCGCGATCTGCGGCACCGACGTCCACATCTACAATTGGGACCAGTGGGCGCAGAAAACGGTGCCGGTACCGATGGTCACCGGCCATGAATTCGTTGGCACGGTCGCCGATTTCGGCGCCGCGGTGACCGAGTACAAGGTTGGCCAGCGCGTTTCCGGCGAAGGCCACATCGTCTGCGGCCATTGCCGCAACTGCCGCGCCGGGCGAGGGCATCTCTGCCGCAACACGCTCGGAGTCGGCGTCAACCGTCCCGGCGCCTTTGGCGAGTATCTGGCGATCCCGCAGCACAATGTCGTGCCGATCCCCGACAATGTGCCGGACGAGATCGCCGCGATCTTCGATCCCCTGGGCAATGCCGTCCACACGGCATTGTCCTTCGATCTGGTCGGCGAGGACGTACTGGTCACCGGCGCCGGGCCGATCGGCATTATGGGCGCGCTGGTGGCGCAGTGCGTCGGCGCGCGAAAGGTCGTCATCACCGACATCAACCCGGTGCGGCTGGCGCTGGCCAAAAAGCTCGGCGTCCAGCATGTCGTCGATGCCTCCAAGGAAAGGCTGCGCGACGTCATGCCGGCGCTCGGCATGACCGAGGGCTTTGACGTCGGCCTGGAAATGTCGGGCGCCGCACCCGCCTTCCGCGACATGATCGACACCATGAACAATGGCGGCAAGATCGCCATTTTAGGCATCGCGCCGACCGGCTTCGAGATCGACTGGAACAAGGTCATCTTCAAGATGCTGCATCTCAAGGGCATTTACGGGCGCGAGATGTTCGAGACCTGGTACAAGATGATCGCTCTGGTGCAAGGCCCGCTCGACGTGACCGGCCTGATCACCCACCGCATCGGGATTGATGATTTTCAGACCGGGTTTGACGCGATGCGGAGCGGCAGTTCGGGGAAAGTGGTGATGGACTGGTAGGCGCGCCGACAGAGACGTAGAGTTCCTTCGCGCCCCCCTCTGTCCTGCCGGACATCTCCCCCACAGGTGGGGAGATTGGCTGTTTCGGCGCGTCGCTCATTCTCCAACGTTGGCGATTGGCGAAAGCCTCGCCACGTCCGATCTCCCCCCAAGTGGGGGAGATGTCCGGCAGGACAGAGGGGGGCGCTGTCCCGCCAGCCTTTCCGCCTACTTTTCTTCCAAAGCCCCTTCCAGCGCCGCCACCCCACTTACAATCGCCGTGCGTTCCTCCGCACCCAGCCTCGCCAGCAAATCCCGCTCGAACGCCTTCGCCAGCGGCACCATCTCGCGATAGGCGGCCAGTCCCGCTTTGGTCAGCGTCAGATGTTCGACGCGGCGGTCGTACTCATCAGGCCTGCGCGTCAGCCATCGCCGCCGCTCAAGCTCCGCTATGGCGCGCGAGACCTTGGTCTTGTGCATGGCTGACTGCTCGCCGAGAGCCGTCGCGGTCATGGTGCCGCGCTGGCCGAGCCCGGAAAGGGTTCGCCATTCGGGCCGGGTCAAGCCGTGGCTGTCCTTGTAGATCCGGGAGAATTCGCGGCTGACGGCGTCGGCAAGCCGATAGAGCCGGTAGGGCAGGAAGTTCTCCAGATTGAGAACTTCAGGCTCGTCGGAAGCTTCGCCCTTGGTTGCCATTTTTCAAAGTCGCCATTGATGGTTACATTTTCGATGGTTACAAATGAAACCAGTTTGGTCAACCCGGGAGGATACCGTGGCCTTTTCCTACATGCCGGGGTTCGGCAACGATTTCGAAACCGAAACGCTGCCCGGCTCGCTGCCGCAAGGACGGAATTCGCCGCAGCGGCCGGCCTATGGCCTCTATGCTGAACAGCTTTCCGGCTCGCCCTTCACCGCGCCGCGCGGCACCAATGAGCGCTCCTGGCTCTACCGGATCCGGCCGAGCGTAAAACACACCGGCCGTTTCAAAGCGGCGAACTATCCCTTGTGGAAAACCGCCCCCAATGTCGGCGACCACGAACTGGCGCTCGGCCAATACCGCTGGAACCCGGTGCCGATGCCGAAGGAGCCAACCGACTTCATCGCCGGCATGCGCTCGATCACCACCGCCGGTGACGTGCTCGGGCAAAGCGGCATGGCGGCGCATGTCTATGTCGCCAACCGCTCGATGGTCGACGACCATTTCTTCAACGCTGATGGCGAGTTGCTGATCGTGCCGCAGGTGGGAGCGTTGCGCTTCGTCACCGAGATGGGCGTCATCGAGCTCAGGCCTGGCGAGATCGCCGTGCTGCCGCGCGG
The DNA here is from genome assembly GCF_056404575.1 of Mesorhizobium sp. P2_C4. Lineage (NCBI taxonomy): Bacteria > Pseudomonadati > Pseudomonadota > Alphaproteobacteria > Hyphomicrobiales > Phyllobacteriaceae > Mesorhizobium > Mesorhizobium sp. P2_C4. The sequence continues at coordinate 15,147 of NZ_JBFUDT010000015.1, forward strand.
CCTCGTCTTCAAGGTCGAACTGGTCGACGCCGAAGTGCGCGGCTATGTCTGCGAGAACTACGGCGCCAAGCTGACGCTGCCCGACCGCGGCCCGATCGGCGCAAATTGCCTCGCCAATCCACGCGATTTCAAGACGCCTTGCGCCTGGTTCGAGGAGAAGGAAACGCCGTGCCGGCTTATCGTAAAATGGTGCGGCAATTTCCACGTCACCGAGATCGGCCATTCGCCGCTCGACGTCGTCGCCTGGCACGGCAACTATGCCCCTTACAAATATGATCTGGCGACCTTTTCGCCGGTCGGCGCGCTGCTGTTCGACCACCCCGATCCGTCGATCTTCACCGTGCTGACGGCGCCGAGCGGCGAGGAGGGCACCGCCAACATCGACTTCGTCATCTTCCCGCCGCGCTGGCTGGTGGCCGAAGACACGTTCCGGCCGCCCTGGTACCACCGCAACATCATGAGCGAGTTCATGGGCCTGATCCATGGCCAGTATGACGCCAAGGAAGAAGGCTTCGTTCCCGGTGGCATCAGCCTCCACAATCTGATGCTGGCGCATGGGCCGGATGCCTCAGGTTTCGAAAAGGCCTCGAAAGTCGAGTTGAAACCGGTCAAGCTCGACAACACCATGGCCTTCATGTTCGAGACCCGCTACCCGCAGATGCTGACCCGCTACGGCGCCGAGCTGGAAACCCGCCAGGACAATTACATCGACTGCTGGGCCGACCTGAAGAAGCGTTTTAACGGCACGCCCGAGGGCGACTGGTCTTGAGCGCCGATCTGCGGCGCGATCGGCTGGTGCTTCTCGGCTCGAAGGGCGGCCCGGCGATCCGGCCGGGCGGGCCGTGGCCGAGTTCGTCGCTGCTGGAAATCGGCGGCCGCAGCATCGTCGTCGATTGCGGGCTGGGCGTGACGCGCGGGCTGGCCGATGACGGCGTCAGCCTGAAGGCGCTTGACCTGATCTTCATCACGCATCTGCATTCCGACCATGTGCTGGAACTCGGGCCGTTGATCCACACCGCCTGGACGGCGGGGCTGGCGACGCTGGTGACGGTGTTTGGGCCGCCCGGCACCGGGCACTACTGGCAGCGCTTTGCCCAAGCGATGGAATTCGACATCGACATCCGCATCGTCGACGAAGGCCGGCCCGATATCAGGGAGATGGTTTCGATCGTCGAATTCGGCGAAGGCGAGGTGTTGGACGAGCGCGGGCTCAAGGTTTCGGCGCTGCGCGTCGACCATCCGCCGGTCACCGACTGCTTTGCCTTGCGCTTCGACCATGCGGGCCAAAGCGTCGTCTTTTCCGCCGACACCGCGTTCTTTCCGCCGCTGGCCGGATTCGCCAAGGGCGCCGACATCCTCGTCCACGAAGCCATGCTGGAACAAGGCATCGAGCGCCTGGTCGCCAAGACCGGCAACGGCGCGCGGCTGAAAGAACATCTGCTTGCAAGCCATAGTTTTGCCGAGGAGGCCGGGCGCATCGCCAGCGATGCCGGCGTGAAGAGATTGGTGCTCAATCACCTCATTCCGGCCGACGATGCCGAGATCGGCGAGGCAGATTGGACCACCGCTGTCAGGAAAACATGGGCCGGCGACTTGACGATCGCCCGCGACGGCCTTGTTGTGGGGTTAAGCAGCGCCAAAGCTGCACGAGGAGAGGAAACCGCATGAAGCTTGCCACATTGAAGGACGGGACGCGCGACGGAAAACTCGTCGTCGTCTCGCGCGACCTGACGCGTTTCACCGACGCCTCGTTCCTGGCGCGCACGCTGCAGGCGGCACTCGACGATTGGCGCAGGATTTCGCCGCATCTGGCGACGATCGCGGAATCGCTGGAAAACAATGCGGTGCCCTCCGTGCGCTTTCACGAGCACGACGCCCATTCGCCGCTGCCGCGCGCCTATCAATGGGCCGACGGCTCGGCCTATGTGAACCACGTCGAACTGGTGCGAAAAGCGCGTGGCGTGGAAATGCCGGCGAGTTTCTGGACCGACCCGCTGATCTACCAGGGCGGCTCGGACTCCTTCATCGCGCCGCGCGACCCGATCCGCATGGCCGACGAAGCCTTCGGCATCGACATTGAGGCGGAGGTCGCAGTCATTGTCGACGACGTGCCGATGGGCGCCAGTATCGAACAGGCGCGCGCCGCGATCCGGCTGCTCATGCTGGTCAATGACGTCACATTGCGCGCGCTGACCGGGCCGGAGCTGGCGAAAGGCTTCGGCTTCTTCCAGTCAAAGCCGTCTTCGGCTTTTTCGCCGGTAGCGGTGACGCCGGATGAACTCGGCGACGCCTGGGATGGCGGCAAGGTCACGCTGCCGTTGCTCGCCGATCTCAACGGCAAGCCGTTCGGCCGGGCCAATGCCGGCGTCGATATGACTTTCGATTTTCCGGCGCTGATCGTCCATGCCGCCCGGACACGGCCGCTGGTTGCCGGTACCATCATCGGCTCCGGCACCGTCTCCAACAAGCTCGATGGCGGACCGGGAAAACCGGTCTCGGCGGGCGGCGCCGGCTATTCCTGCATCGCCGAACTGCGCATGATCGAGACCATTGAATCAGGCGAACCCAAAACGCCTTTCCTGCGCTTTGGCGATACGGTGCGTATCGAGATGAAGAGCAGAGGCGGCAACTCGATCTTCGGCGCCATCGAACAGAAGGTCGAAAAATACGAGGGGTAAGCCAATGATAGGTGAGACGTTCTATCTTCTTTGCGGTGTCTGGGCGCTTGGGATTCTGCTGGTCTTCATCCTGGCGATCCGGCTGAGCTACCGCATCGAGGCGCGCTCGCCTGATCTGACCAACCGAAGCGGCTTCCCGCGCAAGGCGATGATGTTCCACACCATCACCAACACGAATGTGGCACGGGATGAGGAAACACAAGCCATGCGGCGGCGGATGAACCGGCTTTTACTGATCGTTCTCGCCGGCTTCGCAGTCATGTGGGCAGGCTTGTATCTGGCGCGGTCGGCCGCATGAAATCATGAACCTGCTCGATCATCTGCGCCGCATGGCCGGCAACAATCTCTGGTCGAACGACCGGCTCTATCGCGCCGTGCTGCAGCTCAAGCCCGGCGAATTCGAAGCCGAACGCACCAGCTTTTTTCCCTCGATCAAGGCGACGCTCAACCACATCCTCGCGGTCGATCATCTCTATCTCGATTTCCTGGAGGAGGGTGGCGTCGGCGCGGCCGCCTATGACAACTACGTGCTGTTCGATAGGCCAGAGCCGCTGTTCGCCGCGCAAGTCGCCTCCGACCGGCGCCTGATCGCCTTTTGCGAGAGGCTCTCGCAGGCCGATCTCGACCGCCGCGTCATCACCGACCGGCGCGAGGCCGGCATGATCCCGGAAAAGATCGGCGATATCCTCGCCCACGTCTTCCTGCACGACATCCATCATCGCGGCCAGGTGCACGCGATGCTCTCCGGAACATCGGTCGCGCCGCCGCAGTTGGATGAGTTTCTGCTGGATTATGACTTTAAGGTGAGGCGGGAGGAGATGGAGCGGCTGGGATTGTGATCTGCAAATTCCCAATATCGGCGCCGCCCCTCATTGCCCTGCCGGGCATTTCTCCCCATAAACGGGGAGAAAGGGCTGACCGCAGCCTCGGCGCCCTTCTTGCGACGCTGGAGATTAGCGAAATCATCGATGACAGCGCCCCTCTCCCCGTCACTATACGGGGAGAGGATGCCGGCAGGCAGGTGAGGGGCAGTTCAACGCTGACGATTTTTGGCGTTACGCCGCCTTGCCGTCCACCTTGATCACGCCACGCTTGATCTGGTCCTGCTCGATCGACTCGAACAAAGCGCGGAAATTGCCTTCGCCAAAACCTTCGTCGCCCTTCCTCTGGATGAACTCGAAGAAGATCGGCCCGATCACGGTTTTGGAAAAGATCTGCAGCAGGATCTTGGTCATGCCACCGTCGACCACGCCCTCGCCATCGATCAGGATGCCGTGCTTCTTCATCCGCTCGATCGGCTCGTCATGGCCGTTCACCCTGTTATAGGACATGTCGTAGTAGGTTTCCGGCGGGCCAGGCATGAACTTCAGCCCGTTGGCCGCCAGCCGGTCGGTGGCGCCGTAGATCTCGTCGGTGCCCACCGCGATGTGCTGGATGCCTTCGCCATTGTACTTCTTGAGGTACTCGGCGATCTGGCTGGTCTCGTCCTTGGATTCGTTGAGCGGAATGCGGATCTTGCCGCAAGGCGAGGTGATGGCGCGGCTGACCAGGCCGGTGATCTTGCCGTCAATATCGAAGAAATGGATCTGCTTGAAGCCGAACAGCTCACGGTAGAACGCCCACCATTTGTCCATCTGGCCGCGATAGACATTGTGGGTGAGGTGGTCGAGATAATAGAAGCCGACACCTTCCGGCCGCGGATCGCGCGCGCCCAGCCACTCGAACTCGGCATCATAGGCCGAGCCCTTCTTGCCGTAGCTCTCGACGAAATAGAGCAGCGAGCCGCCAATGCCTGATATGGCCGGCACATCCAGCGCCTTGTCGGCGCCTTCATAGGGCACAGCACCCTTGGCGACGGCATGGTCGAAGGCATGCTTGGCATCGACCACCCGCCAGGCCATCGAGGCCGCGCAAGGTCCATGCTTGTCGACGAACTTCATCGCATGTGAGCCGGGCTCGGCATTGACGACATAATTGATGTCGCCCTGGCGCCAGATGGTGATGGCCTTGCTGCGGTGCCTAGCGACCGCGACATAGCCCATACGGGTGAACAGCTCGGCGAGCTTTTCAGGCTCCGGATGCGCGAACTCGACAAATTCAAAACCGTCGGTACCGGCCGGGTTGGCGGCGCTGATCTTTGCGGGCGGTGCGTCGTGCGGGAAGGGACCCATGGCATTGCTCCAAAACTGGCGGTGGCCGCGGTGGGCCACGCATGAGCAATCATAGCGCGAAGCGGCTGCACGGTGCTTGCATTCAAACGCTTGAAATGATCAAATCATGCGTGATTTGTGCACAAATGGATAAAAAGCCATGGATGAGACGCGTATCGATCAGTTCGACCGCAAGATAATGGCGCTTCTGCAGGGCGACGCGCGTCTGACCAATAACGATCTGTCGGAGCGGGTGAACCTGTCGGCGTCGCAATGCTCGCGCCGCCGCCAGCGGCTGGAAGAGGACGGCTATATCAAGGGCTATCGGGCGGTGCTCGACCGCGACAAGCTCGGTTTCTCGCTGGTCAACGTCATCTCGGTGACTTTGGCCACCCACAACCGCGACAATGCCAGGCGCTTCGGCGAGCTTCTGGCGCGGCTGCCCGAAGTGCAGGAGGCGCACGCGCTGACCGGCGAGATGGATTACATCCTGAAAGTGGTGACGCCCGACCTGAAGTCACTGTCAGAATTCGTCAACGGCGTGCTCCTGCCGCACGAATCCGTGCAGCATGTGAAGACGGCGATCGTGCTGGAGACGCTGAAGGAAACCGGGGCGCTGCCGATTTAGTTATTACGATTATCGGATGCGCCGGC
>NZ_JBFUDT010000016.1:0-2500 GCF_056404575.1 Mesorhizobium sp. P2_C4
AACGCAAACGCAAAACTGCCCGCTTTGAGCGGGCCGTTTTTGTGATTTGGTTTCGGGGAGAGGCTTTGGCTTTTCTGTCCCGCGGCGTCGGCTGCGCCTCGTTGCGGGCCCCTGATGCCAGGTTAAGATCGGCCGGCCACCACAGCAAAATACAAAAGAGCCCGCACAAGGCGGGCTCTTCTGTATTTGGTTGCGGGGACAGGATTTGAACCTGTGACCTTCAGGTTATGAGCCTGACGAGCTACCGGGCTGCTCCACCCCGCGTCAACCTTAGAGGTAAGTTTTAGCTTACCGGAATCAAGAGACCACCAAATGAAAGGGCCGCTTGCGCGGCCCGTAGTCCCGTTGGCGGGCCTGTTCGTAGAGAGAAGATTTCACTCCATCCGAGTGGATGTGAGTTCAACGTGCATTTAGCAGACCTGGCAGCGACCTACTCTCCCGCGTCTTGAGACGAAGTACCATCAGCGCTGGAGCGTTTCACGGCCGAGTTCGGAATGGGATCGGGTGCAGCCGCTCCGCCATAACCACCAGGTCGGCAAAACGCACGTTGTTCGAGAAGCTTTTTGAGCGATTGGCCGCGACAATGCCTCAGGCGTTACGCCTTGGGCTCTGTCGGAGCTTTTCGCTGGTCTTTGTCGTGCCATCCATTTTTTCAAATGGGCATAAGGAATGAGAACGATCAAGCCGATCGAACTATTAGTACCGGTAAGCTTCAAGCGTTGCCGCTCTTCCACACCCGGCCTATCAACGTGGTCGTCTTCCACGGTTCTCAGGGAATACTCGTTTTAAGGTGGGTTTCCCGCTTAGATGCCTTCAGCGGTTATCCCGTCCGGATATAGCTACCCTGCTATGCGGCTGGCGCCACAACAGGTCCACCAGAGATCCGTCCATCCCGGTCCTCTCGTACTAGGGACAGATCCTTTCAATATTCCTACACCCACGGCAGATAGGGACCGAACTGTCTCACGACGTTCTGAACCCAACTCACGTACCGCTTTAAATGGCGAACAGCCATACCCTTGGGACCTGCTCCAGCCCCAGGATGCGATGAGTCGACATCGAGGTGCCAAACAACCCCGTCGATATGGACTCTTGGGGGTCATCAGCCTGTTATCCCCGGCGTACCTTTTATTCGTTGAGCGATGGCCCTTCCACGCGGGACCACCGGATCACTATGACCGACTTTCGTCTCTGCTCGACTTGTCAGTCTCGCAGTCAGGCAGGCTTATGCCATTGCACTCAGCGACCGATTTCCGACCGGTCTGAGCCCACCATCGCGCGCCTCCGTTACTCTTTAGGAGGCGACCGCCCCAGTCAAACTACCCACCATACATTGTCCCGGACCCGGATAACGGGCCGCGGTTAGACATCCATAGTAATAAGGGTGGTATTTCAAGGATGGCTCCACCTGAGCTGGCGCCCAGGTTTCAAAGCCTACCACCTATCCTACACATGCCACTACGAATGCCAATGTAAAGCTATAGTAAAGGTGCACGGGGTCTTTCCGTCTAACCGCAGGAACCCCGCATCTTCACGGGGAATTCAATTTCACTGAGTCTATGCTGGAGACAGCGGGGAAGTCGTTACGCCATTCGTGCAGGTCGGAACTTACCCGACAAGGAATTTCGCTACCTTAGGACCGTTATAGTTACGGCCGCCGTTTACTGGGGCTTCGATTCAGAGCTTGCACCCCTCCTCTTAACCTTCCAGCACCGGGCAGGCGTCAGACCCTATACGTCGTCTTGCGACTTCGCAGAGCCCTGTGTTTTTGATAAACAGTCGCTACCCCCTGGTCTGTGCCACCCTCCTCCACTTGCGTAGAAAAGGGTCACGCTTCTTCCGAAGTTACGCGTGCAATTTGCCGAGTTCCTTCAGCATAGTTCTCTCAAGCGCCTTGGTATACTCTACCAGTCCACCAGTGTCGGTTTCGGGTACGGTCTATAAGGAGGAGCTATTTCCTGGAACCACGCAGCAGCCCGTTCAATCCGATAAGATTGGACTACCTCAATGATCCGTCACTTCCTCCAGGCCCACGAATATTAACGTGGTTCCCATCGTCTACGCATTTCTGCCTCGACTTAGGGGCCGGCTAACCCTGCTCAGATTAGCTTTAAGCAGGAACCCTTGGACTTTCGGCGGGGGAGTCTCTCACTCCCCTTACGTTACTCATGTCAGCATTCGCACTTCTGATACCTCCACCACCCCTCACGGGTATGGCTTCATCAGCTTACAGAACGCTCCGCTACCGCTTGCATTGCTGCAAACCCTAAGCTTCGGTGTATGGCTTTAGCCCCGTTACATTTTCGGCGCAAAGACCCTTATTTAGACCAGTGAGCTGTTACGCTTTCTTTAAATGATGGCTGCTTCTAAGCCAACATCCTGGTTGTTTTGGGATCCTCACATCCTTTCCCACTTAGCCATAACTTGGGGACCTTAGCTGTAGGTCAGGGTTGTTTCCCTTTTCACGACGGACGTTAGCACCCGCCGTGTGTCTGCCGAC
>NZ_JBFUDT010000017.1:0-4725 GCF_056404575.1 Mesorhizobium sp. P2_C4
GAACATACATCGCGAGCTGACCCAGGAAGCCACCGACACCAAAGGCCTAGAACGAGATAGCGTCATCCAGGCCAAAGTTCTCACGTTGCTTTATGTAAAACGTCGAAAGGATGTCAACGATCCGGGCATTGGCGACGTGGAAATCGAGCGATTGTCAGGCTGCCCTCGGGAACATCTGGAGTTTCATATCTGGTATATGAAAGCAAAAGGTTGGATTTCGAGGATCGAAAACGGAACCATTGCGATCACCATTGAAGGCATAGATCGCGCGAACTCCGAATATCCTCGTAGGGCTGCGGTGACCAGACTACTGGATCACGCTCATTAGGGCGGCCCTGGCGCACCCGATCGAGCGTGCTTTGGTCTCGGCCGGCGTCGAGTTCATCCCCGAGAATGGCGGCGGCGCCGGGGTTAGGCTGAGGAAGGATTAGACGCAAAGCGCGCGTTTGCCACCGGCCTATGTTAGGGGCACATTGTAGACGGGGCTTGGGGGCTTCACCCGTCTCTCGATTCCAGCTTCGGCGAGCGTCGGGCGCTCACCGTTAGGTCGAAAACGGCCCCGCCGAGCCGTTGCACCCTGCCCGATCAAGCGAAGGAGGTGGAACATGAGAAAGGCATTGCTGGCAATTTTGACCGTCTTAATTGTAAGCGCCATGACCTTTCCGCAACCGGCTATGGCCAAGGGGAAGGGCCTCAGGAAGCAATTGCAGATAGCAGCCGACGAAGCAGCCATAGCAAACGGCACTGCCACTCCCGAGCAAAAGGCCAGGGACGCCAAGCGCAAGAAGAGACACGCCGAGCTTGAAGCTATCCGAGCCAAATTGCACTCTGGCAGCGACCCAAACAAAGACGATTGACGAAGCACTCTGCCGGTCGAGCAGCCTCACCAAGCGCGTTCTTGCCGGCTGCTAGCGCTTCTTCGACTTTGGCGCGATCTCCTCGATCTGCACCTTGACTCCGTCCTGGGCCATCGCCAGTTCTTGCGCCCCCTGTCGCTGTATCTGGTCGGCTTTTGCGGTCTATCGCCTGCTGGTGTGGGCCGGGTTGATGGCGGCATAGCTTAGCGCGATCACACCATAGGCGCTGTCGGCCGCGTCTGTTAGCTTATTGGACAGCGGAGGTGAATAGCCGCTTGACTGACAACGGCCCGCTGCCAGGGGCATGGCAGCGGGTTGTTTAGCATTACCTAACGTAAGAACGTGTCTTGCACGTTTCACGAACGGAAAGTGGTCCCGCTATATCGAGTTATGCCGGGCCTCGTCCAATAGGCGTAGCTCGGCAACTGAGATGACGTCGGCGCCGACGCCCCGACCATAAGCTCCCGCGCGAGGAGTCCACTTGCGCTCGCCTTCAGGTTGCGCGACTATTCCCTTGGGGATGGACGGAGGGGATCAAATGACGGCCGGAAAAAGGGCAATAGCTCTCGAGAAAAGGACAATAGCTCTCCAGAAATGGAATGTAGCTATGAGCGAAGAAATGGGCCAAGTTGTCTTGCTCATGTTCCCGACAGCAGGTGAACCATTCCCGATCGTCCTTAGCATTGATCAGGCAACAAAGTTGGGCCACGATTTACAATCGCCCAAGTTCATACCCAAACCAACTGTCCAATAGGCCTCCAGGCTGCGCCTTGCATTTGCTACCTCTCTACCTCGCCGCCATCACTGCATCCATGTTCGCTGGCGCCGTCTGGCGTTACAGGCAGCGCGACATGGTCGGCATGGCCGCTGCCTCCTAATGGCCGGCATGGGCACCTATATGCTGTTGCGCTAGCGCCTTGGAGACGGTGGCGGCTAAGAGCAATCCAAATCGAAAACTCTTTGGAACGGCTTGCCGCGACGCTGCGTTGATCTCGATAGGAGATCACAACGATGTCAGCGCCAAAAGAAGATTATCGAACCAACAGAGCCGACTACGTGATTGCTGCGAGGCATGCCCGAGCGACCACAGAGGATAAGCTGGCTAGAAAAGAGAAATCCCTGTTCCTAAAAGATCGGCGATCCGCCAGATTGGCTGCAAACCCATCGGAAAGCTCGCCAGAAGCGAAAGCCAGGCCGCGCGGGTCTTTCCGACCTCAGCCTTCCTGAAATTTCGCCTGCGCTTCTCCGGGATTCGCCATGATCGTCTCGAATGGGCAAGCCACGTCAAGATGCTCTTTCAGGACTTGCTCGACCACGAGCCAGACGAGAGCATTATCAGCCGGATCATCGGGCGGTAGGTTTCCTTAATATCCGCGCTTCGCGCAACAGCGACGACCAATTGTAGGGGCCAAGGAAGCCGATAAGCTCGCGTGCTTGTGCTTCGGTGATGCCTGTCTCTTTGACCAAGCGCTGAACTGCAACGGTTACAGCGCTCGGCGGTATTTCGGTCATGCCAACGGCGCAACGTGCCAACGGGCTTCCAGTTCCGCAGATAAATGACTCGCCAAACCGCCGCCAAAGCGTAGAGTTAGATTGTCGCTCAGTCTGCACGGCAACGAGCGCTTGGAAGTCAACTCAGGTGCTCCCGCCTTTAATGAACGCGGGAGGCTGGCGTGGACCAAGTTCAACACAATTACGTTTCCGCCTTTGATTGCGACATCATTCGCGAAGCTTTTAGAAAATCCGTCATCGAAGAGAATATCCCTGAAGACAAATGGCGGTCGGTTGCCGCGCGTTTGATCAGCGAGTTTACCGACAGCGATGATGTCGATTCAGACTTACTGGATTGGATTTTGCGGAAGGTAGCCGGCGCTACCCAGCCGTAGGGGGCCGCACCGGTCCTGTCCCGTTCCATCGAATGAACGGCGCATCCTTGCCGGTGATATCCTTGACCGTCTTCAGCATGGCCCCATGGGCTTCCTGAAGCGCTCGGAAGTGATCGCAGCCAGGCGACAGCAGCGGCTGGACAACGCTCCTGTGCAGCGCTTCGGCTGCCACGAGAAAGCGCTCGATTTCAGTCTCTGATAGCTGCTTGGAAAGCTTGGTCCTGGCCATGGTAGCGAACTCCGTTTGAGGGGATCGCCGCAACGGGAGGATTATATTCCTGATGTCGGGGAAATTGCCAAGGGCTTCCGCGATCAGCCGCGAGTGGCCTAACCATCGCTATGCGACGTTGGATGGCAACATCTATGTACCGATCCTGCATTTGGCCGTAACGTATGCCTTGGCTAGGTAGAGGTGCCCCAAGCGGATTGAAATCGGCAGAAACTTTTTCGCCGGGGTATTTCGAGAGGCAAATTGAGGGGAACCATCATGAGCGATCAAGGTTTGCTCAGCGTTCTCGCGTTCGAACGCTACGACCCGACAGACGCCTCGCTTGGCTGGCTGCGCGAGCGTGGGGTCAACGTCATTTTCGGCAACGCGCTCTGGGAAATGCCGTTCAAACGCTTCACCGAGGATGAGCTGATCGACAAGGCGCGCGGATGCGTCGCCTTGATGGGAGCAAGTGGCACGCGCATCACCAGGCGCGTCATGCAGGCGCTTCCGGATCTGCGCTACATCTCCAAATACGGCATTGGCGTTGACAGCATCGACATCGACGCTGCCACCGAGCACGGCATTCTGGTTTCCAGCACGCCCAACGATTTTCAGATATTCACGGTCAGCGAGCACGCGGTCGCCCTCATGCTGGCAGTGGCGAAACAACTTGGCACATGGACGCCCGAGTTCATGCGGAGTGGCGGATGGCGAGGCCTGACCCATGGCGCGACGTTGCGCGGCGCCACCGTCGGCATTCTTGGCCTCGGCCGCATCGGCCGCGGCGTGGCGCAACGGCTGTCGGGCTGGGAGGCCCGCATCCTCGCCTATGATCCCTTCCTGAAGGAAGTGCCTCTAGGCATCGAACTCGTCGAGTTCTCCACACTTGTCGAGCAGTCCGACTTCCTGACGCTGCACGCAACGCCGAGTCCTGATAACCATCACATCCTGAACGCCGCCGCGTTCGCGAAGATGAAACCGTCGGCAATCGTGGTCAACACCGGGCGCGGATCGCTTATCGACTACACAGCCCTGCGAGCAGCGCTGGCCAACGGCCAAATCGCGGGTGCGGCGCTCGACGTGTTCGACCAGGAGCCGCCGAAGACCGACGACCCATTGTTTTTGCTTCCCAATGTTTTGTGCACACCGCATGTAGCGGCTTGGACGACAGAAGGAACCCAAGCAATCGGCTGGCATGCGGCCAAGAACCTGTGGGCGATGATGAGCGGGGAAGGACGCGCTGATATCGTCAACCCACAAGCCAGACAGCGCTTGAGCGGAGTGTTGTAAGCCGCGCTACGATGGCTCGTCCCAGAAATCCTGCAGCGAGGCATGCCGCAGGTCATCCTCGCCCCGTAGGTGCTTCACACGGCCAATCAGCCCCGGCTTGACCCATTGCGTCGCCGGTCGCTTCATGCCCTTGGGCGCCGTCCCTGCATGCTCCTGGCAATTCGTAAAAGAGTTTTCAGTCGGTGACGGGGCGAATAAGGCCGATCCTCAAGGGATATCACAAGGGCTGAGGATCACTCGTCGGGTTGGGCATCGAATGGGTCGTGCAGTTGCTGGATAAAGTGCTCGAGTGACAGAGTTGCATAGCTGATATGCTGCCCAACAGCCAACTTCGTGTCGTCCGGTATGCCTGTCGCAAGAAGTGCCCGCAGCGTGGCATCAAGCTGATCCATGATATCCTGAGCAGCGTCCGCAATCGCATGCTTGCCGTCCATGGTCGCACCCAGTCACCGATCGAGTAGCGGTAGCACGATCGCCATAA
>NZ_JBFUDT010000018.1:0-1525 GCF_056404575.1 Mesorhizobium sp. P2_C4
TCTGCCGCCCACGTTTCTCTTTCTTCAATATTCAATTTTCAAAGAACAGACGCCGCAGACGCGATGTCGTGGCCCGTTACGCTTGTGGCTTCGGGGCCGTCCGAGTGTCGCTTACGCGGCTCTCTTGAATTCTCACAAGGGCTTTCTCAGAAGCAAACTGCTTCGCCGCCAGCGGCGCACCGCCCTCGTTCGTGAGGCGTATATAGTCGCCACCAACCAGAACTGTCAACACCGATCACGCATGTTTTTTCGTTTTCTCGTGGACATATCCTCAAGGCCGAAATTCGTGAGTTGGCTTGGCTGAAATCGTGAGCGGTGTTCCGCGGCCGATCATTTCTACGGAGGCCTCACCCCTCGGCGGCGGGCGCCCGCCATCGGCTTGAAAATCGCCTGCCCTGCTTGGCGAATATCGACCGCCGCGCCAGCCCGAGCAGTGCTTCAGAGCCGGCCTTCCAGCAATCCGCCGTGATGTTCCGACCGGCGAAAAAGATGCCAGCATCAAGACCTGTTCGCCCTCGACCGCAAGGGCAATTGCCCACGGCGCGCCGGTAGCCAATGGCCCGCAGCCCTGGCATGATCTCGACCCGCTCTGTACCGCGCTGTCGAAAAGTCGACAAACCCAGGCGCGCGGATGCCGACAATGAAATTCCAGGCGATCGCCGGCGACGCGCGGTCGGCTATGTCGTCATAGAGCTGTTCGAGTTCGGCTTCTGCCTTGGGATGGAAGACGACCCGGTACTCCGTTGCCTACCTGGCTTTCGCCTGCTTCGCGCGGTGACGCGCCTCGAGCCGCGAAAAAACCGTTTCCGCAGGAATGCCCTTAGCCGGATCCTGCTGGAGCTCGCTCAGGCGCGCCGGGATTTCCTCGCGTAGCCATCTTTCCCGCTCCGCCTCGAAATCCTCGAGCATACGCAGGCCGGCGCGAACAACCTCGCTGGCATTGTTATAGCGGCCTGATTCGAGCTGCTTTCTGATGAAGCTCTCGTAGTGGTCGCTTAGAGCGTAGTTGGGCATGGCAACCTCCTGGGGAGATTATGATGTCGATCAGGGTTAGTAGCAATAGATAGCAATGATTAGCAGTGCGCGCATACGGGGCCACGCTTCGCAAGGGGCCGCCGACGAGGGATCTGCTTCGAGAAGCTGGCGCCGGAAGAGTTGGCATGGGAACGGGAGAGGCTTTGACGTTTCTGTCCGGCGTTGTCGGCTTCGCCTCGTTGTCAGCTGCGCGTCGTTGCGGGCCGCTGATGAGGCTCAAGATCGACCGAAGACACAGCCAAACGCAAAACTGCCCGCTTTGAGCGGGCCGTTTTTGTGATTTGGTTTCGGGGAGAGGCTTTGGCTTTTCTGTCCCGCGGCGTCGGCTGCGCCTCGTTGCGGGCCCCTGATGCCAGGTTAAGATCGGCCGGCCACCACAGCAAAATACAAAAGAGCCCGCACAAGGCGGGCTCTTCTGTATTTGGTTGCGGGGACAGGATTTGAACCTGTGACCTTCAGGTTATGAGCCTGACGAGCTACCGGGCTGCTC
>NZ_JBFUDT010000019.1:0-1135 GCF_056404575.1 Mesorhizobium sp. P2_C4
AGCTTGCGGAAATCGGGGCCGACTGCCGGGGACGGCTTTGTCGATTCCTGCATCTGTGGCGCAGCTTGCTCCTTGATCCCTGACGTCTCGGCCTTCGGCGGGATGAACATGCTGGGCAGCGCTGGCGGCTGCGTGGAGATCGCCTTCATCATGCGGGCCTTCTTGTCGTCACCGGGTTTCGGTGCGGTTTCTTCGCTCATGCCGCGTTCCTTGTGGCTTCGATGAAGGTTTGCAGAAGGTCGTCAAAGACCCCTTCACTCTCGGCAATCGCCTTCGCATCGGGCACATCGGGGCTGTAAAGGGTCTGCCCGGTCTGGAGGTCACGGTAGGCAACGCGATTGTGCAGGACGTGTTCTGCAATCGGCGTGCCGTTGGCCTGGATGATGGCGCGCAGTTCGGTCAGGGCTCGCGCCCTGCCATCGATGATGGTCTGCTTGGTCAGCACGAATATCGCAGGCAGCGGTCTCCCCCGGCTTTCCACCGCCAGCGGGATGTAGTGGTCGGTGATCTGGATAGCGGCGGTCACATCGTCGAGAGCAAAATAGACCGGCACGGCGACAATATCGGCGGCGAAGAGCCCAGCCATGAGGTTATCGTTTGTGGTGCCTTCCGTATCGATCAAGACGACCGAGCGTTCACCGTTGTGGGTGGCTGCGGCGCGAAGGATTTCCTGCGGGGTCATCGCGCTCACCATCTGGAACCTGTCAGGACGATTGCCAGCTTCGCCCAGCATCTGGAACCAGCGGTTCATGTTCTGCCGCCGGTCGCCGTCGATGAGAGTGACCGAATAGCCCCTATGCAGCGCGACGGATGCGAGGGCACGCAGCATCGTCGATTTGCCAGTGCCGCCCTTGGGGATCGCAGCGGAGATGATCATACGGGCCTCCTTCCGGCGTTGTCTCCTTGTCTCCATGTTAACATGGAGACAAGTCATCATGGACACATGAAAGGAAATCACGGTCGAAACATCATGTAAGGGGAAGCCTGTTTTGGCAACCTAGGCGCGCACAGATAAGGGCTCGCTAAAGATGCAGTTTTGCGCAGGTGCTTTCGTCAGAAAAGAAGGGTCCGGCGGACCATCGACTGTGCATTTCTGACTAAGCGTGTTCCGGCTACGCATAGGGCGACTTGTATC
>NZ_JBFUDT010000020.1:0-1024 GCF_056404575.1 Mesorhizobium sp. P2_C4
CCTTCACCACCGCGCTCGGCAATACGCTGAACGTGACCGGCTACAATCCCGCAACCGGCACCGTCAGCTACTCCTACACGCTGCTCGACAATGAGGCCCATGCCACCGGCCTAGCCACCAACAGCCTGTTCGAGAACCTTGCCGTCTCGCTCACCGACCAGGACGGCCAGAACGCCACGGGCACCCTGTCCGTCAACATCGTCGACGACGTKCCGACGGCAGTCGCCGACATCGACAGCATCGGGGCCGGCCTGTTCGGCCCGGCCACCGGCAATGTGCTGACCGGCGGAACCGATGCCCTCGACGGCAACACGACCGACGGGGTTGCCGACACCAAGGGCGCCGACGGCGCTGCCGTGGTCGGCGTCGCCGCCGGCAACACCAATGCCGACGTCGACAATGCAGCCACGCTCGGCGTGCAGATCCAGGGCCTCTACGGCAAGCTGACGCTGGCCGCCGACGGCACCTACACCTATACCCGCGATGCCGGCTCGGCCGGTGGCCATGACGACGTCTTCACCTACACCATCAAGGACGGCGACGGCGACACCTCGCACACCACGCTGACCATCTCGATCGGCAACTCACCGCCGGTGATCACCGACCTGACGCCGGCCGCCAACGGCGGCGACGTCACCGTCAACGAGGATGACCTCCTGGCCAGCCGCGGCGTTGGCGAATCGGCCGGCTCCGACACCTCGAAGGAAAGCACCACCCAGGGCGGCACCTTCACCATCTCCTCGCCCGACGGCATCGCCTCGCTGACCATCGACGGCCACGCCTTCATCACCAACGGCGTATTCACCGCCAGCTCCTTCACCACCGCGCTCGGCAATACGCTGAACGTGACCGGCTACAATCCCGCAACCGGCACCGTCAGCTACTCCTACACGCTGCTCGACAATGAGGCCCATGCCACCGGCCTAGCCACCAACAGCCTGTTCGAGAACCTTGCCGTCTCGCTCACCGACCAGGACGGCCAGAACGCCACGGGCACCCTGTCCGTCAACATCGTCGACGACGT
>NZ_JBFUDT010000021.1:0-643 GCF_056404575.1 Mesorhizobium sp. P2_C4
CGAAGCCGCAGGCCTCGCCTTCCGCTACATCCCTGTCATCAGCGGCCAGATCACCGCCGAGAATGTCGAGGACCAGGCCGAGGCGCTCGACGAACTCGACGGCCCGGTGTTCGCCTATTGCCGCTCCGGAGCGCGCTGCACCAATCTCTATGGGCTGATCCAGCAGTCGAAGGGGTGAAGGCTTAGTTCGATTGGCGAGAGCCAATTCCATAAGTTGGCGTTCCGTCGCGCCCCCCTCTGTCCTGCCGGACATCTCCCCCACGAGGGGGGAGATTGGCAGCCTCGGCGACGGTGCCATTCCTGCAGCGCTGGTGGTTGGCGAAAGCCGGCGCGCCATCTGATCTCCCCCCTTGTGGGGGAGATGTCCGGCAGGACAGAGGGGGGGCGCTGTCCCGCCGGCGCATCCGATAATCGTAATAACTAAATCGGCAGCGCCCCGGTTTCCTTCAGCGTCTCCAGCACGATCGCCGTCTTCACATGCTGCACGGATTCGTGCGGCAGGAGCACGCCGTTGACGAATTCTGACAGTGACTTCAGGTCGGGCGTCACCACTTTCAGGATGTAATCCATCTCGCCGGTCAGCGCGTGCGCCTCCTGCACTTCGGGCAGCCGCGCCAGAAGCTCGCCGAAGCGCCTGGCATTG
>NZ_JBFUDT010000022.1:0-642 GCF_056404575.1 Mesorhizobium sp. P2_C4
TGTGGTTGGATTTCCGGCGTGGATGTGCGGATGCCGGTGGCACGATGAAAGGCAGCGAAGGGGTGAAGGGCTGGAGGACGCTGCGCTGCAGCGGGGACCTAGAGGGGACGAAAGGTCCGGGCCGGTGTACGGCGACCTCGCAAGACTTGGGTTCCTCGCCCCCATGAAATGGGGGAGAGGTGGCGCGGCGTAGTCGCGACGGAGAGGGGGAATGGCTCGGCTTAAGTGAAATTCAGAGGTACCGCCGGCGGGACAGCGCCCCCCTCTGTCCTGCCGGACATCTCCCCCACAAGGGGGGAGATTGGCTGTCATCCCCGTCTTCGCCAATCGCCTACGTTGCAGAAATGAGCAAAGCGCCGAACCTGCCGATCTCCCCCCAAGTGGGGGAGATGTCCGGCAGGACAGAGGGGGGCGCGAAGGATCGCGGCCTGTGGCCTAACAGCTACCCCGCCATGGCCAGTGGCACGGCGCTCTTGTTGGGGATCTGGATGTCGATTTCCAGCGTCGACATGGTCTCGCCGCGGTCCATCGAGACCTGCAGATAGTCCTGGTCGATCTGCACATGCCGGGCAATCACCGCCATGATCTCCTCGCGCAGGATGGAGACGAGGTCGGGCTGGCTGCGGCTGCGGCGCTCATAGG
>NZ_JBFUDT010000023.1:0-638 GCF_056404575.1 Mesorhizobium sp. P2_C4
CTATCGCTGGCTGATCGACAGCCGCGACGAGGCCAAGGGCGAGCGGCTCGACAATCTCGAAGACCCGTTCCGGCTCTATCGCTGCCACACCATCATGAACTGCGCCCAGACCTGTCCGAAGGGGCTGAACCCGGCCAAGGCTATTGCCGAGATCAAGAAGATGATGGTGGAGCGGCGGGTATAGGCGCTGCGGGCTCGCTCGCGGCAGCATCGAACGCAGCGATCTTTCGCGCCCCCCTCTGTCCTGCCGGACATCTCCCCCACGAGTGGGGAGATTGGCCGTCACTGCGGCTTTCGCCAATTTCCAAGGTTGAAGGATGACGCGCGGTCGGCGAAGCTACCGATCTCCCCCCACGTGGGGGAGATGTCCGGCAGGACAGAGGGGGGCGCTGTCCTGCCAGCGTTAGAAAGGACTGCAACCCAATGAGCGACGACCTTCCTATCCTCTCCCCCATCGAAGCCCGCGTGCTCGGTTGCCTGATCGAAAAGAAGGAACTGACGCCGGATATCTATCCGCTGACGCTCAATGCAGCACTTGCCGCCACTAACCAGAAGACGGCGCGCGAGCCGGTTATGGCGCTGGAGCAGGTGGAGGTGCACCGGGCGCTGAAGCTGCTTGAGCAGAAGGGGTTGGTGCG
>NZ_JBFUDT010000024.1:0-604 GCF_056404575.1 Mesorhizobium sp. P2_C4
CTGGACGGCGGCGTCATCCTCGTTGAGCGCATAGCTCCATTCGCCGGCCGCGTTGATCGACAGCGTGCCGTGCACGCCGTTGGTCAGCACCGAGAAGTCGGTGCCGCTGTCGACATCGCTGGCGTCGAGATCGCCGATTGCCGGCGAGGTGCCGGCCGTGCCGTTGGCAACRCCGGAGGCTTCGGTCAGCGAGCCGCTGGCATCGCCGGTGATCACCGCCGCGTCATTGGCGCCGTTGATCGAGATGACGATGTCCTTGGTCGTGCCGTCCGAGGTCTGCACGGTGATGGTGTCGGTGAGTGCCGGATCGCCGGTGTTGAGCGCCTGGACGGCGGCGTCATCCTCGTTGAGCGCGTAGCTCCATTCGCCTGCCGCGTTGATCGACAGCGTGCCGTGCACGCCGTTGGTCAGCACCGAGAAGTCGGTGCCGCTGTCGACATCGCTGGCGTCGAGATCGCCGATTGCCGGCGAGGTGCCGGCCGTGCCGTTGGCAACRCCGGAGGCTTCGGTCAGCGAGCCGCTGGCATCGCCGGTGATCTCCGCCGCGTCATTGGCGCCGTTGATCGAGATGACGATGTCCTTGGTCGTGCCGTCCGAGGTCTGC
>NZ_JBFUDT010000025.1:0-573 GCF_056404575.1 Mesorhizobium sp. P2_C4
ACGCCGCCGTCCAGGCGCTCAACACCGGCGATCCGGCACTCACCGACACCATCACCGTGCAGACCTCGGACGGCACGACCAAGGACATCGTCATCTCGATCAACGGCGCCAATGACGCGGCGGAGATCACCGGCGATGCCAGCGGCTCGCTGACCGAAGCCTCCGGYGTTGCCAACGGCACGGCCGGCACCTCGCCGGCAATCGGCGATCTCGACGCCAGCGATGTCGACAGCGGCACCGACTTCTCGGTGCTGACCAACGGCGTGCACGGCACGCTGTCGATCAACGCGGCCGGCGAATGGAGCTATGCGCTCAACGAGGATGACGCCGCCGTCCAGGCGCTCAACACCGGCGATCCGGCACTCACCGACACCATCACCGTGCAGACCTCGGACGGCACGACCAAGGACATCGTCATCTCGATCAACGGCGCCAATGACGCGGCGGAGATCACCGGCGATGCCAGCGGCTCGCTGACCGAAGCCTCCGGYGTTGCCAACGGCACGGCCGGCACCTCGCCGGCAATCGGCGATCTCGACGCCAGCGATGTCGACAGCGGCACCGACTTCTCGG
>NZ_JBFUDT010000026.1:0-525 GCF_056404575.1 Mesorhizobium sp. P2_C4
CACTGGCCGATACCACGCTGATCGGCGTGGCGCGCTGGGCGGAGTTCCACCAGGCGGTTGATGGAGCTGCCTATCCCAAACTGGCGGCGTTGCGCCGCCGCATCGAAGCCGATCCGGTCGTGCGTTACGCCCTTGCGATCGAGGATGGCGAAGACCCAGCGGGTTCGGGCGCTTGCCTCGGCCAGGTCCCGCTGGCCGAGGTGATCGATCGCTTCGCGGCCTGACGCTCAACAGGCACTTTCAGCCGCGCGGCGCCACTGGCATGGCGCCGCGCGGAGCCGCGATCAGGCGGCCGATGTAAGCTGCGTCCGCAGGCAGCTCAGCGTTGCGCGTCGGTCGCCATCTTCACGGCAAGTGCGGTGAGCACCGTGCCCATCATCCAGCGCTGGATCACCAGCCAAAGCGGTCGTCCGGCGAGGAAGGTGGCGATAGAGCCGGCCGTCACCGCAATGATGGCGTTGACGGTGAGACTGATCGTGATCTGCGTGGCGCCGAGCACCAGCAGCTGCGACAGCACATGGCCCT